>NZ_CP056775.1:870000-2145000 GCF_016894445.1 Dyadobacter sandarakinus
GGCCGTGAGCTCGGTGAAATTGTAGTAGCGGTGAAGATGCCGCTTACCCGCCACGGGACGGAAAGACCCCGTGCACCTTTACTATAGCTTTGCATTGTTTTCGGGTCAGGGATGTGTAGGATAGGTGGGAGGCTGTGAATGGGCGTCGCCAGGCGTTCAGGAGCCAACGTTGAAATACCACCCTTCGCTGGCCTGGGATCTAACCTGACTTGTGTCAGGAACCGTGCATGGTGGGTAGTTTGACTGGGGTGGTCGCCTCCAAAAGTGTAACGGAGGCTTCCAAAGGTCTGCTCAACACGCTTGGTAACCGTGTGTGGAGTGCAATAGTACAAGCAGGCTTGACTGCAAGACCGACGGGTCGAGCAGGTGGGAAACCAGGGTATAGTGATCCGGTGGTTCTGTATGGAAGGGCCATCGCTCAAAGGATAAAAGGTACGCCGGGGATAACAGGCTGATCTCCCCCAAGAGCTCACATCGACGGGGAGGTTTGGCACCTCGATGTCGGCTCGTCACATCCTGGGGCTGGAGAAGGTCCCAAGGGTTCGGCTGTTCGCCGATTAAAGTGGCACGCGAGCTGGGTTCAGAACGTCGTGAGACAGTTCGGTCCCTATCTGTGGTGGGCGTAGGAAGATTGACGGGGGCTGACCTTAGTACGAGAGGACCGGGTTGGACCCACCGCTGGTGAGCCGGTTGTTACGCCAGTAGCATGGCCGGGTAGCTATGTGGGGAATAGATAAGCGCTGAAAGCATCTAAGTGCGAAACTAGCCCGAAGATGAATCTTCCACATAAGGGTCGTTGTAGACTACGACGTTGATAGGCTGCAGGTATAAGTGTAGAAACACATTCAGCTGAGCAGTACTAATTACCCAACAGCTTGCACATTTAATCTTTATCTTTTTCTCTTCTACTTCCAATATGACATGAAAAAGCATGACCGAATGAATGAACGGCCCGCCGCTGCGGTGACCCAATGAGAGAATAAAGCATTATTCAATCATTCGAAATTCAATCATTCAATCATTGAACTCAAAGAGCTTGTTGGTGGCTATTGGACGGGTGTACACCTCTTCCCATCCCGAACAGAGAAGTTAAGCCCCGTACCGCCGATGATACCTGGATCAAACCCGGTAAAGTAGGTAGCCGCCACAATCATTAACCCATAAGACCATCCTCAAAGATGGTCTTTTTTTCGCTTTAGGGCATAGTGGGTTAGCAGGTCACAGAAAGTAACCTGCATGTTTCAATACCTTCCTTCACATTGTTAAGAGTCTCCTACTTTGCTGTAAATGCAAGCTTATTGAAGATTTATTATATGAGATGCTACTGTAAATCGCCTCGCTGTTTGCAGGACGAAAAGCATTAAACTTCTTCCAGTAAATTAACAGTACTGAGTCCTAATTACCAGGCATTATATTTTAATGTATACATTAATAAGTTCAAAGCTTCCTTTTCGAGGCTTGTGTAATGGAGATTCTAAAAACTTAATCTGATTTATGGGAAAGAGCATATTGGTTGCTGGTGCGACAGGTAATTTAGGAAAGCGGATTTGCAGGGAGTTGGTCAATAGAAATGCAGATGTCAGTGCTATTGTGCGCGCTGATACTAACGTCGAAAAGATTGAGGTACTTAAAAAAATGGCAGTAAGTGTAATTGAGGTGAACTTCAATAGTCTCAATGAGTTATCGGAAGTTTGTAAGGAAAAGGATTGTGTGGTTTCAGCATTAGCCGGTTTGGAGGATGTTATTATTGATTTACAAACAACACTATTAAATGCTGCAATACAAGGAGGTGTGAAGCGATTTATTCCTTCTGATTTTTGTACCGATTACAATCATTTGGTTCCGGGAGAAAACAGAAATTTTGATTTAAGAAGACGTTTTAAAGCGTACCTGGATACAACTCCAATTCAATCCACTTCTATCTTCAATGGTGCATTTGCTGATATTTTGAAATACAATACACCCATCCTGAACCTGAAAGATAAGAATATCGCATACTGGGGAGAGAAGTCAGACTGGCAACTGGACTTTACTACCATGGACGATACCGCTGCCTTTACGGCCGAAG
Source organism: Dyadobacter sandarakinus (assembly GCF_016894445.1). Taxonomy (NCBI): domain Bacteria; kingdom Pseudomonadati; phylum Bacteroidota; class Cytophagia; order Cytophagales; family Spirosomataceae; genus Dyadobacter; species Dyadobacter sandarakinus. The sequence goes on from NZ_CP056775.1 coordinate 872,069, forward strand.
CAGCTCTGGACGATCGTGCACCCAGAGACTTGCAAATTGCGAGTTTTCAAATAAGTCCAAATGAATTGCATGCTGCTTTGGAAACAACCACCGGTCAGCAGTTCAAAATTTATCAACTATCCAGCCTTGAAGATTTTGCTCAATTTATCAAAAAACAAAGGGCGGAAAATCCGGCTGGCGAAAATGAGCTTTATGCAAAATGGCAGCAGGCACAATACATGTACTCTATGTTCTCCACGCACCATACACATCTTGCAAATCAACATTACCCTAATGTTAGCTGGACAAATGCACTAAGCTATATTCGGACTTTTGCAAAGTAATATTGAAAATTAGGAGCATTGTTGTTTAGCTAAATCAATTCTAACTCCTGAGTCTTGACTTTAAACTCCTGTGTTTAAATTTTCATGCAAAAATATGGGAATAAGATCCACTCATATACGCCCTAATAACTAGTATCATTTTACTACTTTCAACTGTTTATCCGAGAAAGAATTAAAAGTGAGTTGCTAAAAGCATTACAACTTCTTTTAATTCTTTCTCGGATAGAGATCCATATCCAACCCGGATTCCATTAATTGACGGATCGTTTCCAAAATGGTCGGGTGTAAGGATCTTAATTCCGCTACTTGCCATTTTGCGGCTTATTTCTGACCAGTCAAGAATTTGCCTGGGTTCGATCCAGAATGCAAGTCCACCTTCCGGAATGGTAAAGTTTGCTTTATCCTTCAAATGAATTTTCAACAGCCATACGGTGAAATCGCGTTTTGCTTTATAATACCCCGTCGCTTTCCTGATGTGCCTTTTGATCGTCCCGTCATTGATCAGCTGCAATACAGCCTGTTCCATAATCCCGTCGCCCTGCACATCAATAATCTTGCGGAGTGAGCCAATCTGCTCCATCAAATTAGGATCGCTGGATGCCAGGTAGCCGATCCGCAATGCCGGTGCGACCACCTTGCTCATCGTGCCGATGTAGACGTAACTTTTCAGTTCTTTGAAGCTCGAAATAGGCAAAACCGGGCGATAGCCAAAATGAAATTCATTATCATAATCATCCTCAATAATGGTGAACCCGTATTCATTCGAAAGCCGGATCAGCTCTAATCTTCGTTGCAGGTTTAGTGTGACGGTAGTCGGATACTGGTGGTGAGGCGTCGTGTAAATGGCCCTGATCTTTCGGCTGGATTTTAAATGTGCCATCACATCGCTGATCATCAATCCTTCTTGATCCACCCTAACCGGCAGTAATGTAGCTCCGGCGGCTTCAAACGCTTTCCATGCCGGCTGGTAACCCGGACTCTCCACCATTACCAAATCGCCTTTTTTACACAAACACTGAGCCGCCAGGTACATCGCCATCTGACTGCCGCGGGTTACGCATAGCGCATTGTTACGCACCTTCATTCCCCGCTGATGGTTAAGCATTTGCACAAGCGCATCAATAAAATCGGCATTGCCATATTCATTACTGTAACCCATCATTTGCCAGCGCGCATTCCGGTTGAAGATCTGTCGATAAGCACGCGCCAGCTCGGTGACCGGTGCAATCTTGCTGTCGGGGTAGCCGTCATCAGACGTGATCCGGAACTGCTTTTTAGTCAGGGCTGCATGGGGTGGAGCGTCGTCGGTTTTTCTCTGATTGGAAAAATCAGGCAAAGTTTCCGCTACGAAAGTTCCCTTTCGCTCCTTCGAAATAATCCATTCTTCATTCAGCAGCACATTGAGTGCCTCCAAGATCGTATTGCGGTTTACTCCCAGCATTTCCGCGAGGTTCCGGCTTCCCGGCAGTGCTTCACCGATTTTTAATCTTCCAAGCTGAATGTCTGAAATAATCGCATCCGCAATTTGCAGGTACACCGCTTTTTCCAGTTGATGATCAATACGGATTTCAAGTTTCCAGGGGCGCAGCATTGGACCAGGGATATTTATGGATTAATTGTCAGATTGCTGGTCCAAAAGTACAATAGTTCCACAATGTTACTAAGGATAGCGGTATGTCTTGCAAGTCAGTCCACCAAGTTCCATGCTGCGTGATTAGGTGCAGGTAGGCCAGTATTTTTAAATGAAAATGGTCCAGCCAGCATCGTTAGGACTCCTTACTAAGTTTGAATCGGCAATGGTGCCACAGCGATTCAAATCATAATACAATGAGCAAGTCCATTTTTTATCACGCCGGCTGCCCGGTATGCGTAAGTGCAGAACATGACATCGTCAATCTGATCGGTCAGGATCAGGTGGATATTGTAAATATTGGTGAAGACCGCAGCCGGATCGGAGAGGCGGAAGCTGCCGGGATCACTTCCGTACCCGCATTGGTAACCCCAAACGGCAATGTGCTGCATATCAATTTTGGGGCTTCCCTGGCAGACGTGAAAGGCTGAAAAACACGCCGGCAGCGACCCTGCCGGTATATCTCATTTCCCAAAAAACATCACAGAAAATGAAAACGACCATTTTTATCCTTGCGGCATTATTCGCATTTACAGCTGCCAATGCCTGCGAGCATTGTAAGAAATTTGAAGATTCGAAAGATTTTAAGATTAAATCAGCGCAGGTAATCCATAATAAGAAATTCGGATCCCTTGAATTTGAGATCATTGTGGAAGGGAAAGCCGGTAAGACGGTCCCTACGCCTGTCGGTAAACTGGATATGGCACCTGTGCTGGGCTACGTTTTTCCTACTACACTGAAAGCGGAAGATATTGGTTTCAGTCCCACTGAGGGCATTGTGGCACTTGCACTTACTTCCCACCCGGATTTTGACGACAGTCCGCTTTGGGATGAAAATGCCGATGGTAAGTTTGACAATGACGGAATTGTCTGGCATCCGCATTGGGTGGTGCTGGTCAAGGATGAGCGTGTGAAGGGTGGACTTTCGGTAAAAGAATATAAGAAAGCTGACAAGATCACCAAGCCAACCACAGCGCCGGATATGCCGATGTACATGGACTCACCGGGTTATCCTGTTGTTACGCAGGAAAATGCAATCCGCGTTTCGGTGCCTGCTTACCGCATCAACAATAAGGTGAGCTTCAACTACGACGCAGTAAGCTGTTACATGCAGGTTTCGGCGCCGGCTGGGGGAATGTCTATGGACAAACCGATGCTGGGCGTGTACAACGTATATAGTGTACTGTCAGGAAAGCTGACGTTGCCTTATAAAGTGAAGTAACATACAATTGCCTCGCATGGCTGAAATAGATGTCAAGATCGTGAGCGCGCTGGACCGGGTATCACAAGCGGTTCGGGTGTTGCTGCGCAATAAAAGTCAATCCAATGCATTGAGCCCGATTCAAACCCAGATCCTGATCTTCCTCCTGTTGCAGCCAGGAGGAAGTTCCAGGATTACCGCCCTGGCCGGTGAGTTCGACCTGACAAAAGCCACGGTGAGTGACAGCATTAAGTCACTTTTGCATAAATGCCTGGTTCATAAAAGCCCGGATCCGGCCGATGAACGAAGCTGCACCATCCTATTGACAGATCGAGGAAAAGAGATGGCCCTGAAATCTGCCGGCTTTATTTCAGAATTGGAAAAGTCACTTGACTCGCTCAATGCGCTGCAAAAGGAAGCCATTTATACGGGATTGCTTCAAACGATCTTTGGACTTCATACGGCCGGCGTCATCAGTGTCCAGAAAATGTGCCTTACCTGTATTCATTACGAAAGCATCCTTGGCGGGCATTCTTGCAGACTGCTGGAATCGAATCTAACGTATGAAATGCTCAGGCTGAATTGTACAGAGCACTCGAAGGCTACAAATCAATAAAGGTTTCTTGAATACAGTAATGGATCAGCTGCCTTAGTTTTTACAATAAAAATACCCTAAAAAGTTGTCCTGCCCGGAAATCTGGGTGGGACAAACTTGTAGGGTATGCACATGCAACTTGCTCCCGGCAAATTGGTAAAGCTCACTTGCGCCAGTAATTATTGGCCGCTGCAATGGTAGCAAACTCTGTCGCCACGGTTTGCCCGATGGCGATCAGCATGTTTGCATCGTCCGCGTATACAGCCCTGAGTGTTGCCCGGACAGCTGCGTCCGGTTGGGTAGCTTTGATGATCAGCCTCGCCATTTTAATGGCTAGTTGCCTTCCTTCTTCCGCGGTGGGTGTAATCAGTGTGCCATTTGGCACCAGTTCAATGGATTCCGACATATCTGTTTCGCCTTTAATGGTTTGTCCGCAAATGTGGCGAAGTCTCAGGTGTATCTCATAGTCCAGTATTTTCAAATTAAACTGGTCCAGGACGATCATTTATTTGCACAGAAAAAATAGAAGCTCCTAACATTCCGCGTACTCGGGCAGGAAAATGCCATTCATTGCAATAATTGTTTTAACCTCAATCTTTGTGCCGTCCTGTAATGTGAGGTATGAGTTTGTAGCATCGGTGTAAATCTCCTGAATTTGTCCCTCAGCGCGAACCAGGCCATTGATGTCCAGAATCATTTCTCCTTTAACTCCCCGGTTTCTGCAATCCCGCAGCATTTCCATAAAGGTTTCGTTCACTGCTAATGTTGTCCGAATGTCCATAGTTTTAATTGTTAAATGAGTCTGAGAAAAAATCTATCACCTTAATAGATTCAAGAAAATCGACGAAACAAAAGCATACTGGTGGATGTATTCATGGATAATACTAGACTAATATATTGGATTTACCTGGCTGTTTTCTGGTCCAGATTTTACATTTCCAATATGAAACTGGATGTGTTCAGACGTGTTTTAATATGTTCTCCCAGTTTTCCCGCCTCTTCATCAGGCATTGATCGGGCTGCTTTTATTTAAATAAAAATAATGTTTGAAGGTATGACATAAGGCTGTCACCAGGCCCGCCGAGCTTTGTGTAAACAATTACAAAAAACGTTTACACAAGCAAAAATGGAAAAGAACACGACCGATCCCTGGGCATGGGGCAAGTACACGAATTCAGTACAGGCAGTTGAGATCAAAGCACCCCAGGGCACACTTTATTGCTCCGGGCAGGTGGCAATTGATGCGAACGGACAGCCTGTTGCCGGCGACATGGAGTCGCAATTAGCGCTCACGATCCAAAACCTCGAGCAGCTGATCAGCGAGGCCGGCTACCATCCCGCCGGCATTGTAAGACTGAATGTGTACACAACCTCTACCCAGGAATTCTTCACAAGCTGCTTGCCGGCTTACCAGGCCTGGATTGAAAAACATGGTATCCGCCAGGCTACTACCATGCTGGAAGTAAAAGGCTTGTTCGGCGGGCTTACCGTCGAGCTGGAAGCAACTGTTGTACGGTAATATGCTGTTTCCCGCGAGGTAAAGGTGCCAGATCATGCGCTATTTTACCTCGCGGGCACAAATTCATGCCCTTGGGAAAATGAAACCGATTAAATTGGCAGAAAAGCCTGAGCCATGAACGATACCGAAACGAATCGCCTGTCCCGCCTCGTCGCAATGCTTACCTTGCTTCAAACCTGGCGAACGATCAGTGCAACGGAGCTGGCCAACCGTTTTGCAGTAAGTACGCGTACCATTTACCGCGACATCAGGACGCTCGAAAGTGCCGGTATCCCGGTGATAACCCGGGAAGGAAAAGGGTATGCAATGCTGGACGGGTACCGCCTGCCGCCTGTCATGTTTACACGTCAGGAAGCGCTGGCGCTGCTGACAGCAGAAAAGCTTGGGTCCAGCCTTACCGACGCAACTACTGCCCGGCTTACCGGGGCGGCGATGGACAAGCTTCGGGCAGCGCTCAGGCATTCCGACCGTGACCATCTGGAAACCATATCGCCTTTTATCCAGGTGATGGAACCTGCCACGATCCCGGACCGGCCTGATTCGTACCAGCAACTGGTTACTGCCATTGCGTCCCGGCAAATAGTGCAAATCGGCTATCAGGCTGCGGAAACCGGCAAACTTACCTTGCGCAATATTGAGCCGATCGGACTTTATCTCAGTCAGCACTGGCATGTGGTTGCATACTGCCGGCTGCGGCAGGCTTTCCGCGATTTCCGCCTCAACCGTATCAGCAGCCTGGTTGTTACCGGTGAATTGTTTGCAGCACGTCCGGAAACATTGCAGCAGTACTGGGCCGACGAGGCAAACAGAAGGGACAAGGAGAAAGTAGTGATCCGGTTTGATCCGGCAGCGATACTGCCTTTCCAGGTCCGGCAGCTTCATGACACAAAGCACCACTATGGCTGGGTACACGAACAGAATTCAGACAACGGGAGCTTTGAAATGCTATTTCTCGTAGGATCACTTCCTTACCTGGCGACATGGCTCTTACCGTTTGCAGGTGCGGTCACAATCGTGGAACCCGCGTCATTGCGCACGCATTTATCACAACTCGCTCAACGCGCACATGATTCTTTTTATATAGCGTAATTTATCTGGAATGGTAATACTAGTAATCAGGAGTTTCAATTGGGTATTTTAGTATAAATGATTGGGGTTTAATAAAACGCCTATTCCTGATTTTCCCACCAAATGGAAAGTGCCTCTATTTATGCACTTTAAATCAATATTAACAGTCTTATTCCTGCACTTCACTAAAAGGATAATTATAAATGTTTGTAACATCCCTTTTTAAATAAAGACAAACTAGACACGCATTGAATCCGCACCTATGAAGTTTTTATTCTATTCATTATTGATCCTGGTAGCCATTTCCTGTGCAAAGTCCGGACCTGATCCTGAGTTTACTAAACCGGACACCATTGCGGATGAATATCCGGAATGGTATACATTGAAAGCTCCGGTTGATCACCGGATTGTAGGTGTCTGGGGTAATTATGACAAAACAGTTCTCATCTCGACCCTGTTTAATGTGTACCGTACCACCGACAAAGGCAGGCATTGGCAGCAGGTTCATCAGCAGTCTGTCAGTATATTCGGCATTGTCCGGCATCAGGATACCTTATTCACCATGAACGGCTTGTCCAATCAATCCAGGGGTGATATGTACCAGCAAATACTGGTAAACGCCGACAATTTCAGTGTTGATGATGGAAAAACCTGGCAGCAATATACCGGCAGAAATAAAGCTTTAAGGGATACTCCTGAATTTGATGCATCTGAAAAATTCAGGATCAATCCCATTATTGCTTCCAATACAATTAAATACCAGATCAACAAAGTATTCCGTGACGGACCAGATGCTGTTTCCGGCCTATTCGAAACGCCGGGCGTCATCAAATCCTCAGGAGAACGAATTGACCTTCCACAGCTTCATCAACTGGAAAGCCTGTATTTTGACAATCAGCAGCGGCTTTATATTGCCGGAAGTGATGCGGTTTGCAGTCGTGGAGAGACATTCATGTTTTGTAACAGCCGGGCGGGCAGAGGCGTAATATACGTCTCCAAAAAAGCATTGCCATAAAGTATGTTTTAGCGTAATCTGTATGTCAAAAAAAAGAAAATGCTTCTGTAAATATTCGTTTGCGCGTTTTTGAAAATGATGACGTGCATTTAAAATCATAAAGCATAAAACAGGTAATCACAACAAATCAGGCTTTGATAAAATGCATAGGGAAGTTTCCTTTTTATGACAACCAAATTGAACTTACCGGTGTCAAAGTTGAAAATAAACCACCTGCCTTATGAAGCTCCCTTTTTTGTTTCTGCTTTTTTTATCGTCCGTAAGCTGTCATGCACAATGGAAAGCCAGCGCAGGCATTAATTTGCCCCCGCTGATCGCCAGGTCTGTGGAGGTAAGTTCAGAGCTCAGCCGGCATCCGGGATATTCGTTAATCTTTCAGGCGGGTCAAACTTTTAAAAGCAGCCATATCGGTCTTACAGATTACAAAGTAGACGACAGGATCAGTCAGCGAAAAACTTCCGGGACTTTTCTCAAAGCCGGAGGCAGAATTTACCCCGGATCTCTGTCGGGAAAGCAGCAGAGAAACCGGTTTTTTGCAGGCGCGCTTCTGATATTCTCTCATTACAATCAAACCGCATTGATGCGGGACTTGCTGCAGGATTCGGGATTTGGAGAGCAATATACATGGGTATCTGCCAAAGGTACCACGCTGTTTCCGGCTGCAACGATTGGCTTTCAACATCAACTAACCCGGTCTTTCATCCTGGAATGGGGCGTTCAGAAATCTTTTGTTATCCGCAGAGACAATTATCTGGGGAGCCGTCAGCGCAACTACCAACCCGGCGCAGGATCTGCTCAGTCCGATCCGTTTATCGGCTATTTTCAGGGCATTGTTGCTGTAAAATACCAGTTTGCAGGAGCCAGATAGTATGGGAAAAATGATCCGTGATTTGAATGGCTAAATCGATGCATTCCTGCAAAATGTTCGTTTTGGAGAACTGCTGTCAGTACCGGTAACTTTCTGGTAAGTCCAATACAAAAGAAACGCCGGAACGTACGTTCCGGCGTTTCTTGTTAAAAATGCAGCCTTTCAGGACAGGTCAGTATTTTACAAATCGGAAGACCGACGTATGTTGGCGCGCGTCAGTCGCTTTGAGCACAAACATACCCGCAGGCAGCGTTTTTACATCAATGCCTTCGCCGGAATACGCTCCCGCATACAGCAATATGCCCGTCGCTGCGTAAATTTCAACCGATTGTATATCTGCCACCTTTGCTGCATTCAAAAATATGCGGTCGGTTACAGGATTGGGGTAGGATGTGATTGTGCCTTTCAGCTCCGTAAAACTCACGCGCTCCATCTTGCTTAATGTGAAAGTGCCGTCCGCATCCACCATCCGCAACCGGTAAAAGTTTTCTCCTGGCAGTGGATCAGCATCGGTAAAATGGTACTGCTGCATGTCGGTATTGCGCGTCTCGACCCTGCCTATATTTTCCCAGACTTTTCCATCTGCACTGCGCTGGATATCAAAGTGGCTGCTGTTCAGCTCGTTGGAGGTTTTCCAGCTGAGGGCTACGGTCGTTTCATTTTTGGACGAAGTAAAGTTTACCAGGGTTACAGGCATCGGGTTTTTCAGCACGGTAATGGTAAACCGCCCATTCTCGTACGACGTGCTCCAAACATTGGGTGCGATGTCGGGAAGGTTTAAGGTCGTAAATGTGCCGGAAATGCTCGTTGCATTCACCAGGTCGAAAGCATCGCCGGGCAGCGGCGCGAAATCATTTACCAACGAAACAGACACGCTTCCGCCCGCTGTAAATGAACCTGCCTGAATCTGATCGTAGTCGAAAAGCGGGACGGTTCCGCCGATTTCCATCACTAAGTTGCCCGACTGGGTCAGACTACCGGTAAAGCTTATGCTCCCGGGCGATTCACCCGGCGCCAGCGTCCCACCATTGGTCAATGCTGCATTGTCGAAGGTTCCGTTGCCCATGATGATGCCGTTGTTCGTAAAAGTACCCGTAATGCTGAGCCTTGCATTCCCGGAGTAAAGGCCTCCATTGATCATCAGATTGTTGATAGCAAGCTCGTTATCGTCGGGAATACGGATGGTTTGCTCACTGTTAATGAGCGTACTGGTTGCCTCGCCGCCAGGTACTGCCGTAGCCGTAATCCAGAAGCTGTTGTCCTGCGACGACTGCCAGTCATCCGGCGTAGTCCAGGTACCGGAAGCATTGGCACTCCTGTAATAATCACCTGCATTCGACACTTTATAGATGGTGTAAACAGGTGCCGTGCTGAAAGATGCAGTGACGTTCGGTACTGTGCCGGTTGTTTGTGTAAAATTTACTTTCAGAGTTCCGTTTCCTGTTCCGGTGTTCACTGTAACCGTGTAAGTCGTGCCGGAGCCTGATACGCCGGAAACCGACGCATCGGCGATGGCGGTTGTAAGTGAGAAATCGGAAACATCCACATTCGTCACAGCCTGCGCAAACACGATCTGGTACGTCACCGAGCCTGCATTTGTAGGACTGGATTCCTGCGCGGTGACAGAAAGTACACTTGTTTTGGTATAAAAGTCAGTCTCGTTACCGTAAGCAGTACCCGCCGAGTTGGTGGCATATGCGCGTACGTAAATGTGCGAACCCGCCGGCAAACCGGTGACGTTCGTACTGAATGTGCCTGTTCCTGCATCAATCTGCACTTTATTGGACGAAATGGTTGGCGCAGGGGATGTGCTCCATACAATTCCCCGCTCCGTGATTGTGGCACCGCCGTCCACGCTTACCGTGCCGCCAAGCTGGGCGGTTGTTTCGCCAAAGTCGGTGATGGCAGCCGTAGTGACCGTAGCGATGGTTGTTGCCGTACCCGTAGTAAACCGGAGCGTACCAATGTTGGTGCCAAGGAAAATACGACCCTCAGCGTCCACAAATGCAGCCTTGTCAATCGTCAGGTAGTAGCTCGTGGAGCCGGCCAGGTCGGCGGTAGGATCAATGGTAATCGTAGTCGTTCCGCTGCCGGTCACCTGCGGGCCCGCTGCTGCAATGCTGGCCACAACACTGTTGTCGTCGGAGCGTCGGATCTGGATGTTTTTGCCTGCTGCGCCGGTCACGGGCTGGCTGAATGTAAGCGAAATGTTGCCGCTCACCGAAACGCCGGTTGCCTGATTAGCCGGACTGGTCGTTGTAATGGAAGGCGGTGCATCGTTCTGGCGGAAGAAAAAGTTTTGTTTTCCAGCCGTGTAATTGGTTGTAAATACGTCTGCATCTTTATCATTGTCCCAGTCGGCCACAAACGCTTTTTTGGAGTTGTTATAAAAAGCGCCCGAATTAGGCAGGTTATTGAACGGGTTTGCCGGCCCGGTCACCCGGGTGAACGTACCGCTTCCGTTATTGCGCCAGAAAATGACGGTAGTGGAGCCATCTGACACATGCAGGTCAAGGTCGCCATCTGCATCGAAATCGCCGGAAAGTATCTGGTTATCCGTATCGATTGCCATGCCGTTGAACGGATTGGCTGCGCCGGTCTGCAGCGAATAACTTCCGTTGTCGTTGCGGTAATAATCCCTTACCGACACACTGCCCCGACGCGTGTTCAAAATATCTACATCCCCGTCATTATCCCAGTCGGCCACGTAGGCCCACTCCGCATTGGAAAATGCCGCTTTATCGGGCAGGTTGTTGAAAGGGTTGTTACTGCCAGTAACGCGTGAAAATGCGCCGGTACCATCGTTTTGCCAGAATTCATTGTCCAGCAAACCTCCCGGATAGGTATGCAGATCGACATCCCCGTCATTATCAAAATCACCCACGATCAATTGGGTATACCCGCTTACCGTAATATTGGCAAACGGACTGGACGCCCCACTAACCTGCACGTATTTGCCCTTATCGTTATGGTAAAAAAGGTTTTTCTCATTTTTACCCTCATTACGCATGGTCACGTAAATGTCGGCATCGCCATCGTTGTCCCAGTCTGCCACAAAGGCTCTGTTTGCCGTGTAGAAAACCGCATTTTCAATGATATTTTCAAATGGACTGGCTGTACCGCTTACTTTCGAGAAGGACCCGCTGCCATTGTTTTGCCAGAAATCGTTTGTCGGAGAGCTGCCGTCAAAAGAATGAATATCGATGTCGCCGTCTGCATCGAAATCACCGTAAATAAACTGATCATCGGTTTGGATAACCATCTGGCTGAAAGGACTCGATGCGCCTGTAAATTGCGTGAAAGCCGGCACGAGCAGACCTTTAAAGTTCAGCACCTCCAGTACATGCGATTTGATCAGCTTGCCCGCAGCAAATTCCAGGTCCCAGTCGCCGCCCCGGTGTACGTTGCCGGTGGGGTCATCTGAGGCAGCAACCGGTACGCCGAGCATGCCATGAAGCCGCTTTACGAAGTTTTCACCGGCCTGCCCGGCTGCCAGCTCACAGCTGTAAATGAGCAGCGACGACCGGCCCGTTTCCAGTACCTTACCCAGGCTTTGCCAGAAAGCAGCATGTTCGCTGATGTTTCCGGCATGGAGCTGGGTTTGCCCAAGCACAAAATTGCCGCTGGTACCGTGGGTCATGATGTGGACGCGTTCCGCCTTGCCGTGCATGGCAAGCGTTTTGGACAGCTTTTGGAAGCCTTCGGCATTATTTGGAACATAAATGACCTGCGACCCCGGTGCAAAGTTGGCTGCCAGCGAACGGTAGTCGTGCAGGGATTCATCAATGATCACCAGGTCGGGTGTAGCAGGGTCAGCAAACTGCCGAAAGTTGATGAAAAGAACCGTGACGATGGAAAGTAGACCAAGAGAAACTGTAAAGGTTAATTTTGTCATAGGTGAGCGTAGCAATAGTTTGATATTAGCTAAGACTCAGTTTGACGCAGAATATACCTATATACGTGAAACGTTTTTCTATCTATATTCCTAATATTTATTGACAAATGATGCAGATAGTTACTGCCAGAATGCCCCATCGTCCTTTATTGGACCACGCATTCACTTGAAAATTATTTTTGTTCGGGCAACTGCCTGCAATCTGTTTTGGTTAATCGTACCCCTGTATACGTGATTTTTGACTTGTCATTGAAAATGAATTTACCATTTTCCAGATGCCTTTCGCCCAGTCCCTCAATCAGGAGCGAATCGCTGCGGAGGAAGGTAATTTCATTCACCGTCTCGGAGCCGGAAGTCATAAATGTGTAAACACCCCACATCGTATCCCCGTGCATCATTCCGGTAAGTGATCCATTCTGTTGCTGCTTTTCGTACAGCTTGTAACCCAGGCTCCCTTTGATGCTGTCGCCGTACATGAGCCCGTTCAGCAGGATCGTATCTTTTTTGAAAGTTGACGTATAACACACATTAAATGTCGTATCGTCGTCGGACAGCTTGCGGTTGATGCCGGTATTTTCGGTTGGCCCGGAGTTACATGCTGTCAGTAAAAAAAGCGAAAGAACAGGCAGAAGAGAAAAACTTTTCATGGGTAGTTATCAATATGGGAATGCTGCAAAACTAAGCCTGTAAGTTTTCGTAAATGCTGACCATGATCCTGTTTGCAGATGAGCTTCGTCATGCAGTAGGTTTAATGTAAGTGGGGTTATCAATAAAATTGTGCAATAAAAACTTGCTTTATCAATTCATTATTCTACATTTGTAGAGTATAAAATATAATTGTAGAGCAATGAATCTTACAAAAGCAGAGGAACAGATCATGGAGCAGTTATGGCAGCACGAAAAGTTGTTTTTGAAAGAACTGATTGAGCTGCTGCCGGAGCCTAAACCGGCTTCTACAACCGTCATTACCTTGCTGAAGCGCATGCAGGATAAAGGCTTTGCAGACTATAAGTTGTTTGGAAATTCGAGGCAGTACTTTCCGCTGGTATCGAAAACAGATTATTTCTCGCAGCATGTGAATTCCCTGATCAGGAACTTCTTCAATAATTCCGCCGCACAGTTCGGTTCTTTTTTTGCAAAAGAAACGGATCTCTCCACGCAGGAATTAGAGCAGCTCCGGAATATTATCGACCAGGAACTAACCAGGAAGAAAAATGACTAGCTATTTAATTAAGTCAGTGATTTGTTCGGGAATTCTGATTGCCGTTTATCATTTGCTTCTGTCGAAAGAGAAAATGTATCAGTTCAACAGATTTTATCTTTTGGCTGCACTTGCTCTTTCACTAGGTGTCCCGCTGATTTCACTGGATTTAAGCCTTCCGGAAAACGTTAATACCAACATTTCCGAAAGCCACTCATTTCAAATTCCGGTAAATGTTCCCCGGCAAATTACGTCTGCGGTCATAGATAACAATACGGATACACCTGCTGCTATCTGGCATTATATACCGCACCTGCTCGCTTTGGTGAGTTTGGTTTTATTAATCAGGTATGCCTGGAATATCCTGGTGATTTTGCGTCTGAAATCGCGGTGTAACAGTACTGTATTTGAAAAAGCAAACCTGATCCTGGTACCCGGAGCTACGGTAACCTACACCTTTCTCAACAACATATTTCTGCCGGAAAATTCGTACCGCCATCAGGCAGTAAGGGACGAAGTACTCACGCATGAACTTGCGCATGCCAGGCAGCTTCACTCATTGGACATCCTTCTTACCGAGCTGGTTCAGGCACTTTTCTGGTTTAATCCGTTTCTCTTCTTTTACCGGAAAGCCATCCGGATCAATCACGAATTTCTGGCGGATGAAGCCGTTCTGATTAAATATCCCGATGTAAGAAGTTACCAGCTGTTACTGCTTAATGCCATTGCTCTCAATAGTAATCTGCATTTCACGAGTAGTTTCAATTATTCTATCACCAAAAAAAGATTAGCCATGATGACAGCCATTAAAAACCGGAAAGGTCAGTATGTAAAGCAATGCGCCATTGCAATTCTTATGATTGCGCTGACGTTCATTTTTTCAGATAAAACGTATTCACAAACTGGTAAGCCGGAACCAAGTCCCACCGCTCGCCAGGTACCTGCGGGTACCGGACTTGCGCAGGATAAATACGACGAATTTTTTGGCACCATATCAAAGCACACAACCATTGTAACCCAAAAAAGCGGCCGCACCAGTGAGGCAGTTACAATGCCCGTTGAGGTGGAAAATCATGTTTTTAGCTTGTATGAGCAGATGAGTAAACAACAGCAGCAAGCGGTACGTGACTCCGATATTGTGATATTTCAAATGGACATTCCTGTGAAAAAAGCACCGGATGCCGCCATGTTTGAAAACTGGAAAAAGCCCACGGTATTTGGTATCTGGATCAATGAAAGACATGTTCCCAATACCGATCTCAATAAATACAAGGCATCCGATATTGCTGAGTATAGTTTAAGTAAGTTATACGGAAAAGCATTAAAAGGAAGGTCCTATAAATACCAGCTTGATCTGATGACCAATGATTATTTTGACAAAACTTTTGATGACCGGGTGCACAACCGGGTGGTGATTGGTAAAATGATACGGTTTGAAACCAAGCCAAAACGTGCCTCAAAATAGCAGCGGCTGTTAACAATTTTCCGATTTATTTTAATTGATTCCGTTCTGCAAGTCACCGGCTTGCAGAACTTTTCTTTTTCCAGACTTGATTAATATTTGTCATCGCTGATCGGGAGCATTTAATGCGTTTCCCTGAAAACCATACCTGCCCATATTCATTGCTACAATCATTAATGTGTTCCCGCCCTGAAAAAGGATAATTTGGATTTGGATACCACCATTGTAATTTCGGACAAAGATTTGCATCCATCATGAAAAAACTTTGCTTCCTCTGGCTCATTCTCCTTCTCAGCTTTCCCGGCGGTAATGGTAGGTCTTGCACATCTGAAATTCAAAACCGGCTTAATTCAACTGCTGCGGGAGAGCGGATTTGTGGTTACTGAGGTAACTATGTAGCTATTTTGAGCTCCCGATCGGTTTAAAAGGCATTTACATGTTGAATAATATGATTACAAAAACAATTGCGAGCCAGCCAGCATCTGCCGACCCAATCATCGAAAAGACGGTTTACCCGATTCTTCTGGCGGTGAGTCTTGCCCATTTGCTGAATGACACCATGCAGGCGGTAATCACGTCGGTTTACCCCATGCTCAAAAATAATTTTCAGCTGAGTTTTTCTCAGATCGGTCTCGTCACACTCTGCTACCAGCTTACTGCCTCCATTTTTCAGCCATTTGTGGGCTTGTACACAGACAAGCATCCCAAACCTTATTCCATCGTGGCGGGAATGAGCTTTTCCATGATGGGCATTACATCGCTGGCGTTCGCTCCCTCGTTTGAATGGATCTTGTTATCCGTTGGTCTCATTGGGATCGGGTCCTCTATTTTCCATCCCGAATCATCGCGGATCGCGCACTTGTCTTCCGGCGGCAAGCGCGGATTGGCGCAGGCGGTGTTTCAGCTGGGCGGTAATGGAGGAAGCGCACTGGGTCCGCTGCTGGCCGCGCTGATCGTGGCGCCATTTGGTCAGCACGGATTGGCCTGGTTTGCATTGGCTGCTTTATTGGGCGGGTTCCTTGCAGTCAGGATCGGCGGCTGGTACAAGGGAAGTATGGTGGCAAGGTCTGCAAAGCCAGCTACGGATAAGTCTCTCGGATTCAGCCGGAACCGCATTGTTTTTTCATTATTTATCCTCCTGGTACTGATCTTTTCGAAGTACGTTTATCTGGCCGGGATGACCAGTTATTATACTTTTTTTCTGATGGATAAATTTGGGCTCGACATTCAGCAGGCCCAGATCAGGTTGTTTATATTTTCGCTTTCGGTGGCTGTGGGTACCGTGGTGGGCGGTCCGTTCGGGGATCGGTTCGGACGAAAGTATGTGATCTGGATCTCGATCCTGGGCGCGGCACCTTTTACCATGCTGCTCCCGTACGCCAACCTGTTCTGGACTACCATATTGTCCGTCTGCGTCGGTCTGATCATCTCATCTGCCTTTTCTGCTATTGTAGTTTATGCCCAGGAACTTGTTCCCGGCAAGGTAGGGCTGATCGGCGGATTGTTCTTCGGACTGTCATTTGGAATGGGAGGGTTGGGGTCTGCTTTTCTGGGAAACCTGGCCGATGAAACCAGCATTACCTACGTCTTCCGCCTGTGTTCTTTTTTACCGCTCATCGGTATGGCCACCGGTCTTTTACCGAGGCTTAAAAGCGCCTGATGATTGTGCCGGTTCAGGGTTATAAACCGGATATTCTTCCCGGGAAGTCCGGGCGACTGGTCTTAGCAACCATGGACCGCATCTCGCATCTGGCTAAAACTGTCGTATTTTCTATCGGTTGGTGGAACAACATTTTAAGTAACTTAGAGCATGAATGAAACCATTATGCTGCCCGTGGACTACCAGGGCGAAACCATTGAACTTCCACTGAATATCGTAACCCTGGGCTATACCTACCAGTTGCATATACAGGTCCAGGGGCGAACACTGATATTTGAGAAAGACGACGAAGGACAGTACCGCGTCATCGACCTTTCCGGGAGCGGACCCGACCATGTGGATAAGCACCTGATTACCGCAATCTTAGAGACTTTGCAGGGGCTATAAGCTCATGCAGGAGAATGCTTTTCTGAAAAATGTAATTTTCAATCCTGACAGAGGATCAACCCAGGCCCGGCTTACCGGGCTTTTTTTGTTTTTGTTATACAAATAACTGCGCAAAGGAACTCACAGGCTGGTGAAATGAATTTTATCAGCAGCATTCTTAAAGTTGATTCATCGTCATGACAGACAAATTCATACAAGACATCCCGTTTTCCATCCTTGATCTTGCACCGATCACCGAGGGAAACAATGCGGCTGTAACATTCAAAAACAGTCTCAGCCTCGCGCAGCACGCGGAAGAGCTGGGCTACCATCGTTACTGGCTGGCCGAGCACCACAATATGGAAAGCGTAGCCAGTTCGGCCACTTCGGTGCTGATCGGGTATATTGCCGGCGGCACGCGTACCATCAGGGTCGGCAGCGGAGGCATTATGCTGCCCAATCATGCGCCGCTGGTCGTGGCTGAGCAGTTCGGTACCCTTGCATCCTTATACCCGGGCCGCATTGACCTGGGACTCGGGCGTGCTCCCGGCACCGACCAGGTGACCGCCCGCGCGCTGAGGCGTAACTACATGGAATCTGCCCAGGACTTTCCGGATGATGTGATGGCGCTGCAAACGTATTTTTCAGCAGAAAACAGCAGCTCCAAAGTACGTGCGATCCCGGGTGAAGGACTGGACATCCCGATCTGGATACTGGGATCCAGTACCGATAGTGCCCGTCTTGCCGCGCATCTGGGTTTGCCTTATGCATTTGCAAGTCATTTTGCACCAACCCACTTCCTGAGTGCGATCGAGCTTTACCGGCGTAACTTCCGCCCGTCCCGGTACCTTGCCCAGCCTTATGTGATGGCTTGTGTCAATGTGATCGCCGCGGATACAAACCAGGAGGCCGAGCGGCTTGCTACCTCTTTCTTCCAGCTGGCTACGGGGATTATTACAGGCAGGCGCCGGGCGCTGCAGCCGCCGGTCGATAGCATGGACGGGCTTTGGGGAGAGTATGAGGAGGCTGCGGTAAGACAAATGATGAAGTACACCTTTATCGGGGACAAAAAACAGATCAGCAGTGACCTTACCTATTTTCAGAAGCATACCCAGCTCGATGAGCTCATGGTGACCAGCCACATTTACGATCCCCAGGCACGGATTCACAGCTACGAGGTTCTGAAGAGCCTGCAGAATGAAAGCAGGGAGGTACTCGCGTAGTGGATCACGCCCACGGCTTCTCAAATAATGGCTTTTGAGGAAAAGTACCGCTCTTTATGGTACAGGGTGTAAGCTCCTGCAAGGGCGAAGGTTAGTATCTCGGCCAGCGACCGTGATAGCCACACACCCGGCAGGCCGAGCTGAGCAGGAAGGATCAGCAGCGCGGGTACGACCAGCAGAAAGCCTTTTGAAAGGTTGATTAAAAATGAAAAGGTCGTTTTGCCCGTACTTTGGAGAAACGCTGCCATGATGTAGTTGGGCCCGGCAGCCAGAAACAGCAGGAAGTATAATCCCATGGCCTCGACAGCGATGGTCCGGTAGGTGTCCGACTGGTCGCCGGAAAACAGGAGGAGCAGCGGGCTGGCTATCAGCAGTCCTGCCGCAGCAACTGCTAGTCCCAGCGCCGCCGTGAAGCCGAGCGAAAACCGGAAAACTTCCAGCACCCGGCCGGGCTGCCTTGCGCCGACATTAAACGAAATGATCGGCAGCGCGGCGATCATGGCAGCCGTAAATGGGCGGATCAGTAAAAAGCTGAGATAATTGACCAGCCCGAATGCCGCAACGGCCAGGGAGCCGTACGGGATCAGCGCCTGGTTGATCAGCAGCAATCCCGATGAAAATGCGAGCTCGGAAGCAAATGAAGGCATGCCCGTTTTCAAGAACTCCCGCCATGCATCAAACCGCAGCGTAAAGCGGAAAGCGGTGAAAGTGAAATGCGTGTGACCATTGAGAATATAAAAGAACAGGTAGGCTGCCCCGGACGCCAGGGCAACGGACGTGGCCACCGACGCACCTTTTACGCCCAGGTGAAATCCCGCAATAAGCACAAGGTCCAGCACAATATTGACGATCGCGGCCAGGATCCCGGCATTTCTTGATATGCGGGGCGCATTGTCGGCCCGGACGAAGTTTCCCCACACCATTGCCAGGAAAAAGAAAGGCAAACCAACCAGCTGCCAGAATGCATAGTCGGCGGTATTTTGTGCCAGCACGCCACTATCCGGCCCAGCCAGGAACCGGCCCAGGATTTCTGCCAGCCAGGGTGCCGAAAGTGCCACAAGCATACCGGTGGCGAGTACCAGCGTCGTAGCGAACTGAAACACCTGCTGGGCTTTATTAAATGCAACCGCGCCAATGCTCTTGCCGATCATGACGCCGCCGCCGATCATCACCGGCACGCTCAGGGCCACCAGCACGATCATCACCGGACCATACAATCCGACGGCCGCCAGCCCGTCCTTACCGACCTGCTGCCCCAGGATAATACCATTGATCACCTGGTGCATGACCGACGAAAGCAGGCTCACAATGGCCGGGATGTAGTACTGAAAAAACAAAGCCTTGATGGGAGCTTGTCCCAGGGGATTGGTACCAGTCATGGAGCGGCGGAAAAAAGGGGGGCGCAAATATAACCGAAAATTACACAATCGATCATGGACCGGGCTTTTTGAGGAATTGCTATATTTGCCCGGAGCATGCGTACTATCATCATCTACATCTGGCTGATCACCACCATCCTTCCGACGTTCAGTCAGTGGGGGACTATCGCGTACTATCAGCTCAACAAGGAATACATCGCACGCGTACTCTGCGAAAACCGCGACAAGCCCCAGCTGCATTGCAATGGTCATTGTTATCTGGCCAAAAAGCTGAAAAAGCAGCAGGAAGCACAGGATCAGAAGACCACCGAGCAGGTTCAGAATATACCTGTAATTCAGTTGTTTGCTTCTCCGGTAGCCTCCTTTGAATTTTTATCCAGACATTTTGTACTGCCTCGGGAACATGCGTTTGCCTACCGCCTGGCTTTTTACCAGGCTCCGCTCTCGATTGCAGTTCCGCCTCCCTGTTCATAGCTTCCCGGCTTTTATGTAAGAAGCGGCTTCTGAGCCGGTGAATGCACGCGTTCAGCCGGGAAAATGCGCCTGCTTCAGATTTTCTTTTCGCCCCCCGCATTGCGGACCGGGGTAGGTCTTTAATGCTCCATTTAATGAACATCCGATATTTATTACTCTTATTTTTTATCACCCATACCTGCATCATTTCCCTTGCACAATCCGCAGAGGGTACATTGAGCGGGCGCATCGTCAATGCAGACGGGGAGGTTATTACAGGTGCCTCTGTCATCCTGCAGAACACCGGTACCGGTACAACCACCGACGCCGATGGTCGCTTCAGCCTTGCAGGAATTACGCCGGGATCCTATGTTCTTGCGGTTTCCAATATAGGCTACACGGCATTTACCCAGCTCATCAGGGTTGCAAGAGGGACAAATTCATTTCTTAACCTGCAACTCTCGGAAAGCAGGCAGGAGCTGGACGAAGTACTGGTGAGTACAGCCAAAGACCGCTACCAGGTGCTGGCATCAGCCACTTCTACCCGTACCAATACACCCCTGCTTTCCACGCCCCAATCGGTGCAGGTACTGTCGTCCCAGGTGCTGCGCGACCGGCAGGCATTCACGCTGAATGAAATTGCAGGCTCATTTACAGGGATGAAAGTCAATAACGGAAATGGTAATTTCCAGATCCGGGGCTTTACCGCCTATTCACCCAATGATGCCAGCTTCCTGCTGTACAATGGTATCCGGGGCAACCTTTTCCTGTGGAGCCAGCAGCCCCTGCTGTATAATGTGGAATCGGTAGAGTTGCTGCGGGGTCCGTCGGGTGCGCTATTCAGTGAAGGTTCACCGGGGGGAGTGGTCAATTTTATAACCAAAAAACCATTGTCGGAAAAACAGGCCGGCATAGATCTGTCGGCTGGCAGTTGGGGATTCGGCAGGGGTTCGCTGGATTTTACCGGCCCGGTGGGCAAGCAGAAGAAGCTCCTGTACCGGGCAATTATCGGGTACGACCGTTCAAAAAGTTTCAGGGATTACCAGGACAAGAAAAACCTGTTTGTGGCTCCTTCACTCACTTATCTGTTTAACAGCAGAAGTTCATTGCAGCTGGAACTGAACTATGCCTATCAGAAAGCAGTACAGCAGTACGACAATGGAAGCTACATTTATTCCCGTGCCGACGGCAGCTTTGACTTCAACTACTATCCAAAAAATCTGACAGTCCAGAGCCCGACGGATTATGGTAAAACACACAATGGCTCCGCCACGCTAACTTTCAGCCATCAGATCAGCGACCATCTCAAACTGACGGTCGTTGAAAGGGCCGTGCGGAATATACTGGACTACACAGACCATATTCCTGTGGGACGAATCCGGAATGATTCGATCAGCAGGGGATTCCAGGATTGGGAAACCGACAGGTTCAGTCTGCAAACCACTGCATTTGCCACCTACACGGCCAAAACAGGCTTCATCGGTCACCAGATCATTGCAGGAACAGATTACAACCGCTACGGCTGGACCAAAAACGATTACCGTTTCAAATCTTCTACCCGTATCTCCATACTCCACCCGGACTATACCGGCAGTATCCCTGATGCGGCGGCTCCTGCTGATGAGTCGGACGACAACAAGCGCGTCACGAACCTGATCGGAGGCTATGTTCAGGATCAGTTGAGTATGGGTAGCAAAGTGAAGGTGCTTTTTTCGCTCCGCTATGATCATTATAATGGAAAAGAAACGCCCCTGTCGGACCAGGATGACAAACAGGGTGATGAGTTGCAGGCGTCGGGATGGATTCCGCGGGTAGGATTGGTGTACCTGCCTGTCAGGAATGTATCCATTTACGGTACCTACCTCAAATCCTTCAATCCCCAGACTTCCAACAATGCGCTTGCCGGCGGGCCATTTCCCACCCGTAAAGCAACCCAGTATGAAGCCGGTGCCAAGGCAGACCTGCTGAGCAACCACTTGTCGGCCGTCGTTTCCATGTACCAGATCAACTATGCCAATATCCTGACCGCTGCGCCCACCGAAGAAAATTCCCACCGGCAGGCAGTGATCGATGGTACCCGGAGCAGGGGAGGGGAGTTTTCGCTGACGGGCAACCTGGACAGGCTCAGTATCATTGCAGGGTACGCTTTCAACGAGCACGTGCTGGTGAGTACCAGCTCCTATGGCAAAAAAGGCGACCGCTTTGCCAATGCGCCGAAGCATCAGATCAATTTCTGGGGTAAATACGCGCTTCCCTTCCGGGTGCTCAGCGGTTTCGGGATTGCGGCGGGTGTTCGCTACGTAAGCGACCAGGTTGGTTTGCTGAGCAACCAAAACTTCGTTTTTCCTTCTTACACGGTGCTGGATGCGGCACTTACTTACCAGCGCAACAGGTTTCAGGTTCAGTTGAACGCGTATAATCTCGCCAACCGGCATTACTTTACCGGCAGCCGGTCAGGTGTTACGACGGGAGGACTGGGCGATCCTCGGAATGTACGGCTGGGTTTGAGCTACCAGCTCTGGTAAATGCTAAGCATCAGATCCACCCATTTTCCTATGAGAAAAGCATGGCTCAGCCGTAACCTTTTCAAACTGCACAGCTGGTTTGGCCTGGTTACGGGTCTGTTTCTAATCTTGCTGGGATTAAGCGGCTCCCTCCTGGTTTTCAGGACGGAGCTCGACCGGTTTTTCAACAAAGAACTGCTGCATGTTCCGCACCAAATGCCCATACCCGAGCAAGCCCTTCAGCATTGTTATGACCGGATTACCAGCCGGTATCCTAACCTGGACGGTATAGCGTGGCTAAATCCTGATGCCGGGCCCGGGGACGCTTACGATTTCAGGATCTACTATAACGATGGGCAGCTGCTGACCTATGATCTGGCATTGATCTCCGTGGATCCTTATACCGGTAAGGTCCTGCGCGAGGGACCTTCGGACCGTTTTATGCCCAGCTTTATGGCCTGGTTGTTCCAGTTTCATTTCAGTTTTCAGCTGGGTATTCCCGGCGCTGCATTGACTGCCATATTGGGTATGACCATGCTGGTATCACTGCTCACGGGAGTATTCGTCTACCGGAAAAACATTCTTAAAGTCCTGACATTCTGGGTAAAGATCAACCGGAAAAACTGGCGGACGGTCAGCTCAGACCTGCATCGGATCGTGGGGGTCTGGTCTTTGATGTTGAATGCAGTTATATTTTTTACAGGGTTCTGGATGAACCTTTTTGCATTTAAACCAAAGACCTGGCAGAATGAACTTGCACCCGCGCTGCCCAATACAAACATAGCTGTGCCTGCGGACCGGATGTACCGTCAAGCACTCGCAGCCATGCCCGACCTCGAACCTACCTATGTGTACCTCCCCACGCAGCTCGCACGCAAGTTCGAGGTGAGGGGGTTCACAGACGGTCAGTTCAAAATATGGGGTAGTGCCAATTCCGTAAAGATCGATCAGCAAACCGGTGAGATCAGCGGCATCAGCCGCCTCACCGACAAACCCCTGGAAGATCGCATTGAAGCTGCCTTTTTTCCGCTGCACGTCGGGAACTTTGGCGGATTTTGGGTGAAGCTGGTGTATGTGATCATTGGTCTTACACCTGGCCTGCTGGCCATCACGGGCTTCCTGCTCTGGTGGCGACGGCAGCGGTTCAGGGCTGCAGTATCCCGCGCCCGGATTACTCCGGTATGATCTTGCTGCATGCGGAAAGTTTGCAGACCCATACGAATTCAATCTGCGGCGCTGCCGGTGTAGCGCCGCAGATTTATTTTCCTTCTGTCACCTTCCTGATCACCCGCAGCCAGTTCAGGCCCAGGATCTTTTTAATCCGCTGATCTGTATAACCCAGCTTTTGTAATGCAATGGTAATCTGTGGAAAATCACTGATATCCTTGATTTCATGGGGTAGTTCGGGACCGCCGTCAAGGTCGGAGCCAAGTGCAATGTGGTCTTCACCCACCAGCTTTACGCCATAGTCAATCACTTTGGCAAGCTGGTCTACATGCATCCAGTACTCATCCGGAATTTTTCCGTTAAAAGTAAACGGAAGCTCGCGGGCAAATTCCCGGTCCACATCTTCAATAGTCTGGGTGGTAACCTGCGAGGCAAGGATCCTGGGTATTTTGGGCTGAGGATTGGGTTGTATGCGCACCGGGTTATTAGGTTTCTGCCATGCCCAGTACTTCGGGTTGTTGAACAAACTGCCAAAGTGCACACCGATCACACCGCCTTTTGCTGCAATCGCCTTCGCAGCTTCGTCAGAAATACAGCGGGGATGGTCTACGATCTTGTAAAATCCGCCGTGACTGTAAATCACCGGATGACGGCTCGCCTCTACCGATTGCAGGATTGCGTCATTGGACGCGTGCGCGACATTGATCACCATTCCCAGATCATTCATTTCCCTGATCAGCGCCTTGCCATGTTCGTTGATGCCGCCCCAGGTATATACATCATTGCAGGCATCGATAAATGCATTGGTAGTACTGTGTGCGGTGAGCTGCATGGAACGCAGGCCCAGCTTGTACAGCGCACGCAGCAGGTCAAGGTCCCCGTAAAGGTCATATCCGCCTTCCAGATCCAGGAAAGCAGCCATTTTGCCTTTTTTATTGATGCGTTCAATGTCAGAGGCGGTGAGTGCCAGCTCGATCACGGCATTGTTTTTCCTGATCTGTTCCAGGGCAAGGTTCACGACACGAAAGGTGTTTTTGGTCTCAAACCTGCCGGGATAATAGTTTTCAGGAGTGTAAACAGAAAAAAACATCGCATCCAGCCCGCCTTCCCGCGCCCTTGGCAGGTCAACTGTACCGTCGGGGTACCGCTGCCCGATATCGGTTTTCAGGATGAGCTCGCGGCTCATTACATGCGTATGTCCATCCATTACAAATGCCTGCCGGTGCAGATCAGGCATGTGCCTGCTTCCTGGCACAGGAGTGGCCAGTAAGGTTTGTCTTGATAAAACAGCACCAGCTGCCGGTAAAAGAGTCAGGCTTTTAAGAACGTCTCTGCGTTTCATATTTATAAATTTATCCTGCAAAGGTCAGTTAGAAAGGAGTGCACATCAGCGTGCACTCCCTAACATTGTCAACACCTTTATAGAAAGTAGCTTAGATAATTTTACTTCCGCCTCATCAGGGTATCACTACCCAGATTCATTCACTTACTCTGCGAAACCCCGCATGTAAGCCACATTCGGCGGGCGCTCGCCTGTGCTGAACTGGGCACCGCGGGTCGATTTGTATTTCATGTTCATCACCGGCGTTTCCATGCGGCGACCCACTTCGGAGTACCGCCCGTTTTCCCAGTTGGATTCCATATTAAAGGCAGTAATGCCGGTGGAAAGCAGCAGCCGCTCCGCATTGAACGGTTCTTTCCCCGTCACCATCATCTCGGTAATCCAGTGGGGCTGTGAGTTGGAAGCGTGGTACTGCGAAAATGGTCCCGGCCATCCCAGCATGGAGATGATCGTCGGCTCGGCACGTCCTTCCACTTCTGCCGCGTAAGTCCAGCCGGTATCTTTGGCAGAGTATATGGCCGCTTTTGTTCCATCGTTGTACTCGACGATACAAACATTCGGCTTATCAATTTCCTGGAAGTGCCCTGGTTTGAGGTCGAGGTTTTTTCGCGCAGCTTCCAGTAACCTGCCCGCCCATGCATTGCGTTCGGTCCATTTCCAGGTTTCCGGCCCGCGGATGCATTGCACGGATTTTACCCCCGTTTCGCCTCCTTTGCGCCGCTCTACAAAAGCCTGCAGAACGTCCACACAATGAAAAAGAGCACCTTCATCGGGCGCGCCTCCCAGCACAATGGAGTATTTGAGGGGCGTATCGATTTCGAGTTCTATTTCCGGTTTGCGGAAAAAAGTCGGGATGGAGGAACCTCCGGTGAGCGGGAAGTTCAGCTCGCGTGATTTGTCAAACATCCATTTGGCCTCGCCCCAGTCATAGGACAGATGTTTATCATTAAAAACAGGCACGGAACGCTTGCTTTGTTCAAAAACCCGGACAACCTGCTGGTAAATCCACCAGCGCGGCAGCATCCATTGCCCTTTCAGGTTGGTCGGATAATCGCCATGTTCCCCGACAATCACCACCCCGTCCACAGCCAGCTCCTTACCCCCGAGCGATACTGCCTCGCCCACGGTTTTGAAAATGGGGATGTTCTTGGATTTACATATTTTTTGTGCCAGCAAGCTGGTGTCAAACTGGTGAATGTAAACGGACACCACTTCCACCCGCGAAGGCATATGGGCGCCCTGCCACCAGTAACCGTCCATCAGCTTGGCTATAATCCAGTCTGCATGCGACCGCGTAGCTCCCCAGTAAGTGACCAGGCATGCAATACGGGGCTTCTTGGGAGCGGCCTGTGCGGTGGCATGCGGAGCGACGCCCGCCAGGGAGGCGATACCGGCCATGCCGGCCATACCCAGCATCTGCCGCCGGGTGAGATTGATGTTGAGTTCGCCGGTGTGAGGCGAGGGGAGTGGGTCCGGCTCGCCGGCAGGAGAACCGGCCTGTTGTTTCAGCTTCATGTCGTGTTTCAGTGTTTAGGAATGAGATGCCAATGCGTACGCTGCTCGCGCAAGTTATTGGCGGGGCACATTTGCCGGGAATAAATGTAGGATTTATTTAAAAATGCGGGTACGCTTTCTGTGTATTTAAAACAAAAAGCAGCTCGGCCCCTGTCACCAGCCATGCTGCTTTTTTGCCTTCTACCTGATCACCACAACTTTCCGCGTTATGACAATGCCATTGTTATGCTCCACGCGCACGAGGTACACACCGGGCGTGTAGCTGCGCAGGTCGATGGTGTTGGTCTGCGGATGTTCCAGCCGTAACATTTCATTGGAGCGGCTGTCTATGATGGTGATACGGCTTACCTGCTGCCAGTTTTCCAGCTGAATGGATGCAATATCCCGCGCAGGGTTAGGATAAATGCTGATTTCTCCCGCATGACCAAAGGCTACCGTCCTGATCCTGCTGAATGCAAATGAAGCATCGGCATCCGTCATTTTCAGGCGGTAATAGTTGTTGCCTGCCAAAGGCTGTGCATGCACAAATCGGTATTCCTTTATTTGAGTACTATTCCCGGCTGCCGCTACCTGCCCGGCTTTTGCCCAGGTGATTCCGTCGGCACTATGCTGGATTTCAAAAGACTGGCTGTTGCTTTCCTCGCTGGTAGCCCAAGTGAGCAGCGCAGTGCTTCCTTCTTTCACCGCATCAAAACTGATCAGCGTAACCGGTAGGGGCGCAGTCAGGACAAAGACCGCATGGCCCGTATTGGTACTTGCCTTGCCGGCATTGTCAACCACTTCAAATGGAATATCAATCCTGGTTTCAGTTGTGAGCCCGGGGTCAATGGCCATGCTGGCCGACGGGTTGCCGCTCTGGTCTGTGGGGAGCAGCAATGCCGTGAGGCTTTCCGCTTCTTCGGGCACATTGCTGCGGTAGCTAGTACCATTGATGGAGATAGCGGCCAGCCCGGCGGGAAATGACGTGATGCGCAATGAACTCACGTCACCGTCCGGGTCTGAGCTGGCTATGTCGTTGCTGAATGCATCGGCTGGAATTTTGATCAGGATATCGCCTGGCTCATTGCGCATCTCATGGCTGCCGCTTCCGGCTGTGGGCAGCTGCTCAATGCCGAAATCAAATCCACTTTCGACGGTTTCCGATCCCATGGTGAAAGCCAGTACTCCGTCGGCATTGCTGTCCCCGGTTCCGGCGCCATCTGCCGTATTGGCCCATTCGGCAGGCAGTTCCGATCCGGCACCCGTATCCGTCCCCGCAATGCCCTCCGTGGCCGAAAGTACCAGCGTAAAATCCGTTTCCGATTCCAGGCCCGCGGCAGTTCCCAATTCGAAGGTACCGGCATTGACCGGCACACTGCCCACTACCTGACCGGCTGTATTAACCAGATTTACAAAAAGGGGACTGGCTGATCCTGCCTGGCTGATGCGTATGCCATTGAGCAGGTTGTCGGTCGTGCCATTTGCATCCTGGTACACGCTGCCGCTTACAAACAGGTCTGTGACAGGCATTGTTACCAGCGCATCATCGCTGGCCAGTCCGCCCTGATCCACTTCCCGGTAGGTAAATGTAATGGTCATCGCACCATGATCGGGATCCACAAAAAGGCGGGTGGCATCGTAGTTCGTGATCAATGCAGTGGCAGTGTCGAGTGCCACATCCTGGTAATAGAGGGTTGCATTGGACGGGAAGCTTGTGATCCGTACCCGGTTGCCGGGCGTACCAGGCTGCACCGTGCCATCGAGTACGCCATCCTCGGGGTCAAGTCCGTTCAGGGCAGGTACCGGCAACCGTTTGCTGCCGCCGGGATTAACCTGGGTCAGTGCAGTAACCGGGTATGCAACCGGCGGCATTTGTATTCCGAAACTGATTTCAGGCGTCGTTTCCGATGCAGTATTCAGTTCAAATGCGCCATTGGGAATGCCATCGCCCGTGCCGGACCCTTCGGCTGTATTCTGCCATCCTGCCGGCAGCAGGGGAGTAGCCCCGATAGATGTTCCAGCAATACCTTCCAAGGTGCTGATCACGACGAAAAAGCTGGTATTTGCCTGTAAACCATTGCGTGTTCCAAACAAAAGGCTCCGTTCACGACGGGTACACTGCCGGCTACCACCCGGTTGGAGCGGACACAAGGTTTGCATACAGGGGCTTTGTCCGGCTGAGCTGATGGGGTCGCCATCAATCGTGTTGTTCTCAACTCCGTTTACATCATGAAAAAGCCTGCCACCAATCGTAAAGTCGGTAAATGGGATCACTGCCAGTGCGGGCTCGCTCGTCAGGCCGGCAGCATCCACCTGCCGGTAGGTAAATGAAGCCGTCAGCGCACCATCATCGGGGTCTATGTCAGCAAGGCCGGCTGATAGTTTTGAATGGGCGCGCTTTCAGGGGTAATTTCAACATCGTTATAAAACAGGCGGGCATTTGTAGGAAAAGTTGTGATAATAATACCATTTCCAGTGCCGCCCGCAAGTGCTCCCTGCTCGGGATCATTGCCCGTCAGTGCCGGCACGACCACCCGCTGCGTTCCACCCGGATTTTGCAGGGCAGCTGCATTAAGCGGATTGGCGGTGGGTGGCGAGTTCAGGCCGAAATTGGCATTGGTAACCGGCGTAGTGCCTACCGTCACGATCAGCTTTCCATCGTTAAGCAGGTCACTTCCGGGCGCAGCCGACAGGTTTTCGCCCGCGCTGACGTAGCCGGACGGGAAAGTGGCCTGCGTAAATACGGATCCGGCTGCCGGCGCGGTTGCGGATACATACAGGAAATAGCTGCCGGGCGTAACCGTACCGAAGTTAAATGCACCTCCCGCAGCAATCGCGCGCGATTCGATAACCTGGTTTGTTGCCGGGTCAACCACCACCGCGTAAGCTGCTCCTGCGGCAAACTGGCCTGTGGTGGCATTCGCGCTGATGGTATTGAAGTCGGTCGTTCCCAGTAGTCCATTCTGGTCTTTAAAGATATGTCCGGCCAGCGTTACGCAGTTTACCGTAGCCGAGAACATGGCGCTCGGACTTTTGAAAACCGCATTGTATACCAGTACCGACAGGTGCCGGTCCCCGATCGTCGGATTGGCTGCCGTGTTACTGTATTGCAGCGCATCGAGCAGCGTTTCAGCTTCTGCACTGGTGAAGGTAGTGCCGCCGGTACTTCTTGTAAATGCGATTTTGTTGGTGGCAGCTCCCTGCACGCCTGATACGCTTTTGGTGTAATTGAACGTAACCCCGCCTATGGTCAGCGTGCCCGATGAGCCTGTCGTAAAACCCAGGGACAATACATTGCTACCAGTAGCGCCCGCAGCCGTCAGCAGCTCGGCAGCGCCGTCGCGGATGTCGGATGCCGGGTAGCTTACTTCCATGCCTGTGAGGCTACCCTGGGCATTGATGTTGGTTTGGGAAGGGCGGGTGAGGGGTAGACTTCCTGCGCATCCTGCACCTTCATTGGTAATCCCTACAATGCTGGTATTCAGGTCTACTGACGGGCTCGATGTCGTGACGGAAGTAAAGGTAGAGCCCACGGAAAAGTCCAGGAAGAACAAGGCGATACCTACCCCGCGCGAACCCACCACAATGGAGAAGTTGCTCATATTGGCATACGATACCCGCACGCGGGTAGCAGCGGCAGTTACCGTCAATGAATTGGCATTAGTAGTCGAGACAAACCTGGTCAGGCCGGTTTCATTGTTGTATACAGCCTGCACCGTAGGCGATACGCCGAGTTCACTGGTGCTGAACCCGCTGAACTCATTGTATTGATACGCGTCCGTATTACCGTTGCCGTCAATGTCGTAGGTATTCAGCTTTACATTCTGCAGTACTACATTCTGGCCGGTTTTGGTAGTACTGTTGTAGGTTCCTCCGAAGATAAACTGGAACTCATAGCTCACATAGCCGCCGCCGGTACCGAAGTTCATCTGCGGGGAAAAAAAATCGGGTGAATTGGAGTTAAACGAACTTCCGGAAACATCGGGCTGGTCATAGATGATCCAGGAACTCACATTGTTTACTGCCTTTGTAGTAATAATACAATCAATCGTCTGCCCGCTGATGGTGGCCACATTCTGGTACAGGGTTATGTCACCGGCAACCTGTCCTGTCGGTGACCCACTCGGGTGTGAAATGGTCACCCCTGCTCCCCCGAAATGAACCTGATTATTATTATTGTTCAGATAATTGTTCGTGATGGTCATGGTAAAACTTGTACTTACCGACCCGGATTCATTCGTGGCAGTTACCGTAAATACCGTCGCAGGCAGTGCCTCGGTAGGTACCCCGGAAATCACACCCGTATTGGGATTGAACGTGAGCCCGGCAGGCAGTGCCGGAGAGGCAGGCATCGAGTAGCTCGTCACTGTTCCTGAGACAGTTGGAGAAATAAACACATTACTCACATTGGCAATGTACGCTACCGGCGAAGGATATGTAAAAGCCGACGGAGGCTGGGCAAGTACAGGTTTTGGAAATAGGATGAAGATGATGAAGCACAACGCAAGAATGTTCCTTCCGTGCAGGTTGTAGGAGAAAATAACGGTCATATTACAGCTGTTTAGATACACCTGTCCGAACTGATTCGAACTTTGGACAACTAGTTCGAAAAAAGTATACCATCAAGGCTCCCCTAAACACTTACAAAGAATCGTAGCAGGCGCTAGATTTCGATGTTCATCTTACGTAAAAGACCTTCCTGTAAGGTGTAAACATGCTTTACTATACCGTCAGATAGCACGCTGCCGTCCAGTCCTTTTACTTTCTGCTGTACGGTAACTTCGAGGGTTTCGTCAGGCCGTCCGGTGATCTTCAAAGGCTGCACCTCTGGGTTGATCTCTGTCCATTGTCTTGTCCAGTAGTCCCTGATGGCCTGGCGGCCTTGCACATATCCTCCCTCAAAAGCCTTCGGCCATTCTACGTCCGGATGCATAACAGTCAATGCCGCGTCGATATCGCGGGCATTGAAAGCAGCATAGGTTTTCCTGATCAACTGTTCCTGCTGAGCTGTCATGAAATGAATTTAATTTGTTATAAAACCGGATCACACACGCGGATCATACATGCAGGTACTGCCACAAGCCGGAAGTACCTGCATGCACTGTTACAAATTGCTGTCGAGCAGCTTGCGGAAGTCCTGCTCTTCCAGTAACCCGTTTTTGCGCGTTATCAGCTTCCCGTCCTTGTAGAGAAGAAACGCAGGAATTTCGTAAATGCCCAGTTCTTTGGCCAGTGACTTGTTAGGATCATAGTTGACGGTCTCAATCTGTACCCGGCCTTTATATTCCGATTTCAGCTTTGTAATCGTCGGCAGCATCTGCACGCAGGGCGCACACCATTTTGCGTAAAAGTCAACCAGCACCACTTTTGAGGATGACGTCAGCTTCGTGAAATCGGACAGGGTCATGCCGCTGGCGGCAGTAGCCGTACCTCCTTCCACTTCTTTGCCCGATGATGACCATTTGAGGTACCCGCCTTTCATATCATAAACTTCTTTAAAGCCGCTGGCAGCCAGCTTTTGAGCAGCTGCTGCACTCCGCCCGCCGGACAGGCAGTATACAAATACAGGCTTGTTTTTGTCGAGGGTTCTGGACTTATCCTCAAAGTCTGCTGCTTTATAATCTATGTTCTTTGACTTGGCAAGGTGTCCGTCCTGGTATTCGGCAGGTGTGCGTACGTCCATCAGCTGCGCGCCGGGCGTCGCTTTCAGCCTGGCTTCAAATTCATCGGCGCTAAGTTGCGTCTGAGCCTGGACACTGGTCAGTATGCCGGACAATGCAAAAAACAGCACCTGCATCAAAGGCCGCTTCAACGAAAATGTTTTCATAAAAAAGGGATTACGGTGACATGTGCCACCAGGTTTTAAAAAGGACAAGTTACATCTATTATTCACCCGAAGCCACCCGTAATGCATGCGAAAACCCAAATTCAGGCATACAAACCCCACAAAGATTTCCGGGCCGTGCAGTGTCAGGACAAAAATTGAGTACTTTAATGCGGGGCATGCGTCACGCAATGAAGGTGTGTTCACGTATTTGCATAAACATCGGAACTGGCCCTGCGTATCGTACAGCATTTTTTTTGTGAAAAGTTTACCCAAAAGCACCAACCGATCAGGCAAACGCATCAATGAACATGAAACGCAAACACGCTATAAATAAATGGTTCGCAGGAAGCTGGATGCTGTTTGTTTGCGGTGCGGCTGCTTCGTGCGGAGGCTACCGTCCCCCGGAACCCGTCGAGGTTTTTCACCTGAATGTTCCCGATGCTGCCCGTGACACCATCTTTTTCATTCCCAACGCGCGCGCTTCGAACAGTGTGGAGGTGACGGTTGAGGGTACAATCTCCAATCTTGCAGTAGTCAAATTTTCGCAGGATACTTCATTTACTTCCCGATCAGGAATACTGATTTCGGAGCAGGGCTATCATAGTCCGGTGATTATTTCGGAAATAAAGGGAGATACGCTTTTTGTACAGTACCTGCCGATCCGGCAGCCGGTAAAGGGGAGTCTGACAATAAGTGCCACATTCAGGGATTAATATCAATTTACGGGGTAAAAGCTGCAATATCGGACGCATACAGGAAGTGGCGTTCTGCCTGGCACAAGATTTACGCCGGCATTTACTTATGTTGCCTTTGAAAATGCTGAATACAAAAATCAAAATCTCCTTCGCCTTGCGCCTGCTGCTAGGCTGCCTGCTGTGTCTTGTTACCCAATATCCAGCTTCTGCACAGCTGCCCGTGATGCCGGGCGATACGGCCCGGCCCGCCAAGCCCGTTTACCCGCCCGATTCGCTGGGACGGCGGACGCCCAGGGGTACGATCGACGGCTTTCTGAAAGCCAGCTACCAGGAAAATTACGAAAGGGCTGCGCTGTACATCCGCCGCGACCCGGCTCTTAAAAAGAAACAGAATACCATCCGGCAGGCCAAAGCATTACAGGCTTTGCTGGAAGTAAACGGACGCATTTTCCCTTACTCCTGGATCAGCAATGAGCCGGAGGGAAAAACAGACGATAACCTCGGGCCCAACCTGGACCGGATCGGTGCGGTTACCATCGATAATGAGTCTTTTGACCTAATCCTCGAAAGCGTGAAGGACAAGGAGGGGTACCCCGTCTGGCTGTTTTCCACGCAGACGATCGAGCGTATACCGCTGAACGTGAATGATCTTGAAACGACCACTTTCATCAGTGATATTTCGCCTGCATTTTTACAGAACAACAAGTGGAACGGTGTACCCATCGCGCATTGGATCGCCACCATCATCCTGCTGATCGGTTCGTATCTGCTTGCATCGGCTATTACCCGGGTAATAGTGTTTCTGATCCCGAGAATTTACAGGAAGGCCGGAGAAGAACCCTATTTTGACTTCATTCGGGCATTTTCCCTGCCCGCCCAGCTGTACCTGGCGATCTGGTCGTTTATGTCTTTCAGCCAGAAAGCAGGCATTTCACTCGTGGTAAGGCAGCATTTCAGCAACCTTGCGCTCATCATTGGCTTTGTAGCAGTGATCCTGCTCATCTGGCAACTGCTGGACGTGATCGGTATGGTGACCGAGCAGCGCATGAAAAGATACCGCAACCAGTCCGCAGTGTCAGCCATTCTTTTTGTGCGCCGGGCATTGAAGATCGCCCTGGTGATTGTGGGGGCAATCATGATCCTGGATACGCTCGGTTTTGATGTTACCACCGGTATTGCTGCCCTGGGTATTGGTGGTATTGCCCTGGCACTGGGTACACAAAAAACGGTGGAGAACTTCGTCGGCAGTGTCACCATCATTGCAGACCAGCCTGTGCGGGTAGGTGATTTTTGCAGGATCGGCGAGTTTACAGGCACCATTGAGCGCATCGGTATGCGTGCGACACAGGTGAGGACCAATGCCCGCACGGTGGTGACGATTCCCAATGGAGAGCTTTCTTCTCTGAAAATCGAAAACTTCGCGCACCGCGAACGCTTCTGGTTTCATCCGGTTTTTTACCTCCGCGTGGAGACCACCCCCGATCAGATCCGCCACGTGATCCAGGAACTACGCAGGGTATTGCTTACACAT
Organism: Dyadobacter sandarakinus; assembly: GCF_016894445.1. Lineage (NCBI taxonomy): Bacteria > Pseudomonadati > Bacteroidota > Cytophagia > Cytophagales > Spirosomataceae > Dyadobacter > Dyadobacter sandarakinus. Next base: position 906,487 of record NZ_CP056775.1, read on the forward strand.
CCGCGCGTCAATCCTGAGCCTGCCCGTGTCAGGTTTATTGAGGTAGGATTGAATGGGATCAAAATTGAGGTATTTTCCTATGTAGATACCGCAGATATGGATGTGTTCCTGGAAATACAGGAAGAGCTGCTTCTGCAGATGATGGATGTGGTGGCTGCCAGCGGCACCGGATTCACACTTCCCGCACAAACTATTTATTTTGCCAAAGATCATGGATCACAGCAATCTGATAGTCCGATCATCGCTCCGGATTAAGAGAGTGCATTGTTTACAAATGCTTAACTTATCAGCACATTTGGCTTAACATTAGGAATATAGATTTGCGTCCTTCAACGTAAATGGATATTCTATGACTAATTTTTCCGGAAAATGTAAATCCTTTTGTTTCATCTTACTGATGCTCGGTACGCTCCACGCCGTGGCACAGGTGAACGTCAGGGGAAAAGTAACCGATAAGGAGACCGGCCAAGGTGTGCCGGGAGCCAGCATTATTGTAAAAGGTACCAATGCAGGTACGGGTACGAATGCAGAAGGATTTTACGAGCTCACCGTAGCAAATCCCAATGCAACCCTTACTTTCTCTTTTGTAGGATTTGAATCGCAGGAGATTGCTTTGAATGGCAAGTCGCAGCTGGATGTGATCCTGAGCACCGACCTCAAACAGCTGAACGAGGTCGTAGTTACCGCATTGGGTATTAAAAAAGATGTGCGCCGGATCGGTGTAGCAATCCAGACTGTGGATGGCTCGTCGACGGTGAAGGCCCGGGAGCCGAATGCGATTAACGCACTGGCAGGCAAGGTCGCCGGTCTGACGATCGGTGCGCAGCCTGAATTGCTGAGAAGGCCCAACATCATGCTCCGGGGTAATACAGACGTGCTTTTTGTAGTGGACGGTGTGCCTGTGAACTCAGATACCTGGAATGTGAGCCCGGACGATATCGACACATACTCGGTACTGAAAGGTGCAAGTGCTTCGGCATTATACGGATTCAGGGGGAAAAATGGTGCAATCCTGATCACCACCAAAAGAGGTACCAAAGACAAGCGCGGGTTCTCGGTCGATATCAACTCGTCGACCATGATGGACAAAGGATTTTACTCCATTCCCAAGGTACAGGACGAGTACGGCCCGGGCGACCATGGCCGGTATGCATTCGTAAATGGTGCGGGCGGAGGCTTGAATGACGGTGATTACGATGGCGGCTGGGGCCCAAGGTTTGAAGGCCAGCTTATTACCCAGTACGACAGCCCGGTAGATCCGATCACAGGTGTACGCTCAGGCACCCCGTGGATCAACCGGGGAAAGGATAACCTGAAACGCTTTCTTCAGCCAGGTATTTTATCAACCAACAACGTATCTGTTTCCTCATCCGGCGACAAGTACAACCTCCGCTTTTCGGCCTCCAATACTTACCAGAAAGGCATCGTGCCTAACACGAAGCTGAACATTACCAATTTTAATGTAACCTCAGACTTCAAGTTTTCTGAAAAGCTCAACTTTACGTCGAGCCTTCAGTATAACCGGCAGTATTCTCCCAATATTCCCGACGTGAACTATGGTCCAAACTCGATCATCTATAACATGGTGTTCTGGGCGGGTGCAGACTGGAACGTGGATGATATGCGCAATTACTGGCAGCCTGGAAAAGAGGGCATTCAGCAGATCTATGCGGAATACCAGCGCTATAACAATCCGTACTTTATGAGCTACGAGTGGCTGCGCGGTCATCAGAAAACAGACATTATTGGTCAGGCAGCCATGTCTTACAAGTTTACCGACTTTCTGGAAGCCACCCTGCGCACGCAGATAACTACCTGGAACTTGTTCAGGAATGAAAAGATGCCATACTCGGCGGGTTCATACGGCCGGGAGGAGCGCAAGGGTGACTACCGCGAAGACCGCCGCAATCTGTTTGAGAACAATACCGACATTCTCGTCAAGTTTGATAAAGATCTTTTTGACGGATTTAACGCAAAACTTTGGGCTGGTGGCAACATCCGCAGCTTTGCATATAACTCCCAATACGGCTCCACCGACTACCTGAACGTCCCCGGCCTGTATAATTTCAACAACAGCTACCGGCCTGTACGTACGTCGAACTTCAACTCGGCCATGCGTGTGAACTCGGCTTATTACTCGGCGGATTTTACATTCCGTGAATTCTTTACGCTGTCCACAACAGGTCGCCTCGACAAACTTTCGACCCTGCCGGCTGGTAACAATACTTTCTTTTATCCATCTGTGGCGGGTTCTACCGTGCTGTCGGACTTCCTGCCAATCCCCGAAATGGTTTCTTTCCTGAAACTGCGTGCTTCTTACGCCAACGTAAAGGATGCCCTGACCAAATCGACTATCGGTACCACGCCGGCGCTGGGCGATGCCAACCCGCTGGGCTACGGAGATCAGTATTATTCGCCGTATGACGGACCGAGTTACCAGAATGCAGCCGTTTATTCCACACCATTTGCCTATAACAACACGCCTGCCGCGTATTTTACCAACACGCTCAACAATCCGTCCCTGAAACCAAGCTCTACCTCGCAAACGGAACTGGGCCTCGATGTCCGTATTCTGAAGAACCGCATTGGGCTGGATGCGACGTACTTTGTCTCCCATGAGGGACCACGGATTTTCGCACTCCCGGTTTCCTCCACCACAGGATACGACTCCTATCTGGTGAATGGAATCCGCACCAAAAAAACGGGTGTTGAACTTGCACTGACAGGGTCTGTGCTGAAAAGCGGCACCGGGCTCAACTGGGACGTAGTAGCTAATTACTCCACCTTCAAGGAAGTACTGACGGAGATTTACCCGGGCGTGAATGCATTGAATACCTTCTTTAAGGTAGGGGACAGGATGGACAAGTTTTACGGACGTGCCTTTGCAAAAACAAACGACGGTCAGATTATCAATGACGCCTCCGGAAGACCGGTATACCTGCCTGTAAGCCAGTATCTGGGCAATGTGAATCCGAAGTTTGTGTTCGGGATCAATAATAAGTTTGCTTACAGAAATGTAAACCTGAGCTTCCAGTTCGACGGGCGGATCGGCGGTGTGATTTCAAACTATGTGCAGAAGCAGACCTTCCGGGGCGGTCGCAATGCCAAGCTCGTACAGGGTGCCCTCGGCGAGGCCCGCTACAAGGATTGGGTAGGTTTCAAAAACGGCGATACGGACAATAAGAACTACCTCGGTGAAGGTGTGCAGGTCAGTAACGGCGGCGCGCTCAATTTTGATGTGGACGGTAAGATCACGAACCTCAATGAGCTGAAGTTTGCACCAAACATCACCAAGCAGTACGTACAGGACTGGGTAAGCCGCTACTACAATACCGAGGAAGGCAATCTCATGAGCCGGTCGTTCGGTATGTTGCGTGAAGTGGTGATCGGGTATTCCATTCCGTCGAAATGGCTGGCACAATCGAGGTTTATCCGCAATGCCTCGGTATCGCTGGTGGGCCGTAATCTGCTCTATTTTGCAGCCAGCAAGGATATTGACCTGAACCAGTACATATCCGGCGGTGAGTCTGCCCCGCAGACACCATCCCTGCGCAGGTACGGAGTGAACATCAACCTTTCATTCTGAGGTACAGCCTAACATTTCAAAATTTTAAATCAACCATCATGCGTTCTATAATTATTGCTGTTTTGGCTTTTACAGCCCTGCTTTTTACAGGTTGTGAAAAGAGTTTTGAGGAACTTGAAAAAGATCCGAACCGCGCGATCACCGCACCTGCGTCCCTTATTTTGCAGGGCATTGAGTGGGATATGTACAATAATACAGGCCGGCCGTTCAGCTCCGAAATGCGTTGGAACCAGTTTTATGCGGTCAACTATAATTACTACGGCAACAATGAGTATCAATGGTCTGCATTTACAAACCATTATTCAACATTGAAAAACGTGGTGCAGATGGAGCTGGAACATAAAAAAACCGGCGCAGCGGACATCAACGGTTACACGGCGCTGGGTAAATTCTTCCGGGCATTTTACATGGATCAGATGTCGGCCAGGGCGGGTGACCTGCCGATGAGCGAAGCCCTGCTCGGACGTGAGAACCTGAATCCGAGATATGATTCCCAAAAACAGATCTATGTACAGATCCTAAACCTGCTCAACGAAGCGAACAGTGACATTACTTCCCTGATCGCGAAAGGAGAAACAACCGTGGAGGGTGATTTTTATTTTGCAGGTAAACTGGCCAGCTGGCAGCGGGCGATCAATGCATTCAGGCTTAGAATGCTGCTGCGCCTGAGCAAAAAAGAAGCCGATACAGACCTGAACATCAGGGCACAATTTGCAGAGATCATTAACAATCCCGCCAGGTACCCGTTGTTTGCAGGCATGTCAGACAATCTTCAGTTTATCTCAAACAATTACAATAAGTATCCGTCCAATCCCGATAACTTTGGTTTTGACGCCACACGTCAGAACATGGCCGCTACGTACGTAAGCCTGCTTACTGCCCGCCAGGATCCCCGCGTTATGATTACGGCCGAGCCTGCGGGTGCCCAGCTGAAAGCCGGAAAGACCCCGTCGGACTACACGGCTTATGTGGGTGCCAGTTCGGGCGAAGACCTGGCGGACATGTCGGCGAAGGCGGGAATCGACAACGGAGCCGGGTTCGCGCCGGGCGCATATTCTTTCCAGAGCCGGTCGCGGTACTACACCAACTACACAGGCGAGAACGTATTCATCATTGGGTATCCCGAGATGTGCTTCAACATTGCGGAGGGGATCAACCGCGGCTGGGTAAGCGGCAATGCCGATCAGTGGTACCAGGCGGGCATCAAGGCTTCCATGGAGTTTTACGGGATCAAGGAGGGCGCCAACTCGATGCAGTACTCCCGCACCGGCGGCAGGGAAGCCAGTGACTTTGTAGGTTATACGGTTAATTTCAGCTTTGCGAACTACCTGGCTCAGCCGCTGGTAAAGTATGCCGGAAACAACCTTACCGGCCTCGAGCAAATACTGACCCAGAAGTACCTGGCATTTTTCATGAACTCAGGTATGGAAGCCTACTTCAATTTCCGCCGTACGGGTTTTCCGAAATTTATGACCGGCGTAGGTACAGGCAATTCGGAACGGATTGCACTTCGTTGGCAGTACCCGATCTCGGAACGTACCACCAATGGAGCCAACTATAAAGCGGCCATTGATGCCCAGTTCGGGGGAAAAGATGATATCAATGATAAGATCTGGTTACTTAAATAGAAAAAGCATTTCCGGTAATCAAAAAGGCCGTCTTCCATTAGAAAGACGGCCTTTTAACATCATGGAAATGAGGCTTTGATAAGCCGCACCGTTGCTATGCCTCGCTTTTCTGCTTCTCTATTGCATCCAGCAACTTCTGGAAGGGTTTATTGAATTTGTCAATCCCTTCTTCTTCCAGCTGCTTGGTTACGGCATCAATATCGATACCGGCTTCCTTAATCTGTTCCAGGATTTTGGTTGCACCTTCAAGGTCGTCTTCAAGCCGGCTTGCAGGATCTCCATGGTCGCGGTAGGCTTCCAGGGTTTCCATCGGGATCGTATCCACCGTATTGGGTCCGATCAGCGCCTCCACATATTTGGTATCCTTAAATGCAGGATTCTTGCTGCTGGTACTTGCCCAAAGCAGTCGCTGCGGCACAGCTCCCAGCTCAGCCAGCTTGTTCCAGCGGTCTGAGCTGAACACGCGTTTGTAAATTTCATAGGCTTTTTTGGCAGAGGCAATCGCCACTTCACCTTTCAGCTCGCCCAATCCTTTTTCATCCAGCAGCGGATCAACCAGCACGTCGATGCGGCTCAGGAAAAAGCTGGCTACGGACGAAATGTTATTTACCGGCAAACCTGCGGCAGCCCTTTGTTCCAGCCCGGCAATGTAAGCCTCCGTCACCGCTTCATACCGGTCAAGGCCGAAAAGCAGGGTTACGTTTACGTTAATGCCATCAGCAATCGCGGCCTGGATCGCAGGCAAACCTGGCTCGGTACCCGGGATCTTGATCATAACATTTTCCTTGTCGACCTCTTTCCAGAGCTTCCGCGCCTGCTCAATGGTTCCCTCGGTATCCAATGCAAGAAACGGTGATACTTCAAGGCTTACATACCCGTCGGCACCTACCACATCTTCATCGTAAACCGGTCTCAGAATGTCACAGGCAAGTTTGATATCCGAAATGGCAAGGCCGAAAAATATTTCCTCATTGGTGCGCTGTTCCTTCGACAATTCGGCGATATCTGCATCATAATCAGCGCTGCTGCTGATCGCTTTTTCAAAAATCGCAGGATTGGAAGTCACGCCCCGCACACCATCTTCTTCAACCAGCCTTTTAAGTTCACCCGAAAAAATAATTTTCCGGTCTATAAAGTCCAGCCAGATGCTTTGACCGAAGTCGTGTATTTGTTTCACCTTGTTAGCCATAATCATCAATGTTTTTTTTACTGAATGATACTGAATATATCTTGATAATGCTTTACGCCTGCTTATTTAACCATGCTGAGGCGATTTTAATTACACTTTCCTCTATTTATCGGTTGATTTTCGCATAGCCGCAGCACGTCCTGGCTCAATCTTTATACTTCAGGAGCGCACGCCCGGACAGAATTGTTCCGGAGTCCGGCCGCACTTATCAGCACGAAGCCAAACATCACCATGAACAAGAAGGTACCCCATCAACATTCCGACGAAAGTCAGGAGTCCCGCCGGGATTTTCTGAAAACCACGTCTGTACTGACAGCTATCGCCGTCACCCCGCCCGCTGTTGTCAAAGCCGCACAGTCGGGCTTTGTAGAGAAAGTCAATGCTGCCTTGGAAACCATGCCGGTAAGTTTTACAGTAAATGGGGTAAAACAGCAGCTTAAACTCGAACCCCGCGCTACACTGCTGGATGTACTGCGCGAGCAGCTTGACCTGACCGGCACCAAAAAAGGCTGTGACTATGGGCAATGCGGCGCTTGTACCGTGCACGTCAATGGCAAGCGGGTACTATCATGCCTCAGCCTGGCAGTAATGCATGAGGGACAGGAAATTACGACCATCGAAGGACTTGCCAAAGGAGAGGAGCTCCACCCGATGCAGCAGGCTTTTATCAAACACGACGGTTTTCAATGCGGATACTGCACACCCGGACAGATCATGTCTGCCGTGGCATGCATTCACGAAGGCCATGCCGGCAGCGAAGCCGATATCAGGGAATTTATGAGCGGCAACATCTGCCGCTGCGGGGCGTACCCCAACATTGTAAAGGCAATTCAGGAAGTTAAAAACGGGGGGCTCAAATCATGATACAATTTCAATACGAGCGTGCCTCCACGGCGAAGGCAGCCATCAGCAGCCTGGCCGGCAGCAGCCAGGCCAAATTCATTGCCGGTGGTACCAACCTTATCGACCTGATGAAGCGGCAGGTAGAGGCGCCGGCCCGCCTGGTTGATATTAATGCAGTACCGCTCAAAGACATTCAGCGAAAAGACGGGAAAACGAGCATCGGCGCGCTGGCACTGAACAGCCAGGTGGCCGACAGCAAGCTGATCATTGATAACCATCCGCTGCTTTCCCAGGCCCTGAATGCCGGCGCATCCGCGCAGATCAGGAATATGGCGACCGTGGGCGGCAATATGATGCAGCGCACACGCTGCCCCTACTTTTATGATACCGCACTGCCCTGTAACAAAAGGGAGCCGGGATCGGGCTGCGGCGCGCTCAAAGGATTGAACAGGATGCACGCCATATTCGGGACAAGCGAGCAGTGCATTGCGGTGCACCCCAGCGACATGTGCATTGCGCTGGTAGCCCTCGATGCGACGGTCGTTGTGGCCGGGCCAAAGGGTGAGCGGCGGATTCCTTTTGAGGAATTTCACCGCCTGCCGGGCACTCAGCCCGAAAAGGACAATACACTTCAGAGCAATGAGCTGATCATGTCTGTCGAGATTCCCGACTATGCATTTAACAAGCACGCCTATTATATGAAGATCCGCGACCGGGCCTCGTATGCATTTGCGCTTGTGTCTGTGGCTGCGGCCCTGGATATGGACGGGAAGGTGATCAGAGAGGCACGTCTGGCGATGGGAGGGGTGGCCCACAAGCCCTGGCGCCTCAAAGAAGCCGAAAAGGCACTCGCAGGCAAGCCAGCCACAGAGGAGACTTTCAGGCAGGCCGCCGAGCTGGCGATGCAGGGAGCGAAGGCTTTCAAATACAATGCATTCAAGCTGAAACTTGGTCCGAACGTAATTGTAGAAGCATTGAAAAATGCAGCCGGTCTGGTGTAAAAGGTACCTAATCCCTGAACTGAGAAAATCATGAGTGAAGCATTTTTTGATAAAAAAGAATACAAGCCGCTGGACCGCGTGGATGGCCGCCTAAAAGTGACGGGTGCTGCCAAATACTCCGCCGAGTATGCATTGCCGGATATGACCTATGCGGTACTGGTCGGAAGCCGGATCGCGAAAGGCACGATCAAAAGTATCGACTCCAGAGCGGCAGAAAGGTCACCGGGCGTACTTGGCGTGATCTCACATGTGAATGCCATTAAGGTGCCCGGCTACCAGCCCAAGGGAGAGCACCCGTCGGAGCCATCTACAGGCGGGCAGCCGCTACGCGTGTTTTTTGATAATAAAATCTATTCAAACGACCAGCCGATTGCAGTTGTGGTAGCAACTTCGCTGGAAAAGGCCCGGCATGCCGCTTCCCTGGTGAAGGTCCAGTACAATAAGGAAGAACATAAGACCGATTTCGACGCGCATACCGCAGATGCTGTGGTGCCTGCCTCGGCTAAGAAAAACCCGAAATCGCCGACTGCGGATTATGACCGGGGCGAGGCCGGCGCATTCGATACCGCACCTTACAAGCTGGAAGCCGAATACCTGATCCCGACCGAAGTACATAATCCGATGGAACTGCAGGCCATCATCGCCCACTGGGAAGCCGACGACCGACTGACCGTTTACGATAAGGTACAGGGTACAAAAATGACCCAGAAGAACTTTGCCAAGGAATGGAACCTGCCGGAGGAAAATGTAAAGGTGATCACCACTTTCGTGGGAGGGGCATTCGGTAACGGGCTGCATAACTGGCCCCACGAAACGGCTGCGATCATTGCCGCAAAACAGGTGAAAAAGCCCGTCAAGCTGGTACTGACGCGTGAGCAGATGTTTACAATGGTCGGTTACCGGCCCCGGACCTGGCAAAAGATCCAGATCGGGGCGACGAAGGATGGGAAGCTCGTGGCGCTCAATCACACCTCCATAGGGCAAACGTCCAGCTACGAGGAATTTACCGAATCGACGCTGCGGCAAACCCGGATGATGTACGCCTCGCCCAATGTGAGTACGCGCTACCGCCTGCTGCCTCTGAATGTGGCCACACCCATCTGGATGCGCGGGCCGGGAGAAGCCACGGGCGCATTTGCACTGGAATCGGCCATGGACGAAATCGCTCATGCAATCGGAATGGACCCGATCGAGTTTCGGTTGAAAAACTACACCGAGTCCGATCCGGATAAGAACATGCCCTGGTCAACCAAATACCTCCGGGAATGTTATGATATCGGAAAAGAGAAAATCGGCTGGGATGACCGAAAACTGCAGCCCGGACAGGTGAAGGAAGGAGCGTGGCTGGTGGGCTATGGAATGGGTACAGGTACGTTCGGCGCCAACCGTAATGCCGCCACCGTGCATGCGCAGCTCGATGCGGATGGTAGGCTTGTGATGCATTGCGCAATCACGGACATTGGCCCCGGTACAGGCACCGCCATGGTGCAGATCGCATCAAACGAAACGGGTATTCCCACCGAGAGGATCTCGTTCCATCTCGGCAGTTCCGAGTTTCCGGCGGCCGGCCTGCAGGGAGGGTCTTCTACGGTAAACAGCGTTGGTCCGGCAGTAATGGCTGCATGCAGGTCACTCAAAGAACAGCTTATTACGCTGGCTTCGAAAGGTGCACCGGCGTTTGTTTCCGCGAAGCCGGAGGATATTTCACTTGAAAACGGACAGCTGCGCCTCGCTGGAAAATCTTCGGCGACGCTGAAGCTGGCGGAGCTGTTCAGTCAGGCTCGTGTTGAGAAGATAGAGACAACCCAGGAGTCCAAGCCCGATGAAAACCGCAATAAGTACTCTATGTATGCCTTTTCCATGCATTTCGCCAAGGTACACGTGCATCCGGCCACCGGACAGGTGCGGGTCAAAAAGATTGTGTGCTGTGCTGATGCAGGTACGATCGTGAGTCCTAAAACAGCAGCCAGCCAGATGATCGGAGGCGCTACGGGCGGTATTGGCATGGCACTCACCGAAGAAGCCGTGATCGATCACCGGTTTGGCAGGTACGTAACCAAAGATCTGGCCGATTATCACGTGCCGGTTCATGCCGACGTGCCGGAGATCGAAGTTCATTTTATCAACAAACCCGACCTGGTAGCGGATCCCGTGGGCAGCAAGGGACTGGGCGAAATCGCCATCATCGGGGTGGCTCCGGCCATCGCCAATGCGGTTTTCAATGCGACCGGGAAGCGGATCAGGGAGCTGCCGATCACACCTGACAAGCTGATCTGAGTTGTTATATTATTCCTGTTTTTCAATCCCCCGGACAGCTGGCAGCAGGTAGTTCGGGGGATTGCTGCTGATAAGCTTCTCGCTTGCAGTATAAAGGCACAGTTGCGGGACTTACATGTGCAGATCCCATCCATTTACGCTGCAACCATGAGCCTCATACCCAGAAGAAGTTTCCTGTCCCGATTGTCGCTGGCTTCGGCTGCGGTGGCGGCGGGCGGTTTTACGTTTCCTGTACAAGCCGGACGCGACCAGTTTGTAGAAGTGGAAATTGCGCCGGGCCGGCTTCGGGGCGTGCGGCATGAGGGTGTAAACATTTTCAGGGGAATTCCCTATGGCGGGAAAGTTTCGGGAAACAGGCGGTTCCGGCGACCGGGTCCGGTGGAGCCCTGGGCGGGTGTCCGCAGCTCGGTGTTCGGGGCGCCGGCCATGCAACCTCCCCGGCAAAACGAGCCTGCACCCGCGGAGGATTGTTTGTTCCTCAACATATGGACGCCGGCTAACGACAACCGCAAACGCCCGGTGATGTTCTATAATCACGGAGGCGGATTCGTGATCGGCTCGGGTGCATCGCAAAGCCAGGATGGATCCAACCTGGCCAGGAATTTCGATGTGGTTGTGGTACAAACCAACCATCGTCTCGGCTTGTTCGGTTTTCTTTACCTGGACGAAATCGCGGGGGAAGAGTATGCAGGCTCGGGTAATATGGGCATGCTCGATATTGTGGCCGGACTCAAATGGGTGCACGACAACATTGCGCAGTTTGGCGGCGATCCTGAAAATGTCATGATTTTTGGTGAATCGGGTGGGGGAGCCAAAACGTCGTGTTTGTATGCGATGCCTTCGGCTGCTTCCTATTTTAATAAAGCTTCCATTGAAAGTGGCCCGGGCGTGCGGATGACACCCAAAGAGGTTGCCGCTGAAACCACGGCCATGCTTCTCAGGACACTGAATATTGCTCCTGCCGACTGGAGAAAGCTGCTCGACATCCCGGCGGCAGATCTGCTTGCGGTACAGAACAGATTACCTTTCGTACCACCTTTTATCGACAAAGACAATCCGAAGAAAAAACCAACGCCCGGCGCCGGCGGGTTTGGTCCGGTGGTGGACGGGAAAGTGCTTCCCGGCCATCCGTTTGATCCCACAGCTCCGTCTATTTCCAAAAATAAACCCTTGCTCGTAGGCTGGAATGAGGATGAGTACAACTTCTTCATCTGGCAGCGGAAAGAGGTAGACCTCTTGAAAATGGATTTTGAAGGACTTAAGAAAAAGCTAGAACCTTTTCACGGGGCCGATACGGCCAAAATGATTGCTACATACCGGAAAACCATGCCCGATGCCTCTGCACCGGATATTTTCGTGGCAATTTCGTCTATTGCCATGATGGGCCTGGGCTCGATCGATATTGCAGAAAAAAAGGCAAACCAGCATGGAGCGCCGGTTTACCTGTACAATTTTGGATACAAATCAGAGAAAAAAATCCTTGACACGGACTATCCTATGGGGACGCCCCATGCCATGGATATTTCGTTCAAGTTCAATAACGAAGTGCCGCCAAAAGATCCCTCTCAGCCCAGTGAAAGCTTTTTTGGCGGAAGCAGGCCCGAGCGTTTTATTGCATCGCATCACTTTGCCGAGCTGTGGACAACCTTTGCCCGCACCGGAAAACCCGCCGCAGCCGATGTTCCTGAATGGCCTGCCTACAATTTGGAAGACCGCCCGACCATGCGCATTGATACCCGCTGCGAGGTGATCGACAACCGGTTTGCAGAAGAACTTGCGATGTGGAAGTCGATCGGGAAAGTTTAGGAAGGATGAACATGGAGGGCTGGCACGAAAATCCTGGGCAGGTGTGACTGGTACATCTATTACACGATTCAATGGAACAAGCACACACGATGCCCCGGGAGGAGGCACGTCCGCCGCTGGTGGCAACCCTATCGATCGACCCGTCAGTTCAGGAATATTTCAATGAGCTCAGACGGACCTATTTTCCTCCGGAACGCAATTATCTGGATGCGCACCTGACCCTTTTCCATGCACTGCCCGACGAGCCCGGGATCCGGGAAGAGCTGCAAAGAGTTGCAAGGCAGCAGCCTTCCTTTGATGCGGTCGCTGAGCAGATTGTGTCCCTGGGTTATGGTACTGCTTTCAAGATCGTGGCCCCGGCGCTGCCAGCCCTGCACCAGCAGCTTCAGAAGCACTGGCATGACGCCCTGACCAACCAGGACCGGCAAAAAAGGAACTTTCACATTACGATACAGAACAAGGTGGAACCTGCCCGCGCCAAAGCTTTGCAGGCCGAACTGGGCCATGCGTTCAAACCTTTCAGCTTTGCTGTGACGGGATTCAGGCTATGGCGCTACCTCGGCGGTCCCTGGGAGTACCTCGAAAGCTATGATTTTCTTTGACCATACACCCCTGACTCCGGGCCGCCTGAGCGGTCAGAACTGCGCTTGTGAGGGTGAATGGTTATGTTTAGCCTGCTTTCCGCTTTAAGTTACATCGTCTGCCCGGACGGTCAGATCAATGCACAATCCTGTTCCAATCCTATGCAACTCAGTTTTACAATCCTGTCCATGCTGCTTGCTGCCGGCACTGCAGTGTACGGACAATCTGCACGCACAGCTGCCCCGGCCCAGCAGGCAGCCAACCGCCCGACGGTCGTAGCGGGCATTCCGGTGAACTACAGCGAAGATTCCACGGGTACCTACGTGCTCCCCGACCTGCTGAAATGCAGCGACGGACAGATGGTCACCAGCGCAAAAATGTGGACTGAAAAACGTCGTCCCGAGCTGCTGAAAATGGTGGAGGAAACTCAGTTCGGCAAAATGCCCCCGGCTCCCGGAAAGGTGAGGGCCAGCTTGCTGGAAAAAGAAACTATCGCATTGCAGGGTAAAGCCATCCGCCGGCAGGTGCGGATTTATCTCACCACCGACACGACGGATCACTACATGGACCTGCTCGTATATACCCCGGTTGCAACCAAAAAGCCCGTCCCGCTGCTCCTGAACATTTCTTTTCTGGCCTATAACCAGATTATCGAAGACGAAGGATTGCACGTGGGCAATATCTGGAAAGATGGAAAAAAGATCCCGGCCACTCAGCCCGGTACTTTCGGGAAGATGAATATTGACCAGTTCATGGATGCGGAGATCGGCTTTGCAACCGTTTACTACGGCGACATCGAGCCCGACTTCAAGGATGGTTTGCCGCTGGGTATCCGCAGCCGCTACCTGAAAGCCGGCCAGGCTCAGCCTGCACCCGACGAATGGGGTGCGATTGCGGCCTGGGGTTGGGGCCTGAGCCGGGCACTGGATTATCTGCAGACCGATAGAAAGGTGGATGCGGGTCGTGTGGCCTTGCAGGGTGCGTCCCGCCTTGGAAAAACGGTACTCTGGGCAGGCATACGTGACACGCGCTTTGCCATGGTAATCGCCAGCATTTCCGGCGAGGGTGGGGCTGCATTGGCGCGTCGGAATTACGGGGAAACAATCGCACACATCACAGATCCTTCCAGGTACCTTTATCAGTTTGCGGCCAATTACCATAACTATGCGGATCAGGTGCAAAATATGCCTTTTGATGCGCATGCGCTGGTGGCTTTGATGGCCCCGCGCCCGCTGCTGCTGCAAACCGGCAGTACGGATTACTGGTCGGATCCGAAAGGGGAGTACTTGTCGGCCCTGGCGGCAGCGCCTGTTTACCGTCTTTTCAACAAAACAGCTCCTGTAAATGCGCCCTTTCCGGATGCGGGCGATACTGCTTTACTGATGAGCGACCTGGGGTACTACATGCATGATGGCGGTCATACCGTGCTCCCGGAAGACTGGACGCTGATGATCCGGTACATGCAGAAGTTTCTCCGGTAGGTTTCAGGGGTTCTTTGAACGTTGGCTTTTTATAAACGATTTAACAAAATCAATGCGCAGCTTTTACATTATTGCTACGGTATTCTCTTCTTTCTGCGTGATTACCGGATTGATCTGGGACATCTGCTGGCACCTGAGCATCGGACGGGACGGGTTGCTGTCGCCCCCGCATTTGATCATCTATCTGGGTGCGGTTGTGGCCGGTCTTTTTTCGGGGTATGAAATTCTGAGAAAGACATTCCGCGGCAGTGCAGATGAAAAAGCTGGCAGTGTCAGGATCTGGGGATTTTTTTACAGCTCACTTGGTGCATTATTCTGCGTATGGGGGGCATTGGCCATGCTTACGTCGGCGCCGTTTGATGACTGGTGGCATAATACCTACGGCTTGGACGTAAAAATTCTCTCTCCCCCGCATACGGTACTGATACTCGGGATTATCGGCATTCAATTCGGGGCCATGATCAGTGTTATTGCAGTCAAAAACCAGTTTTCTTTCCGGGTAAAGAATAAGTTTGAAAACACTAGTTCCGATACCACCTTATTCTGGCTTTTTTCACTCTCCGCGGGGTTTCTGCTGACAATCTGGTATACGCTGCTGTCGGAAGAGCTCGGCAGGATGGAGTCGCACCATTCACGTTTTTATATTTTCGGTGCATCGGCATTTCCGCTGCTTTTAATGGCGGTGGGTAAAGCGGTGAAGCACCGGTGGACTGTTACCGCGGTTACCTGCGTTTATACCGCATTGATGCTGGGCACCTTATGGATCATCCCGCTGTTCCCGGCCGAGCCGAAACTGGGTCCCATTCTCAACCATTTCGACCATTATCAGCCGTTTGCATTTCCATTACTGCTCGTTATGCCCGCATTGGCCATTGATCTGCTCAGGCATCAATTTGCCTTTTTAAATGACTGGATGTTAACACCCGTACTTGCGTCTGCATTCCTTGTTATTTTCTTCATTGTGCAATGGTATACCGGTGCTTTCCTGATGGAGTCGCCCTATGCGAGAAACTGGGTTTTCGGCAGCAGCTCGTGGTATTTCGGCAATGATCCCAACTGGGAGTTCCGGTATAAATTTGCACCCTGGATGCTCGAAAGTACGCCTGAGCTGATAAAAGGACTGGCGGTGGCATGGGTGTGCTGTCTGATTTCTACCCGCATCGGATTAGCATGGGGCAACTGGATGCACAAAATACAACGATGAAAAAGCTACTCTTTCTGTTACTGATATTCCTTTCCGGTGCTGCCCATGCGCATGTAGGCAGTTCGGGTGTTCAAATGCAGGCACAGGCTGGTCCGTACCAGGTCCTGGTCAGTGTGCTGCCGCCCGATGTCATTCCGGGTACTGCCAGCATTTCTGTTTTTGTTGAAACGGGTAAAGCCTCCCGGATGACGGCGAGGCCGATCTACTTCAAATCGGGAGGCAAAGGTGCGCCTTCGGCAGATGCATTGGAAGTTGTTCCGGGCCAGCCTGGTCAGTTTAAGGGCATTGTCTGGTTCATGGAGGGAGGTTCTTCCAGTGTACAGATCCATATGGAAGGCGACCAGGGATCTGCAGAGCTGATCGTGCCGATGATGGCAGTATCCACGGCACAGCGCGGTATGCCGCAGGGACTTGGATTGGGTTTGAGCATCCTGGGCTTGCTGTTGTTTTTGCTGATCATCACCACCATCGGAGCGAGTGTAAGTGACGCGCTGCTTCCTGCCGGTGCATCTTTGAGTGCTGCGCAAAAACGTAAAAGGTGGATGAATATGGGTATTGCAGCGGTAGTTTGTACACTCGTTCTGTATGGCGGAAGCAGCTGGTGGAACAGCTGGGCGGAGGAGTACAGCCAGTATATGTACCGGCCTTTACAGGGTACATCCCGCATCAGGCTGACCAACAATCAGCGCATTTTTGAATTAGAAATTGATACAACAGACTGGCAGGCCCGAAACAGGGGAAGTATGCTAAGCACGCTCATTCCGGATCACGGCAAACTGATGCACACTTTTCTCATCCGCATTCCGGCCATGGATGCTTTCGCGCACGTACATCCGGAGCGGAAAGACAGTACCACATTCCAGTCGGTACTTCCCGGACTGCCGGCAGGCAAATACCTGGTTTATGCAGATATTGTCCGCTATTCAGGATTTGCCGAAACAATCACCGATACACTCCTAATCCCCGAAAGGAAGGATACCACTGCAGTGGCGCCACTGCCCTCCTCCGCCGAAGATGCATTTGTGATTACCAATCCGATTGATGCCCGGGAAAAAGGAGGCCCGGCTGATAATTTCGTGATCTGCGGAAAGCCCGGCTCGAAAACCGTTTTTCAAGACGGGTCCTACGTGGTTTGGGAAGGACAGGGAAATGAAGCCCTGGAAGCCGGAAAACCCTACCAGCTGAAATTCGCGATTTTCAATCCCGACGGAAGTGCGTGCTTGCCGGAGCCTTACCTGGGTATGCTCGGACATGCGGCCGTCGTACGTACTGACGGCTCCGTTTACATTCATTTGCATCCGGCCGGATCATTCCCGATGGCCGCCGGACAACTGTTTAAAAACCGGCTGGCCGACACCACAAAGGTGATGAAGCGACCGGTCCCGGCGGTATTCAGGGATAGTGTGGACCGTTACCTGTCCCGACTGGCAGCCATGTCGGTCCCCGTCAGGGAGGAATTTCTGATGACTGAAATGGGTATGTACGACACCAGCGATGCCAGTATGAGCGGGATGAACCATACCAACCTGATCTCGTTTCCCTACTCGTTTCCGAAGGAGGGCAGCTACCGCCTGTTTTTGCAGGTAAAACGTAATGACAGGGTGTTAACGGGTGCATTTGATGTAAAAGTGAGGGGTACAGATGGGGTGTTATAAGCCCCGGTATTACCCTTGAAAGTGGTGCTGGCGCGGCCTTTGCAATAGTGTAAGAAATGGATGAAAATCGCTGGCATAGTTCTTATCAGAAATTGCATCCTTTCCTCACATGTATCACTTATGGCTATAAAATCAACCAGGGACCTACTTTGTTTTTCCCACCTTCGGTGGGACTTTGTGTTTCAGCGCCCGCAGCATCTCATGACACGCTTCGCAGAAGTCGCGAATGTGTATTTCCTGGAAGAGCCCATGTTCGACAGTCCGGACAAGGCTTATCTCAAGTTTGAAAGGAAACTACCGGGACTGCAGGTATGTGTGCCGCATATGCCGCCGGGAACCTCCCAGACGGAAATGGTCGTGCTTATGAAGGCGCTTCTGAAGTCGTTTTTTGATGACCGCGATGTCAGCAACTTTACATTCTGGTACTACACTCCGGTGGCGTTTGAATTTTCAAGATCGTTTACGCCGGATCTGATCGTGTACGACTGCATGGATGAGCTTTCTGCCTTCAAGTTTGCACCGCCGCAGATCAAGATCATGGAGCAACAGCTTATGGCTGAGGCAGATCTCGTATTTACCGGAGGGGTCAGCCTGTATGAAGCCAAGAAAGGCAGTCACCACAACATTCATCCTTTTCCAAGCAGTATTGACAAAACACACTTCGGTGCTGCCAGGAAAACAATGCCCGAGCCTGCTGACCAGGCTTCGATCCCAGGCATCCGTCTTGGATTTTTCGGTGTGATCGACGAGCGGTTTGACCAGGAGCTGATCCGGGAAATCTCGTCCAAACGTCCCGACTGGCATATTGTACTGATCGGGCCGGTCGTAAAAATTGATCCTGCCGCACTTCCCAAGGCTGACAATATTCATTACCTGGGATGCAAAAATTACCAGGAACTTCCGCAATACCTGGCCGGCTGGGATGTCGCTATGATCCCTTTCATGCTCAATGAATCCACACGGTTCATCAGCCCGACCAAAACACCTGAATACCTCGCTGCCGGCAAGCCTGTGGTATCTACACCAATCCGTGATGTGGTTTTTCCATATGGGGAAATGGGATTGGTCAGCATCGGAGATGATGCCGATACATTTATTGCCGCAGTGGAGTACGAGCTCAAAAATTCTGAAAGGAAAGAGTGGCTCAATGATGTGGATGAATACTTGTCCGACAAGTCGTGGCAGGACACTTTCAAATCCATGAATGCATTGATGCTGTCGGTAAAGCAAAAGAACCCGGTGGTCCTGACCAGCGAGCTCAAAAGCGCAAGCTAGTACCTGTGTTCTGATAACGCTTTGATCATATTTTTTAAGGGGTAGAACAAACCGCTCTGCCCTCACCATAAGTTTTACTTAAACCAAGCCCCCATGCAGGTTGAAAATGCGATTGCTCCCACGGTTATCAATGCAAATGAGAGTCCGTTTGAGAGCTTCTGGATGGCTGGCTTTGAGTGTACGGACCAGATGAATGCCAGCGGATACCGCGTGGATCTGCTTGAAGCAACCGGTCACCTCGAACTCGTCCGGGAAGATTATTCCCGGATTCGTTCCCTGGGGATCCGGACAGTGCGCGAGGGAATCCGGTGGAGTGTAGTAGAGCCGGCGCCATATCAATACAATTTTGATCCGGTACTGCATATGATGCATGCCGGGCGGGAAAAAGGTGTGCAGCAGATCTGGGACATCTGCCACTTTGGCTATCCCGATGATCTGAGTCCGTTTCATCCCAGGTTCACTTCCCGCTTTGTGTCGCTTTGCGAAGCCTTCACTGTTTTTTATACCCAGCATCATCCAGGTCAGCCTCTTTTTGTAACGCCTGTGAATGAGGTGAGTTTTATCTCGTGGCTCGGGGGAGAGGTAGCAGGAACTGCTCCTTATTGTACAAAAAATGGCTGGGATCTGAAATATGCATTGATGCGCGCATATATCGCTGGCGTAAAGGCCATGAAGCAGCTGAGCCCGCTGGTGAAGGTTGTCACGACCGAGCCGCTCGTCAATGTGGTATCGGCAGACCCTGCCAACCCTGCCGATGTGGAAACCGCTGCCTGGGAGCATGAGCTTCAGTTCCAGTCTGTGGACATGCTGTGCGGAAGGATCTGCCCGGAACTGGGTGGGAGCGAGGACCTGCTCGATATTGTGGGATTCAATTATTATTACGACAACCAGTGGGTAGCTGGCGGCCGGGGGATACTCGGCTGGAACGACAGGGTACTCGATCCAAGGTGGAGCCCGCTGTCGGACTTGCTGGAAGCCGGATATTTACGGTACAATAAACCTGTATTGCTCTCCGAAACGAGCCACCCTAAGGAAGACCGTCCTATATGGATCGAAATGGTTGCTGCCGAAAGTGCTGCTGCCATCAGCCGTGGTGTACCCCTGCTGGGTGTATGCCTTTATCCGATCATCGACCGTCCCGACTGGGACCATCTGCACATCTGGCACCATGCGGGCATCTGGGACACCGACTCATCAGGCAAATACGCCCGTGTCCTGCACCAGGAATCGGTTGATGCATTGCTGGCTGGCCAGCAAGTGGTTGCAGAAGCGCTCGAAGGACAGCGTTTGCTGTGCTAGGAGGATACCTGGCGAAAATATTTCATACACTGTATTTGGCATAAACACGTTTACACACACTATAATGCTATTCCCTGTGCATCATAGTCTATCGGTAGCTTGACGCGAAAAAGTGTACCCCTTCCTTTCTGACTTTCAATATCGAGGTTGGCATCCAGCATTTCACACAAATGCTTTACGATCTGCAAACCTACTCCTTCACCTGGCGATGAATGCTTGGCCAGAACTTCTAGTTCCTCGGGAGACGGAATTTCGGGCAGGTTTTCGGGCGTTACTGCCACTGGCTCGGCTTCATGCGGACTTTGTACGCTGGTTTCTTCCACGGTTGGCCTGAGCTGGTCAGCAAACACCCCCGCTATATTGTCGGGCATGCCGGGCCCTGAATCCTGGATGCTGAAAATCCAGTGAAAATTTCCTTCCGCCGACCAGGAGATGGAAACAAGGGCTTTTTTCTCATCACTGGCTTCCGTGTATTTAATGGCATTCATCAGAATGTTCTGGATAATCCGCTGCAGTTTCACCAGGTCAGTCTGAACCGGGAGGGTTTCGGGGCCGTCGGCCCGGAGTACCACATGGTGCTGCTGTGCAATGCCCTGAGCGCCGGTCACCAGGTCGCGCAGTACCTGGCTCGCGTCGGCTTGTTCCAGCTGCAGGGTTTCCCGCCCGGATTCCAGGCGTGAAAGATCCATGAGATCGTTCAGCATGGATTGTACATTATCCAGGTTCCGGTTGAGCATGTCCAGGTAGTTCTTGCGGTCGTCGTCAGTCAGCGAGTCCAGCTGCAGGAGCCACGCTGCCGACGATACAATACCTACACTGCTGCGCAGGTCATGGGACGATTTTCGGAGCACATCGCCCCGGTTCTGTACCAGCGAGTTCATCCTGTCCAACGCCTGTTCGAGCGTTTGCACGCGCGCGGCCGCTTTCAGACGCTGCAGTTCATCATATTTGGTAAGGCTGCCGGTAGCCGTTTCCTGCATCAGGGATACAATCTTACCATATACGTGCAGCAGGAGGGACTTGTTTGTCTCCGGAAACAGTTCATCGAAGGTTTCAAGCTCGTGGTGGAAAACCTGTGTCAGGTGGTTCAGCTCCCGCACACTATCCATCAGTGAGAGTGCTTTTTGCCAGCGATGCAGCGCATGCCCCTCCGATACGTAAGTCAGGTCCTCGTCTTCGGGCTGGCTCAGCAAACGCTGCTCGAGAATATCCAGCACAATCGGAAGCAGGTTGTTGAACTCCTCCCGGCTCATGGTTGAAATCTTGGTCAGCGATTTGTCCTGCTCGCAGGCATTACGCCAGTTGTTCAGGATCGCTTCGCGCCTGGTAAAAAGATAGTTGGTTACTTCTTTCAGCTCAGCCGGTTCGAATTCGTGCATTTCGATGTAAGTATTTGAATTTATTTGTCCTGCCGGCATACGCTTATGAGGGCTCTTGCCTCGAAGCTGTGTGTGCCCGGTCAACCGAAAATTAGTGATTTTTATTCAAACGTATAGCGAAGAAATATTCCGGATCAGAGCCAGTAGAAGCACACCGGCCGGCGGCTATTGTTTCTTTACACATGACCTTTAAAGTATATGACATACTGATAACCAAACATTTGCGCTAGGTCATAGAATTGATTAGTTCCATGACTTAACAGCAATAATTGGCCCGGTCTTATTAGTTAATACTCTGATCATGAAGGATATCGCCTCGAATGTGCGGGTACTTTACAGGAAGTATCCCACCTGCATGGGCACTATTTTGATACATTCAGCTTTTACTTGTCGCAATCAGTCGTCTGGTACTGGCACAATGCGGCATACGGATTTTGGAAAAAACCTTTTTTGGCATGTCTTTTGTGAGTAAATACCGCCCACGCTTCTGCTCATATATGTTATCGAAGGTATCTTCCTGCCCGTAAAAGTAGCTTTCCGGAGTGTTCATTTTTGCCGGACATAAAGTAGCATGGATATGAAAAAGATGAAAACCGTTTTTCTGGTTGATGATGATGAGGACGACAGGATGCTACTATTAGAGGCACTTGGTACTGTCATCAAGCATCTCAATATTATAGAAATACCCAGTGGCAGTCACCTGATGGCACTGATGAAAACCGGAAGGTTTCAGCACGAGCCCGAACTGATCCTGCTGGATATGAACATGCCTGTTATCAACGGTCTTGAAATTGTTAAAAAGCTCAAAGACAATGAGCGCACGCGCCATATACCCGTCGTCATGATCTCGACGACATCCAGCAGGCAGCTGATCGGTGAGGCCTACCGGAGAGGCGTCAATGCATTCATGATCAAGCCTGTGATTGCTTCGGACTATGAAATAATGGCTATGGCGATCAACGTGTGCTTCCTGCATAGCTCGCAGTATGAGCTGCCCGTGAGCTCTCCCAAATACCATCAGAACAAGATGATCATGGTGGTTGAGGACAGTGACGATCACTGGGAGCTCATGAGTTTTTCGCTCACGCAGACCATGCCCGACATTCAGCTTGTGCGGATGACGGACAAAAATGCGACCATGGAGCTGCTCAATACGCAATTCGAGAATGGGCATGTGGTGCCGGAACTGATCCTGCTGGACCTGTACCTGCCGTCACGGGAGGAGGGGCTTGACCTGCTGGCCAGTATCCGCCGTTTTATAGAGGTAAATAACCTGCCCGAAGTCCCGATCATCATATTCAGCCACTCGGGTCACCAGGACGATATCAGGGCTTGTTACGGCAAGTGGGCAAACGCTTACCTGGTAAAGCCGCAGGATGCAAGTGTGTGGCCGGAGTACTTCAAAAGCCTGTCGCATTTCTGGTTGAAGACGTTCAGTTTTCCAAAAATGTGATTTTTAATGCGCATCCGGTGACTATTTTTTATTAATGCTTGACAAAAAGATAAAACGCTCCTACCTTTGCTAACATCGTTAGGAGAATTGAACGAGGCTATGGGCATTCTGGAAAGAAAAATACGGCAGAAGGAGAATATGCGGACCAACATTCTGGCAGTTGCATTGCAGCTGGTCAAGGATGAGGGCTGGCAATCTTTGTCGATCCGTAAAATTGCAGATGCCATCGAATACAGCGTTCCTGTCATTTACGACCATTTTGCCAATAAAGAAGACATTCTTTTTGAACTTTCTCTGGATGGTTTCCGGTTGTTGCAACGCACGCTGGAAAAGAATAAACGAAAGTACCCGGATCCGGTGGAACGCCTGAAAGGCTACGCAGACGTTTACTGGAACTTTGCTTTCAAAAATCCCGAGTATTATCAATTGATGTACGGACTGGGCATGCCGTGCTGCGGATCCGGAAAAATCAAGCCGGAGTTCAATGCGTTCCGCGATCATATCGGTGATGCTATTGAGGAAATTGTTGATAAAAAAGGCAGGCTTGATGCCGAGGTTTGTTTCAGGACCCACGCATTCTGGTCTGTTATTCACGGACTTGTATCGATTGTCATGATGCGATGTTCAGACATTGACGACTCTACAATGAACAAAAAGGTACTCGACGAAACGGTTGAGGCTTTTATTAAGAATCTGTAAATTTTTTTCCTTAATCGCTAACACTGTTAGCTATAATAACCGCGCTATCCGGCGCAAACTTCTGTATCTCACCACAAATTCGTCCACATCCATGGAAAAGTCTCTATTTCACTCCAGACAGGGAATTACTGTATTCCTGCTATTATCCGCACTGGCTGCCGGCATTTACAGCTGCGGCCCGAGTACTGCCAACACCACTGCAACAGGCCAGCCGCCTGCCCAGTCACTTCCCGTGCTCACGGTAACCGACCAGCAGGTAACTGCCTACCGTGAGTTCACTGCCTCGGTAGAAGGCAGCCGCGATATCGAGATCCGCCCGCAGGTGGACGGTTACCTCGATCGCATTTCAGTAGATGAAGGTGCTTACGTCAGAAAAGGCCAGGTTCTTTTCCACATTGATCCGAGACCTTACCAGGAACGACTGAACACCGCCAAAGCAACGCTGGCATCTGCCCAGGCTGCCCTGGAAAGTGCGCAGATCAACGTAGATAAGCTCACGCCGCTCGTAGCCAACAACGTAGTGTCGGACGTGCAGCTGAAAAGTGCAAAAGCTTCTTACAATGCAGCTGTTGCCAATGTTTCATCCGCCCAGGCTGCTGTGGATGCCGCCAAAATCGATATCGGCTACACCGCCATCAAAGCCCCAGCCGACGGTTATATCGGTACCATTCCTTTCAAAACAGGTAGCCTTGTTGGAAAAGGAACGATGGAAGCGCTGACCATTTTGTCCGAAACAAAGGATATTCACGTGTACTTCTCCATGAGCGAGCTGGACTTCCTGGATTTCAAAAAACAATTTGCAGGAAATACCATTGAGCAGAAAATCAGGGAAATACCGTCGGTAGAACTGGTTTTGGCAGATAACAGTGTATACCCGCAAAAAGGAAAAGTTGAGATCGTGGACGGGCAATTTGACAAAACCATGGGCGCCATCAAGCTCCGGGCAACATTCCCGAATGCAAATGGTTTGCTGCGATCGGGCAATACCGGGAGGATCAGGATACCGCGCGAGCTGGCCAAATCCGTGCTCATTCCGCAGGAAGCTACTTTCGAGGTGCAGGACAAAGTGTTCGTCTACGCTTTGCTCGACAGCAACAAAGTGGAAGGCCGCCCGGTCACCATCTCCGATCGCAGCGGACGCTATTACCTGATCTCAAACGGTTTGAAGCCAGGTGAAAAGATCGTCTACAACGGTCTGGACAGGCTCCGCGACGGCATGGCGATCAACCCGCAGAAAATGTCCATGGATAGCTTGCTAAGCGCTAACCCGATTTGATTTAAAATGTTTTACTGATTAGATCTTTGTCACCCTGAGCGGACCGGGCCGCCGGGCGGTCGAAGGGTGACAAAAGAGGTCAAGCTCAGGGTGACAAAGGTGAGGAACTCAGAGCGACAAATGTGAGGAACTCAGAGCGACAAAGCGACCGAATCAATATCAATGCCATAACAAGGCCCCGCGCAGGCGAGGCATAACACCACCAACCATGTTTCAGAAATTCATTGAAAGGCCCGTCCTTTCGACCGTGATCTCCATACTCATACTTTTGCTGGGGATCATTTCGCTGGTCACATTACCGATCACCAAGTTCCCCGACATCGCGCCGCCTACCGTGCAAGTAACCGCCGTATACCCGGGAGCGAACGCCGAAGTTGTAGCGCGGGCCGTAGCCACGCCCATTGAAGAGGCCGTAAACGGGGTGGAGAACATGACTTACATGACCTCTTCGTCCAATAATGACGGTACGATGGCGCTGAACGTCTATTTTAAGCAGGGTACTGATCCTGATATTGCAGCCGTCAACGTCCAGAACCGCGTTTCCAAGGCCGTCAGCCAGATTCCCCAAGAAGTAGTGCAGGCCGGTATTTCCACACAAAAGCAGCAGAACAGTATTATCATGTTTGTAGCGCTTTCCAGTGAGGACAGTACTTATGACGAAACATTTCTGCTCAATTACATCAAGATCAACCTGGTGCCGCAGATGCAGCGTATACCCGGGGTCGGTCAGGCGCAGCCTTTCGGTACACGCGATTATTCCATGCGTATCTGGCTCAAACCGGACCGTCTTGCCGCCTATGGATTATCACCCCAGGAAGTAACCGGGGCCATCCGCGAGCAAAGCCTGGAAGCAGCTCCGGGGCGGCTGGGTGAGGCAAGTACCGAGGTTTTTGAATACGTTTTAAAATACAAGGGAAAACTCACGCAGAACAAGGAGTACGAAGACATTATTATCAAAGCAAACAGCGACGGCTCGGTAGTTAAGCTGAAAGATGTGGCTAGGGTGGAGTTTGGTTCGTATACGTACTCGTCCAATGGTAAACTGAATGGTGACGCATCGTCCGGTGTGGCCATTTTTCAGACTGCCGGAACAAACGCAAATGACATCCTGATCCAGGCGGAAGCATTGTTGAAAGACTTCGAAAAATCACTTCCGAAAGGTGTGAAGACGACGATCATGTACAACTCGAAGGATTTTCTCGACGACTCGATCCACCAGGTTCGCTCCACGCTTTTTGAAGCCTTTATTCTTGTGTTCATTGTTGTATTTATCTTCCTGCAGGATTTTCGCTCCACGCTTATTCCGGCCATTGCGGTGCCCGTAGCGATTGTGGGAACGTTCTTCTTCATGCAGCTTTTTGGTTTTACCATCAACTTCCTCACGCTGTTTGCACTGGTACTTGCCATCGGTATTGTGGTCGATGATGCCATTGTGGTCGTGGAGGCGGTGCACTCCAAGATGGAGCGGTCGCACCTGGCAGCCAAGCCCGCGACGATTGAGAGTATGAACGAGATTTCCGGCGCGATCATTTCCATTACCCTAGTCATGGCCGCGGTATTTGTTCCCGTTGGTTTTATGCAGGGACCGGCGGGTGTATTTTACCGGCAGTTTGCATTTACGTTAGCCATCGCAATTTTGATCTCTGCATTAAATGCATTGACCCTCAGCCCGGCGCTTTGCGCATTGTTTTTGAAAAATCCCCATGCAGAGCCCAATGCCGGCAACCTGCAACTCGTCCGTGCAGGATTCTCAGCCCGCTTTTTTGCTGCATTCAATGCCGGATTTGAAAGTATGACCGGCAGGTATGTGAAAAGTCTGCAGTTTCTGATCAAACGCAAATGGGTGACCATCGTTGGTCTGGTCGTTATTTCAGGAACTACGCTCTGGCTCACGCAGAAAACCCCGACGGGCTTCATCCCGACCGAAGACCAGGGCTTTCTTTTGTATGCATTGAATACACCTCCGGGCAGCTCGCTGGATCGTACCCACAAGGCGATGGCGCAGGTTGACAGCATTGTAAAACGTTCGCCCATTGCGGAGCACCGCTACATTGTAGAGGGTATGAACATCATTTCCAACTCCAATGCATCACCCTACGGGGTAGGTTTTATTCGCATGAAGCCGCAGGCCGACCGGGGAGAAGTGCAGGAGTTCAACCAGATCGTGGCAATGATGTCGCAGCAGGTGCGCGCCGTAAATGATGCGAATGCATTTTTCTTCACCTTCCCGACGGTGGACGGCTTTGGTAACGTGAGTGGTTTTGAGTTTATGTTACAGGATCGTGGAAACGGTTCCCTGGAAAAGCTGAGCACGAGCACCAATGCATTCCTGGCAGCGTTGATGAAGAAAAAGGAAATTGCCTATGCCTTTACCACCTTCGCCACGGGCAACCCGCAGTACATGCTGGAAGTGGACAATGCCAAAGCCAAGCAGCTGAATGTGCCTGTGAACGAGCTGCTGCAAACCTTGCAGATCTATTACGGGAGCAGCTTTGTGTCGGACTTTAACCGGTTTGGTAAATACTACCGCGTGATGGCCCAGGCCGATCCGAGCTACCGTACCAACCCGACGTCGCTGAATGGTATTTATGTCAAAAATACGCAGGGCGAAATGGTGCCGGCCAACCAGCTGGTGACGCTTAAACGCGTATTTGGTCCCGAAACCGTAACACGCAACAACCTCTACAATGCGGTGATGATCAATGGTACTCCAAAGCCTGGTTACAGTACAGGCGATGCGATCCGTGCGGTGAAGGAAACGGCAGAGGATGTACTGCCGAACAACTATAAAACGGAATGGACAGGTATGACGCGGGAGGAAATCAATGCGGGCTCGCAGATCCTGCTGATATTCGTACTGAGCCTTGTATTTGTATACTTCCTCCTTGCTGCCCAGTACGAGAGCTACATATTGCCGCTGGCTGTGATCCTGACGATCCCGCTGGGTGTGTTCGGGGTGATGCTGTTCATCAATATGATGGGCATTGAAAACAACATTTACGTGCAGGTAGGTCTGATCATGCTCATCGGTCTCCTCGCCAAAAATGCGATCCTGATCATTGAATATGCAGTACAGCGCAGGAAAGCGGGCATGAGCATTATCGACTCTGCCTTGGAAGCCTCGCAGTTGCGTCTGCGTCCGATCCTGATGACATCCTTTGCCTTTATCGTCGGGCTGATCCCGCTTATGCGTGCCACCGGCGGATCTGCCCTGGGCAACCGCTCCATTGGTACCGGTGCCGTCGGCGGAATGCTTACGGGAGTGATCTTCGGGATTTTTGTGATCCCTGTACTCTACGTGATCTTCCAGTATCTGCAGGAGAAAGTTGTTAAAAAGCCCGTCGCGGAAACAGCGCCCGAGCCTGTTCACTGATCGACCTACATTTTTGAAATAATCATGAAATACAAGATAGATTTTAGAATCCTCCCGGCTGTGCTGTTCACGGTTGTGCTCACCTCGTGCAAGGTGACGAAGGACTACCAGCGCCCGGAACTCAGCCTTCCCGAAGCTTACCGGCAGGTACCCTTTGCGGACACCGCTACCATTGCGGATGTGGAATGGAAAAGGTTCTTTGCCGATACCACGCTCCAAAGACTGATCGAGCGCGGCATTGCCTACAATTACGATTTGCAGCTTGCGATCAAACGCATCGATGTTGCCCAGCAGCGCGCCAAACAGGCCCGCCTGCTGCAACTTCCGCGCATTGACCTGAACATTACGGGTCAGTACAACCGCCCGTCGAGCAACAGCTTGAACGGGATCAGTGCCAGCAGCTTTTTAGGATCAAAACACATTGAAAACTACGTAGCCGGGCTGACACTGTCATGGGAAGCCGACATCTGGGGCAAAATAAGAAACCAGCAAAAGGCTGCACTGGCCACTTACCTGCAGACACAGGAGGCTAAAAATGCAGTGCAGACGCGTCTGGTAGCCGATATTGCCAGAGGTTTTTACAACTTATTAATGCTTGATAAACAACTGGAAGTAGCCCGCAACAACCTTGCCCTGAGCGATAATACTTTGAAGCTGACAAGGCTTTTGAAAGATGCGGGTGAGGTGAACTCGCTCTCCATCCAGCAGGCAGAGGCACAGCGTGAGGCTGTGCTGCTGCTGATCCCCCAGCTTGAACAGGATATCTCAATCCAGGAAAATAACCTGCAGATCCTGACCGGACAAATGCCTGCTGCCGTGGAGCGCAAAGTGCAGCTGGCTGATTTTTCATCCGCGGACAGCCTGAGCACGGGTGTTCCCGCGGCCCTTGTTTCGCGCCGCCCCGACGTACGCGCTGCCGAACTTTCGGTACTGATTGCAAATGCCAACCTGGGTGTGGCGCAAGCCAGCATGTATCCTTCGCTGGTGATTTCCGCCGGTGCAGGCGTCGAGTCTTTCCAGTCTTCAAACTGGTTCAACATTCCGGGATCGCTGTTTGGTATTGCCGCAGGAACGATTGCACGGCCGATTTTTGCAAGGGGCCAGCTGAAGACCAACCTGGCAGTAGCCAAAATCGAGCGGGAACAATCGGTACTTGAGTTCAGGCAGTCGGTGCTGAATGCGGTGGGAGAGGTTTCCAATGCATTGGTACAAACCCAGAAACTCAAAGAGCAGGAAGTGATTGCAGATCGCCAGGCAGGGATACTCAAACAGGCGATTGTGAATGCACAGATGCTGTACCAAAGCGACATGGCCAACTACCTGGAAGTCATTACGGCCCAGGGCAATGCATTGCAGGCCGAGCTCAACCTCGCCTACATCCGCAGCCAGTCGCTTACGGCACGGGTAGACCTGTACCGCAGTCTGGGAGGCGGTTGGAAATAGCTTGCCACGACGCGTAAGGTACTTACTTACAGGTAAGTGCCGCCAAGGAACCAGGCGGTAACCAGAGAGGTTTGCAGGACAAACAGGTAGCATAAATGATGGCACCACAACAATCAAACCGCTTTTTGCTTGTGATTACACTGCTGCTGGCAACGCTCGCAGCAAGTGCACAGGTAAGTGTGGATCCGGGTAGTCCCGCAAGATCGGGAGCCGGGGCTTACCCGGTTCCTGCCCGCATTCCCAATATGCTTTTTTATCTTCAGAGATCGCTCGACCAGAATTCGGTGATCTATGAAGCTAACTTTTCGGAAGACAAATCCCGCGGGCGCAGACTGGACACAGAAAATCCCGTAAACATTTACTGGCTGCTGAATGACGTGAACCACAGCACCAAAGCACTTTCCAATGTACAGAAGCTAGGCTATGGGATCAGGACCGAGGAATATGAGGATGACCTGATACAGCTTCATCTTGTAGCCTATAAAAAGATGCCTATCCGGCTGAAATACGCTCCACAGGAAAACCGCTACCAGGCATATATTTCAGTGGATGGAAAAGATGTAGTCCTTCAAAAAGTGTTTATCCATATTGATGGCGGCACAAAGCTGAACCCCCATGTAGCCTTCATCGAGCTCAGCGGTACGACCGTCCAGACGGGCAGCCGGATTGTGCATCGGTTCAGGCCGTAGGGAAGCATTCCTGATTATAAAATTCAAACACCAGGGTCTGGTATGATCACCCTGCCGGCTTCGTTGCCGGCAGGGTGATTTTGTTTTTAAGCAGCGCCGGATGACTGCATTGCTGGTGTTTAAGCAGTACAATTCAGGCAGCCCGACAGAAAAATTTACATCTTTTTCAAAATTTTTTTCAGCAAATGATCAGGGAGGTAAAAACCCCCTAAAATTAGCGGGAAATGCAGTTTTGGAGATGTACAAACATTTTAGTACAACTATATACGATTTGTATTTTCATGTATATACGCCGGTGAAAAGAAACTTGTAATGCAGGAGATCATGACAGGAATTTGACTACTAATACTACTTTTGTTAGAAGTGGTATGTCAAACTATTTTATCTTAATCCTTTCACATTTCGCGTTTGCTTATGAAATTAATTTACAGCACCATCATTTTCCTGCTCACGCTCTGCCAGGTTGCAAAGGCACAGGAGGAGGTTCCACCGGTAATCTTTGTCCGCCAGGGTGCCACCGGCGACGGCTCATCCTGGGATAATGCTACAGGAACAATTCCGACGGGGGGTCTTGTCGAGGGAACGCAGATTTACATTGGTACGGGTACCTACACGGTCAACAATGAAACGGATCTTTCCCAGGGAAACATTACAATACAGGGAGGGTTTCCAAACTTCCTGACTGGTACTGATATCTCAAGTAACAGTCCGGGAAAGTATCCTACCCACATTGTAATGGAGAATGGTACGGCCAGCCGGTTTTACACAGTGGAGTACAATCAGCAGGATGATTCCACTGACGTAACAAACATTGTCGGACTGGATTTAACGGGTGCGGTAGACAAGCAGCGATTTGGGCAGGGTGGGATTTTCTATCATGCATTCGCTTATGGCAAATACAACTTTACAAATATATCGGTACACGATATGCAATTTGATGAAGCCGCCATATACCTGCGCTATACATCCGCCCATGTAACTGTTGACAGATGTAATTTTTACAATAATCAAGGCAATTATAGCTCAGGTGGAATTTACGTATGGGGAAGAAGCGACGACAACGTGACGCCTACCCGGCTAAGAGTCCAGAATTCAACGTTTTCAAGCAATACCGGTGTGCAGGGTGGAGGAGCGATAGCCCTTTATAGAACCTCCACAAATCCAAATGATGTTGTCATTGAGAATAACGAGTTTTGCGGGAATTACAGCGATATCTTTGGAGGGGCAGTTTCTGTCAATGAGGGGAGTGCGACCATCCGGGGATGTTCTTTTACCAACAATTCTGCCCAGTACCATGCCGGGGCATTGGCAATATGGGTTGGCCAGGTTGAACTGGATGCCTGCCAGTTTTACTATAACCATGCACCCGGCCTCGGCGGCGCAATCTGGTATGAGCAAGGAGAGAATTACGACACTACCAGAATCAGAAATTCTGTTTTTTATAAAAACAGAGCAGGTGGCGGGGGAGCTATAAATATTAACTACAAGGGGAAGGCAGCAATATCCGGCAGCAGCTTCATCAGCAATTTTCTTACACAAGAGGAAAGGCAGTCGGGTGGAGCCGTATACATTTCAGCTGCAACTGGCGTAACCATAGATCAGAGTTTGTTTTTCAGTAATAAAATTAACAATAAGTCAAATGCACTCGGCAGTGATTTAGGTGTTCGTTATGGTGGAAACGTTCAAGTGACCGGGAGTAAGATGCAGCTAACAAGTGCCAACGCATACCAGGCAGAGCCTGGGAGTTCCACAATTCCGTTTGTTTTTGAAGGATCAGAGAATACATTCAACAATACCTCCGATAATGGAGACTTCGTTTTGCCGGAATTGGGTGCATGTCTCATCCAAGGTTATAAGCTGAGAGGTACAGTTGTAAGGGATGGTAATGGAAACACCGATTATACACTAGCAGGACCCTCAGATGATTTGCCTGATGGACTTACAGTAAGTGTTTTGAGCGACACAGCAGTGATTGCGACATTACCCGTGGAAAAAGGTGTATTTGCATTCGAGAATGTTTTCCCGGACAGCTACACCATTCGGTTGAATTTTCCTGATGCAACAAGCAGTGATTATCTGAAATACGGTCCAAGCGGAGAGGCCCTCCTAGACTGGAACCGGTGGGGCGATGGTACCCCTGATGGAATGCTGGACGCAGTCGTTGATATTACCGGCTACGAAAATATTATTTTCGCGATTAATGAGCAGCCAGTGGCGGATGATATAAACAATTCGATTACAGTGCCAGCAGCTGGCGATTCTTTGATAATTGATGGTTTAGAGGGGAATCTGCCCCTTTTCAGTGGACGTGATCCGGACACAGGAGAAATCACCTTTGGAATGCGTTTCAGGATTACAAAGTTACCTCAGAACGGTGAACTTAAAGTTGCCGGCAAAGTGCCGCATCCTGACTCAGTATACGCCATTGCACCAGGTGCAATTACACTTAAATTAACTGGATCCGGATACCAGACAGTCAGTTTCGACTATGTTCTGTTAGATATGATGGGGCTTGCAAGTGAGCCTGCTACTTATACGATAACCTTCGACCGTCCGCTGCCTGTTAAGCTGCAATCCTTTACCGCCCGGGCCGAGGGCAGCCAGGCTAATCTTACCTGGGTTACGGTATCCGAAGTACAGGCCGACCGCTTCATTGTTCAGCGCAGCCTGGACGGAAAAGCATGGTCAGAAATCGGAACGGTGAAGGCAGCAGGTGATAGCAAAACAACGCAGTCCTACCATTTTACAGATCAGACACCCCTGGCCGACAGCGATAACCTGTACAGGCTCAAAATGGTGGATGCGGACGGTTCTTTCGGTTTCAGCCGCATTGCCAATGTTGAATTCGGACAGGCTGTTTCGCTCAGCATTTATCCCAATCCTGCCAGCGACCGCCTGACGATCACCTACGCAGGATGGAATCAGGTAAGTGGCGTGAAGGTTTTTGATATCAATGGAAAAGTCGTTTACCAGTCAGGTAACAAAGTAAGCAATGCCATTGATCTTTCTGCCTTTATCCCCGGTATGTATGTGATCCGTCTTGAAAAAAATGACGGTACCGCAATGTTCCGGAAGGTTGTTGTGAACAAATAGGTTTTCTGAGAAGATGAAAAGAGAAAGGAGGCCCTGAGCCTCCTTTCTCTTTTTGTTAGCTATGGCAGCGCATAGGCTACATACTTGTCGCCTGACCGGGCTTTGAGCTTTCCGCCTCCGCAGGCAATAACCACATACTGCCGACCATGGACAGTGTACGTGCTGGGGGATGCAAAACCCGCAGCAGGCAGCCTCACTTTCCAGATCACCTTTCCCGTCTTCGTATCAAATGCCCTGAACATTTCATCCTTGCTCGCAGCAATAAAAAGAAGCCCACTGCCGGTCACCAGCGGTCCGCCGTAATTGTCGGTGCCCGTAGGCGGTATCCCGCGGGCCGTCAGCTCGCTGTATTCTCCCAGTGGCACCTGCCACAGGTGATCGCCGCTGTTCAGATCAATGGCTGTGAGCGTGCCCCAGGGCGGCGCACTCACGGGATAACCCTTACTATCGTACCAGCGGTTGTAGCCCGTATGCTGGTAGGGGATTTCGGTACTGGCGACTGTTGCGCCGGCCTTTGCGGTGGTTGCGGGCTGGTCGTCTTTCCCCATAACAAATGCTGTGATGGCCAGCAGCTCTTTTTCTGGTAAATGATTAAAGGAGGGCATCATTCCCCGTCCGTTTTGCAAAACCCCGCGGATCTGTTTTTCGGTTAGACGTTTTTCAATGCCAAGCAGGGCAGGATAGGAGCCATCATGACTGCCGCGCTGGTCCTGTCCATGGCATGCCGCACACGTATTCTGGTAAAGCTGCGCGCCGGTATTCATATACTTCCGGTCTTTTTGCGGCCGGAGTACCAGCGAAGAGTAGCAGGGGTTTTGCTTGGCCGGAATGTACATAATACCCGACCGGTCCACTGCCGAGCCGCCCCATTGTGCGCCCCCGTCAGTTCCCGGAAAGAAGATCGTCATCTCACCCGTCAGTGGCATATAGGGACTGCCGGTGCGCGCTTTCCGGAGCACTGCGGCAATGGAATCCCTGTTGGAAGCCCAAGGATTGATGTCAGCTTCGGTAAAGGTCTGTTTTGTAAAAGGTGCCGGTTTCAGCGGGATGGGCTGTGTAGGGCTCAGCGATTCACCCGCAATCCCATCAGTAGGAAATGGTTTTTCTTCAATGGGGAAAAGTGGTTTTCCTGTAACCCGGTCAAAAACAAAAACATGTCCCTGCTTGGTAGTCTGGGCCACGGCGTCGATCTTTTTACCTTTCATGGTGACGGTAAGCAGGTTGGGCGGCGCAGGCGGGTCGCGGTCCCATACGTCGTGGTGTACCAGCTGGAAGTGCCACAAAAGCTTGCCCGTACCGGCGTTCAGTGCAAGCAGACAGTTGGCATACAGGTTATCACCTTTCCTGTTGCCTCCGTAAAAATCATACGCAGCAGAGCCCGTCGGCGCGTACAGGATGCCCCGGTCCCGGTCGATGGCCATGCCTGCCCATGCATTGGCTCCTCCCATGCGCTCCCGCGGGTGGCCGGGTGACCAGGTCTCGTACCCCGGTTCGCCGGGTTCGGGAATGGTGTGGAAGGTCCATGCCGGCTTCCCGCTGCGCACATCAAATGCCCTGATATCCCCAAGCAGGGCAGTTTCGCCCTCATTCAGGCGCGCGCCCACAATCACGAGATCTTTGTAGATCGTAGCCGGTGTATTGGGCTGGATGTAGTTGTCGCCACCCGGTCGCCTGATCCCGGTTGTGAGGTCAATGCGTCCCTCGTCGCCGAAGCTCCGGATCATTTTTCCTGTATTCGCTTCCAGCGCATAGAGCCACTTGCCCGCACCGAAAAAAATCCTTTTTTCCTGTCCATCCGTCCAGTAGCTTACACCTCGGCTGAGGGTTCCTGCATTGTCGGCGACGTTTGTTTTCCATATTTCCCGACCTGTCTCAGCATCCAGTGCAAAGGCTTGTACCCCGGCCGAAACGCCGTACAGGATACCATTCACGATGACGGGGTTGCATTGGATCTGTGACCGGTTGCCCGTGGTGTCCGCTCCGCCTGAATTGTACGTCCAGGCAACTTTCAGGCTGCTGACGTTTTCGGGTTTGATCTGGGTGAGGCCGGAGTAGTGTGAGCGTGCCCCATCGCCATTGTACTCCCGCCAATCCGCATCATTTGCCTTGTGAAACGCTGCGGCCGCCGCTAGGCATGCCATCAGGATCAGGACTCGTCTTTGATACAACATCATGTTCAAATAAGCTTTTGGGCCGGCACCGCACAGAAAATATAATCCATGTGCATGGCCGGACATGCTGATGCTGGTAAAACGAGGCAGGTCGGCATTTCTCCTCACCGGAACCCCCCGATGGATGTGTACAGTCGATTTGTTTTGGGAGACTTTATGTTGAGCCGCTTAGCATTCCAGATTTACCGCCTGTCACGATTACATCAAATTTTCATATAGTACCTTGCATCACAAAGTACCTTCTGATACATTTGTCTGGCTAAGGTGAAGGACAGATTTTCGTGCCTGCCGCCACAACTCCCACGTCCCACTATGTACTGCTACATTTTTGAAAGAGCCTGAATCTCTGTGTGATATCGCTGTGTCATTATAGTTTATTAGCCATATAAATCTTTTTGCCATGAATAAAATACTCCTGTTTTTTATGTCCTTACTGATCTCCGGCCTGATGTGCTGCGGAACTGTATCCGCCCAGGCCGGGCCTGGAAAGATCAGCGGAACGATTACCGATTCCACTGCGGGTAAGCCGCTTGACTTCATCACGCTGAACTTGCTTGATGCCAGCAAAACCGTGGTAAAAGTAGACTATACCAAGGCCGATGGTACCTTCTTGTTTTCCGGTCTAAAAGCGGGTGGTTACCAGCTGGTGATCGTGGGTGTGGGTTACCGGAACAGGCAGGTTGATGTGACACTTACAGACAGTTCGGGCTCAAACCTGGGTACCATCACACTGACTCCCTCGGTCACGGGGTTGAAGGAGGTAACGGTATCTGCGGCTAGACCGGTTGTTAAACAGGAGGTGGACCGCATTACCTACGATATGCAGGCCGACCCTGAAAGCAAGGTTTACAGCGTGCTGGACATGATGCGGAAAGTGCCTTACCTGGCCCTGGATGCCGACGAAAATATTCAGCTCAAAGGAAATACAGATTTCAAGATCCTCATCAATGGAAAACCTTCCAGCATGATGGAGCGCAACTATAAGGAAGTGCTGCGCAGCATGCCTGCCTCCTCCATCGAGCGCATTGAAGTCATTACCACTCCTCCGGCCAAATACGACGCGGAGGGGCTGGCGGGCATCATTAACATTATCACCTACAGGAAAATAGATAACGGATACAATGGCAGCGTGAATGCGAGTGAACGTTTCCGGGTAGGAGGACCTGGCCTGGGTGGTACGCTTTCTGCCAAATTTGGAAAACTCGGAATGACGGCCACGGCCGGTGGAAGCCAGTACCGGGTACCTGCTACGCTCAATACGGTACAACGGTCGACTTTCGGGGCGGAGGCCAGTGACATTGCCCAGCATGGATTTGCAAAGTCGGATAGTCGCAGCGGGTACCTCAGCTATGAGGTAAGTTATGAGTTTGATACCCTTAACCTGCTGAGCGCACAGGTGAATATCAATGGAAGCACGTCCTCGGGACTGACCTACCAGACTTCCCAGCTTTACAGCCGGGGTGAACTGCTGAAACGCTACCGGCTCGACAATGTGAATGCAGGGAGCGGGAAGGGAGCTGATGCGGCCATCAATTTCCAGCGGACCTCCAAAGCAGACAAGAACAGGCTGCTGACCTTGTCGTACCGGTATTTTGGTTTTACCAATAAACAAGACAATGACCTACGTATTACCGATCAGCTGAACTATGACGTACCCGATTACAGGCAGGTGAACGACCAGCGCTTTGCCGAGCAGACGGTGCAGGTAGATTATGTTTATCCGATCCGTAAACTGAGCATTGAAGCCGGACTGAAAGCGATTATGCGGCTTAATAAAAGCAACTTCGGGTATGAAACCGCGCTGGAAAATGGCGGCTACGAGGTGGATCCTGCCATGACCAACCGGTTCCGCAACACGCAAAATGTGTTTGGAGCCTACAATACATACCAGTACAATCTTGTGAGCTGGGGCTTTAAAGCGGGGCTCCGTATTGAGCAGACGATCGTTGATGCAGACTTCTTTTCGACCGACTCCAAGGTGCGCCAGAACTACTTTAACCTGATCCCGTCCGTGTCGGTAAACCGCAAGCTGAAAAACAACAGCTCGCTCAATCTGGGCTATACCCAACGGATCCAGCGCCCGGGCATCTGGCAGCTCAATCCCTTTGTCGATCGCTCAAACCCTAATTTTGAACGTACCGGAAATCCTAACCTGCGGCCTGCCTTTGTCAATGATGTCCAGCTGAATTACAGTCTCAATAAAAAGGGGTCCATAAATTTCGGGGCCGGCGTGAATACTTTTCGTGACCTCATTTTCGGCGTAGCCGTTTACAATCCGACGACGGGTATTACACGCACTTCCTACACCAACTCGGGCCGGGCGAGATTGCTTATGCTCATGACGAACATCAATTACCCGCTTACCAAAAAATGGAACGTGAGTGTGAATGTGCGTGCAGCGCATGGGCGGGTGCACGGTACCGTGAACAATGTGCCGGTGACCAACCAGGGCATCATGCACCAGTCGTCCGTGTCCATGGGCTACCGCTTTGAAAAGGAGTGGCGCCTCAATGCGAACGTTCAGCTGAATGGACGTAATATCAACCTGCAGGGAATCAACAATGCCTATACCAGCTACTCGGTCAGCCTTAGTAAAGATATTGTCAAGGATAAACTTTCGATATCGGCGGCGGCCAACAATCCATTTACCCGGTACCGGCAGTACAAGCGCATCACCAATGGCCCGGACTTTTCGCAGCTGGACTATCGCCGCGACTACTTCCGCAGCTTCAATTTCAGCCTTAATTATAAGTTCGGCAAGTTGAAAGATGCGATTAAAAAGAACAAGCGGAGCATTCGTAATGATGACGTTCAAAACGGTAATTAGTACCAGCATTTCTTTCTGCCCAATGCACGCAGCGTCCGATTTCGAACAGAGATCGGACGCTATGTTTTTGATTGTCAATGCCTATTAACATGGCATACATTTGTTGAACGACCCTTTATGCTGAAAAATCACCTTATAATCGCCTGGCGCGCCCTGGTGCGCTACAAAGGATTCACGACGCTGAACGTGCTCGGCTTGTCAGTGGGCGTAGCGTCCTGTCTGCTGCTGTATGTGGTCTATACCTATGAGTCGGGGTTTGATAAATTTCACAAGAAGTACGACCGTATTTACCGGATCGTGCGCCAGACGAAGTTCCCGAACGGGCAGATCGACTTTACGGGCGGCAACCCGCTTCCTTACGAAGCGGCGTTAAAGGTCGATATGCCGCAGCTTGGCAAGATCGTACCGGTATATGGCACGCTGGAACCCCAGGTAACCGTGCTCGGAAAGAATATGAATGCAGCAGGCTTGGACAGGAAGTTCAGGGAGGATGATGAGGGACTGGTTACTACCCCGGAGTTCTTCGAGCTGTTTGATTTTGCCTGGGTGATGGGCACGAAAGAGGTGCTGAAGGATCCCAATGTGATTGTGCTTTCTCAGCGGAAAGCAGACAAGTATTTTGGAAAATGGCAGCAGGCCGTAGGCCAGTTTGTCAGGATCAATAATAAGACGGTGATGAAGGTCGGCGGTATTCTGGCCGATCCTCCGCTGAATACCGACTTCCCGGTGGATATCGTGATTTCGTATGCAACCAAACGTCAGCAGCCGCTGCTGTTTGGCTGGGGTGACTTCGAGAACTGGGGAGGTACCAGCAGCAATGATCAGCTCTTTGTTTTGCTTCCTGAAAATACGTCTCCCCGCAGCATGGAGGCCTCTTTTGCAGCATTTGTAAAAAAACACTATTCTGAAAGAGAAGAAAATAAAAAAATCAGGCACTTTCTGTCACCCCTCGCAGACCAGCATTATGACAGCCGTTTTGAAAATTATTCCAAACATATCACAAGCCGCACGGTACTCCGCACGCTGGGCATCATCGGTGCACTGATCATTGCGATGGCCTGTATCAACTTTATCAATCTTGCTACGGTACAGGCTGCACGCCGGTCGAAGGAAGTAGGGGTGAGGAAAGTACTGGGCAGCAGCCGGGCCGAACTGGTACGCCAGTTTCTGAGTGAAACGTTCCTGGTTGTTGGATTGTCCGTGGTCCTGGGCATTGCCATAGCCATCCTGAGCATGCCGCTGTTAAGCCGGATTTCGCAGGTGCCGGCAGAGCTGCCCGTAGTTGGCGATCCGCGCATCTGGCTTTTTGTGCTGGTACTGGCATTGCTGGTCAGCTTTGTGGCAGGCTTTTACCCGGCCATCGTCATTTCAGGATTCAGGCCCATCGAGGCGATCAAAAACCGGATTTCCAGCCGTTCTTTTGCCGGACTGTCCCTGCAAAAGACCTTGATCGTTGTCCAGTTTGGCGTTACGCAAATCCTGGTAGTAGGTACCATCGTAACCGTCAGCCAGATGAACTTCGTGCGCCGGATGGATTTGGGATTTGTAAAGGAAGGTGTTTATAATGTAGTCCTGGACGAAGCTTATAAGGCACGTTTTCAAACATTTAAGAACCAGCTGCTCGAAAGTCCGGATATCAGCTCGGTCAGCTTTGCTTCTGATGTTCCTTCCTCGGACGACAACTGGTCGGGTAATTTCGCATTCGGGAACCGGGGGAAAGATGAAGACTTTCACCTTTCGTACAAATTTGCCGACCATGATTATTTCAAAACTTTCAATCTGCAGTTTGTCGCCGGGGGGCCGTATGCAGCCGGAGATTCGGTAGGTTCCTGCGTGGTCAACGAAACGCTGCTTGCCAAGGTTGGTGTTAAAAATCCCGAAGATGCCATCGGAAAAAACATCAAGCTTGGGGGCGGCCAGTGGCAGCCCATTGTGGGCGTCGTCCGCGACTTTAAAACCAACTCGGCCCGGGACGCTGTAAAGCCTGTTTTGATCCTGACCAATGAAAGTTTTTACTGGACAGGCGGCATCAAAATAGCGACCCGGAACATTTCACGTGCGATAGAACAGATCAGGGAAGTCCATACGCGCGTATTTCCCGAAGTGGCATTCCAGGGACGTTTTTTCAGCGACAGCATTGAGGCATTTTACCAGCAGGAAAGGCAAATGACTTTGCTTTACCAGATTTTCGCGGGCCTGTCCATTTTCATCGCCTGCCTCGGACTGCTTGGACTGGCTACCTTTATGGCACAGCAGCGCATGAAGGAAATCGGTGTGAGAAAGGTACTCGGCGCATCGGTAAGCGGCATTGTCGGACTGTTGTCGCGCGATTTTATTACGCTTGTATTTATTGCGATCGTCCTGGCTTCGCCGGTAGCCTGGTACGTGATGAACGAGTGGCTGGCAGCATTTGCATTCCGTATTTCCATCAGCTGGTGGATGTTCGGCATCGCCTCCGCCTCCGCCATCCTGATTGCATTCGTCACCATAAGTTTCCAAAGTATCAAAGCCGCAACGATGAATCCGGTGAAAAGTTTGAAAATGGAATAAGGGTAGGGGGAGGAAGGAAGGAAGGAAGGAAGGAAAGGAGGAAGGTGCTGTGCTGCCGACCTTATTACATTTAAAATTTTTTCCTTCCTCCATCCTCCCTTCCTCCATCTTCCCATCCTTCTTTCCTCCCTTACTCCACCCCTCCATACTCCAAATTTCCGATGCTACAAACCAATCTCAAAATCGCATTCCGGAACCTGATGAAGTTCAGGGTGTATTCATTTATAAATATTACCGGCTTGTCCCTGGGTATGGCGGCTTCCATGCTGATACTGATGTTTGTCATGCATGAATTCAGCTACGACCGCTTTCACCAGAACCATAAGCGTATTTACAAGGTTTTTTCGAGGTTGAAAATCGGAGAAAATAGTATGCAGCTCAATGCATTCCCTGCTGATTTCGCGATTTTGGCCAAGACAAATAGTCCGCACGTCAAAGACTATGTACGCATGATGCCGGCCCATAACCGGATCGTGATCAGCAATCCTGCGATGCCGGACGGGAAATTTTACGAGCAACATTTTCTTTATGCTGATCCGGCTTTTTTCAGGGTATTTTCATTTAAACTGATCCAGGGAAATCCCGCACATGCACTGGAAAAGCTCACGGGTGTGGTCATCTCGCAAACTGCGGCGCGCAAGTACTTCGGGAATGCGGATCCGGTGGGTCAAACGCTTCTTTTTCAGAACAAACACTTATTGGAAGTCACCGCAGTTGCTGCGGATGCCCCGTCCAATTCTTCTCTTGCATTTGATTTTGTCGTACCGCTTAAAGCATTCCCTCTGCTGAATGGTACCGACCGGTCGAAATGGGCGGCTGGCGGTAATTTTAATACGTACCTGCTGCTGGACTCCCCGGGCGCATCGAGGGCTGTGGCAAAATCACTGAATGCTCACGTTGAGAAGCATGAAGATGCAAGCGAGGAAACCTTCCTGCTCGAAAGCCTGACCGATATACACCTGGGAAACAATACGGAGGGTACCAGCAATGCACGGCTCATTTACATATTTGCGGGTATTGCCGGGCTTACACTGGCCCTGGCCCTCTTCAATTACATGAGCCTTACGACCGCCCGTGCTACCCTGCGGGCCAGGGAGGTAGGCGTACGCAAGGTGGTTGGTTCAGGCCGGGGCGCTTTAATCAGGCAGTTTTATACCGAGTCGGTTCTGACTTGTCTGATTGCATTCATCATTGCCTGGGTTGTTGTTGAGGTCTTGCGCCGGCCGTTCAATGATCTGCTGGGTTTGAAGATTGACGTCGCATTCCTGTACTCACCGCAATTCCTGTGTTTTCTGGCGCTGCTGTTTCTCATATCCGTACTCCTCGCCGGAAGCTACCCGGCCCTGGTACTTTCAGGCTTTGCACCGATTGTGATCCTGAAAGGAAGGTTTTCGGGGCGTAGTAGTGGTGCGGGAGTACGAAAAGGTTTTATGGTATTTCAATTTGCAACATCTGTTGCGCTCATGGTGTGCAGCCTTGTGGTACGTCAGCAGGTAGGTTTTATGCAAACCATGAAGCTCGGCTTTAACAAGGATCAGGTGATGGTCATCCCGTTTTCGGAAACCAGCATCAGTAAGGTAGCAGCCTTCCGCGACGAAGTTGCCGGACATGCCGGAATCAAGTCCGCAGCCGTGGCGGCCAGTACCATTTTCG
Source organism: Dyadobacter sandarakinus (assembly GCF_016894445.1). Lineage (NCBI taxonomy): Bacteria > Pseudomonadati > Bacteroidota > Cytophagia > Cytophagales > Spirosomataceae > Dyadobacter > Dyadobacter sandarakinus. The sequence continues at coordinate 948,919 of NZ_CP056775.1, forward strand.
GGAGTTATGATATTTCATTTGAAAAGAATGCAAAGACGAAAAAGGACATTGCACTCATGGTAATGGCAGTCGACCGTCATTTTGTTGAGACACTTGGCCTGCAATGGAAGTTGGCGCCGGAGCCCGGCACATTGCAGAACCGGCCACATGTGCTGCTTAATGAACTGGCAGTGAAAGAGCTGGGCTTAGGCAGCAACGTGCTCGGAAAAACACTGCCGGACTTTGATGAGGTAGCCGGGGTACTGCAGAACTTTTACTTTACTACGCCGCAAGGTGGAATAAAGCCCGTCGCGCTGGTAGTAAAAACGGATACCGCAAGTCTGGGTAAGTCTGTGGGTGCCTCAGGGGCGCTGTATGTGCGCATTGATCCGCAAACAGACAGCAAAGCAAAAGTTAAAACAGTGGAAGGTCTATTCAGCACCTACTATCCGGATAGGCCTTTTGAATACCATTTTTTGGATGAAGCATTTACCAAAAATTTCCGTACTGAGATCCGCATGTCGCAGCTTTTTTCAGTTTTTACCGGACTGGCGATTTTCATTGCCTGCATGGGTTTGTTCGGGCTGGTGACATTTACCGCCGAAACCCGCGTGAAAGAAATCGGGATCCGCAAAGTGCTGGGAGCTTCGGTGAGCAGTATCGTTGCACTTCTTTCAGCTGACTTCTTGAAACTGGTTACCCTATCCATTGTATTCGCATTACCGCTTGCGTGGTACTTTATGGAAAAATGGCTGCAGGATTTTACATACCGGATCCAGATTCCCTGGTGGATCTATCTTTCAGCCAGTCTGGCCGCCATCCTCATCGCCATCGCCACCATGAGTTTTCAAAGTATCAAAGCAGCACTGATGAACCCGGTAAAATCTTTGAGAAGTGATTAGGGGGGGGAAGGAACGAGAAGGAAGGGAGAAAAGGAGGAGGGAAAAAAGGAGGAAGGAGGAAGGAATATGCTACTATGGTTTTCTTCCTTTTCAAAAATAACCATTTCTTTTCTCCATCCTCCTTTCTTCTCTTCCTCCATCCTTCCTTCCTCCATCCTCCTTTCTTCCCCATCCACCTTTCCAACTTAAACTATGCTAAAAAACTATCTCAAAATCGCGTTTCGGAATCTCTGGAAGCACAAGGTGTTTTCTTTTCTGAATGTAATGGGCCTGACCGTCGGTATGTCGGCCTGCTTTCTGATCTTCATGTATGTGTCTTTTGAGCTGAGCTATGATGCATTCCATACGAAGGGAGACCGGATTTACAGGCTGGTGACGGACATCAAGACGCCCTCAGAAACCATCAACACCAGTGTCACTTCCTGGGCTTTTGCACCTGCCATCAAGGCCGATTTTCCAGAGGTGGAAGCCGTTACGCGCGTGAGCAGCGGTAGTTTTCTGGTGCGGAAAGGAGATATCAAATTCCAGGAAGACAAAACCCTTTTTGCAGACTCCACACTCTTTAAGGTATTCGACTTCAAGATGATTGCCGGGGATCCTAAAACAGCCTTAAAGGATCAGCTGAGCATTGTTTTACCACAAAAAACAGCTAAAAAGTACTTCGGCGACGCTGATCCGATCGGACAAACCCTCCTGCTTTCGGGCGATGGGCTGCCTGCAAAGGTGACAGGCGTTATTGAGGATATTCCCGAAAATTCGCAGATCAAGGGTGAGATGATCGTGTCGATGGTGTCCATGACCCAGCGCTTCAATAAGGGACTGGACGATCAATGGGGGAACTTCGGGGCGATAACTTACCTGCTGCTGAAACCCGGTACTTCCGCTACGGCACTCGAAAAGAAACTGCCCGCCTTCCTCCAAAACCGCGCAGGAAAGACGATGAAAGAATCGCAGATGTATTATAAGCTTTTCCTGGAACCCATGCGCGACGTGTACCTGCACTCCACACGCGACTCGGAGGAGCGCGGCAGTATGAACAATGTGTACATCTTCTCCGCCGTGGCGGTTTTCATCCTGCTCATTGCGTGTATCAACTTCATCAATCTGACGACAGCACGTTCCGTGGAGCGCGCCAAGGAAGTAGGCGTACGCAAGGTGGTAGGTGCACGTAAATCGCTGCTGGCCACCCAGTTCATTGCGGAGTCAGTCCTCCTGTGCCTTATCGCCTTCGTATTTTCGGTTGTACTTTCGGCAGTAGTGGCACCTTTGTTCAACGACCTCGCCGGGAAGACAGTCACGACAGGTATTTTCGGTAATGTCGCTTTCCTGCCTGTCATGTTTCTGGCTGCGGTACTGATCGGGGTTCTGGCGGGCAGCTATCCTGCCGTTGTATTGTCTTCTTTTGAGCCTGTGGTAGTACTGAAAGGTCGTTTTACGACCAGTGTAAAGGGTATTTTACTCCGGAAAGGGTTGGTTACACTGCAATTTGCCATATCCATTGCACTAATCATCGCGACGATCATCGTGTACACGCAAATGAACTTCATGCGTAACCGCGATCTGGGTTTTAATAAAGAGCAGATGGTGATTGTCAATACCGAAGGCGATCCCAACAAAGAATCTTTCAGGCAGTCCCTGATGAACCTGGCAGGCGTTAAAAGTACATCGGCATCGTCCAGTGTGCCCGGCAGCGGCAACCCGGGTGCTTATTCGGAGATTGAAAACAAAAGCGGGGATCTTCAGATTGCCAACCTGGATCTCTACTTCGTGGATTTCGACTACATTCCGAATTTCGGGTTAAAAATGGTAGCCGGAAGGCCGTTTTCGCGCGAATTCGGTACCGATACCACACAGGCGATGGTCATGAACGAAGCGGCCGTCAAGTTGTTCGGTTACAGCTCGCCCGAGCAGGCGATCGGCCGTCGGTTCCGGCAGTGGGGCAGGGAAGGTAAAATCGTCGGGGTTATCAAGGACTTTCATTTCAGGTCTTTGCAGGAAACCATCAAACCCCTCACCATGCGCATTGAGCCCAATGGTACCCAGCTGGTTGCCGTGAAGGTTGAAGGAAGTAAGGTAAGGGGCGTGCTGGCGGCGATGGAGGACAAGTGGAAGTCGGTCATTCCAAACCGTCCGTTCAGCTACTATTTTCTGGATGAATTTTTCGATAGGCAGTACCGGGCTGAGGAGCGGTTTGAAAAGCTGTTTTTCAACTTTGCCGTGCTCGCGATCTTCATTTCCTGCCTGGGTTTGCTGGGGCTTGCTTCGTACAGTACCATGCAGCGTACCAAGGAAATCGGGGTACGAAAAGTGATGGGCGCCTCGGTGGGCAGCATTGTGGGCCTGCTTTCCCGGGATTTTCTGAAGCTGGTGGTACTGGCCTTTGTCATCGCCTCACCAATCGCCTACTACGGCATGAACAAATGGCTGCAGAGCTTCGCCTACCGCACGGATATTTACCTATGGATTTTCGCCGTTGCCGCGGGTCTCTCCTTCGCCATAGCCTTCCTCACCGTCAGCTTCCAAAGTATTAAAGCAGCTTTGATGAACCCGGTGAAGTCGTTGAGGAGTGAATAGAAAGTAGGGAGTACGGGAGGATGGAGGAATGGAGAAAAGGAGGAAGGGCGATTGTTCCTTCCTCCTTTATTCCTTTTCTCCTTCGTCCCATCCTCCATCCTCCTTTCCTCCATTCTCCCTCCCCACTTCTGGCCCAATTTTTACTTCGTCTGCTAAAAAGTAGTAACCCTAAATACACTACACATGCTGCCGACATCAGATACCAGCGCATATGAGGTTTTCAGAACCAACAAATGCATTCCGAAGATTCTGGAAAAAGAGATTCTTTGTGCACTTTCCTGCTACCCGGAGCTGAAAGAAACACCCATATTCTTTGTGTTTAAAAGAAAAATACGTGGCTCGGTCATGCAGGCGCAGCCTAAGTTCAGTACCATGCTGCGTGGTACGAGGGCGTACAATATCAATATCAGCGCCATGTTCAGGCTGACGCATTCGGCCATTCCCATACAGCAGATACCTTCGGATGTGATTGTGGGCTGGATAGGGCATGAGCTCGGGCATGTCATGGATTATGAGTGCCGGAGCACGGTCAGCATGATCAGGTTTGGGTTGGGGTATGTTTTCTCGCGCAGGTTTGTCAGAGAGGCTGAACGTGTCGCCGATACTTTTGCCGTTAATCACGGATTGGGAAATTACATTCTCAAAACCAAGCACTTCATTCTGAATCATGCGGCATTATCCGACAAATACAAGCGGAAAATAGCCCGCCTGTACCTATCGCCGGATGATATTGTGGAGCAGGTGCGTAAGCTCGAAGCTACGCGCGTGCTGCCGTCATAAGTGCGCCCTGACATATGCTTCAAATTCCAGAAAATCGGCTTCTTTCATTACCCTGGGAATCTTGACCTGACCGCCTTTTTTCCGGGTTTCTTCACTCCACTGATAGAATATATGTTCGGGGATCAGTTCAACCTCGACATCCTTCAGTGCGCGGCTCCGGGCCACCTTATAGTTTTTATTATTTTCCTTCAAAGTGTCATCCAGGGTGCGGGCTACGGAAGCACAGTCTGTATCCTTGTCGCAGCTTACAAACCACCTGTGGATGTATTCATCGTCCCGGTGCACGGCCGCAACAATAAATTCCTTAATGACCACATCGTGCTTATGCTCCACAACTCGCAGTCCATCATTCATCTGATTGACAGCCAGCTGGCACCCTACCACATTGAGGTAATGCTTGGTACGTCCGGTGATCTGTATTTCTGCCCGGGCCTTGTCTGTGATCGTAACCGTATCGCCGATCATGTACCGCCACGCTCCCGACACAGTTGAAATAAGCAGTACGTACTCCGTATTTTCCTCCGCTTCTGCCAGTGACAATACGGTTCCGCCCGGTTTTACGAGTCCGTCCTCGTCCACATTTTCAGGGGTGAAAGGGACAAATTCGTAGAAGATCCCATTGTCCGGAAAAAGCGCCATAGCCGGTGTATCCGGACGCTTCTGAATGGCAATAAAACCCTCCGAGGCAAGGTAGGTATCAATGTAAGTCAGCGGAAATGCGAAATGCTTCTCCAGGCTCTTCCGGTAGGGCTCAAAAGCAACACCCCCCGTCGTGTAGACCATCAGGTTGGGCCATATTTCGTGGATGTTGCTGAGTTTGTTGTGGCTGATAATCTCCCTGAGCATGAGGTCTACCCATGCAGGAATACCCGAAATGCAGCCGATGTCCCATTTCGGGGCTTCTTCGGCTATCCTTTTTATTTTTTCGTCAAAATTGGCAATGGATGCGATTTCCAGTCCGGGCTTGTAGATGCCTCCGAACCAGCCGGGCAGGTTGCTTGCGCTGATCCCGCTGATCTCGCCTTCCTCATGATCGTCCTTTTGAATGAGGCTGGTACTGCTGCCCAGCATGAGGATCTGTCTGGTGAAAAATTCAGCAGGCAGGTTGAATGCACCCAGGTTGGTGATTTCTGAAATGCCTGCCTTGCGGATACAGCTGAGCATATCGTCTGTGACCGGAATGTGCTTGCTGGCACTGGTAGTGCCGCTGCTGAGTGCAAAGTAGCGCTGTCCGCCCGGCCAGGTTACATTCTGATGTCCTTTGAGTAGGTAATGCCACCAGTCTGCATACATTTTATCATAATCATGCACCGGAACCTTTGCCTGAAACGCAGTAACAATGTCTTCACTGGCCAGGATCTCTGAAAATTCATGGGCCTTGCCGAAAGCAGTCAGCCTGGCCGTATCAAGGAGTTTTCTTAACGTTTCTTTCTGCGCTTCAACCGGGTCGGGCTCACTGATGATTTTGCCTGTGAGGTCAATTGCTTTTTTGATAATCTCTCCGATTACAGCCATTTCAGTTTTGGAGTTTTTTGTTCGTTTGTAGCGCGGATAAAAAAATCCATACCACTATACGAACAGGGAAGCCCGGCTTATACAAAACAAAAAAGCCTTCCCGCGCATTGGGGAAAGCTTTTCAGCATTTATTGATGAAAGATAATCCTGTCAGTTCCAGCCGCCGCCCAATGCGCGGTAAATATTCACCGTCGCATTCATCTGTTGCATTTTGGTTTCTATCAGGTCAAATTTCGATTCCAGGGCTTCACGCTGGGTGAGCAGCACTTCCATATAATCGGCACGGGCGGAGGTGAAAAGCCGGTTTGCAATGTTGGTCGACTCGTTCAGGGCCTGTACCTCACGGAGCTTGGTGTCATAGCTCTGGCTCAGGTTATTGATATTTGAAAGCTGGTTCACTACCTCGATGTAAGCATTTAATACAGTCCGCTCGTAGTTGTATACCGCCTGGATTTGTCTTGCATTGGCACTGTAATAAGTTGCCTGGATTGCATTTTTGTTAATCAGCGGCCCTACAAGGTCTCCTACCAGAGCGCCCATGATTGACTTGGGGACATTGCCAAGATAAATTGGATTAAATGCCTGTATACCCAGTGCAGCCGAAATGCCCAGCGATGGATAAAAGTTAGCTCTTGCCACCTGAATGTCGAGTTTTGCCGCCTCCAGTTCCTGCTCCGCCTGGCGAACATCCGGGCGGTTCTGCAGCAGCTGGGTCGGGATACCAGCCTGCATTACATTTGGTACAAGGCTCTCAAGGCTGGTAGTATCCCTTAAAACAGGCTGCGGGTATCGTCCCAGCAGAAAGTTGATCCGGTTTTCCGTTTCCACAATCTGCTGCCTGATTGCATATTGCCGGTTGGTGGTATTAAGCACCTGCGCTTCAAACCGCCGAATTGCCAGTTCGGTAACACGTGTCGCTTCCTTCTGCATTTTCACAATTTTCAACGCATTGTTCTGGATCTCAATATTTTGAGTTACAATATTCAGCTGCGTATCCAGTGCGCGGAGTTCATAGTAGGAGTTCGCGATTTCAGATACCAAATTGGTCATGGTAAAATTTCTGCCTTCGACCGAGCTCAGATACCGGTAAACTGCTGCCTTTTTCGCATTGCGCAGTTTATGCCAGATATCGACTTCCCAACGCGCAACCAGATTGATCCCGAAGTCCGGAAGAGGCTCGGGCGTTTCTCTGCCCGGCTTGATCTCGGTAGTAGCCTCACTGGAACCCACCTGCGTGTAGCGGCCAGCTTTCTCCACGCCTGCACCGCCACGCAGACCTACAAATGGCATGTATTCCCCTTGTCTTGCACGGATTTCGTTTTTCGAAATTGCAATTTCCTGCAGGGTAATGTTCAACTCCTGGTTGTTGTTGAATGCAGTGTCAATCAGGGCGGCCAGGTAAGGATCTGTAAAATAATCCCTCCATTTTACTTTGCCTGTGTTGGTTGAGTCCGTGTCCTGGGTAGCATTATAGCTTGCATTCAAAGCTGGATTAGGCGTTCTCTGCACCATCGACGGAGCATTGCAACCGTAGTACGTCAGGGCAACAAATGCTACCCCGACATACTTCAATATTCTTTTATTGCGCATTGTTTTGAGTTTCTTGCGTTTGAGGGAAAGCGTCGACCGCGTGAACAAATTGTTCAGACAACGAGCCGTCGTCCTCACCTTTAATCATTTTTCTGCCGTCGGCCAGAGAGCCAAATATGACGTACAATCCCGGAATGATGATGACCCCGAAAATGGTACCGAACAGCATACCTCCTAGTGCCGAAGCACCGATGGTACGGTTACCGATCGCACCTGCACCCGTCGCGCTGATCAATGGGATCAAACCGGCGATAAAGGCAAATGAAGTCATCAGGATCGGGCGGAAACGTACTTTCGCTCCTTCAATAGCCGCATTCAGGATCGTCTCTCCCTGGTGCCGCTTCTGGACGGCAAACTCCACAATCAATACCGCATTCTTACCCAACAACCCGACAAGCATGATCAGACCAATCTGCGCATAGATGTTGTTTTCCAGGCCCATCAGTTTCAGCAGCAGGAATGAACCAAACACCCCGACCGGCAGTGATAACACGACCGCGAAAGGAATGATAAAGCTTTCATACTGAGCCGCAAGTACGAAGTAAACGAATGCCAGTACGATCATGAATACCACCAGCGACTCATTTCCGCGGATCGATTCATCATAAGAAAGACCTTCAAATGCAATGTCATAACCCGTAGGTAATGTTTTGGCAGCTACCTCGCGGATCGCGGCGATCGCATCAGCCGTGGTGTACCCTTTGGCAGGCAATCCCTGGATCGCAGCTGAGTTATACAGGTTGAAACGGGTGATCTCGTTGGGTCCCTGTCCTTTTTTCAGTTTCATGAAAGATGAATAAGGCACCATTTCACCTGCATCATTTTTTACGAAAAGCTTCAGAAGATCGGATGGAAGCCGCCGGAAACTTGGGTCGGACTGCACATATACTTTAAAGAACTGGTTAAATCTTGTGAAACCCTGTTCGTAAGTACTACCAATCATGATGTTCAGGTTGTCCATCGCTTTTCCGATCGATACGCCTTTCTGCATCGCCAGCTGGTTGTCGATCTGCAATTCATACTGCGGATAGTTGGCAGCGAAGAAGGTAAACAAGCCGGTCAGTTCAGGACGTTTGGCCAGATCTTCCATGAATTTCTTGTTGATCTTATCAAATTCTGCGTAGTCTGTATCCGTATTTTTATCCAGCAAACGCATCGAGAAACCACCGGAAGTACCGAAACCTGGAATAGCTGGTGGTTCGAAAAATTCAACGACCGCTCCAAGTCCTCTGGTTTTGCCTTCCAGCTCTTCCATGATTTCTTTTACGTTTTCCTTACGGTCGTGCCAGGGTTTCAGGTTGATCAAACAGGTACCTGCATTCGAACCACGACCCTCGGTCATGATCTCGTAACCTGCCAGAGAAGATACGGACTCGATTCCTTCCACTTCTTCGCAAATCTTCTGAAGACGTCTTGAAACCTCATTGGTTTTTTCCAGCGTCGATCCCGGAGGGGTCTGAATGATCGCATAGATCGTACTCTGATCCTCATTCGGAATAAAGCCTGAGGGAAGCACTTTGTTGACATACACAATACCCGCGCAGAAGGCCAGCAATACACCCCAGGTAACTACCCGGCGGCTTACGATTCTTTTCAGCAAGCCTACATATCGTCCGGTCAACCTGTCAAATACCCGGTTGAAAGCGTCCAGTGATTTGGTCAGGATATTTTTCTTTTTCGGATGTCCGTGGTGGTTTTGCAGCAGCATGGCGCAAAGTACCGGCGTCAATGTCAAGGCAATAAGGGCCGAGATTACGATAGAGCTAGCCATCGTGATCGAGAACTGGCGGTAGAATGTACCCACCGGGCCCGACATGAAGGAGATCGGAAGAAATACCGAAACCATGACCGCAGTGATTGCGATGATCGCGCCGCTGATCTCTGCCAATACTTTTTTCACCGCATTAAATGGTGAGATACCCGGCTCCTCCTCAAACTTGGCGTGCACGGCCTCGACGACGACAATCGCATCATCGACCACAATACCGATCGCCAATACAAGTGCAAAAAGCGTAATCAGGTTAATCGACAGACCAAAACCCTGGATCACAAAGAATGCACCGATGAGTGATACCGGTACCGCAAGGATCGGGATCAGTGTGGAACGCCAGTCGCCCAGGAATATGAACACCACAAGGGCTACCAGGATGAATGCATCCCGCAAAGTGTCGATTACCTGTTCAATAGACGCGTCGAGGAACTGAGATACGTCATAGCTGATTTTGTAATCCACGCCCGGAGGGAAGGTTTTCTTCATCACATCGAGCTTTTGTTTCACTTCTTCAATTACGTCACTCGCATTACTACCATAGTTCTGGCGTAAAACGATCGCCGCAGAAGCGTGTCCGTCCAAGTTAGAATAGATATCGAAGAACTCACTACCGAGCTCCACTTTGGCGATATCCCTTAAATGGATACTTTCACCATTCGCATTGGCACGGATAATAATGCCTTCGTACTCTTCCGGCTTATCGTACCGGCCTTTATAGGTTAATACATATTCCAGAGACTGAGCGGCGATACCGGAGCTTTGTCCGATACGGCCGGGACGGCCCACGATACTCTGCTCGCCTACGGCCTTCATAACTTCCTCGGTCGAAACGTTATAAGCACGCATACGCTCGGGGTTCAGCCACAGACGCATGGCGTACCGGCGGCTACCCAGGATCTGCGCCCGCGCGATACCTTTGGTACGTTGCAGCTCGGGGATCATTTTTACGGTAGCGTAGTTGAATAGGAATTTTTCATCAATCGTCTCGGCCTTCGAGTACAGGTTGACGTACATCAACATACTCGGCTGTACCGGCGTGATAATTACCCCCTCACGTTGTACCAGTTCCGGCAAAAGTGGCATAACCTGGTCCACCCTCGTTTTCACCCGGATTACCGCTACGTTGGGGTCGGTCCCGGGCTCAAAGATGATCCTGAGCGTCGCCTCCCCCGCACTGGTTGCATCCGTTGCAATATAACGCATGTCCTGCACCCCGTTAATAGCCTGTTCCAGCGTGATCAGCGTGGATTTTACGAGTACGTCGGCACTCGCACCCGGGTAGGCGATGAAAATGTTTACGGTCGTCGGGGCGATATCCGGAAACTGGGAAATCGGTAATTTCTCAATCGCCAGGATGCCTATAAAGACGATCATGATCGAAATCACAATCGCAAATACAGGTCTTCGTATGAATTGATTAAACATGTCTTTTTGTGCTTTTTAAAATACCTGACTATTCAGCATACAGACTTAAATTCGAGATCACAGAATCAGGCTTTACGAACTTGGTGTGTATCTTTTCGTTCTCCTTCACCTGACGCAACCCTTCCAGCAGGATTTTATCATCTTTGTTCAAACCAGAGCTCACGACAAAAATGTGAGGTAATTCAGCGGCGATCTTGATCTCTCTCGACCTGATCACATTGTTTTTATCCACTACGAAGACATATTTCTTTTCAAGTACTTCGAAAGTCGCTTTCTGAGGAATGAGCAGTGCGTTTTTGTAGGGCAGCGTCACAACGATGTTACCCGTCTCACCATGTCTCAAAAGTCTGCTCGGATTCGGGAATGTTGCCCTGAAAGCAATGTTACCCGTTTCGTTATTGAAGTCAGCCTCAATGGTTTCAACAATTCCGGGATGGTCGAACATTTTGTTGTTCGCCATAAGCAGCTGCACTTTCAGGCCACCGTCTTTGTTGATTTTGGTTTTGTAATCCAGGTATTCCGCCTCAGGAACATTGTAGTAAACCCACATTTTGCTGTTGTCCGAGAGGGTTGTCAGCAAGTCGCCTTCATCAAGCAAACTTCCCAGCCTTACCTGAAAATGGTCCATGATACCGTCAAACGGAGCACGAATGTCGGTGAATCCGAGGTGCACCTTTGCCAATCCCAGCTCTGCTTTGGCTTTGTCAAGTTTCGCTTTGGCCAGCGCGAGCTCGTTTTTCGAAACCACATTACTGTCGGCCAGCGACTTGGTATTTTTAAATTCGATTTCTGCAAAATTGGCTTCTGCCTCCGCTTTCTGTGCTTCGGCCTGGTATACCATCGGCATGATCTGGAACATCATTTGCCCCTTTTTAACAGTCTGCCCTTCATCCACGTAAATCTTCTGAAGATAACCTCTTTCCAAAGCCCTCAATTCGATGTGGCTGATGGCGCGGATCTGGGCAACGTACTCCTTGGTGACCAGCGTGTCCTTTGGCAAGGGGCTGGTGACCAGGAAGTCTGTCTCTTCTTCCTTCTTTTCTTCTTTCTTTTCACAGCTTGTGTTTAAAAACAGGGCACACAAGCTCATGAGCATGATTACTTTCCTCATGGTGATTATTCTATTTTCTTCGATATGATGTTACTGAAATGTTGATTTGCTGGGATGTGCAGGAACACTGAGGGCTTGACGGCCGGTGTAGGGGATTTGAAATTAAACTTTTCATAGAACCGGATTTGGATAAAACACATACAAAAACCGCTACTAATCCTTAATTGCATGTTAAAAGCAAGTTAAAAAGGCATTAAAATGACCTGAGAGTTTTTGCCGGTGTTTTAATGTTAGAAGTCAAGATATTACAGGTCAGTCGTTTACCTTACGTGGTGGGCTGGTTTTCTGCTTGTTGTGGTATGAATGTGAGCTGTACAGCGATGCATTGTGCCGAAGCCGGTCTGGTACTCAGGTATTTTATTTTTGTATTTTTATAAGTATGTAAAAACAAAAAAAACAGCTGCCTTGTCCCGCAGGACCCGACAGCTGTTTTTACTGTATGTTTGTATATTAGCCGGAACCCGGCCGTGCCTCAGGATTTTTGTGCGCTGGCTGCTTCTAGGTCCGGGAATGCGACCCTGTCGAGCTTTTCACGCGCCGGACCTGTAAGTACATTCCCTTTTTGGTCATAACGCGCGCCGTGGCACGGACAATCCCAGGTTTTTTCGGAGTTGTTCCAATTGACAATACAGCCTGCATGCTTGCACACAGGGTTAAGTGCTTCCACAGTCCCTGTTTTGTCCCTGTAGACCGCCAGTTTCTGTCCCTGAAACTCGACGAGTTTACCCGAGTCGGCGGGGATCTCCTTCACAGATTCCATTTCCTCGATCCCAAACCGGTCTGCAATGAATCGCCCGGCTACATCCGCATTCTCCTTGATAAACTCCGTAAATGCGCCCATCGGCTTCACCCGCGCAGGGTTAAACAGTTTTTCGTAGGGGCTGCTGCCTTTCACCACGAGGTCGCTCATGACCATGGCCGCTACCGTTCCGAGTATCATTCCATTACCATTGTAGCCCGTTGCCGCATAAATCCCGTCCGAAGTACCCGGCAGGTGGCCGATGTACGGAAGTCCGTCCGAGGGCACATAGTATTGCGACGACCACTGGGTGGTTACCTGGTCTACCGGATAACATTTGGAAGTATACGCAATCAGGTCTGCGAAGGATTGCTCTGGATCTCCATGGCCTGTTTTGTGGTCGTGCCCGCCTGAAATCAGGTATTTCTGACCATCAATGACGTGGGTCCGGAAGTAGTGATAGGGATCCTGGCTGTCATAGATCAGGCCTTCCGGATAAACGTCTTCTTTAAGGGTTGCCGCGATCACATAGCTGCGGTACGGGGCATTTCTCATGTGAAGCACGTTAATGCCGCCAGGCGGAATGTGGGTGGCATATACAACAGCCTTTGTTTTGATTTCTCGCTCGCCCGATTTGGCGATGAGGTACTCCCCATCCTTTTCAACCGAGTCGATCAGTGTATTTTCAATTACACGGCCGCCCAGGGACAAGAATTCCTTCTGTAAACCCCGGATATATTTCAGTGGGTGAAACTGCGCCTGTTTAGGGAACCTGACGGCCGCCTGGTAGGGTAGTGGAGCCGGTGCATCCGCTACCTGCTCCGTTTCTACGCCGGCACGGAGTGCACTCTCGTACAAATCCTGCAGTTCTTTGGTTTCCTGCTCATCCTCAGCATACACGTACCCGTCCTTCCATTCAAAATCGCAGTCGATGGAGTAGGTAGTCACCAGGTTGTGAATCGTGCCGACTGACCTGGCGATGGCTTCTGCAAATTGCCGGGAGGCTTCCTCACTGAACTTTTGTTCAACTTCGGCATAAGTGGTATCGGCAAAAGTATTAATGTGTGCAGTTGTACCGCCCGTGGTGCCGTATCCGGCCTGGAATGCGTCACATACAATGCACTTTTTACCCTCACGCTGCATCAGGAGGGCAGCAGTAAGTCCTGTAATTCCGGCACCTACTACCAGTACATCGCATGTATCGGTTTCGGGCTGCTGGGTGGTGTGAAGGTCTGTGCCTGCACTTTGCTGCCACAAACTCTCGTTTCGGCCGTCGCGCCTGGGAAGGTTCTTGTCAGTTTCTGGTCGGTTTTCCTGGTTCATGGTTGTTGATGAGATTTTTTGGCTGTGATTTGCAAAATATCATACCAGATTGACGGGTTAGCAGGTGACTATCAGGATACAGACTACCAGGTTCCTGATCCGGGCTTGGTTGGAATGCTTTTTGTGTTTGCTGCGTACCATTAACCATCATCAACCAAACTACTGCATTATGATTGCAATGAATTACCGCGGACCCTACCGGGTCCGGGTCGACCGGGATAAGCCAATGCCCCGGATCGAGCATCCGGGTGACGCGATAGTGCGTGTTACCCGCTCCTGTATTTGCGGATCTGACCTTCACCTGTACCATGGCCTGGTTCCGGATACCAGGGTAGGTACCACTTTCGGGCACGAGTTCATAGGCGTTGTGGAAGAAGTTGGTGCAGAGGTAACCAACATCAAAGTCGGTGATAATGTCATTGTTCCCTTTAATGTAGCTTGCGGAAAATGTGTGTTCTGCGAGCAGGGCCTTTTTGGAAACTGCCACGAATCCAATCCCCAGGCAACTGCAGTGGGCGGCATTTTTGGATACTCGCATACCGCCGGCGGCTTCGATGGCGGACAGGCTGAGTATGTGCGCGTGCCCTATGCCAATGTAGGACCGATGGTCATTCCTGACGACATGGACCATGACGACGCCGTGCTCCTCACCGATGTTGTGCCTACGGGTTACCAGGCGGCCGAAATGGCTGCTATCAAGCCGGGTGATACGGTAGTGGTTTTTGGTGCAGGACCTGTCGGGATTATGGCGGCCAAGTCTGCCTGGCTCTTCGGGGCAGGAAGGGTAATCGTGATAGATCATATCGAGTACCGTCTTGAATTTGTAAAAAGGTACGCCCAGTGCGAAGCCTATAATTTCAGGTCGCTGGAAGATCCTGTACTGTTTATCAAAAAAACAACAGACTGGATCGGTGCGGATGTATGCATTGATGCCGTCGGATGCGAGGCAGCCGGCAGCGCCGTGCAAACAATAACCGGTCGGAAGCTCATGCTGCAGGCAGGCTCTGCCACAGCACTTCACTGGGCGATCAATGCTGTGAAAAAAGGCGGCGTAGTATCAATCGTGGGCGTCTATGGGCCTACCGCCAATCTGATTCCGATCGGGAATGTGGTAAATAAGGGTATTACGCTCCGTGCAAACCAGGCTTCGGTGAAGCGCCTGCTGCCGCGCCTTGTGGAGCATGTACGCGCAGGCCGCATCGTTCCCCGCGAAATTATCACGCACCGGGTACCGCTGGAAGAAGTAGCTGATGCTTACCATATTTTTTCAGCCAAGCTCGACAATTGCATCAAACCAATCCTGATACCGCCATCGGCAAGAAAATAGATCAAATATGAAAAGGACACAAGGTAATTTCGACCATATCAATGGCTGGGGCATCGATGCAGATCCGCTTGACGTACCAGCATATCCGATGAAAAAGCGGACAGAGAACGACAACAAAGGCATGATCTGGGAACGTCCGTCGCAACAGCCTGCCACGGTGGAGGTGCTGCATTCCAATGAGCGGCCCAACCTGACGGCCGTATTTGGTACTCCCAACCCGCCTTCCGGCCTGAGCGGCGCTATACGCAGGTATGCATTCAAGTACAGTGAATCGCACGTGGCACACTGGCTCCTGCTCCTTGCCGCCGACCGTATCAATATGTTTGAAGGTGTGGCTGACGATTTCCGCAAAGGCCATGTTCCAAATGTATTTGCTGAGCTGGGAGGGAAGTCGGAGCTGAAACACAATCCGGCAGGTGTAGCCAGGAAAGCAGCTGTGGGTCTTGCCCTGGTACTGGTAGTAACCGCATTGATCAGAAAGAACAATTAAGATCCGAAAACGGCATAATGCCGTGTAAGTACAAAAGAGGCGGTTAAAGTCCTCTATGCATACAACAACACCGGCTTCACAACGACATTGATGTGAAGCCGGTACCCAAAAAAATGGCGTCACGCATTGTAAGAATCGTTCCAGGGTAAAAAGCCCGGGCAAAGTACCTGTTTGTGGCCGCCGTTCCACAATCGCTGGGGAATATACCGGCGCCATCATTCTACAAATAGCTCGTGGCACGGCTAAGCCGGGCATTATCTAATGTGTTCACAGGTTTCTTTGCAGTTACATCTTCACTATTGATTATTCGTTTACAGCCCGGCATACCACCATTTTGTTGGTGGATGAGTAGCTGGTTTTTTTCTGTAACCCAGGTTGTTGTAAGATAAAATACGTCGACGTGCGTATACTTACCTGCGTTCGACTTACGGTAACGAGCCCGGTACATCCTGTACGCCGCAGGATTTCGGGCATTTCGCCGGTTCTGTATGGAACAGTTATTTGTTCAAAACGCGGCGAAAAAACGATGCGCCGGCAGGATGTTCAGCATGTAATATCCAGCAAGCGACAACCGGCGGTCGTTCATCCACAATACTTTAATATGGCGAACAGAAGTTCACAACGAGCAAGAATCGTTTATTACACAGACCCGCTCTGTTGCTGGAGCTGGGCTATGGAAAAAAGCTGGCAGCAGTTTATCCAGACCTACGAAGCGAGAATTTCCTACCAGTACTGTCTTGCCGGCATGATCCAGGACTGGAAGCAGTTCAATGATCCGGCCAACCCGATCAGCAATCCTACCGAAATGGGTGCGCTCTGGGCGCAGGTGCAGCAGGAACAAGGCATTTCGCTGAATGAAAAACTCTGGGCTGAAGATCCGCCTTCTTCTTCCTACCCGGCCTGTCTTGCCGTAAAAACTGCCGGTTTGCAGTCGCACCTGGCAGCTGAAAAGTACCTTTCCAACCTGCGGGAAGCTGCAATGGTGCAGGGACTTAATATTTCGAGTACTTCGGTTTTATTTGATGTTGCCCGCCAGACCAGTGCCGCCAATCCGGGCCTGCTGGATATGCACCGGTTCGGAGCCGACTTCAATGGACGGGAAAGTCGCCTGGCTTTCAAGGACGATATCCGCAAAGTACGCAGTAACGGCATCCAGCGCTTCCCCACATTTACCTTCACACTGAACGGCAAAGGGTTGATGATTACAGGTTTCAGACCATTTGAAACGCTGGTTGGGGCATTACGCCAGGTACTGTCCGTAGGGTAGCTGCCGCCCGCAGGCCCGTGGCATGAAAATTACCAGGGCGCCCGCTATTATTCAGCATAAAAGTACTTGTATGGATCCGCACGTAGAAAATGAAGTAAGTGAGTTCAATGAGCCGGGCCAACTTGAGGCTTTCCCGGGTAAACCTTACCCACTGGGTGCCCATTGGGATGGAAAAGGAGTAAATTTTGCAGTATTCTCGGAGAATGCAGATAGTATCGAACTTTGCCTGTTTGACGATACAGACGAAGAATACGCCAGAATCAGGATTGAAGAAGTAACACACCATATATGGCACGTGTATGTGCCGGATCTTGAACCCGGTCAGCTTTACGGTTACCGGGTACATGGCCCCTATGAACCGGAAAACGGGCACCGCTTCAACCCGTCCAAATTATTGGTTGACCCTTATGCACGTGCCCTGAGCGGTACCCTCAAATGGGATGATGCCTTGTTTGGCTACCAGGTGGGGAGCGACGATGAGGATCTTAGTTTCAGTGCGGCCGACAGTGCGCCTTTTATGCCCAAGTCAGTCGTGATCAACGAAGATTTTGACTGGGAAAATGATTGCAAAATTGACAGGCCTTACCACGAAACCGTTATCTATGAGACGCATGTAAAAGGTTTTACCCAGCTATTTGAGCACGTGCCTGAGGAACTTCGCGGCACATATGCAGGCCTGGCTCACCCTGCGGTGATTGATTACCTGCAAAAACTGGGTATTACGGCCATCGAGCTGCTGCCCGTACACCAGTTTGTGGCCGACCGGTACCTGGGAGAAAAAGGCCTGACCAATTACTGGGGCTACAACACACTCGGATTTTTCGCACCCGACCCCCGGTATTGCCGGTGCCACCAGCCTGGTGAGCAGGTGAGGGAGTTTAAAACGATGGTGCGGGAGTTTCACAAAGCCGGGATTGAGGTTATTCTTGACGTGGTGTACAACCACACTGCGGAAGGAAATCATATGGGCCCGACCCTGAGCTTCAAAGGATTTGACAATGCATCGTACTACCGCCTGACCGAGGAGAACCAGCGCTATTATATGGATTACACCGGTACGGGAAATACGCTGAATGTGCAACTGCCGAATGTGCTGGCTTTGATCATGGACAGCCTCCGGTACTGGATCACGGAAATGCATGTGGACGGCTTCCGGTTTGACCTTGCGGCCGCGCTCGCCCGCACGCTGCACGATACGGATAACCTGAGCTCATTCTTCAACATTATACACCAGGATCCGGTTATTTCACAGGTAAAGCTCATTGCCGAGCCCTGGGACATTGGGGAAGAAGGTTACATGGTGGGCAAGTTTCCGGTAGGTTGGGGCGAGTGGAATGGCATGTACCGCGACCAGGTGCGGAATTTCTGGCTTGCAGGCGAAACGCTGATGACAGAATTTGCACAACGTTTTACAGGCAGTCCTGATCTTTATCACAATACCTACCGGCGTCCGACGGCCAGTATCAACTTCCTGACTGCCCATGACGGCTATACGCTGCACGACCTGGTGAGCTATGAGGAAAAACACAATGAGGCCAACGGAGAGGATAACAAGGATGGTGAAAATAACAACCATTCCTGGAACTGCGGTGTCGAAGGCCCGACGGACGACCCGGACATCAATGCACTGCGTAATAAGTTAAAGCGGAATTTCTTTGTGACCCTCATGCTGTCGCAGGGCGTGCCCATGATCGTAGCCGGTGATGAATGGGGACGTACGCAGCACGGCAATAACAATGCATACTGCCAGGACAATGAAATATCGTGGCTTAACTGGGATAAAGTCGATCATTCGCTGTTGGATTTTACCCGCGAGCTGATCCATTTCTGTAAAAAACATCCCTCATTTCAGCGGCGGCGATGGTTTCAGGACCTGCCCGTAACCGGATCGGAAATCAAGGACATCATGTGGTTTGAGCCCGGCGGCAGACAGATTCCCGAAGATGGATGGGAGGATTCCGTGGCAGAAGCTTTCGGAGTGTTCCTCAACGGCAGAGGTATCCGGTGTGTAAACATGCGCGGAGAGCGGCTTGTGGATGATCATTTTTATATTGCATTTAATGCAACCGACGAGCCTGCCGACTTCATGCTGCCGGCCGAAGAATGCGGTACCGGGTGGCACATTGTGATCAGCACCAGTGAAGGTTTCATTGGCGAAAAGGATGAGCAGATCAGGCCGGGTGAGCCACTGTCAGTGGAGGCGCGATCCGTACTGGTGCTGAAATGTGCTTTGAATCCCCATTGTTGACCTCAAAAAAACAGGTTTATGTTCAGAAATAGTTTGCTGCTGATATTTGCTGCGTGTACACTGGCCGGGTGCGGGGGTGAAAATACCGGCTCCAACGTACAGGCTCCCGGCGACGAGAAGCCGGCAAAGGACAAGGTGCTGGAAGCAGGGGCCAAGCTCATGCAGGATAAAACACCCCTCAAAAGCTTCAACGCTTACCTGGATGGATTTCACTTTTATAATGGAAACATCAACTCCCAGATGGAGGCGCATCACTACGTCAGCCAGCTGAATGAGGATATGTACCAGGCCATTATTTTTGACGGTAATGCCGCCGATGCAAAGCTGATGGGTGTAGAGTATATCATTACGGAAAAGTTGTTCAAACAGCTGGATCCCCGTGAAAAGCTGCTTTGGCACAGCCATCATCACGAGGTGAAATCAGGTAGTCTGATTGCGCCGGGCATACCCGAAGTGGCTGAGCACGAGCTCATGGAAAAGCTGGTATCGACGTATGGTAAAACGATCCATACCTGGCATACCGACCAGGAGCGCAGCCTGCCCGTGGGCGCGCCGATGATCATGATGGGATTTACAAAAGAAGGTCAGCTCAAAAAGCCGCTGCTCGACCAGCGCGACAAACGTTTCGGCGTATCCACCGCAAAGAAAAGGGAGAACCGCGCCGACATACCGATGCCGCAGGTAGACCCGCTTGCCAATGCCTGGGAAAAAGGCCAGGTGCGCCAGCTCGTGATTTCCAGCAAGCCCGATTCTGCGCTGCACAAGCATTAACATTTGTTTTTACAAAAGAAAAAAGCCTGATACCGGATGCATTAGCTCCGGTATCAGGCTTTTCTGGATAGTCAGGCCGGACGTTGTTCCTGAATGTAGCTTTCCAGCTTGTGCCTGTCGTTTCCTACTGCATTGATGGCGGCGCGTACGGCATCTTTGTCTACGCCCATCTTGTCAGCAAGATAGCTGAGCTCATAGTCCTCGTCTGCGGAGACCCGGTTTCTGTCGCGGAAGTCTCTCTTGGTTTTGTCGTCTGCCATGTGCGTTTATGTTGATGGTTTTGAATATTGGCGTGTTTTTACACAAAAACCATGCTTGCATTTGCAGCGAACCAAAACCAGCACCTTTACTGAATCACACGAGCATTTATTCGGTAAATTTGCGCATCCAATAGCTGCCCAGGTTTTGAGAAAAAGATTCAGAAAGCATATCCGCATGGCGCGGTATGTGGTATACAAAGAAACGCTTGTTGATTTCCGGGACCATTTGTGGACATTCCTCGGCTCATTTGCAGGCATCGGTTTGATTGGCCTGCTCAATGATTTTCAGTTCACCGAAACGGACAATGTTTTCCTGATCGGTTCTTTCGGCGCCTCTTCGGTACTGATCTACGGAATTCCGAACAGTCCGCTGGCGCAGCCCCGCAACCTGCTTGGGGGTCATGTTTTTTCTGCTTTCATCGGAGTGCTGGTGCATTGGCTTGTGCCCGGCGAAGTATGGCTTTCATCCGCTTTTGCCGTGTCGCTCTCCATTGTGGCCATGCAAATGACCAAGACTTTACACCCGCCCGGTGGGGCCACCGCGCTCATTGCCAACATTGGTTCCGAAAAAATCAAGAGTCTGGGGTTTCTGTACGTGCTCAGCCCGGTACTTACCGGTGCACTGATCCTGCTGATCGTTGCAATACTGGTCAACAACCGCGCAGCCCACCGGCACTACCCTAAAAACAAAAACTGGTTTAAAGTCTGGCAGCGCCGGTACCGCTGAGCGGCCGCTTGTTTTCCGGATTAAATCAGCACACCGATTCCGGGTTTATCACCTTGGCGACAAGGATAGGATCCGGTCTGCTTCCACTTGCCGCAGGAACACTTCGTCATGGGATACGACCAGCAGCGTGCCGCGGTATTCATGAATAGCCGCTGTCAGGATTTCAATGTTCTGCAGGTCAAGATTGTTGGTGGGCTCGTCCAGTACGATCATGTCCGGAGCCTCGCTGCTGATGGTCAGGCAACATAGCGCAAGCCGCATCTTTTCGCCCCCGCTGAGTGCGTGGCACGGTTTGTCCCAGTCATCTTTTGTAAACAAAAACCGGCTCAGCCTGACCTTCACCTCATGCTCTTGCAATGCCGACGTATTAACGTGCTGTGCCTGTGCATACACATTTAGACAGGGATTTATGAGGGAGTAATCCTGGTCAATGTACACCGTCCTGCTTTCTGCCCTGAAAACCGTTCCGGTAAGTGGTTCGGCGGTACCCAGGATAATCCGGAGCAGCGTCGTCTTACCCGATCCGTTCGTTCCCCGGATCGCGATACGTTCACCGCTTGTGATCTGAAAAGTCAGGTTTTCTTTCCATAATGGTGCTCCGTAGCCAGCATTTACTTCCGTGGCGGCAAACAGTACCTTTCCTTTATGCAGGGCAGCATGGTCAAACCCGAACTTCATACGGTCAAGATCGGGCCGGGCTGAGCGGAGCTCGTTCAGCTCTTGTGAAATACCCTCAATCTTTTCGGTATCCACGCTTTTGAGCCTGGATGTGCTGTTTTCGGCATTGTTCCGGAGCGTGTTGATCATAATGCGGGCGACGCCTGCCTTTTCCTGTTTCTTTCTGCCGCGTGCATCGAGCTTCTGCTGGCGCTCGGAAGTTTCACGCTCTTTTTCTTCCGCTTTCCGCAAGGCTTTCTCCCGGTTTTGTATGTCCCGGTTCAATGCCTCGCGTTCGGATTCTTTCTGTTGCAGATAAAAATCGTAGTTGCCGCCGTATACCGAGATCCCGCCCTTGTCCAGCTCACAAACCAAATTCACGAGTTGGAGAAGCTGCCGGTCATGGCTTACGACCACCAGTGTTTTACCCGTGTTTTTGATAAAATCATACAGCAGCTGCCTGCCGGCACTATCCAGGTGGTTGCTCGGCTCGTCGAGCAGGATCAGCTCAGGCTGGTGAATGGTTATTCCCGCCAGGAAAACTTTCGTTTTTTGTCCGCCGCTGAGGGTACCTAACTTTTGTGACAGATCAAGATCCGGCAGCTGCCAGTGGTGCAGTGCCTGGTCAATGCGCTCTTCAATCGTCCAGTCGTCGTTCAGCAGGGCCAGGTTTTCTTCGCTTACGTTGCCGGTCAGGATCTCCTGCAATGCATGCAGCCGGCGGTCTACCCGCAGGGCACCGGCTATGGTGAGGTGATTGTACTGGCCAAAGATCTGGGGTACCAGGTAGGGCAGGGATCCGGTTTTTACCTGTCCGGCAGCAGGTTGCAGCTCGCCGGCTATGATCCTCAGCAGGGTTGACTTGCCTGAGCCATTGTTACCGACCAGTGCGATTTTTTCGTGTTTGTTGACCGTGAGATAAAGGTCGTCCAGCAGCAGCTCCCGGTTGGGGTGCAGGTATGTGAGGTTGTGCAAAGTAAGCATCAGTTGTTCTTTGAGGATGAGAAAATCAGCCTGACGCAATGCGACAGGCCTTTTTTATGCCAAAAGAAAATGATGCTCTTACACCGAATTGAGTGATTTGTAACCGCAAAGATAGTATCCCGGACCGAAAATCAGAAGCGCTGTGACCAGTCTTACTGCGGCCTGCGGATCTCGTACAGGTAATTGCGCCGGGGAGGTTCGCCGTAATAAGCTACGTCCAGCTCACCCGTCCTGATGCCCCCGATGCGTTCGACAGCAATCTGGGAGCGTACATTTTCAGCGCCAACCTGGAAGAGCACGCGTTCCACAAACTGGAAAATATAGTTGAGCATCAACTTTTTTACCTGGCTGTTGATCCCTTTTCCCCAGTACATGGTGCCGTAGAATGTGTAGCCAATGTAAATGCTCCGGGCGCTATCGTCATAATCGTAGTACCGCGTGCTGCCGATCACATGTCCGGTAGTTTTGTCAACAATTTTAAAAGCCCCGCCACTTTCAAGCGCACCTTCAAAAAAGTTTTGAAAGACTTCTTTTTTCCACCGGTCCCTGTTGGGATGCTGCTCCCACACCTTGGGATCGGATGCTACTGCATAAAGTTCGTCAAAATCGTGCTCCCGCAGAGGTTGCAGGATTACCTGATCATTTTCGAGCGTGGGCTGGATATCCGGCTGCATGCGTTCATCAGTATAGTAATGCTGCAAATAAGAAAATTTGGTACAGTTCTTATAGTAATGAGGCCATAGTTTTCTAAAAACGTGCATTATGAAAAAGCAAATTATTTGTTCTCTATTCGGTATGATGCTCATGTCCGCAGCGGCTATGGCCCAGAGTACCACTAATTCAACAAATCCCAAGCAGGGAGCAGGCGCGGGCGGTGGCGACTCAACCACCACCACAACCGGTCAGCGGAAGACCAAAGACGGTACCCACCAGGGCAATAAGCCAGGCGGCAGCTCCAAGGCTTCACAGCCGGGAAGAGCTTCCAGGGGAGCCGAGCCGGGTAATGCCTCGCAAGGTGCTACCAGCGCATCCAAGGCCAAAACCCAGCCAGGTCAGCCGGCAAAAAAGGACGGTCAGCAATAGTATGGTTCAAAATAAAACAGTCCCGGCACGAGTACGCGCCGGGACTGTTTTATTTTAAAATAATCAGAAAAAAGATGTGCCGCCAGCTTACTTGCCGGCTGACTGTAATAACTTTTTGGCAGCACGTACGTCGTAATCGGCCTCTTTGGAGTTTTCCCTGAGCAATGTACGTGCATTTTCAAATGCGGGTGTGGCCTTGGGACCAATGTTTTCCAGCACGTCAAGAGCATACACCCGGGCCATCAGGTTGGGGCTTTTCAATGCAGCACTTAACACGCTGACGGGCCTTGTTGTTTCTCCCAAATTGAGCAGCGACTCGGCGGCAGCAATCCGGACGCTGATGTCGCTGTCGTCCAGCAAGGTTTCGAGTGACTGCCGTGCCGGAGCTGCATATTTTTTCAGCACAATTGTACCGATCACAGCCCAGTACCGTACCATCGGATCCTTGTCTTCCAGTCTCCTGCGGATTTCCGGGAACTTCGTTTTATCTCTTAGTGAAGCCATTTCAGCGGTTTCGATCACCCGGGCATAGTTGTACCTGCCACTTTTTGCATAATCATACACCGGCACAGACCCGGCAATGTCGCTGAGGAGCGGCTCGGGTATGAAACCTGCGTCACGTGTTTCGAGCAGGTAATCGTGATTGGCTTTCCGCAGCCTGAGCAACTCCGCCCGGTACTTCGGTTCAGTCGCAAGATTATGAATGTTGTGCGGATCTTTTTCAACGTCGAACAGCTCTTCCGCAGGTTTTTCCTCCCAGAACCGTCGCTGTACCTCATTCAGCCTGCCTGCCTTGTAGGCGGCTTCCCACGACGGAATGGAGGGTGCTTTCCAGAGGTATTCGAGCGGCTGCCCGTAGATTTTTTGTGGCAGGTAATTGCGGATGTAGCGGAACTTCTTGTCGCGCACGCTGCGGGAAAGGTCGGTTCGCTCGTCCATTCTTCCGCGGAATCCATACGCATAGGTACGCTCAGGCTCTTTTTTGTTTCCAAGAAAAGCCTTGCCCTGCATGTACGCGGGAATGTTCAGGCCGGTGATGCTGAGGAGGGTAGGTGCAAAGTCCAGAAAAGTCACAATGCGGTCGGTAACCGTACCCGGCGCTCCCCCGGCCAGTGCGCGATACCGATCCGGCACACGGATAATGAGCGGAATATGCAGGCCCGATTCATACATAAACCGCTTGCTGCGTCCCAGGATGCCACCATTATCGGCATAGTAAAACACGATTGTATTCTCTGCCAAACCCTGCTCTTCCAGTTCTTTCAGGAGTGCACCAGCCTGGCGGTCCATTTCCTCCACCTTATCATAATACTGGGCCCAGTCGTGGCGCATTTCAGGCGTATCAGGATGGTAGGGCGGGAGCGGGACCTTTTCCGGGGCATGTTTCAGCTCAGCATCCGGAACAGATGTGTGGATGCTGCTTTCGTGGGATACATTGAGATTGAAGACGGCAAAAAACGGCTGTCCGGGCTTTCTGTTGCGGTAGGTTGCTTTGGTACTCGACTCGTTCCAGGCGTCGGGCTGGTCGGTCGTATTGTAATCTTTTTTGGCATTGTTGGTGGTATAGTACCCTGCATCGCGCAGGTACTTCGGGAAAAAGGTGACGAAATCAGGAACTGGGTAGGTACTTCGCATGTGCTGCGTGCCCAGTGAAGGCGGGTACATACCGGTGATCAGTGTGCAGCGCGACGGCGCACAGACCGGCGCAGTAGCAAATGCATTTTTGTACAAAACACCCTGGGTGGCCAGCTGGTCGAGGTTCGGGGTAGTCGCAAATTTGTCGCCATAGCAGCCCAGCAGGGTTGTATTGTCCTCACTGACGATCCAGAGAATATTGGGCCTGTCGGGTTCCTGGGCGTGGAGTGCAGCTGCCGACAGCAGCAGCATGGTAAGTATGGGTAGCAAGTGTTTCATAGAAGCGGAACATGGGTTAAACTGAAATCCTGCGAAGTACTAGCGGCAATTTATGAAAATTTATTTACTCCATCGGATTTATAGATTTTGTAAAATATCCTCTGTGTTTAAAGGATGTGGTGTGGCTGGTTTATCCTGGTTACATGTCTATTTTTGCATAAACCACATCCAAGCCAAACATCCGGCCCAACCATGAGATATATTACGCTGACCATTTTCCAGATTCTTCTTGCATTGTCCTTCGCATCCGGACAAAAAGGTCCTGTGATTACCTACCGCAATCCGGTCATTGCCGGCGACTTTGCAGACCCTTCGGTCATACGCGTGGGGGACACGTTTTATGCCGCCGGCACCTCCTCGGAATGGGGGCCGGCCTATCCGCTTTATACCTCCAAAAACCTGGTGGACTGGACGTATGTAGGTCCGGTTTTCAAAGATCTGCCTGCCTGGACCATGGGAAGTTACTGGGCACCGGAGCTGTTTTACCGGAACGGTACTTTTTATGTGTACTACACGGCCCGCCGCAAGTCTGATAAAAAATCGGTGATTGGCGTGGCGAGTACCAAAGACCTGAAGAAAGGTTTCAGGGATCACGGCGTCCTGCTCGAATGGACGAATGAAGCCATTGATGCATATGTGGTGGAGGATAAGGGTAAGCTTTTTATGACCTGGAAAGCCTATGGTCTCGACAAAGGAAGGAGCATCGAGCTGCTCGGGGCTGAGCTTTCGTCGGACGGGCTGAAGGTGACCGGTAAGGAGTTTTCATTTATCAAGGCGGATCAGCAGGGCTGGGAAGGCGGCGGTGCTGAGGGACAGGCCATATTCAAGCGCGGAAATTACTGGTATATGCTTTATTCGGGCAATGCATGCTGCGGCGAGCAGTGCGACTACCAGGTAGGTTTTGCAAGAGCTGAAAAGCTGCAAGGGCCGTGGCAAAAGTTTGCGGGAAACCCCGTGCTTTTCGGTGACGAAACCTGGAAATGTCCGGGCCATGGCACCGTCGTCACCACGGCTGATCAGCGCTACTTTTACCTGCATCATGCTTATAACGGGGTTGATTTTACCTTCGGTGGCCGCCAGGGTGTACTGAGCGAACTGGTATGGGATGAGGTGACCAAATGGCCGCTCTTCCGCTATGGAAAGGCGGTTCCGGCGCAGGCTGAGGCACCTTTCGGCGCCAGTATGATTGTCAATCAAAATGTTTCCGTGGATTACGAGCGTGACACATTACAGCTGCCATGGGTGTACGACGCCCACTTTGCTAAACCTAACTATGCGCTGCGTTACGGTGCTCTGCAGATTGAAAACAGTAACCATGCGCTGACGGGAAACTTTCTGGGGATGGTTGTAAAAAAAGGTAATTATACATTCAGTGCCGAAGTTGGCATGAGTGAGCTGGCGCAGCACATTGTGCTTTATGGCGATGCGGATAATGCGATTGGGTTCGGGGTACGGCAGCACATGCTTGAATTATGGCAGCTGAAAGACGGAAAAAAGGAAGTGATCCGCACCCAAGAGATCCCGGAGCGGTATCGGGTGGTCGAACTTGCGGTCAACAGCCGGTACGGGCGGTTTTTCGAATTTACCTGGGGGGTAAAAGGTCAGAAGATCGATTCGCTGGCAAGTCCGGTCCGGCTGGAAGCGGCGTGGCTGCCGCGCTGGGACCGTGCGCCACGTGTGGGCGTAAACGTAACTGGCGACAAACCGGGTACAAGCGACATCCGTGCCGTACAAATGCGGTATGAATAACTATTTGTTGAGCGATGCGTGCAGGCTGATCTGGCACATTTTTGTATGACAGCCATGCACCCGGCAGCAGCTGGATTTTTTTAAATCGCTTTGACAGATGAAGATAGGGGATAAGTTGTTAAAAGAACTCAGCAAGAAATACCAGCCCGACAGCATGATCAACAGCCGGTTTGAGCGTTACGATCTGGCATTCAAAACCGATAGCGAAGGAAATCCAATTTTGCTGTTTATTGGGACATTGAAGCCGGATGGTCAGGTCAGGGGCAACCGTTTTGTTCGGAACATCATACGTGATGCCAGCGGAAAGGTGTTGAAGGATCACTGGGACCATAAAGGGCGTACATAGCACGAGTACTACAAGAAAAATAAATATTTTTATAAAATATGTTCGTTCCTGGCATTCTTTTTGTAGAATTACTCTTGAACGTTTAAGTTGACGAGCTAGTTAAGGGTTATTGAGGCGTAAATGGAAGTCTGTATCAGGCTTCCATTTATTGTATACAGCAATGCTGTGAATTTCGAAAAAAACAGCATTTACAAGTCGCTCATAGTCAGCATCCGGAAAATTAATTTCACATTTACACATAAAAAATATCGCCTGAATGTTGACTTTGATGTTCCAACATGTACTTTTGCACCACGAAAAACGGTTGCGGGCTAGTAAATACCAGCGACATTCCCCGAGAACGTTTTCCGCACATAGCATGCCGATTCCGTAGCTCAGCTGGTAGAGCAATCGCTTCGGCGAACCGACACCGCGCGGCGGACCGCTTTTAATGTATGGGTCCTGGGTTCGAATCCCACCACAGGTGAAGTTAGCAGCAAAACAAGATTCCGTAGCTCAGCTGGTAGAGCAATACACTTTTAATGTATGGGTCCTGGGTTCGAATCCCAGCGGGATCACTTCAAGAAGTAACAAAATGCATCAAAAGCTTGCAAATCAACAGATTGCAGGCTTTTTTGTTTGCTGCAACTATACCAAAACGTTCAAATATTCTCAAAGTTTTGGTGAGTACTTCGGTGAGTCAATCAGTCTGCAAAGTTTACTCACCAGAAATCACGTAACTAATTGAAAGACAATATGTCCACGCAATGGACATCTTGCGCTGACTAGGCTTGCAAGACTACATTTGTTTAACCTTTAAACCAGAGAATGGTTATGAAAACAAAGCTGAGTCTGCTTTTCTATTTGAAGAAGCCGAGAAATTATCAGGATGCATCAATACCCATCTATTTAAGAGTTACTGTTGATGGTAAAAGGTCAGAGATCGCGACGGGACGGGAATGTGAGCCAAAAGTGTGGAATGCCGCAGCTGGCCGTATGCTCGGTAACAAGGAAGTGGTGAAATCGCTTAACGCATATCTTGGAAACCTTGAACAGCAATTCTTGGATGCTCAGGCATCACTGGTTCGGGAAGGAGAATTCGCCACTGCCGAGAGCATAAAAAATAGGTTTCTCGGGATCGGGCCAAAACAACGAATGTTAATGGCGGTGGTTGTAGAGCACAATCGACGATTGCATTCGTTGATTGGCCAAGAATACGCAATTGGAACTTTCAAGCGGTACGAGGTGCTGAGACGCCACACCGAAAGCTTCCTTAAGGCAAACTACAATGTCACGGACTTCGATATTAGACGCATTGATTTTGCTTTCATCGCGGACTATGAATTCTATCTACGCTCAGTTCGCAAAATGGGAAACAATGCCGTGGTTAAACATATGAAGATGTTTCGCAAGATCGTAAATATCTGCCTCGGAAACGGCTGGATCAGCCTTGATCCGTACCTAAACTTCAAGGGCAAATTTAAAAAAGTCGATAAAGCAATTCTTAGCAAGGAAGAGCTTGACGCGATCGCCGGAGTAGAGTTTGCGAGCGATCGACTTACCCAGGTCAGGGATACCTTTCTATTCTGCTGTTACACGGGTCTTGCATATTCAGACATCCAGAGTCTGGAAAGAAGCGACATTTCAAGAGGGATTGATGGTGAGCAATGGATTTTTACTCAGCGGACAAAAACAAATGTAAAATCTCACATTCCCCTCCTTCCCGAGGCACCAGCGATAATTAGGCGTTATGAAGAAGATCCAGTTTCTCAGTCACGCGAACTAGTTCTCCCTGTTCCGAGCAATCAGAAATGAATGATTACTTAAAGGAGATAGCGGTGGTTTGTGGGATTGACAAAGTTCTTACTTCCCATGTTGCCAGGCATACATTCGCGACAACAATTACTTTGCAAAATGGTGTACCGATCGAAAGCGTTTCGAAGATGTTAGGTCATACGAACATCCGCACGACACAGATCTATGCTAAAATCCTGGATTTGAAGCTGAGTGAAGATATGCAAGCCCTAAAAGGTCGATTAGCCAAGAAGGCCGGAACAGGTCAATAGCAAAGTATGTCAGAAAAGGTAGAGCCGTCAAACCAGATTTGGCGGTTCTCTTTGTTTCAAAGTATTTAAGATTTTAAGAAGAGCAATTGCCAATAAGATATCATGTTTGGACAAACAAAACTCGGCCAAAGGGCAGCTAAATAAGTGGCCCATTATTCGAGCCTGTCGATAAGGTTAGCCAAAAGCTTACGGCATAATGGCGGTATCTCATTGATATATGATGTAGTAAAAGACCGCCAGCCTCCGGCACTTATTCCGTTTCCTTTTGGCTATTCGGGGGCCACTGTTAGAAGGGCTCTATCTCTGGTTTATTGGCGTTCGGCCCGATAGTCAAAACAATGGGGTCGGCAAACAGCTTATGAATGAGCTTGTCGCTGAATCGGAACGGATGAAAAGGCCCATTTATCTGGAAACCTCCACAGTCAAAAATCTGCCCTGGTATAAGAAGTTTGGACTCAACGTCTACAATCAATTAGACTTTGGATACAATCTTTTTCTCATCAGAAATGGTCAATAGCAATGCGCGTCGGAGGCACAGATATGCACGTTGTGACACTCGTGTTTATCATACTCGAACTGATCATGTTCGTGTATCAGGTATTTTTCTATTTATCCCATCCAAAGGATAAGCGGAGGCTGTATTACGTCGGCTTATTGTCTTTCCTCATACTAAAAAACATAGCGAGCGGTTTTTTTCCAGATCCAAATCTGAACTACCCTCCGCTAGTTGCGCAATACGCTATTGCTTACGGAATGGGGTTTTTGATGGGTGCTTATTTTCCTTACTATTTCTATAAGGCGTTCGAACTTGGCCGCCTGCGCTGGCACGCACTATATGGCGTGCCTCTGTTTATCCTCTTGCCATTTGTAATCATTTTTCCTGGCAAATTCGTATTCGATGGAAACATAGACTCAGCGATTAATTATGGCATGATAATCCCGGCTGGATACGCCCTGGTGCTCCTTTACACTATTCAACGTTCCATTCAGGACAAATACAAAAAAGAAATACAGAACCGCCGTTTCTTTGAAGTAACAGCCGTTTATCTCGCAGTGATCCCCTGGGCATCATTGCCCTTTTTCGCGTTTTTCCGCATTCATCAAGTGCCGGAAGCACTTCTTACTAATGTGGGTTTCATCGTAATCACTGTGCTTTTCATAAGAAGGTCAATCCAGGAGAGCAGGGAGGAATACAATCGGCTGAGCAAATTGGCGAGTGGAGATGAAAAGGTGTCAATGTCCAAGCTCGATTTAATCGATCAAATGATTCGTCAGTTGGAAGCCAGCGGCATTTCGCCTGCCCAACGTTTTGAGATAAATCTCGGGACAGTTGGGCTAACTTCCCGTGAAAAAGATGTTGTTCGCTTAGTCCGAGAAGGAAAGTCATATAAGTCCATAGCAGACCAACTTTTCATTTCAGAGCGGACGGTGAGTAAGCACATTCAGAACGTTTTCGAAAAGCTCGGCGTCTCCAATAAAATTGAATTACTTAGTCGGCTAGAAATTTGGGAAAATGGCTAAATTCGTCCAATAACCGTCATATACGTGTTTATGCGTAGTCGAAATACGCTATAATGCGTAGCGGTTAACCCTCTAAATACTTGTTTTCTCGTATTTACTTTCCTCGCCTAATCTTCGAGTTTTACATACCATCAGACAAGTAGTCCACGGATGCGAAACGAATAGAAGATTGATATGGAAAAGCGGTATGTATTAGAATGGTTGGATCGTGCAATTAATGAATTCAACCCTACACAAACGCAGTCTGCGAACTTTGAGGATCATCGCTTTAAATCCTTTTTGAAGGAGGTTATGGATGAAACGGCCAGACAGATTGCTTATTTAAAGAAGCTTGCCTTCCAGTATCCTAAAAAGCGAAAATTCCAGGAAGTTTTAGATTTATATTTCAGTGCGCTGAATAATCTGATTGACAATGCAAGGCTCAACTTGAAGCTGATAGCCAGTGAATCAGTGATCTCGAAGAAAGCGCTAGAGCTTGTCCTCGCCAGCTTGGCCGACATTCATACGTTTCTTTTGAACAGGTACACAGTTAGTATAAATCCAGATGAGCCACTAAGAAAATACAATTTAGCGGTGCCAGTCATTGATTTTGCTCAACCGACAGACAACATCTTATTGTCTAATCATCCGGCGCTTGCGTCCTTAATAGAAGATGAATTTGACGCAGTATTTAGTACAGGTAATCTGGCAAACATCACCCCACGACAGGCGAAGCACTGGAAAGATCTCAATGACCAAATATGCACTCCCGAACAGCAAAATCCCGGTGATGAATATTTTTGCAGCTTAGAGTTGTTACTCATTGAGAGGAATTTCAACTCCACGAAGTTTGTCAAATATCTAACGAATCGCTTTACCAGCCACATGGAGGAATATGCATCTGGTAATAGTATCGAGAAGTTAGCCTACATACAAAAGTTATTCAATCAAATACCGGTAATCAAGGGATTGGCTTACGACCTACAACATGATGACCTGTCGCTGACTATCAACAACTGGTTTATATGCGAAATAGAATTCAGGTCTCGAAGCAATACAGGGAAAGGCAGGGAAGCCCCGAGCACGGCTACCAAGTCAAATGGCTGTATTAAAAAGACTGCCGATAAGGTACTTTGTAAATTAACGGTAGATCAGTTAGCTCTTTTTTTCAAGGCAGCCGACCAATCAAAAATTATCGCCGCTAAGTCGCTTTCTGCTATTTTCCAAGCGGTCGCGCCCTACTTATCAACTCCGTACAAAGAAGACATTTCTCACGGAAGTTTAAGATCGAAAAGTTACTCCGTCGAGGGACGTGATGAGGAGCAACTTCTTAGCTTTCTCACCAAACTGACCCGGCAAATTGAAGAGCTTTAAGCTGGCATATCTTTTTTGCCTTTATCATTGATTAATTACAGAATAACATCTATAGACATGGGAATTAAGCCAGGACCTAAAAAAGTTGCCGACTCAACAAAAGAGCCAGACAAGCGCCAACGGGACAATAAAGAATCCCCAGATAATCGCCTTCCTTGCTTGTAAATTGCACTGTTGCCTCGGTTTCATTGACAGCAATTGCGCCGGCACAGCCGCATTAAGGTCGGTTGAAGTTTACGCCCTCGATTTCAAATTTTACAGTATGTTTTTTTGTGGGAATTCGAGGTCAACATTGCCTGATCCATCAAGACCAACATAAGTAACTTCCCCAATGTAAACTCCTGAAAGTGGGTTGTATAGGGGCACAGGGATGGAGTTTTCTCTTTCGCATCCAGTTAGTACTGTTATTGATGCTAACAACATCGTATGGGAAATTTTCATGGCTATACCAAGTTGTGCTTGAATGCGGTTAGATATTTTCTATATTACTATGAGAAATTCATCGACATTGCAATTTCGTTAAAACGAACTGCTTTAACATATATCCTTACTTTGATGTATTAGTAGTAACTATAATTTAAAGTACAACTATGGAAGACCATTTTGATAGATCTTGTATGGAACAGTCTGATGAAAACTCAGATCGGATTACTTATGCGTGCATGGCCCTTCTTCTCGCTGTCAACCTCGGTTTGTTATTGTGGGTATCGTTATGAACTCGAATGGCTGAGTAAAGGTCATTTTTACACGTATCTGAGTACTCTATCTCCACTTCGTTTAACTCGTACTCTCCAAGTTTAATGTGTAGCCTGCCAAAATCAAATTTGAACTGCAATCGGAAGTTGTGCAATGCCCACGTCACTTCTGTGGTATTAACGTCGTAGATGATTGCTGTAGCTTAAAACGAGCGTGGCTGTTGCACAACTCAAAAAATAATCTTTTTATTTTCCTTCACCGCGCATGAATACTCGCTTGACTTTTCGCCAAAATCCTTTGCTTGTCGACTTGTAGTTCGGATTAAATTCGAACAGCTCTGAAAGGTTTCCCTCATTATCTACTTTCCAAGCCCCCAAAATGTGTTCAGAAGGAACGTCTTCTTTGCCCTGATATGGTTCGTCAATGACATAAACCCACCCACCGGGATTATTTAGGGCCTCTTTGAATGCATCCTCCGTTGGAACTGGTACCTTTTTCATATCAACTGTATTGTAGGACAGGCATTGATGTACTTCAATCAAGTTCCGATGCTTCATGATCGTATGCAGCCGCTCTTAACAAAAACTGACTACTAAATCCTTCACAATGCATCTGAAATTTTGTAACTTCAGGAATGCAAGGAAGGAAAAATTACTCGGAAAAACTGTTCGTCAGCTTCCAACTTTCAGACCGCGTTCCTAAGGAAAATTTCTATCGCAGGCTTGGCGAAACGCTGGATTTACAGTTTCTATACAATGACACGCGTGAGCTGTATGGCAAAACTGGTAATCCTTCGATCGATCCGCTCGTATTCTTTAAACTGATGCTAACTGCGTATCTGGAAAACATCACATCGGATCGTCGACTTATGGATCATTGCTCGATGCGAATGGATATTCTGTACTTCATCGGCTATGATATTGACGAACCGCTGCCGTGGCATTCTACTGTCAGCAGGACCAGGCAACTATATTCCACCGCGCTTTTTGAGTCGTTGTTTGAAAAAGTCTTTGCCATGTGTGTTGAAAAAGGAATGGTAGCAGGTCACACTCACGCCGTCGATTCAGCTCCTGTGAAGGCAAACGCCTCGATAGAAAATCTTGATTTAAGAGTTCCTGCACAGTCAGTTAAGGCGCATCTCACAGCAGTTGACGCTGACAATTTGAGTGAGAAAGAAAGTGACGAAGATGATAAGGCGGCTATAACTGCTAGTGCAAGTCAGCTCAAAAGCCTGGCAAAACATCAAGAGAACTTGATTGCTACCAAGGCCAAACGACCGGGAGCTAGTAACGAAAAAGCGCAGTTGCTTAGTAATAAAACGCACTACAACCCACACGATCCGGATGCCCGAATTTCAATCAAACCGGGCAAGGCTAGAAAACTCAACTATCACTGTTCAATGTCAGTTGATGCTGCCCAAGGGGTTATAAGTCATATTCAGGCCGACTTTGCTGACGGCCGGGATAGCCAATATTTACCGAGAGTTGTGAGTGTCTTGCAGGATAGACTTAGGAGAAACCATTTGCGACTAACTGATCTGATGGCTGATGCTGGCTATTCAAATGGATACAATTATCGATTCCTGGAAAAACGCAAAATTACGGGCTGGATCCCAGTCTTTGGAAAGTTCAGACCGCAGGTGGATGGCTTTGAGTACGATAAAGCAACAGATTCGTACACTTGTCCTAATGGGAAAAAGTTGCCGTTTCGGTCCCTCGAATACAGCCAAGAAGGTAAGCCCTTTAAGGCATATTGGACTACCAGGAGTGACTGCGCGGCATGCCCACTGAAACAGAAATGTATTCCTAAGGCTGGCACAAAAAGAATTGCGAAGACGATCTACGAGGAAGAATACCAGCGTGCTTATTTGCGCCAACATACGACAACCGGGAAACGCATGAAAGGTTTAAGACAGGGAACAGTTGAACCGGTCTTCGGCAGCTTGACTCAGTATTATGGGCTCAACAAGATTCCAGTACTCGGAATTGATGGGGCCCACAAGACGATGCTGATGGCAGCAATTGCCTTTAACATTAGAAAATACATGAAGTGTCACACCAAGAAGTTCGCCGAAAATGCCCTTCACAGAGCCAAAGATTATCTCTCAGAGCAACTTGACAATTTTAACTTACACTTTGGGTGCAGAAATTGGCTTTTCGTTCATATGATCCGAGCTGGAACCAGTGCAGTAAAATACTTGCATAGTTGTGCAACAGCCACGAGCGTTATGTGCGACACTTATACTGCTAACGACCATATTATAAAACGTTTACCTCAAACTCATGTTTTGTTCAGATAACCCTCTTTATGTTAAATAACAAAACACAGAACAAGGGGGTGAAAGGGTTTTTGGGGAAGTTCTTAGGATAGTGCAAAGGAAGTGAGCACTGAAACTAAAACTTGTCACTTATCAAGTATGGCAGATTACGGAAAATCGGGGAATGTCAGCCTTACCCTATACTAATAATAAAAACAGAGCTTAAGTCTTTTTTATTCAGTCTACTATAAATATAATCCTCTGTTACCTGCTCGCATTATCCGATTCCAATGATTGCCCTAATAATTTCTTTCTCGTTTTTTCTGTCTGTTTTTCGTCTATCCGATTTGTCTTTTGCGGCATATTTATTTTTGTCTGAATTAAATGTCATATGTGCTTCTGAAATTGTTGAACCTTGTCTAATCATAAGTCCGTTTAATGGACAAGTTTCATAACCACAATTGTGTTTTGAATAGTCTCCAAAATTTCGGTATCCAAATTTTTTGTCTGCTAATATTTTTTGTTGATTATCAATAATGTTGTTCCAAAGTTGTCGTTCGTCTGCTTTTGTTAGCTCTTGCCCAATTGTTGTAATGTCAAAATATGTTTTTGGGTCTTTCAATTGCAGAAAGTCAAAGGTATTTTTAAAAATCTTGTGAGCGTATTCTCGAACCTCAATCTTGTCGGCAAGGTGTAATTTATCATTTTCAATAATTGAACGATAAAGCCCTAACGTATTAAAATCTGTATATTTTTTATAATTGTCAATATAAAAGAAATACTCTTTCAAAGTCAGCTTATTAAATTTCTGTCCTATTTCCATTGTCGATGTTTTTGTCGATAGGTTACGGTCGGTCAATGCTTGCAGGCAGCTCGCCGATTGACGCACTTTTAATACAAAATACGCATTTTTATTGTTGTAGAGTACTATGTTGGAGGATATACTTAAGGGACCTTTTAACAAACTCACAAAACGCCCGTTTTCTGCGATACTCGCCGCCAGCCTCTCTTTACCTTCAAATAAAGCCATTTACCCTCTCAAATCGTCATCTCACATTTATATGTAACATTTTCGTATCTTTGCCTGAGTACGTGAGACAAAGCCTATGATTTTTGGATATGCCAGGGTTTCAACTTTGGAGCAAAGCCTGGACATGCAGCTCGACGGGTTAAAGCAGGCCGGCTGCCAAAAGATTTTCCGCGAGAAAGTCTCGTCAGCCAAGGAGAGGCCCGAGCTGGCCAAACTTGTTGAAGCCCTTCGGCCGGGCGATACTGTGGTGGTCTGGAAGCTTGACCGGCTGGGCCGATCGCTCAAAGAACTGATCACCCTAATCACCGACTTTCAGGAAAAGGAAGTTGGCTTCAAAAGCCTGAACGATGCCATTGACACCACCACTGCCCAAGGCAGGTTAATCTTTAACATCTTTGCTTCGCTTGCCGAGTTTGAGCGCGACATCATCCGCGAGCGCACCAAGGCAGGGCTGAACGCAGCGCGCGCCCGGGGCAGGATGGGAGGGAAGCCCAAGGGCTTAAACAAGGAAGCCATGGCCAAAGCACATGCAGCCAAGACCTTATACGACCAGCAGGAAAAGACCGTAGAGCAAATCGCCCAAGTTCTGGGTATCAGTAGGGCCACCGTCTACCGGTATATCAATGCAGTTAAGGACTTATGATTGTTCTTTAAGACCAAGCCGTAACTTGTGATAATTCACCATTTAATTACCTGTATAATGAAAGCAAAAAGTATCCGGTTCTTCTCACCCGAGGAAAATCAGGCAAAACAAGAATCAACTGCTAAAACCAAAGCACTTCCGACCGGACGTATATCTGGCTCCAGAAAGGTGTTATTCCCATCAGCAACATTAGAAGAGCTGGGTATTGAATCAGACAATGCATGGTTTCAAGTAGGGACTGATCAAGGCAAACGCAAGATCAAGAACTTATACCTTGTCGCCAATGACCAGCAGCAAGGCTTTCAGCTCGTGCGTACCGGCAGGGCTTATTCCTTACCCTTGGAGCTGATCCTTTCCAAAGGCGGCATCGACTATCAGGCGCAAAGCTACGTCTTTGAGGCCTCGATCTTTGACCATGAAGGAACTCCTGCTTACCAGCTGGCCTTGGCACCTGAATCGCCGCAGGAAAAGAAGCCTTATACAGGCAAACCCCGTGGAAGAAAGCCTAAAAACCAACAGCAGGAAGTAGATAAACAAGCAGGCGAGTAACCTAAGCATTTTTAGCTTCTGGTTACCTATATAATCATCAAGGACTAGCTGAACCTGATAAGTATGCATGATCAGATTGCTTTTTTAAGCGAGTGGGGGGACAACACGCTGGACTTCTCTAAAAAGGCACCCGGCAAACCGCTTGCTTCTACCCACTTTGTTATCACCGCATTGATCATGCAGCAGGGTCAGCTAGCCGAAGTGACGCCGGTGCTCCAAGCCATCAGCCGGCGCCACTTTAATGGTGGCGTGATCAGCTCGAATGTTATAGGCAATGACCACGCGAAAAGAAAAGAGATCCTGGAAGACCTGGATGAAGCGCCCTTTAAAGTCTTTGCCGTGGTGGTGGACAAAAGACAGGTGATCGGACAGGGGCTGCGCTACAAAGGCTCTTTCTATAAGTTTATACATTGACTGGCTGATCTTGAGCTCTTCCGGATCTATCCCAACTTGCAGCTCGTAGCTGGCCAGATAGGGGATGATACCTTTATGAAAGGGTTTGTGGGCTATGTAAGCCAGAACCACATTACCAACCTGTTCAATGAATCCTCTTTCGGCTTTGTAGGCATTAAAGACAGCCTGGAAGTGCAAGCTGCCAGCTTCATGGCCGGCACGCTAGCCTACTGCTACGACCAGAACCTAATTACCGAACAGCGCAGCAGCTTTGTGGAAGTGCTGCAAAAGAAATTGCTCTCAATCCGCTTCTGGCCGGAGCCCTTTGGCGAAAGCCAGATCGTGCCCCAGCTAAACGGTGCCGTATATGACCATACGTTGGCCACTTTAAGTATCAATCTGGCCAATGACTTCCTGCAAAGAAAATCGACTAACCCAGCTCCACAGGTGGTGGATCAGGTCACCTGTCTGGGGTACTTACTATTCCACTTTCAGCACATCAATGCTGCCCGCTACATCACCAGCCGTGAGCTGATGGAGCAGATCCGCGCCAGGCGCGGTGCCAGTGTCAACCTGCACTACTTTCAAACCAAGGTTATTGCGCCCCTACGGGTTGCGGGTGTGCTGATTGCCAGCAAACTCGCGCGGCTACAAGCTACCGGCCAGCGAGCAGGATCTGTATGACTTTGTAAGTCACAGCAACACGATCATAGAGCCGATGCTTTCACGGGTGAAGCGGTTTAGAGACCAGGTACATATGGCGTCAAATGGGAAGATCGATGTGCTGTCAGCCGAAGAGTATAGGCTAATCCGGAAGGTGTTAGAATAAGTACAAACCGGCTCAGCTTTGCTATGTGGCAATTACTCTAACTACACTCTTTGATGTGCCTTGTAGTAGGTTTGTGCTGCTGAGATAGCTTCCTGCTGGGTCCAGCCCCAAAATGTACCTGTAATGCAGGATTGCTTTCCTGGAAGAACCGTTGGCTTTTGAATCAAAGGGATGCCATCTTGGGGACCCCAGCATTCGAAAACTTCCCCATCGGGGCGAAGGATGATCTCGAAAGGCAGCTTGCCAAAACTTACCGGATCTTTGTAGCGGTCGATGTCAACACCGATTTCTTCTAACTCAGATCGTTCTACGAGTACTGGTTCGAGGGCATCCAGGATATAGCTACCGAGAATCTGCGCATATTCCCTGTTGCTGAAAGCCGCCTGTAGGACCTGAGTTTGACATCCAGAATAGACAACCCACGCATGGTTGGGGTATATGACCGGCTCAAGGGTTGAAGCAACCTGATTGCGCCAGGCCTTATACTCGGCAACAAGCCGGGTCTTGATTTCATCAGTGCTGTAGGTGTCTTTTACTGGTAAATGGGGTAATTTGTTTTCCATATACAGGTACTATAATATTGGATATGATACTTATTGCATTTATGTTGCACACTATACGAACTTAAAAAAGTGATACCAAAAGTATCATCATTCGGGTACCCAAGGTATCATGATTAGGATACAAATCAAATGATTTAGAAAATTCTTTGCCATTTGCTGGAAAAAGAGAGGTAACAGTTTACGGGCTTTTATAAGCGCAGTCCTAGCCTGAGCTTAATACCACCAGTCGGCTGTGCCCAGGCCTGTGAAGTGTCGTGTGGAGGCAACTTTGGAAGCATTACTGAAACCTCAAATTTGAGCCTGAAAGCATTAGATGGTTAAGCACGAAAACGTGTAGTAAATCCAGATTGATTCATGAATGCAGATTACGGTTGCCACATTGAGCCTGCCACACCATAATAGTGAGCTTAATTCCAAGCCTATACACGTGAGGGAAGTACTTAAAACATAGTTTTGTCAGGCAATTTTCAAGGATGTACTTACCATACAGAGCCAGTACGAAGCCAGCCTTAAACAAAATACCGTTATATGTCAGACTACCATCGCCGGAGAGATCTGTTGGTAAATCAATATATAGTTGACCATCAGCAGCTGTTACTTGTGCATGATGCAGAAATGACCATTATATTCGGCCAAGGCCGGGCGGCTGAGATGGAGCTACTTAGACGGCAAGCATTAGAGTGGATTGCTTTGTCCCTAGCTTTGGCCAACCAGCTGATGGCCCTTGACAAAGAGTTCATTGAATAGCCAAGCTATGGATCAATGCATGGTTTACTACCTGTATTGAGGCAAGCATTTTTTGGCCAATGGTTTGGCTATTGCACAATTTCTACACTAGCAATCATCGAAATTAGCTATGGCTAAGATTTAGGAATCGGACTATCATTGGATGTTGAATATTGACATCATGCAAGATGAAAGTCAGATTGCACTTCAAATACACCCATGCTGAAGAAAGTGCTACATCTGTCAGGTTCTTTAAAGATTTTGCCTCGATTACGATTGAGATGTCACCTCAGCTGATTCCAAGTCCTGACGACTCGATTTGTGTCCTTGGATTCTCTTTGAAGGGAGCACCCAAATATTGGTACGAAAGTAGATGCAGCCACTACGACAATTTAGTAAGCACGTTGGGCAGATTAGGAAAAGTTGAGTCCAGGAACTTTTATCCCAATGAGGTACACCTCGCCATGGCACAAAAATTGCTACACCAAAATGACTAACGGTCAATATATGAAAATAGGATCTAAACATCTTTCTAAACCCGACAGGGAACAGCAAATTGTTGACGCAGCAGACCAACTGTTAAGGGAAGTGGGCGTATATGACTTTACTATTGATCAGGTAGTGGCGTATTTAGATGTAGCAAAGGGTACCTTTTACAAATACTATAAAAGTAAGGATGACATCCTTGCGCAAGTGAGCGTTCAAGCCTTAACGATGCTGTTAGATTATTTTGAAAGAGCAGTAGCAAGCAAAACCGATTTACTTCAAGCTACAAAGGAGTTAATTATGTCTTGCTACGAATACTACATAGAAAATCCGCGGTACTTTGAGCTTATTATTTACATGGAAAGGCCAGAGTTCTCAAGCAATGTTGAAAGCTATTTAATGATCAGCCAAAGGTTACGAGATTACTTTACGGACCATATAGCAAAATGTCAACTGGAAGGTGTAATACGAAGAGACATCAATCCTATCTATTGTACTTACATGATATGGGGGAGTTGTATGGGATTAATGAACTTTATCGAGGCCAAGCGACTGTTTATTGAAGACATTGGCAAAATAAATCGCAAAGATTTGCTGGAAGTATATACAGAAACATTGATTGCTGGCATGAAGGCCTAACTTTTTGACAAAAAGTGACTATTAGTCGTTTTTGAGCAAGCTGGACTATATGCTAGTAATCAAGATCTAATAAGTAAGATTTTTGAATTTATATAAACATAGAATGCTATAAACAACCTAATCGCTTACAATTATGTTATTGGTTACTGGTGCTACCGGAGAAATTGGAAAAAAACTTTGTCAAGATTTAATTCAGGACGGAATACCATTTCGTGCTATGTGCAGGAAAGAAGAGCAACTTGAAAAGCTTAGGAAACTGGGCATGGATGCAGTATTGGGTGACTTTGTTGATCGGGAAAGCCTTAAATCAGCTATGCGGGGATGTACTTCTTTGTTTTTGGTTAGTCCACCTACCCAAAATCAGGTTCAATGTGAGAAAAATGCCATTGATATTGCTGGCCAAGAAGGAATTACCTATATCGTAAGAGTCTCTGCATCTGACGCAAATTTGAGATCCTCAGTACCCTGGGCAAAAGCCCATGCGGAGATTGACCACTATCTTCGTAATTCTGGTATTGAATGGACGATACTAAAACCTACCGCATTTATGCAGAATTTTTTGACAATGGCTCAGCCAATTGCAAAAGGCTACTTGCCGCAGGTGGGTGGAAAAGGACTGGTGGGTTATATTGATGCCAAGGATATTGGCATGGTTGCTTACAAGATTTTCAAAGAAGACCATCACAAAAAAGCTACTTATTATCTTAATGGTCCTGAGACATTAGAAATGAAGGATGTAGCTTTCAAAGTATCAGAAGCAATTGGGAGAAAAGTAGACTATGTAAACCTGCCTTCATTTGCATTTCGTACTTTGTTAAGAGCTACAGGAGCATCCCGGTGGTTAGCTAATGGACTTATCGAGCAGTATGCAGAAGTGGTTGCAAAAAATCATGACCATGATCTTGGTGAAGAAGTTTTTAGACTCACTAATAATCAGCCGCGTTCCTTTACGGAGTTTGCAAAAGAACATAAAGACAAGTTTTTGAATTTAAACTAAATTAAAGATCAATAGCTACTTTCAAATGATTATAGTAGTTTATTAAATAAAATAGGTAACAATCATCAAATGATAGTATCCACCTTTGCATTTTCACATTGGTCTAGCGCTTGCGCTTAAATGGATGTGAAAGATCGAATACAAGAAGCCCAAAATTTGAGAATTTACACCTGATTAAGAGAGTTGTCCATGAGTAATCATGGACAATCGCCAAATCTATTTTACAAATTTGAGATTTTAGAATTGATCAGTCTTTACTTTAAAGGTTACTAATTATAGTAAGTCCTAAAAGGTAATTAGAAGGCTTAGTTATGCTTGTTTGATCGAATTTGGCCGAACAGCTCGTTTCCAGTAATCACATATGGAATGAGGCTGCGCCTTCAATTCATCATAGTCCGATGCCTTTTTATAAAATCCCTGAACAAGGGAGAGATAGGCTTTTTCGACATCTTTCGGCGATACTATTTCGGAGAGAAATATGAATGGTATCGAAAGCCTGCGGATCTCTTCATCCTCGTTAATTTCTTCTCTTATCTCAAATCCATCTTTACCAGGAAGATAAAGACTACAAAGGATCAAAAATGGCTTTACTCGCTCGCTGCGCAAAGAGTCTATCAGCTGGGCTCCGGTATTGAGATTAATGACTTCGTTCGCACAGCCAATTTCTTACAACGCATCAGCGACCAAGAATTGGTCATCATCGTCTCCTCCTACATAAATTATTGGTTGATCATCCATCGTATGTTGTTTGCTGCAGTCTTACAAATTCCAGACCGAACTGCTACAAACGGTTACATACATATAAACAGGGCAATTAACCCATAGTAATGGGGGGTATGGTGTCAGTTTGTTGACAATGTTACCATGTCCTCAATCAAAGTTGTAGCCGCGGGCGATTGCTTGATCTCTGGCTTCTTCTGTCCAGCACAGGTATAGGCTTGGAAAACGCTGATCTGCCACATGCTCTGAGTTCCAGAAAAATGACACATATATGTTTAGAGCTCTTAGCTGAGTTATACAAGTTTGGATTGCAGGAGAACTAACGTTTTGAGAGGAGTAGGTAAAAAGCAGGTAAGCCTTTTCTTGAGCCTTAGCTTCTTCAATTGCCTTCAATACATGTCCTAATACTGCTTCTGATGAGGTTTGCATTAAAAGTTAATTACGATGCAAATATCGATCAAAAACTATTATGCA
Organism: Dyadobacter sandarakinus; assembly: GCF_016894445.1. Lineage (NCBI taxonomy): Bacteria > Pseudomonadati > Bacteroidota > Cytophagia > Cytophagales > Spirosomataceae > Dyadobacter > Dyadobacter sandarakinus. Next base: position 992,372 of record NZ_CP056775.1, read on the forward strand.
ATATGCTGGTAACAATCATTAACAAGCCGAGCGTCTAAGAATCAATGTAGCTGATGATATCCTACCGGCAACCAGGGTCATTTCTAATATGTATTTTCTCTACTTTTGAACGGTATGGAAAGCTGCGTAAAGTAGTCCAGATTACAACCTTGGTTTTCGCATTGATCAGCTACTGATTGGTTACTCCTTGATTTCTCCAACTGGATTGCCGGACCATATGCTTCTGAATAAAAGACCCTGGGAAGTAAAATGCTGCATGCCTTGTATGGCCAGCGGCGAGGGTGCCAGCGGCAGCTTACCACCACGGTCAATGGAGTGGCCGGCACGGCCGGTATGCCAGAGTTGCGCTACAATCAGCCCACCCAGGTCGTGCACAGCCCGGGTCATCTTCTTCCAGCTTTCGATTTGTGGATCAGTGTAAATTCCCGGGTAAACGGACTGCCGGTAGCCTCCTCGCTAATCCGGATGGCTTCTGTGATGATCAGACCGGCACTTGCGCGTTGCATGTAGTACTCGACGGTCATTTCGCCAACGATCCCGTTGTTAGCTACACGACTTCTTGTCATTGCAGACATCACCATTCTATTCTTCAAAGCCAGATTTCCCAGCTGGGTTGGTTCCAGTATTTTCATTGTCGTAATGTTCAGGGTTAAATTTATTGATGACAAGCGGGGGCATACACCTCACGGGCAAACTTCCTCTGCGGTGGTGGCAGACGTTGTTGAATCGTCCAGATGTTGGTAATTCATGTAGCCGGTGCTGATCGCAGTACCCATTTCAATCAAATTGGAGACAAAATCAGCTGAGAGACCATTGCCCAGGAACACCTCTCTTACTTTGTCAACTGGCAGCTGGACATAGGAAAGGTCCGGTTTTCCGATCGCATTGCCGACAATGCCTGTCATTTCGGCATAAGTATAGTCCCGTGGTCCCATTACGACATGGACGCTCTTGCCACTGAAATCAAGGTTAGCCAAATGGCCGGCAGCTACTTGTACCACATCGCGCGTGGCTACCATCGGGATTGCATGGTTGGCAGCGGTAACGGTTCCATTGATTCCGGATTGTTTGACCATGCCGATCGTGCGCAGAAAGTTTTCCATAAAATAGGCAGATCGGATATGCAGCACATTAACACCTTCAAGCTGGTTGAGCCTGACTTCCTGCTCACCGGTCCCAGCCATGATGCCGTTACCCTCATGCATATGCGAGCCCAGACTGCTCATGTTGACGATATATCAAATGCCCGAGCGCTGAATTGCCGTGATCAATGTGCCGGTCACCTGCCGCTGGTATGCCCGCGTGTTTTCCGCTTTTACATTTTCCGGCAAGAGTACAAAGGCGCTGTCCACTTGGCCAAAAGCCTGGGTGAGCCGATCCTCATCGTTAATGTCCGCAGCGATTATTTCGGCTCCCTGCTTACGGTATCTTTCCAACTTTTCGGTATGTCTTCCTACCAGTGTGACCAGGTGACCTTCGTTGATCAATATGTGGGCAATTTTGCTGCCGATTGTGCCGGTAGCTCCGAGTATCACAATTTTCTTTTTCATTGCTTTTGTTGTTTGAGTTTGTTTCGTATGATACAAATGTCCCTGGTTACGGGAGCAAAAACTTGTATCAGATCACTGTTGTTCGATCACCACCTTACCTGTGTAGCCGCCCTGCTCGGCATAGTGGTAATCTTCTTTAAATGCAGTGAAGGGGAACACTTTATAAATCGCAATGTCAAGTCCTTTTGCAACGGCATTCAGCAATTCACCTGTGTATTTCGTGGATGGACTGGCCAAAATGATAACATGCTTTTTACTCCTGAGCAGGTTCATGATCAGGGAGGTTGGAATTTTGATTGGCTGGGGAGTAGGGTTGAGAAACAGGGATTGGGGCTTCATGATCTGCTTTGCATTCGCATAGCCCATTTTGCCCGAGAGGTCGATGACAATGTCGTAAGTTTCCTTACGGGTGAGCACTTCTTCTTTGCTGTAATCGATCACTGTATCAGCGCCCCACTTTTTTACAAATTCAATTCCGTTTGAGCTGGTAACCGCGGTCACATGGTCATCTTTCTGTTTGTGGAGTTGCAGCAGGATCATTCCAAACCCGCCGGTCGCGCCATTGATCAGCATGTTTGTGCCTGGATCGCTGCAGCCCATTTTTTCAAGGGCTGTTAATGCAGCCGTGCCCACCACGGGAAGTGCTCTGGTATAATATACCTTTCTCTGTCGTCTTGCGGAATAGTAGAAGCTGATCCGAAAAACCATAGATTGACTCGATAGGATTGTCAATTCTTAATCCAGGAAAAATTGCGCCTAGTAGCTAGCTCGGTTGGTTCAATAAACCAAATGGTAACATATGTAGTGTCTCCAAGTTGTGAATCCTCACCTACATGTTATTTGCTGACTCAGTACGTTTATCCCTGGCTTACACTAGTTAATGATCTACATTGATCGACATCCTTAAAAGGGCAGTTAAGCCTTTTCCACCCCATTTCTTCTTTTACTCAAGTTTAGCCAACAACATTTAAAAGTAGAAATACTTTTAAATATCACATGTAATTACTATTTATGTTTATGTGTGATACTACCAACAAACATTATACATTTTGATGCGACAATTTTATTCCTTTCATATGACTTTCCAGATCAAGCTGTTTTATGCTACCCTCTTGGTAACCCTTTTCTGTACTGGCTTGCAGACCCGAGGCCAGGTAAAATTTGTACAGCAACCGCTACCAACAGGCTTAGAATACACACCACAACCCGGAATTGGCTTTGTTCAGGTAGCTGATATCAATGGTGACGGCTTCCCTGATGTTCTGTATACGGCAACAACGGCAGGACCATTGGTTTACTTGCAGAATAATAATGGTGAATCCTTCAGCACCCCGGAGCTTAATCCCTTTGCTGACTTTATTTCATCTACCCCGCCGGGATTTGCATTAAATATTTCGTGCAGCATTGCTGATTTTGACGGCGACGGCGATCTGGATATATGGAACAGGTTACCTGGTGCCAGTAACGATAATTACTTACTCAATGACAAAGGTGTATACCACATCAGTCCAGTTCCACAAGGCATGGAATTTACATTGGGCGGTGTTGGTTTTGTCCAGGTAGCTGACATCAATGGCGATGGTTTGCCTGATATCCTATATACGGCAACACAAGGGGCAGCATTGGTTTATTTACAGAATAACAATGGTGAATCATTCAGCACTCCGCAGACAAATCCTTTCGCTGACTTTGTTTCATCAACCCCGGCAGGATTTGCATTGAATGTTGCAAGTAGTATTTCTGATTTTGATGGGGACGGCGACCTGGATATTTGGACCAGGGTTAATGGTAGTAATAACGATAATTACTTAAAAAATGATAACGGTATCTATCAGATCAGCCCGGTACCTCCCGGGATGGAATTTACATTGGTTGGTGTTGGCTTTGTCCAGGTAGCTGACATGAATGGGGATGGCTTACCCGATGTGCTATATACGGCAACACAAGGGGCAGCATTGGTTTATTTACAAAATAACAATGGTGAATCATTTAGCACTCCGCAAACAAATCCTTTTGCTGACTTTGTTTCTTCTACCCCACAAGGGTTTGCATTAAATGTTTTCGGCAGCATTGCTGATTTTGACGGAGACGGCGACCTGGATATTTGGAGCAGGCTCTCAAATCCGGGAAATGATATCTATATTTCAGGCTTGGGTACTGCTCCTGTACTATTATCTACAATCCCGGCCAGGAATGCATCCGATGTAAACATAGACGCTGATATCCTTTTGAACTTTGACGAAAATGTTTTTACTGGTTCAGGGAATATATCGATTGTAAATGCACTTACTGACCAGGTTTACGAAACTTTCCCGGCAGCAGGCCCACAAATTACCGGCGTCGGCACCAACACTATTACAATTAATCCGAGTACTAATTTAGCCATTAACACAAGCTACTATATCGTTATTAGCAATGGGGCATTGATTGATTCGGATGGCTTGATTGTGGGTACATTGGATCCTGTAAGGAAAGTAAGGAGATCATTTACCAGCCGTGATTTTTTGCCATTTACTACCAATGCTTCCCTGCCTGTTACACTCACTTCTTTCAATGTCGTCAAAACAGAAAACGCATTACTGCTTTCGTGGAAAACGGCACTGGAAATCAACAGTGAGCGGTTTGACATACAACGGAGTGCCAATGGTAAGAATTGGCAAAACTTAGCCTCCATAGCTGGTGCCGGCAGTAATAACACCCCGGCTTCATACGAGTTTAAAGACCTGGATCCGCTACAAGGTATAAACCTGTACCGGTTAAAGATTGTAGATCTTGATGGTATTTTTACATACAGCAGTATCCGGCAGATAACTTTCAATGAGCTCAATACAATGGCTGCTTTTCCCAATCCAGCTCAGGCAGTTACCACTTTACGCATGGGTAAGCAGTACGTAGGAACTAAGATGAACCTGGTCAATATGATAGGACAGACAGTTAAAACAATAAATGTTGACAATGAAATCGTGAATGTAGATTTAAGTGGTTTTTCACCAGGTTTGTACTTTTTAAAAGCCGGTAATGCAGTTGTCATCAAGTTGATCAAACAATGAACCCGAGCTATTTTCTACTACTTCTAAGAAATTGCAATATGTAAGTGCAGCTACTGATCAGCTAGGCCTCCTTGTTGTTGGACGACATGGGAGAGATTGAAAACAGTAAGGGTTATATAAAAGCATTACCCATTTAACATCATTTATTTGAAGGAAAAACGGTCATTTAGGCTCATTCTTGGTCATTTAAAGTAAGAACGGCCAATAAGAGTCTTGCTGAACCTTGGTACTATTTGTAAGTACCTCATTTTGAAGACGGAATAATTAAGCTGTAAACAACAAGGAGAAGAAGATATAGCCAAGTGCCGCTGTTTGTAGACACTTTTTTTAATGATTCTCAATCAAATGAAAGCAGGAATAATAGACTCCTCTATATTCTTTAAGGTCAGGGAGTGGCTGCCACTTACATCCGAAGCATTGTGATGTAATGTAAGAATTGAAAGATTTAAATCGGGGACGATATACAACACCTGACCTCCATAACCAGCAGCGTAGATTACGGGCAATACTTTGTCTTTAACCCGGAACACGCCACGCCACCATTGATATCCATATCCCCACTCCGAACTTGACTCATTTATCGGCAGAACAAATGCGGTAGATTCGGCGATCCACGATGTGGACACAATTTGCTTCTCATTCCACTTTCCCGAATCCAGTATCAACTGGCCGATCTTCAGCATATCCCGTGGCTTGAGGAACAATCCACCTCCTGTGTGAACTTGATCATTCATTGAAGTCCAGAAAAAGTCTTTAATTCCCAATCCTTTAAACAGGGATTGTTCTGCATATTTGTCCGCAGGCTTTCCAGTTACATTGGATAGAATACCCCCCAGTAAGATCGAAAGGCCGCTGTTGTATTTAAATCTCTTACCTGGCTTTTCCTTTTGATCCAAATTCCTAGCCAGGACATACCCATACATATCCTTGCTTTGGTTCATTAAAACAGCATCATTTTTTGGGTCGGTATAAGGAATGTCCTCATGCCAATCCAGTCCGGCCGACATCGTTAAGGCATTATACAGTGTGGGTTGTGGAACTTTCTCTTTTGAAGCCTTCTTGTGGGCCGGAAAGAAAGCTGTCAATGGTACATCCAGATTTTGGATCAGACCATCATCTTTTGCAATGCCAATCAGGAGCGACGTTACACTTTTTGTACAAGATTGTATACTATGGATTTTTTCCCGCTTACCTAAATAAAAGTATTCGTCAAGTAACAACTTCCCATTTTGGGCAACCAGCAGTGCATCCAGTCCATGATATTTGCCCTTCAAAATATTTTCAAAAAGATCATTTAATACCTGAGAATTTGTAGCCTGCATATTCATTGCGCCCACTTTCCAGCCATCACTGTTCACAGGTGGAACTTGATAGCTCCATTCTAGCAGCGCGCGATTTTCCTTACCAATCCTTGCTGGCCGCTGTGATGTCCAACGATCTGCTTTCTTAAAAATCAGCGTTTCGGGTTTGTGATCGGGTATATTGAGAAGTCCTCCTATCTCGGTTTTATTCTTCGAAAGATTACCTGTGAATGTCGCTCCTTGCCCCAAGTCCAGGAATATTGTTGAATCTGTTAGGTTTACACCAGACAATGTTCCTTCCGCCATTGTTTCTGGAATTTCAAATCTGCCGCTCCACGAATCAGAGAAGAGATTATGACGCAGCTCAACATCGAATGCGCTTTTCAAGTTTGCCACAGCCTCAAATTCAGTATGCCAGATTCCTACCACTTTTTGCTCATCAGTAGAACAGGCCAAAACATTTACGAAAAGTGTCAAACCTATGCCATATCTTGATATCCTTCTCAGCATAATAAATTACGAGACGTAGGTGATATTAGTTGTTGGTACTATATAAGATTGATAATATACAGCTTCTACACAAACTCTGTATAAACTAAAAATCTATCAGCGGACATATAATATTTTGCATTTCCAGCGGCGAGCTATGTGCAAAGTTTTTAACTCCTTATTAGCGTACGTGTAAATAGTCGTTTAAGCATGATTACAATTGACTATTTGATAGATAGCAAAATCCTCTTGTATATGCAGCAAGAACCGCCTTATGGTTCACTTAACAATTAGTAGACCAGGTTAAACTGTAAAGAGGGATGATATTTTTAACAGGAAGGAGAGGCTTACCAAGAAGCTTCTAAAACAGAGAATAACTTTATTCTCAGCAGGGTGGAATGTCTACTTTTGACGATATTCTTGTTCTGTGACTTCTTGTAGCCATATTACCCTTCCAGTCTCGGTATTAGGGGTAATGGCAATTTGCGTAAATCCGGCGTCGGGTGAAGCACCATGCCAGTGGGGTATATTTGGTGGACATTTGACGGTGTCACCAGCTTGAAGTATCTGTATGGGTCTGCCTTTTTCTTGATAGTAACCTGTTCCCCCGGTTGCCAGAAGTGCTTGTCCGCCAGGGTGGGAGTGCCAGTAGGTACGCGCGCCAGGTTCAAAGGTTACACTGCCTACCGGAATGTTGAATGCGCTGTCTGGCTGGATAAGCTGGGTGACCCATGCATTTCCGGTAAAATTTGTTGCTGGTGCCTTTTGCCCTTTTGGGAAAATAGTGCTTAATACAGTTGATGGTCTTGTTTTCTGCTGGGCGGCGACCAGTATACTTGTCAATGTCAAGCACATTGTTAGGCCCAACATAACTGCGCGTTTGCAGTTTTTCATTATTTGAAATGTTTGTATTGTTCTCAGTTTAGATTTTGAAGCGCTCGGAACTCATTGGGAGTTTGGCCTACCCTCTGTTTGAAAAGCCTGGAAAAATGCTGTGGATACTTGAAACCCATTTCGAATGCAATCTCGCTGACGGTTTTTGTCTGGTCAAATATTTTTTCCTTGGCCACATGGATGAGCTTGTCCTGAATGTAATCCTGCGCCGTTTGGCCGGTTTCTTTTCTGATCAGGTCCCCAAAATATTTCGTTGACAAATTCAATTCGTTAGCAAAATATACCACTGAGGGTAGCCCAATAATGCTAGGGCTATCCGACAGAAAGTAATTGGTCAATAGCGTTTCGAAACGCTCTACTACACTTTTGTGGACCGTGTCACGGGTAAGGAACTGTCGGTCGTAAAACCGCGTACAGTAATCCAAAAACAACTCGATGTTTGAGACGATGAGCTTGCGGCTATGTTTATCAATGGCATGCTCCAACTCATATTTAATTTTAGCCAAACAGTCCAGCACAATTTGCCTTTCGCGCTCGGAAATATGTAAAGACTCATGGCTCTGATAGCTGAAAAACCCATATTCATGAATATGCTGATTTAGTGAAGTGCCATGCAACAGATCGGGGTGAAAAGCCAGCGCGTAACCTTTGGGACGGTATAATTCGCCATCGTTTTCAACATTTACTACCTGACCGGGAGCAAAAAATACGAGCGTGCCTTCCTGATAGTCATAATACTGTTTGCCGTAACGAAGGTCACCACAATCAACCTCCTTTAGAAAGACAAAATACAACCCCAGGTACATGTTCGTTTTGCTGCGCATGTCAGCCTTGGAGAGGTCCAACACACTCACCAGTGGATGTAGTGTTTTATGTTGATTGAATGCATTGTATTGGCTGACAGTGTCAAACCGGATCTGATTTTCCATAATCTCTTATTTTACCAATGCTAATTTAAGGGATTTGGTGGCGCTTCTTTCACTGCTGATGACAGATCAGGAATATTGGTAGACATTTCAGGAATATGTATACAAATGCATTATCCAATTGGTTTGAACTTTGTAGCACAATAAGTTAGAGTAGGACGGAGGCCGTTAATTCTATCTTAGGAAATTTTACAACAAACTTAATATATCAATGATGGAAAAGGTGATTTTAAATAATGGTATAGAAATGCCAGTCTTGGGATTTGGGGTTTTTCAGGTTCCCGATCTGGCAGAATGTGAAAGAAGTGTGCTCGACGCAATTGAAACAGGATACCGCTTGATTGATACGGCTGCTTCTTATGGCAATGAGCAGGCAGTGGGCAATGCGATCAAAAGCAGTGGTGTTGCAAGAGAAGATCTATTTATTACAACAAAACTCTGGATTCAGAGCCAGGGCTATGAGAATACCAAAAAGGCATTCGAAGCCTCGCTGGAAAAGTTGCAATTAGAATATCTGGACTTATATCTGATACACCAGCCGTTCGGTGATGTTTACGGAGAATGGAAAGCAATGCAGGAATTTTATAAAGAAGGACGGGTAAGGGGCAATTGGTGTCAGCAACTTTCAACCCGACAGATTGATGGATTTGATCGTCCACAATGAAATCATCCCGGCCGTTAATCAGATTGAAACACACCCCTTCCACCAGCAGATCCAGCCACATCAATTCATGCAGGAAAACAATGTGCAAATTGAATCTTGGGGCCCGTTTGCAGAAGGGAAAAACGGCATTTTTGAAAATGAGCTGTTGTCATCCATTGGGGCTAAGTACAATAAAACCATAGCGCAAGTTGTACTGCGCTGGCTTACCCAACGTGGTGTAGTAGCTATTCCTAAGTCAGTGCGTAAAGCTCGGATGGAAGAAAACTTCAACATTTTCGATTTTAAGCTCAGCGATCAGGACATGGAAGCCATCAAAGGACTGGACACCAATGCCAGCAGCTTCTTTGACCACCGCGACCCAGCTATGGTAAAATGGCTTGGTGAGCACAAGATCTAGATCAGTCAAGAAACTAACAAAATGGAAAAAAGAAAATTAGGAAATAGCGGCCTGGAAGTATCTGCCTTTGGCCTGGGTTGTATGGGCCTAAGCTTCGGATACGGTCCAGCAACGGAAAAACAAGAGGCGATCAAGTTAATCCATGCGGCTGTTGAGCGGGGCGTCACATTTTTTGATACCGCAGAAGCATACGGGCCATTTACCAACGAAGAACTTCTCGGCGAAGCCTTGCAGCCATTTCGCAGTGATGTGGTGATCGCAACTAAATTTGGTTTCAAAGATGGTAAACCCACTGCGGGCGTGGACAGTCGGCCTGAAAATATCCGCGCGGTTGCCGAAGCGTCACTGAAACGTTTGCGGACAGATGTGATCGATCTTTTTTACCAGCACCGCGTAGACCCCAAAGTGCCGATTGAAGATGTGGCGGGAACGGTTAAAGATTTGATCCGTGAAGGCAAAGTAAAATACTTTGGGCTTTCGGAAGCAGGCGTGGCCACGATCCGCAAAGCGCATGCAGTCCAGCCTGTCTCGGCGCTGCAAAGTGAGTATTCACTTTGGTGGAAAGAGCCGGAGGCTGAGATTATTCCAACTCTGGAAGAGCTGGGGATTGGACTTGTGCCATTTAGCCCTCTTGGAAAAGGTTTTTTAACTGGAAAGATCAATGAAGAGACAACATTTGATAAAAATGATTTCCGCAATATCGTTCCACGCTTTTCTGCTGAAAACCGAAAAGTAAACCAGGACCTGGTTGATGTGCTTACACGGATTGCCGCTGAAAAAGATGTTGCAGGAATGCCAGCCACAACTGCACAAATCGTCCTTGCATGGCTTTTAGCCCAAAAGCCCTGGATCGTTCCAATCCCAGGGACTACCAAGCTTCACCGGTTGGAAGAAAACCTGTCGGCAGCGAATGTCAAGTTGGCCGCAGGCGATCTAACAAAAATCAATGATGCTGTTGCTTTGGTACAGATCCAGGGCGCCCGGTATTCGCAAGAATTGCAAAGTCGTGTTGACCGCTAACTATTTGCTTAAGGAGCAATGAAAAAATTCCTTTCAATTATTACCATGATGCTTACCGCGCTGTCTTTCGGCGCGGTAGCACAACAAGTTCCGATATTTGCCAAAGAGGGGGAGAAATCACCTAATGTCCATCATGTTGGCAATGTTTGGCTCAAAGAGCTGAGCGCGCCTGACAGTGTTTTTAGTTATGGCACCGCAGTGGCAATTTTTGATCCAGGTGCGCGCCTGGACTGGCATTCGCATCCGGGAGGTCAAATTTTGATTTTTACAGAGGGTAAGGGCTACTACCAGGAAAAAGGCAAACCTAAACAAACCATGAAGCCTGGCGATGTAATTAAATGTCTGCCCGGTGTGGAGCATTGGCATGGGGCCACAGCGGAAAGTGGGGTGACCTATATCGCGACATCTCCAGCCCAAAAAGGCAGGACAATATGGTTGCAAAAGGTAACGGATGCAGAGTATGGCCCTGTAAAGAAATAATCTATACAGCAGCGCTGATGATATATAATTCCCCACCCAAGTGCTTTATACTGCCCATTGCAGGGCTTATTTTTATGATACTAACTAACCAACAGTCCCTAGCACAATCCAAGTACGGTGTTGCTGATGATGCTCAGCGGCAAGTCATCAAGCTTTCAAAAGATAAGTGGGGCTGGATGTCAGAAAAGAAAGTGGACCAGCTATCTGAGCTCTTTGATGATAAAGCAGTTTTTGTTCATATGGGTGGTACCTGGGGTAAAGAACGGGAATTAGAAGTAATTCAGACGGGTGAAATTTGGTATAAAAAAGCAGAGCTTTATTCTATCTCTGTTAATGTGATCGGCAATACAGCAATCCTGTTAAACGATATTGATTTGCAGGCAGTTGTCAGTGGCAATCAGGTTGTTAACCCATTTATGGTGACCGAAGTTTATATCAATGAGAATGGTAAATGGAAAATGGGATCGCTCACATTTTCACGGCTTCTCAGGCCAATCAAGATGACGGATTAAATAAGCCAATCTCCACGCACGCAAAGCTAGAACTTATGAAATCATTGATATTAATATTGGTAGCGGCTATTATTTTTCATCAAAGTATGGCACAGCAAAATACGGAGCAGGGCAAAAGCCTTAGCCAAAAACAAGTCAGCATTGTCGCTATCTCTGCCCTTACGGCAAAAGGTGATTTATCAAACTTGAAACAAGCTTTGCATGATGGCCTAAGCGTCGGCATGAGTATCAATGAGATCAAAGAAGAGCTGATCCATTTATCAGCGTACTGTGGATTTCCAAGAAGTTTGAACGGGATTATTGCCTTTAACATCGTGCTTGATGAACGTAAAGCTAAGGGCATTACTGACGTGGTGGGCAAGGCGGCCAGCAAACCAAGCGAGCTGGACAAATTCGAAAGTGGAAAAAAGGTTCTTGAATCACTTACCGGCCAGCATGAAACCTATCCTAAAAAGAGTGGATATGCAGCCTTTGTGCCTGCTATTGATACGCTTTTAAAGGAGCACCTGTTTCATGACATTTTTATCAGGGGAGTCATCACCCATGAAGAAAGGGAACTGACTACAATCGCTGCACTTGTCAGTCTGGGCGGCGTGGAGTCCCAATTGCAAGGGCATTTGGGAATTGGCCTGCACCTTGGATTTACCAGCGAACAGTTGGAGAAATTAATGGCAACAGTAGAGTCCAAGATCGGCAAAAGTGAAGTTGATGCAGGCAGGCAAGTGTTAGCAAGAGTCTTAGCAAGTAGAAAATAACTAAACCACTAGGCATCATGGCAAATATCACATTGAAAATCAATAAAAAAGATTACAAGTTGGATGCTGACCCGCAAATGCCGCTGCTTTGGGCAATTCGGGACTTAGCCGGACTGAAAGGCACCAAGTACGGCTGTGGTGTAGCCCAATGCGGTGCCTGCGTGGTGCATTTGAATGGGGAAGCCGTCCGCTCGTGCGTAACCAAGGTAAGCCGCGCCGTAGGCAAGCAGGTGACGACCATTGAAGGATTATCGGCAAACAATGACCATCCAGTCCAAAAAGCTTGGCAGGAAATTGATGTGCCGCAGTGCGGCTATTGCCATTCGGGACAGATCATGTCTGCCGTTGTGCTGCTGCGCGAAAAAGGCAATCCGACCGATCAGGATATAGACGATGCCATGGCCGGGAACATTTGCCGGTGCGGCACCTATCTGCGCATTCGTGAAGCAATCCACGCGGCTGCTGAGCTGCAAAGGAATACGTCTACAAAAGGGTAATGTAATCTCACCTAAACTTAATGTTATGAAGCATGATCCAAGTAAAGGAATCCGCTATCTCATTTACGTCAAAACGCTAACGCTGTTGTCTGTCATGATTTTTATCATTGCGGCAGCGGCTTCTGCATTTAGAACCGATGATATGCCCGTCGAGCCAATCAAGCTTGGCTTTGCTGCCAAGGATAGTATTGCGTCTGTCAAGGCATTTGAAACAGTATATAAAACATTGATGAGCCCGCGTTGCATGAACTGTCACCCGGCAGGTGATGTACCGCTGCAAGGCGACGACAGCCATTTGCATGCAATGGCACCGAAACGCGGTGTGGATGGTAAAGGTGTTTATGCCATGAAATGCTCGAATTGTCACCAGGACACCAACACGCCAGGCATTCATACGCCCCCTGGCAATCCGGAGTGGCACTTGCCGCCAGCTGCAATGAGAATGGTTTTTCAAGGTAAAAGCGCCCATGAACTGGCCCGGCAGCTTGTTGATAAAAAGCAAAATGGCAATAAGGACTTTAAAAAGCTGATCGAGCATGCCGACGACGGGCTGGTGCTGGCAGGCTGGAACCCGGGAGAAGGAAGGACTTTGCCGCCAGTAAGCCATGCTGAATTCAAGAGAGCCTGGCTCACCTGGATAGAAAATGGTGCTTATGCGCCTAAGAAATAACCCATTAACTAAATCCGACCATGAACAAAGATAAAAATGCCTTAAACAGGCGCTCTTTTTTAAAAGCATCACTGCTATAAGGTGGGGGATTGATGCTGACAGTAAGCTGGTTATCCAGTTTTAAGTCTGCTGATAAGTTAGAAGCGCTGGGTTTGCCAGACGAGCCGGTGCGGCTGAATGGCTTTATCCACATTACAACCGATAATAAAATAAAACTTTTTTGCCCTAACCCTGAGTTCGGTCAAAACGTGATGACTTCTTTACCAATGATGTTGGCGGAAGAACTGGATGTTGACTGGAAGAATGTGACCGTCGAAATGGGTCCGCATGATCCCGCAAAATTAGGTGCGCAGTTTACCGGAGGCAGCAACTCGGTAAGAATGTACTGGAAGCCGCTGCGGGAGGCTGGCGCGGCAGCAAGACAGATGCTGCGCCAGGCAGCTGCCCAGAGTTGGAATGTAGCTGAAAGCGAGGTGACGACCAAGGCGGGGGTTTTGTCCCATGCAAGCGGAAAGTCTGCTGCATATGGTGAGATGGCCAGTAAAGCGGCCGCCCTACCAGTGCCCAAAGAATTCAAACTAAAAAAGCCAAAAGAATTCACCATCGTTAGTAATTCCAAAAAGAACGTTGAAATAAAAAAAATTACTTCTGGAAAGCCACTTTTTGGAATGGATTATAGTGTAGATGGTATGCTGATTGCCATGATCCAGCACCCACCAGCTTTTGGCATGAAACTAAAATCTTTCGATGCTGCAGAAGCGCTCAAAATGCCGGGCATAAAAGAAGTTTTCACACTAAAATTGTTTGATGATAATTTTGAACAGGGCATTTTTGATACCCGGAGCTTCAACGAATTGCTTGTCATTGTAGGAAGCTCAACCTGGCAGGTGATGAACGCCCGTAAAAAATTAGTGGTGAACTGGCAGCCTACGGGCGGGCAAAAAGACAGAATGGGCGGCAGGGGGCCCAGCCGGGAATTGACCCTGCCTGCTGGCCTTGAAAGTACGGCGACTCAAATGCAACAAATGAAGGAGTATGCTGCCAAGCCAGCGCAGCAATTAAGAAAAGACGGTGACCCGGAAACAGCTTTCGCCAATGCGGCGCAAGTTATTGAGCGTACTTACTATGGACCTTTTTTGGCACACAACTGCATGGAACCGATGAATTTCTTTGCCCATGTGACTGAGGAGAAGGCTCTGCTTGCAGGCCCCTTGCAGGCACCAGGATTTTCTGAGGCATCAGTGGCAAAGCTTTTGAACCTGCCGGCAGATAAGATTGAAATCCAGATGACGCGCATGGGCGGTGGTTTTGGTCGCAGGGCGTATGGACATTACCTTTATGAAGCGGCGCTGATCTCGCGAAAAGTGAAAGCACCTGTCAAGTTAATATATACCCGGGAGGATGACATGACATATGGGATTTACCGGCCTATGTACACAGCAACTTACCGGGCGGCTTTGGATGCCAACAAAAATCTGGTCGCCTTTCATGTCAAGGGCGGCGGCATTCCAGAACATCCGATACATGCCAACCGTTTCCCTGCCGGGGCCGTGGATAATTATTTGGCAGAAGGCTGGCAGATCCCATCGAACATTACAATAGGTGCGTTTAGGGCGCCCCGTTCAAATTTCAATGCGGCTGCTGAACAGTCGTTTTTGGATGAAGTGGCGGAAGCGGCGGGAAAAGATCCTATTGAATTTAGACTGGCGCTTTTAAGGCGAGCTAAGGAAAACCCCGTAGGCAAGAACAATGAATATGAGCCAGACAGATATGCAGGTGTTCTTGAATTAGTGCGTAAAAAATCTGGTTGGGGCAGCGCCGATAACGGGAAATATAGTCGTGGGGTAGCTGCCTATTTTTGTCATAATTCTTATGCTGCCCACGTCGTCGATATGGTCACCCGCGAGGGGCAACCCTATGTCGAGCGCGTGTTTAGCGCTATGGACTGTGGTATCGTGATCAATCCGGATGCAGCAACAAATATGGTGCAGGGAGCGGTTATTGACGGGATTGGTAATGCATTCTATGGAGAATTGACGTTGAAAGAGGGTGTTGCACAGCAGCAGAATTTTTATAATTACAGGATGATCCGGATCAATGAAGCGCCTAAAATTATCCAGGTCCACTTTGTCAAAAATGAACTTGATCCAACCGGGTTAGGTGAGCCACCATTTCCACCGGTATTCGGCGCAGTAGCCAATGCCTTGTATAAAATGAAAGGAAAGCGTTATTATAACCAACCCTTCAAGGATGAAAGGCAGGAAGCTATTTAATTATCACTGCGGTGAGTGTTAAACAGTACTCACCGGTTCAAAACCTGTAAAGCATTTCGAGAATCCCTTGAATTATATGCTTGTAGGTTTACCACTGTTAAGCAAACAAATGAAAATAACTAGCATAATTATATTGCTTGCACTGTCGCATTTTGCCTGTTCATCTAATGAACAGGCAGAGATTGGACTTGATTCAATACCAGTTGCACCATTTGAAAAAACGTTAATTGTTTACCTTTCACGGACAAGTAATACAAAGGCTGTTGCAGAAATGATTAAAGCGCAAACCGGAGGCAAGCTGGTGGCCCTTGAATTAACAACGCCTTATCCTGCTGATTACCGAACCACTGTTGAGCAGGTTGCACAAGAGAACGCATCAGGGTTTTTGCCACCACTGGAAACCCGAATTGATAGTATTGAAAAGTATGATCTGATTTTCTTGGGTTTCCCAACTTGGGGGATGCAGTTGCCCCCCCCAATAAAAAGTTTTCTAGATCAATATGATTTGGCCGGTAAAACAATTGCCCCGTTCAACACAAATGCAGGATATGGGATTGGCACCACATTTGACCAGGTAAAAACGCTCGCACCCAAAAGTATCGTTCTTGAAGGTTTTTCAACCCAGGGAGGCATGGAGCGAGATTGGGTGTTGTTTGTAATGAAAGGAGAAAAGGAAACGGCTGTAAGCGACCAAGTAAAAAGATGGCTAAACACAATGAACACGCCTTGGTGATCGTGAATTTATTGTCCGGACTTTTCAATCTGAATTTGGTATCGGTAGCTATTATTTTGCACAAGTAAGCCAATCCTGCTTTAACAAAGCAGGACTTTTCTTTCTAAAACTTCGGTTTCAATAAACTTGCTTGATCGGGACAACTTTATGGATCTCGGTTGTAGTTAATTCTACATATAAAGTATTAGACGCAATCAGGATCCTAAGTTAGATCCGTCCTTAAAACTAGAAAAGCTCTTAGAGATATTTATGCTCTTTAAAATGGCAGGGGCAGCATTGAGTTTCTGTTCCCCCACTCATTCTCCGATTTGCTATATCATGTGCGTACGCGGAAACGGTAGTGGCTGTTGCGGAACTTGCAGGAATTTTTGGGTGAGTTAATTTCAATAAGTAATATCTGAGAATTTATGAAGTCAGCCCAAAGCGATAAAATGGCTTAAAGAATGTAGCCTTACAGTCACGTTTTGCCTCTTTTGCGGCGCTCTGCACCAGTTTATTATTAAATGTTTTGAGGTACTTTTTAAGATTAATGCAAATGGCTGACATCAGCATCACCTTATGAGCTGCGGCCTTCCCTAAAACATTGATTTTATTTAATCCGTAATGATGGACCAGACTTCCAAAAATAGGCTCTATTGTGCTCTATCGCAGTCGCTTCATTTGCTTGCTTGTCTGCTGTGCTGCCTTTCATGAGCTCTGTGGTAATAGTCTTCATAGGTTGTCGTGAATATTCTTTTAAATAGCGACTTGGGTGTACAGGAATCTTTGAGAATGCAGGGAATGCAATCTTTTTTAGAGGCCCGATAATTCTTTATAGACTGTCCATCTGAAGTCCGGCCAAAGCCTTTAAATGGGATTCTCTTGTCCATTGTGCAGATAAAAACATCCTCCTTCCTGTCGTAGGTGACCCATTCCCTTTCCGGTTTATACTTTCCAAAAACAGGAATCCACGGTGTGATATTCCGTAATTCTAAGAATTGGTAATTTTAACCATTGGAGTAACCTCCATCTGCTAGGAGCTCGGTCATGCATAGTTCATTGGCCTTTATTCTACCTTCAACCTTCTCAGTCATGGCTGGCAAATACTGACTATCTCTTCCATCTGCAAAGTCTGCCTGTATATGGCTGATTACACCCTGACTCGTATCGACTGCCATACGACAGTGATAGTTGAGTTTTCTTGCCTTTCCAGGCTTTACTGAAATACGTGCATCTGGATCATGGGGACTGTAATGGGTTTTATTGCTAAAGAGCTGTGCTTTTTCATGAGCAGCGCCGCTAGCACTAATAGGATTCTCGCGAAGTTTTTCCTGGTGAGATTTTATGCGCCTGAGATGATGCGGCGGAGCAGTTAATATCCCGGCAGGCGAAGTTACGTCAGTGCTTGCCTATTGTTGATTTTCAGCATCAACATTCTCAAAGTGGTTCTTGATAGATTGAAATGGCTTTTTCAACTCAAGACTTTCCATTGAGGCATTCGCTTTGATCGGAGCGGAATCCAGGGCCTGAGTATGCCCACTGACCATACCCTTATCAACGCACATGCTGAAAACCTTGTCGAACAGACTTTCAAAAACTGTGGCTGGATATAGTTGCCTGGTCCTACTAACGGTTGAATGCCATGGCAACGATTCGTCAATATCATAGCCAATGAAGTACAGAATATCCAACGGTCCGCCGCCGCGGTCGCATCGAGCTGTGCTCTATAAGACGCCGATCTGATGTGATGTTTTCCAGGTATCCGGTCAACATCAACTTAAAGAAAACAACTGGATCAATCGACGGATTACCAGTTTTGCCATACAGCTCGCGTGTATCGTTGTATAAAAACTTCAGATCGAGCGCTTCGCCAAGTCTGCGGTAGAAATTTTCCCTAGGTACACGATCTGAAAGTTGGAAGCTGATGAACAACTTTTCCGAGTAATTTTTCTTTCCTTGCATTCCTTAAGTTACAGAAAATTACTGACTCGGCGAAGCATAATCTGCCTTATTAAGTTTAATAAGGCAGCGAGCCGGAAGGTGTTTAAATGATCGAAAAAGTCAATGAAAATAGGAACATGTCCATGCTGCGGCTACCAAACACTTGGTGGGCATTTGGTAGAAGATTATAGCATTTGCCCAATCTGCTTTTGGGAAAGTGATCCTGTTCAGAATGAAAATCCGGATTATGAAGGAGGTGCTAACACAGTTTCCCTAAGAGTCGGCCAACACAATTTTTTTGTATTTGGCGCTTGCGAGCTAACTATGAAAGCTCACGTTAGGCCACCGCTAAAAGATGAATCGAAAGATCCTACTTGGAAACCCATTGAATAAATAACGCCAAACTAGCAACTCAGATTAAAATGAGTTGTGCAACAGCCACGGTCGTTTTAATGAACTTGTGCATCCTGTCCATATATTGCCAAACAATCTATTCCTAAGGCAATATTTTCTAATTAACTCTTTCGAACTTACCTTTTATTGTACTATAATTTTCAAAGAAAAATCCCGGCAAATATCACCGGGATTTTATTGAACCTTGAACTGCAAAATGAAACAGGGTTACTAGATTAACTCGAATGCATCCAAACCTGAATGCATAGCGAGCTTCATTTGAGAAAGTATGTAAAGCTAAGTCGGGCAGCAAACGGCGTCCCAGGGGTGAAATGGATTTCTTCAACGGGAGCAGGTTCGCCTTGAAGCTGGCTTTCGGTTGCGAACTGCGTTTCCTTCCAGCGGGTGTTGAAGAGGTTTTGTATGGATAATCCGAGCGAATACCTTGATTTGGTATAATTGAGTTGTAAATCGTTGACAAAATAGCCTTTGGCCACAATGCTGTTGTCCTCATTGGCGGGCCTGGCACCCATATAGCGGTACCGCAATGACCCACTCCATGCCCCTGCGTTGCGGATGGATAGCCCGCCGACAGAGGTAAGGGTAGGGGCAAGCGGCAAATAATCCTGGCCCGCCTCAATGCCAATCGCCCGCGGTTTGGCAGCGTTCAAGTCCAGATCAGCATACAGATGCCGGGTAAGCTCATATCGCATGGAGAGGTCCAGCCCGTAGCGCCGGGTTTTGCCACTAGGCTCGACCACACCTTCGTCCCCCACGTATACAAACTCCTGTTGAAGCCACAAATACCATGCGGCAGCATTCACCAGAAGCCTTGGAAATGGCTTGAAGATCGTCCCTGCATCAACACCATAAGCTGGTGGAAGCGTCCTGCGGCCATTTTCTGTTATCACTACCCTTGTATCATTGGAGTGAAAACTTTTCCCCGAGTTCAGATACAATTGCAGGCCGGGATTGACAGTATAGTAAAGGTTTAATTTCGGAGAGATGATAGCGGATGTACTTTGCTTTTTGGTCACCGGCGAGCGTAGCAAATCTTCATACTGGTTTCGGAAATAATCAAGTCTTACACCTGCATTGATGGAAAAACGATCCGAGAATTGGATAAGCTCATCCACGTAAGCACCAGCGTTCACTTCGTTGATGTTCCCATATTGCTGGCGGTCAAGGGTTTCAGTCCGGTTTTTGGTATGGGAAAGCTCTGTCCCGCGGGTTAGATCCTGACGGTATTGCAAACCTGCTGTGGATGTGAAGCCAATGCTGCCGATATAATCAGTGCGTGAAATGCTTCCGTTATAACCAAAAAGATCACGCTTCTCCTTCTGACGGATCTGGTCGCCGTTGATAGAATCTTTCAGGAAAAATGTAAAATTTGAATAGAGCTCAAAATTGTAATTACTGTAAAACAGCTGGTTTTTGATCTTGTAACCACTGGGGGTAACGGTGACCGCTTCTGCATTGAAATTAGTGCGGCTGGTCTGGCCGCCTTCGGTAGGGTCAACCGAGCCGAAAAATCCGGTAAGTCCCGATGCAACAGCCCGGTTAGGAATCTGCCCCGAGTGGTTCCATTTACTCCAAAACGTTGAGCCGGTTAAAGTTAGGTTCGTATTGACAGATAAATGGCCGTGGTATTTTCCCTGCACGTTGAACCGTTTGAATTTCTGCGGGTTGTCAAAATAGGAATCAGAATAAGAATATTCAGAGGCCAGGTAAGCCGACTGGTTTTTCTCTTTTCCCTTTTGTCCTAATAAATCCAATCCGCCAACCGCGCGGAAAGTGCCGTACTGTCCCCCTTCAAGCTTTATAAAGCTGTTATCAAGCGTTGTTTTTGTTTTCAGATTGACCCAGCCTGCTGTTGTAAAATTGCCTTTGTCAGTTGTATAAGGGCCTTTCTTGAAATCAACGGTTTCCACCAGTTCGGGTATCACAAAATGCAGATCTGCATATCCCTGCCCGTGGGCATGTGAAACCATGTTGATGGGCATACCGTCCACGCTCAGGCGGATATCGGTCCCGTGATCAATGTCAAATCCGCGTAGGAATATCTGCTCCGCTTTTCCTCCGCCCGCATGCTGCCCGATGAAAAGGCCGGGAACAATCCGCAGTATTTCCTGGGAATTGGTGATAGGACGCAGCCGGATATCCAGACTGCTGATCAGCTGCTGGTCATGGGCTTTTAAGCCGGATACTGTGACAGTGCTGAGCGTTACGGGTGCGACACTCATCTTGGTTTGGACCTTCGTAGTCAACTCGTCGGCCACCGTTATTTCCTGTACTAAAGGTGCATAGCCGATGTGTGAAAATTCCAGCTTGTAAGCCGATGCTATCAGATCGTTGAAACGATATTGACCAAGCTCGTCTGTTACTTCTGCTTTGCCTGTACCGACCAGCTGCACACTGACCCCGCGGAGTGGGAGGCCACTTGCCGCGTCGGTCACACGCCCTTCAACCGAGCCCAGGTGCGCAAAAGCAGCCGCGCTAATCATTGACAATACAAATGCGAGTAATACTGATTTCATTTATAGTCAGGCGTTTTTTAATTGTCGTGTTCTTATTGTAAAGAATATAGCCAACAAAGCTAGTAGAAACACAAAATAAGGCGAGTAGCCCGCAATGCGCTCTACCATCCCGGCCCATGCATTTGCAGTGCCGGTCACGCGCTCGGCTGTCCAGGCAATTGCGGCCACCGCAGCTAAAACAGCACCTGTTAGCCGCACAATCCTGTAAACCGGCGTGCGGCTTAACAAGATCAACCAAGGGATTGTAACTATAATAATCAGCAGCTGCATCAGTTCAATACCGACATTGAAGCCAAGGATGCTAAGGGCCATTCTGCCAGCATCGAGCGAAAGGTTGGCAAGCGTATTGGCAAACGCCATCCCGTGGATTAGGCCAAAGCCGGTAGCGATCCAGGTTTCTTTGCCAGGGAAAAGTGGCCGAATGGCATGGATAGCAGAAACCAGGATGGATAGAGCAATCATGATTTCGACTGGTTGGCTGGGGAGCCTAACCCATCCCAACGCCCCGAGTAGCAGTATAACAGAATGGCCGACCGTAAAAGCACTTACAATCCAGAGCAGACGCGACAAACTATAACGGATGCCTCCGAAATCAGTCCAGCGCCTGCGTGTGTGTAGCAGTGGGGCGGGTAGGAGTAGCACCAGTATGAAAAGCAGGTGGTCTGTTCCTTCCGCAATGTGCTGGATGCCAAGCCTGACCATGGATATCAACCCTTTCCAAGCACTTCCAGCTTCCAGGTTGATCGTCAGTGGTAAAATCCTGTTATTGACAATATCAAGCTCAATGACTCCTACCTGTGCAGGAGCATCTTCTGCAAGCTTGCCTGCCGCCCAGTCCTGACTGACTGATACCAATATCTTATGGGTCACAACCTGATGAAGTACCGCGTCGTAGTCAAGAATGAATTTTCTTATGTCTGCCCCAGCGGGTGGTGTAAGTTCCAACTGTGCTGTCAGCTCGCGATAAACGCCGTTAATTGCATTTTGCGTTTCGTGCACTTTTAATGCGCCGATGGTTACGCGCCATGGTTTTCCATCTAATGTCTTGGGGTTGATATGCTTGGTTAAATAAGCACGGAGCTCCGAGCCAAGCCTGTCGACTAACTGCGCAGAGGAATCATTGACGGGAATACCGATTGCTGCCTGCAATTCGCTTAACGGAATCTGTAATTCGGTACTGATGTGGTCGGAATGCAGGGTCAGCAAGACGACTGAATTTGGCATTGGATGACCCAAAGCGTTACCAGCACTTAGACCGCGTATAATTGGGATCAGTAGGATCGTAAACCACTTTTTCAAGTGGTTTACGATCAATATCGGATTGTCCAAAATAGATTTATTTAGTCCCGCCATAATCTGTTGTATGGTCACGCCAGACTGAATGCGGGTGCGGCATATTTTTGATAATCACCCCGCCTTGGTAGGAGAACTCGATCCATACGCTTGGCCCGTCTATGCGAATGTAATCATTAGCAGCAGTTACGCTCGTGTTTCCGGCATAGGATATGTAGGTGTCGGGCAGTTCATTGGTGTATTTGGTTAGTACCGCTGCTGCCGACGTCGGATCCAGGTCATTGACATAAAGCTTAATCGCGTTCAGCACAAGCGCTTGCTTATCGGCCGTCAGGCTGCCCACTTTCAAGCCTACCTTTGTG
The DNA here is from genome assembly GCF_016894445.1 of Dyadobacter sandarakinus. Classification (NCBI taxonomy): domain Bacteria; kingdom Pseudomonadati; phylum Bacteroidota; class Cytophagia; order Cytophagales; family Spirosomataceae; genus Dyadobacter; species Dyadobacter sandarakinus. The sequence goes on from NZ_CP056775.1 coordinate 1,015,088, forward strand.
GCTGGGAACTTCCAGTCCTGCCCCGGCCCAAGTACCACATCCCCGAAAGATGAACTTAGCTTGGCGGCGGCCTGTTCGCTGCTGCTCAAACTGGTAAGTAGCGCTGCAAATGCCAGCCGTTCCTGCTCCATGGGTTGGTAAGTTTTGCCATTTTCACTGACAGCATACGTAGGCTCGATCGCCCTGAATGCTGGTGTATACCCAGTGCCAGCTGTACCATTAAACGTATATGGCTGGGTGTAGTGATGCCCGGTAAAGAGTAGTTCCCAAAGCCCTGTTGTACTTGGAGTGCCAATGATCGATACATAAAAATTACCAGCGCCATAGGTTGTCCCGCCACCGCTTACTGCCAGGACATTGTCAGCAACCAGGCTTCCGATCATTTCGTCGTAGCCTTCATCTGTAACATTCAAGGCAAGTAGAGCAAGCATCAAATCTTTAAACGCGGTGCGCTGGGTTTCATCCAGTGAGGCCTGGTTGATACCATAACGCGCGGACAATCCGGCAGGCAGGTTAGACCATTTTTGAGCGTTAGCCAGACTGTATGGAAGTTGCACAGCAGATAAGAGACTGTCGGACAATGTTGCCTGAAAAGCCTGCGTCAGACAAACCACTTTTGCCAGGCCGGTAGCACCCCCGCAGCTTGTATTAGTCATCGTCATTGTATACATGGCAGCGGTTATGGCCTTCGAAACTTCTACCGATGCGCTTGAACCGTTCCCTCCTGGACCGCCATTGCCACCAGGTCCACCTGGCCCACCACTTGAATCGCCAGGCATGCCGGTTCCTGTTGAATCAGCAGGTGTATCAGGGTCTGGTGTAACATGGTCCTGGCAGGCAATAAAGGTTGCCATAAAAAAGCCCAGGAGAGGCATAAAAATTGAAAATGATCTTGTCATTATTGTTTGGTGTTTTGGTGGGTTGATTGGCAAAAGACGTCATTGTAATGCACAGCAACGGGTGGTAGGGCACTAACCAGATAGGGCAGCTTAGTAGAAATTATGAGAAGGTTAATTTCCTCCGTAGTCCCCACTGCGGTCACGCCAGACAGAGTGCGGGTGAGGGGTGTTACGAACTATGACACCGCCCTGGTAGGAAAACTCGATCCATACATTCGGTCCGTCGATACGCACGTAATCATTTTGCGATGCAACTGCTGTTGTGCCCGAATAGGAAATGTAGGTGCTGGCCAGTTCATTGGTGTAGGTAGCCAGGATCGATGCGGCAGTTGTGGCATCCAGGTCATTCACATAAAGCTTGATCGCATCCAAGACCAGCGATTGTTTTGCTGCTGTCAACGAGCCAACCTGTAATCCTGATTTTGAAGAAGGGAATGATCCATCGTTGCCTGGGCCAAGCAATATATCGGAGAATGTACTAGAAAGTTTTGCAGTTGCCTGTTCAGTAGAGCTTAGCCCGCCCAGCATGGTTGCAAATACGGCCCGTTCCTGTTCAAATGGCTGGTAGGTTTTACCATTCGCCGTGACGGCACTTGCTGGCTCTACGCCGCGGAAAGCAGGTGTAACGCCGGTTAGTTTACCACCATTGAAGGTATAAGACTGCGTATAGTGATGTCCGGTGAACAGGATTTCCCAGAGGCCGGTCGCACTTGGTGTTCCCAAAAATGCAAGATAATACTCGCCAGCCCCATAGGCTGAGCCGCCGCCGATTGTATTCAGATAATCGTCAGCCACCAGATTGCCCAGCATTTCATCGTAGCCTTCATTGCTCGCATTTACGTCAAGCAAACCCACCATCAGGTCCCGGAATGCAGCCAGTTGCACATCGCTGAGAGAACCCAGCTTTATCCCAATCCGGCCCGATAAGGCTGCCGGAAGGTTCGACCATTTTTTAGCATTAGTCTGGCTGTAGTCCAGCTGCATAGTCGAAACCTGGCTGCTGCTCAGGGTTGCCTTAAAGGCTTCGGCAAGACAAACAGCCTTAGCCACACCCGTGGAACCGGAGCAAGTCGTGTTAGCGCTGGTTGTTGTAAGTACAGCCGCGGTGATTGAAGAAGAAGTGCTGCCAGCATCCGGCGTAACATCAGTATCATCTGAGCTGCACGCCACTGTAAAAACGGTAAAAAGAATCAGGCCCCATCCTGAATTTAAAATCCCTTTCATCTCTCTGATTATAAGTGAATGATAGTACTTGTTGTATCTATGATTCAAATTTCGCAGGTCGTGATAAGAGTGTGAAAAACTTGTGGCTAATCAGACAAATGTGGTGACCAAACCGTCTCCATTGTTGTCTGTAAAACAAATTTGGGGGTAGATATTATTTAAGAAATCTTGTTGTAAAATCGTTTTCGTAACTGTTACCGACTGGTATTTCTTCGTTCCCAATGTTAATCATCTTGCTGCGGACATTCACGATTTTATCCAGTGCAACAATGAACGAACGGTGCACGCGCAAAAAGTTTGTCTGGGGCAGTTTATCCAAAATCGCTTTCATGGTCATCCGGACAACCATTGGCCGCGCATTTTGAAGGTGAATCTTTAGATAATTATCAAGGCCCTCAATAAATAGAATATCGTTTAGTGCGACCTTCACCAAGCCATAATCCACCCGGAAAAAAACGTGGACAGGTTCACCGTCCGCTGTATTCCCGGCAATCTGCCGCATTGCTTGTAAATGCTGCTGAGCACGTTGTACTGCCGTGCTGAAACGCTGAAATGTGAAGGGTTTCAGAAGATAATCCACCGCCTGAACCTCGTAGCTCTCGACGGCAAATTCGCTGTATGCGGTAGTAAAAATCACCGCAGTTTGTCGGTCAACGGTTTTTGCAAATTCGAGTCCGGATTCTTTGGGCATGTTGATATCCAGGAAAACTAGCTCAACCGGGTTGCTTTCCATATACAAACGCGCTTCTCCGGTGCGGGTAAAGGTTTTCAAAGAGCTGATAGGTTCCAACCTGCTGCAAAAAGCTTCAATCACGTCTAGTGCTGGCCGCTCGTCATCCAGCGCAATGGCTTTGATCATGTCAGTGTGAGATTTAGGTTAACCTGGAACTGCTTGTCCGTGTCATCGATGGTAAGCTCATGCATACCTGGATAAATTAGCCGAAGCCGTTCTTTTGTGTTTTTTAATCCTATACCTGTTGATGCTTCCAGCTGGCTTACTTGCACTTTATTGTTTCTTACCAGTAAGTGCAAACCGTTTTCACTGATTTTTATATGAATGCCAATCGGGGAATCTTCTTCTGGATTGACGCCGTATTTAAAAGCGTTTTCTATAAATGAAAAAAGGATCAGCGGGGCGATCTGAAATCCGTTTGTATCTCCATCCAGCCGATAGTCCACCTGTACTGCGTCCCGTAACCTGGCCTTTTGCAGCCCGATATAGTTATTGATGTAGTTCAATTCCGTTACCAGTGCCACATGCTCCTGGTTGGAATCCCTGATAATATACCTGAGAAATTCTGAGAGCTGTACGATCGTATCCGCCGTGCGCTCATCATTGCGGATAGCCAGAGCATAAATGCTATTAAGCGTATTAAATAAAAAGTGCGGCTGGATCTGGGCTTTCAATTGCCGGAGTTCAGCCTGAAGCTGATCATTCTCAACTTTGTGAAGCCGGTTTGTCGCCTGGATCAGGATGGATATCAGCGAGCTTACGCTGCCTATCAAAAAAAATATGGCGAGTTTCGAAGGTAAAATCCATGTCATAGCAGGCGGACCGCCCGGTGGCCGGTTAAATCGGCCTTGTGGCCCAAAAGACTTTTGAGAAGAGTTTTTCCTGAACAAGTCTGGCGGTGTCTCCGGCATCGGACTTTGGTTTTTAGAAAAACTTAGTGGTTTGCCATCCGGGCCGGCAAGCATCATTTCTGCTACAAAAATCTGCCTTGCCCAACCAACGATTGTGTTTTCTTGTGGTTGTCGAAAAAACACCCATTGTTCAATTCGGTAGGGCAAATAAACTGCTCCAAGGATACAGCAGGTTGTGATAAGAAAGTAGCGCCGGTACTGCTTATTTAAAAACCAACGGGGAACAAAAACTGTATGGTTGTAGTAGGTGAATAGTATCAGGAAAACATAGGCAATCCCATTTTGGACTAAATGTTCATGAGGATCCAATGGCTGCCAGCTCGCTCCTGTACTTACAAAGTACAGAATTGGAAGACTCACCAGAGCAACTCCGATTGCCAGAGGCGTACCAACTTTTTTCAATCTAAACTCCATTACTACAATCGGTCATATACAATCATGCAGACTTAGCTACTAGACTTAAGGAAGCTATTAGTTATCAAAGTAAAACTATTATTGACATTTCTGCCGCAGGTCCTTTTTGTATATACAAGTTTAGTTGTTGAAGTCTCAGGATATGAAAGAGAAGTGACTAATAGGGTAATTGTTGTGGCGAAATCAACGAATGGGCTGCTAGTAAAATGCCAATTCAGTTTTATAACCAAATGTGCATCATTATGTCACGATCACGCTTACAGGTTCAACATCACTTGTAAAACAGGGTTACCTGGCACCCGTCAGTTAACTGTCAGGTACTGACTTTATAAATTTTATTGATACTAAGTACTCTGAGATTTATTCGGTCGTTAATGCGAATTTTCCATGTACTACTGAAACCTTCCCCTATACGGTTTGAGGGCATGTTTGGGTAAATTATAATCGGAGTGGAATACCTTAATCTGTACTTTTGCTGACTTGGATTGTCCACAAATAAACGGGCATATTTATGTCGACAAGGCTGATCTCAAAAGGTGCGCTGTTGTCTTAGGGCGAAATTGACCATCAAGATCAATACCGGTACTTCAATCAGAGGCCCGATCACTGCCGCAAAGGCAGCTCCGGAATCAATACCGAATACAGCAATGGCAACCGCAATGCCCAATTCAAAATTATTGCCTGCGGCCGTGAATGCCAGTGAGGTGGATTTTGAGTAATCCGCGCCTGCACGTTTTGAGAGATAAAAGGCAGAAAAGAACATGATGACAAAGTAGATCGAAAGGGGAGTGGCTATGCGCAGAACGTCCAGCGGGATGCTTATGATCAGGTTTCCTTTCAGGCTGAACATCACTACTATTGTAAACAGCAATGCGATCAGGGTAATGGGGCTGATGGCCGGCAGGAACTTTTTTTCGTACCAGTATTGACTGAACAGCCTGGTCAATGTTTCCCGCGAAATGATCCCGGCCAGGAACGGAATACCGAGATAAATAAAGACGCTTTGCGCTATTTCTCCAATCGAAATATCTACGTTGAACCCTTTTAGCCCAAACAATGGCGGTAGCAGTGTCACGAACACATAGGCATATACTGAATAAAACAGCACCTGGAAAATACTGTTGAATGCTACCAGCCCGGCTGCATATACACGGTCGCCACCTGCAAGGTCATTCCAGACGATCACCATGGCAATGCAACGTGCAATGCCAATCATGATCAACCCCGTCATGTATTCCGGTTTATCTGATAGAAATGCTAGCGCCAGGCCGAACATCAGCAGGGGCCCCACGATCCAGTTTTGCAGCAGTGACAGGCCGAGAATACGGGTATTTCGGAATATCTGTGGAAGTTCCGAATAGCGCACTTTGGCGAGCGGCGGGTACATCATCAGGATCAGCCCGATGGCCAGCGGCACATTGGTCGAGCCTGAATTAAATTGATTGATAAAATCGGGTGTGCCTGGGAAAAAACACCCGATGGACACACCCAAAAACATGGCAAGGAAGATCCAGACCGTCAAATAACGGTCGAGAAATGAAAGCCGCTTTTCCTTCATAGGCTGTTTGTGATTAATCATTGCCAACAATCGAGCTGCGACGTTCCAGCAGTATTACATCGCGCCAGATCCCATTGCGTTTTCCAAGCTTTTCACGGTACCCGACTTTGCGAAACCCTTGCCGCTCGTGAAGTGCAATGCTCGCTTTGTTCTCCGGGAATATCTGTGCTTGCAACGTCCAGAAACCGAGTTTTTCGCTTAACGGCACCAGGTCTGATAAAAGAGCCCGGCCGATGCCGCGCCCGTGAAAATCCGGATGAATGTAGATGCTTGTTTCAGCCACGCCGCCATACACGCACCGGCTGGAAACAGCAGATAAGAATGCCCATCCAATAGCCTGGCCGCTTTCTTCTGCCACAAGTTGCGGCTGAGCAAGAAACTTTGCTTTGAGCGCATCGACTTCCGGCGCTTGTGTCTCGTATGTCGCATCACCGGTATCGATGCCCAGCTGGTAAATCTGTTTTACCTGCGGCCAGTCTGCTTCTGTTAGGGGGCGAATGGTGAAAGCCATTATGCAGGCAGTTTTTGATGGATAAATTCGCGGCTGTACGCTTTGATTTCATCCCGAACCCTACGGAATGAAGTTACCAGGTCTTCACCTGGCCGCTCCGGCGTACCAGTATGACCAGGATCGGAAAAGCTATGATGGATCAGCTCACCGGCAGACGGGAAATAGGGGCACTGCTCACGCGCATTATCGCAGACGGTGATTACATAGTCGAAAGCAATGCCGGTATATTCGTCAGCATGATTGGAGGTGTGATGCGAGATATCAAGACCATCTTCGGCCATGACCTGGATGGCAGCCGGATTTACACCTTTGGGATCTACACCAGCGCTATATACTTCTGCGCGGTCACCTGCAAAATGCTGTAAGTATCCTTGCGCCAATTGGCTGCGGGCTGAATTGCCCGTACATAATACTAAAATTCGCTTCATCGTGGTAATTGATTGGTAATTAGCAACAGCCGGAACCTGGTTTGCACGCAGCGCCATCAGCACCGGCAACTTCCAATGCTTCTTTTTCAGGAGCCGGGCCACAGCAGGACGCGGCCGCAGAATCCGTGCCGCATGATTGATCGCGGCTTATTGCTTTGCACTGCGTGAAATCCGGAGCCAGAATGACAATGAAGGTATCATCTTCGGTCAAAAACTCAGCTGGGTACATTTGGCGCGTATCGAATTTCGAATTGCCAAACTCGATTTTTACAACCGCATTCGGATTAAGCGGTAACGACTTTTCGACCAGGCTGACAATTTTAAGTGCTTTGCTGACCAGCATCGAGCGCTCGGTTTCACTTACTGGCGGCTCCCATAATTGCACGATCACTTCCGTCCAGCTATTCATGACACCGCCACAATCTACCGAGACAATCGGTGACTGTTTAATCTCGGTGATGTGAAATGAGCGGTCTACGAACTTACCGGCCTCGTACTGGAATTGCAGATGCAGATCTGGATTTAGTTCAAGCGTGCTTTTGAACGCTTGCCAGGGCATGGGGTTCAATTGATTGATCATAGCTACCATTGTTATAATGTAATATTACGATTGATTTACCCGAAAAAATACCCGTTTAGTTACAGCAGGTCACACTCTCAAAGGATTCCAGGATCGAACCGAATGCTTGCCGGGCTTCTTCCCACACCCGAGGATTGATGCAGTAGCAGACACGGGGCGGGTTAATTTCTCCCTGGATTATGCCGATCCGTTTTAGCTCCTTCAAATGCTGGGAAACCGTCGCCTGCGCAAGTTCGAGTTCGTCCACCAAGTCACCGCAAATGCAGGTCTTACGTGCAATCAGCAGCTGCAAAATCGCCACGCGCGCAGGATGCGAAAATGCTTTTGCTAAATTCGCAATGCGGTTATGCTGCTCTGTGAATATCTCTGTTTTGGTAACTCCCATGATGCAAACATAACACTAAAAATATAATCGCAATATTACGATTAATATTTGTTTGACCCAATTAAGTATAACCTTAGGTTATAGCCAGCACATCGAAATTTATTCGGTCGTTTTTCTGTACTCCCCATTATGGCCGCCAAGTCAATACCATATTGGCTGATTGGTAAACGAATTATTGAAGAAGACCAGCAGGGCAATCTACGAGCCGAGTATGGAAAGGCACTTGTCCAAACGCTATCCGAGTCTTTAACAGCCGAGTTTGGCCGGGGCTTCTCACAGCGAAATTTGGAGCAAATGAGGCTGTTTTATTTAGAGTATCCAATTCCGCAGACAGTGTCTGCGGAATTGGATATAACCAGTGCCGATTCAAGAGAAAGCACGCCACCTTTCACTCTGAGCTGGTCGCACTATCTAAATTTAATGTCCATCAAGGATGCCAAAGAAAGGAAGTTCTATGAAATTGAATCTGCTGCAAACAATTGGAGCATCCGGGAGTTAAAGAGGCAATACAACTCAGGACTCTACATGCGTCTTGCCCTAAGCAAGGACAAAGATGGAGTGAAGCAGCTTGCTGAAAAGGGTCAGTTAATCGACAGGCCAGCTGATGCCATCAAGGATCCATATATCCTTGAATTCCTTGATCTAAAGGAGCACCATAGGTACTCGGAAGATGACCTGGAAAACGCGCTCATTGACAAACTTGAACACTTCCTGCTTGAATTAGGGAAAGGTTTCACTTTTGTTGCACGGCAAAAGCGGATCACGTTTACGGACAAGCACTTTTATGCAGATCTGGTGTTCTACAACCGCCTGCTCAAATGCTTTGTCATCATTGACCTAAAAATCGGAGAGATCCAGCATCAGGACATTGGCCAGATGCAGATGTATGTCAACTACTACGATCGGCACATCAAACTGGAAGACGAAAATAAAACGATTGGGATCATCCTATGTCAGAAAAAAAGCGATTCATTAGTCGAGCTTACCTTGCCGGAGGATAATGACCAAATTTTTGCCAGCCGCTATGAAACGGTGCTGCCCAGCAAAGACGAACTACGTCAGCTCCTAAATTCACAAGCGTAATAGTAGAATTTGCGCCTTGCACTCGTATACAAAACATTTGACTATATGGAATACAAACATTTGTCAGAACTGATCAATGATGAACCGGCCTGTAAAGCTATTTTTCAGCTAGTAACGGCCGGATGCGGTCCCACTGAGTTTGGCCATGTGGAAGACTCCGAGCTTGGTTATATCACCTTATGGGAGAAATATGGAAGCGGGACAACAAGGCATATTCACATCGTAACTGATGGCAGTATCGAACATTACTATGGCGATGAGCTCGAGCCAGTAGGGAACGTCTTCACGCTTGTTGATCAAATACGGGCATTAGGGTATTCAGCATAACACTTAGTAAAATGTACATATAGTACAAGACAATAGGCTGGTGGCGGGCTTGGCCAAATTCGTCGAGTAGTTTAAAGAATAAGTACTTTCTCACTTGTTCTAGAGTAGCATATGCCAAAGAGTTGTGGTTGACACTTAGAATATAATCAAATATTTAGCCTCAAGCATGTCGTCCCGGCATGTTCTGTTCAGTCTTGTTGTACCCATTTTGAATTAGCCTTCTAGCTAAGTAAATTCTTGTTCAATCTGCTTTTCTTCGTACCAATTGGCTGGTATCTTTCAGATGAACTTCGAGCCATTGTAAATTCTTATCACTTTATCAAAAAATGGCATCCCCGAACAACTCTGCATTCTGAAAAGTTTGTATTACCTTACCTGCAGAGATGGATAGTTCGCGTACAATGTAAATGCTCCTCTGCCAACGTCGTCCATGATTATTAATGTTTTCACATATCTACCAAAGCTCACAGCATTTCTCACAAAATCAATGATTCGGCTCTCAATTACAACTTTTCCTCACTAAGGTCTGAATTTGAAATTCAGAATACCACTCTTTCCCTAATACCCTAAGTTGAGCTTCCTACTTAGATTAATTTGATGCACTCAGTGCACTTTTAAGTTCACGGGTGTAGGAGTGTTATAAGTGTCAGTAGCCATGTGGGTGTTCTTTGACTATACTACGTTGGATTAAGGTCATATTTTAAGCCAATTATACCACTAGGTAATTTTAAATTAGTAAGTGCAACTCAAAATAGTTGTTATTAAAAATACTTAATTATGTAATTAATAATTTTTGGGTAAGATACTACTTAGGCTCGATAGCTCAAGTTCTTACCTCATAGTATGACTGTCATTTTCAATTTAAGCTTTGATTTATGAAAAGAGTACAATTCAAAGAATACGCAAAATATTCAAAGACATTGCTGGTCCAATACTATATCTTATCCTTATTTACTATATTCGGATCATGCAAGCCGGAGGAACCATATGTGATTACTTGTTTAAACGGACCTGTAAAGGTAGAATATCCGAGATTTACTAATCTCACACTCCAGAATGTTGGCGATCTCACAGGGCAGCCAACTAATTTAAGAAATTTAACTTTGATCATCCAAACCAATGCTGACTATGAATATTATCTTAAATCGGGGATTCCTCTCCCAAATATTGACTTCAAAAGAAAAACAATGTTAATAGTTAGAACCGATGAGCGTATTAACTTTCAGTTAGGTCCTGAAAATTCAAATATCTCAATCGATTGTGACAAAAACGAAATAATACGGCGAATGGATGCCCTCTCTGATGAGCCAAATGTTCCTGAATACTTTTCCCATATCTTCGTTATAGTAATTCCTAAAATTACCAAAGACAAAAAATTTTATTTTCAAAGAAATATACTTAAATAGATTATGGAAAAAATTATAGTACTAGTATTGTTAATAATTTATTTCTCAGTAAATGAATCACTTGCACAAGAGTACTATAACTACAATGGCGGCAAAAAAAACTATATGGATTTTCTAAATAGAAGCTGCTAATTGCATTTAACAAAAGGAAAGAGGATAGCAAGACTCGAATTATTTTAGAGTAGTTAATATTGAATCTAAAAAGATTTAAACAGTTTTAGTAATTCAATGTTAAATGGAGAGATTTCTACCTCAGTAGGTATGTATAGGATTTCTGGGATCACAGCATTAGTTTATGCTGGTACAGTAGTTGGAGGTCCAGCAGGGGCACTTGCCGGTAAAGCGGTGGGATTAGGCTTTACCGCAGGAGAACAAGTTTATTCGGGTGTGCAATGATGGCTTGGAGAAGTGTCAAAAGGTATAGGAAAATATGTTTATGCTATTAAAAACGGCTGGGTACCTAGATAGTCTGATGATTTTAAAACAAAGTTTTCGCAATCACATTTCTAATGCTTTATATATGATTGTAACGATGTTAATATTTATGACGTGGGTATTGTATCATTATGAGTTTTCCTACCTACAATTGCAAGGTATTGCAATTGTTTTTTTTCTTTTTTGCTCTCCTGCAGTATACTTGCATATTGAGTATTTCTTCTACAATATGGGTCAGGAATTTGAAATAAACAATCTTGGTATTACTAGAAAAGAAAAAGGACATACTCAAAAATTTAAATATAATGAAATACAAGAGGCTGTCATTTACTTATCAGCTAGCAAGTACCAAGGAAGCAAATTCCAGCTGTTACCTATGGAGAGTTACCATTATATTCAACTTTCCATGAATAATGGCGAAAAAGTAATCTTAACCAGTTTGTTAAATGCAGACTTAGAAAGAGTCCTAACGGGAAATATTAAGGTTCCTTATAGGAAGGTGAAAAAAGTATTTTGCTCGATTGATCCAATTTGAAACGGATGCTCATATGCTATTGGATTCCTTTGACACTTACCCTGTTTTAATGTATCCAATTGGGTAGTGGACGTTGCAAAAGCGCATCTTTTTGTACGCGCACCATTTTAGTGGAGTGGCCTTGACCGCAAGTGTGCCTTGTTAGGGGTATCATAGCCCAGCGAAGCATGTGGACGGATCGCATTATAATCATGAATTGCTTTTTCTATTGCGGCTTGTGCTGCTGAAAAAGAAGGCTTTTTGATCCCAAAGTCTTCCTTTAAGGTTCGGAACACGCGCTCGGCCATCGCGTTTTCATTCGGGTTGCCAATTTGGGCCATGCGGATGGTGAAATAAATACGAAGAATAACAGGTATAAAAATTTCATAAACAATATTTATTGGTATGACTAGTTATATTTTATTGCCACGGTCTTAATTAGGCAAATTCCAAATATTATTATAGGAGATAAAACAACTAATTAATGCACCACAAATTATTAAATAAAAAAACTGTTTATATCTTTCTTTAAAGAAAAAAAGGTCGTCCTTTTCTTCAATATACTTTATTACAGTATTTAGGTTCCATGTAAATTTATTTATGATAATAAAATAGATAAAAAGGACTAATGCAGCAAATGGTAGAGTAGCTGGAACTATAATATGTTTCCTGTATATATATCTACCAACTAAACCAAGTACTGCCCCTGTCCATACTATAAATAAAGTTGCCACCTTTACCTTGGATATTAATAGTAAAGTGGAATCCGAATAGGGCTTGTTACCATTACTATCGTGTAAGTATATAGCAGTTAGTAGTTCATTAATAAATGTTGTCATCTGACCTTAATACTGTTTATCGATTGAACTTGAGTAGACTTATATTGATTAAAATTATATTTGTCAATAGAATTGTCCATTGCCTTGTACATAGAATCTTTTACTCCTGAAACTGTAAGTGCTGCATCAGTAGGCTTCCCATTTTTAGAGGAGCTGTGATTTAGACTTGGCTGTTTATTTCAATAGTTCATTCTTCTTTTTTCGTGGCACTTTCTTTCAACAGTGTGTGCTTCTGATTCGGGGTTAGTCCCTTCATTGACCTGTGCGGGTGCTTGCTATTGTAATTGTCAAGCCATTTGTCAGACAAAATGCGCAGCTGCTCCAGAGAATCAAAGAAGTATGCATCCAGAACATCTTCCCGGTAAGTTCTGTTTAATCTTTCGTTGTAGCCATTTTGCATTGGTTTCCCCGGCTGAATAAATTTTTGCTCAATTTGCTTTTCTTCGCACCATTTAGCCAGTTTCTTGCTGATAAACTCAGGACCATTGTCAGTTCTTATTGATAATGGCAACCCTCGTGCGCATTCCAACTGCTGCAATACTTGAATGGCTTTACCGGCACAAAGGGAGTAGCCCGCATGTGCTGCAAGTGCTTCTCTACTAGCATCATCCATGAGAACTAATGTTCGCACACGTCTGCCGGAACTAAGAGCATCACTGACAAAATCCATACTCCAGGTTTCGTTCAACGTTTTAGCCTCGATTAAGGACTGCTTTGGCCTTTTCAGAATTCATCTTTTTCGCTTACGTCTTAATTTGAGATCCATACTTCGATAGATTCGAAGCACCCGTTTGCGATTCCACGGTAGGCCTTTGTTCCTTAAATTGCCGTAATACCAATCAAAACCTCTTGTCGGATGTTCTTCTGCCAACTCATTAAGCATGTCTATAACAGGCAGATCGTTCTTGACAGTTTTGTAATAGAAGACCCCGGTACTTAAATGCAAAACTCTGCACGCCCGCTCAATACTAAATCCAGCTTCCTGAGAAATATCGGAAGCTATTAGCCGCTTCTGAGCAGGCTTTAAAGCTTTTTTTCGATAATCTCTTTTGCGTGTCTGTGATCAAGAGCCAATTCTGCATACATGTGTTTAAGACGGCGATTCTCCTCTTTGAAAGCCTTCAATTCCGCTAATTCCGAAGTTCCCATACCGCTGTATTTCTTGCGCCAATTGTACAGTGTAGCTTTGGAGACGCCATTTTCCCGAGCGACGTCATTTGCCTGTTTGCCAGAATCCAGGTCTTTGACGATTTTGACAATTTGAGTTTCTGTGAATGTTTTTCCCTTCATAGCAGATTAAAATTAGAAAATCTGTCTAATTCATCACCACTCTATTTTTAGGGAAGCTTACATAAGCTTTAATCACAACTTGATTTATCTTAAAACTCAGTTTTTCAAAAGTCACGGATTACTCCTTCTTCAACACCTTTTAAAGTGCATTGTTGTAATCAGGTTTCAAAGCGGAGAAAAGATAAACTTGACTGGGAAAATCTATCCAGCGTCTTGAAAGTATTAGCTCCAATTGTTAGGTGTAACAGTAACTGGGCCGGATAAATTAAACTAATGTTTATCACCATGACTTAACATAATCTTAATTATACAACAGCGTGTATTACACTGAAATAGCCTTACAATAACACTGCATTTATCAAGATAAATGGGTTAATTGTTACCAAGAAGACTATTGAGTCAGCAATTAAAGATCAGAAAGCAAAACCAACCCCGGCTTTTGCATTTAACTCGCCGTATCTGACCTTAATTACGCTTTGATAAAAACCTGTCGCAGACATGCTCAGGGCTGAATCAAAGTATAGTTTGTTAAACAAGCGCTGCTGGTATCCCGCTGTTAACCCTGCTATGGGTTCCCGCAGCAATTTATTTCTCCTGTGATTAAAGTATTCATAGGTCCATCGGTATCCAAGATGCGGCCCTGCATACAGTCCGGAAAGGTTGTCCGATGCTTTTCCTTTTCTTATCTGACTTTTTTGAAGGTAGTAAAACCGGAGTTGGCCATCAAATTCGGTTAAACCAATGATTCCGTACCATCCATTTTGTATGGCAGCCAGCGATCTTCTATATAAAACCGACACATAACTTCCGGCTAAGTTGTTGGCACTTTGCTGACGACAATCCTTTTTCTCATATTTGGATACCACCGGCTGCCGCCACTTACAAATAAATTCTCACCGCTTAATTGCCGGAATACATTTTCCATATAAATACCATCACCCTCCCGCGCTGCCAGTGAATAAACAGCTGCTTCCAGTGACAAAAAAGGAAAAATCTTGTATTCAAATGCAGCAGTAAGTCCAATCCCTTTGTAAGTGGAGGCTGTATAACCCAGCTTGAACATCCGCCTGGTAGGGATTTTTGTCATAAATACGTTTTCATACCGGTCGATAAAACGCTGATCTTCAATGCTGCTCGCATCTTCTGAGAATGTAACTGACGTGGTATCCTGGGCACAAGTCAGCAGCGCCAGCGATAAGAGAACCGGAATTAAAAGGAAGGCCTTTAACATTCAGTGAATTGAACTGTTTACAGGTTATGGTTGCACATTTTGTTAAACAAAGAGGAATGATCGAAGGAAAATGGTTGTATGTAACCCACAATTTGTTTGAAAATATTTATGGGTTCTGTACAACCGTTTTTGCTTTTCAATGCCTCTTTGACATGACAGATCTAAAATGTACTTTATGACCATAAAGTCGAAGTTGATTTCAGGATGCCATTTACAGGACCGGCTTGCACGACGGCAGCTGTATGACCGGTACAAAAATCCGATCAATACGTTGGTTTACCGGATCACGGGCGCCTTTGACAATGCCAGCAACGTGCTGCACGACGTATTTTCAGATGTATTCCGGCATCAGGATCAGTTCAGGGCAGAAGCATTCATGGCTGTCTGGATTAAAAGACTGGAACTTTGGTCTGTGAAGGAAAAGATTACAAGCTTTTCAGACTCACTTTTCATGGGCAAACACATCTTGGTTTTCTGTCTTCTGCTTAGTATATCTCCTGCGTATAGTCAGGATAGTTCAGAGGTGAAATTTAGTGAAGAGCCTGACATACTGACCCGTCAACGCTTCATTGACCGGTATGAAAATGTGTTTATGACCAATGTCCCTACCCGGCATATGTTGAAGCTGGGCTTGTCGCAGTACTACCAGGCGATCCCGTATGCATTGAGTGATGATAAAACGTTAAACAACTTATCGCTTCACCTGGGGTATGAGATCAAATTCCTTCCGGCGTTTTCACTGGCATTATCAAGCCATTTCCCACTTTATAGTGTTAAAACACCAGTAAAAGAATCTTTGCAGAGTACAGTGCTGGATGCGCAGCTCCGCTGGTTTGTAAATATGCGTCGCCGGATTAAGAATGGGAAAGGCGCCAATAATTTCAGTGGCAATTACATGGCCCTATTCTGGAACATGCCGGGGACATACGACGATGACCCTAAAGCAGGCCTGAAATTTGGTTTTCAAAGGCGGTTTTTAAACCACGGCTTCATGGATTTTTCGTTTGCTGTATTTAAATCCGTGTTCGACTATTCATATGGTTTTGGTGTAGTCGGCCTGCAATTTTCTACTCAGGCAAGCTTTGGTCTGGCCATTGGGGATTGGAAAAAGTCTCCCACTGCGCCATTTTGTGACATTCTGCTATGCGACGAGTTCCAAAACCAGCAGTGGAAAATCAGACTTCCCGAGCTCACCGTGGGTTATTACCTGAACAGAATTCGTACCGGAATAGCCTTTGAGCGTAAGATCAGGACGACGCCATGGACTATCAACGTGCAGTTGGATGCAGCCATGAACAATGGCTTCAATAGTCTTAGATATGATCATCAGGTGCTGACCGTATTGAATGATAATAGTAATCAACCCATTATCCTGATATTTCCTTATCTCAATGTATATTCCCGAGAGAAGATTCTTATCTTTTCGGCTCAGCCAAGGTATTATTTCTTGCAAAAACATCAGCAGCTCAGAGGGAAGGGTGGCAACGGACTATCCGGCTGGTATGCCGGGCTGCATACGGAGTACAACTACTACAAAGGCAAACATAGTAGCGGATATATTCCTGGTGAAGACTTAAGAACTCAAACCAACATCATTCAGGCGGGTCCGCTTGTAGGTTTTCAGCTTCGCGTATTCCGCCGCGGGTACCTGGATTTAAACACTTCTTACAACTTTAAAGATCAGTTAAAAAGTAAGGAAACTGCTTTTGGGTTGAGGACAAACATTGGAGTAGGATTGGCACTCTGATACTCGTTACTGCGCACAAAACTTCTTTGATTTCGTTATGAGCCTTGTCCAAACGAGAAGGATAAAGAATGCTGTACTTACCATGCTAATACTGACTTTCTCAATGGTAATTCAGCAAAGACAAAGCACTCGCAAAGAAGCGGCTTCTGCTGACTACGAAGCGGCAAGATTGAAAGACAATCAGATTTTGATTAACAGATATATTGATCAACTATATAGCCAGTACAACGGCGGAAACTACGATGAGGCGCAAAGCACTTTTCTGGCCCTGAAACAAACCTGGCAATACCAGGATGTAATTGTAAAGTCTTTGCCGGTGGAAGATTATTACCCATCGGACAGCTTGCAGCACCTTGATTCACTTCTGGCTCTGCCCGCCAGTACTGTTAATCATTTCTTAGTAATCAAGGAAATCAGAAGGATCAATATCAGACTCGCTAACTATTAGTTTCCGCTAAACACAAATGCTATGCCCAGCAATTTAATCCGCCTTACAGCTATTCTAAAAGGACTCTGGCCAGTATTTACCACCTTGACAATGTCAGGCTGTGATCATTTTGAATTTAGCCCTAATCAGACCATAGACAAACACACTCCCCGGAACCTGAATGCTGCAAACCTGCAAAAGCTAAATCAAAATCCGGTTGATGATACTGTAACCATTGCCTTTGTGGGGGGTTGCATCGTTGGTATAACGAGCAAGAACGGTTTGTGGCCAAGGTCAATGCGATGCCGGCGATCGATTTGGTCCTGCTAGCTGGTGACATTTCTGATTTCGGCCTTTTACAAGAATTTAAATGGGTAAGCCAAAGGCTGGCCAAATTGAATAAACCTTACTTCGGTGTGATTGGAAATCATGATCTGGTCGCTAATGGTGAAGCAGTATATACAAGCATCTTCGGTCCAACAGACTATTCATTCGTCTATGATAGCATCAAGTTTATTGCGCACAACACCAACAGCTTAGAATACTCAGATCGGAAGGTCCCAAACATGAATTGGCTCAGCTCAGAAATGAGTGAGTCCAGCACAGTCAAATATATTATCACCATTTTGCATGTACCTCCTTTCAGTCCACTGGAATTTAACCAGGAGTTGGTGGAGTCATACACATCCTTGCTACAACACAATCCAAAGGTGCTGCTTTCATTGCATGGCCATGTCCATCAGCATATGGACTTTTATCCTTTTGGTGATGGTGTCAGGTACATGACCAGCTACGCTTTCAATCAAAATGCCTTTGTACTGTTACAAATTGTCGAAGGAAAGGTTCTAAAGAGCATCATTAACTACTAAGCTATGAAAAATACCGTTTCGGCAATGACCTTCCTGCTTTGGATTATAGCAGGGCCATGCCACGCGCAAAATACAAGAAGCATTCTTCCGGAATATGTCTCCACTCAATATGCCGGCAGCGTAGGATGGATGAGCCTTGGCGCCGGGTACAACCTGTTCAAACACCGTACGAGACTTGGAGTCCAGTACGGGTTTGTTCCAAAAGAAAAAGGCGGAAGGCTGCACATCTTGTCATCCTCATTTGATTTCAAACCATATGTACTTCATATCTCAAACAAGTTTGACTTCAACCCTGTTGATCTAGGAGTAAAAGTCAGCTACCATTTTGGCGAGCAATTCCACATTAAATGGCCATCCAGGTACCCTGACGGTTACTACTGGTGGAAATCTGCGCTAAGGTTACATCTATCTACCGAAACCGCGCTAACATACAAGTTTTCAAATTTGGGTACAGTTAAATCATTAACACCATACCTTGAATTGAATTCTGCTGACTTATACATGGTCAGTTACATCTTAAATCTTAAGTCTTTATCATTTGGCAATATTATTAAAGCAGGCGTAGGACTAAGAATTGGCCTTTAGTTTTCGTCTTTATTCCGCATTTACCTGGCATTATATACTTTGAAATTTTTACCAATTCTGTAAACGCACCTAACTAGATTTTAACAAGTAAATTCCCGTATGTAAGGAAAGATGGGGAAGGTCAATCTTCTTACGTTTGACATTGCCGGATGGTACGCCAATATTCGGCACAAGGATTGGTAATTGCCTGATTGTTTTATAACAACTATAGTATGCTTTCTTTAAGACACTATGACCAATGTTGCAAATTATTGTTATTTTCTGATGCTCCTGGTTATGAGTGGACAGGCTATCTCACAACCATTCTATACACGCATTCGTGGGGCATTTGGAGTAGAAAGCTTTGGAATTACACCAAAAGGTGCAATCTCTGCGGATGCAGCATTTAGCTATTACGAGCGGACATTCTGGAATTTACAGGCAGGGATCGGTGTGATAAACAGGGGAAACTTCCGGAGTCCAACCCTATCATCAGCAATTACGCACTGCTTAATATTGAACCCCTATAAAAGGAAGTCCTGTTATCCACATCCAGGAAACTATTTAATTGAAAGCTTTTTTGAGGCCGGAACAGGAGGCTTCCTTGTGGATCGATACGATAACATACCGTTCACTGGTATCAAAAAACAAAGATTGCTTGCACCATCTGGAATAATAGGCTTCCGGTTCAATATAATTAGCAGACAATGGATTTATATCGTAAAACTCCGATACACCGTGCCGCTACTGGCTAATCCGCTTGCATCTCATGCTGGTGCTGGAATAAGTGTTGGTTGGCGGTAACGCACGAGTTAAGCATTCATACGCGCATTCACATGCGGGTTATGTTGTTTTTTATAAATCACTTAACATAACAAAAGTTATACGACAGTATTTAAATAATTTTTCAGTACTCTAATAGTGTTTCAAGGGATATTATTGTATTTTACCGGATTTCCTTTTCGGCCATTATTTATAATGGCTTAGAATATATCCCTAATAAACAGATAAATTTTACATGGTAACTGTCAACAAATTTCAGTAGCATATATCCTTCCACTGGGGCCCCATTCGTGTTGGTACACGTGGAAGGACATTTGCTACATTAATTCGAATTGAAGAAATGCCTATGTAAAACCTGGATCGTCATACTATAATGGTGGATCTTCTAGAAGAAGCCTTACAAAGCCTCAAACACTGTCACGTACATATTAGTGAGGAAGGTAGCACCTTCCGTACTTAGATATCCAACTGTCGGAAGGATTTCTGTTTGATTAGCGAATAAAATTTTTTCAAAACTTGCAGTATCGCGAGTTGACTGCCGTCTATATGGGTTGGAAGTATTTTGTAACTCAATCGAACATTACCTATTATGAAAAAACATTTACTCTGGCAGTTATCGCTTTTGCTTTTTGCTTTTCAGATAACCTCAACTGGTCAGCCAGTATTTAAGTGGGATAAAAATTTTGGCAATGACGTTCGAAATGGAATGGGCATAACTGGTTGCAGCAGGGTTGCCCGGACTACTGACGGTAATTTTCTTATCCTTTCTCAGTCGTCCGAAGAAGCCGGCGAAGACAAATCAAATGCCGGGGCTGGTGCCTGGCTGATCAAAATCACGCAGGATGGTATCAGAATCTGGGATAAGACATTCAGATATACTAATGCTTCATCAGTTGGTGACATCATTGCAACACCCGATGGCGGCAGTGTGATGGCAGTGGCCAGCTACAATACAAAGGGATCGACTGCCTCAGAGCCGGGCAGAGGTGATCATGATTACTGGATCGTCAAAATGTCCGCCAATGGAAACATCGAGTGGGACAGGACGCTGGGAGGGAGTTTAGAAGATGTTGTAACTTCTGTGATTCCAACGCGTGATGGTGGGTACATTGCCGCAGGTTACTCGGCATCCGGAGCCACGGGTGACAGAACTTCCGGATCCAGAGGAGGCCGTGATCTCTGGGTGGTGAAGCTATCAGCTTCTGGTCAATTGGAATGGGACAAATCATACGGCACATCCGGCAACGAGGATTACGCCATCATCAGACCGGCACAGAATGGAGGTTATCTGATATCATCCCGGTCAGAAGCCCCCGCCGACGGAGACAAAACCAAAGTAAAGGGCGGGCTTGACTTCTGGACGATCAGGATTGATTCTGTGGGTAATAAGCTATGGGAGAAGACGTATGGGGGCACTGAAATGGAATACTTAAGTGAAGTTCTGCCGGAATCGGATGGCTCTTTTGTTCTGGTGGGTTTTTCCTACTCCAATGCCGGCTTTGACAAAACAGAGGATCGCAAAGGTGGAATAGCCACCGATGGATGGATGATTAAGATTGATTCTTTGGGCCAGGTTCTTTGGGACAAAACGTTGGGAGGAGCGAAAGCAGATGAGATTACCTATATTGAAAAAACAGCGGATGGAGGATATTTAATAAGCGCAACAAGCCTGTCAGATGCTGGATATGATAAATCAGAGAACCAGAAGACCTACGACGATTCGGATATACAGGGTGATTTCTGGTTGATCAAACTGAATGCCCGGGGGAACAAGATCTGGGACAAAACGACCGGTGGGGACGGCGGTGACGGTCCACGGTACGGATCGGAGACATCACGCGGCAATTATGTGATGATCGGATCTTCCAATTCAAACCTGTTCTATGCAAGGGGAGACCGCTCGATGTGGCGTAAAGGCAGATTTGATGTGTGGATGGCCTACCTTGAAGAAGACCAGCCGGCCCTCCCACAAACCACCCTCCGCATCAACGCCGGTGGACCGGATTTCACCACCGCCACCAAGAAGCTGTTTATTGGAGACAAATACTACTCCGGCGTAGACCGCACAAGCTCTATTACCTCAGGCGATATTCTCAATACAACAAATGACGCCCTGTATCAGTCTGCTCGTTGCTCTCCTTCATTCAACTACAACATTCCAGTTCGCAATGGTCAGGTGAACGTAACTCTGCACTTCGCTGAAACCTATTTCGGTGCTCCTGGCAAAAAAGGCGGTGCAGGCAGCCGTCGGTTTAACGTGAACATTGAAGGCGTCCGCCAGTTGACAAACTATGACATATTTTCTGCAGCAGGAGGTGCTATGCGTGCCGTCCAGTTAACGATTTCCGTTATTGTAACAGACGGTGTACTGAATATTGATTTTTTGACCGGAGCGGCAGACTTGCCAAAAGTTTGTGCAATTGAAGTAATTGCGACAAGCACTACCCTTTCTCCGGTGGCCGATGCCTATGTACGGGAGGGCAGTTATGGCAGTAGCAATTTTGGACTTTTTGGAAACTTGGAGATCAAAAACTTTTCAGGTGATCCTGCCGTTCGTCGCTCTTCCTATCTAAGGTTTCAATTACCTGCATCCACCACAGTTGGTTCAGCGAAGCTTCGTATTTACGGACATAACCATGAAAACACAAAAGCTATCTCTCTACATGCCTATGGTATCGACAATGACAACTGGACTGAAGTCGGCATCACAAAGTCCAATGCTCCAGGTGCGTCAACTTCTTCCCTCGGGTTTACGACCATTACCGATGCATATAAATATTACGAGATTGATGTAACCAGCTATGTTAAAGCTCAACAGCAATCCGGAGAAAAGCTGGTGAGTCTGCTTCTTAGTGACCCAAACAATAGAAATACAAGGATAATTTTAAATAGCCGGGAAGCTTCGGCCAATCCGCCGCAGCTAGTCATTCAAGCAACAAACAGTGCGGCAAGGCTAGGCCTGGAAGAAGTTTTATCAGAAGTACAGGAAAAGCAGCCGTCAATCATCTATCCAAATCCCGTCAAAGACCACTTTACCATTTCACTTTCGCCGGAACATGCCGGTGCGATTTCTTTTGAAATGATCAATGCAGCTGGTAAAAGCCTCACTATTCCAGTACCTCAGAACGTCAAACCGGGTGAAAACACAAGACTTGACATTGCCGGACAATCATTTAATCTAGGCATTTATTTGCTGAAAGTGGAGTCGGATACATTCACTGAGGCGATCAAACTGATAATAATTAAATAGACCAGTAACCGCAGTCCGACGGCAAACAAGCCAAGGGTGTAACTTAATTGTATTTATGAAAAAAATTTTAATCCAAACATTCATAGTGTTTTGCCTGGGTTCACTGGGAAGTGTTCTTGCGCAGCCTTCTATAAAATGGCAAAAGTCATTTGGGAACGGAATAGGTGACTGTTGCGGAGCAGCTTATCCTGATAAAATTATAAAGACATCGGATGACAATCTGGTTATTGCCAGTACTGCATCCCATGAAAACCAGAGTGATAAGACCGAACCAGGCCTGAATGGCCGGGATCCCTGGATCATCAAGTTGAATGCGGACGGTCAGAAGATATGGGACAAAACGCTCCGTGAGGCTGATGCAGTTTCAAATGTCGCAATTACGGAAACCAGCGATGGCGGTTACGTTGTATGCGCTGGTTCCAAGGCGGGCATAGGTGGTGATAAGACGCAAAACACGCAAGGGGGATTGGATTACTGGATTATCAAGCTGTCCGCAAGTGGCAATATCGAATGGGACAGGACTTTTGGAGGTAGTGGCGACGACACTCCGGGCGCGGTTTTTCAGACTAATGACGGCAACTTCCTGGTTACGGGCACTTCGCAATCTGTTGCCGGAGGCGATAAATCAGCGCCCAACACAGCGGAGGCTAACCTTTGGGTAGTAAAGTTTTCACCTACCGGTGAGAAACTTTGGGACAAGACGTTCGGGGGCGATGGAAGTTTTTATGGCGGTCTTGGGGTGCAGGCCAATGATGGCGGTTATTTGGTCGCCGGCTATTCGGATGCGGGTTCGGGCGGTAATGGAAATCTTGATTTTATCGCTTTTAAAATAAATCCCGATGGTAATCTGATTTGGAATAAAACTTATGGTGGGACAGGTTTTGAGGTGCTTAGGCATCTTTATGCTGTTAAAGACGAAGGCTTCATTCTGGCCGGATATTCGGACTCAGGCATAGGAGGGGACAAATCAGACATTAACAGGGGTGCCTGGGATGGCTGGATGATCAAAATTTCGTCTACGGGCACAAAACGATGGGACAGAACACTGGGCGGAACGGAAGAAGATGAAATCTATTACGTAGAACAAACGCAGGATGGGGGCTATCTGGCCGCGGTTTCGAGCAATTCAAATGCGGGTTATGAGAAGTCCGAAAATATGAAGGATGAATATCCCTTCTCCCGGGATTTCTGGGTCGTCAAGCTTGACGCAAATAGGAAAAAGGTTTGGGATAAATCCATCTTCAATGACTGGGAGGATCAAATCCGGATCGCTACTGAAATTTCTCCTGGGAATTATGTCGTCGGAGGTCGCTGCGATAATTACAATCCGTATACTCCTACGACAGATCGAAAGGCTCCTGGTAAAGGGACGTCCGATATGTGGTTTATAGGCTTCAGCGATACACCCAATCCACAGACGCTGGCATCGTTTTCTGTGAAAAAGAACGGTGGCACGTCAGCACTTGCCTGGCAGACCAACGCGGACGCTTACAGCACGCGCTTTGAAGTGGAACATGGTGTAAACAGCCATTGGAACCATGTGTTCACGGTGAAGAGTCCGGGAGCTGGTGCCCATGACTATACTTTTACACACCAGCTGCCCGTCGCAGGCTCAAATTTGTACCGGTTGAAAATGATAGATGTTTACGACAATATCACTTACTCGGCAGTTGGGCAGCTGACATTTGATTCTTCCGAAATCACTCCTCTAAATTTGCCCGTATTAGCTTGGGACAAAAGCCTTGGCAATGCATCGCCGGGGCATGAAGGATACCCTAATTTTCCAACGGTCAGAAAAACGCGCGACGGTAATTTTATCATGATAGCGAACGCTACCAGTGAGGCGGAAGAGGATAAATCAGAGGCAGGCACCGATAACAACCCCTGGATCGTCAAGTTTACACCTGAGGGAACCCGCATTTGGGATAAAACCTTGACAAAAAACAGCACCGAACCCCCGTTTTCCAGCGACATTGTCCCCACAGCAGATGGCGGTTACCTGCTTTGCGCGCAGGGTCGGTTTAGCATGGCGGGAAATGAAGTTGAACCCGGTAAAGGTGGTACTGACTTCTGGGTTGTAAAGTTGTCTGCAAATGGGTCAGTTGTGTGGGACAAACTGATCGGCGGGCCCGGTGAAGACATTCCACACAAGATCATTCAAACTGCGGACGGAGGAATTCTGGTTGGAGGAACGTCCGATTCAGGCATTGGTGGCAATAAAACCTCGGCCTCAAAGGGAAGTGTAGATTTCTGGGTAGTCCGGCTGTCGCCGACCGGCAATGTGCTATGGGATGCGACATTTGGAACATCAGGCGCGGACAATCTGGAAGCCCTGCAACAAACAGAGGATGGCGGGTTTGTGCTGGCAGGATCGTCAAATGGTCCTGCGGACGGCGACAGGTCGGAGGCAAAAGGGTCCTTTGACTTCTGGGGGATAAAAGTAAATGCGGGTGGTGCATTGCTATGGGAACGTTCTCTTGGTGGGTCGCAGTCGGATGTGCTTAACGACATGATCGTGAATCGTGATGGGGATATCTTGCTGATGGGTTTATCCTATTCACCAATCGGTTTTGATAAAACGGAGGACGTGATCAGGACCAATTATAACGATGGCTGGTTGGTAAAATTAAATGATTCCGGTCAGGTCTTATGGGACCAGACGCTGGGCGGCACGGACAGAGATGAAATTGTTTATGCAGAGCAAACCCGCGACGGAGGATACCTGCTGACCTGTGCCAGTAAGTCCGATTCCGGTTTCGACAAAACAGAAAATCAGAAAGAGTATGTGGACAGTGATTACCGCAGTGACTACTGGCTTGTCAAAGTGGATGGTGCGGGCAATAAATTGTGGGACAAGACGATTGGTGGAAGTGGATCGGATTTTCCGTGTTTTGGTACAGTGATGCCTAACGGCAGCTATTTTATGATTGGCAGTTCACAGTCTGACATCGTTTACCAGCCCGGGGACAGAACCGTTGTCCGTAAAGGCTTGCAAGATATATGGATGGTTTCGTTATCAGCGGAAGAGCCTCCATTGCCGGTCACACTAACCAGCTTCACTGCAAGAAAAGAAGCCGCCACGACACTGCTCACGTGGCAAACCACTTCCGAAACCCGCAGCGATTATTTCGGAATTCAGCATAGCCTGAATGGAAAAACATGGGAAGACATTGGAAAGGTGAATGCATTGGGTGAAATCGAAGGGCTGCACAATTATCATTTTGTGCATCAAAATCCTGCAAACGGAAACAATTACTACCGACTGAAAATGATGGATACAGACGCGTCATTTACTTACTCCACAATGGAGCAAATTAAATTTGAATTTGGCTTCGAAGTGTCTGTATATCCAAACCCGGCAGCAGAAAGTGTTCATTTAGATGCACCGGATTGGTGGAAAGTAAAAGATGTTGAAGTCCTGAACAACCAAGGCAAAACGCTTTACAAATCCGTTAATAAGCCTATAAATCACATTAGGCTCAAAGCCTTCGAAACTGGGATGTACTTCATCAAAATAACCTTAACCGACGGCACAACAACAACCCGAAAACTTGCGATAGTGCAATAAATATTGAAGGGCTGCCTGCCAGGTAGCCCTTCAATGAAGCTATTTTAGGCCAATAGCAATTGGAAAATTCAAGCACTAATCGGAAAAGCAAGGCTTTAATCGGTTTTTGAAATACCACCGGTTCATATGACAAAGCTTGCCTGAGGGATGTGCAGCTGCTTGTAGATCTGGTGCCGATCAGCAATTTCAGCATGATAAATTCCACAACTTTCCTTTTAAAAAGCACGGACTTCCTGCCGCCGGGCGGCCCAGTTTTTTTATTTCGTTGTAAGTTGTTAATATAAATGATGTTACTAATTGTATTGTACACAATAACTAGTAGTAAAATGTATGTTGTATAATTAACATTATGGCCAATAAGCAAGCACACAGATTTAAACATCATTATCTTTGATGTAATTGCATGCTAGTTAATTTAGTTGGTGAGTCAATAGGTGAGTAAGAGATTTGAAAGGCTATAAATCTTTGATTAATAGATTGCTATTTAGATAGGTATGATCCCAGCGGGATCACTGGAAGAAATAACAAAAAGCATCAAAAGCCTGCAAATCAAACGATTGCAGGCTTTTTTCTTTGCCGCAACTATACGAAAACGTTCAAATATTCTCAAAGTTTTGGTGAGTGATTCGGTGAGTCAATCAGTCTGCAAAGTTTACTCACCAGAATCACTAATCGCACATTCCGTTGCTACGGAAGCCTTAAAACTATCTACAAATACAAAGAGACCATCCTGTTTGCGGGTCGCGGGCTGGCACTGCCTGTGCCGGGTAATTAAAAGATGAAAGATTATCTGAAAGAGATTGTCGTAATCTGCGGGATTAATAAGATTCTCAATTTACACGTTGCCAGGCCATACCTTGGCCACAACCGTGACGCTGCAAAATGGTGTGCCGATTGAGACTGTTTCTAAAATGCTTGGGCATACTAACATTCGCACTAGGCAGATTTATGCGAAGATTTTTGTTACGAAGGTCAGTGAAGATATGGAGGCTTTGAAAGGTAGGCTCTCACGAAGGTCTGGTATTGAAGGTTAGCGCTGCACCCCCTTTCTCACGATCCCTCCTGTTTGTGAGAGAGGATTACGGGAGAGAAGGTGAAAACAATAGGAGATAAATTATAAAAACGGTTGATCAAGCCTTCATGAACTACCCTCGAAGTTTCACAGAAATTTGCCCGTGCGAATTAACTTGATGCATCAACTAGGAGGCGCAATTTGTGATACTACGCCAATTGTGAGGCAAGATTTAATTGCTCGAATTATAAAGTTTGTAACGGAAATATGTCACACACCCGCTATACTGGTTCAACATCCCATCCGTCATAATCGCAATCAAAGTGATCTGCTAGCTCATTAAATGCGATATTTCTTTTGTGCAGTTTAAGTGGTGTCAGAATTTCAGCCTTACTAACTTCAATTCTCCAATCGCCGTTGGATTTTGTAAGACTTTCAAGTTTATAGTTGTGATCTTCCAGTTCTTTAAAAATCAGTTTCAATGGATCAGCACTTCGGCTAAAAAAACAGAAGCCCCATTTATGTGGACTGTCTATATTCCAACCTCGATCCTTCATTTTTCGAAAGATAGCTTCTATATTTTCCAATATACATTCCATACTTGTTGGTTAATGTCGAACTGTTAAATTAGCTAATTTTCACCGGCTAGTCCTTTTTAAAGCGAAATGAAGATATCAAATGATTCCGGTCTTCCTTTTATAAATTGCCACTTATGAAAAAAACAGGTATAACTTCCCTTTCTTTCATTCATTAGCAAAATGCATATGTTTAAAATGCTGATTGCCTCTTAAACCCAATCTGCTAGGAAGATTTAATGAATTCAAGAGACAAACTTCGCTTTCACTTTTGGTGTAGAAATCAGTTGGTTGAAATATGGAGCGGCGGTGAGAATACATATTTCAGATGTTAATCTCAGTTAGAATCAATGCGTTTGGAGGACCGGAACAACTGATTATCCAACAAGCCGAAATCTCTGAATCTGGCGCTTAAATTGGAAGGCTTGGCCGAATCATTGCAATTGGCCACGATGCAAATGACCTGAAAGTTGGCTAGTGAATTGCGTGAATAAATACAGCACGCTCGTATGGCCATCTGCGTTACCCTATAATGGCCTGTCAGGTAATTTTTAATAGATGGTAAAACGCCTCCACGCTAAGGCACTTATGGCATACAAAGCGGAAAAGCTAACACTTCTGCTCTTTCTACTGATACCGTGAACATCGTGTTCCTGCGATACAAACTCAAAGTGTTTGGAACGATGCGCAGTGTGAAAATTTGCCGGCATTTAGCTTGTCCAAAAAACTGTTAGCAGATATTGCTAAAATCCGGGATCTAAGTCATACATTAGATTACACTCACAAACGCTTTATGGACGAAAAATCAAAGTTTCCTGACCTCACAGATGCGGAGCGAAAGGCATTGGAAGAACTTATGCCCGATGAAATGGGCGAGATCATCACATCTGGTATCAAACGCCGGCACTTTCTCCAACTCATCTCCATGACGGGGACCGGTTTGTTGGCCGCAAATTTGTTGGGTGTTGAACAGTTGATGGCCCGGAGTGCCCCGATCGAACATCAGGTGCCTATATTGATCGAGAACGGGGTCGACATTTCGTTTAAAGTCAATGGGAGTGCACAGAAGCTGATGGTTGATGCCAGAATGACTTTGCTTGATACCCTCCGGGAGCGGCTTGATCTTACCGGTTCAAAGAAAGGCTGCGATCATGGACAATGCGGCGCATGTACCGTGCTGGTGGATGGCAGACGTGTACTATCCTGTCTTACGCTCGCCGCAACATGTGAGGACAAAGAGGTCACTACGATCGAGGGATTGGCATCCGGCAATGAACTGCACCCTATGCAAACCTCCTTCATCAAACACGATGGATTTCAATGCGGCTACTGCACCCCCGGACAAATTTGCTCAGCGGTTGCTTTAATGGATGAGGCAAAAAGAGGAGAGGCCAGTTATGTGACCGGCAATATCCGGAAAAAGAGCAAGTCTGTCGACCTCTCCGATGAAGAGATCCGTGAACGCATGTCGGGAAATATCTGTCGCTGCGGCGCCTATCCCAACATTGTCGATGCCATCCGGGAAGTGCACGGCGATAAAGCGGTGGCGCAGGTCTGGCAGTTTGCCGACGGGACATTGTAACATGTTCCCAGTTATTACCTACCCATTTCTAACAACTCCATTAATCAATAAGCAGAGCGTCCTATGAGACCATTTAAATATTCAAATGCATCTGATGCCGCTACGGCAATCGGGATCGTTTCGGCTGATCCGACGGCTAAGTACCTGGGTGGAGGAACCAACCTTGTTGACCTGATGAAAGAAGACGTGATGCGTCCTACACAGCTTGTGGACGTGACCAGGTTGCAATATTCGAACATTGAAAAGAAAGGAGATGGTGTATCCATCGGTGCTACTGCTACCAATACAGTCACGGCAAACAACGAAATCATTCGTGAAAAATATCCATTGCTTTCCATGGCTATACTGGCAGGTGCCAGCGCACAGATAAGGAATATGGCCACGAATGCGGGTAACCTGAATCAGCGTACCCGGTGCACTTATTTCTATGACGTAAGTATGCCTTGCAATAAACGCGAGCCAGGCTCAGGCTGCGGGGCGCTGCATGGCATCAATAAAAACCATGCAATCTTTGGCTGGTCAGAAAAATGCGTAGCCACGTACCCCTCAGACATGGCAGTAGCACTGGCCGCGCTGGATGCGATTGTACAAGTGGAAGGCATCAATCATACAAAGCGAAGTATTCCATTTGCAGATTTCCACAGGCTTCCCGGAGATCACCCAGAGCTGGATAATAATCTTAAGCGCGGCGAGTTCATTACCTCTATTGATCTGCCTGCAAACGAGCTTTCCGAAAAATCATATTATTTGAAAATCCGTGAACGGTCTTCCTATGCCTTTGCACTCGTTTCTGTTGCTGCTGCTTTAGTGACAGACGGCGCGATGATCAAAGAAGTCAGAATTGCTCTGGGCGGTGTGGCGCATAAACCCTGGCGCGCATCTGTTGCTGAAAAATGGCTCGTTGGAAAAGAAGCTACGGAAGCAAACTTTGAAGCAGCGGCCGCAGCCGAACTTAAAAATGCAAAACCATTGCAGCATAATAGATACAAAGTGGAACTAGCCACGAAAGCCATTGCGCGTGCCCTTGATGGCGCTATGCAAGGCGGCACTTACGGAACTATGGAAGCTGAGTCAACAACCACTAACAAAAATTAAGATCATGAGCGAAACCGGTAAACCGATAAACCGCATTGATGGGCGCATGAAGGTAAGTGGCAAGGCAACTTATTCCGCTGAATTCAACCAGCCCAACATGGTCTATGCCTTTCCTGTTCGTGCGACGATCGCAAAGGGGAAAATTGCATCGATCGATGATGTTGCTGCTAAAAAAGAACCCGGCGTACTTGCTGTGATCAGTTATAAAAATGCACTGAAATTGAAGCCGCTGGACATGCAGGCGCAGATGAAAGCAGGCGCGGCCTTTCTGGGAGAAAACCTTCCGCCTTTGCAAACGAATGTCGTGCAATATCCCGGACAGTTTATTGCAGTGGTTGTGGCCGAAACATACGAGCAGGCCCGTGCAGCAGCCTATAAATTGAAAGTGCGGTATACGGCTGAGAAAGCCGCGGTTGATCTGAAAACCGAAATTCCCAACAGCAAAAAGCCAAAGATGTTCATGGGTGAAGAGGCCCAGGTCAATGAAGGAAAAACCGCTGCCCCGTTTGCTGCTGCGTCGCAAAAAGTGGATCATACTTATTCGACCCCTGCTGAACATCATCATCCCATGGAACCACATGCTACAATTGCGGTTTGGGATGGTACGGATAAACTTACTTTATATGATGCCACTCAGGGGGTGGGACTTACGGGTACTATTGCAGCCTATTTCCTGGGCTTGAAACCTGAAAACGTACATGTTATTGCACCTTTTGTGGGCGGCGGTTTTGGCTCAAAAGGACTCTGGCTGCACACTTTAATGGTTGCAATGGCAGCTAAGGCAGTCGGGCGGCCGGTTAAGCTTGCCCTTACACGGCAAATGATGCAGACCAATGTTGGCCACCGGGCAGCAACCATCCAGAAAGTGGCGCTTGGTACAGATGCTGCCGGAAAATTAAGTATGATACGCCATCATACAGCTACCTATAACAATCTTACACAGTTCTTTGAACCCAGTGGCAAACAATCACTTGTTTTGTACCAGGCTCCGGTTCGTGAGGTTACCTATAATATAGCACATCTGGACCGCAGCACCCCGACGTTCATGCGTGCCCCCGGCGAATCCCCGGGCACTTTTGCACTGGAATGTGCTATGGATGAGATGGCTTACAAATTAAAAGTGGATCCCATTGAATTCCGGATCACGAATCATACGACCAAAGACCCGATGAAGGGGCATGACTTTTCCAGCGAATTCCTCATTGACTGTTACCGCATTGGCGCAGAGAAATTCGGATGGTCTGCCCGCAATATGGAACCGAGGCAGAACCGGAACGGGAAATACCTTGTGGGCTATGGAATGGCTACGGCGACTTACCCCGGCGGACGGAGTGCTGCTTCTGTAAAGGTGGCTATGAATGCAAAAGGTGATGTAACGGTCATGACTGCATCCATCGATATTGGCACAGGAACTTACACGGTATTGGCACAGACGGCGGCTGATGCACTTGGCGTGCCGGTCGATCGCATTGATGTAAAAATCGGCGACTCCAGTCTTCCTCCGGCGCCTCTTGCTGGTGGTTCGCAAACCACTGCGAGTATTCATCCGGCTGCGATGGAAGCCTGCGTGTTATTGAGAAAAGAACTTGCCGCCCTGGCCATTGCTGACCCGGACTCCAAGCTAAACGGCCGCAAACCGGAAGAAATCGGTTACGGAGATGGCAAACTTTTTGTGACAGGAGATGATAAAAAAACCGATTCGTATCTAAATATCCTAAGCCGCGCAAAGCGAAGTGAAATCGAGGCTTGTGCGACTACTTTGCCGGTTTCAGGTGCGGGCCTGACGGTTCCAAGTGCGCTTTGTACACCGAGCCAAACTCCCCCGGAACAAAACAGCGATATCAAGCAATATGCTTTTCATTCGTTCGGTGCTCAGTTCGCCGAGGTATGGGTTGATGAAGACTTTGGTACCATCCGCGTGAAACGCTTTACGAGTGTTCAGGACGTGGGCCGGATTATGAATGAAAAAACTGCGCGGTCGCAGATTATCGGTGGTGTGATCTTTGGTATTGGCGCAGCACTGATGGAAGCCACAGAGTATGATAAACGTTGGGGTAACCCGGTGACACGTACACTGGCAGATTACCATGTTCCTGTTCACCTGGACGTTCCGCCCATCGATGTTCATTTTATCGGTAAACCTGACCCGCATATATCGCCGATCGGTGCGCGGGGCATTGGTGAAATCGGTATTACAGGTGTATCAGCGGCTATTGCGAATGCTGTATTTAATGCAACCGGTAAAAGATTAAGAGATCTGCCATTGACACCAGAGAAATTTATGAATGAAGAACCTGTCAAAGTATAGCCGTAGGTTATTCGGGCAGCAAGTGTAAATTGAGTTTTGCCAGGCCCGGGTCCGGCGAGATCGGTACGTACGTGTCAGGTCCAATGCTGCTCTTTGATAGCCTTTGAGCATCAATTAACGCCCGTCTTTAAAGTTTATATAATTTCCTGTTTGATAGTTACCTTTCTTTCCATAGTGCATAATAATTTCAATACTTAAATCTTTCACAATTGGGTAAGCCCCTCGGCGCCTTTTTATTTAAGCAGGACAGGAGTGAAGCATTTTCGATAATAAGACAATAACTTTTTGAAATCAGTGGGTTGTCAGATGGATAAACAGTATAGAATTCCTTTCTGTTTATGATATTCGAAAGGAAAGTTTGTTTGCATTGCAGGTAAATTGAGATACGTTCCTAAATAACAATCTATGTGCACAATCGTTTATCTGTCACGTATACAATGTATCTCACCGTAAATAGCAATTCCTATGAAAAGAGCCTTCTTATTTGCTATCTTGTTACTGACTTGCACGCAGTCATTTGCTCAGTTTAAAGGTTCTGATTTTTCCCTTAATTTGGGTTATCCCATTCCGGTGGGCTCCAATTTTGTGAATGAAGGATTTAGTGTTGGCTACAAAGGTATCGCGGATATTGGGCTTGACTATACAATTTTCAAAGCCAGTAAAGTGGATGTCGGTATGCTAATAAATTCTTCCTTTCTTAAATTCACACCTGCCGATGTTTTATTAAATGTAATTAGCCCAAAAGTTAAGTTGGGCTATACAATGCAGCTTAGAAAAATTGTAATTCAGCCCCAATTAGCATTAGGGTATGTGCATTTTGGCTTTAAGGGATCAAAATATAACTATAAGGAAAGTGTTGATGGTCTGGCAGCTAGGGTATCTGCAAAAGCAATTCTTAAAAGTGCAAGAAAAATTAACTATTACTTATCCCTGGCATACGAAATGAATAGAATAGGTAAGCTGAGACCTGAGGTACCAAGTACAAGCTATGACCGGAATATCCAGTTTGTAATCCCGGGAGTAGGTATATTATGGAATTTCGGTAGGCTTTAATGGGAGAGAAGTACTTATTCAATGATGGGTAAAGCTAATATCCGTTGGTAATTATCAATTTAGTCAATCTCAGATTTCATCTTCAATTATAAATTCTTATAAATGATGAAGACTTTTTCCTACCTAACTTTAATGGTACTGGTTTGTTGTTGCAAAAACTCGGACGAATCAATCGATGAAAATATGTTGAATGGAACGTGGAACTTACGCTCATCAACTAGCGGGTTGAAAACCCGGTGGACATTCGATCCAGATTACCTTTACATCGCATCCGATTCTTCCGAAACCTGTCGGCCGGCCCAAGGACAACCCTGGGCATACCGGGTGACAGGTAATACCTTCTATGCGCGCTATATAGGGATTTCTAATGGCCTGGTAATAATCCCTGATATTCGGTATCAAATTGCTACTTTTTCAGACAGTGTACTTGTGCTGGAAAATAGTGGCCTTGACAGACAGTACTTTGTTAAATGTAAGTAATACGAAATCTTTTAATCAGCTTTTGCTGGGGAAATAGATTATATAAGCGAGCTACAAAAAGAGAAAATCTGATCGCTTCAAATTTTTCACCTGATCTTCTGAAAAAAGGATTTTTAGAATTGCAGCTTCTAATTGATCAAAATGCCTCGGACGGGGAACCTCGATTTTTGGTGTTCCTGATTTAACTGAACACTTTTTCGTTTCTCCATTGTAATTGATTTTGATAGTAGTAACAAAGGATGGGGACGTATATAGAAACCTATTTTGCTATTATGATTGTCTCGCTGACGCCCCTCTTGTAAGCAAGCTGCTGCCAGCTTTTTTTACTATAAACCAAGCGAATTGCCCCAAATCCTCACCTCATCTTTGCACGCTTTATTTTGCATGGTGCTCAGACGTGGGTTTGCTGAAACAGGTTTGTATGCTGAAAAACGTTAATTCCAGTATTTCAGTAACATACCCTGCAAGCCATAAATCGGATCGGTTAAGGGTAAATCAACCGCTTTGATGTTGGTTAAGGCATCATGTCGGTTTTCTTCTGTACCTGTCATCAGATCCCAGGATTTGCCATCGGGATACCCACCGACGATTTCATAGTAACTTTGTCCCGGCAGTGAAGCATGCCCGACACCAGCAGGCAAAATAAGCACGTCGCCGGCATGTACTGTGAGGTGTACCCCGGATGGTCCTCCCACCTGCAATGTAACCGTCCCGTCACCGACGCCCAGCACTTCATGCGTGGTACTATGAAAATGGTCATAAGACAGGATGGTATCACGCCAGTTATTGGTCCATCCGTTTTTGATGAAAGTGGACTCAAACCAATCCGATTTGTCATTTTCTAAATACACTTTCCTGTATAAAATCACCGGAAGGTTACTATTAGGGATGATCCCGTCATCATCAAACCGATAGGTTTCAATCTCGAACTGCATTGTTGGCTCTCTCATTTCTAAATCCTGGCTAGTTGATGCGAAATAATGCAAATATGTATAATTTGGCAAACTTTGTCTATGGTGATCATTTTTCTTGTAAGAACAGAAGTCTTGGATTCACCAGAGCTTTAAAAATTAAAATGCCCAGTTTGCAAGAAGTTATACCATGCTGAAAGAAACCCGATTTGAACATATTCTGAGCAAGCTGAAGTCAAACAACCAGGTCTTTTTTGAAGAACTTGCCCTTGAACTTGCCGTGTCGGAAGACACCATTCGCAGGGATATTGACATACTTGCCAAGAGTGGCTTGATGGTTAAAGTGCGGGGAGGTGCAATTTCGCCAGCACAGAGTCCACTAACCTTTCAGCAGCGAAAAGGATTGTTTACCGAGGGTAAACAGCGGATCGCCTTGAAAGCACAGCAGCATCTCTCGGACGTAAAGACCGTATTTCTGGATGGCGGGACGACCATTCTTGCCGTTGCATCTGCATTGCCGCTTAATACCAGGCTAAGGATCATTACCAACAATCTGGCACTGCCGCAAGTCCTGGTAAATCATAAAGACGTGGAAATCATCATCATGGGAGGTAACTACATCCCAGGTACCCAAACCACCGTAGGCGTGCAAACCTGTACCGAAGCAGCGAAATATGTGGCAGATTTATATTTGATGGGTACTTGCGCACTCGATTCCAACACCGGCATAACGGCACAGTTTGCCGAAGATGGTGAAGTAAAAAAAGCCCTTCTTAAATCTGCCAGGAAAACAGTAGCATTGATCACTCAGGAAAAGCTGAATAAAACTGACTACTTCAAGGTCGCTCGGCTGGATGAAATCGATGGTATCATCACAGATCTTCCAAGTGACAGCGAGCAGCTTGCAAGTTATCGCTTCTCTGATCTGCAAATCTTTTAAACCTGCACAGACAAAACGCATTCAGCTGCTTTTCGGTAGCATCAGACCTGGTTGCAACCTGCATAGTAGTTACCTGCATTCAACATCAGCATGCTTCATGCAGAAAGCTGCGTATGCTTTGGGTGGCAGATCGGTATGCCTGAATGTTCAAATATTATAAAAATTACAGCTATTCTTTTTGCAAACTTCTGCAATATTGCAGAAGTTTGCAAAAAGATCGTTTATGGATTTGTCTGCAAAACACAACATCGCACAGCTGCAAACATCAACACAAGTCATTTTCTTGATTTGTGGACTGGGTATTTCAAGCTGGGCACCCATGGTGCCGTACGTTAAAGATCAACTTAAACTGGATGAAGCCGGTATGGGCTTCCTGCTGCTATTTCTGGGAGCCGGAGCACTCATGATGATGCCTGTAACCGGATGGCTGATATCCCGGCTTGGTTCCCGAAGGGTAATCCTTTACGCAACCTTTGTCACGGCCGGAGCTTTACCGCTTCTACTCATGATGAATACTTCTTTTTCCCTGGCACTGATGCTGTTTGTATTTGGATCGGGGGTGGGAAGTGTGGATGTTGCGATGAATGCACATGGTGTTCAGGTGCAAAATTTATCCGGCAGGCCAATCATGTCTTCCCTGCATGGACTGTTCAGTGTTGGCGGACTTCTGGGTTCATTGGGGATTGGTTTTCTGATTAGTTCTGGGCTGAATCCAATCTGGGCCGCAGGTTGTATTTCGATCATCCTTCTCATCCTCGTTCTTGTAAAATACAATGCATTGCTGGACAAAGTCTTAGAAGATGCACTTGTTGTCAGGTATAGTGAAGGCCATCATCAAAGCAATGCATCGGGGCAGTCCTGGTTCAATAAGCGTGTGCTTTTTCTGGGCTTTCTCTGCTTTTCGGTTTTTCTTGCAGAAGGAGCAATGCTGGACTGGAGCGCAATCCTGCTTCGGGATTTTAAGCACATTGAAGAATCCTTCTCAGGCATAGGATACGCATCCTTTTCGATTGCCATGGCAGTAATGCGGTTGCTGGGTGATAGGATTGTCACAAGGATCCTGCCGTCTACCGTCGTCATTGGCGGCAGTTTAGTAGCTGCCACAGGATTTTTGGTGATCATATTTTCTCCCTGGATACCCATCACTTTACTAGGCTTCATCCTAGTAGGCGTTGGTGCAGCCAACACCGTTCCCGTGTTTTTCAGTGAAGGCGGGCGCCTTAAAGACGTTCCAAGTACAATTGCGATTCCTGCCATTACCACCATGGGTTACGCAGGACAATTAGCGGGTCCGGCGATTCTGGGTTTCCTAGCCAAATCAACCAGCCTTCCCGCTGCATTCGGTTTCACGGCAGGTCTGCTACTGCTCGTTGCTGTCACTTACGTTTTCCATCGCAAGTCACGACGCTGAAATGCGAGAAGGAGGTTGATGTTGAATAGTTGAACAAAAACAGGTTAAGAAAGCTCAAAATCGGATAAATGATATCGTACTAAAAATCGCAGGACTTAGCTGACTTCATGTTACACTCCTAGGATCCCTTTTTTCTTAACCTGCTCAGATGTTCGGGCGTCAGGCCCAGGTAGGAAGCGATGTAGTATTGCGGGACTTGCTGGACTATCTGCGGGTAGGTCGCGGCAAAATTCCGGTATTGCTCCTCATGCGAGGTGGAAATAATCTTTTTCCGCTTCGCTTCGGAGCTGCAAAACACATGCTCGATAATCAACCTGCCAAACCGTTCCCAGATCTTGTACTGATCGTATAAGGCATTTATATCACTCTTTTTCAGGATCAGCAGCTCCACATCGGTCAGTGCTTCCAGGTATTGCATGGAAGGCGATCCCAGAATAAAGCTTTGGTAATCGCTGGTAAATTGATTTTCACTGACAAAATCCACGGTACTCTCCTTGTCATTTTCGAAGCTGTATTCCCGAAGTACACCTGAATTAATGAATGCTATGAAATTGCAGACCTGCCCTTCCTGCAACAAGAGGTCTTTCTTTTTCAATGATCTGGTTTTAACGATCCGGGCAAAGGCATCCCATTCATCCGCATTCGGGTCAATGATCCTTCTGATAAAGGATTCTATTTTCGTCATGGATTCTGGACTTACCATACATTGGTCTGTTTTTGCCGGACAAGTTTAGGTGCGTGGAAGTATCAACTCGTTTCCTGAAAAACCCCCACGCAGGCTAAGATACACAATCAGGATTTATTCGTTAATGCTGGTATGGATCGTCCCTAAGTAGCTGATGGACGTTTCTACCTTGTCTCCCGGTTTCAGGTAACGGGTATTTTTCATTTGGTTTTTCAAATACTGCTCCAAGATATAGGGGTGCATTTTTGACGTGAAAAATGCACCGGTAAAAATGTATTTGAAGACTGTCCCAATGATAAAACCTTTGCCCGGTGCATTGAACACAACCCCGGAAGGTGTTCCCGTCATGATAATGGTATTGGCCGGAATGCAGCTTCCTTCAAACAGTTTGACCATCTGACCTTGATAATAACTTTTTTTCTCGCCCTTCACAGACAGTGACTGTTCGATGATCCGGCTGATATCCCAGACCATATCTTTTGCACTCCCATGCTGGCGCTGCTCACCGTTGACCGAAAGCGAAAGTTCTAAATCATTCACAAATGCGCGCCAATTTCTTGGAACTACCATGTAAGGACCCGTTGGTAAAAATCCTTCGTTACTTTTGGCATCCGGGAAACCTTTGCCGCCAATTACGTTCTGGCTATCCATTTTACGCATCAATGTTGCCCGGTCGGTAAAGTCATTGACAACCAGAAACCCGATCATCATGCTGTTCAAGTCAGCAGCGGAACAAACCGCCTTCGGGAAAACAATACCAAGTTCAGCCTCGTGGTCCAGGAGCCAGCCTTTTGTATACTGTAACTGGTGGACGGCCGGGTCGGTGCGCACAAATTTTGGAAACATGAATGGTCTTACCTGCCCGGTTTCCTTGCCGTGTTCTGCATAATTGATCCCAATCGCCAGGTGTGTTTCACCACCAACACTGGGAAGCAGGTCTGCATACTTTAATGAAATATGTTTGGCACTGGTGTGGGTAAGCTTTACAATTTCATCAAATTCCAGCCCTTTGATCACCTCAAAAGCGTTTTGCTCATATTTTCCCAACTCAGCACTTAAATCAATCCCGCGAATCATTTCCCCATTGTCTTGCAGCACGGCAAGGGTATGTACTTGGCCGCCGGCATCAAACCTGGCCAGCGTGAGTGCATCTTCCGGGGCCTTCAAGATTTTGCCCGTTTTTTCAAAAATGCTTATTTCAGCAGCTGTATCAATCATAATTTCAGCTAAGTGGCTGTAATCCTTTGTGTCTGGCGCAGAAAGAACACTGGAATGCGCGGGGAAAATGTGCAACAAGCTAAGGAGGCCGCCTACCGCTAAGCCGATTAATGTTTTGTTCATGATAGTCAATGTTAGGGAAGAATTAATGCTTTCCGGGAATGATTCTGTAACTCAGGCCCACTTTAAAGCTTAGGCCGCCCGCTACTTCCGGGTTGAGCGGGTCCTTGCGGTTACCCAGTTCATAGAAGTCAATAAAGCCACTTGCTTTATCATTTTGGTTATATACCTCCATGTTACGGATCAGTGTATACGCAGCAGTTGCGCGGACAGCCCAGTCGGGCGAAATGTAGTATTCGGCAAACAGGCCGGGATTGACCGTGTTGTATTCAAAATAGCGTTTTTGGTTGTTTAAGCGGTAAGTTGAATTTTGTACAAACAGGTTGAAACCCGCATTGACCTTCTGGTTTACCGCATAACTCACCGTAGCACTATGTGGCAGATCACCGAATATCCAGAGCTTATCATTTACCTTCCAGTCCATACCTACCAGTACGATGTACTGCGGGCCGTAAAACTGCCTGCGGTAGCCAACAATGCCTTTCCAGGTTAGCTTGTCATTCACTTTCCAGGTTCCTCTGACAACCGCACCGAACTTCATGTCCGAAGCTTTGACGTTCTTGTAATCGCTGTTTAGAAATGGCATAAACAATGCGGTAAGGTTAATTTTCTTATTAACCATCGTGCTGTAACCTAG
The DNA here is from genome assembly GCF_016894445.1 of Dyadobacter sandarakinus. NCBI lineage: Bacteria > Pseudomonadati > Bacteroidota > Cytophagia > Cytophagales > Spirosomataceae > Dyadobacter > Dyadobacter sandarakinus. Next base: position 1,055,091 of record NZ_CP056775.1, read on the forward strand.
TGTGGGCGATATGCTGTAAACGTTTTTCACTTCAAAGCCCGGGTGCGAACCAGAAAAGTGAAATGCTTCCAGATTGCCGCCGACCAGCAGGTATTTGGACTTGTTTGGTGTAAGAAAAACGGGGATCGTGGTGGCTATTTTGAGGTTGCTACCTGTAAATTTCTGATACTGTCCTTCGGTTCTGATCTTCATGGGCAGGTTTTCGTAGCTCACATTTACACCTTCCACGTATCCCTGCCCAAAGCTGGAATACGGCAAAAGAAGCGACAGCATAAAAACCCGGGCAATAGGGTAGGCGGGTATACGGGCGGTCAGAGGGATCAGTCGGGAAAGTAGCAGAATTACTCCTTCGAGCGGGAAACTTCTCAAATTTAGGTTGTTGGATTTCATGTGATACAGGTTTGATTTGCATTGTCCTTCCATGGAATGGGACAAAACTATCTACCCTGATCCGGCAACTCATTGATGTTTATCAAGATCGTAAATGGCGTATCTGATCAGCTCAGCCTGTTTATCGACTTTAACTTTCCGGAGGTACGGTCTGTCATAATCGAAAAACGCTACCTTGGGTTTTTGCAACAAACACTTGGTCACCGTATGAAAATTTCCAGGGTTATAGTGATTGCAGCCGGGCTCATTTCAACCTTGTTGCTGGTGTTTGTCATTCAAAAACTGACATCGCCGTCTGTAAGATCCTATGATGCTCTGGATTCCACCTTCCATGAACCTGTGATTGGTACTTTCGAACTCAACGCGCAGCAGACAGCACATTCGTTCTCGCACTACGCGCTGAAACTGGACAAGCACCCCGACAATGCGTCTATCAACAAATTGATTGCAAAAATCCCTGATGCAGCGCATCTGATTATTACCATCTCCATGCCGGGAACCGACTATGCATCGGCACCCAATGTGCTCAAAGAAGTGCGTGAAGGAGCTTATGATGCCAAAATCAAGGCATTTTGCCTGGCACTGGCCAGGAAATCGGGCACTACCTATTTGCGCTGGAACCCCGAGATGGAAGTTCCTGTGCAGCTGTATCCCTGGCAATACCAGGCGCCAGTCGACTACATTGAAGCATTCAATCATTTTTGCAAACTGGCTAGGTCTGTTTTTCCCGCAGTGAAAATAGTGTGGGGACCGGCGGGCTATCCTGGTTCAGATGAATATTGGCCCGGGCCTGTTTTTGTGGACTATATCAGTGTGACGATTGATGGTAAATCTGAACTGGCAGCGACTGCCTTCCCGGCTGTGAAAGACCCTGAGGAAAATGTCAGGCGGAAAATACAGCGTATGCGAATGTTCGGAAAGCCGGTGCTGGTTATGAAAGCGGGAAGCGTCAGTGAGGCTGATCTCAAAGCCGCGCTGGTAAAAGCCGCTGCAAGTACGCGGCTCAATGCCGGCATTCTGTATCAGACACAAGACACGGAAGGCGCTCCAAATGTTACCGAAAAGAGAACACCGCTGATTGGTGTATATGATCCCAAAGCATTGCTGGTTAACTCGGGACTGATTGATGCGGAGCATATTTTTGTCGATCTGATCGCTGTGCAGAACGGTCAGTTCGAGAGGGATTTCAATGCAATCGTTTCTCGCCGCCACGATGCCATTGTGAGTATCGAGCCGTGGCATAATGCAGGGGTCAAAAAAGATTCAAATGCACTGGGCAATGTAATTAATGGCATTTATGATGCGGAGTTTGCTGAAATCTACCGTGTACTTGCAACCAGTAAGCAAACCGTTTACCTGCGCTTTGCACACGAAATGGAAATCCCTATCCACCGGTATGCGTGGCAAAGCCAGGATCCTGTACTTTATATCAAAGCCTTCCGGTACTTTATGAACTTTGACGGTTCAAAAAACAAAAGGATTAAAAAGGTATGGGGACCGGCCGGCGACCGGGGTTCGATCGAATGGTGGCCGGGCGATGATGTGGTGGATTACATCAGCATAGCCATATACGGGTTGCCCGACAAGAACATTACAGATCCTGAGCAGCAGGAGTCTTTCGAAACCATTTACAATCGCAAACACTACCGGATGCGGCTGGTAAACAAGCCCATCTTCATCACTGAGTTTGGTGTGAAAGGCCCTGAAAATTTCAAGAAAAAATGGTTGGAAAAAGCAGCCGAGGTCATCGGTAATCGTCCGGAGATCAGAGGTGTGAGCTATTTCAATTTAGCCGATAATCCCAAAGTGTGGGGCAACATTCCACCTCCCGACTGGAGTGTGAGCAAGCCAACCTTTCAGCATTTTGTAAATACCTTATCAATGGCCCGAGTGGGGTTCCGGTAGTAGTGGTGTGTTCAGGCTGGAATCAATGATGTCGATTACCACATTGCCTTCGAGCACAAACAGGTAAAGCCTGTAAGTTTCGGGATCAGGGGGTATTTGCAGGCTCAGGTCGGTGCCGGTGCCCACGTCCTTTGAAGAAATGAGGTTGAAATAGTCATCCATCTGCACCAGCTTCCATTCAAATTTGAAGCTCGTTTTCAGGTCTTTTGCCAGTGACCAATTCCCGTCCTTCCGGATGACTGCGTGGTAGTCGAGCATCAATCCGGCAACTGTGGCTGCGGCAGGTCTTAAAATTCTGGTTTTGGGTGGTTCCCATGTTTTTGCATGCCCATGCCATTTGGCGGCAAGTTGCAGCATTGAAATTTTCCTGCGGCCAGTCCCGTCTTTTAAACCGTCAAAAGTTACCTTTTCGTAAGCATGCACATCCTGCCAGTTTGAAATAAAAACACCCGCCGAATCACCTGAATGTCTGGTATAGGTGTCATATTCAGCGTAACTGGTAAAATGCGGAAAGTTTTCCGGCATTTTATGTTGAGCAGCATTACTGTAGTAGACCAATCCATAAGACGCAATTCCCGGAATGGCAGCCCTTATTCTGGCAACAGCAGCATGCATTGTTTCAGAAGCTTGGATGTCCAGCGTGATGGGGCGGCTGGGATCCACTTTTTTCATTTGCGAAACCAGCTTTTTCAGCCAAACCAAATACGCATCCTGTTGATCGGCTAAATCTCGGGGCAAATAATAGAACCGCAGATTCTGGAATACAGCATTTCCAATGTTCCAGGAAAAGATTTTCCGGTTTGCTTTATGGCTGCCTACCGCCAGCAATATCTTTTGTGAAAGCGCTTCCAGAGTTTGTTTATCTTTTTTGAAATCCAGGCCGGACGGCACCCAGAATCCATAATGAAGGTTCATGCCTTGCGCTCCCGCGACACTCAGTATATTTCGATCGTAAATGCCTGGTCCATAAAACTTGACGGTGTTAATCCCAATCCTTTTCATTTCTTTAAAATCAGAAACAAGCTCTTTTTTCGTAAAAGCCTCATACTCGTTTTTCCAGTCGGAGCCTTTTAAATAATTGACGCCGCGCATTCCTTTAAATGAAATTACAGCTCCGGATGGATTGGGAGGCAACAGATCGGGCATTGCTGCTTCCCGACCCGATGTTTCTGATGTGATCAGAACATTTCCCGGCCCAAGCGGCCTGCGCATGCCATGCCTTTCATGTCTGTGATAATCAGACTCATTTTCCAGGAACTTAAATTTTGCATTGTAGATCCAGACACCGACTAACAGGAACATAACCAGCATGGCTGTGCTGCGCAGGCCGGTATAAACCCGGTGCCTCAATATCCATAAAACGTCCTTCACTATTTTCAGGCGGCCCATCAGCGCATTCAGCCTGGGATTTTGTGCGCGCAGGAACCGGAACTGCTGTTGCCGGCTTGCCGCAATGGTAAAGCACATAAAAAGACAGTTCAATCCTGCAAAACCTGCCATGACCAGGTTGTACGGGTTCCAGTCAGTAAGCAATCCGTAGCCTATTGCAAACGCAGAAATAGCGAATATGAAGAGGTTGGGAATGTTGAGTGGCCAGTTATTGGCTTCATTGCCATCCTTGGGCGTTGGAACGTAGGGCACCTTTTTTCCCGCAATCGTATAAACCAGACCAAGGATAAATACCCACCAGGTACCGATCAGGAGCAGTCCCCCGACCATGTGGAAACCGCGCTCTTCGTCTTCCATGACCCACCATTGGACAAAATGCCGGATCAGCACGATGGATGCAATCAGGGGAAAAACAGCCAGCCCAAACTCCGAAATGTCCATCTGCATGGGACTGGCCCCAAAACAAAGTGCGATGACCGGGATCAGGAAATTGATCAGGAAAATAACGCCCGACAGATAATGCATCGGGAGCAGCGCATAATGCAGCTTTTGGCGCCAGGTGAAGCGGCTGAACAATTTCGGATAAGCCGTAACCAGCAGATCAAAAACACCTCTTGACCATTTCAGCTGCTGCCTGTAGTAGGCAGAAAGGGTTGACGGCACAAGCCCGCGTGCCATAATTTCAGGCACATACACCGATTTCCATCCCTGGGCGTGCAGCTGCATAGCCGTGTGCAAATCCTCCGCAAGTCCGGCGGCATGCCCACCGATGGAGTCCAGCGCAGTTCGCCGGAACGTGCAGTTGGCGCCTATCGCCAGCACGGTCCCATACTTGTTCATGGTCATCATGATGGGTCCATAAAACTGGTAGGTCTGCTGGGCAGCACCTTTGGCGATCAGACTTTCATTCCCGTTTTTATAGGCCTGGACAATCTGCACATATCCGATCTCCGGATTGGCGAAGTGCGGCACAATGGGGTCCAGAAAATCAGGGGCCGGAACATGGTCAGGATCCAGGACGACACACAGCTCACCTGCTGACTGTTTCAAAGCATTGTTAATGTTACCGGCTTTTGCATCTGTTCTGTTTGTCCGGGTGATATGATGCACGCCCAGTTCCTGGCAGACTTCCTTTAAAAAAGGATCATTTGCTTCGTCACACAGGTATGTTTCATGGGGGTAGGTAATTGCTTTTACAGCTTCAAGCGTTTCAACGATCATTTCGTAAGGTTCACCCGCACAGAATGTTGTGAAGATATCGACCGTGAAGTGCGTGGTAAGCGGCGGCGTTTTTGGGACGGTAATAAAAAGATAATGGTACCACTCGTAAAGGAGTTTCAGGCAAGTGAATACGAATGTTACCATCAGCATCCAGTACAGTGGCACATGGCCGCGCACCGCAGGGTTCAGCACATGGCAGAGGAAAAATACGATTGCAACACATCCAATGAAGATCATCACCCAAAGTGTGACAAGCTCGCGCTTTGTTGGGGGTGTGATCGTTATCCGCTTCATCGGTCACTGATCACGTAAAAGGGCGTGTTACAGCTGGCGAAGGTTCCGTTGTGATGGTATATTTTCGCAAAAATACGGTAAGGTCCTTCTTCCGCAGGTGACTTAAACTGAGCGGTAAGCCTGCCGCCGGATTCAACGCTCGCAGCAAGCGGGCGCGGTTGCTGCGAGCTGTTCTGCCCGTTTTCTTTATACCAATCCTCCGGCACAATTTCCCAATGCACGGACCTGATGCTGTCTCTCTGATGCAGAACAAGTTCAGGGTGCATCGCTTCTTCCGGGTTTAGCAAAATATCATCGGCAGCCCCTTTGTTGTTGAGGAGCATATAACGTATCTGCGGAAATTGATCTTTCGGAAGTTGTCCGGTCCATATGTATTGCATTATTGCAACCAGCTCGGACTTTCTGCCGGATTCGTCGAACAGGCTAAACCAGGTAGAGGTAGTTTCTTGCTTGCTTCCCCAAAAAAATATAAAGCTCCCTAAAAAGCGTGGGTCTTTCACAGGTATTTCCTGCTGGTATCGCTTCAATATAACATCAGCCTTTTTTTTGCTCGGATTTTCAATGAAAGCACCCCAGGCTGTACACTGTGTTCCGGTCCATGGGCCGTCTGTTCCCCATTCCAATAACATATAGGGTCCGTTCCAAAACCATGAAAAGCTTTTCAGATCTTCTTTCAGCAATCGTAAATTGTTGAAAACATTAAACGATATAAGATCAATGTGGCATCGCAGCTGAATATTGGCGATGTATTTTCTATTGAAATTCAGGACAGTGGTCGTGATTGGATGATCGGGATCAACCCGGCGGATCATTTTTGTAATTGCATTGAAGGCACTATAAAAATGGTTGTACGATGGGCTGTAAGGAAAATCCAGCTCGTTGCCCACACACCACATCAAAAGTGCGGGATGATCTTTGTGCCTGTCAACAATTGACTGGAATTGAGCTAACTGTTTTGAAGCTTTGATTGGATCGTTGTAAAAGTCCTTTTGATCACTGTTCCGGATCGGAAGACCGGCGATGATGGCAAGGCCATTTTGCTGTGCACTGTCCAGTACCTGTTGCAATTGCGTAGTGTCCCATATGCGCAGACATGTTCCTCCCGCCTCACGCAGCGCCTTGAAATTGGATGTTCCACCGGCACCGTTTATCCCGAATGCTTTTCCATCGCGCAGTACAACATATCCGCTGTCGGACTTCACAATGCGGACTTTCGCCCCTGCATTTAATTCTCTCTTGTTACAAGCAAGCAGGGTGACGAAAACATAGAGGCAAGTGGTGCAAATCGTTAAATATGCAGTGTGATTTCTGAACAATATGGCGGAACTATGAAGCCTCACACTCCATAAATAACAAAAATATGGGAGTTTTAAAACTCTTATTTACAACGAATTAGTATGCGGCTAAGCGCAGGAGCTTTATTTAACAAGCATTGAGTAGGCACCGATCTTTATTGCGCATTGCACGATGCTCCAACAAAAAACCGGTAGCTTGAAAGCTACCGGTTTTTTGAAATATGACTGTCAGCACCACACAGTAATCGCTGCCCGGCGGTTTACCCGTTAAGAAATCTGATGATCTGTTCAGTAGCGGTCATGTACTTTTGCCGCTTCGGAGTGCACAGACTCAACAGACCTGTCAAAATCCTAACGTCACCCAAATGAGCTGACCAACAGAAAAAGCAGCAACCAGCGCCATCCAAAGCCAGAGAAGCCAGTTGTAATTCTGTCCTGATTTTTCATTTTTGTTTGTACCGGAAGGCTCTTGCATAGATCTGATCTTTTTGGATAGTCGACGTTAAAAGATTTGAAGACGACGGCGCACAACCGGAAGCACACCGGAAACCGAATTTACCCATTGTACTCAGATTGTGGCAATCAATTAAGGCGGCTGAGTATATCTTCAAAGGCATTTTTCTGGTTGTCACGGTCTTTCGGCATCAGATTGGGCCGTAAGTCAAGGCGGGTAAAAACGTGCAGTTCCGAATCGATCATCTCTACTTCAACGGGCTGTGCATCTGCCGATTTCAGACCTTTGTAAATCAGTACCGCGCTGACCGGATCGGCTGTGGTATCTTTTTTGGACTTGTAAACTTTCAGCTGGGTTCCCGCGGGTAATCTGAACCCTTTTTGCAGATCATGACGGACCAGCCCGGTCAGTTCTTTTAACTCTTTGAGCGTTTCATATGGCCGGTAATGATACCAGTGTTTGTCTTCTTCGGCGGTATTATCAGCCTCTGTATAGCCGATGATCGGACCAGCAATGCCTATCAGGCTCAGGGATTTGTCGGCCGGAATAACAATCGGGTCAATGAGGAAGATTTGCCGGGGTTTTGTGTGTTCGATAAAAAAACCGTCTGCCAGCATATTCAGGATCACCGCCGAACCGGTGGAAGAACCCGCCAGGCTGATGTTGGTATAGCCTGCTTTTTCCAGGCGCATGTATTCTTCAAGTACGGGCTGCTTCCAGTCCTGCCACGATGCATTCTTGAAATCTGCATAGCTGACACCATGTCCGCCCATCAAAACCTGGGAAATCAATACGTTGGACCGGCCGGAAGCAAAGCTTCGGAATTCGTCCCACTCGAACGTGGAGGCGCTGTAACCGTGAACCGTAATGATGACAGGTGTGCTCGCCTCTGATGGCGTGGGATTGGGCTTTGCGAGTGAAACCAGGTACTTGCCGGGATCATACACGGACGGATCAAAGATGGTTTCCCCTCCCAGCATGGCATCTGTCAATACAGGATCCTTTTTACAGCCAGCCAGAAAAAAGAAACACGCCAGCATGATTGTAACTCTCATTTTGCACGGGTTTTGAAGATGTTATAGGTAATATTCAACTGAACATACACCGGGTACAAAGTCCCCGGTCCGCTTGCACCGTCTCCTGTAATGAGGTTGTACCCCAGGGCTGCTCCAAATCTGAGCGGTGAATTGGTTTTAACAGAAACCCCCGCCTCCAAAGCAACAGTTGCCGATGACTGGGGGAGATCCTGAAAGATCGGTGATTCGTAGTCGGCATGAAACCAGCCTGCATTTACGCTCAACATGGGTCTGAGTACCTTTTCAGGCCGGAAAAGGTAGCTCCCGGTTAAAAACAGATGATCCTGCTTGATAGCATTTCTCCCGACGGCCGATCCCAGCCTGGTGCTGATGTAGCTGATTCCGGTCTGAAGGTGGTTTTTCATCCATTTCGGATTTGCATATTGCACGGTGATTCCATTCTCATTATACAAATCAAACGTTTGCTGAAAGCGCAGGCCCACATTCAGGGAAGCGTTTTGCGCATGAACATTCCCTCCGGAAAACAGCCCGTAAAGTATGAGAATAATGTTTAAGTAATTAGCAATCAGGATGTGTTTCATCAGCCGGCCTTTTAGTTGACGGAAGTAAATGTAGCTGTCAAATACCACATTTCTACTCATATATTTATCCGGTACAGTAGTATAACCGGTGATGGTATTTTTGCAATATTACACCATCAAATATCTGGCAGCATGGTACGGGTAAGCATTTATGAAGACAATCACTCACTCCGCAAAATGGCTTGCGCTGGTCCTGGAATCTACGTTTAAGCTGGGGGTTGCCGGAATGCATGGGCATGTGGTGAAAGTACCGGATGATGTTGCCGGAAGATGCCCGATGTCATGTTGATGGACATTGATACGGCGAGGCTACCATCGCTGCCTCGGCGCAAACCGCGCCAGGAGATGCTGACGACATTGCAGCTATCAAAAAGGTCATTTCTGATGAGACAGATGTCGCGGGAAGTACGCGTTATGGAAACGAAAAACGGGGTGTGGAAGCTGGGTTATGTCAATTCGAGAAACATCTGAGTCAGGGAATATTCAAGTGATCATCAATGTTCTTAGCCATGAATTATCGCTGTGCATCCTTAATACTGGCCCTTTTTTTTATAGGTAATACGGTCTTTTCCCAGGTCTTAAATCTAAAAGGACAAGGCATTATCAAAATTGAAGGTATAGAATCCGATACATCTATACCTGTCTCGGTGGAAGTTCTGCATTCATTTCCGGCTTATGGCTCATTTGAGCAGCAGGATACGATATCAACAATGCATCATACGGTGCAGTTTACATGCCCGGTGTACACAATCCAGCAGGTATCTGTTACGATTGCAGATAAAAAACTATCTGTGATCCTGGAACCCTCAGATACTGTGTTTGTCAGAATGAAAGGTTCAATTAATGACGTTGCCTTTGAAATTGATGGGAAAAATAAAGCGATACAAGACTATTACCTGGCAAAAGCCAAACAATATCCGGTTTCGGTGGGTCAGCAGGTCATGAATGCAGGAGTAGGCGATCTAAGCCTCGATGCATTTATGCACCTTGCCGATAGTCTTTTTATGTCAGAAAGTGCATTCTTAAACAGCAATTCTCAGGCGCTTCCGCAATGGTTCTTACGCTACGAAAAAGACGCAATCAGATATTCTGACGCGTACCTGCGGCTGTACATTTATCAGTATCGAAAAGCAGTCAAGCATGCAGCTGCCAATACCCCGGCTAATTACTTTGATTTCCTGAAAAAGTTGGAGATTCGAAATTTGTCAGCGCTATATAATTATGCTTATTTATTCTTCCTTCGGGAATATGTGAGCTACAAGTCAGCCGCCAACACACAAAGTAGCGCGCCCGGCAAGAAGAACAATTCTGTTTACAAACAAAATGTAGGTTTATTGGGCCAACAAACAGGCGAATTCTTTACATTATTTACGATCAGTGAATCACTGAATGATAACCCCCGGCAGGTCGAAAAAAGCCTGGCAGAAATACCAGTTCCGCATTTCTATCCTGCGCTTGTCCCGTATTTAAAAGAAAGTGCTTCACAACGGATCGGTGTGCTGCGCTCAGGAAAGCCCAGCCCCAATTTTGTATTGACTGATGAGCAGGATTCACTGGTTTCCCTGAAAGATTTTAGAGGCCAGATTGTTTACCTCAGCTTTTGGTTTGCCGGTTGCAAAGGTTGCATTCAAGAATTTCCGTTCGAAAAAGAACTGGTTGCTCAATTCAAGAATGAACCCGTGAAAATTATCAGCATCTGCACGCGAACTACCCGGGAAAAGTGGCTAGAAAAAATCAATCAATTTGGTTTAAATACGATAAACCTTTATGCAAATGCTACATGGGGAAACACGCTGGAAGAGCAGTTTGCAATTCATGTATATCCTCAGTATGTACTAATAGGACGGGACGGATCCGTGATAGAAAATTTCACTGCCCGTCCGAGTAATGGAGCTTCTGAAAAAATAGCGAAAGCACTTTTAAATAATCGTTAAAAACGAGAGCATTTACCTGCATGTTCTCATTGAAAAAAATGATGGTGCCTTTTGTGAAAGACACCATCATGCATTAGCCATTTCTCAATTAGCGAAGAAGCCGGAAAAGGTGACGAAAAGCCATCATTATCACTAATTAAATGACCGCCTGAATTCCAGCGGCGACACATTCATTTTCCGCTTAAACAGTTTGTTAAAAGACTGTGCATACTCGAAGCCCAATTGGTAAGCAATTTCGGCGACGGATAGATTGGTGGTACTCAGGTATTGTTTGGCTTTTTCGATGAGCTTTTCGTGGATGTGCTGCTGCGCGCTCTGGCCGGTGAGCGAGCGCAGCATGTCGCTCAGGTAATGCGGCGACAAATGCAGCTGGTCGGCCAGGTATTCTACCGTCGGAAGTGCATTCTTTGACGGGGCCAGGTCCTGAAAATAGGCATTCAGCACATTTTCCAGTTTAGTCAGCAGGTCGTGGTTTGCGATTTTTCTGGTGATAAACTGCCGCTCGTAAAACCGGGTGCTGTAATTCAAAAGCAGATCAATCTGAGAGAGCACAATTTCCTGCGTATGCCGGTCAATGTGAACCAGTTCCTCGGTTATTTTCTGGAAAATGGCATTGATATTCTCCTCCTCTTTCCCGGACAAATGCAGCGCTTCGGTCAGGGAGTAGGAGAAAAAGCCAAGATTCCTGATTGACGTCGCGAGCGGATGTTTGTACAAAAAATCGGGATGAAAAAGCAGCGCCTGCCCGCTTCCGAAATCCGGATCCAGGATCGCGTCCTCGGCCGTTTCCAGCGCTTGCACCTGTCCGGCAGCCACGAAAGTCATCAGACCTTTGTCAAAATCAAAGTACTGCTGACCGTACCGGATTTTGCCGGTAATGCCCTTTTTCAGCGACACGCAGTAAAATTGGAGTACAAACTGCCGCCAAAGTTCCCGATCCGCAAACCGCATATCCGCCACATTGATCACGCTGATCAGCGGATGCTGCGGCTCGGGGAGCCGGTGCAGGCGATGAAATTCGGTAATCGAGTGAATCGTTCTCATATGTAATTAACCAAAGAACTGGTCGCGGATTTCCTGTCTGAAAGTTTCGCTTCCGATTTGCAGGCGCCTGGCATACAATGCATTGGCATCTGCGCCCGCCACATACCGCACCTGGTCTTTACCGTCGGTGGCGGCCTCGAAAACGATGGCGGCGATCTGATCCGGTGTGGAGGCTGCCTCCATCATATTGTCAATATTAGCGAACAATTTATTTTCCAGTTCAATGTACGCAGGATGCGAGGCCTTATCCAGCGACCGGCCCAGAAATTCCGTCGTAAACCCCCCCGGCGCGATGGTCTTAATACCAATATGATGTGGCCCGAGTTCAAACGACATACTTTCCGCCCAGCCTTCGACGCCGAATTTGGTAGCATGGTAAATCGAATGCAGCGGAAAACCGAAAAGCCCGCCCATCGACGTGGTATTGATGAACAGCCCGCCTTTATTTTCCCTGAAATGCGGGATAAAGGCCTGTGTCACGCGGATGACACCCAGCAGATTGGTATTGATTTCTTTCAAAATCTGCTCGTCCGTCAATGCTTCCAGTGCGCCCATCAAGCCATAACCTGCATTATTGAACACAACATCGATCTTCCGGAGTGCCGTAGCTTCTGCCACCGTGGATTGTATCTGCTGAGGATCAGTCACATCCAGCGGAAGGAGGGTCACATTTTTGAGTGCCGATAATTCCGTTTCTCTGTCCGGGTTCCGCATTGTTGCGATCACATGCCAGCCTTCACTCTGAAATAATTTTGCGGTTGCTTTTCCAAGTCCGGAAGAGGCTCCGGTGATAAAAATGGTCTTTTGCATTGTATCTGATTTCTTTAGTCCGATGCAAAAGTCGGGGTGCAGCAGCGGGAAAATGTTTCCAAATCGTTTGAAGATGTGTCCAAAATGCAGATGCTCAGTTGAAAGATTGCCTGAAATCCAGGGGGCTCTGTCTTGTCTTCATTTTAAACAGCTTGCTAAACGATTGCGGATGTTCGAATGCCAACGCATACGCAATTTCACTGACCGACAACTCCGAAGTGGATAGCTTTTCCTTCGCTTTTTCGATTAGCTTTTCATGAATGTGTTGCTGGGTAGTTTGTCCGGTCAGTTGTTTTAGTAAACTGCCCAGGTATTTAGGTGAAATATTCAGTGAATCGGCAACAAACCTGACCGTAGGCAACCCTTTTTCAATTAAATCTGCTTCCTTGAAATACGTTGAAAGTACCACTTCCATACGTTCCAGGATCTTACTGTTTGTGATTTTTCTGGTAATAAATTGTCGCTCGTAAAAACGCTGTGCATAGGTAAACATTAATTCCAGCTGGGCGATAATCACATCCTGACTAAACTTATCGATATTCGATTTATATTCTCTTTGAATGTTTTCGATAATGCTATTGATCAGAATTTCTTCATCGCCGGAAAGGAATAGTGCTTCATTATTGGAATAGCTGAAATAATCGTATTGTTTGATTTTTCTAGCAAGAGAAGTATTCCATAAAAAATCAGGATGAATAAAAAGCATCCAGCCTTCCAGCCGGGAAGGTACGCCGCCGCCTTCGCCCCGCAGAATTTGTCCGGGCGACATAAACGCCATTAATCCTTCGTCAAAGTCATACTTTTGCTGGCCGTAGATCAGCTTGTCACAGCCTCGTTTCAGGGAAATTACATACAAATCGAACACAACTGCATTGATATCGGGATGATTTTTAAGTCCGGATAAGTTGACCAGACCAATAAGCGGATGGTGGGGTTTGGGAAGGTCCATTAACCGGTGTATCTCAGTGATAGATTGTATTTTATATGGCTTCATGACGGTCAGTTTGTCAATTTTTGAAAGGATATTTCAGCCAGATCATCACCAGTGGCATTGCCAGGAACGGGATTTCCATAAGTGCCATTTTATAGTTTCCGGCTCGCAGCGAAAATGCCATAATAAGAAGTATAATCATAGCATTCAGCAAATTACCGAGGAAAAAAGTGCGGGGTATTATTAATAATATACCTACTATGATTGTCAATGCAGCGACAAATGGAATCGCGGGCTGACTGAAGCCCAGGTCATTCATCATTTTGATGGATGCAGGATTGTCTTTGTAATTGAAAGTATCCTAGCCCTGTTTAAAATTAAGCGCCACTGAGATGAGCAGCAAGGCGAGTGAAATGATATTCTTGATCATAAAAATTAAGGTTTAATGGATCGGGCAAATGTTATGTTGGCCGCAGGTTTACCTTTTTAATTTATCAATTGTTTCTTGGCCTCCTTAAATCTTTTGAATTCCCGGTGTCCGAAATTGATCAGCAGACCAGGAACCAGTCTCGCGGCAAATTGAATCACGCCGATCATCGCAGGTCTGAGCTCCGGTTTGTCCTTCCTGAGTCCACTGATGACCACTTCCACCATCTTGTCCGCATTCATCATCATGGCCGGGTTTGGCTTGATAACCCAGTCGTTCTGCAGGTTGGTATTGACGCCCGGTGGTATCAGCTCGAAAACCTTCACATTCGTATCTTCCAGTTGCAGCCGCAGGGCCTGGGTGTAAGCTCTGACGCCCGCTTTGGTGGCGCTGTAAACCGGGGCGGAGGAGTAGGGCATGAATGCAATGCCCGAGGACACATTGACGATCGCAGCCGACGGCCTCGTCAGCAAATGCGGTAAAAACTGATGCACCATCTGAACAGTTCCGGTAAGATTGGTCGCGATTTCGCTATTTATATCGATGAGGTCCGGGGACGCATCCTGCAAATCGATGAGCCGCATCAGGCCTGCATTATTGATAAGGATGTTGAGCTGCGGAAATCGGGCAATCACATCGTTATAAAGCTGCGCAATATCCTGGGGATCACTCACATCGCTTTGAAAAATGTGAACTCCCGGAAATTTCATCTTCGTTTCCTCCAGGGCATTGAGGCTGCGGCCGGTCACGATGATGTTAGCGCCTTGTTCGGTCAGCTGTTTGACAAGCTCCAACCCGATTCCGCTGGTGCCGCCTGTAATTAAGATTGTGCTATTTTTCAGGTCCATTTTTTTCTTGTTTTGTTAGCACAAAGTTCAGCAGACATAACAAGACGGACTTAGCCGTAAGTCCCGATTCCGTAGCCAAAAGGGAAGGTGCGGGTGGGCCTCACGCTGAAAGTTAAGGAACATAGTAGCGGGTGGGCGAGCAGCAGCAAATTTGTTACCCGTTATTTGCAAGCTTCACGCGATTAGCTATCGTTCTGTTTACTTATCACCTCAAGATTCCGGAACTCAATGCGTTGCCGGGGTTTCACAAAGGACAACGATCCATTGGTATGTACAAGAGTAATAAGATCAATGGCATTAATGAAGATTAGGAACTGAATAGGTATTAATAATATTTATTGCTTCCTTAAAGAAATCTTTACTCTGATATTTTCGTGTTCGGTGTATAAGAATATTGATTGACTAAAATCAGGTAATACTATGCTTGCAGCACTATTTGTTTCGCTCCTTTCACTTGCCTCAGATTCAATCCGGATCACGGGAAATTGTTATAATGTGGCTGACCAAACCAGGTTAAGTTGCAGTACCACATTGGTTTATGGCTCAACTTCACAGGTGATCAGTGCAGACAGGTCGGGAAATTTTGCTTTTACAATCCCGGATTCCACCCACCATCTGACTTTCCAGTCGGCCGGCTTTGAAGAGAGGATAATTAGCGTAAATCAAGTTGGAAGTAACCGTGGAAATGCCACGTTTGCAATCAAAGTGCCGATGCTCAAAAATGGCATGGATCCGGCAATTAAGGAAGACGAAACCATGTTTCCCAAAAGCCAGCTTTTCATCAAGGTAGACGCACCTGATAGTCTGAGCATGCATATGGTCTTGACGGATCATTCCAAGCGCAAAATTCAGGAGAACAGGCCAATCATCAGTTCACCGCAAAACAGAATTCTAACAATTAACTATATCCTGCCCGGACCTTATTCTCTTTCGGTAGGTTTATTCGATTTAAATGAGAAAAACAGGGTTAATATCACCTCACAGGAATCAGTGGTTTTAAATGAAGGATTCAATTTTCTTTATGTTAAATATTCGAATGCGAAGAAATCACCTGATGTCGTTTTACTAACGCCCAGAACGCTGTATTTTGATCAGAGTAGCTATAATCTCAGAAAGGACAGCAAGCTTGTATTAGATTCAGTTTGTGCAGTTTTGGTTCGGCGGCATAGTTTAATTGCATTGGTGAAAGGCCACACGGATAATGTCGGCAAAGCGAATTTGAATCTTATTCTTTCCGAATACCGTGCGCGTGTGGTGCAGACTTACATGAACCAACACGGCGTGCATCCCGGACAAACCAAAATCAGCTGGAAAGGTTCTGGTGATCCGGTTGCTGCAAATGATACAGAAGAAAATAAAAGCAGAAATCGCAGGGTGGAAATCCAACTGGTACAAAAGCAGTAAAGTTTCTTTACCATCGACAAATCATTAACGTTTGACTTCAATATGGATATTATATTGTTAGGTCATGCAGGATTTATGCTTTGCAGCTTTGTCGTGGCTATGGCTGTGCGGTTTTTTAAACCGGGTAAGATTAATCCATTGCTGGGATATCGCACACCTTTGGCGATGAAAAGTGAAGAAGCATGGAGGGAAGCAAACCGTTATAGTACCAGAATTCAGGTTTGGTTATCCCTCAGTTTTTGCATGCTCGCTGCCGCTTCTTATTTATTGATTGGCGGCATCACTTCATTTTATCTGTGCAGTTTCTTACTTGCTGTTACCTCTATTTCAGTCATCCCGATCACCGAGTATCATCTTCGGCAAGAATTCGATTCAAATGGTAAGCGCCTAAGCTAAATTTTGGCTTTGTATCAATTATAATGAAATAGCATCATGGACTGGCTCTTATTCTCAATCGGCATATTGATCATCGGGTTTGGAAGTTATATATGGAAAAATATCCGCTTGTTAAACAATATCCCTGGCGGGGCACGTATCTTTTGATAAAGACGAGGCGGCTCGTCTCGGCGGCAGCTATCTGATTTTAATTGGAATCTGTTTCGTATTATTCGGATATGTGGTCGCCAATCTTTCAAACCGGGTGATGATCATCCTATTGTGAATGGCTCAAAGTTACCTGGTTCTGCAACACTCACGCGCGTTTCCTGCAACTGTTCCGGACCACGGTTACACCAGGCTGTTAAAAACTTGTGATCGTACTTTCAGGCTTGGGCATTATCTTGCGGCAATTCACCAGTTTAAATAACCTGCATCATGAAAGCAAAGAGCATCCGGTTTTTCTCACCCCAGGAAAATCAGGCACAACAAGAATCACCCGCTAAAACGAAGTCACTCCCAACCGGCCGCATTTCACCTGCAGGAAAGGTACTATT
Organism: Dyadobacter sandarakinus; assembly: GCF_016894445.1. Classification (NCBI taxonomy): domain Bacteria; kingdom Pseudomonadati; phylum Bacteroidota; class Cytophagia; order Cytophagales; family Spirosomataceae; genus Dyadobacter; species Dyadobacter sandarakinus. Next base: position 1,071,987 of record NZ_CP056775.1, read on the forward strand.
TCCAGCAGCCACCTTGGAGGAGCTGGGCATTGAAGCAGAGAATGCATGGTTCCAGGTGGGCACCGACCAGGGTAAACGCAAAATCAAGAACCTGTACCTGGTTCCCAATGACCAGCAGCAGGGATTTCAGCTCGTCCGTACGGGCAGGGCTTATTCGCTTCCATTGGAGCTGATCCTTTCCAAAGGCGGCATTGATTATAAGAAGCAGAGCTACGTTTTTGAAGCTTCCATCTTTGACCATGACGGTACCCCTGCATACCAGCTCGCCCTGGCAACGGAAACACCGGTAGAAAAGCAGCCTTATACAGGTAAGCCGCGTGGAAGAAAGCCCAAAAACCAGCAATCAGCCGTGGATAAACAAGCAGGGGAGTAGAGCGCGGGCACCTTCGGTTTTTGACATCAACTAAACAAACTACTGACTAGCTGAACCTGATAAATATGCATGATCAGATTGCTTTCCTGAGCGAGTGGGGCGACAATGCGCTGGACTTTTCTAAAAAGCTGCCCGGCAAACCGTTTGCATCTACCCATTTCATTGTAACAGCGCTGATCATGCAGCAGGGACAGCTGGCCGAAGTGACCCAAATCTTGGAAGCCGTCAGCCGGAGGCACTTTAATGGTGGCGCAATCAATTCTGAGGTGATCGGCAATGATCACGCCAAAAGAAAGGAGATCCTGGAAGACCTGGATGAAGCACCGTTCAAGGTGTTTGCGGTGGTAGTGGACAAAAGACAAGTGATCGGGGAGGGGCTGCGCTACAAAGGCTCCTTTTATAAGTTTATGCACGGGCTGGCAGATCGCGAGCTTTTCCGGATTTATCCCAACTTGCAGCTCGTGGCCGGCCAGGTAGGCGACGATACGTTCATGAAAGGTTTTGTAAGCTATGTAAGCCAGAACCACATCTCCAACCTGTTCAATGAGGCTGCCTTCGGCTTTGTAGGCGCAAAAGACAGTCTGGAAGTACAAGCCGCAAGTTTTATGGCCGGTACGCTGGCGTACTGCTACGATCAGAACCTGATCACCGACCAGCGTGGCACTTTTGTGGAAGTGCTGCAAAAGAAGCTGCTCTCGATCCGCTTCTGGCCCGAGCCCTTTGGCGAAAGCCAGGTCGTGCCCCAGCAGACCGGTGCCGTATACGACCATACGTTGGGTGAACTTAGCGTTAAATTATCCAATGACTTTCTGCAAAGAAAATCTTCAAACCCCACCCCGCAGGTCATAGACCAGGTGACCTGCCTGGGCTACTTGCTCTTCCATTTTCAACACATCAATGCCGCGCGATACATTACCAGCTTTGAGCTCATGGAGCAGATCCGTGCCAGGCGGGGTGCTGCTGTTAACTTGCACTATTTTCAAACCAAAGTGATCGCCCCGCTCCGGGATGCGGGCGTGCTGATCGCCAGCAGCTCGCGAGGTTACAAGTTGCCGGCTAGTGAGCAGGACCTGTATGATTTTGTCAGTCACAGCAACACGATCATTGAGCCCATGCTTTCCCGGGTGAAACGTTTTCGTGACCAGGTGCATATGGCAACAAATGGAAAGATCGATGTGCTGGCGGCAGATGAATACAGGCTGATCCGGAAAACGCTGGACTGATCAGACAGGATTATTGGTCGGCTATTCTCGCACAATCAACATATATGAAAGCGGTTTTGGGGTGATCGGCAGACCGGTACTCATCCGGACTTAGCTCTCTTCGTTCCGGTTTATAAATTATAAGAACTGGTGACGGGAATGTGGTAAATAATCATCCCGCAAAAAAAACTTCAGGAATTTCCTTTGTGCATTAGGGTAAAGCGGCTTTTAGGTATCTGTACCTTGACGCAACTTGATCTGGCTATGATTTCCCCGAGTTCTGACGAAGATGACAAACAAGCACATCCATCCGTTTCGCTGGATCATGACGGCGTGCTGCGACCGGATGATGAAATCCTGATCCGCAGGGCTTTTGCCGCGGATGCGTACCAAGGGTGCGATCTGCTCTTTCGCCGGTACTATCAGCCACTTTGCAGTCAGGCTGCGCGGTTCGTGTATGACAAAGCGATTGCGGAAGATATCGTCGCCGATTTGTTCAAAACCTTCTGGCAAAAAAGGATTTTTGAGCGCATTACCTGTTCCTACCGCGCATACCTGTACCGGGCAGTTCGCCACAATTGCCTGCTGTATCTGCAACGAGAGGCCAAAATAACCATTTCGGTAGACCAATACCGATCCGAAGAAATGCTCGCCCACGCGTCGCCTCCTGCTGACCAGATCCAGTTTGATGAACTTGCCGAGCGCATTGATCGGGTAATCCGCGCGCTGAGTCCGTCAGTGCGCCGGGTCTTTCTGTTAAGCCGGTTTGAAGGACGCAAGAATCAGGAAATAGCAAACGAACTACACATTTCACTAAAAACCGTAGAGGCGCACCTGACAAAAGCCCTCCACGTTTTTCGCAATGCATTAAGTCATGAATGAATCTAAGCCTCAGATCACCAGAGAAATTGTCTTTGCATACTTCGCGCATCTGGCGACACCTATCGAGCGACAACAAATTGAAAGCTGGCTTAAAACCAGGGAAGGTTCCGAAACCTACTATACCTACCTGGACGAGTGGGAGCGGCAATTTCCTCAGTTTCAGCCCAACCTGGAAGATGCCCGTGCCAGTTTCAACCTGTTTATGCGGGGGGACGGTTCTGCTGTTTCTTCTGATGCAGCGGATGAACCATTGCCGATGGTCATTCCGGTTTCTGAAATCCGGCGTCCGGTTTGGCAGCGGGCAGGCATTTTCCTCTCGGCGGTGGCAGCGTCCGCAGTATTGGTGGCCGGGATGTGGCTGTCGAAAGACCTTTGGTACTATCAACGAATGACCAGCCGCCATGGACAAACCCTGTCCATTCGCTTGCATGACGGTTCGGAGGTACAGCTTGGGGCGCATTCTTCTTTGAAGTACCCCCGGTTTTGGTTTGGTAAAAATACACGCTACGTGTGGCTAGAGGGAGATGCGGAGTTCAAAGTCGCTCACCTTCCGGACGCGCAGCGCTTCATTGTTTATACGCCCGATCAGACTGCGATCGAGGTACTCGGAACCGAGTTCCTGGTAAACTGCCGGCTGAAATCCACCAAAGTGCTGCTCCGCACGGGCAGTATCAGGCTGACCAATCCGATGGCCGCACAACCGCTGCTGCTGAAACCGGGGGATCTGGTGACCGTTTCTGACGAAAAAAAGATACAGAAAGAGCACCGCGTCGTGCAAGCGGCTGAGCAGAAAGGAGAGGTCAGGAAATTCCTTTTTAAAAATACCTCTCTGAAGGAAATAGCAGACCAGCTTAACGACGTATACGGAGTGAACGTTCGCATTGCCGAACCTGCCTTGTTGACCCGCACGGTGTCCGGCACTTTTCAGGCCGAAACCGCGGCAGATTTGCTGGAAGCTTTGTCTGAGATGATGACGCTGGATTTGAAGCAGACTACCGACGGCTATACGCTTCAACAGCGTAGCGAGTGACGTTTATAGTGAGTAGGCGTTGAGGCAGTTTGATGAGTACGCCTCTTTTAGTCGGCACTACTTGCATTTTTTTGTGAAAAATTAGCTCAATTCAGTTAGGGTATCTCCGGGTTTTTGTATCTGTTGAATTAAAGATACGCAGATAAGTACCCTGTTCCGCTTTCATGACCCAACCTAAACCTGTTTACGATGACGCATATTTTACCTGAAAAATCCCGTAGTCAGTGCCGGGCCGCATGCCTGATGCTTTTGCTGCTGGTCATGCAACTGCCTGTCACTGCACAAATGATGGCGCAATCGGAAGTGCGGCCGCCGCGACCTGTTCAAGTCCCGATGCTGAGCCTGATCAATGCGCTGGACAGGCTGAAAGAACAGTTTCATACGGATATTCTTTTTGAAGAGAAAAACCTGGAAAGCCTGATGGTACCCGCCAGTGCTTTGCGGCCTCAAAAGACCATTGAAGCCAGCCTGACCGAACTGTTAACGCCACTCGGTCTTCGCTACGCAAAGAAAAAGAACAACTACATCATCCTGTCCGGGAAAATTCACCACCGATCCAAACCGAAACCCCGAAGCCGGAGGCGCCACAGATTAAGGTAAGGAATGTAACCGGGAAAGTGACCGACAAAAGCGGGGAGGGTTTGCCGGGTGTGAACATCATTGTCAAGGGCACCCAGCAAGGAATGTCCACAGATGCAAAAGGTGCGTTTTCGATCGACGTCGCGGATGATGAAACTACGCTGATCTTTTCGTTTGTCGGCTATATAAGCCAGGAAGTTGTAATTGGAAACCGGAGTGCCATAGACGTGGTGCTTGCAGTGGATGAAAAGAGCTTGCAGGAAGTGGTCGTGGTAGGTTACGGTAGCCGCCAGAAAAAGGACGTTACTACCTCCATTTCCACGATTGCATCCGAGGAAATTACCAAAAGTGTTTCAATGTCGCCTGAACTCGCCATGCAGGGCCGCATGACGGGCGTGCATATTTCCGGTAACTCGGGCAGCCCCATGACCAGGCCCAAAGTAAGGATCCGGGGCGTGGGTACCTGGGGAGTGGCCGATCCGCTCTATGTAGTCGACGGCATCCCCATTACGGAGCTTGGAGGCGGAATTGAGGGCCAGGATGCGCGCGTCGGCGATGTGCGTGGTCCGATCAACATCATGACCATGATTGATCCCAATGATATTGAATCAATTTCAGTACTGAAAGATGCATCCGCCGCTGCGATCTATGGTGTGCGCGCAGCCAATGGTGTTATCCTTATTACCACCAAACGCGGCCAGACAGAAAAGCCCGTCATCGAGCTCAACACCCGGTACGGGATCCAGAACGTGGTGAAGAAATGGGATGTGATGGATACACAGTCGTACACAGACTTTTACCGAAAATCCTACGCCGCAAACCCCAGCTTTGCGCTCGACCCCGTGTTTGATCCCGCGAATCCCGGTTACCTGGGCAATACCCGGAACACCTACGACTGGCAGACGCCGACCATCAACAGAAATGCGGTCAATCAGGATTACTCCGTCAGGATTTCGGGTAAAACGCAGTCGACCAACTATTATGCGTCCGCCGGGTACACCTCAGCAGAAGGTACCCTCATTGCTGAAAAACTAGACCGTTATTCTTTTAACATCAAGCTCGACACGCGGATCAATGATTGGCTGAAGACGGGTATCAACTACCGGCTGGCCTATGTTGACGGGTATGACAATATGCAGGCCGGCCTGACCAGCGCCGCCGAGACCCCGCCCTGGCAGCCCGTTTATGATCCCAATGGTCTGCCTATTCTGAGAGGTTTTGCGCCGGTGGTGAAAGGTTATAATACGCAGGGAGTCTGGTCTACGGATAAATTATATGGGGAAGGCACCCGCGCCAATACCATCGCGCAAACGCAGTTCAACACCCAGGACTACAATTCGATCCGGAATCTCGGCAATACATTCGTGGAAATCACCCCGATCGAGGGCCTGTCAGTTAAAGGTTCGGTCAGCATCGACTGGTACAAACACGACCGGTTTTCTTTTAACAACTACACAGGTCAGTACTTTACCTACTCCGGCAGTCCGACCGACAAGGGCGGCGGCAAGTCGCTCGGGTCGTACGAAGAGCGGTACACGACCAATTTTAACCTGATCAAAGAACTGACGATCAACTACCACAGAGCATTCGGGTTGCACAATTTTGACCTGCTGCTGAATGGCATGGACCAGCGGTACTCGGCCAAATACGTGACCGCCTCCACCGAATCCATGTCTACCATTGAAAAGCATCTGTTCAAGCTGGGAGGTGAAAACCAGTACACAATGGTGGAATCGGAGCTGTTCCGGTGGGCGCTGCAGGGTTTGCTGGGCAGGCTGAGCTATAATTTCAAGAACAAATATTATGTGGATGCTACCATGCGCAGGGACGGGAGCAACCGGTTTGCACCGCAGAACCGCTGGGGTACCTTCCCGTCAGCCTCCGTGGCCTGGCGCCTGACCTCCGAGCCGTTTCTTCAGAATAACAAATGGCTCACCGACCTGAAATTCCGCGCGGGGTGGGGCAAGCTGGGTAACCAGGAAGTACGTCCACTGGCTTATCTGTCACCGGTGGAAAAAAGACCAACGTACGCATTCGGCTCCAATCCGGGAGGTAACGGACTCGGTAACTATGGGGTAGGCGCGGCCATGTTTTCTTTCCCGAATGCAGAACTCGGATGGGAGAAAATCACCACCACCAACATCGGATTTGACGGACAGCTGCTGGGCAACCTTTCCTTTTCAGCCGAATATTACCACAAGCGGACAGACGGTATTTTGCAGGAAACAAAGATCCCGCCCAGCGTGGGAAGCAAGGAAAACCCGGTTGATAACATTGCTTCGGTCAAAAACTCCGGTTTTGAAATCTCGGCCAATTATGGCGGGTCGGTGGGCAATCTGGGTTATAGTATTGGCGCGAACCTGACTACTGTCAAAAACCGGGTACTCAGTACATTCAGGGGCATTCCTCTGAACAGTGGCGACATGAGGATTGAGCCGGGCTACTCGATGAACTACCTGTATGGTTATCAGGCAGCGGGCATTTTCCAGAACCAGGGTGAAATTGACCGGTATACCGGAAACACCAAAGACATTACCATTACGCAGACCTTTCAGCCCGGCGACCGGTATTTCACAGACCTGAATGGCGCGCCGGATGTTGCCAGGGGCTACGAATTTTACACACCGGGTGCAGACGGGACGGTGAATCAATACGACCGCACCAATCTGGGCAAAACGATCCCGGGCTACTATTACGGCTTCAATGTGGGGTTGAATTACAAGGGATTTGATCTTTCGGTGTTTTTCCTGGGCGTGGGGGATGTGAAAAAGTATAACTATGCGAGAGCGACCATGGAAAGTACCGCAACCCGCGGCAACAACCGGAGCGTGGCCGTACTCCATGCCTGGACGCCGGAAAATCCGAACACGGACATCGCCCGGGCGGTTGTCAACGATCCGAACGGCAGCCTGCGCGCTTCATCGTACTATGTCGAGAGCGCCGCGTATTTCAAGCTCGGCAATGCCCAGCTGGGTTATTCTTTCCCGAAAACATTGCTGGCTCCATTGAAAAGCGTGAGCGCATTGCGGCTGTATGTGAGCGTCAACAATGGTTTTATCCTGACCAAATGGAGCGGGCTGGATCCCGAGAATGACGACAACCCCGAGCCGCGTGTGTTCAACTTCGGCCTGAGTGCAAAATTTTAATCTCAAATCGACCGGTATATGAAACCCTTTGGATTGATATGGTCTGTGCTGATGGTGCTTGTGGTATGCAGCGCCTGCGACCGGAATTTAGATGTGAAACCTACAAGAGAACTGGAATCGGAGTACTTCTCCGACGAGGAACGTATGCAGCGGGGCGTGCTGGGTGTGTATGCGAAAATTACGGACCTCTACGGGTACAATGCCAATGCGCCCAGCCACAAGCTCTGGCTGCTGCCCGGCGACGACCTGATGGCGAACAATCCCCGGCAGATCGACAATTTCAAAGGTTTGAATGGTTCGGATCCGGATATAAACTTCATCTGGAATCGTCTTTACCAGCTGAACAGTCGCGCCAATACCATGCTGGAAGTCATCGACGGGAATATGGGTGTTTACAACAACAAAACCCTGGCCGATCAGAATAAGGGCGAAATGCTGTTTCTCCGGTCATGGAGTTTTTATAAGCTATGGAGCTGGTGGGGCAAAGCGCCCGTGGTCACAGAGCGGATCCGAAGCTTGTCCGATATTTATCACGGCCCTTCCCAAAGTACTGAGATGCTGGACAAAGCAATTGAAGACCTGGAAGCTGCGGCTGAGTTGCTCCCGGCAACATGGCCGCTCAGCGAATCGGGTCGGGTGACGAAGGATGCGGCCAATGGATTACTCGTCAAATGCTATGTTACCCGGGCGTGTTTTAATGGAAAAAATGCGCAGGACTACCAGAAGGCGATCACGGCTTTCACCCGCATTTCGGCCACGCGCAAACTCACCAATCATTTCGGGGAGAATTTTGATTACCGTTTTGAAAACAATGAGGAGTCTTTGTTCGAATTCCAGGCCAGCCTGAAAACGGCGGAGAACCCGTGGCTGGACAATGATTTTACCGATGCCGTGGGTACGATGGGTGCTTTTTACAAACATTTTGAAAACAACTTTACCAATCAGGGTACAATCGTAGGACCTACTTTTAAAATGGTCAATGCATTCGAGGTGGGCGACCCCAGGATTGCAGAAACCTTTGTAAAAGAATCCAGCGGAGCCTTTGCATTCAATGGAGGCTATCAGATGGTGAAGTACATCAATGGAAAAAGAGGTAAGTATGCAGGGATCGCCAATATCAATTCCATTAATAATACACGGATTCTTCGCCTGGCCGATGTTAAATTACTCGCGGCCGAGGCTTATCTACAAACAAACCAGCCGGCGAAGGCGCTTGAACAGGTGAACGACATCCGGCTGCGGGCAAGAAGGTCGACCTCCACGGGTACTCCGGCCGCGGTTCCGGCGAATCTGACTACCGTGAGCATGCAGCATATCATGGATGAACGCATGCGCGAGCTGGTGGGTGAAGAAGGTATCCGGTGGGACGATCTGAAACGCTGGCACAAGGCAGGATTCATTAATCTGGGAACCTGGAAAAAAACGGATTTCGGCATGGGACCGCAATACGACGAAATGCTTTGGGGGTTTGATGTAACCGCACACTTGCTGATGCCGATCCCGATCACTGAAATGGACAGTAACCCTGAAATGCTGAAAAGCGGTCAGAATCCAGGATACTAGCCGTTTTCACCACATTGCAATACCCTGATCCGACTAATACATGAATATGAAAAGAAGAGCTTTTATCAGAAATACGGCTGGCGCTACTGCCTCCGCAATCGCATTTCCTACTTTAATCCCGGCGTCGGCACTTGGGAAAAACGGGTTTGTCAGTCCGTCGGACCGCATCAACCTGGCCTTCATCGGCGCAGGTAACCAGGCCGAAAACGACGTGAATGGCTTCCTGCCCGACAAGCGTGTGCAGGTGACTACCATTTGTGACGTCAATAAGAAAAGTACCGGGTACTGGGACGGAAAGATGGGCGGCAGAGAGTACCTCACGGAGCTCGTCGATAATTTTTACACCAAGGAAAACGGCAAAACGTACAAAGCGACCAAAGGATCGGTTGATTTCAGGGAAGTGATCGACCGCAAGGATATTGATGCCGTGGCAGTGCTGACGCCCGACCACTGGCATTCGATACCCGTGCTGATGGCTGCCAAGGCCGGTAAACATATGTACTGCCAGAAACCCCTGTCGCTGACCATTTCGGAGGGGCGGGCGATGAGCAATGCAGTGAAGAAATCCGGCGTAGTATTTCAGACAGGCAGCCAGCAAAGATCCGCGCCGGAATTCCTGCGGGTGTGCGAGCTGGTCAGAAACGGCCGGATCGGCAAGCTGGAAAAGGTCGTTTGCGGATTGCCCGGTGGTACGCCGGATTTTGGAAAAACGGGACAATTAACAGCTCCGACTCCGGTGCCCAAAGATTTTGACTACCAAACCTGGCTGGGTCCTGCTCCCGAGGCTCCGTACTGCCCGGCGCGCACGCATGTCAATTTTCGTTGGAACCTGGATTATTCGGGTGGTATGGTGACCGACTGGGGCGCGCACCACCTCGACATTGCGCAGTGGGGGATCGGCACGGACCATACCGGGCCGGTGGAGATCCGGAATCCCAAAGCAAAGTGGTCGAACGATCCGGTCTGGAACACCGCGGTGGAATTCTACTTTGAGGGTATTTATGAAAATGGCGTAAAACTGATCGTCGGCTCGGATGCATCCGTGGCACCGCGCGGCATTACGTTTCATGGTTCGGAGGGACAGATCTGGGTATCGAGAGGCAGCTATAAAGTAACTCCTGAAAAAATCGACACGACCGTTATCGGTGACCAGGAAACGCGTCTGTACAAAAGTGAAAACCACTACCGCAACTTTATAGACTGCGTAATCTCGAAAAAACTGACCGCTGCACCCGCGGAAATCGGCCACCGCTCGGTGACTGTGGCACATCTGGGGAACATTGCTCTGCTGCTTAACCAGAACTTGAAATGGAATCCGGAGAAAGAGGAATTCGTCGAAAACTTTGCAGCCAATCAGCTGCGTGCACGCGTGATGCGCGAGCCCTGGGGAGAGCTTTACAGAAAATATAAGGTGTAAGTTTCTCACCAGCAGCATACTAAAAAATCAACCTGAACCCATTTTCCCGCACAAATGAAGATTGCTATCATTGGTCTGTTTTGCATGGGACTTTTCTGCTCGCTGGAAAGTGCGGCGCAGAAAAAGGCGGCGCCGCATGCAGTTTCCCTGGATAACCTGAGCGAATTCGAGCCCACCACCAGCAACTGGAAACTGGTCAAAAGTGTGAGTTTCAGTCCCACTACCGACGAGAAAAGCTTTGAGCCGGGTACGGGGATCGTTCTCGCGCTGCCTGTCAAGCCCGATACCGGACATTTATTTACCAAAATGCAGCATGGCGACATTGAGCTGGAATTTGACTTCGCCGTAGCCAGCAAGTCCAACTCGGGTGTGTACCTGCAGGGCCGCTACGAGGCGCAGATTTTCGATAGCTGGGGAGTCAAAAAGCCTGATTTTTATGATTGCGGGGGAATTTACCAGCGCTGGGATGAAGGCAGGACTCCCAAAAAAGGATTTGAAGGCACGCCGCCTGCTCAAAATGCCTGCAAAGCGGCAGGGGAGTGGCAGCATTTCAGGATCGTGTTCCAGGCTCCCCGCTTTGACCGCAATGGCAAAAAAACCGTTAATGCTAAATTCCTCAAGGTGGAGCTCAACGGTGTGCTGGTTCACGAAAATATCGAAGTAACCGGACCCACGCGCTCCGCCGCATTTGAAGACGAGCGTGCCTCGGGTCCCCTGATGTTTCAGGGTGATCACGGGCCTGTGGCGCTCCGGAATATCAGGTATACTTTGTTGAAAGAAATGTAATGGTCGGAGGTACGTGATCTATCAGCCATCAACCAAAGCGATTTTCTGATCATCCTTTATTGTCGGATCTTAAATGCGTTGAAAAAGCTGCCCGTTTGAATTGACAGGCAGCTTCTTCATGTGTGACTTTTGTAAAAAGATTATGCTGTTACAAGCATTCTGACTACCCCGTTACATGTATTCAATCTGATTTTCAGCAAGTGAATGCCCGTATGAAGCGGTAAATTAATGATGTAAAATGCCCGTTCTGCAATCAACTGGTCATTAGTGTACTAAGCTGCATTATTCGAATAATCTCCTAATCTCCGATTTAACTGCAACATATTAATGCACGAATTGCCGACATTATTTTCCTGCGAGGCAGTATCGGGGCCAACCTTTTGTCTAAGGTAAACTGACGTTCATTTTAATATTCAACAACTTTCTACCGATGAGACAATCTCTGCTTCGCTTACAATTTTTAATGCTTTGTCTTGGCTTGTCAGCTAGCCTGCTTGCACAGCCGGCTATTCAATGGGACAAAACCATTGGTGGAAACAATGAAGACCGCCTGAATTCAGTCCAGCAAACCCTTGACGGCGGATACATTCTTGGAGGAACTTCTTATAGCGGCGTTTCAGGTGAAAAGTCGGATTCAGCACGCGGAAATGGAGACTATTGGATTGTTAAGCTAGCTGCCGACGGGACCAAACAGTGGGACCGGACACTGGGTGGAACCGGACACGAAACTTTTTCCACGATCCGCCAAGCGAAAGACGGGAGTTATTTTGTCGCCGGGTCTTCGAGCTCCGGGGTCAGTGGAGACAAGACGGATGCCGTTCATGGCGAATACGATGATCTCTGGGTCTTGAATCTGGCGGCTGATGGAACAATCAACTGGCAGAAAACGATCGGGACGGCAAATAATGAATTTTTGAATGACATGGAGGTTGCTCCCGACGGAGGGCTGGCAATCGCCGGAAGTTCTTCTCCAATCAGCTCTACGGGCTCCGGCAATAACCACGGCTGGTTTGTGAAACTGAGCGCCTCCGGAGAACTGCAATGGAGCAGAGACTACTATACTAATTTTAACACCATGCGCCTGGCATCTATTACGCTTGTCCCCGGTGGTGGCTACCTGCTTGGTGCGGATACGAGCGGTGGAGAAGCAAGGGGCGGCGCATATTATGTAATCAGGGTATCCGCCGATGGCACTACGCTTTGGACCAAAGAGATAAGGGGGGCAAGTAGTGAGAGTTCTCGCAACAGCGCTCTCCGATCTGTTATTGATACACCAGACGGAGGGTTTTTGATTGGCGGAGTTTCAGATAACCCTGCGATCGGAGATAAATCGGAAGATAGTTTTTATGATGATTTTTGGATCGTTAAGCTGTCTGCAACTGGGGTCATCGAATGGGAGAATACTATTCAGGCAAATGATTTCGAAAAACTGGCAGGTATGCAGTCTACAAATGATGGCGGCTATCTCATTTTTGGCGACACGCAGTCCTTGGTAGATCTTGATAAAACGGATGCCAATTCTGGGGTGCAAAATTGGTGGCTTGTAAAGTTATCTGCAAATGGAACGCTGCTTTGGGATAAAGTTATTGGGGGCATTTATTCAAATTATTCATTGGACGAAGCCAGGGATATCATAGCGACGAGTGACGGTGGTTTCCTCCTTGCCGGATATTCAGGTTCTCCGGCGGCAGCTGACAAAACCGAACCCTCCCGCGGCGGAAACGACTACTGGATTGTCAAACTCGCCCCCGAAAACCCGCCTCTCCCACAAACCACCATTCGCATCAATGCCGGCGGACCGGATTTTACGACGGCCACCAAAAAGCTCTTCATCGCCGACAAGTATTACGCCGGCATCGACCGCACCAGCTCCATCGCGTCGGGTGATATTTTGAATACCACCAATGATGTACTATACCGCTCCGGCCGGTGTTCGCCTGCTTTCAGCTACAATATTCCGGTGCAAAACGGACAGGTGAATGTGACTTTGCACTTTGCCGAAACGTACTTCGGAGCGCCGGGCAAAAAGGGAGGCGCGGGCAGCCGCCAGTTCCACGTCAACATGGAAGGAAGCCGCAAGCTGACCAACTACGACATCTTTGCTCAGGCAGGCGGCGCATTGCGTGCCGTGCAGCTGACTATCCCGGTAATGGTCACCGATGGCGTGCTCAATATTGATTTTCTGAGTGGAGCAGCAGATCTACCCAGGGTTTCGGCGATCGAAGTGGTGGCGACGAGCCTGACCCTGGCGCCGATTGCAGACACTTATATACAGGCCGGACAGTTTCTCAACACCAATTTTGGAACAAACTCAACTTTCGAGGTCAAATACTCGTCCAGCGACGTTACAAAAAGAAGGGCGTCTTACCTCAAATTTCAGCTTCCTGCACAAACGCCTGTCATTTCGGCCAAACTGCGCGTGTACGGCCATAACCATGAAAATACAAAACCTATTTTCCTCCACGCTTACGGGGTCAATATGGATACCTGGTCTGAAAGCGGCATTACCCAATCCAATGCCCCTGCCGCATCGACCGGATCGCTTGGCTTTGCAACAGTCACTGATGTTTACGCATACTATGAAATTGATGTGACCAGCTACGTCAAAGCCCAGCAGCAAGCCGGTGAAACTTTGGTCAGCCTGCTTCTGCACGATCCCAATAACCGGAATACCCGGCTTATTTTCAACAGCAAGGAAGCAGGCTCAAACCCGCCGCAGCTGGTGATCCAGACTACGAACAGTAGTGCACGTCTGGGAGAGGAAGCAGTTTTGTCAGCAGCAACAGAAAAGCAGCCTTCCACCGTTTTCCCAAATCCAATCAAAGAGCACTTTACCGTTTCACTTTCGCCGGAACATGTGGGGATCATAACATTTGAAATGATCAACGCAGCTGGTAAAAGCCGCACGATTTCGGCAGTTCAAAATGCTAAAACGGGTGAAAACACAGAAATGAACACGGCAGGACAATCATTCGATGCAGGCATTTATTTGCTGAAAATAAAGTCGGATGCATTTACAGAGGTGGTCAGGGTGCTTGTAGCAGAATAATCATTTTATATGAATATCGTGAATAGGAAAGCCGCTTATCCAGCGGCTTTCCTGGTTATCAGTCGACCATTGTATGCTGCGGTAAAATATAATTCCTGTCCAGGCAGTATCCGGTATGATGGATTGACTAGTAGTCATAAAATGTTACTCACAAACAATTCACCTATGAAACGATTTTTGCTTCACTTACAATGTTTACTGCTTTGCCTTGGCTTGTCTGCAAGTCTCTGTGCTCAGCCTGCTATCCAGTGGGAGAAAACCATTGGTACCACGCTTGACGAATTTCCCATTTATAAGATTACCCCAACACCTGATGGCGGCTATATCCTTGCAGCTTCTGCAAGAGCAGGCATAGGCGGAGACAAGTCGGAAGCTTCAAGAGGTTATTATGACTTTTGGATTGTCAAGCTAAAGAAAGACGGTCAGAAAGAATGGGACAAAACGATTGGCGGCAATGGTTTGGACGATCTGAGGGCTCTCCTGGTTACGAACGATGGGGGATACCTTCTTGGAGGAGGTTCATCCTCAGACATCAGTGGTGAAAAAACATCCGGAGTTCTGGGAAATACCGAGGATACCGGAGATTTCTGGATTGTGAAGTTGGATAAAAACGGAAACAAACAATGGGACAAGGCAATAGGCGGTCAGTATACTGACGTAATCACCAGCATGGACAATACGTCTGACGGCGGATACATACTTGGCGGATTTTCGGATTCCGATGCGAGCTTTAACAAGTCTCAGCCGAGCCGGGGGATTGATTACTGGATTGTAAAAATAACGGCGAATGGAGCGATTCAATGGGACAAAACCATCGGGAGCATTTTTACAGACCGGTTGTTTTCGGTCAGACAAACGGCGGATGGTGGATACATACTGGGCGGTAACTCTGAAACCTACACTAAACCCACCGGCGACAAAACCAGTGCCGGGAATGGCGACTTTGATTACTGGATTGTAAAGCTTGACAATGCCGGAAACAAACAATGGGATCGGGTGTTAGGTGGCAATTGGGAAGAGCATTTTGGATCCGTTGAACAAACCTCAGACGGCGGTTATGTTGTTGGAGGTTATTCTTCTTCTGCAATAAGCGGGGATAAAACCGAAGACCGTCCTGCTGACGATTACTGGATTGTAAAACTTTCAGCAGATGGAGCAAAGGAATGGGACAGGGCAAGGGGAGGCGAAAGTGATCTGAGCTGGTGCACGAATGTGATTCAAACCCGTGATGGTAATTACATCGCATTTGGGATCACGCGATCGTCAGCCGGAGGTGACAAATCGGAAGAAAATGAGGGGATCTGGCTGATCAAGTTCAATGCAGCCGGTACTAAAATATGGGACAAAGTTTGGGATGGATTCACCTATGGCAACCTGGTAGAGGCCGCCGACGGAACACTCGCCTTCGTTGGGGAAGTTTTTAACAGCATTGATCAGACCGAACCTTCGCGAGGTGAGGGTGACTACTGGATCGTTAAATTAGCCCCCGAAAAGCCGCCGGTTCCGCAAGCCACCCTCCGCATCAATGCCGGCGGGCCGGACTTTACCACCGCTACCAAGAAGCTTTTCATTGCGGATAAATATTACGCCGGCATCGACCGCACCAGCTCCATCGCCTCGGGTGATATTTTGAACACGAGCAATGATGTACTTTATCGCTCGGGCCGGAGTTCACCTTCTTTCAGCTACAATATTCCGGTACAGATTGGACTGGTAAATGTCACCCTGCACTTTGCCGAGACGTACTTTGGTGCGCCGGGCAAAAAGGGAGGTGCGGGCAGCCGCCAGTTCCACGTCAACATGGAAGGCAGCCGCAAGCTGACCAACTACGACATCTTCGCTCAGGCAGGAGGAGCCCTGCGTGCCAATCAGATTACTTTTCCGGTGATCGTCACAGACGGCGTGCTCAACATCGACTTCCTCACAGGAGCGGCTGACCAGCCCAGGGTTTCCGCCATTGAAATCGAATCGGATAACAATATGGGAGTAGCAACGCTGCTGGAAGATGCATCCGTACGGGGAGGGGTGTATAGTCCGGTGATGTATGGAGCAGACGCTACGCTGAATGTCAAAGACGGCCTTAATGACGCCAATAACAGCCGCGCTTCGTACCTGAAATTCAAGTTACCGGCAGGTGTGCCCGTGGGTTCTGCAAAGCTGCGCGTTTACGGGCACAATCATGAAAACAATAATAACATTTCACTGCATGCCTATGGTGTCGACAATGTTAGTTGGGAGGAACGTAGCATTACGAAACTGAACGCCCCGGCCGCATCTACGCCATCGCTGGGATTTGTGGCTGTCAATGCTGATTACAAGTATTATGAAATTGATGTAACCAGCTATGTTAGTGCGGCGCAGCAATCCGGTAAACCAATTATAAGTTTCGTTCTGAAAGATCCCTACAACCGTAATACCAGGCTGACCTTCAACAGCAGAGAAACAGGCAGCAATCCCGCTCAGCTGGTGATTCAGGCTGTCAACCCCGGTGCACGATTGGGCGGGGGAGCTGTATTCCCGGAAGTAGCGGAAAAGCAGCCATCAACTGTTTTTCCCAATCCGGTAAAAGACGGGTTCACTGTTTCACTTTCGCCGGAACATGCCGGAACAGTTACCTTTGAAATGATCAATGCAGCAGGAAAAGGTCACATCCTTCTGGCGCCGGAAAATGTCAGGCCAGGCGAAAAGGTGCCCCTGAACATTGCCGGACAATCGTTCAGGACAGGCATTTATTTATTGAAAATAAAATCGGATGCATGTACTGAGGTGCTCAAAATGGTTGTAGCCGAGTGACAGGCTAGGTATGTAGAACAATCAATGCAAAAAAGCCGCCTGTCGGGTTTAGACAGGCGGCTGCATCCTCTGCAACGCTTACGGGACGATTACCAGCTTGTGCGATTCTGTGAAAGCATTCGACCATACATGGATCAGGTAAATGCCGGGCTTTACCGGAAGTGTTGTCAGCTCGATCTCGGTTTTGGATCCGGGTTTGGTATCCTTCGGAAGATTAAGCTTCACACTGTTACCGGCCAGGTCTGTGAGCTCGGCCCATATATTGGCATCGTGCCTGCCGGAAACTTCCAGCATGAAGCTCTGCCGGGCCGGGTTAGGGTATACCAGAGTTTTTTGTACGTCAGATTCAGGGGATGGCGTAAAAACCTCCTGACCGGTGCGGGCAGCCGATGCATAAACGGTACTGGTATAGATCAGCAATGCGGGGCGTGGGCTGCCTTCTCTGCTGCTAAATGAAAGCTTTTGGTTTGTACCTTTTACATCCCTGAGCAGGAAAGTGGCTACTCTATCACCGGCCAGTTCAGCACGCACAAAGTCAGTAACGTCGATTTGGTAATAATTGCTGGGACCAATATCCGATAAGATTTTAGTGGAACCAACCGGCACGCCTGATTGGGCTGGGGCATTATTCCAGGTAATTCCTTTTTCCGTCCAGTCATCATTGGATAAGCCGAAAACAGTGAGCGGGACGAAATCCACCTTTCCGGGTTCCACATTTTCACCATTGATGACGATGATGGCTTTGGTAATCTCAGTCAATTCCGCCAGACCAAATTTGAGATACGCATTTCTCGAAATTTCATTACCAGTTCCCGTTTTGACAATCAAAGTCGGATCACTTCCGAAATTGGTATCGGCAAAGATACCATCGTTCACATAAGCATCGGCAATCAGCTGCTGTAATACGGTAGCCAGCCGCTCGACCATGATCACCTCAATCGCTGCAATCCTGGGCATATCAGCTGCCCCGGTTAGGAATTCGATGTTCATAAAATTATCAGTGACGGCCACGGGAATCGTATCCTGAATGGCGCGCATGGCGCCGCCCGCTTCGGCAAAAATATCATAGTTGGTCAGCTTGCGCTCACCTTCGATATCGACATGAAAACGCCGCTTGCCGACGCCCGCCGGCCCTCTTCCAGGCGCTCCGAACCATGTTTCTGCAAAATGCAGCACGACATTGTAATGACCATTCCGGACAGGTATGTTATAATTGAACCGGGGCGAGCAGCGGCCTGTGCGGTAAAGGTCGTCGTCCGTGGTATTGGCAATATCACCCTGCGGTTCGGTACTGACACGATCAACGCCGCTGAAATAAGCATCAGCCTTGAAGTTGCGTCCGTTGGAAGCGCTGAAATAAGGTCCGCCCGCATTGATCCTGAATGTCCCGGAAGCAATACTTTCAGTGACCGTGATGGAAACAGACGCTTCTTTGGATAACGCAGGAGGACCATTGGTCGTGGCTTTTACAGAAAAATTGTATACGCCCGGCAGGTTCGGAATCCATTCGACAATTCCGGTTACAGGATCGATGAAGGCACCGAAAGGGGCATTGACGAGCGAGTAGGTCACAGTTTGGCCGGGATCCGCGCTTGCGAAAACCTGGAATCCCCCATCCTGGCCAGTTTTAACCATCCGATTTCCAATATTTCTAATTTCCAATCTGGCAGTTGCCGGCCGTGCATTCAGGTTTACGTTCAAAACAGCCCGCGCATACCCGGGAGCCACAGCGACAACAAATGTTTGTTGCTCATATCCCCAGTCGATTTCAGCCTCGTTCAGTCCGAATGAAAGCTGACCAGCTGCGGGAGGCGGCAAGGCAAGCCACTGCCCGGAGCGACCTGTTGAGAAGCGAACATTCGGAGTGCCTGCACTGGGCGAGAGTGTAACGGTTTGCGGAGGAGCAATCGGAGCGCCCTGGATTGTTTCGAAGTAGAGCGAATCAGCTGAAAATGCGAGCTTATTACCATTTTCCGAAGTGCATTTTACAACCCAGTAACCTGATTTTGATCTTTCACCCAGGTTACTCGTCAGTTTGTCCCCGTCATATAATCCATGAGTCGTATAGCCGGCAAGCAGGTACCCGCCATCGGCAGCCGTACAAATGCCGGCCAGACCATCGTCTTCCGATGTGCCGATCGTCTTATCCCATATCTTTGCACCAGAGGCGGATAGTTTGACCAGCCAGAAATCGTTGCTTCCTTTGTTGGCTGTGGTTTTGTCTCCGCTCCTGCCCGATATCGAAGTTCCGCCGAGGATGTAGCCACCATCAGGCGTGGCCAAGAGGGATGTCATCTTATCATTTCCGCTGCCACCAATGGTTTGATCCCATTCCTGGGTACCGTTAGCCGAAACTTTTACAACCCAATAATCGCCAGTACCGTTATATTCACGACCAACGGTATTTTCAGATTTTTCACCAGATTGGTCTGAGTTGGACGAGCCGCCCAGCAGGTAGCCGCCATCCGGGGCGATCACCAGGGAGGTGCATTCATCATTGCGGTTTCCTCCAAACGTTTTATCCCATTCCCTTGCTCCGGAAGCAGAAATTTTGACGAGCCAGTAGTCAAGATTCCCTCTGGCAGGTTCGGTTTTGTCCCCACCGACGATCGAGGCCGACGACCCGGCGAGTATGTACCCGCCGTCACTGGTTTGTTTTACCGAGGCCAGGTTTTCTGTCTGCGGACCTCCATAAGCGTTGTCCCACTGGATGGTTCCGTCGGCGGTAATTTTGACAACCCAGTAGTCGTTACCGCCTTTGTTCCGCTGCGACTTGTTGCCACCGATACTGGATGGGGAGTTGCCGCCCAGTATGTAGCCTCCGTCAGCGGTCTGGGCCATGGAAGTAAGTTCATCGTTTACCGTTCCCCCGTAACTCTTGTCCCACTGTATAGTTCCGTCGGCACTTAGTTTAACGATCCAGTAGTCGCCTCTTTTACTTAGTTCGGTAGCGAAGTCATTGGTAGTTTTATTGCCGCCTGCATTGGACTTCGATTTTCCACCTACCAGGTATCCTCCGTCAGAAGTAGCGATTACACTGGCAACATCATCTGTTCTGTTGCTGCCAAGGGTCCGGTCCCATTGTTTGGTGCCGTCAGCCGCAATTTTGACGATCCAATAATCGCCTTGTCCTATTGCTGGTTCGGTTTGATCTACGGATCCGGTGGTAGAGCCAGCCAGAATATACCCACCGTCGGGTGTGGCTTGCGCTGCCCGAATACTACCTGAACCATAACATTGGTCCCATTCAATGCCCGGCTGGGCATGCAGCAGGGCGCCGGGGCCTAAAAACAACAGAAAAAAGTACAGCACAGTACTTTGAAACGCTTGTAGAGCATGTATTTTCATAAACGGGAAATAAAGATATCAGGTAGATTTTTGATTGTTTCACTGGTAAGTATTAGACATAATGGAAGGGCAGATACTGCCGGCAGCAAGAATAATTTTTAATCCTGGCAGACTTGATCCTGCGTTGCGGCCAAAGTGAATGGAAAAATGACCAAGGAATTGTGCACTGACCAAATACATCAACCCACAAGTAAGCAATGCTGGTCACTGATACCGGCCATGATATATTGCTTTTTAACAGATCATTTTCAAATGTAAACCTGCGCCAGTCCGGGATAAAACGCAAAAAAGGAACGTAGTACACGTTCCTTTTTTACAGATACTGCAATTCAGTACATCACTCCATGATGAATTTGGATTGCTCGATACCGGTGGCAGTATGCGCTTTGATAATGTAAATACCCGGTTTCATAGCCCTGGTAATCGGCAGCTCCACAGAAGTGCCTCCCTGCGCGTCAGTGTTCACTGTTTTCGCCTGATACAGCTGTCCGTAGCGATCATGCATGGTGATCGTTACGGGCTCACGGCCAGCAAAGTCACTCAGGTCGATGGAGATCTTTTCGCGGTTCTGGATTGGATTGGGATAAATTTTAAGCCCGGGTACTTTCGCTGTTGTCTGACCGGCTATCCTCGTATTAACCTGCTCTTCGGTATCTGCAGGCGGTCCGCTGATCGCGGAAGAATCGTCTTCGTAGGAAATACCTATGCCGGACAGCTCGACGGATACCACCTGATCATTTTTCTTTTTCTTGCCGACAGCTTCCAGCTTTGCCTTTTTCTCCCCCTTGGATGTGGGGAAAAAAGCAATGTTAAAAGTCACCGAACTGTTCTTCCGGATTTTCACGGGTTTGTTGGGGTTAACACCCGGGTCACCAAACATTTTGAATTCGCCGGCATCTGCCCCGGTGATACCGAGTCCCTTTAAAACCAAGTTACCCCGGCCGGTGTTGGAGATCGTCACGGTGTGCAGCGCTACTTCAGAGTAATCACGTACGCCGTCATCATATTGATCATCTTTTTTACCCTTACCCTTACCTTTGCCACGACTATCATCTTCCGCTTTACCCAGGCCGGCACTCTGAGACGTACCGCCGGCGAAGTTAACCGTAGAACCGGTGGTGGTGAGCGTACCGGCAGTCGCTGTGACTCCAACTACTTCCACTGCCGAGATTTTACTTGGAAAAGCAGTAGCAAATCCTTCGGTATCCGATAAGCTGCTCACCTGCAGCAAGGTAATCTGGGAAGTTTTATCGGGTATGTTATTCCAGTTGAACTCAATCACGTACAAGTTTCCTGTTTTCACATCTTCCACAATATCCAGCGGATTAATGAAACCGGACATACCCACCAATCCGTTGGTGCCGGCACCGGTGTAGGATTTTTTAATATCGTAAAGGTTATCGGCACTGCCTTTTACCAGCGACCCTGGTTCCAAAACAATGATATCACCCCCGCCGCTGAAACGGCACACCAGTAATTTGCCCTTCAATGCGCCGTTGAATGCATTGCTCTTGTACTCAATTACACCATTGGGCGACCGGTTTAGTTCAAAGTCAAAGGCTGCACCCCGGTAATTGGCGTCAGCGGTTACGGTAGCAGGATATTCAATATTGTCTTTGCTTCCGCGGTTGGAAACGTATTCTCCGCGGAAAGGATTGGGGTGGCCATAGTAGCCATTCGGCTTGATACGGAACAGCCAGTCATTCTGGACCTGCACCCCGGAAGTAGCCGGGATGGCCGGACCATTGTACAGGGTGCCATCCAACCGACGGGTTCCTGGCACGGAAGCCGGTGTGTTACCCCCGGCCGCAGAACCGTTAGCCGGCGCATACAACTGACCATTGGAGTGCCATACCAGGTCGTAAGCATTCCGGATGCCGGAAGCGTAGATTTTAAGCGGGGCATTCGTAGCATACGGGTTGTAAGTATTATCGGAAAGACGCAGCTGGTCGGCACCGGCCTGATTGATCAGCGCCTGGTTCGTCGTGGTTTTCACATCCAGTGTGGTACCATTCAGTTTTGTCAGATCCAGACGCAGGACTGAGCTGGAAAGCAGGCTCTCGGTACGCTGCCAGGAACCATCATAGGCACCCATGGAACTGTTGCTGCCCAGATTGAAATATAAAGCTTTATCAGGACCGAAGGCCAAACTGTTCACGAGGTGATCTTTGGTCGAGCGGGGCAGATTGGTTACCAGGAGCTGCTCGGTAGCCAGACCTGCTCCCGTCAGTTTAGATACCTTACCGTCAAACTCAGGCGCACCTTTCAGGCCGGAGGAGCAATGAGAAACGTAGGCGATCAGGTTGGTGGCAGTAGAGGCAGGATCAAAGACCAATCCGATTGCCGAACGTGCCCCGTATTTGGTCATCAGGGTCGCAATGGACTGCGGATTGCTGAGTGTTCCGGCCGGCCGGGTAATGGTGTACCTTTCAATCACACCATCCAGCCGTAAGGCATAAAGCTTGTCGTCCGGACCAATCACCAAAGAAGAATAGGCTTTATGCTGGGTCTCGGCAATGGTCACTTTGGTAAATTCAACCGATAAAGGATCCGTTGATTCAATGGCGTCACCCGTAGTAAATGTAGCCGTATAAGGTAGAAATGAAGCTTTACTGTACGATTTCACCCCATCTGTCACTACAAACTTGTACGTTGTATTAGCTTCCAGCGCAAATGTCGGCGAAAAGCTGATCGCATCGCCGCCACCGGTTCCCTGCACCACGCCCTGGATCTGGGTGGTCGTGTTGCCGACTACCTTTAACAGTTTTACCGTGCTGCTTGTAATTGTGCTGTTGTCTACGCCGCCGGTATATCCGTCTACTTCCGGCACATAAATGTTATTGGCTGCAATGCTGGCCGTGTTGACGCTCACATTGGTAGCGGCATTTACCGGCGTGGAAGAAACTACGTAGGGGTGGGGGGCACTTACTTTTACCTGTACAACAAAGCTTCCGCCGCTGAAACCGGGAGCCACAGCTTTGACCGTGGCTTTATACGTGCCTACCGGCAACTTTTCGGCAGCAGCATAATTGAAAGTCACATTGGGCTCCGTGCCATCATGGGTGGCATTGAAGCTCAGCCAGCCGCTCCCGCCTGCATCGTATACTGCCGATAATGTATATTGAACGTTTTTGTCGCCCGAATTACCGAGTTCCAGGGAAAAGGTCTTGTTGACGGTAGATGCGCCTTTCTCAATGGTCAGCTGCTGCTCATTCACAGACCAGTAGGCATAAGGCCCACTCGCAACCGGTACAATGCGGACAGAGTTGATTTTCGTATTAAAACCACCGTCCGCATCAATGGTCAGGTTACCATCCGAAACCATAACCCGCACAGTCGCTGACTGGACGCGGGAGGCAGTGTTTACCGGTCCGGTAGGCACGAAGTTACTGATCGCCTCGGCGCCCTCTACATTCAGGCTATGGCTTTCGGGAAAAGGATAAACATTGGCGTCGCCTGCTGAAACCGTTACATCGTAGAAGCCGACAGGTACTTCCATTTCCCAGTAACCTTCTGCTTTGGTACCGTTAAAGTCGCCCACAATATCATCAGACTGCATATGTATCAGCGTGCCTTGCACTACGTTGGCCGCCCAGTTCCGGTTGCGACCATTGCCGGGCGTGTCGCCACCGATAGCCATGTTCAGCAAGCTGCCGTCCAGGCGCTTTTTCCAGCCGTAGCGAAGGTTTTTTCCCTGGTAAGTCTCCGTTCTAAAACCGAAAGCCTGCCCATAATCCCGCACCCAGCCTGCGGGAGGAACTGTGGCCGGATCCTGAAAATTGACCTGAACCGTCTGCGGACTGACAACCTTGAAAGTGATGGAGCTGGATGTTCCGGCTGTACCTGCGCCTTTCGCCTCCGAGTAGGGCGTGGCTTTTAAGGTGTAACTTCCTGCGTCCGGTGTCCAGTCAAGGCCATCCCCGAACAGATCGTAGGGACCCTGCGACTCAATTTGTGTCCGGGTTAGTGTACCGCTCAGATTGAATATGACACTTCCGACAGTACCAGGGTTGGTATTGGCCCTGATGTTAAGATTTTTGGTGGGCAAGGTAGCTAAATTGAGTGTGCTGCCGTTGGTAAGTGTCTGAATGGTTTCCTTTGTGGCGGAGTTAATTAAAGTAAAGCTCGTGATCTGCTCGCCGGCACGAAGATGACGCAGGCGGGTTGTGGATACATGCTTTTCGCTGGCAGCTTTGCTGACATCCGGACCCGGACTGGAAGCTTGTCCGTGACTGCTGATGAGCAAACTGCTGATCAGCATGACCCACCATTTAAAAGGTGATGGCTTTCCTTGTTTTCGCAGGGCAGTAAACATTCTTTTCATGATTCAATCAGTTTAAGGTGTATGAGATTTGAGGCTGTAACTGGCGTTAAGCAAATGTAAGTTTATGCAAGGGTAAATGATCGGAAGTGCAGTGTAGCGTATTAGTTTAATATCTGAAATCAGCGGACTGACCTCATTTGCGGTCGAATTATGATACCTGCCTCGTATACCTGGCCCAGGATGTGCAGTGTAGTAGGAGAGGGCTGTAATTTAGATTTTTCCTTCCAGATCGTTGTTGCTTATCGTGTAAAATTTTGGTTATTGTTGTAATAAAAAAGATGTTATGACAACCAACCAGGCCTGTTTTTCCAAATTTGCTGTTGCAAAAAGTTTGGGGCTTGTGCTAAGTGTGGGAAGCTGAACAAGGCCTTGCCCGTAGTGCCGGACTGTTTTTCAGGTATTTTCACCATTTTTATAATTATACCCGTAATATATCATCACTTTTCCTGGTATTTCCAGCTACTTATTGGCAGTATTTTATTGAAACTGTTCCGATAATAATCGTACCAGTCGAAAAAAATAGAAGGCATTTAACTCCACAAAACAGATCCGGGCGGCGTAAATAAATATAAGCTAATTTTTACTTTAAATAAAGCCGGATGCGCGATTGTTTTTATTGTTTCCTGCTCTTTTCTGCAATGCTTACCGGATTAACAAGTTGTAAAAATAAGCTGGAAAAATCTGCTAGAATATTTATTCATTTTCCGGAGGCAGCCGGAGATACAGTGATCATTGGAAGCACAAATATGATCAGTCTGGAAGGGACCGAACTGGCGAAAGTGCGGTTGGATAGTGCAGGAAAAGGAGTGCTGGAAGTAGAGGTGAACGAGCCTGTCTTTACCTATATTAACAATGGCAAAAACATGGCCGCAAGCCTGTTGATCGCACCGGGCGATGACTGTGAGATCCTCGCTGCGGAGCCCGGTGCAGGGTTTCCCCTGCATTTTGCGGGCGATGGAGCAGCCGTCAATCAGGCACTCAATGAATGTCAGCAATTAAGGTCTGCGTTTGACAAATGGAATGGGACTTATTCTTTCCAGCTGGAAGGCAATGTTTTTCTGCAGGCAAGAGATTCATTGCAGAAAAGTTATGATCAATTAATCGGCAAATTGAAAGTCAGTAATGACGTGACTGCCGAAAAGCTGGATCTGCTGAAACGTCATGCTGCTATGCACATAATCTTTTATCAATATAATTTTGCCCTAGGAAAAGATTCATCAGAAATTCCGCAGTCGGTATGGCACGTAGTCAATCAATTTCCGGTGGATACCATTGCGCTGAAAGCCGGGATATTTGACTATGGTATGATTGCTTCTTTTTATTACAATAATAAAATCAATAATGCTATTTATGAAGAGAATAATGGATTGGACGAAGATACATTGCAGGCAAACTTTCCATTATTGGTAGAAGAAAAGATCAAAGCGGCACATTATCCGAAAATCATTGAAAATTTTCTTCGTGTAAAAAGTGCGCATATTCAGATTGGATGGAGTGGTCTTACACCCGAACTTCGCAAACTCACCAAAAAACTCGAACAGGAAATTTCTTCCGCGGGTGCTAAAAGTGTGATCCGCGAAGATGTAGCACGCTGGGAAAAACTAGGTCCGGGCAAACCCGCTCCGGACTTCTCGGGTATGACCCCCGACAGCAAGCGGCTGGCGCTGTCCGACCTGCGTGGGAAAGTGGTGTATGTCGACGTTTGGGCAACATGGTGCGGGCCTTGTGTGGGCGCCTTCCCTGATTCCAGGAAATTACAGGCAAAGTTTAAAGGCAACAACCGCATCGCATTTTTGTACGTGTCGATAGACCGCGATACGCTGGCCTGGCAAAAAATGGTGGTCAGCGGCAAAGTGCCTGCTGGTCACCATATGCTCAATGGTCCCGATGAGGCTGGGTCTGTCTGGAATCTTTACCACCTCCGGGGCGTTCCGCACTACCTCCTCATCGACGATCTTGGCCGCATGGTAGCCACGCATGCGCCGCATCCATCGGCCAGCCATACCGCGGAAGAACTGCAAAGCCTGTTGGCAGCAGCAGTCGCCAGGTCCGAAAACCAGCCTCGTATGCGGAGGATTAAGGGAATGCCGGCGACGGCAAAAAATTCAGCATGGTGATGTCATTTTCACAAGGCTAGCGAAGTGGCTCCCAATCTCCTTTTGTAAAAAATACATTGCCAAATTTGGGTGAGTCGAAAACCAGATAAAAGCTCCACGTTTCCCGGTACGTCGTGGGATTGTCCATGAGGATGTGGTGGGTCGGTGCAGGCATTTTAAGGATGATGATTTTGGAAACGTAAGGCGCAGTGAAAGGATCGTTGGCAGCCTGTCCGACAAACTCATTTTGGCAATATCTCCCCCCTAATTTGTCGCATTCACACAGGTTCACTTGCCCGACTAAACTTCACCTTTGTATGGTGACATCCCTGTTGCCACCGGCACCAGCAGAAATGCACTCATCCGTTTAAACCGAAGACCTAAAATAACGTAAAGGAAATTATGAGAACAATCAATCCGTGGATCAACTTCAATGGAAATGCAGAAGAAGCATTTACTTTCTACAAATTGGTTTTTGGCGGGGATTTTACGAAAATCGTACGCTTCAGGGAGCTGGCAAGCGACGATTTTCCGATACCGGAAGATGAAGCCGACAAAATCATGACCATTGTTTTGCCTATCGGAAAACACAATGTGCTGGTGGCCAATGATGTCCCGGCATTTATGGGAAGCGTGAATGAAAATGAAAACAGATCTAAAATTGCAATCAGTGCTGAAAGCCGGGAAGAAGCGGACCAACTTTTTAGCGGATTGTCGGCTGGCGGAAGCATTGAAGGACCCATGGGCGACAGTCCCTGGGGCACGTACGCCGGTATGTTTCGGGACAAATATGGCATCGAGTGGATCGTGGAATTCGACCCGAACTTCGGCGCGTAAATTTCACAGCGCTGAAATGCGGCGGCAGCTCCTACGCTGACCGGCCACCTGTTACAGCATAAAAAAAGCGCCTCAGGCGCTTTTTTTATGCTAGCTCGCTGGGAGTTCGAGATTGGTCATCGTGGTCAGCTCCACCCGTGCCTGCTTTGGCAAACCGGCTACGGCAATGCATGTGCGGGTCGGAAAACGATCACTAAAATAGGTCTGGTACACTGCGTTCAGCTCGTCGAAATACCGCATATCGGTGAGGTATACGGTAACACTGACAATGTGACTAAAAGTCAGACTGTGCTCATTCAGTATGGCTTCAATGTTTGCAAAAACCTGCCTCACCTCGTCCTGAAAGGATGTGCTCACCAGCTGTCCGCCTGCCGAGCCTATCTGACCCGAAATAAACAGGAATCCGTTGGAGACCAATGCTTTTGAAATCGGTACTGCCGGTGCAGCTGCATTTTCAATTGTACTCATCTGATAAAATTGTTATTGATTTGGTTGCATCTCCGCGCCAAGTTATGCCCTTTATGCGAAAGATTGCACCGGATATTGCTTAAACCGGAGGATTGATAACCGGAATGCCCCTACAAATAAGTAATCGTACAGGCTGGTTTGGTCAATGCGTTTGTATTTTAAAATATGTACCGCGTAACAGCTGTGTGACCTCCGCCAACTTACCCGAAGGTGATCAACAGAGACGGGCAGGAAGAAAAGCAGGATCACCCAACATGTATACAACCCGGCTCGACTTCACGAA
This sequence comes from Dyadobacter sandarakinus, assembly GCF_016894445.1. Lineage (NCBI taxonomy): Bacteria > Pseudomonadati > Bacteroidota > Cytophagia > Cytophagales > Spirosomataceae > Dyadobacter > Dyadobacter sandarakinus. Next base: position 1,100,163 of record NZ_CP056775.1, read on the forward strand.
TTCACAAGCAGCGGCTTGATTTCATCAACCAATGCCTGGATCGACCCCGTCTTTTTTATAAAAGTATTGACGCCCATCTGCTCATATTTCATATGCACATGGTCCGGGAGGAAGCTGGAATAAATAATGATCGTGGGATTGTCAAATTCTTTCAGTCTTGCCAGGTGTTTGAGGCATTGATCGCTATCTACCCTGGGCAGATTCAAATCCAGGAAAACATAGCTGGGCGTAATGGCAGATGCCTGATCGAAATAGGCAACCGCGGATTCGCAATCAGGAAAAAAGTTGCAGCTCAGGTCTGGATCCAGTTCCAGCAGGGCAATGCTCAGAATCTCCTGATCATCCAGGTCATCATCTATCATAACAAATATTCGTTTATCTCCCATGTCTCCCGGTTTTCAGTGCCCGTTCAGGCATAAAATGCATGCCAGGTCGGACCAGCCGCTCAGCACTCCGAGCCGGTCACGAATGCCAGATTCACAGTCCCTCCTGCATCATTCACAATCGTGCCCGGAAACATGCGTTAAATCAGTTCTTTTGTTGCTGTAAAACCTGGCAATATGAGAAACTGGATCTTATTATCCATGGCGGCCTTAACCGGCTTTTCTTCCGTTCATGCCCAAATTAAGTGGGATGCATATTCCCACAGTTTTCTTAAAAATCCTGGCGGGACATCAGCGCTAGGTTTACTTGTTGCTGTTAAAAAAGAAAATAATTCTTTCTGGAAAGTACATGATCAAAGCAGGCATTTTAGGGAACTCCTGAACGATCGGCAATTCCGGCGACAGCGACCTGAGGAAATCATCGCCCGTACTGTGTTTGATACTGCAAGCGTACAGTTTTTCCTGCCGGGCGTGAATGCGGGGAACGCGAATGCATACCAGTTCAGGGTTACAACGTATCCCGGCAACAAAGTGCTGGTTCCTTGGAAAACAATTCATTCTTTTACCAGCCCAACCCAGATGCGGCAATCCGGCCTGCCGCAAATGGCCTACCTGGGAGGATACTGCACCGCGCTGGGTACTATGCTGATTATGGATGTCAAACATGTAAAAAGTGACAGGATCATTGCAACCGCACTGGTGGCCCGGGAGGTAATAAGGCCCGAAATCATTAGTATTTACACTTCCGAAACACTCGATGCATTTCTTCAGCACTTACAAGCGCCCTGGATGCCTGACAAACAAGCCGCCAGTAATTTCCGCACAGGATTTACCATGCCTTCCAGCAATACCAACCTGGTTTTTGCAATGCAGGATGGTGAATTTAACAGAAAGCAGATCCAGTATAAGCTAAGCCGGAATGGACAGCTGTATACCAACTGGCGGGACAATGACTATGATAATTCCTTCATCTGGCTGAAAAACTTCCGTCCCGGAGACTACGTCATCAGCATCCGGTACACTGCCCAGCCGCAGCATGTTACCGAATATTCCTTCCATATCACACCGCTGTGGTATGAGACGGTATATTTCCGGGTGCTCACCGGTTTTCTGGCAATCATCCTGGCGGGTTTGCTAGTGTTGGCTGCCTGGCAGCGACGTAAAATCGAGCAGGGCGAAATGAATAGATCCCGTTTATCGCTTGAATTAAAGTCCATCTATGCTCAGCTAAATCCACATTTTGTATTCAATGCACTCAGTTCTATTCAGGGGCTGATCAATAAGGAGGATATCCGGGGAGCAAATACCTACCTGACCGACTTCGCGCAATTGACCCGCGATTCACTGGTTCACAGCCAGAAAGACGAAGTGGCGCTCTGCGAGGAGATCCGGACTCTGGACACTTATCTCAAATTAGAGAAGCTGCGCTTCGGTTTTCATTACCAGGTCAGGGTGGCACCTGATGTCGATATCTATGACACGGAAATTCCGGCATTGCTGCTTCAACCTTTGGTGGAGAATGCGGTAAAGCATGGCGTGGCTGCGCTCAGGGACAAAGGAATGATTGAACTGTCCATAATCCGGTCAGGATTTGCAATGATCGTGATCCTGACTGATAACGGAAAAGGGATGTTTCAGGAAAACCCGGCAGGCGGATTAGGTTTAAAGCTGACCAGAGACCGGATCAGGCTGCTGAACCAATTGCATCCTCGACCGGCTCATTTCCCTGCATATCGGCAATGCACTTCCGGCTGGTGCGCTAGTTTCGCTCACTTTTAATCACTGGTTTGATGAAAGCTTTGTTGATAGATGACGAACGGTCGAACCTTGAAAACCTCCGGATCCTGGTTGAAACCTACTGCCCGCAGGTGGGCATCTGTGGTGCTGCCGAAGATGCGCGGTCAGCCAGCAATTTGTTGCATATCCACAAACCCGACCTGGTGTTTCTGGATATACAAATGCCGGGACAAAGCGGCTTCGACTGGCTGCGCAGCCTTCCTACCATTGATTTTGAGGTAATTTTTGTCACAGCCTATGATCAGTATGCGATCCAGGCCATGCGCCTTTCTGCGGTTGACTACCTGCTGAAACCCGTTTGCATTGAAGAACTGCAGGCTGCCGTCCAGCGGGCGTACCGCCAGTACTCCCTGAAAGTCGAAAACCGCCGGCTTGCGAACCTCGTGCATTATTGGAAGGATGATAAACCGCACAGCCGCCGCATCGCATTGCCCACTTTGAAAGAGACGCACTTTGTAAAACCAGGTGAGATCATCCGGTGCGAATCCGCTAATAATTACACCACATTTTATCTGGAAAGCGGGGAAAGTATACTTATTTGCAAGCCGATCTTCTTTTATGATGATTTATTGAAACCTTACGGATTTGTTCGTTGTCATCAATCCCATTTGGTAAATAAGGCATCGATCAAAAGCTGGAAGCGGGAATCCGGCGATTTTTTGTTACTTACGGACGGGTCGGAAGTTCCTGTATCCAGAAGTAAAAAGGACGGTATAAAGCAGCTGTTACGAAGCTGAGCAATGATTTTTTTGCAAACACAAGTTGTATCTGCCGGGATGCGGCGGGTATTTTTTAACGTGCAGTATTACTGTAAACCTGATCATACCATGCGCATAGTCCCCGGCGCTGTTTAGTACGCATCAAATGAGCATTCAATATATCCTCGAAATAATCGGGACCTTTGCATTTGCAATTTCCGGTGCATTGGCCGTCAATGACCAAAAGCATTCCGACTGGTTCAGCGCCAGTTTCACCGCATTCATATCTTCGATCGGCGGGGGAACGCTGCGCGACGTGTTGCTCGGCAGCTATCCGCTCGTCTGGATCTCTGACATCAATATCATTTACGCGATCATTGCGGGTATCATCACGACATTCATCTTCTACCGGTTTCTGCTGCGGCTGCGGAAAACCCTGTTTTTGTTCGACACTTTCGGAATCGCATTGTTTACCATTGTAGGTACCGAAAAGGCATTGCAGCTGGGTGTAAGGCCCGAAATTGCCGTGATCATGGGTGTGTTTTCAGCCACAATGGGCGGTGTGATCCGCGATATGATGACCAACGAAATCCCGATCATTTACCGCAAGGAAGTATATGCTACTGCCTGCTTTGCGGGTGCCTGTTTTTACCTCTTGATGGACAGGCTGGGAGCGGAGCGCATTACGGCTTTTATCAGCGCGTCGGTCGTGATCATTGTGATAAGGCTGCTTGCAGTGCGCTACGGATGGAGCGTGCCTAAGTTTTTCAGGTAAAATGCTTTGTGCAGAGTAGCTGGCTTTCGTAGTGATCATCGTCGGGAGCCAGATTCAGTTTTAGGTTTGCATGCTTGCATTGTCAACTTACCGAAATAGTAAAATTAGACAATACCATCAGCATGGCTTGCCGGAGTACATCGGCAACACACCTCTCAGTGCAATGCAAAACCTCGTCCTGTGGTAGGACTGTGTCTGGTCCTGGGACTGGATGTGATCAGATAAACCAAATGGCCCCGAATGCTGACCGGATACTGTGATACATGCCACATGGGATGCCAGCTGCACAGGCTTGCGGCCCGACAGGTTGGGCAGCGCGAAGGTATACTGTCCGTCCCCACCATAGGTTGTGCCCAGCAGTTCAAACAGTGCAGGATACTCACTGATGAGCATTTCGCGCCCGTCACACCAGGCCCAGCCTTCCGGGGCAACGCGGGCAGGAACAAACCGGACCTCTGCTAAAAAGGGTTCTTCCATGACAGGATAAGTTTTCGTAGGCCGGCATGAAGCGCGGGTTCAATCGCGGGGTGAGAATATGCCGTAAAGGGAAATGATGTAATTGACGTACAAGTAGGGTTCACTTTCGCTGAATGTCCTGGCACCATCCCCCGGACCCTCGTCCTGATGAATGGGCAGGCACTTTCTCAGGTCCGGAAGTCCGAATGTCAGGATTCCGTCGCCTCCGTAGCTGTTGCCCAGCACCTGAAAAAGAAAGTGGTTTTCGGCAATCGGCAGCAGCCTGCCGTCGCAGAGAGCCCAGCCATCCGGAGCGAATTTCCCGGCGAACATTTTGATTTCACCAACGTAAGGGTAAACCATAGCCGCGTTTAATCAAACTTTACCACCTCGTGATCAATCGGTTTCACGGTATTCAGATAAGCGAAGATCGCTGCCAGGTCCTGTTCCTTCATGCCTGAGTACATGGTCCATGGCATCGGTGTGTTTTGTTCGCCGGGTGCAACTTTGGATGAAACATAGCTGCTGTCTGTATAGGCTTTGAAATGCGCCACAAACGCTTCCTGCGTCCAGTTACCGATCCCCGTTTTTTTATGCATGGTGATGTTCGCCGAGCACAGCACGCCATTCGGACTTCTGAACTCCATTCCCCCGCCAAATTCTGTCCCGGGGATCACGCTGCCTTTGTCCGTTTTACTGTGACAATCTACGCACCCCGTCGCGGTGATCAGATATTTTCCATAAGCCACCTGGTCTGTTTCCGGAGGCCGGTTTGTGAAGGAGGCTTCCTGCGGCATCGCATTGATCAGGATGCTGACCGGGAAGTCCGGCTCAGACTTTGGAACATTCGTCTGCACGGGCGGCAATGTGCGGATGTACGCAATCACCGAATAAATGTCTTCCTTGTCGAGCTGCCCGAACCGGTGGTAGCCCATGACCGGAAACAATGCTTTTCCACTTTTGTTGACCCCTGTTGTAACCGCGCGGAAGATTTCGCCGTCCGTCCAGCCTGCCAGCGCATAGGGGGTGATGTTCGGTGCATAGAACTTGCCCGGAAAGCCCATTTCCTGCGTAAACTCCTCACCTCCGCCACCGAGTGCTCCGGAAACCGGTCCCGCATATTGTGACCAGTCGCGGGTGCTGTGACAATCCATACATACCGTAACATGGTTTGCGAGGTATTCTCCGCGCTCAATACGTGCCGCAGTCCGGTCGATTTTAAGATCGGGTGCAGCGCCCGTATTGGGCAGTGCGGTTGTTACATAGGTGATCCCTGCGGCAATCACCACAACCAGAACAGCAAGTATTTTACCGATGATTTTGAGCGCTTTCATGGTGTTTCCTGATTGTTATAGTTCCTGTTAGTAGCTTAACTTGGTGATCGTACCGTCCGCGTAACTGAGTAAAAAGTAGGTTTTTTCATTGGCACGGATGATGTCAGTCGGCCGTGAAATGTCACCCAGCAGCGTTTTTCCATTTTCATCCAGCACCCTGCCCGTCTTTGCCCCAAATCCCTGCGGCCCGAACACACCATGCTGGATCACAATGGGCTTGTTGTTCGCTGAGAGTGTGATGCCCGTGAGCGTGGTAAAACCCGTCTTGTATTCACTGACGGTTCCGTTCTTCTCAACCTGAAAAATCTTTGCATTGCCTTCCTGAAATGGAAAGCCCGTCAATGTGCTGACCAGAAACCTGTTTCCGTCATAGGCAATGCCGGTAGGCACGGCTTCCACATTCTGCGCGACATTGGGGAAGTGCGCAAATAAGGTCAGCGCCCCGGTTCCTTTGTCTCGCTTGATAATCGCATTACTTCCGGCGTCCACAACGTACATATGCTCGTCCGGACCAAAGGTGAGATGGTACGTGTTGGAGTTAAGCGGATCGGTTAGGGCCAGACTTCTCACGAAAGTTCCCAGGTCCTGGGACGGGATGTCGGAAAGGTTAACCGCAGCATCGCCCGGTTTGAAGCCAGCTACGTCGGCGGTATAAAGCATGCCGTTTGAGCCGTGGAGGAAGTATAGTTTCCCATTTTTATAAACCAGGTGACTGATCCCTTCAATGGAACCCTCACGCATGAGCGACTGCAGACCGGTCACAAATGTGGTTTTATGGCCCGATGGCGTGATCATGGCTACACTGCCGTCCGTGCCGCTACCTGAACCTGCCTCCGTCACCCAAAGGTTTCCCACGTCGTCCATGGCCATACCAATCGGGTATTTGAGCCCGGTCACAAAGGGTTCGGATGAAAAAGAACGCGGTTCGGAAACAGGTTCAAGGTGGTCGGTGCACGCCTGAATGAAGAGGGAGAAAATGACAACGTTGAGCAGTAAAAATAGCTTTTTCATTTTTGGATGTTACGGTGTTTGAATAAGGGTTGAGTTGTTTGTCTCGTGGGTTATGCTTGTCCTGTTTTAAATACAGTCTCCTTTGTTTTTGTAAAAAAAACGAAGGCCGGAAACAGGCTCTCAGCCGGTTGTCAGATCACTGTACGCTGGCGCTCAGGAATGGTTGCGGAGGTCGTTCTGCCGGCGCCGCTGCCGGCAGAGATGGAGGGGAGTCCGCAGGCATTCGGAGGTAAGTTTCGACATGGAACAGGAGCGTTAAAACATGGAGTAAAACCATAATATTCAGCAAGCGGCTGATTTTCGGAAGTAACCGCTGGCAGTACCCGGCTTTTAATCGTGCTGAGTATTAAGCCTGACAAAAGAAGAAAATGTAGGTGCGGAGTACAATAGCAAATTATTGCTATAAGACACGCTTGCCGGGTTTACCACCAGTAAAAAAAGCCCGCAGCAAACATGATCCGAGCTTGATTTTAGCACCCTCTTCCCGCATATACACTCAACTCCGCTACCAACGCCGCCCGACCCTGCATGAATTGGAAATTCGCCCTGTGGAAAGTTTTCAGGTTGCCCGTAAAAATCCCGCAAACGGTGTGGCTTCTTTTTGCCATACAATTTGTCACCAATCACTGCCTTGCTCAGGCACCGGAAACACAGATTAACATCCAGCTGCTGGGACCCGAGCAGGGGCTGCCGAGCAGGAATACCCGCAGCCTTTCTCAGGACGGACGTGGTTTTATGTGGGTGGGCACAGGTCAGGATCTCTGGCGGTACGACGGTTACAAGTTTCAGAATTTCACCGGGCTGCTCACGCGCTCCATCGGCAGCAGCACACTGATCAACCAGGTACGCACCGATGGAAGCGGCAACATCTGGGTGGCGCACAATAATGGCATCAGCATCATTGATCCGGTCAGTTTTACTTGCAAAACCGTTGATCCATCCCGGTACATCAAAGGGCTGGGCAAGCAAAACCTGGATATATTCTTTGACAAGGATCAGCATGCGTGGGTGGCGCTGGCGGCAGGCAGGCTGGTGAAGGTTAATAAAGATGCTGTTCCGGTCGGGCTGTACATTCCGCCTGCGGGTACCGGCAATGCTTTAAAGAATGTGGTCACCAAGCTGTTTTCAGACAGCCGGAAAAAGGTATATGCCTACACGGAGGGCAACACCCTGGATCTGATCAGCGCGAAGGCGAATTTTGTTCGCCGGATCAGCTTGCTGGGTGGTGATCAGCCTGCCAGCAAATGGAAGGTAGCTGGGGTGGTACAAGCCGGTACCGACGAGCTGACGATCTACTACATCCAGCAGGAGGGCGAAAAACGCCGCATGCGCAAATATTTCCTTGTTCAGCAATCGTTTGGCCCCCTGCTGGATGGCGACGTGCCCCTTGTTCCCGACCTGATTTTCCCGGAAACAAATGGATATACATGGTACAAGGCAAGCAAGGAAGTGGGTTTTTTGAATCAGAAAACGGGTGAATTCACCTCCTTGACGGCCCGGTTGCAGCAGAAATCAGGCGCAAGTATTTTTTTCTTTGCAGCTTTCCTGAGCACGGATGACAGCTTCTGGATTTCCTGCATTGATGGCCTTTTTAAAATAACCCTGACGAAGGAAGTATTCCGGAAATACCTGAGCGTGCCCCTGGAAAAGCCGGGCGACATCGGCAGCAGTATCCGGGGCATTACGGAAGACAGTACTGGCATGATATGGGTGTGTTCCTATGGCTACCACGCCGACAGCATGACCTATATGTTTCACCAGATTGATCCTGTAAAGGTCAGGCACAGGCACATGGTGCTGCATCGGCCGAGGACGATCCCCGGCGAGCACGTGATCCCGTACAAGGTGCTTTTTGCCAAAGATCAGGTGTATGCCGTCACGGACGGTACGCAGTTTATCAGGATCGAACCTGAGACGGAAGAATACTATCCGGTCGAATTTCCGTTTGTCAGCGGTCGTGGGTTTACATCTTTTTACAAACTGAACGAGCACACGTTCTGGATGGGAACCTGGGGCGGGATGGCGATGATCGATCTCCGGAACATGAAGCCGGTGTTGTTTAATGACAAACCGGGAAGGTATATCAAAAACCAGCGTGTGAACCATTTTACACCCTGGACCCACCACCGCACGCTGGTCAGCACGACAAACGGTTTGTACATCCTGAACCAGGATGCAACCATTGCAGAACACTACGGGCAGGACTCCACGGACAAGATCAGGCTGCCGGCATTGCAGATTTTTCATAGCGTTTGGTTTAACCATGCGCTGTGGGCCGCATCGGCTCAGGGGCTGATCCGCATTGATACAGCGGCACGAAAATCGCGCCTTTTTACAATAGAGGATGGTTTGCCGGACAACAACATTTATGCATCCCTGCCCGACGAGCGCGGGAACCTCTGGCTGAGTACCAACAAAGGCTTATCCTGCTTCAATACCGATACCGAAAAGTTTTACAACTATGGCGTTTCGGACGGCTTGCCGCATGAAGAGTTCAACCATGGATCCTACCTGAAAGCAAAAGACGGAACGCTTTATTTTGGTGGCCTGAATGGCATCGTCGCTTTTGATCCGGCACAGCTGCATGCCAAGGCGCAGCACAACCGCGGATTGCAGCTCATCGCTTATTCCAAATTCAATGCAGGGCAGAACAAGCCGGATACGGTCACGAACTATCAGCCGGGAAAGGAGATCGTTTTTAACCCCGGCGACCGCCTTTTTGCATTTTCATTCATGAGCCCTGATTACCATAATACGACCCTCAACCGGTTCCGCTACCGGCTGGACGGGTGGGACGACGACAACTGGCATATTTTCGAAAATGGAAACAGGCTTGTGCTGAGCAGCCTGCCGCCCGGTACTTATCAGTTGCGGGTGCAGGTTTCGGTAGCGGGTGCCGACTGGGGCGTACAGGAGTGGCGGGCTCCCGTGAAAGTAATTGCACCCTGGTACCGGTCCCCATGGTTTTTCCTGCTGAGCACACTGGCGATCGGTCTACTGATCTACTTCTTTTACCGGTACCGGCTCGGACAGATATTGCAGATCCAGCGGATAAGGAACGGCATCAGCGCCGACATGCATGATGAAATCGGGAGTACGCTTAGCAGTATTACGTTTTACAGCCAGGCGCTGCTCATGCAGATCGACAAGGTTGAGCACCAGCAGGTGGTCCAGAAAATAAAAGAAAATGCCCAGCAGGTGCAGGAGGGACTCAGCGATATTGTATGGAGTGTGAAGGCGGACAATGATGAGATCCAGGATGTTTTCGCGCGAATGTTCCATTTCGGGAGCGGACTTGCGGAGTCCAGGGGCATTGAGTTTCAATTTGAGACTTTTAATCAGATCGAGAAGATAAAGCTGGATATGCAAACCCGCAAAAATTTTTACCTGATCTTTAAAGAAGCCGTAAACAATGCCGCCAAGTATGCCGAATGCAAAAGTTTACACGTGAAAATCAACTGCGAACACGGCCATGTTGTGATGGTGATCAGCGACGACGGCAAAGGGTTTGACCCGGCCAATGCAGGACAGGGAAATGGCCTCACGAACATGCAGCACCGCGCCGCCCAGATGCGCGGCAAGCTCACGATCCGGTCCCGGAAGATGGAGGGTACAGTGGTTACACTGGCTTTCTAGCTGCGTTTGCATGGCAAATATTTGCTATCTGATACCAACTGATTAGTTATTAATCTTGTACAATGAGTTCAAGGATCATCATTTTCGACGACAACCAGGAAAGGCTCAGCAGCGTGGCCATGCTGCTGAACCTTTCCGGTGAGTTCACTTGTACAGGGACGTTTCACAATGCCGCCAACCTGGTAGCCGACATCATCGGTTCCAGGCCCGATCTGGTGCTCATGGATATCGACATGCCCGGAATAGACGGCATTGAAGCCACCCGCCTTATCAGGAAGCATTTCAATGCATTGCCCGTGCTGATCCAGACGAACTTTGAAGAAGATGAGCGAATTTTCGGGAGTCTGAGGGCGGGAGCAAACGGTTACCTGCTGAAAAAAACAAGTCCGGAGCGCTTCCTGGAAAGTCTGAGGGAAGTGCTGGAAGGAGGCGCCCCCATGACCGGCAGCGTCGCTGCGAAGGTGCTGCGGCACTTTTCAGGTGAAACGCCGATGGAAAAAGACTACCATCTGACGGAGCGCGAAAAGGAGATCCTGGGATTACTGGTTAAAGGTTACAGCTATAAACTCATTGCGGCAGCGTGCAGCATATCTTACAATACCGTCAACAATCACATCCGGAACATTTACGACAAGCTGTACGTAAACAGCGCCACCGAAGCGGTCAGTCTGGCTATCAGGCAGAGGCTGGTGTAATGTAAAATCAGCGCGGCTCGTGCCACGATGCAGCATGCAGCTTTGCTAGCCGGCTCTCAATGCAATGTTCGGATGTTCGGCAATTATGGACAGTACCAGGTCAAAATACGTTTCACCTTGCCCGGCTTCAAGGGCGGCCAGTTTTTCATAAAATAGCGCTTTGTTGTAGGGTGAGCCCGGTGCAAGCTTTTCCATATAGTACGCCCTGGTTGCCGCATGTCCGAGTACCTGCCTGCTTTTATCCAGATTAGTCCAATGCAGCTCCATCGGTTCCGAATTTACCAGTTCACCGTAGCCACCATAAAGCAGGTCATGGAACGCATCCAGGCTCTGACCGATCTTCCACGTTTCTGAATGCATAAAAACACGATTGATTTCATCGTAGAATGATGATATATCTTCAATCCGGTTTCCATCTAGGGTGATCTGCTTTTTCATTTTTTCTTTTACAAAAGTTTACATGTTTGCCGGAAATGCCTGTTGACTTTCCAGCCGGGTAAAACTGATAAAAACCTTTGCTAAGCCGGGCGGTCGCCAACCATTTTGGCTACAATATTTTCCACATCCGCTACAAGCCAAAGCCAGGTACAGCTGAAATTTGTCCTGTGAAAATAATACATGAGACAAATGAAAAAGACGATTTTTATTACCGGTGCATCCACCGGAATCGGTAGGGCCACGGCCGAACTATTTGCAGCCAGGGGCTGGCGTGTGATTGCCACCATGCGCAAACCCGAAAATGAAACCGCACTCAACCTGCTCGAAAATGTGACGGTGTTGCCGCTTGATGTTACCAATCCGGCGCAAATCCGCGAAACAACCCGGCAGGCGCTGGCCCTGGGTGATATTGATGTGGTGTTCAACAATGCAGGCTATGCTTTGCTGGGTGCATTGGAGGCTATCAGTGACGAGCAGCTGGTACAGCAAATGGACACAAACTTCTTTGGTGTAGTGCGGGTGACGCAGGCTTTTATTCCCTATTTCCGTGAGCGGAAGGCCGGCCTTTTTATTACCACCGGTTCGTCGGCGGGGCTCATGGGCTTTCCGGTGAGTTCCATGTACGATGCCAGCAAATTCGCAATCGAAGGATGGGCCGAAAGCTTGTCGTATGAGCTGAATGCTTTGGGAATCGGAATCAAAACCATTGAGCCGGGGCTTGTCGCCACGGAAATCAGCTCCAAATCCACATTCGCCACGCACCCGGCATACGAAGATCTGACCAGCAAATTTATGGCAGTGATTGCCCCCGAGCAGGTGCATACTACATCCGCGGAAATCGCCGAGGTGGTTTACGGAGCCGCCACGGACGGTACAAATACCCTGCGCTACGTATGCGGTGAGGATGCGAAGCAGCTGTATGCACAGCGCCTTGCCGTAGGCGACGAGGCTTTCAGGGAGGGAATTAAACAAATGCTGGCTGCTGTTTAAACAAGTGCATTGCCGGCGCGGATGGGAACAATTTTCGCCGGCAATAACTTATCAGATCCTATGAAAGGAGAACACCTCAAACCACGCGTTTACCACTCCATCGCCGAAATGCAGCGCGCATTTGGCCTGCCACAGCCGCTGCATCCGCTGATCAGCCTGCTGGATTACAGCAAGGTGCAGATCACGGCTGAAATGCTCGCCGAAACCTTCGCCATGGATTTTTACAATATCACCTACAACGAATCGGCGGGTTGCAGGATGCGGTATGGACAAACTACCTATGATTTTCAGGAGGGTGGATTGTTCTTTACATCTCCGGGACAGCCGCTGACCGGCGTGCAAACGGGTGAATCGACCCGGGGTTTTACACTTCTGGTTCATCCCGATTTTCTGAGAAATTATCCGCTGGATTCCAAAATGAAGCAATACGGGTTTTTCTCGTACACAGTCGCCGAATCGCTGCATTTGTCCGACAAGGAAAAATCAGTGATCACGGGCATCGCCAGGAATATCGGTGACGAGCTCGAAACTGCCATCGATGACCTGAGCCAGGATGTGCTGATCTCACAGCTGGAATTAATGCTGAATTACAGTCAGCGGTTTTACAAGCGCCAGTTTATCACCCGCAAGCCCATCCATAATGCATTGCTCGAAAAGCTGGACCTGCTGTTGCACAACTACTTCAATGATGAAACGGCTTTGCTGAAAGGATTGCCCAGCGTGCAGTATCTTTCCGATGAGCTCCATGTTTCACCCCGCTACCTGGGTGATATGTTACGCGCGCTGACCGGCCAGAATACCCAGCAGCATATCCATAACAAGCTCATTGAAAAAGCCAAAGAAATACTGACGTTCAGTGACCTGACTGTGGGGGAGATTGCTTACCAGCTGGGTTTTGAGCATCCGCAGTCATTTAGTAAATTGTTTAAATCAAAAACCAACTTCTCTCCCCTCGAATTTCGCGCAAGCTTCAACTAGCACGGGTTCCACGGTGATATTGGATGGAAATGATCCTGCTAAATCTGACATTGTCAGATCAGAATCCCAGGCTGACTGGATACGGTATCAGGCGCAGGTTCAGCTGCCGTATCAATCCGACCTGAAAAACGCTGCTGACGGAGAAAACCGGGTGCGGGCTGCCAGTGATGCCGACAGCCTGCAGTTCTGGTTACAGACACAGCGCGGTGCCCGGCGAAAATGGCAGGATCATACGCGAAAGCATTGGTGACGGCATTCCGGATACGCTGAGCGATCTTGAATCGCCGGTTAAGTAACAGCGGTTAAAATCATTACCAGTCCCTGAGTTCGGTTTTAAATCAACTTTACAGCAATCCATTATTTACTCAGAGCGTAAGCTGGTGACGGGGTTTACCCACGCAGCTTTGATTGCCTGGAAGCTCACGGTCAGCAGCGCAATGGAGGTTGCGACCACGCCCGATACTGCAAATATCCACCAGCTCAATCCCGTACGATACGCAAAAGTGTCCAGCCAGGTGCTCAGCGCCCACCATGCAAGCGGCGAAGCCAGTACGAGTGCAATCACCACAAGTTTCATGAAGTCGGAAGACAAAAGCCCGACAATGTTGGATGCGCTGGCGCCAAGTACTTTGCGTACCCCGATCTCCTTCGTGCGCTGCTCGGCGGTGAATGCCGCAAGTCCGAACAAGCCCAGGCACGAAATCAGGATTGCGAGGATGCCAAAGTAGTTGACGAGCGTATTCACCTGCTGCTCGCTCCGGTACAAGCTTTCGTATTCTTCATCCAGGAAATGGTAGGTGAACGGATAATCCGGATTGAAGTCCCGGGTCACTTTTTTGAGCGCGGCCAAGGCCTCTTCTGTTTTACCTTGACGCGTTTTGATGAGCAGGTACGACGAGTTTTCGGGAATGTAGGTGACGACAAGGGGCGTGATGGCCTGGTGCAGCGAGCTCATGTGGAAGTCCTTCATAACCCCGATCACCCTGCCATTTCCTTTCCAGAATTTGATTTCCTTGCCCACCGGATTGCTGACGCCCATCAGCCGGGCTGTGGCCTCATTGATCAGGTAAGCCGACGAATCAGCCAGGCTCCCCGCCCGGAAATCCCGTCCGTCCACGAGCCGGATGTTCATGGTACGTATAAAGTCGGGACCGACCGTCATGGCTGTCACCGTGGTTTCCAGGTTAGGATCTTTGCCCGGCCAGGACAGGTCTCCCGAAGTCGCCTGAATATTGATAGGCAGCATGCCGGTCACGGTGGCGGACACCACTGCGGGTTGCCGCATGATCTCCTGCCGGAAAGCTTCCATCTTTGGCCCGCTGGCGACATTGCCTTCCAGCGGCACATACACTACATTGTCGCGGTCGAGCCCGAGATGCTTGGTACGCAGGTACTGCATTTGTTTACCCACGGTAAGCATCCCTACGATCAGGAAAATGGACAAACAGAATTGAAAAGTCACCAGCGTGCGGCGGAAAAGTGCCGGTCCGCTTCCAAATTGCAACCTGCCTTTCAGGATTTTGATGGGTTTCAATGAGGACAGGAAGAGGGCAGGGTAGCTCCCGGCCAGCAGTCCGGTAATCAGCGTCAGGATCAGGGTAGCTGCCCAGAGCGCCGGATCACTCAGGTCGAGTGCCAGTTTTTTAGCAAACAATTCATTGAAGACAGGCAAGGTAATCCAGACGGTACCCACAGCCAGCACCACTGCCAGCATGCTGGTAAGAATGGATTCGCACAGAAATTGCCCGATCAGTGCCGAGCGGAATGCGCCAACTACCTTTCTGACGCCAACCTCTTTGGCCCGTGTAGCCGAGCGGGCAGTCGCCAGGTTCATAAAGTTGATGCAGGCAATCAATAGTATAAAACCTGCTACCAGTGAAAATACGCGTACATATTCAATGCGGCCGCCCACGGGCTTTCCCATTTTGTAATCCGCATAAAGGTACACGTCCGTAATTGGCTGAAGGATGGGAACACTGGTGTTTTCCTTATCAGTATAACGTGGGAAAATGCCCTTCATGGTGGCCTCGGCCCTGGCTGCGGAAGTGTTTGGGCGAAGGCGTACATAAGTAAGGAAGGAGCTGTTGCCCCAGGTTTTCTGCCAGGGCTGCTCCTGTTCCTTCCAGTTGACGATCCAGTCAAAACGGAGTGTAGAGGCGGCGGGCAGATCTTTCAGGACCGCGCCCACTACGTAGAACTTCTCATTGTTCAACTGAATGGTTTTGCCGAGCGCTTCCGTGTTCGGGAAGTACTTGTCGGCCATTTTCCCGGTGATGATAATCTGGTTGGTTTGGGAAAGCGCAGCCCGCGGGTTGCCATGTAAAGCAGGCAGGTCAAACACGTCGAAGAAAGCGTCCGATGCATAGTACCCTTTTTCCTTGGCTCCTTTTTCACCCACTTTCACCAGCAGCTCCATCCACGGATTGATTTTGGTTGCGGCTGCTACCTCGGGCACATCCTTGGAAATGGCCTCCTGCAAGGGTGCGGGTGTGATCTCGGCTGTGCCGATTTCTCCTGTATTGCGGTTGGTTCCATTGATCCGGACGAGATAAACATCCGCTGCGCCCGCAAGAAAACGGTTGTAGCTTAGTTCGTCTGCTACCCACATGCCAATCAGCAGCGTACAGGCCATGCCCAATGCCAGACCGAATACGTTGATGCTTGTATACAATTTGTTTTTGGCAAGATTACGCCGGGCGGTGGTCAAGTAGGATTGCAGCATAGCAGTCATGGATGGTCTGGGATAGGTGGTAAAAGGTTTTCGTTTGTAAAAAAATGGGGTCAGGCAATGCATTACCTCCCACAGGTATTCACGCCGGGCTGCCTGCACGCCTGCCGATGCAGCGGTATGATAAAAAGCTTCGTGCAAATCGCCTTGTATAAATTCCAGTAAATGCGGCGCTATAAACCATTCAAGCAGCCGGTCAGCCCAACGGGGTGGCTGTATGTGGATTTTGGGGTCAGAACCTTCCGGGTTTTGGTTTTCCATTTTCACAGGCCTAGTAATTTCAATTTTTCTGCCGGAATTTCCTGCCATAGTCCTTCTCGCATTCCCCTGATCTCTGCCAGTGCCTGCGCGCCAGCCGCCGTAATTGCAAACAGGCGTTTGCGCCTGCCGCCCCGCTCACTGGTTGCTCCGCCGACGGACGAGGAAAGAAATCCTTTTTCTTCCAGCCTGTACAACGTGGTGTGCACAGCGCCGATCGAAAAGTCGCGACCGGTATGGACTTTCAGTTGTTGCATCACAGGTACTCCATAAACCTGCTCAGTGCTGGCCGCTACCACAAGGAGTACAAGCTCCTCCAACTCTCCGAGCACCGTTCTTTTCATCTTTTTGGGCGAAGTATATTAGATACTATAAGTTAAATCAAATGGCATGCCGGATGCGTGTACGGAATCTATTTGCCTGATTATCAGTGTTTGGTTAGATAAACCTTGTTCAGAAACGAACAACCGGGCGTTCAGCACTGGACATGGGAAAAGATTGTTAGCCGTGACATTTGTAGTAACTGCACAAAGCAGGGGATGGACTGATTAACTGGTGAGGTAAACCATTTGATAGGCTTTTTTGACAAAAAAAAGAGCCTCAGTACAAACCGAGGCTCTCTTCTTAATTAATAATTATGTTACAGGTCAAGACCTGAACGTCTTAGTTTTTCCTCATCGGTAAGGTCTTCAACGTCCACTTCGGTATGGCGGACGGTATCATTGATGACCTCATCATGCTCCTCAACAGTTTTGCTCAGGCTTACTTCCTGGATCACACGTGCTTCTTTACTTACAACAGGCACTTCGGCATGCTCCCGCACTTCGATTGTTCCTTCCTTGAAAGTATCGAAATCTGATTCGGATGCAACGCGGTCAACAGGTGTGCGGTTGATCGTTACGCGTTCCTGACGAAGGCGAATGCTTTCCTGAACCGGCCGCTCCACGATACGGCTCCGCAGGCGTACGCCGCCTGTTTCCACCTCACGTTTTCCAACCAGCAATTCTTCTTCAATCACAGGCAGGGAAGTAGTAGCATCATCCGAAACGAGCGAAGTGTCCGTTACCGGAGTCGTATAAGCCTGATTGGCCGAGTACGTATCATCGCCTTCATTTACATCGGCAGCTCCATATTGATCCAGGATCGCTGCTGCCGCCTGCGCCTCCGTTACAGTAGCCGCATGTACGGTAACGATTGTACTGCGACGGCCTGCTTCTGTATACCTTCTGGTTTCATCCTCGTCTCCGTCGAAAAGATCTTTAAAGAAGTTACCCACGCGATCGCCCAGGTCTTCATCCCGGTTGCTGGTTAAAGTTTCGGAAGCATCTGCCTGGTATGATGCCGTTTTCACATCTACATCTGCATCGGAAAAACCATTTGCCAGCAAATAAGCCTGCGCTTTCTGCGCGTCGCTCTCATACTCGAAAATTCCTACTACGGTGTTTGACATGGTTCAGTTTGTTTGTTGATTGGCCTCTCACGTGTAAAGATCCGTGCCTGAGGGCATCATCAAAAAGAACTTTCTCCAATCAACCTATGGAAATAATAGATTGATTTTGCAACGATCCGCCAGCCCTGCGTGCAGGCGGCGAATAACCCGTAGACGAGCTTTATTGATGAAATTGTTTCTTAACGAATTCATAACATTCCGGCAGAGCCATAAGGCACAGAAATTGCTCCTGAATGCGATTTTGTTACCAGGTACCTCAATCATTCCAGCATTGCCTAACATTCAAATGATCATTCATCCATGGAAAATACACGCGTTGAACCTGCCGCCGGTTCGGTAAACCCGGCTGCTGACGTCGCAAATGCCGGTAGTGCACGCCAGAGAATATCCCTCGGGGTTGTCAATAAAACGGCTGTGTTACTGGTGAGAAAAGTTATCAAAAACCGGTCAGAAAAGCGGAGAAAAGCGCCTATTCCGGATACTTCCCTGCCGAAAAGCCTCTTGCTGCTCGTCACGCCCGAGCGCGAGGACCTTTCGCTCTGATACGGCATCAGGATGCTGCAAACGGAACAATCTCGACCGTCACTTTGAAGAGATCGACCTTGAAAAAGCATTGGTAGTCGCCCTCATTTTCCCGGCCTGCATTTAAAACAAGGTTATATTCATTGTTGCCATGCTTTCCGATGATGGCGGGCGCCTTCCATTCTTTCAGGTCGGCCTTGTTATCAAAAAGTACCGTCGCCGTTTTCTCAATTTCGTCATCACCCATACCGAACAGGGCAGCGGCTCCCTCGGGAATCCACCCCAGGAGGATATCCCGGGACCATTCGGGTAAAACATGGCTTCCCGTGTCAGTGCCGGTAAGCTCGCCGGCTACCGCATCGAATTTTTCCTCGATACTTTCAAATACCTTCCGGACCTTCGCTTCGGCCTCTTCGGGACTTCCCTGATCCTGCTCCATGGCCACGATCCCCAGTACCACGGGCGGGGTCACCATATCTCCCACAGAAATGATATTTACCGCTTCAAACCGGTGTTCACCTTCGTTTACTTTGCTGTAAGGCCCCATTCTGATCGTATTTGAACCATTTGCACCTGCAACGCTCAGGATGAAATATGGCTCATCCGAGCCCGACCATTCATCGGATTCTTCATTGCAGTGGAAGCCGACGAACCGGACCTGGGCAACCGTCACCTCCTCGCTTCCCTGGGGTGTATCCGAAGTAAAATACAACTGTCCGCCGGCATAATCGCGGTAGGCCTTTTGCCCCTCGAAAATCACGTCGCTGATTGGGAATCCGAGCGGTCCGCGGAATGATTTATTATTGTTGTAAAGAATGTTGATCGCTGCAATCTGGGATTGTTTTCGCAGGGATTGTTCCGGCGAGCCTGTTTTTTCAAACATCTTTCGCGTGGACGATATACCCAGCTTGTCCAGAACACTGGACACTGCAATAGTTGCCATAGCTGATTCATTTAGATGATGATGATCAATTGTACCGGTATTGGCCGCTGACTTGCTCCGGCTTATTGGCGCGCTGCTGTCACTTTCGCATTGAATAAGAATGCGCGACAATATTGGTGGGATGTTAAGAATGAATGGTTTAGATAAACTCCGGCTGGTCCGCTGTGAAGGACTTGATGTAAATGTCGTCCTTCGCGACGGGTTCGTTTTCCAGCAGCACGGCATGGATCTGAACCCTTTTGCCGCCCCTTGTCACATCGGCATAGCAACATCCTTCGAGTTCCTGCCTTCCTTCCAGCGTGGTTACGGGTATGGTGTTCAGCAGCTTTCCATTGAGCGGTGAATACGAATAGATGTACTGGTGTCCCTTCGCCTGGTCCAGAATTCCACCCTGGCCCGACGAAATGTAAAGGTGATTGTTGGGAGACCAGAATCCGCCTTGTGCATAGCAGCCATCCTGGATCGGCGGGTCCAGCAGTAACGTCTTGCCTTCTAAGTACATGCCAGTTTCGAGGGAATGTAAATACACTTTGGAAATGTCTTTTTCGCCTCCGGAAGTCACAACCACCTGTTGTTCAAAATCAATGGCCAGCATGCCCACTCTTCCATGAACCAGGCCAAGCGGGATCCACCTTACGAAACTCAGATTGGACAATCCGTCGCCACGAAATTCCATAATATGTCCACCCGTAGTTCCATCCCAATGGTCAATATAAATGCTTTGCCCATTGATGAGTATGGATCCAAAATGGTAAAATTCAAAGCCCGGAATTGATGGTTTCGGAACGGAGGAAAGATTATAGCTTTTAACAATACTTTTCCCATTAAAAACCAGTAATCGTGGACTATCTGCCTTGTTGGAAACCAGGTACCAGTGGTTATTGGCAGCTGCACATCCCTGGATTTCGTCGGTCCAGTCTTTGTCAAGTTCCACACCTGGAATATCCTCCCATATTTTACCCGGAAAGTCCATAGACCTGTTTAGCATCTTGAAACTCCGGGGTGCCAGAAAGAACTTGCTGTATTGAACTACATCCTGTGGATGATACCCGATTTTAGCCAATTGTTGCTTGTATGAATACATAAAAAGTGCGTCTGAAGGTGACGAAAAATCATCTGCCTGCCGGTAAATACAGGTTCTTGTTAGACTACCGGAAATTAATATACGTTACCGGAGTTTTTTAATGTCCGATAACAATTGGCGAAACAATGCCAACCTTGCTTTCTACGGCGCGCAGCCGCTCTGTCAGTTTTGCGAGTTTGTCTTCCAGTTCATCAATGGTCTTTACTAAATCCATTTCCCGTTCAACAATCCTCGGCTGAGCTCCTTTTCCGATCAGCACAGGAACCTTATCCTCCCACCGGAATAATATGCCGTTCTGGCCGCCAGGATGCGAATTAATGATGATCTTATTGGTAACAACGGTTTCGGTATCGGCAGTTTTGGCGGAGAGGGTACCGGGCGCCGCGATGAGTGCCAGGTCTCCGGCGCCGTCCTGCCATAACCTGATTTTTCCCTGGTCTCCATATAAAACATAGCGTTTCTCGGGGTTGCTCCGGTCATGAAAAGCCAGTCCGGCAATCGGGCCGTTTACTGTGGGTTCCTGGTCGGTGGCGGTGAATGCTACACGGCCGGATAATTGCACGGATTGTTCGTCAATAATGATGTCTGCAGTCATTTTGTAAATGGTTTTAGAAGTATGTAAAATAGTTAATCAAATACAAGATTTATTTTAATTAATGCAGTAAAATTTCACTGGAAAGCAGCCAAGAAAAAGGCATGATAATTCCTTCATCAATACCAATTTTAATGGTTAATACGTAATGGTTAAACCTGATTAATTAGCTCTTATTGTGGAAGTAAATCCTATTAAGTTAGGAAAATCATATTTATAAAATAGTAACTATATAATGATATTTATAGGTCAATAATTACATTGATTAATAAGTCAAAATTAACAGGTAGTTTCTTATTTTAACAGCGTAGATATACCCGATTTAAATGCCGGTAAATCAATCCGGAATGCGTAGTGCAAATGAAAGTGTAAAGCAGTTTGGGACTGCCTGTTTATTTCATGTTTAAAGCACATTGTTAAATAATCCGGATTTAATCGGCTATGGTCACAGATGCAATTGCAGTAGCCTAGGCAGCGTAGGGGAGGATAAAACAAAAATGGCCTTTCGAGTGGAAGCTCAAAAGGCCATTTTTTCATTCATATACATTGAAACGACTTGCGCCGCCAAAGTCATTATTCATCGTCGTCGTCGTCATCATCATCGCCTCCTTTTTTAAGCTTTACGAAAGCGCCACGGCGGGGGGCGGGCATCACGCTTTGTTCACCCCGCACTGTCTGCCACACAATTTCACTGAAAATGAGGTCATCAATTGCGTCAGGGACCGTCAGGTCAAACTGGTCTGAACGCCGGGAATTTGCATTGATCGCCACATTCTGCGTAAGATCCACGCCTGCTTTTCTGGAAATAAATGGAGCCGGATCGGGTTTGTGATTGAAACATCTCCACATGGGCGTGGCTGCGGCATCGTACTGGCTCATGGGTTTGAGGCCCAAGATCAGCTCCATGGTACGAAGCATGCCCGAAGTCGAATACATGGTATGGTCTACAAAACCCCTTTTAACAAAACCCCCGGCAACAAATGCAATAGACCGGTGTGCATCGACATGATCCGGTCCATTCTGGGCATCGTCTTCCAGGATAAACACCACGGATTCATTCCATACCTTACTCTTTGAAAGATGCTCCACGAAGCGGCCCACGGCAAGGTCATTGTCCGCCACAGCTGCAAAGGGAGTGGGTTTGCCGACGCTGGCACCCGATGTATGGTCGTTACCGAATCGTACCGTATTCAGTTTCGGAAGCTTGCCGGCTGCCAACAGTTCGTCAAAATCCTTCTCCCAGGCAGCTTCCCTGTCAATGTCCATATAACTGAGATCGTATCCCTCAAATGCCGGACAATATTTGCCTTCCAATGCCTTGATATTGGGCTTGCCATCATCGGCAAACCAGCCGTAGCTCCTGTAGGGAATACCGGCACGCTGCGCATGGTCCCAGATAAAGCCGTCCCTTGGGTGTGCAATTTCTTTTTGTCCTTCAAAATCATAGGTACCGCCCCGGCCTCCGTAGCTGGTGACCCAGTTTTTCTCAACATAATCATTGGCATACGCAGCCGAAGACCAGTTATGACCGTCAGCACTTACCTCCGCATCGACATAAAAATTATCAAGCAGGACAAACTCCCGCGCCAGCGCGTGCTGGTTGGGCGTCACCTTTTCAGGAAACAAACAGAGGGACGCATCCCCGTTTCCCTCCTTCATATCCCCGAGGACCTGGTCGTAGGTGCGGTTTTCCTTGATGATGTAAAACACGTATTTGATCGGAGATTTGTCTCCTACCTTCATCGGAATGGGATTACCGGCCTCACCCTCTGCATGGAGCTCCTTCTTTTTAGAATAGGGCGTATTGGCATACACCAGGCGTGAGTAAGCCGAAAGGCGCTCCGGCGAGGGTACATCGATCATGGATAAGGTACCTTTGAACAAGCCGCCGATATATTGTTCCCTGCCTGTGTAGGCCTGTGGATTGGGGCCTACCTGCTGCGGCACTTTCGACAAATTAGGGTTAGGTCCTTTCGGATTGGACCTCGACGAAAAACCTTTTCCATTGGTAACAAAAATCCTGGAACCCACCAGTTTTACGGCCGTCGGATACCAGCCGGTCGGGATAAATCCTGCCGAGCGGCTGCGCCCTTTAGTTTCTACGTCAAACACTGCCAGGCAGTTGTTGTCCGCATTCGCAATGTAGAGCGTCTTTTCGTCCTCACTGAGTGCCAGACCGTTGGGTGTTGTGCCTACCGGCGCATCAGGGAACAGGGAGGTCGTCAATGTTTCGGAAACCTGGCGTTTGGACAGGTCGATCACCGCCACCGTATTGTCATTTCCATTGGCCACGTACAGAAATTTACTATCGCTGGTAAGCAGCAGGTCATTCGGGTTTTTGTCGGTAGCAATCTCTGCCGCAATTTTCTGTGTTTCCGTATTTACAATCGCCACCCGGGAGCCGCCCCACAGCGACACGTACAGTTCTTGTTTATTGCCGGACAGCACGCATGTGTATGCCGCAGCGCCCAGGTTGAGCTTGCTGATGGTTTTTCTGGTACGGGTATCACAAATGTACAGCGAGCTGTCTTCCTTGGTCACCACGTAAATCCGCCCCTGTGCATCGTCAACCGCAATGCCTGTGGGTGATATTTTGACCGGCCAGGGTTTGCCCAGCACAATGGGCTCAGCCGCGACAAGCTGCCGGTTTCCAATCTCGAATACAAGAATCTTATTGTCGTTGCCGCCCGATGCATACAGCCTCTGCTCATCCTGGCTGAAGGCCAGTCCCAGGTACGACTTAGCGACGCGGGCCGTATCAAGAATTTTTTCGGTAGCAGCGTCTATCAAAGTAATGCTCTGGGTACTTTGCCCATTGTTGGTCACAGCCAGGTATTTTTTTGAGGGAGATACCACCAGGTTCAGGGGTAGGTCGTCCAGCTCAAGACTGCTTCCTACGGGTGTCAGCGACCATCCATTGGGCAGGCCGATGCGCTTCGCTGAAAGCGCCTGGTAAACCGACGCTTCTTCCGATGGTCCGCCGGTACCCGCATGCTTTTTACATCCGAGCATAAAAACACCTGCAAGCAGCAGCCATAATCCGGTTTGTAGTTTTTGTTTCATGGTAAAAGGCAGTTAAGGTCCAGTTGGTAGCCGGGGAACAGGTTTGCGGGCCAGCCTGTAAGAAATTGTGCGGGTCAAATCTAGTGCTTCACGGCTCGCGAAAACGCAATCATAAGTTAAGGAATTGTTAAGTCAGTACGGCTGCTATGCGCAGCAAGGCTGTTATTTGCAGGGGCGCCGGGTGCATCAGCTTTTGGTAAACGTTCCCAGGTAAAGGTGCGGCAGGCCTGAGTAGAAATGTGCTCAGGCCCCACTTCTGACGGAGAATTCAGGGTAATCAAAACAGGCTCGTTCCATCAGATCGTTAATAGTACTTCCCGTATTAAAGGAGAGCAGGTCCCTGCGCTACTTCACCTTCTTTTACTTGTATATCATGCAGGGCATTCCTTCGGGATTTGCCCTCACCGCTGTTGCCAATCATCTGACCGCCAAGGGACTGTCGTCTTATTCGGTCGGGTCATTTGTTGCCATTGTCGGGCTTCCGTGGGTGCTTCAGTTTGTCTGGGGACCGGTGATCGACCGCTTTCAGTTTTCAGTGATCGGTCACCGTAAACACTGGGTACTGCTGACGCAGGTGGTTGCATTCCTGGCTTCACTCGGACTTCTCCTGATTTCTGATCCGGTCAGGCAGGTATCGCTGCTGTCTGTTTTATTCTTTGTGCACAGCATCTTCGCAAGTGTTCAGGATGCCAGTGTGGATGCGATCGCCATTTCCATCGTACCTGTGCAGGAGAGGGGCCGGGTCAATGCATTCATGCGCGGAGGGTACCTGCTGGGTATCGCTGCGGGTTCGGCAGGGTTGTCAACAATATTATACAGCTACAACTTTTTCTATGCGGCTGCAACCCAGTCCGCCTTGCTCCTTTTTTTTACCGCATTGACTTTCCTGATCAAACTGGACAGATCCGACCAATACCTGCCTTCACGGGATACTATCAGAAAAAAGAGGGTTGAAAAAAACACGGATAATCCTGATCTGAAATGGTTATTTACCGAGCTGTACAAAGCGATTTTTGAAAGAAGCAGCATCCGAATTTTTCTTCAGATTGCATTGGTATATGGCTGTATCAGCATCTTTGTCCGCGCATTTTCCTACCATCTCATACATCACCTGCACTGGAACGATCGGTCGGTTTCGGTTTTGCAGGGTGGATGGGGCGTGGCGGCTACGCTGATCGTCACCCTCTCAGGCGGCTATCTTGCGGACAAATTAGGCGCTGCCAGGTTACAGCACAAAGTGATGGCGGTGATCGCCATATTCCTGCTTGTATTTTCCATACTGAGTCAGTTTTGGGTATTGAAAGCCGTGAGTATCACGGGGTTGCTGCTCTTCAATTTTGCAGACCCTATGTTCAGTGTAGCGGCCATGCCCGTGCTGATGCTGCTTTGCCGGAAGAAAATAGAGGGCTCCCAGTTTACCACCTATATGGCACTGGTTAATTTTTGTGATGTGATCGGCTCCTATTTTTCGGGGTGGGCCATGACATTCATCGATGCATCCACCATCGGTTTTGCATGCGGAATTGTGATTATATCCGTCATCATTTCCAAAAGGTATTTCAGGAGCAGGACCATGGAATCTTTGAAAGGTGAAGCCTAGCAGCTTTGCCAACAGCTTTTCACAAGATGCATTCTCTTAATCCGTATCCTCCAACTGGAAAATATCTTCCGTGGCCATCGCGAATGCACGTGCCAGCTTCAAAGCCAGCGTCGTGGAAGGAATATACCGGCCGGTCTCTATGGAATTGATCGTTTGCCTGCTTACCCCGACTTTTTCCGCCAATTCAGCTTGGGACAGATTATGCTCTGCCCGGGCCACTTTAAGCCTGTTTTTCATGCCACCGGATCCTTTCCTATCCGGTAGACCGTCCACCTGAAAACGATAATGAAAACCAGGAGAATGGTGAACATATTTACAATCAGCACATTTACAAAGTCGAGAAAGTAAAACAGGAGCGAGCAGACGGCGAGCAGGAAGTAGTTTACATAGATGCTCCACTGCAAGGCCTGCAGCCTGAGCTTCTGGATCATTTCGTCTTCCTGCCTCTCCCTTGAAAAAGCGACAAAGATGAGACCTGCGATGGTTCCGATGATGAAAATATTGACAAGTACATCGTCGTAAGCATGCAGGTATCGGCCCTCGTCCATATACGCCTGAACAGGTTTTAGCTGCAGAGTGACAAAGCAAAGCGACAGAATTACCAGAAGAACAAAGCCCACCTTTCTGTAAGCATACGGAAATAACCAATCCTGTTTTCGCATCTGAGATGTTATTAAATGTCTCCTCAAATGTAAAGTTAGCTTTACAAAAAAGCAAGTGTGCTTATTATCTTAGCTTGAAAATTTTTCCCGGACATGCGCTTTGATTTTTCCATCCCTGAATATGTCAGAGAAAACATTGATCAGTTCAGGCGGGTGTTGCCCATTCACTTTTCATTCCTTTTCTCAGTAAGGTATTTGCAGTTAAAATCAGATAGTTAAAATAAAATCAGGTACTTGTTGCATTATCTACGAAAGATTCGTAGTATTATGTGAAATTCGTAATAGATCATGGAAAAGTTGACTGCACAAGAAGAAGAAGCCATGCTGGCGGTATGGAAATCCGGCGAGGGGCATGTAAAAACATTCATGGCTGCCATGGAGCCGCCGGTACCTGCTTATACCACGGTGGCCTCGACCGTCAAGAACCTCGAAAAGAAAGGCTACCTCCAAAGCAGGCTTATCGGGAATACCTACCTCTACGCACCTGTGGTAACCGAAGAGGCTTATAAACAGAAGTTTATGGGCAATGTAGTGAAAGACTATTTTGCAAACTCCTACAAGGATCTGGTGAGTTTTTTCGTGGAGAAAAACAAGATTTCTGCCGACGAGCTGAAAGAGATCATCCGTATGATCGAAGATAAAAAGTAACGCCTTCAACCACCTGCCGCCATGATGCCATTCACCGAGTACCTTGTTAAAGTTTCGCTGGGCTTCGTTGTCGTGAGCCTGCTGTATGTGCTTGTACTGAGAAGGTTAACCTTTTATAGCTGGAACCGCTTTTACCTGCTGGCTGCCTCTGCATTGTGCTTTTTCATCCCTTTTTTTGATGTCAGTCCCATGCTCAACCGCCTGGACAGCTACTCCGGGCAGGAGATTGTGCAGCAGGTTCCCAGCGTAAGCCGCGTTTTGCCCAATCCGGTAACACCGGCTATGACCATGAGCGAAACGCCGCATGCGCAGCTCCGGGTAGCGCCTGAGCAGCACCCTGTAGACTGGTTGCTGATCGTGTGGGGGGTCGGAGTGGCGGCTATGCTCGTCAGGCTGATGGTACGTATCTTATCCATGGCGCGCATCATGCGCCGTGCACAGCTGGCGTACCACGATGGCGTACGCATTTATCACCTGGATCAGGACATCAGCCCGTTTTCATTTGGTAAAGCTGTGTTTTATAATCCTGCATTGCACCGGGACGATGACCTGCCGGACATCATGCTGCATGAGCTCGTGCATGTTCGCCAGCACCATACTTTTGATGTCATCTGGGGGGAACTGCTTTGTATGATCAACTGGTTTAACCCGCTTGTATGGCTGCTTTCGTATGGGATGCGGCAGAACCTGGAATATATCGCTGACCGGGAAGTGCTCGAAAGCCATCCGGACTCCAAAGCCTACCAATACCTGCTGCTCAAAACCACCCTGCGCGCCGACCTGAGCCTTGCCAATCAGTTTGGCTATCCTTCGCTTAAAAAACGCATTGCCATGATGAACCGTAAACGAAGCCCGCGTTTGGCGCTGGTAAGTTTCCTGCTCCTGCTGCCGCTGACCGCCTTGTTGCTCGCGGCATTCAGGCCGGAGCTGCCCACGTCTCCCCGCCAGCAGGCATCCTACCCGATAACCGGTAGCAGGCAGGGCTGGCATGCGGGGGATGCCGTGCTCATTTCGGGACTGATCCTGGACAACCTAACCGGCAAGCCCATTACCAATATGGCATTGACCATGGAGCGGCAGAAAATCGCACCAACTTCCACCGGCAACATCATTTTCGCGGACGGAGTAGCTGAAACCATCGGTACCATTTATACCGATAAAGACGGGTTTTTCTTCAAATCTATACAGAGAGACAGCCTGGACAAAGACCTGTACAGCTATGCCTTCGGTCATAAAGGTACTCTGTACAAGGAATTTAGCTTTGATGCAGGTCACCAGTTAATGGATCAGGCCTACATGGCGTTCCCTGTCGTTTTTGCACAGAAGAAAGATACGCCTGCCAATAAAAGAAGCTTGTACTGGGCAAACCTGCAACATTTTCAGGTACAAAGTCGCAGTCAGGATCTCGCGGCAGCGCTTAAAAGCTACCTGTACGCGGAGCTTCCGCCGCTTCTGGCAGAAAACAAGCTTCGTACCGAATTTAAGCTCCGCTATAAATTTCCAAAGAACGTCATTACCCGATTTCGCGACGGGTATTTCGACCGGAACCGGGAGCTGATGGGGTATGTCGGAAAGCTGCAGTTTTATCTCAATGGTAAAAAGGCGAGCTATCAGGAAGTCAATGAGGCATTCCGCGGCTATCCCTACCAGCTCGGTGTGGGTCACGAACACAGGCAGAACTCCGCCGACCTGAACACGAAAATTGCCTATCTTACTTTTCCGCTTTACAGAGATACTCCTCCGCCCGCGCTGGTGAAGGGCAATGTGGAGATCATCAATGTTGACCATTTTGATCCGGCAAAACTAAAGAATGCAGCCTATATGCTGGATGGATTCCGCCAGGTAGCCGGGGTAGGGAGTAACCTGATGCCGCAGAAAGACGAGATCCGGAGCGTGGTTTTAATGAAAGGCAAGCTGGCCAGATACTATGATCGTGCTCAGGATACCATCTGGTGGGTGGAAACCCGCCCGGCTGCCGAGGTATTCGGGCGGCCTGACTTCGCGACACGGTGACGCTGACATTACGCGCCGAAAATTGCCATGCGGTACAGCACGAGCCCGAAACCAGCTGGCAATGTGCCTGAGCCTGATCCGGAGTTACGGCAAATGGACATCAAATGAAAGGAGGTTTTACCTGCCTGCTTTATTCGTGCACATCCATGTCCTCAGCCGGGAAGTATACATGAAAGGTCGATCCATGCCCGATTTGGCTGGTGGCGCTGATGAGTCCGTGATGATTGGCAACAACCCGTTCGCAAATGGCCAGCCCGATGCCCGTACCGTGGTACTCGCTTCTGCCGTGGAGCCGCTGGAAAACCTGGAAAATCCGGTCCAGGTATATCTCATCAAACCCGATTCCATTATCCGCAATGCTGATGCGGTGGTAAGCACGGCCGGGGTTGACAAGCCTCAGATTTGCAGGAACATCCTCACCTGTAACCTGCATGGAGCTGATGATCACCCTCGGAGAAAGCGCCAGACCATCGTCCTGAACCTTGTGAAATTTGATTGCATTGCTGATAACGTTCTGAAAGAGCTGCCTGAGCTGTGATGCGTCACCCTTTATGGAGGGCAGCTCACCAACATCAACAACCGCCGCCGTTTCGGTAACCTGTATTTCGAGATCTGAAACTACCTGGTCCACCAGCTTGGTCAATGCGACCGGCTGCATGGGCTGGTTACTGTTCGACACCCGCGAAAATGCCAGCAGGTCGCTGATCAGGGTCGACATCCGCCCGGCGGCGGTGGTCATTCTTTTCAGGTAATCCCGGGCCTTCGCCGATGCATTTTCATTTTCAATTTCCAGTCGACTGGCAAACTGCTGTATTTTTCTCAACGGTTCCTGCAGATCGTGGGAAGCTACGTAGGCGAAGCGGTGAAGATCTTCATTTGATCTTTTTAACTGAAGATTTGCCTGCTGCATGCGCTCACTGCCTGCCGCAAGTTTCCGGTTACTTTCGTCGAGCTGGTGCGTCCGGTCCTGTACCTGAACTTCCAGCGACCGTTGCAAGTCCCGGTAAATGGTAATATCCTGCGCAATGCCCGCAATGCTTTGGGCCTTTCCATCGGCATCGTAGTAGGTTTGTCCAAGCGAATGGATGATCTGTTCCTTGCCGGTACTGGCATTCACAATGGTGTATTCGGCATCGAATTTTCCGCTGCTGCCCGCCTTCTGCGCTTCAAAAAAAGCTTTTGATAGTTGTACCTTATCTCCGTCAACAACGTGGCTGATGGACTCTTCGAGCGTCATATTCTCGGCTGTGACGCCGAACATATCCAGGTGGCGGCGGGAAAATGTGGTTTGAAAAGAAGCAATATCCATCGTCCAGGTGCCCAGCTGTGCAATTTCGAGCGCGTCCAGCAACGTATGCTCGCGTTGTTCAAGCAAATGCTGGTACTGTTTCCTGTCCGTAATATCCGGACTGATCGTGGCCAGGATGGATGGAAAGCCGGGGTAGGGTTCATCAATGACCATCACGTTCCACTCCACCCAGAAAGGCTCACCGGTGATTTCATTATACAGCCTGATTTCCGCTGTACCACCTTTTTGGGCAATCAGTTCAGGAATCATTTTTGTTACGCGCGCACGGTCGTCAGGATAAATAGCGTCAATTAAGGTACGGCCTTTGCCGGTCTGCCAGCCCAGTCTCCTGAGCGTATACGGATTGTTATACATGGGTTCCGGCATCGGCTCCACCATACTGATCCCGATGATCAGTTCGCATCGGTCCAGTACCGCGGTCTTCATCAGATTTTCGAACTGGCTGTGCTTGAGTTGGTCAATGTCCGTCAGCGTGATAATGCAGCCTCCGGAATTTCCGTCTCGGCGCGACCAGGGAACTACGTGCAGCTGAAACCATTTGCCGGCCGGGCCTGTCTGCATCCTGATTTCGCAGGGTGATGTCGGCAGACCAGCCAGCGATTGAGCCACAGCTTCTTCTACCATGGATAGATCGGCGGGATTTATCAGATCCATCCACCCGTGGGCTATAACCCCGGTGAACGTCCTGCCCGTCGCAGCGGTCCAGGCATTGTTGACATAAAACGGACTCCCCAGGGAATCACTGAAGATGATCAGTACGTCCGTGCTTTCTGTCAATGCCCGAAAGTCCACTTCTTTTTCGAGTGCAGCAATGCTGTCCAGGAGTTCATTGCCGGCAGCAACTTTACCATCAGAAAAGTCGGGTTTGTTCCAATCCCGTACG
Source organism: Dyadobacter sandarakinus (assembly GCF_016894445.1). Classification (NCBI taxonomy): domain Bacteria; kingdom Pseudomonadati; phylum Bacteroidota; class Cytophagia; order Cytophagales; family Spirosomataceae; genus Dyadobacter; species Dyadobacter sandarakinus. The sequence continues at coordinate 1,131,109 of NZ_CP056775.1, forward strand.
CCGGTACCCGCTCGCAGATCATCACGCTCACCCAAAGTCAGCATATCCAGTGTCCAGGTAAATTGCTGGTCCAGGTCGGTTATTTCTGCAAAAAGCCGCTTGGCTTCGGGCGTGTCTTTTCGTGCAAGACTCTGAACAATAGCTCCCGCAAGAGCATACATATTGGAATGTACCTCTTCCAGGCGGATCAGCTCCGGCTTATCAGGGTAAGTCGCCAGGGCATATGCATACAGCCAGGGACCCAGTCCGCAGGCGTATTTGGATGTTGAAAAATCAGGAGAAAACGTAAAATCCGGACTGTGTATTTGTGCTTCCAGCGCTTGAAGAAACGCTGCATGGTTTGCTCTTGCCTGGGTCAAACCGGCAATTTCTATCGTGATCAATGGGTTAACATTTTGCGTAGGCAGTAAGGTAGCAAATTTGCTCCTCCCTGAAAAATAACTTTAAAGCCAAAAACGGTTACATACTGGCTGTTGCAGTATGCCTTTTTCAGCATAAGCCCTGTACAGCAATCAGGGCAGCTTAGCGCGGTCAATACCGGTTAAAAATTGGTATGAAGCAGTTGGAACTCAGCATCCGTGGGGTAGTCCGCGAAGGATGACTGATTTTTGGGATAGCAAAGATAGTAGTCAATCAAAATGCTGTCAAAATCCTCTCGCTGAATGGCTTGTAAATCATCTTTCGCCCGGAAAGTGAACAGCCTGTCGCAGTGACCATCGTGCAGGTAGTAATAGTATTTATTTTCATTTCCGTAAACACCGAAGCGGGTGCCGTTCCTGGTAAATTCCAGTACATGCCGGTAGTTTCTCAGCTGGAACTCCGGAACCTCATTGAAGAACCAAAAGTGTCGATTAACCATGAGCAGAAATATTTATGTGGTTCTGAGGTTGATGAAAAATGGTAAAAACCTTGGAATGATGCGGCATTTTCTGACTGCCATCACGGGATACAATGCCGCATTAAACAGGTTTTCAGCTCTTCACAAATAATCATGCCTCGTTGATCCTTTCAGGCAGCGCAGCCGGCGATCGGAAAATAGGTAAATACCCTATAACCCTTAATCTATTCCATTGATTATCTTTTTCCGTTAAATAATTAAACCAGAACATTTTCAGAAAAAACTTTTTCAAAAAAAAATGATATCTTTTTAAGTGTAGGGTTGACAAATATTATAAATCTGCCTACTTTCGCTCAATAGGATTGATCTTTTGATAAGTTGGACAATCCTTTTATAGTCCGTCTGCGTCGTACCTTCTGTAACAGGAGGAAATTTACGTTTTTCAATAAGTGTCTGCTTAACATTTAACAGCTTTATTTATGGAGAGTCGTTTACGAGTACTTTTCCGCTCAACGGAAAATTGTGTGCGCTTGCTGGTCATTATGCTGCTGAGTCAACCTTTTCAGCCAGTGTCAGCAGCGATTGCCGCCGACCGGCCAGTTGCCGGAAGGGTCGTCGCAGAAAACGGGGAAGCCTTGCCGGGCGTGAATGTTACCGTAAAAGGAAGCAGTATTGGCACGAGCACTGATACGAAGGGAGATTTCAGCCTCACGGTGCCGTCTGAAAACAGTGTGCTGGTATTCAGCTTTATTGGTTATGCACGGCAGGAAGTAGAAGTGGGGACCAAAACGAGGATTGAGATCAGGCTGCTGGCCGAAAACCAGGCTTTGGAAGAGATGGTGGTTATTGGGTATGGTTCACAAAAGAAATCCTCGCTGACTGGCGCAGTTTCGTCTGTGTCGCCCAAGGAGCTCACCGCACTTCCGGTCGTCAGCGCCGAGCAGGCATTGCAGGGACGGGTACCCGGCGTGCGGGTGGTGAATAATGGCAGCCCCGGCCAAACGCCCATCGTACGTATAAGGGGGATCGGTTCCATTAATTATGCATCCGGGCCGCTGTATGTGATTGATGGAATACCTTCGGGCGATCTGAACAACCTCGATCCCAAAGACATAGAATCCCTCGAAGTTTTGAAAGATGCCAGCTCAGCGGCTATTTATGGTTCTCGCGCTTCGAATGGTGTTATCATCATTACTACAAAAAAAGGCTCAAAAGACGGCAAGCTGCATGTGAACCTGGACACTTATTATGGTACCCAGTCGGCCTGGAAAAAGCTGGATGTACTGAATACCGACCAGTACGTGCAGTATGCCACGGCACTGCTGGGCAATGCAGGCATTGCACTGCCAGGCCGGTTGACGGACCTGGACCAACCTACCTACCAGGGTTCCAACCAGACCTTTGCGCAAACAAACACAAACTGGCAAGACGTGATGTTCCGGAGCGCACCGATCCAGCAGCACCAGTTGTCGGTTTCCGGTGGAAACAATGTGTCGCGGTTTTTTACCTCAGCCGGTTTTTTCAATCAGAAGGGGATCCTCATCGGCACGGAGTATAAGCGGGCGAATGTGCGTCTCAACTCTGATCACCAGGTTGCCAAATTTCTGACCATTGGCCAGACACTGACGATTTCATACGATAATTCGCGCGGGGAACAGGGTTTTGGCGGAGGCCGTACAGCTGTAATGCAAATGATCCGCAACCTTCCGTACTGGCCGGTCACCGACCCGACCAAAGTAGGAGGGTACAGCTCGCCGACCGCGGCAGACGGCAGTGATCCCGACAACCCGGTGCGGATTGCATTGATGGACGTCACCCGTAACCAGCGCCTGAAAATGCTTGGCTCGATATTCGCGGAGGTAAAGCTCGCAAGCTTTCTGCAGTACCGGTTCAGCTTTGGTGCGGATGTGGTTTCGGCTACTACCACCAACCGGTTTCCGATCTATAATGACGGATTCAAATCGAGAATCCAGTATGAGATCCGGGATAGTCGTACCAGCTACTTTTCACCGGTCATTACCAATCAGCTGACTTTCGACAAGTCATTCGGGAAGCACCAGCTGAACGTGACGGCGATCATCGACAAGCAAACGTTCCGGACCAATACCCTGAATGGTGCGGGCTATCGCCCCAATAATGATATTGACGAGCTGCAGGGGGTATCCAACCCTTCCGCTTCCAGCTCCCTGGATGAAAGCACGCTCATATCATACGTCGGACGTCTGAACTACGAATATGCAGGCAAGTACCTTTTGAGCGGCTCGATCCGCCGGGACGGCTCGTCGCGGTTTGCGCCTGGCAACAAGTGGGGAACGTTTCCGTCGCTGTCTCTCGGCTGGCGTATCAGCGAGGAGGAATTCCTGAAATCAATTCCGACCATATCCGAGCTCAAAGTGCGCGCTAGCTACGGGCAAACCGGCTTTAACGGCATTGGCAGCTATGCCTGGCAGGCACTCGTTTCCGCCGACAACAGCAATTATGTGTTTGGGGGCAACAAGGTACTGGGCTCGTACTTCAGCTCACTGGCGAATACACAGCTGAAATGGGAAAGCACTACCATGACCAATCTCGGGATTGATCTTGCCCTGTTCAATAACAGCGTAACCTTTACCGCGGAAACCTACCAGCGCAACACCGACGGGCTCCTGCTGCAGGTACCCATCCCCAACTCGATCGGCTACTCCTCTTCACCGCTGTCCAACATCGGCAGCATGAAAAACTGGGGTTATGAATTCCAGCTGGGCTACAACAAAAACGACGGTAACTTCAAGTGGAATGCCTCGGTGAACCTGGACGTCACAAGGAATAAAGTACTGAGCCTGGCCACACCAAGCGCAACGCTTTTTGCCGGTGCCAACTCTGACTTCGGCGGTTTTGACATTACAAAAACCGAAACAGGGCACCCGATACAATCGTTTTATGGCTGGCAGGTGGATGGTATTTTCCAGAATGCGGCGGAGATCAATGCTGCGAATTCACTCGATGGGGATGATAAAACAAAATACCAGGACCAGGCTGCGCCGGGAGACATCCGGTTTAAAGACCTGAACGGTGATGGAAAAATTGATGCATCGGACCGTACGTACATTGGCAGCTTTATTCCAAAGTTCAGCTACGGTGCCAACCTCGGCGGCAGTTACAAGAATTTTGATTTTACAGTGTACCTGCAGGGAGTACAGGGAAATAAGATTTACAATGGTACGAAGGTGATTGAGCAGGGAATGCTGCGACTTTTCAATGCAGGAACAGACGTGCTGAATGCCTGGACACCTACCAACACCAACACTGACGTGCCCCGTGCCATCAGTGGTGATCCGAACAACAACAGCCGGTCCAGCGACCGCTTTGTCGAAAACGGATCCTATATGCGTGTCAAAAACCTGAGTATCGGCTACACGATCCCGTCCAAAGCATTGAGCACGCTGACCAGGGAGGCCATTACGCGTGCACGCATTTACGTGTCCGCAACCAATCTGCTGACTTTCACCAAGTACTCGGGCCTTGATCCTGAAATCGGGGTTAACGGATCGTCCAATGATACGGCTACCCAGCTGATCAACGGCATCGATTATGGCATGTACCCACAGCCGCGGACTTTGCAGGTAGGATTGAGCGTAGGCTTCTGATCTTCAAACATTAATCATCATCTGACATGAAAAAGAAACTGATTATCATTTATGCCCTGCTGTTCGGGATTGTGTTTGGCTGTAACGATGATACGCTCGATAAAACCAATCCGAACGGGGTGACCGTAGAAGGATACTACAAGAACGGGTCCGAACTGAGCAGTGCGGTGACGAGTGTATATTCCATGCTGAAGTCCAACAACCTGGTCGCACGTGAATGGTTTTTCCTGCACGATCTCCGCAGCGACGATGTGGCCGCAGGCGGCGGACAGCTGGAAACGCCGCGCAACCAGTTGCTGCTCGGTACCCACGATACCGGCAACTCGGTGCTGGGTACGGTCTGGCTGGCTTACTACCGTCTCATTCACCGGGCTAATGCGGTGGTGGACAATTCGGATAAAGTGACCGACCTGGCCGATGCCGACAAGAAGCGGCTGCTGGGTGAAGCCCGGTTTCTGAGGGCTTATGCCTATTATGAACTGGTGAGCTTGTGGGGTGGGGTGCCGCTTTACAAAAACTATGTGACGACCGTGGATGGCAGCTTGCCGAGATCCTCGCCGGACGAAGTGTACGCCTATGTGATCTCCGAGCTCGCTGCGATCCAGGCCGACCTGCCTGCCACATACGATGCAGGTAACCAGGGCCGGGCGACCAAGGGTGCTGCCCAAATGCTGCTTGCCAGGACTTATCTGCAGAAAGGGGATTATGCCAGTGCCAAAACGGAGCTGCTGAAAGTCTACAATGCAAGGGTGTACGGGCTCGTGGACAACTATAATGACAACTTCCTGGAAGAAACAGAGTTTAACAAAGAATCGATTTTCGAGGTTAACTTTTATCCGTCAGGCGGCGTGTATAACTGGGACGGTGACGGCAATGGCGCTACTGCCGGTACCGAAACCGTGCGTACCCAGGAATATTCGGCCATCGGCTGGCGCAATGTGATTCCTTCCAACAGCCTCTTATCGGAGTTTGAAAAAACCACGAAAGGGGATGCGAAAACGGATCCGCGCTATGACGACTCTTTCTACTTTTCCGGCGAGAAATACAACAATGGAGCCAGTACACTGACCGACGCACAGCAAAATGGCAATGCTTCGGTGGTGGACGGTGTGACCAAGAAGGTGAGCTGGCAGAAGTACTCGCTGATGTACAAGATGAACGAATCCTTCCTGACCGGTGCGATCAACCAGCGGATCATGCGCTTTGCAGAAACGATACTGTCCCTGGCGGAAGTTGAAAATGAAGCAGGGAACATTACCGAGGCTGTCAAATACCTCAACATGGTCCGTGCCCGCAAGAGCGTGAGCATGCCTGCCTATCCGACTGCCAGGTTTCCTGTATCCAGCAAGGACCAGGTCATGGCGGCAATCGTTCACGAAAGAAGGGTAGAGCTGAGCGGGGAGCAGATCCGTAACCGGGATATCCTGCGCTGGCGAAAACTGAACAAGCTCAAAGCGGAGCCGATCGCCTACTTCCAGGCCAACAAGCAAGAGCTGCTGCCGATTCCGCAGCAGGAGGTAGACAATAATGCCAAGATCGAACCCGGTGATCAGAACCCGGGGTATTGATGGAGGGAAGTAAGTAATCATGAAGTATTGATTTACATGTACATCACGCGTGTCTTTGGGTGTGTTATCGCTTCGCTCCTGCTTTTTGCCCGCTGTGGCAAGAAGCAGGAGACCCTTTTTGTCCTGCATGACTCCGGAGAAACCAGCATTGCATTTTCGAACACATTAACGCCGAACGATTCGGTGAATCCTTTCACTTTTACCAATTTCTACAATGGAGGCGGGGTAGGCGTGGGGGATGTGAACAATGATGGCAAACCGGACATTTTCTTCGGAGGCAACCAGGTGAGCTGCCGGTTGTACCTGAGCAAAATCGATACATTATCGGGAGCCTGGGGGTTTGAAGATATTACGGCCCAGGCAGGTGTGCAGACGAACCGCTGGTGCACGGGCATTTCAATGGTGGACATCAACCAGGACGGCTTGCTGGATATTTACGTCAGCGTAGCACGGCACCTCAAAATGCCTTCGGGCGAAAACCTGCTGTTTGTTAACCAGGGTAACAATAAGGATCGCATTCCGGCATTTCGTGAGATGGCAAAAGAATACGGACTCAATGATCCTGCATTTACGGTTCAGACTGCCTTTTTCGACGCAGACCTGGACGGCGACCTGGATGCATTTCTGCTTAATTCGGCTCCGGATGTGCAGAATCCTAATTACCTGCGCAGGACGTACCATGACGGCTCTTTCCCCAGTACCGGCAAGCTTTACCGCAATGAAGGCAGCGGGCCGGATGGCGTGCCGGTTTTTCAAAACATTTCTAAAGACGCCGGCATCCGCTTCGAAGGACTGGGCCTGGGACTTGCCGTGAGCGACCTCAACAAAGACGGTTTGCCGGACATTTATTGTTCCAATGACTTCATCAGCAGCGATATACTCTATCTCAATGAAGGCTTGGCAGGTCACAGCCCGGCATTCAGGAACGTGATCCGGGAGGCGACTGCCCACACGAGCCTCTACGGCATGGGCGTGGATGTTGCCGACCTTAATAATGATACTTATCCCGATATTTTCCAGCTGGATATGCTGCCCGAGGATAATTTCAGGCAAAAGAAAATGCTGGCCGGACAGGATTACGACCGCAAAGAAATGAGTATTTCGGAGCAGTATGGCTACCAGCTGCAGTACATGCGAAATATGCTTCAGGTAAATCAGGGCGCATTTCCCGGCCAGGAAAAAAGCGGGACGCCCATGTTCAGCGAAGTGGGCCTGCTGGCAGGAATCGCCAAAACGGATTGGAGCTGGGCACCGCTCATCGCCGATTTTGACAATGACGGACAGAAGGATGTATTTATCACAAACGGCTACCGCCGCGACGTGACAGACCGTGATTTTATCCAGTTTAAGGAAGATTTCGGGGAGTTTGGTACCAACAACTTCAAGCAGCAGAATGCATTGGAGCTGATCGGAAAAGTACCGGAAGTCCAGATTGCCAACTACGCTTACAAAAACCGGGGCGACCTTAATTTTGCCAATGTTTCCAGAGAATGGGGGCTGGACGAGCTTTCGTATTCCAATGGAGCTGCCTATGCAGATCTTGATGGGGACGGAGATCTGGACCTGATCGTCAATAACATAGATGCAGTAGCCTTTATCTACGAAAACAAGAGTGCAGGAAGGCCGGCTTGCCGTTTTTTAAATATCAATTTTAAAGGTGAAAAAGGAAACCTGGACGGGATTGGTAGCAAAGTCACCATCTGGAACGACAGCAAGCCACAGTACGCAGAGCTGGGTGTCGTGCGGGGTTTTCAGTCTTCGGTAGAGCCGGTGCTGCACTTTGGCCTGGGGGCGAGGGAACTGGTAGATAGTCTGGAAGTAGTCTGGCCGGGTGGAAAATCGCAAAAATTATACAAGCTCACTGCCGGCCAAAAGATGCTTGTCCTGAACCAGAAAGAAGCCAGGGCTCCAAACAGTAAAACTGAAGTCACCACGGCGGGCACTTACTTTACCGATATTACGGATCAGCATCCATTCAACTTTCAGCACAGGGAATCCAACTTTGTCGACTTCAAGCAAACTGCTACAATGCACAAGATGCTGTCGAGAACCGGCTTTCCGATGGCGGCTGCGGATGTAAACGGGGATGGGCTCGAAGACGTATTTGCCGGGGGCAGTTACCAGGGAAGCAAGCCCGCTATTTTTATGCAGAAAAGCGATGGCGGATTTGAGAAACGCGTTTTTTCCAAAGATTCCCTGCATGAAAACTGCGCTGCTGCATTCGTGGATGTGGACGGTGATCGCGACCAGGATCTCATCATTGTGAATGGAGGAATCGAGCTTCCGGCTTCGGAAAAGTCAGGTTATAAAGTGCAAATGTATCTGAATGACGGAACCGGCAACTTCAATCCGGCACCCCGCGGAGCCTTTCCCGACCTGACTGTGAGCGGGTCATGCATTGTTACCAATGATTTTGATAAGGATGGCGACCAGGATGTTTTTATCGGCGGGCGAAGTATTCCGGGTAAGTATCCGCTGCCTGCAAGCAGTTACCTCCTGCAAAACGATGGCCGCGGGCATTTCACCGATGTGACCGCCCGTTTTTGCCCCGACCTGCTGCATGCCGGCATGGTTTGCGCCGCCCTCTGGACCGATACCAATCGCGATGGGTTTGATGACCTGGTAATTGCAGGTGAGTGGATGCCCGTGCGGATTTTTGAAAATCAGAAGGGAAAATCACTGCGTACCCAGGCGAATGATCTGGGCCGGTTTACGGGCTGGTGGAATGCACTTGCAGCGGGTGATTTTGATCACGACGGCGATGTGGATTTCATCGCCGGCAATGAAGGGCTGAATACATTTTATCGTGCATCGGAAAAAGAACCCATGCGGATGGTGGCCAAAGACTTTAACAATGATGGCATTTTTGACCCTTTGATGGGCTACTTTATACAGGGCAAGCGCCACCCGGCCGTGCCCAGGGACGCGCTGAACCAGCAGGTGATCCAGTTCCGCCGCAGGTTTCCGCATTACGCCGACTATGCCAGCGTAACCTTTGAGGACCTGCTGACCGGGGAGGAAACCAGGGGCGCCTACACGGCTGAAGTTACCTGCCTGACGAGCGCCTACATCGAAAATCTCGGGAACGGGAGGTTCGCCATGCACGAGCTCCCGGTTGAGGCGCAGAAAGCACCTGTATTCGGGATTGTGGTGGATGATGTGAATGAGGACGGGCATCCGGATGCCATCCTGACTGGTAATTTTTATCCGAATGAAGTAAATATGGGCAGACAGGACGCTTCTACGGGACTGCTGCTCCTGGGCAATGGAAAAGGAAAGTTCAGGTCTGTGGGCTGTGCAGAAAGCGGGTTGATGATCCCCGGCGATGCACGGAGAAGTCTTTTAATCAAAAGAAACGCGCACGAGAAGTGGCTGCTGACTGCTATCAACTCCGGGCCGATCAGGGTGAACAGGTTACGAAAGCATCTTTAAAATAAACGCATACAACTCCTATGGTCTACAAAAGTATCTTACCCCTTGCAGTGGCATTTTGCTGTGCTTCCCTTCAAAACGGTTTTGCGCAATCCAAGCCGCAGCCACTCGTGAAGGAAATTTATACGGCCGATCCGTCAGCGCATGTTTTCAATGGGAAAATCTACATTTATCCTTCCCACGACATTGAAGCCAATGTGGCGGAAGATGATGAGGGCGGGCATTTTAACATGCGCGACTACCATGTTTTTTCAATGGATGATATCAATGCACCTGCGAAGGACCACGGCGTAGCACTGGATGTAAAGGATATTCCCTGGGCAGGCCGCCAGCTCTGGGCGCCCGATGCCGCTTATAAGAATGGTACTTATTACCTCTATTTTCCGGTAAAGGATAAAAAAGATGTGTTCCGCATCGGAGTCGCTACAAGCAAGTCTCCGACAGGTCCCTTCAAGCCCGCTGCAAACCCGATCGCGGGCAGTTACAGCATTGATCCGGCGGTTTTTACGGATAAAGACGGAAAAGCATACATGTACTTTGGTGGTATCTGGGGCGGACAGCTGCAGCGCTGGCATACGGGTAAATACGATGCAAGTCTGAAAACGGATCTTGGAAAAGGACATGAAAACGAGCCGGCCCTGAGCGCGAAGGTAGCCCGGATGAAGGACAATATGCAGGCATTTGACGAAGCCCCGAAGGATGTGCAGCTTCTGGATGAAAACGGAACACCATTGCTCGCCAAAGACGCGGACAGGCGTTTTTTTGAAGGAGCCTGGATGCACCGTCTGGGTGATAAATATTATTTCTCATACTCTACGGGCGATACGCACTTGCTGGCCTATGCAGTGGGTGACTCGCCATATGGGCCGTTTACGTACAAAGGTGTCATCATGAAACCTGTTTCCGGCTGGACTACCCACCATTCGATCATTGAGTTTAAGGGCAAATGGTACATCTTCTACCACGACGTGGAGCTTTCGGGCAAGACGCACCTGCGCAACATCAAAGTTCGTGAGCTTGTGCGCGAAAAGGACGGGAGTATTCAGACCATCGAGCCCTGAGCTTATTTTCAGCAGATCTGTCTGAAAGGCCTGGAAAGTGCCTTTTTTATCAATATTACCATTATCAACAGAAAACATGAATCTGGAAAGACGAGACTTTTTGTCAACATTAACAATAGCCGGTGCAGCAACATTATTCTCCGGTCACCCGCTGGTGGCTGCAACCGGACCAAGGAAGGAAAAGCTGGGTATTGCACTGGTAGGACTGGGCTATTACAGTACCGACCTGCTGGCTCCCGCGCTGCAGATGACGGAGAAATGCTATCTGGCAGGCATTGTGACGGGCACGCCATCCAAAGCAGAAACCTGGAAAACCAAGTACAACATCCCGGAAAAGAACATTTACACCTACCAGAACTTCGACAAGATCGCCGACAACCCGGATATCGATATTGTGTACGTGGTACTGCCGCCTTCCATGCACCGTGAGTTTGTGGTACGTGCCGCCAAAGCGGGCAAACATGTGTTTTGTGAAAAACCGATGGCGCCTTCGGTGGCGGATTGTGAAGCGATGATCGCCGCCTGCAAAGCCAATAAAGTGAAGCTGGCGATCGGCTACCGCTGCCAGCACGACCCGAATATTCAGGCTTATATGAAGGTGGCCAAAGACCAGAAATTCGGAAAAGTGAAAATGGTGAACAGTGCCGCCGGCTATTTCGATGCACGCACCGATCACTGGAAGCAGAAAAAAGCATTGGGCGGCGGCGTAATGGGCGATATGGGTGTGTATGCATTGCAGGGCGCCAGGCTGGCCACGGGTGAGGAGCCGGTCAGTGTGATCGCGCAGGCTTCTACCACGCGTCCGGAGATTTATAAAGAAGTGGAAGAGACGATGATGTTTATGCTCGATTTCCCAAGCGGCGCAAAGGCTGCCTGCCAGACGAGCTTTGGTATCAATATGAATTACCTGCAAGTCAATTATGAAAAAGGCTGGCTGAAACTGGAACCGCAGTCGGGCTACAATGGAAATAAAGGCAGTATGTCGGACGGTACCATCATCAATTTTCCAATCAAAAGTCAGCAGGCTAAGCAAATGGACGAGGACTGCATGGCGATCATGAACAATACCGACCTGATTGCGCCGGGTGAGGAAGGATTGCGCGACATCCGGGTGGTGGAGGCGATTTACAAGTCTGCCGCTTCGGGTAAAAGTGTCAGGATTTAATCAGTTACGTATCAACATTCATGAAACCCGTATATCTTTTTTGCTTGCTTTTGCTGGTACAGGCCCATTGTGTTTTTTCTCAAAATCAGCAATCACTTAAACTCTGGTATAATACCCCTTCCGGCAAAACCTGGGAAAATGCTTTGCCGGTCGGAAACGGCAGACTCGGTGGCATGGTGTATGGAAATGTCGCCGACGAAACGATCCAGCTGAACGAGAGTACATTCTGGTCGGGAAGCCCAAACCGGAACGATAACCCGGCGGCGCTGGCCGCCTTGCCGGAAATTCGCAAACTGATTTTTGACGGAAAACAAAAAGAGGCGGAGAAGCTTGCCAACCAGGCGATTATCACCAAGAAGTCGCACGGACAAATGTATTTGCCGGTGGGCGAGCTGCATTTGACATTTCCTGGTCACGAAAGTTTTCAAAACTATTACCGCGAACTGGACATTGAGCGGGCGGTCGCCAAAACCAGCTACCAGGTGGATGGCGTGACATTTACCCGGGAAGTAATTTCTTCTCTTCCTGATCAGGTAATTGCGGTGCGGCTCACGGCTGATAAGCCGGGCAAATTGTCCTTCGCAGCTTCTTACGCAACATTGAATCCAGGGGCGAAATTTCAGGTAACACCTGCGAAAGAACTGACGCTTGCAGCGACGGGTGCGGACCATGAGGGTGTGAAAGGAGCAATCCGGTTTAAGGCGATTACTAAAATTAAGACGGAGGGCGGGAGTGTATCTGCGGGGGATAGTACATTGATGGTCAAGGATGCGAATGCGGCAACTATTTATGTTTCTGTTGCCACAAATTTCACGAATTACCACGAATTGAGTGGGGATGAAAATAAGCTGGCGAGCGGGTATTTGAGCAAAGCGTATTCTAAATCTTTTGATACGATTTTGAAGTCGCATGTGGCGGCTTTTCAGAAGTACTTTAATCGGGTGAAGTTAGATCTGGGCACTTCCGATGCGGCCAATTTGCCGATTGACGAGCGGCTTAAAAACTTTAAAACTGCGAATGATCCGGCGCTGGTGACATTGTACTACCAATATGGGCGCTACCTGCTGATTTCCAGCTCACAGCCGGGCGGGCAGCCTGCCAATCTGCAGGGAATCTGGAACAACAAAATGCGGCCGCCCTGGGATAGCAAGTATACGATCAACATCAATGCGCAGATGAATTACTGGCCGGCGGAGAAGACAAACCTTTCCGAACTGCATGAGCCTTTTCTGAGAATGGTGAGTGAATTGTCAGAAACCGGGCGGGAAACTGCGAAGGTCATGTACGGCGCGCGCGGCTGGATGGCGCATCATAATACGGATATTTGGCGTGCTACAGGCGCGATCGACGGCGCTTTCTGGGGCATGTGGATTGCGGGCGGCGGCTGGACGAGCCAGCATTTGTGGGAGCATTATCTGTACACCGGCGACAAAGCGTTTCTGGCGAAAATTTATCCGATACTCAAAGGCTCCGCCACTTTTTATACCGACTACCTGATTGAACATCCCAAATACCACTGGCTGGTAACCAATCCGGGCAGCTCGCCCGAAAATGCTCCGGCCGCGCACGAAGGGTCTTCGCTCGACGCGGGTACTACCATGGATAATCAGATCGCCTTCGACGTGTTTACTTCGGCGATCCGGGCAGCAGAGATTTTGAAAAAGGAAGATGCATTCATCGACACATTGCGCCAAAAACGCAAGCAGCTGCCGCCGATGCATGTGGGCCAGTACGGTCAGTTGCAGGAGTGGCTCGACGATGTGGATGATCCTAAAGACGATCACCGCCACGTGTCGCATTTGTACGGATTGTTCCCGGCTTCCCAGATTTCAGCCTACCGGAATCCCGAACTTTTCTCCGCAGCAAGGACTACCCTGAACCACCGCGGCGATGTTTCGACCGGTTGGAGTATGGGCTGGAAAGTGAACTGGTGGGCGCGGCTGCAGGATGGAAATCACGCTTACAAATTGATTCAGGACCAGTTAAGTCCCCCGAGCAATCGCGGCGGCGGTACTTACAACAACCTGTTTGACGCGCACCCGCCCTTTCAGATCGATGGTAACTTTGGCTGCACCTCAGGCATTACGGAAATGCTGATGCAAAGTGCGGATGGTGCGATTCACTTGCTGCCTGCCTTGCCCGATGTCTGGAAAGAGGGCAGCATTACTGGTCTTGTGGCGCGCGGCGGTTTTGAAATTGTCAATATGCAGTGGAGGGGCTCTAAGCTGACCAAGGTGGAAATCCGCTCGAAACTAGGAGGTAACCTGCGGCTGCGCGTGCCGAATGCATTGAAACTGGCCACCGGAACATTGAAAGATGGTTTCGGCGAAAATCCGAATGCATTCTATTCCACCGACCAGATCGCGACGCCGGTTATTTCACCCAAAGCAAATCAGGAAAAGGCAACATTAAAAGAAACAATGCTCTACGACCTGCCGACGCAGGCGGGTAAAGTGTATTCGTTTTCAGCCCAATAATTTTTTTAACAGTTATTCAATATTGAAATGCACAGGCTTTTTCTCAGGACTGTTTTCGCCTTTTTGTGCCTTGTGGCGACAAATAATGCGTCGGCGCAGTCAATTACTTTGGTCAATCCGATACTGACAGGCTTCTACCCCGACCCCAGCGTAGTGCAGGTGGGAAAGGATTATTACCTGGTCAATTCCACATTCTCCTATTTTCCCGGCATCCCCGTTTTTCATAGCAAAGACCTTAAAAACTGGAAGCAGATCGGCAATGTGATCGACCGGCCGTCGCAGATGGATTTCATGGGTGAAAAACTGACCCGTGGACTTTTTGCGCCGGCAATCAGCTACCATAAAGGGACATTCTACGTCACCTGCACGGACATTGACCATGATGGGAATTTTGTTGCTACGGCTAAAAACCCGGCAGGTCCTTGGAGCGATCCGGTACGCATTCCGCAGGTCCGCGGCATTGATCCTTCGCTGTTTTTTGATGAGGATAACAAAGCATATATCATTTACAACAGCGACGCGCCGGATCATAAGCCGCTGTATTCCGGTCACCGCACGATCCGCATTTATGAAATGGATCCGGTCACATTGAAGGTGATCGGGGAGGAGAAGCAGCTGGTCAATGGTGGGGTGGATCTGAGTAAAAAGCCGGTCTGGATTGAGGCGCCGCATATTATGAAACGGTTTGGCTGGTACTATCTGTATGCAGCGGAGGGAGGTACGTCTGTAAACCATACCGAAGTGGTTTTCCGAAGTAAATCCGTCTGGGGACCTTATGTTCCTTACGAAAATAACCCTATTTTAACCCAAAGAGGATTGCCGGAGGATCGCAAAGACCCGGTAACATCAGCCGGGCATGCGCAGTTTGTGGATGGACCCGATGGCAAAACGTACGCGATTTTTCTGGCGGTAAGACCTTACGAGGGCGACTACTACAATACGGGCCGGGAAACATTCATCGCGCCGGTCACGTGGAAAGACGAGTGGCCGGTCATTAATCCCGACACCAAAGAAATCCAGTACCAGTACAAAGCCTCATTCCCCGAGGTAAAGCAGCCCGGTGCACTTCCGCAGGCAGGGAATTTCAGTTATACACTTACTTTCGAAAAATCCCTCGACCCGGCGATGCTTTTCATGCGGACGATCGACAGCAGTTCTTTTTCTCTTTCTGCAAAAAATGGCCTGACATTAAAGTTGAAACCCGAAACCATCATGGAACTCGGTAACCCCTCTTTTATCGGCAAGCGCCAGCAGCATTTGTACTGCACCACCGAAACCGAGCTCAACTTTTCTCCCAAATCGGAAAAAGAAAAAGCTGGCCTGACGATCTTCCAGGACGAGGGCCATTTTTATCTGATCAGCAAATCATTGGATCAGAACAAACCGGTGATACAGCTTTACAAATCCAATCCGAAAGACAAAGAAATGGAGTTGGTGACGCAAATGCCGCTCACAGATGCTGCCTCGCCGGTCAAACTGCGCATTGAAGCGGAGGGAGGTACTTATAGTTTTTATTTTTCAAAAGGAAATTCATGGCAGTTGCTGAAAGATAAGCTCGATGCCAAGTTTTTGAGTACAAAAGAAGCAGGTGGTTTTATAGGCTGTCTGCTCGGCATGTACGCGACTTCATCCGGCGAGAAAACCACCAGTTCTGCTTCCTTTAAATATCTGAAATACAGCGGAAATGATCCGATGTTTGAAAAAGTTTCCAAATAATATCCAGCGAGTTTAATAACAGTTTATTCCATTTTTTTACCATTTAATTAACCTATGAAAAAGTTAGTATCCGCAGTCTGCCTGTTGTTTTTCACCCTGCTAACCGGCAGCGTTAGTTACGCACAATCCAATTTTAAAAGTAAGTCTATCGGAGTAGGCGTCGTGGTGGAAGACATGGAACGTTCTCTGAACTTTTATGTCAAAGGAATCGGCATGGTCAAAACCGGGAACTTTACCATCAATGCTGAATTTGGCAAACGCGGCGGTTTAACTGGCGGTGAAGCCGTGGAAGTCAACATTCTCAAACTCGAAAACGGTTCGGAAGGCACTGATTGGAAGCTGATGAGTTTTGGCAAAAAAGTAAATCATCCCAAGTCGAAGTTCATTCAGGATGATACCGGTCCGCAATACATCACCATTCAGGTAAAGTCGCTGAAACCCATTATCGACAGACTGAAAGAACAAAATGTCACTTTCCTGGGAAGCACGCCGACGCCATTGACGAAAGATTCCCACTTCGTGCTGGTGCAGGATCCTGACGGAACATTTGTGGAGCTGATTGGGGCGATGGAGTAAGTTAAGATTTGGCTGATTTGAAATGAACCCGCAGTTTTTCCGATCCGGTTTACTGGTTTTTATGTTCGCTCTGACATCGCTTATGTCAGCTGGCCAAACCGCGCGGAATCCGATCATCTTCGCCGACGTCCCCGACGCCGCCATGATCCCGGTCGGGGATACCTACTACATGAGCAGCACCACCATGCACATGAACCCCGGCGTCCCGATCATGAAGTCGAAAGATCTGGTAAACTGGGAGCTGGTTAGCTATGCCTATGATACGCTGGCGAATGTGGATGAGCTTAACCTGTTCAATGGTAAAAATACGTACGGGCGGGGTTCCTGGGCGAGCAGTCTACGCTATCACAAAGGCACTTACTATGTGACCACATTCGCTCAGACGACGGGCAAGACCTACATTTTCACCACCAGGAATATTGAAAAAGGCCCCTGGAAATCTATTTCTTTCAAGCCATCCTACCATGATCATTCCCTGTTTTTTGACGATGACGGTCGGGTGTACCTGATTTACGGAGCAGGGAAAATCAAACTTGTGGAGCTCCGTGATGCGGTTTCTGGTGTGAAGCCGGGTAGCGCCGAGCAGGTGATCATTGAGAATGCGAGTTTCCCGGCAAGTTCGGGGCCTGGGCTTCCGGCGGAAGGTTCGCAGCTTTTCAAGGTGAATGGTAAATATTATCTCTTCAACATTACCTGGCCCCGTGGCGGTATGCGCACCGTGATCATTCACCGCGCCGACAAAATTACCGGACCTTACGAGGGACGCGTCGGGCTTGCAGATATGGGCGTGGCGCAGGGCGGGCTGATCGAAACGCCTGAGGGCAAATGGTTTTCGTACCTGTTCCGCGATTATGGATCGGTGGGGCGTATTCCTTATCTGGTTCCGGTGAAGTGGGAGGACGGCTGGCCGGTGCTCGGCGTTGATGGCAAGGTGCCCGAAAACCTCGACCTGCCAAAAAGTAAAGGTTTGATGCCGGGGATTGTGGCTTCGGATGAATTTACCCGCAAAAAAGGCGCGGCCGCATTGCCGCTGGTATGGCAATGGAACCATAATCCCGACAATGCACTATGGTCGGTAACCGAACGTGCCGGGTATTTGCGGCTCAAAACCGGCCGGGTAGATACCTCTTTCGTATCGGCCCGCAATACGCTGACGCAGCGCACATTCGGTCCGCAATCATCGGGTTCGGTTGCGGTGGACATCGCCAACATGAAAGAAGGCGACTTTGCTGGGCTAGGACTTTTGCAGAAAAAATACGGATTGGTGGGCGTGAAAATGGGACGGGGTACGGCCAGTGTGGTGATGATAAATGCGGAATCTGGCGCGGCGGTCGAAGTACAAAGTATTCCGCTACAAGGTAAAAAGGCCTATTTCAAAGTGCACTGCGACTTTACCGATAAGAAAGACATTGCCCAATTTTATTACAGCACTGACGGCGCGACCTGGAAATCCATCGGCTCGCCGCTGAAAATGTCGTACACCCTGCCGCATTTTATGGGGTACCGGTTCGCTTTGTTCAATTACGCCACACGGACGGCCGGAGGTTTTGCAGATTTTGATTATTTCCATGTAGAGGATCATTAAACCCGTTGACTTATGACACATTTTATTTACCAAAATGAAAAGAACGGCGCAAGGCCTGGTATTTCGAAATCCAGCCTGGCAGTGGCCCGTAGATTTTGCGGGATGATTGTTCTTCTAACTATCCTGCTGGTCAACTCCGTAGCTTCTGCCCAGGATATGCAGATGGAAATGTCGAAAGGTTATGATGTGCTGCGGAAAGAGGTGCCTGCCGGGAAGCTGGATTCGGTAAGTTATCAGTCTAAGACCGTCGGCAATGCGCGGAAAGCGCTGGTGTACACGCCGCCAGGTTTTAATAAAAAGAAAAAATACCCGGTGCTGTATCTGCTGCATGGTATCGGCGGGGATGAAAAAGAGTGGCTCAAAGGCGGTAACCCGCAGCTGATCCTGGATAATCTGCTGGCCGAAAAGAAAATCGAGCCGATGATTGTGGTAATGCCTAATGGCCGCGCCATGAAAGACGACCGGGCCGTGGGTAACATTATGGCGCCGGATAAGGTGGAAGCTTTTGCGACATTCGAAAAAGATCTGCTGAATGATCTGATCCCATTTGTCGAAAAAAAATATCCGGTACTGACTGATCGCGAGCACCGTGCGATCGCCGGCTTGTCGATGGGCAGCGGACAGTCGCTGAACTTCGGGCTGGGTAACCTGGATAAGTTCGCCTGGGTAGGAGGGTTTTCGTCGGCACCCAATACCAAGAAACCTGAGGAGCTGATGCCCAATCCCGAAGAGGCGAAGAAAAAACTAAAACTGCTCTTTATTTCCTGCGGCGATAACGATCGCCTGATTACATTCAGCAAGCGCACGCACGATTACATGTTTGAGCACGATGTGCCTCACGTGTATTATCTGGAGCCGGGCGTGCATGATTTCAAGGTTTGGAAAAACGGGCTTTACATGTTTTCGCAGTTTTTGTTCAAACCTGTTGACGTAGCTTCTTTACCAAAATATACCATTCTGGGCACGCCGGCGGCTACTAACATCCGCAATACGCAGTACCCGCAGATTTTGCCTGATAACCGCGTCGTGTTCCGCACCAAAGCCCCGCAGGCGCAAAAAGTGCAGGTCGATCTGGGTAAAAAATATGAAATGGTGAAAGATACCGCTGGTTTCTGGTCTGTCACTACGGATTCCATTGGTGAGGGTTTCCATTACTATTCCCTGCTGATCGACGGTGTGGCTTTGGCTGATCCGGCGAGCGAGACTTTTTATGGTATGGGCAGAATGGCGAGCGGCATTGAAATTCCATTCCGCGGAGGCGGCTACTATGCGATGCGCGACGTGCCGCATGGAGATATCCGCATTCAAAAATTCTTTTCAAAAGCTAGCAATGCGTGGCGTGAAATGTATGTGTACACGCCGCCAGGCTACGACAAGTCTACTGAAAAATATCCCGTACTCTACCTGCTGCACGGCGGAGGCGAAGACCAGCGCGGCTGGGCCACGCAGGGAAAAACAAACCTGATCCTTGATAACCTGATCGCCGACGGAAAGGCAAAACCGATGATCATCGCGATGATGGACGGAAACCCAGGCAGTCCGATGGGGCCCGGAAGCATGGCCACTGCGGGCGACGGTTTTCTAAAAGCATTTGAAAGTGAGCTGAAAATGGGCGCGATACCTTTTGTGGAAACCAACTTCCACGTGCAAGCCGACGCGGCGCACCGCGCGCTGGCAGGCTTGTCGATGGGAGGGATTCAAACACTATATGCAGGTGTCAAAAACACGGATATGTTCTCTTCGCTGGGTGTTTTCAGCTCGGGCTGGTTTGCGAATAATGATGCGCTGTCAAAACCACATTATGATTTTGCCAAAGAGAATGCAGCAACCATTAACAAAAACCTGAGAAACTTCTGGATTTCCATGGGTGGGGAGGAAGATATTGCTTACAAAAATTGCAAGATCATGCTCTCTAAGTACGATGAACTCGGAGTGAAGTATCAGTACAGCGAATACCGCGGCGGACATACCTGGCCAGTCTGGCGGCATGACTTGCATGGGTTCGCACAGTTGGTTTTTAAGTAGGTGTGAACGTCCTTTTTTGTCACCCTGAGCGGACGGGGTCAACGGGCGGTCGAAGGGCCGGCGCGGTAGCTCATAAAGTACTTACTGGCGAAAAGTGCTTCGACCGCCGGGCGGCCCCGTCCGCTCAGCATGACAAAAATGTTGACCAACAAAATAAACACCTCCTTTGTCACCCTGAGCGGAGTCGAAGGGCAGACGCGGCATCCAATAAAGTACTTACCGGCGACCTCCGGCTTCGACTGCGCTCAGCATGACAAAGATGTTGACCAACAAATAAAAAGCAGAAGTTTGGTTCATCAATTGACAACACCTCCTTTGTCACCCTGAGCGCAGTCGAAGGGTAGGTGCGGCAGCTCAAAAGTACTTCATGTCGAAGGGCAGAGGCGACAGCTCATAAAGTACTTACCGGCGACCGCCGGGCGGC
Organism: Dyadobacter sandarakinus; assembly: GCF_016894445.1. Taxonomy (NCBI): domain Bacteria; kingdom Pseudomonadati; phylum Bacteroidota; class Cytophagia; order Cytophagales; family Spirosomataceae; genus Dyadobacter; species Dyadobacter sandarakinus. The sequence continues at coordinate 1,151,602 of NZ_CP056775.1, forward strand.
CCCGGCCGCTCAGCATGACAAAAATGTTGCTCAACAAACAAAAACCAGATAACAACGAATAACTAAGATCTTCAAAAAACTATGAAAACATCAACAATCACCAGCAGCCTGCTTTGCGGAATGGGTTTGGCTTTTTTGCTCTCGAATCCGAACAACGCCGTTGCACAAAAGACCTTAAAAGAAGCCTACAAAAACTACTTTCCTATCGGGGTAGCAGTAGCGCCTCGCAACCTGAGCGGGCCGGAGGCGGAACTGATTACCACGCAATTCAGCAGTATTACCCCGGAGAATGCGATGAAAATGGGGCCGATCCATCCTGAGCCAAATCGCTATGCCTGGGAGCAGGCAGATGCGATCGTGGCATTTGCGCAAAAAAATGGCTTGAAAGTGCGCGGCCACAACCTGTGCTGGCACAGCCAGGCGCCCGGCTGGTTTTTTACGAATCAGGAAGGAAAACAGGTTTCACGCGAGGTGCTGCTTGATCGTTTGAAGGAGCATATCAATGCAGTTGCGGGCCGGTACAAAGGTAAGGTGTATGTATGGGATGTGGTGAATGAGGCGGTGCCGGATACCAGCGAGAGCATTTACCGGAAATCGAAATTTTACGAGATCATTGGCGAAGATTACATTGAAAAAGCCTTCGAATACGCCCACGCTGCCGACCCGGATGCCAAATTGTTTTACAATGATTACAATACCGAGAGCGCTGCAAAAAGAGAGAAGATCTATCAGCTATTGAAAAAACTGAAAGCAAAAAATGTCCCTATACACGGCGTAGGTTTACAGGGTCACTGGTCGATTTACGAACCCACGCAGGCGGATCTTGAAAAATCGATCACACAATTCGCCAGCCTCGGTCTGGAAGTGCAAATAACGGAACTCGACGTGTCGGTATACCCTAAAGAACACGAGCGGCGTGCCAGGAAATCGACCGACGACGGCGTGCTGACCCCGGAAATGACTGCGAAGCAAACCGCGCATTACAAGATGCTTTTTGACGTTTTCAGGAAACACAAAGAGACTATTACCAGCGTAACATTCTGGAATGTGTCCGATAAATCGACCTGGCTGGACAACTTTCCGGTGCCGGGCCGCAAGGATTACCCGCTGCTGTTCGACGAAAATTACAAGCCCAAAGCTGCATTTGAGCAGGTGGTGAATTTCAGATAGGCTGGTTACTGGTGACTACACATCCGGCAGTTTCGGCTACATAAAGCACGATCCGGCAGCCGAACTTTGCTCCCGTAAAATCTGAAAAACAATGAAAAACGGGATTGAAGGAAAAGTAGTCGTCATCACCGGCGCCAGCAGCGGAATGGGTGAAGCCATGGCCGAACTACTCGCCAGCCGGGGAGCCAAAGTCGTACTGGGAGCCCGCAGGCTTGATCTGATCAGGGAAGTGGGCGGACGCATCCTGGCGGCAGGAGGAGAGGCGGTCTGGCAGCAGGCCGATGTGACCAAAAAGGAAGATGTGGCAAGTCTTGCCGCACTGGCAGTGAGCCGCTTTGGCAGACTGGATGTGATGATCAACAATGCAGGCGTGAGCCAGCTTCAGCGCATGGAAGAGCTGGACGTGGAAGGCTGGGAGCAGATGATCGATGTTAACCTGAAGGGTGTGCTGTACGGCATTGCCGCCGCGCTGCCCGTCTTCCAGGCACAGGGATCGGGCCACATCATTAACATTATTTCTACCGCTGGCATCAGCATTGTGCCCACCATGGGCGTGTATGCAGCGACCAAAAACGCAGTGCGGACGATCACCGAGGCATTACGGCAGGAGTCGCAGGGCCGCTGGCGCGTGACGGGCATTTCGCCGGGATTTGTAGCTACGCCATTTGCCAGCAACATCAAAAATGACGCGATTAGGAATGCGATCGAGCAAAAGGCACAGGAAATTGCAATTCCTGCTGCGGCCATCGCCGAGGCGGTCGCCTATGCCATCAGTCAGCCGGATAATGTGGACGTAGGTGATATCGTCATTCGTCCTGCTGTTCAGGATTGACCGCGCATGGTAAAATCCGGAATGTAACAACTTGAAAAAAAGAGATGTCAGGTCAGCCTACAGTTTTTGAAAATATAGCCACATTGATGAAGCGGCTGCATTTGCCGGGACCGCTTCACCCATTGATTACGCTGGTGAATTATGATCAGGATAAACCCGATCTTTCTGATGCGGGAAGCCAGTACCTGCTTCATTTTTACAAAATTGTATTCAAATCCCGTTTTCACGGACAGGCGAAATACGGGCCGGGCTCATACGATTTCCGCGACGGCGGACTTGCATTTGTAGGGCCAAACCAGCTGGTCGGCTTGTCGGATGATGTTGCTGAGCATGAGGGTTATGCCCTGTTTTTTCACCCCGACCTGCTGTACAGGCATCCACTTGCTGCGGGCATTCATCGCTATGGTTTTTTCTCCTATGCTTTGTCCGAGGCCTTGTACCTGTCGGCGGGCGAGAAGCAGATCGTGGCGGGCATCTTCGAGGCGATCGGGACGGAGCTCAAAACGAGCATAGATGCATTTAGCGACACTGTGCTTGTATCGCAGCTTGAACTCCTGCTCAATCATTGCAATCGTTTTTACCATCGCCAATTTCTTACGCGGAAACCGGTAAATCATGAGCTGATCGACCGGATGAACACCTACCTGACGGAGCGTATCAGCAACCGGCAGGCATTGGTGAAAGGCCTGCCAACCACCCAGGAACTAGCCGACCATCTGAACGTATCCGGGCGTTATTTGTCGGATATGCTCAAATCGCTGACAGGCAAAACAACCCGGGAGCACATTCATCTGCGGCTGATCGGACAGGCGAAAGAGATGCTGGCGGGGGATCTTTCCACTACCGCCGAAGTTGCCTTCATGCTGGGATTTGAGCATCCGCAGTCATTCAATAAGTTTTTCAAACAAAAGACCGGCTCATCGCCCACGGAGTTTCAGAAAGCGCTCCAATCCTGAGATCAATGACCATTGCAGGAACCTTCTTATTGTTGAAGCCGGCCGTGCTGGTGTAGCTGATGATTGTCGAGCCGGAAAAAGGGTTCTCCTATGCTGAAAAGCGTTTCTTCGCGGGAAATTCTCTCGAATTTGAAGAGGGTTACAGGCGGTTTTTACCTGACTGCATAACCTGGTAAAACCCGTGTATAGCTAGTATGAATCTTGAAATGCCTGCTTTAAATCATGTAAACGCGACATTTCCTTTGCTCAAAAACTTCTTCATGCTTTTCAGAAAATCCAGGCTTGCAATCATCCGGGCAGTATGTTGCACGGCACTTTTTACACCTGCATTCAGCCAGGCTCCGCAGCAGGCGGTTCAGATTGAAGTGGATCTCGCAAAAGTCAAAGGGCCCATGCAGCCTATATGGGCGTTCTTTGGTTACGACGAGCCGAATTACACGTACATGAAAGACGGGAAAAAGCTGCTCACGGAAATCTCCCGGCTGAGCAAAGTTCCCGTGTACGTGCGGGCACACAGCCTGCTGGTGACGGGGGACGGTGAGGCTGCACTCAAATGGGGTTCAACGAATGCCTATACAGAAGATGCGCAGGGAAAGGCGGTTTATGACTGGACGATTGTCGATAAGATCTTTGATACTTACCTGGAAAGAGGCATGAAGCCTATCGCACAAATCGGCTTTATGCCGCAGGCACTTTCCACAAAGCCCGAGCCGTACCGGCATCACTGGAAGCCGGGCGACAATTACGACGACATTTACCTCGGCTGGGCTTACCCGCCGAAGGACTACCAGAAATGGGGCGAGCTCGTGTACCAGTGGGTCCGGCATTCGGTTGACAAATACGGACGCAAGGAAGTGGAAAGCTGGTACTGGGAGCTCTGGAATGAACCCAATATCAGTTACTGGAAAGGCACCGTCGACGAATACATTAAATTGTACGATTACACGGCCGACGCCGTCAAACGCGCATTGCCCTCCGCCAGGATCGGAGGTCCGGAAGTGACCGGGCCTGCCTGGGACAAGTCGGAGGCTTTCATGCGTAAGTTCCTTGACCACATTACCACCGGCAAAAATTACGTGACCGGCAAAACCGGTACGCCCATCGATTTCATTACCTATCACGCGAAAGGTGCGCCGAAAGTGGTAGACGGGCACGTGCAGATGAACATGGGTACCCAGCTCCGTGATCTGGACAAGGGGTTCGAGATCGTCGCCTCTTACCCGGCACTGAAAAAGCTGCCGATCATCATCGGGGAGTCTGACCCGGAAGGATGCGCCGCCTGCTCCGAAGATGTCAGTCCTCAGAATGCCTACCGCAATGGTACCATGTATTCCAGCTATACCGCTGCATCTTTTGCCCGCAAATACGACCTGGCAGCGGCACGAGGTGTCAACCTGCTGGGCGCAGTAAGCTGGTCGTTTGAGTTTGAGGACCAGGAATGGTTCCGGGGCTTCCGCGACCTGGCAACAAACGGGGTTGATAAGCCGGTGCTGAATGTCTTCAGGATGTTTGGCATGATGGAGGGAAACCGTGTGGAGGTGAAGCAGAACCTGGCCTATGACTTCCGGAGGGTGAGGGATGAAAGTGTACGCAAAGAGGCTGATATCAATGGTATTGCATCCAAAAGCGCGCATGCTGCCGCCGTGATGGTATGGAACTATCACGACGACAACGTGCCCGCACCGGATGCAGCGGTGCAGGTGACCGTGCAGGGTTTACCCGCGCAAAAAGTAATGCTCTGCCACTACCGCATTGATCAGGAAAACAGCAATTCCTACGAGGTCTGGAAAGCGATGGGTTCACCCAAGCAGCCTACCGAAACGCAGATCCGGCAGCTCGAAAAAGCTGGTCAGCTTGCACTTCTGACCTCCCCTCAGTGGATCGAGCCGAAAAGCGGAAAAGCAACCATCGCCATGCAGTTGCCGCGCCAGGGTGTGTCGCTCCTGCATTTCAAATGGTAAGTTCAATGGGATCAGCGCCCTGCTACTTTTCCGAAAGTAAGTAAAACCAGTCGTTTCCCCGGTCAATGGTACTGCCATTCTGATAAACCGCGGAAATGGTAGCCCATCCCTGGCACCTGGCATGATTGATGTATGTTTGTAACCTGATTTTTGTAAAAGGCTGATCTTCAAACTCGAAGGTGAATTCGGGGTCATTGAGCGCCCTCGACTGCCAGATCATTTCCGCCGTCTCAAATGATCCGTTCATGACCCGTACATCGTGGATATACTTCTGCTTGCCACCGTCCTGGTAGGAGATCCTGACAGCGCCTGATGTATCAGCAGGTGCCGGATAGGTGTCGCCGCTGCTTACAATCCGGAAGGCGAAAGAAGGGGGCGGTGCCTGGCAATCCACATTTCGCTCGCAGCCGGCCATCCATAAGCTGAGCAGGAGGAACAAAAAGACCGGCGGAAATCGGAGTAACGACGTTTTCATCATCATGATGTTTAATAGGACATAAAGCGGGACACACGATCTTTCTGCTGCGTTGCAATATTGTTTTATAAAATTCGGGATCAACCGAAGTCCTTTACTATTTTACGTCAGGCGTTTTTTGTTCAATTTTAATGAAACTGTCGTCTATGGATCTGGTATCATGATCCATGGCGCTGGCAAAGCCCAGCATATAGGAAACAGCAAGGCGGCGGAGCCATTTTCCCATGTATTTTAAAAATTGCATCACCATCATTTTCTTTCTGATCAGACATGAATAAAAGTGCCGCCCCATACCAGTTTGGTAGGAGGGGACAGCAGAAAGAAGCATAGCCCGACGTAGCCGAATCAGTTATCAGGCAGGGGCGGGGCATACCATTATTTTTGTAAATGATCAGGAAAATGAAGGCCTGGATTCGTCTACAGGCAGGAATCTGCCTGGAAAGTGTAGCGGTAGGTTGTAATTAATTTCAGGTAAAAAGCGCAGGTACTGGAAAATGCTGACGAGCGTATTTTGGTCGAGCATGTTGCTGATGGCATTGAGCATCAGAAATTGCAAATGCTTGAAAACAGAGAAAATTTTTCGCTGAGGGGCGGTGGTAATGGATTGGAACAAGCCGGGTACGCGCTGCCTCCTGGCCGACCATCGTACCCCGGTCCGTTGCGCGTGCTGAGGGTAACTGACCCGCCCGGAGCCGGTCCCAAGAACAAGAAAGAATGAAAGTGAGCAAATGGCAAGCATCAGACGATAAAAGCCTGACTTTGACATGGATGTGGTTCCGGTATTGCTCATACCAGCAAATATAGCAAATTGCGTTTTAGATGGATATCTATGACGAACTCTTCTCCAAATACGAGGAGCTGCCGGCTGATTTTCTCTGGAAAGCAGTTTTGGTAAATATCAGCATTGACAAATGGTGGCGGGAGCGGTCGCCGGCCAAGTGATGCATTTTCGTGAACACCACGTTTAAATCAACAAAAATTGAAAGTTATGGAACAGCAGAAACAAAGCGCAGTGCTGGTAGAAGCGGGCAGAGGCGAGACCTTCTCCATGGCCGGAGGCAGTTACCGCATCATCGTTTCGGGAAGCGAGACAAACGGAGAATATGCAACCATTGAGATGACGGTACCGCCGGGTGGCGGGCCCGGACCGCATGCACATGCAGGTTTTCACGAGACCTTTTACGTACTGGAAGGAGAGGTGGAAATCCGGACCGAAGACGGGCGCTATACAGCCACTGCCGGTTCCTATGCAGCCATCCCGAAAGGAGGGATCGTACATGGATTCAAAAACCAGACGGACAAGGTGGCACGTCTGCTCTGCACCGTCGTACCTGCGGGACTGGAAAATTTCTTCAAGGAGGTTGCGGCCGTTACCGCACCGGTGCCGGGAACACCAACCCAGGCTCCCGACATGGCAAAGCTGAATGCGATCGCCGGAAAGTACGGGCAGGTGCTTTACCCGCCGGACTATCTGGATTGAAAAACACCGTCATACCATGAGCATTTTATTAAGAGATCAGGTGGGTTTTGGGGGGAGCTGCCACTGGTGTACCGAGGCCATATTCCGTTCCCTGAGAGGGGTCACGCAGGTCGAGCAGGGTTGGATCAGCCCCAGCAGCGAACCGGAGGCATTTGCCGAAGCCGTAGTCGTGCATTTCGATCCGGCTGTGATTTCGGTAGAAACACTGATTGAAGTACACCTGCACACGCACAGCTGTACTTCGGTGCATTCCATGCGTTCTAAATACCGGTCGGCGGTGTACACCTACCATGCGCAGCAGGCACAGGCAGCAGGGGCGGCGATCCGTGGGTTTCAAAAGGATTTTCCCAGTCCGATCATTACGCAGGTTCTTGAATTTGGTGCATTCAGGCTTAACAAGCAGGAGTACCTCGACTACTATTACAGCAACCCCGACAAGCCTTTTTGCAAGGTGTACATCGACCCAAAACTGAGGATTTTGCTTGACCGGTTTGCAGAAGTTGTAGATCAGAAATGATTTTTATTAATATTTAGCTTAATTTTTGGAACATTCCATTTTAAACATGAAAACGTTATGAAAACAAAGCACTACTTTCTGATCCTTGCCGCACTCAGCACCTTTTTCATCGCAGCACGGCCAGGCTTTATGGCGGATGATCTGATCGGTACCTGGCAGTACCGGATCAGTGATGTGCCGCCGGAATATGAAGCCGGGACAATGGTTTTTGAACAAAAAGATAACAAAATGGTCGGGTATGTGGAGAGCGGAGCGAAAAACGAGATGAAGAACCTGATGGCTGATCAGGGAAAAGTCACTTTCACGACAGAAAATGAACACGGAGAATTCAAATATTCATTCATGCAAAAAGGAGACACGCTCACCGGCTCAATAGGCTCTCAATACGGCGACTTCCCGATCAGGGCGGTTCGCAACGCTAAGTAGCAGGCGGAAAGTACGGAGTAAATTCTGGGTAATCGCATGTTTGCCGCTACCAGGGTTTTATTTGAAAGCCGAGAAAGTCCTGTGCATCTGACAGCACAGGACTTTTTTTTAGCAACTTTGACCGCCCTGCGGAATTATTTCACCGCATTAATTTTTACCCTATACAGTCACTTCAGGTTACCATGCAGGAAACAACCGGTCTTCTTGACCAGATCAGGCACCACGACAAGCTCGCGCTCGCTGTGAATGAGAACTGCGCCATTCCCCTGCCTGACGATGTGCTTAAAACATTGTTTAGTCCGCATAAACTTTCGTTTTATTACCTGATGTACGTCCACCAGGGGTCAGCAAGCTTTAAGGCCGACATGGAGGAGATTAGGCTTACAGACGGCCAGCTGGTTTTCGGGCTTCCCAACCAGATCTTCACCAATATGCCTTTTGGTGCTGGCGATCAGCATTATGCCGTGTCCTTTGATGAACAAACGCTGGCGCTGCTTCCGCATGCCTATGCTTTTTTGGTCAATCCTTTCGCGTCCAATACGATCACCTTCGACAGCGATGCCAGGGAGCGTGTGCAGGTGCTTTTTTCTACTTTGTTCAAATTACTGCATACGCCCGGCAAGCAGCGCAATGCGGAAATCATCCTAGCGCATTTGCATACGCTGCTGACCGAGATCAACAGCGCCTACTTCCAGCAGGGCGGGGCTGAAATGCTACCAAACAGCAAGCTTTCCAAGTATGTGGCCTTCAAGGTAGCTGTCGAAACACACCTGACCGAGCAGCAGGATGTGCATTCCATTGCTGCGAAGCTGGCCATGACGACGGGAAATTTGTACGGGATTGTCAAAGAATTCTCAGGCTTTTCGCCCAAAGAATGGATCACGCACCGGCTCATGCAGGAGGCCCGGCGCAAGCTGCACTATGCGCCTGTTCCCGTGAAAGAACTTGCCTATGAGCTGGGATTCAATGATCCGGATTATTTTTCAAGATTGTTCAAAAAGAGCACCGGCAAAAGCGTGAGTGCATTTCTGGAAGATCTGCGTGATTTGTCCAGCAACTGAGAAGATCCGTCCATCCCTGCGATTTTTCGGTCTGGTACTTTTGATTGTTCACTTTAAAACAATCAGAAAATGAAATCAGCACTCGTAACAGGAGCCAACAAAGGCATCGGCTTTGAAGTCGCAAAACTGCTCGCGCAAGAAGGATTTTTCGTCTACATCGGCAGCCGCAATCTCGAAAGTGGCAAGCAAGCGGCAGAAAAGCTCGGAGCATTGGGAATCACGAATACGCAGGCAATTCAGCTGGACGTCACGGATGCTCAATCCATTCTGCATGCCAGTACCGCAATCGCTGCAAAAACGGATACACTGGATGTGCTGGTCAACAATGCAGGGATTTCCGGCGGGTTCCGGCAGTCCACCCTGGATACTCCGGCGGACGTATTTAGAAGCGTTTTCGAAACCAATGTGTTTGGCGTGGTCAGCGTTACGCAGGCATTTATGCCTTTGCTGAAAAAGTCAGCGGCTCCGCGCATCGTAAATGTCAGTACGAGCATGGCATCGCTGACCCTCGCTGCGGATATATTCGGTGACCAATATGCTGCACGCTACGTTGCGTACCAGTCTTCCAAATCAGCCCTCAATATGTATACGATCAACCTGGCATACGAACTGCGCGAAACTGCATTCAAAGTCAATGCGGTATGTCCCGGCTGGACAAAGACCGACTTCACTGCAAACCAGGGTACCAGCACCGCCGAAGAAGCTGCACAACGTATAACCCGGTACGCGCTGATTGATCAGGATGGGCCGACCGGGAAGTTTTTCAGTGAAGAATATTTCCCCGCGCCGGCAAATTGCCCTTGGTAGTACCGGCAGGATCTTAGTTTTTCATGATAAAATAATAGTAGCGCGCAATATGTTTTCACAACTGTGTACATTTAGGTAACAGTGGGTGCAAAACAGACAAGATGGCTATGAAAACGTATTTCCTATTGGCACTTGGGGCAGCTTTGGCGCAAATGCATGCGTATGGACAAGCGGGTACGGTCAGGCGCTGGCAGTTCGGGCTGATGGCAGGCCCGCAGTTTATGAACAGCGCGCCCCGGGTTGAGGGCGAAAAATGGAGTAAGGGCTTTATGGCGGCTGCCGACGTGAGTTATCGTTTGCAGGCGCCACGCAAAGGATGGTCCGTGCACATGCAGCCGGGCATCAACACTTACAGGACCAGGCGTGTGGAGGGTTCACCCAGCAATGCAACCTACATGAGTACAAAAATGAAATCGAATACCATTTACCTGCCTTTGCTCATCCACTACAACTTTTTGGGCGGAAAGGTCAGGCCGTTTGCAGAGCTCGGCCTGAACTGGCGCTACGGCCTGCCATTTACCATTGAAAGTAAAAGATGGGCTTGTTCCGGCAGCAGCGGCTGTTTACCATATGATAGCAAAAACAAATACAAAGTTTCCGAGCAGACACGCCAGCTGGGTGCCCTGGCCGCGGCGGGTGTGGAGATCGATCTCGGAAAGATTACGATTCCGCTCACGGTTCGGGTCATTGAAGATGTAAAGAAAAAAGAAGTTTTTGACGATCCGGCCCTGGGCGGAACCTACACGATCCCCAGAAGCCGGGTTGTCCAGATCTCGGCAGGCATTACACTTTAATGCAGAATGCTGCATGACCCGCCCGGCCTGAAAATGCCGGGCGCTTCATTTCCCGGCACTTAGTACAAAAGCCTCCGTGATAATGCTGGTAAGCCAAAATACGACCCCGCCAAGCCTCTTCTTCTACAACTTCCGGCCGGGTAGATACTTTCTTGACAGAAACCGATTAGTTTTACATTTCTGAGGCTGTTCACATGCGGGAACGTGGCCCGTGGGTATATTGTAGCAGCAAATCGCAGATTAAATAGAATGACCGATTCAAGTTCAGGAAAGGCAATATTCATTGCAGACGATGACAGCGACGACCGATTTTTTATTAAAAATGCAATTACTTCGTCTGACATAAAGGCGGAGGTCATCGAAGCGGAGGACGGACTCGCGCTCATAGCCCTGCTGAAAAGTACCGCGCAGGAAGCATCACTGATCATTGTCGATATGAACATGCCCAAAATGAACGGGATGGAGACCATTTCGCACGTTCGGCAGATTCCCGGCATACAGGAAGTACCGGTGGTCATTATTTCAACATCGCCGGGCGAGCATCTCGCCGACAAGGCATCCAGAGCCGGGGTTGCAGCCGTATATAAAAAGCCAAATTCTCTCGAAGAATTTGACCGGCTGGTTCAACAACTTCAGGCAAAATTTCTACTTTAATACAAAAACTCTCTTCGACGGACGCTATGATTGACGATCCAACCAAACTGAATTTTCAAAAACTGCCCAAGGCGCAAACGGGCATAGCCGGCCTGGACCAGATTACCTACGGCGGACTGCCCAAAGGAAGGCCGACGCTGATTTGCGGAGGAGCGGGTTCGGGAAAAACATTGATGGCCATGGAGTTCCTGGTGCATGGTGCCCAGACCTTCAACGAGCCCGGCGTTTTTGTGGCTTTTGAAGAAAAATCAGATGAACTCGCTCAGAATGTCATATCACTCGGCTTTGACCTCAAACAGCTGGAAAAGGACAAGCTGATCAAAGTTGATCATGTGCGTGTGGAGCGCAGCGAAATTGAGGAGACAGGCGAATATAATCTTGAAGGATTGTTCATCAGGCTCGGCTATGCGATCGACAGTATTGGCGCAAAACGTGTGGTACTGGATACGCTCGAAAGCCTTTTTTCCGGGTTGAGCAACCAAGCTATCCTGAGGGCCGAGCTGAGAAGGTTGTTTCAATGGCTGAAAGACAAGCAGGTTACCGCTGTGATCACGGGTGAGCAAGGCGATGCCAACCTGACGAGGCAGGGCCTTGAAGAGTACGTTTCGGACTGCGTGATCCTGCTTGACCATCGCATTGAAAATAAGGTATCAACCCGCATCCTCCGCATTGTCAAGTACCGCGGTACGGTGCATGGTACCAATGAATATCCTTTTCTGATCGACGAGGAGGGCATATCCGTGCTGCCGGTAACCTCTCTCAAACTAAACAATGACGTATCCCTGGAAAGGATTCCTTCCGGCATTCAGGGATTGGACAAGATGCTGGGAGGTGAAGGTTTTTTCAAAGGCAGCAGCATTTTGGTTTCCGGTACGGCAGGTACGGGTAAAACAAGCATTGCAGCGAATTTTGTGGATCAGGCATGCAGGGATGGAAGGCGGTGCGTGTTTTTTGCTTTCGAAGAATCCCAGCAGCAGATTATCCGCAACATGCGGTCTATCAACATTGATCTTCAGGAACATGTTGACAATGAACTCCTGCATTTCAGTGCGTCGAGGCCCACATTGCACGGCCTTGAGTTGCACCTCGTATCGATGACCAAGACGATCGAAAAGATTAATCCCGACATTGTTGTGCTGGACCCGATCACGAACCTGATCACGGTAGGCTCAACCAGCGAGGTGAAGAGCCTTTTGACGAGGCTGATCGATTATCTACAAATGAAGCAGATTACGGTCATGTTTACCGCACTTGCTTTGAGGGACAACAAGTCGGAACAATCCGACGAAGGAATATCGTCCCTGGTAGACGCCTGGCTGCTGGTGCGGGACATTGAATCCAATGGAGAACGCAACAGGGGCCTGTACGTGATGAAATCCAGAGGTATGAAGCATTCCAACCAGGTCAGGGAGTTTGTCATTTCAGATGAAGGGATCAAGCTCGTTGATGTATTCCTCGGCCCCGACGGCGTACTAACGGGCTCAGCCAGGGAAACACAGCAGCTGATCGAAAAAACCGGTCTGGCGATCCGCGATCACGCGGTATCACGAAAAGACCGCGAAATTGAAAGAAAGCGCCTGGTACTGGAATCGAAAATCACGTCCCTCAAGGAAGAATTCGAATCGGTACAGGAGGATCTTAACAAGACATACATCGAGGAAGAGCTCAGGAAGAATATTTTAGAGGAGAACAGACAGGAGCTCACCCAAAAAAGAGATAAGCAATGATTTCAGACATGACAAATACAGAGCCGGCCAACGGCATTTGGGAGCTCAGGCTCTATATCGCCGGACAAACACCCAGATCGGTGGCTGCGCTTTCCAACCTTAAAAGGTACTGCGAGGAGCATCTTAAAGACAAGTACACCATTGAAGTGATTGACCTACTCCAGCATCCGCAACTGGCTGAGGGAGACCAGATACTTGCTATCCCGACACTGGTCAAGAAGGTGCCCGAACCCATCCGCAAGATCATCGGTGACTTGTCCAATGAAGAGAAGGTACTGGTCGGTCTGGATATCCGTTCGACGGACAGACAGCCATGAACCAGGATCAGCCGGCACCGGAGTCAGGTCAGGACCACGACGACAGCGGCATGTATGTGCTGCGGTTATATGTTGCGGGCGCTTCGCCCAATTCTACGCGGGCGATTGTGAACATCCGGGAAATTTGTGAACGGCATCTGAGTGGTAATTACAAGTTGCAGATCATTGATGTGTATCAGGATAAAACACTGGCGTCGCGGGAGCAGCTGCTCGCTTTGCCGCTTCTTGTAAGGGAACGTCCCTATCCTGAAAAGAAACTCGTCGGAGATATGTCCGACACTGCCAAAGTTTTAAATGGCCTCGGGATTTCCCCGGCATAGAAATGGACCAATCAAGAACATATGAATCGCTGCAGGAAGCGGTAAGGCACCTTTCGCAGCAATTACAGGAAGCAAACGATACCATCGAAGCGATCAGGACCGGCCAGGTGGATGCCATCATAGTGAATGATCCGGTGGCAGGGGATAAGTTGTACACGCTCAAATCGGCCGATCAGACTTACCGGGTATTTATTGAACAAATGAATGAAGGTGCGGTGACCCTGGACCGCCAGGGTACTGTGCTGTATTGCAATTCCATGTTTGCTAGGATGGTGGGCACGCCTCTTTCAGATATCGTGGGATCGTCATTGAAATCCTTTATAGCCGAAAACTGCCTGCAGTTATTTGAGGAACTGATTCATTCGGGTTGGGAAAACGATAAGAAACTGGAACTGTCTATCCGGCAGCACAACAAGATCATCCCATGCCAGCTCTCGGTGGCGACCCTTGAACTGGACGGGCGTGAGTCGCTCAGCGTGATCGTGACGGATCTTTCCTTTCAGAAAGACATCCAGAAGCTGTTAAAAGAAAATAACAGGCGTCTCGAAGAAGCCAACCAGCAGCTCGAAGCCAGTAACCATGATCTGCAGCAATTTGCGTCTGTGGCATCGCACGACATGCAGGAGCCTTTGCGTAAAATCCTGATTTTTTCAAATCTGCTGGCCACATCCTACGGGAATGAGATCACGCCGGAGATCAGGACCTACCTGGATAAAATCTCGGCCTCTTCCATGCGCATGCGCAGCATGGTGAGCGACATTCTGAAATATTCCCGCCTTTCCAGCCAGCAGGCTGCCCCTCAGCTTTTTGGGATCAATGAACTGATCAGGGAGATTGAGGATGACTACGAGCTCCTGATCGAAGAAAAGAATGTGGAGCTGATATTGGGTGAGCTGCCCGTCGTGGAAGGTAACCGCTCGCAGATCAAGCAGGTGTTTCAGAACCTGATCAGCAACTCCATCAAGTTTGCCAGTGCCCATACGCATCCCGTCATCAAAATTTACGCACTGCCGGCGGAAGAAGGTGCGCCGGGCGATGTAGCACCTGCGCATGCTTTGTGCCGCATCGTGGTGGAGGACAATGGGATCGGGTTTGATATGAAATATGGCGAGAAGATATTTTCTCTTTTTGAGAGACTCAATAATAAGGAGAGCTATGAAGGTTCAGGTATTGGCCTCTCGATCACAAAAAAGATCATCGAGCGGCACGGAGGTACTATCTCAGCCGAAAGCAGGGAAGGTGCCGGTGCTTGTTTTACCATAGCTATACCGCTCCGTCAGAATCTGCCCGACGGCCAGGAAGCACCCGGCAGCAACAATCCTGCTTGAGTAACCGGCATCCGGCAGGTAGTTGTACTCCCTCGATGCCGCCAGCCTTAACCATCCCGGCTGCTTTGTCCTGAGCCGGGCGGTCGTCCAGGACACTGATCTCAAACAACCTTTCCTGCATTTCGCAAGTTTTGATGCACCTTACTACCGTGCGCAGCCTGTTACCAGGTTGTGCAATGATGATGGTAAGAATTGGCACGGCATGCCTGGCACAGTTTTCACTGTGTAACCGGCTTGCAGCGCAGGTTGCTGCATTTGGTAACATTAACATCAACAAAACTATGGCTGAGTTAGACGTACAACCCAAGAAAAAAAGTCCCTGGTGGATCTGGCTGATTGTGGCAGCAATTGTAATTGCGCTCATCTTTTTTATTCAGAGCCGGAACGACGATAACCTGAATCAGGCGGAAGGTGCCGGTAAAGGTGATACCACTGCCATGACAGGCGCGGCAACCCTGTCCGACTTTGACAATGTTGACTTTGATGCTGCCGAAACCACGTATGGCGAGCTGACCGACTCTTCAATCAGTGTGAGAGGCAATGCGGATTATGCGATTTACGGACTGGGTGAAAATATCCTTTTCTCAGTAGGGGATACTGCCATTCAGGCCAGCGCTCAAAGTGCACTCAAGCAAATTGCAACTTCCCTGAACCAGCGTTATAAAGGTGTTTCCCTGGCCGTGTACGGCAGTACCGACTCTACCGGAAGCGCCGCGACGAACAAGGAACTGGGAAAAACAAGGGCGGAAGCCGTGAAAAACTGGCTGGTTGCCAATGCGGACATTCCCGCAAGTTCTATTTCGGTGTACTCGCGGGGACAGTCTAGCCCGGTCGCGGCGAATGCGACTCCCGAAGGTCGGCAGATGAACCGGCGGGTGGATATTGTAGCAAGAATTAAAAAGTAGATAGGCAGAGAAAATCAACCAAAATCTGAATCAACATGGATTTAAATGAAAATACAGGAAGTTCCGGCTACCTGGAAGAACTTGGAGGGAGTGATTTCGAAATCGTTGATGACCAGCCGGATATCCGCGGCTGGGATGTGAAAGATACGAGCGGCAGAGAGCTTGGAGAGGTAAATGAGCTGATCTTCGATAAGCAATCGCGGAAGGTGCGGTATCTGGTGATTGACCTTGCTGATAATGTCGTAGGTATCAATCCAAGGGTAGTGTTGCTGCCAATCGGCCTGGCTACGCTGCACGAGAGTGATGATGATGTGATCCTGGCGGCACTTACCGCCGATCGCCTGAATGTACTTCCTGAGTACGAAAAAGGAAAGATCACGCCGCATGTGGAAGCGCGCATTCGAGATACCTTTACGGGACTCGCGGCAGCCGTAGCTGCCGGGGCAGAAACCTACCAGAGTCATCCGGAAGGTTTCTACGAGCACGAGCATTTTAATGATCAGCAGTTTTACAGGAACCGCAGGCGGATCACAGAATAGCAAGAATTTGCATTTTAATGAATGCATACAGGCCGGGCCTGAGCAGAATGATGAGAATCATTCCGCTCAGGCTCATTTTTGTTCGCTGGCGTAGGTTCCCGAGGCAAGAAGACCCGCAGGTACGTTGAGGGCCCCTGTGGCAGAGTCGATCAATCCGTTCCGTTCGTCCTCAATGTCGGTTGCCTGTGTATATACATCGCCAGAAATGCTACGTTTCCGCAACGCTGCCTTGAATAGCGCAATCTGACTGGCCCGGGAGGTGTCGTCCTGCGGCCCGCCATAGTTTTCAAATCCAAACCCGCCCCACTCACTGACAATCAGTGGTACCTGTTTCCGGAAAAAGAACGGATCTCCCACTACCAGCGGAAATGCTGCAACCGTATCCATGTTTCCCGCTGTCAGCTCATCGAGCGTCTTTTCCCACTGTTCCAGGTTGGGGGTGTAGATGTGGGCGGTCAGGAGATCGGATTTGAGCCTTCCTTCAAAGGAGATATGCTGCCAGCCGTCATTATCCACGACAAGGAACTGCGGATAGGCAAGCTGCATGAAATGGTACATATCGGTAATGTACTGCCGTGTTTCCCTGTTGTGGGCAATGTCCTGCGCGCCCCAGTCTTCATTGTACAAACTCCATATCACAACCGACGGGTGGGTGCCGATCAAAGCAAGCATCCGCATCAGCTCGGCCCGGTGGTTTTCCCGGCTTTTCAATGTAGACTGGTGCGGGCTGGGTACTTCCACCCAGAGCAGCATCCCGATTTTATCCGCAAGCCTGTAAATGCGCGGGTCCACCCCGGCAATATGGATCCGGACCAGGTTACAGCCCAGCTCTTTCATGGCAAGCAGGTGTTTCTTGATCTGATCATAGGACGAATTTCCGGGCTGGTAAAGAATTCCGTCGAGGTATATGGCCTGATTATTCAGGAAAATGCGGCTGCCACGGGCTTCAAATTTCCGTAATCCGAACTTGGTCTCGATTTCGGATACGCCACCCTGATCATTGACCAGTCGGGCCACCAGCCTGTAAAGGGTAGGGGATTCCGGCGACCAGACTTTTGCATCCGGTACATCCAGTACCAGGCGCTGCGACTTTTGCCCGGCGTCGAGCATGAGCGGGAATTCGTCCGTGGCGACGGGCGTGTCGTCCCTACCGGCATCAGCGGGGAACACTTTCAGTATGATTTTGTATAAACCCGGATCGTGGATGCGGGTAGTGAGGGTAAACCGTACCAGGTTATCCTCGATAATGCTCACAACACCTACTCTCGACCGCAGCCGGTTTCTTTCCACCCGTTCCAGCCATACGCTGCGTACAGCGCCGGTAAAAGTCTGGTACCAGATGCCCCCGCGTTTGTAAACGTGTGATTCCTGCTTACCTCTCGGGATGTCTGCATCCATGCTGCTCGACACGCGCACCGTAAGGCGGTTAACCGGCTGCAAAGCTTCCAGTTCGTAGGAAAACGAGGTGTACTCGCCCATATGCACCTGCTCTCCCTCAATCGTTGACAGCGGGTGACCATTCAGCCATACCTGCGTTTCGTATCCGCATGCGCCGAAGGTGAGCTGCAAAATCGTATCATTTTGTTCGGTGTCCGGTACATATTCTGGCATTTTGAAGGTGCGCTCATACCAGACTACGATCTTGTCTTTCCAGGAGGTGCCATCATGCTGGGATATGGCGAGATGCTGCTCCACGCTTCCCGGCCAATGCGCGGTTTGCGTATAGTTGTGGCTTACGTACCAGGTTTCGTTAAGGCCCCTGTCGTTCGCATCCACGGCGAAATTCCATTCGCCGTCCAGCAGGATGTATTCATTCGGCCTCAGCACGGCCCGGGGAAGATCATCTAGAAAGGTTTCTGTGTCAAAGGATGCTTCCCTGCTTTTGGAAGATCCGTAGTTGGTGCGATTCTGCATCTGTTAATTTTGTTTTTGCGGTTTGACCGGTATTACTGACAAGCCAGGTGTCTCTGGCGGGACGCTTTGACCTGGTATGAATCTCCTGAAACTGCGTTCATTGTAAAAAGCTTTCATTTTTAACAAGACTGTGCCAGGCAACAGCGAAATGATGGAGCCTCTATATAGTACTGTTCTCTTGAAATTACGTCACAGGAAGGCAGCAGAGTAGGAATGTTTAAAATAAAATTTTATTACATTTAATTTTGTAAAGTTTTTCCAAAATTTTATTTTACCTTTGAGAGGTAATAAAAAAGAAAATTATGAACAAAGGAACAGTTAAGTTTTTCAACGAAACCAAAGGTTTTGGTTTTATAGCTCCTGAGAATGGGGGAGCTGACGTTTTTGTACACACATCAGGTCTTATTGATGATATCCGTGAAAACGATAGCGTGTCATACGAAGTTGAAAATGGAAGAAAAGGGCTGAATGCAGTTAACGTTACAGTTATCTGATCGTCATATATCCTGTCAGTGAAAATCCTCCCTGCTAAAAGGGGAGGATTTTTTGTTTCATACCAATCTGCTTTAAGTCAATTCCGGGTAGAAAAATTTGCTTTCACCCCAATCACCAGCCGCCATGAAATCATCATCATTTTCAAATCCCCAATCCCCGCGCCCGCCTGTTTCCGGCCTGCCGCGCAACACGCTTCAGCATATTGCAGGAGAGGTCCTGCTCCTGGTGGGTAAATTGCTCGCTTTGCTGATTTTCGTGTTGCTGCGCTATGTGCTCGCATATCGTAAGCAGCTGATCATTCAAAATCTTACCACATCTTTCCCGTCCAAATCTGCCGCTGAGATCAATACATTGATGCATGCCTACTACTGGCACATGAGCGACCTGGTGATCGAACCTTTCCTTTTTTATGCTGCCCCGGCGACACTCCGCGGCCGTCTTGCTACCTACACCAATCCCGAGCTCCTGGAAAAGCTGTACCGTATGGACAAGCAGGTAATCGTATTTGCCTCTCACTATGGCAATTGGGAATACCTGATCGGGCTTCCTCAAAAAACGAGCTATGACGTTTACACGGCCTATTCTCCGATCAAAAACCGCCGGATCGATATGCTGATGGTAGGACTGCGTTCATTTATGGGTGTCAAGCTGATTCCCAAGCAAGGATTTTACCGGCAGGCATTGTCGCTGCTGAGGCAAAGCGGGCTTCCTAAGCTCCTCGTCATCATCGCCGACCAGCGCCCGGCGCCCGGAAGCAACAAGTTCCACATCCCGTTTCTCGATCAGGATACGGCTGTACAAACCGGCGGAGAGCGCATGGTTGCTTCGTCGGATGCGACAGTGGTGTATGTGGAAGCACATAAAAGCGCCCAGTTCAAGTATGAGTTCACTTTTTCGCTCATGGAAAATGCCGATCCTGCCATACCCATGGGCATTACAAAAGCATACTACCGCATTCTCGAAAACAGCATCTGGAAGTCTCCGTCGTACTGGCTATGGTCGCACAACCGCTGGAAAATGCAGCCTGGTGAAATGGTGCAGGCCTGATTGCAGGGAAACCAATCGGGTATAAAGTCCGGACAGCTGTTGCCGCCTGGCCCGTGTGCTTCGGACGTAAAAGCGGTTTAATGACTCTTAATGCGGTATAAGCTCCTTCTTTGCCCAGCTACAGGCAATTTTAAAACTATTAATCTATAAAGTTGGTAGAATAAATAGTTTACATAATTTTGCGGCCATGTTCCGGCTTTTTGCCGGGAGCCTCATCTGGTAAACTATTCTGCTATGCCCCAATTTTTCCATGCTCAACAATTCCGAAAACTTACCCTGGGCTTGCTGCTCCTGGCCTTGCCGGGATTCGCCCAAACCCGTATCCAGGGAAAAGTAACTTTTGCCACGGACCAGTCCGCCTTGCCGGGCATCAATGTACTGATCAAAGGCTCCACGACCGGGACAACCACCAATGCCGACGGTATTTACGAGATCCAGGGTGGTGAGGAAGCTGTACTGGTGGTTTCCGGTATTGGCTATCTCACCCAAGAAATACCTGTAAAGCGTCGCTCGCAGGTGAATGTGCAGCTCAGCGATGACACCCGCCAGCTGAATGAGCTCGTGGTCGTCGGCTACGGCACACAGAAAAAGCGTGATCTCACCGGCTCGGTCAGTTCGCTGGATGCCAAAGACTTTAACAAAGGCGTACAAACATCAGTAGACCAGCTTATTGCGGGCCACTCGCCGGGTGTTCAGGTGACGCAGTCCAGCGCTGAGCCGGGTGGTGGCGTAACGATCCGCATCCGCGGTGCCAATTCCATTAATGCCAACAATGAGCCGCTCTATGTAATTGACGGACTTCCGATCAACAATACCTCGGTAGTGCCCAGCTCCACGGTAGTTTCTGAACCCGCAGCCAGGAATCCGCTGAATGCATTGAACCCCAATGATATCGAGTCTGTCGAAATTCTGAAAGATGCTTCGGCTACTGCCATTTACGGATCACGGGGTGCAAACGGGGTGATCCTGATCACGACCAAAAAAGGTGTGAAAGGAAAGCTGAACGTCAATTATGCACTATCTGCCGGGATTTCCGAAGTGACCAGGCGCGTACCGATGCTCAATGCAAAGCAGTACATCGGTTTGCTCAATGACCTCCGCGCCGACCAGAAGCAGGCACCTGAATTTTCTGCTGAGCAGATTGCGCAGATTGGCGACGGTACCTACTGGCAGGATCAAATCTTTAAGACGGGATCGGTACAGAACCATCAGCTCAGCTTTTCGGGCGGGCAGGACAAGTTCAACTATTACGCTTCGCTCAATTACCTCGATCAGAAAGGGGTGGTAATCAGTTCCGGGATCAAAAAGTATGTAGGGCGCGTCAATCTGAATTATACCGATGAAAAGTTCAAATTCGGATTGAGCCTGAATTCCAGCAATGTAAAGGATGACTTTGTGCCCAATGGCGTGAGCGTAAACGAAAGTGCGGGCGTGATCAACACCGCCATTTTTCAGGATCCCACCCTGACCATTAAAAATCCGAATGGTACATGGACACAAACCCAGATCGTGAACCTTGAAAACCCGGTGGGCCTGGCCAATGAAGTGAGTGATTTTGCCACTACCAACCGGACTTTCGCGAGCATTTTTGCCGAGTACTATTTCCTTCCCGAGCTGTCTGCAAAAATCAACTTTGGTACAGACCGGCAGGACTCCCGCCGCGATATTTTTACCTCCCGTCTGACCAAACGCGCAGAAGGAACAAAAGGCGTCGCCAACGTGCTTACCAGTAACTCCTATAACAACCTGATTGAGTTGACGGCACGTTACAGCAAAGCCATCAACAAAAACAACAAGCTTGAAATCCTCGGCGGCTATACTTTCCAGGAATTTGAGACCAGTACCCTGACGGCCGGCGCGCAGAACTTTCCGCTGGATGCATTAGGTACGGATAACCTTTCCGCGGGTGCGCAGAACACCTTTTCGCTGGGTTCCGGCCGGACCAAAAATCAGCTTTTGTCTTACCTGGGCCGCATTAACTACAATTTGCTCGACAAATACCTGCTTACTGCCTCCATCCGTGCCGATGGCTCTTCAAGGTTCGGGGACAATAAGAAGTATGGATTTTTTCCTTCGGTAGCAGTGGGCTGGCGGATCAAGGATGAAGTTTTCCTGAAAAATGTAAACGCGCTCACCGATCTGAAGTTTCGCGCCAGCTACGGCGTGACGGGTAACCAGGATATCGGAAGTTACAAGTCGCTCGTGCTGCTCGGACCGCAGGGACAGGCGATTTTCGACGGTACCCCGTACGTCGGTATTTCAACTACCCAGTTGCCCAATCCCGATCTGAAGTGGGAAACGACTACCCAGCTGGATCTCGGCATTGATTTCGGGATTCTGGAAAACAGGCTGACGGGTAGCATCGACTATTTTCACAAGCAAACAAAAGACCTGCTCCTGCAACTACCCGTACCGCGTACCACCGGTTTTACAACGACGTTCAAGAACGTGGGCGGGCTGAAAAACTCCGGGTTTGAGCTGGGGCTTACTTCCATAAACATCACGGCACCCTTTACCTGGCGTACTTCGGCAAACTTTTCTACCATTAAAAACGAAGTGACCGATCTGGGTGACCTGCCGTTTATTCTGGGAGGTTCAGCTGGTTTTACCAATGATTTCACGATCATCCGCAAGGGCGATCCACTGAATTCCTACTATGGGTATGTTGTCGATGGGGTTTTCCAAAACGGAGAGAACATTGGTGCATCCGCGCAGCCGCTTTCGCGACCGGGTGAGTACAGGTACCGTGATGTAAATGGCGACGGGGCGATCAACTCGCAGGACCGCACCATCCTCGGCTCCCCTTTTCCTAAGTTTACCTACGGTTTGAATAACGATTTTACATACGGGCCTTTTAATCTTTCATTTTTCTTCCAGGGTGTGCAGGGAAGCCAGATGTTCAATCTGAACCGCACCGAATCTGAAAACCCGATCTCGTTCCGCCGCAACCGACTGCTGGAAACTTACACCGACCGCTGGACACCTACCAATCCCACCAACCAAAACTCATCGGCGATCCCGGTGGCTGTGGCCTACACGAGTAATGTCAACAGCCGCGCAGTTGAAACTGCCTCGTACCTCCGCCTGAAAACACTGCAGCTGACCTACAACTTTCCAACGGCCAAATGGAAACACGTGCGGAACGTGCAGGTGTATGTGACCGGCCAGAACCTGTTTACAATCACAAAGTACACCGGCTATGACCCCGAAGTCAGTGCTTTCGGCACTTCCAATGTGCGCGCAGATTACAATGCATTTCCGCTATCGCGCACCTATACCGCGGGTTTAAGTATCAATTTTTAATGTCACGAAAATGAAGAAGCTACTATATATCTTGCTGTTACTAGGTACGCTGGGCTGCGATAAGCCGCTGGAAGAAGAAGTGTTTTCTTCTTTTGGCCCCAACAACTTTTTCAAAACTGCTGATGATGCCGAGGCGCTGCTCAATGCGGCTTATGCCCTTGAACAGAAGCAGGGGACCGACGGATTCCGCAATATTTTCGTGATGGCAGAGGTGACTACCGACCTGCTCATCATCCGCGAGGGCGGACTCCGCGGGCTGGCGCAGCCGCTGGAAGATTTTACCTGGAATGCATCACACGAATTTTTCGATGTGGCCTGGACGCGTTATTACAGCGCCATATATCGCGCCAACCTGGTGATCGACAATGTTCCGAACATTGATTTTGACGAAGAAAGGAAAAAGCAGATCGTTGCCGAGGCGCGGTTCCTGCGGGCCAGCGGGTACATGTCACTGTATGATCTTTTTGGTCCGACCCCCATCATCACGAGCAGCATCAGCACCAGCGAGGACAGGCCGGCTCGGGCGACCAGGGAGGAATTTGTCAAGTTTGTGACGGATGAGCTGAATGCCGCCAGTGAGATCCTGCCCGTCAAAGCGAAGCAATACGGCCGGGCTACCAGGGGTGCCGCGCTGGCATTTCTGACCAAATTTTACCTGAACAATAAGGATTGGGCAAAAGCGGGTGAAACTGCCCAGAAGGTAATCGACCTGAATGCTTACAGCTTGTTTAACAGTGCGAACAGGGCCGATCTGTTCAAGCTGGCCAATGAAGTCAACAGTGAGTTTATCTACGTCAGACCGCACATTGCGCAGCCGGGATTGGGTACGAACTACCTTCCTCATGCAGCGCCGCCCAACTATAAATACAAAGGAACTGCCAAGGCGAACTATGCCACCCAGCTGAAAACGCTTTCCGCATTCTACGACTCGTTTGATCCGGCAGACCAGCGGCGCCAGGTGTTCCTCACCGAATATGATGACCTGAATGGCAAGCACATTGTACTCGGGCAGGATGATAAAAGAAGCTTTAAATTTGAAGAAGACCTGAACGCGACGGGTGCCGATCTGGGCAACGATTTTCCGGTAGTACGCTATGCCGATATCCTTTTGAGTAAAGCTGAGGCTTTGAACGAGCTGAATGGACCTGTTGCCGCGGCTCTTGAACTATTGAACCAGGTGCACGTGAAAGCGGGATTGAAAGCACTGACGCTGGTCGAACTCCCGACAAAAGAGGCTTTCCGCGCACAGATCCTGAAAGAAAGAGGGTGGGAGTTTTTTTCCGAGGAACTTCGCAGGCAGGATCTGATACGGCATGGCAAGTTCATCGAGTGGGCTAAGGCGCGCGGCAAGGTGGCATTTGATTACCAGGTACTCTTCCCGCTGCCTCAAAGCGAAATCGACCGCAATCCAAATCTGAAACAGAATGAAGGTTACAAATAGGTTCGTTAAAATTATATTGGGAGCTCTGGTACTGACAATCTTGTCAGTACCAGATGCTTTTTTGTTTGGTCAGAAACGTGCCTCGGAAAAGCCCAACATCGTTGTTTTTCTGGTGGACGATATGGGCTGGCAGGATACCTCTGTGCCTTTTTGGAACAAAACCACTGACTTTAACCGGCGCTATCACACGCCCAATATGGAGCGACTGGCACGTGAAGGAATGAAGTTCACCAATGCCTATGCCATGCCGGTATGTACGCCGACGCGCGTGAGCCTGATGACCGGCGTAAATGCAGCCCGCCACCGCGTGACCCACTGGACCTCGCCCAACCAGAACACCAATACCGACTATGCCGATACCACGCTGAACTTTGTGGACTGGAATATCAATGGTTTCAGCCCTGAACCTGGTGTACCGCATACCTTTCACGGCACTGCGCTGCCTGCCATCCTGCGGGATCATGGTTACTACACGATCCATAGCGGGAAGGCACATTTCGGATCAGCCGGTACCCCGGGCTCTGATCCCCGCAACCTGGGTTTTCAGGTGAATATTGCAGGAAGTGAAATTGGTCACCCGGCCAGCTACCTGGGTAAAAGCAACTATGACAGGCCGGTCAATGGTAAGCGGAACCGCAATGCAGTACCCGGCCTGAAAGCCTATCATGGCACGAATACTTTCCTGAGCGATGCGATCACCATCGAAGCATTGAGAGCATTGGATAAACCTGTTGCCGAGCACCGGCCATTCTTTTTGTACCTGGCGCACTATGCTGTCCATGTTCCGCTCGACCCGGACATGCGTTTCCTAAATAAGTACCTGAAAACCGGTCTCGACAGTTCGGAAGCGAAATATGCAGCACTGGTGGAGGGAATGGACAAAAGTTTGGGGGACCTGCTCCATTATATTGACGACAAGAAACTGAGTGATAATACCATCATCCTGTTTATGTCGGACAATGGTGGGCTGAGCACGAAGCCGCAGCGGGGCGGGCAAGCCTGGACGCATAATCTGCCACTGAAAGCCGGCAAAGGATCTGTGTACGAGGGCGGGATCCGGGAGCCGATGCTTGTGCGCTGGCCGGGTGTCGTAAAGCCGCAAACAATTGCCGGACAGTACGTGATTGCGGAAGATTTCTTTCCAACCATTCTCGAAGTCGCGGGGGTGAAAAGTCCGGAACTGATCCAGCGGGTCGACGGGAAGAGTTTTTTACCGATTCTCAAAAATTCCGGCTTCAGGGACGATCAGCGTGAGCTGGTATGGCATCACCCAAACCGGTGGATTGCTGCCGAAGGTCCCAATATTCACTTCGCAAGCGCATTGCGGAAAGGTGACTGGAAGCTGATTTACAATCATAGGGAAGAAAAGCTGGAACTGTATAATCTGGCTGACGACATCGGGGAACAAAATGACCTTTCAGTCTTAAACTTTCATAAAACAAAGGAGCTGGCTGCATTGCTGACCAATCAGCTCCTGCGACTGGATGCGCAAATGCCGAAGTTTAAAGACACCGGAAAACAAATCAGATGGCCCAATGAACTTTTGGCCCGCTAAGACGAACCTATACCATTGATTTTCATGAAACGCCATTCTATTTTTCTAATAGTACCTGTTTTGCTGCTACTGGCAGTACCCGCATTTTCGCAAAAAACAAAACAGCCCAACTTCATCATTATCCTGGCCGACGATCTGGGTTACGGTGACCTCGGCATTTACGGTCACCCCACAATACGCACGCCAAACCTCGACAAGATGGCTCTCGAAGGTACGCGGTTTACACAGTTTTACGTAGCGGCGAATGTGTGCTCACCCAGCCGTGCTGCCTTGCTGACAGGCCGGCTGCCGGTGCGAAATGGCGTGTTTGGCACCAGTGCGGCCAATAAGGTGTTTTTTACCAATTCCACGAGCGGGCTGCCCAAGCGGGAGACTACCCTGGCCAAAGCCCTGAAAGGCCGCGGATATCAGACTGCGATTGTAGGAAAGTGGCACCTGGGCTCGCTTCCCGAGTTTTTGCCTACCCAATATGGATTCGATGCCTACTTCGGCATCCCGTATTCCAATGATATGGGCAGAGAGTCGTTCCGGACCGATGCGGATGGAAAGCCCGTGATCGCCAACAATCCCCGGTTGCCTTTGTACCGCAACACAGAGGTGGTCGAAACCGAGCCCGACCAGAACCTGCTTACCAAAAGATTTACTTCGGAAGTGACGGACCTGATCACTAAAAATCGCAGCAAGCCCTTTTTCATTTACTATGCCAGTCCGTTTCCGCACGTGCCACTGCATGCC
Organism: Dyadobacter sandarakinus; assembly: GCF_016894445.1. NCBI lineage: Bacteria > Pseudomonadati > Bacteroidota > Cytophagia > Cytophagales > Spirosomataceae > Dyadobacter > Dyadobacter sandarakinus. The sequence continues at coordinate 1,178,361 of NZ_CP056775.1, forward strand.
TCGCCCGATTTTGCGGGCAAAAGCAAGCGGGGAATTTACGGGGATGTGGTGGAAGAGCTGGACTGGAGTGTGGGGCAGATTTTGAACAAACTGAAAGAACTTAAACTGGACAAAAATACATTTGTGGTGTTCCTGAGCGACAACGGGCCCTGGCTCATGAAGTCTCTGATCGATGAAAACGGAGGTTCGGCAGGCTTGCTGTACGAGGCAAAAGGGTCAACCTACGAGGGCGGCATGCGCGTGCCGGCCATTGCCTGGATGCCCGGAACGGTCAAAACTCAGGTTTCTTCCGCAGTTGCAACTTCAATGGATCTGTATCCGACGATCCTCAAATGGGCCGGGGCGGCAGCGCCGGCAGATACCCCGCTGGATGGAAACGACATCACCGGCATCTTCACAGGAAGCGCGGATAAGGTCACGGATATCGTGTATTATTATGAAAACAATGACTTGTATGCGATCCGGAAAGGACCCTACAAGCTGCATTTCAAAACCAATGCATCCTACTCGCAAAAGCCTGCTGCGGTGCATAATCCGCCGCTGCTGTACAACCTGGAACACGATCCTTCCGAAAAGTTTGAGATCGGCAGAAAGTACCCGCAGGTGATCGAAGAACTGACCGCAGCTTCCAAAAAGCACCTCGAAAGCGTCAAACCGGTAGATGCCGAGCTGGACAAGCGGGAGGCTAAGCAATAAGCTGGCGATACAGAAATCTGATGATGATTTATCCCTGTTCAAACCGATATGTTTGCCATGCGCAGGTAATTAGTTGGAGTATAGCCTCACATCCTTTAATTTTCTGGAAGTTAGAAATCGGGAAGTGATAAAAGGCTAAGTTTTTTGCGCCATGCGAAGTTGGGTCAGGTGTATTTGGTTGGTTTTGGCGGGTGTGCTGGGATGGGTGGAGGAAGGTATGGCTCAATCCGGAGAATACCAGTTTGCCCGCTACAACACCGAGCGCGGCCTTTCGCACAATCAGGTCAATTGCTTTCTGAAAGACAGCCGGGGATTTGTCTGGATCGGCACCGCCAATGGGCTCAACCGGTTTGACGGCTATAATTTCCGTGTTTTTAAACACGTTCAGGGCGACTCCGCCACTATTTCGGCTCATCAGATCAACGCGATCTTTGAGGATCCCCAGGGTTTCATCTGGATCAGGACGCAGCTGGGCTTTGATGTATACGACCCAATTACCGAGCGCATTGAGCACAACCCCGACCAGGCTGCGAAAAGGCTGGGCCTGCCGGATGCTGATTTCAGCCGCATTATAAAAACGCGCACCGGTGACTACTGGATTAACCATAACCGCCTCGGGCTGCTGAAATTTCTGACCCGGTCAAAAAAACTCGTCAAGGTTAAATTCACCCCTTCCGAAGATTCTTTTGGCACTTCCAAACGTCTGATCTCGGATTTTGACGAGGACGCACAGGGAAATCTCTGGGTAGTTTGCGACGAAGGTTTCCTGGCCAGGGTAAATGCAGGTTCCCACCAGGTTGACGTGCAGAGTGCATTGCTGCAAAACCGGAACAAGGGAAACTTGTCCAATCATAAAGTATTTGTCGATGATGACGGCGAGCCGTGGGTATACGGCGTCAAAGCGGCCTGGGGAGCTTTTTACTTTGATTTCAAAAACAATGCATTGCGGGTGGCCAATACAGCCGGGCCCGACTTCCGGCTGAGCAACAACACCGTAAGTGCAATCGTATCCGGCCCCGACGGGCGCATCTGGCTCGGCACCGATCATGGGGGAATCAATGTGCTGGATAAAAAAAGCAAGACGGTGTCCACGCTACTTTTTAACTCCGGCGATCCGAGGACAATCAGTCAGAACAGCATACTGGCCTTGTACAAGGACCCCACAGGCATGATTTGGGCCGGTACGTTCAAACAGGGGTTTTGCAGCTACCATAAGAATATTTTCAAATTTTCACTCATCCGGCATTCTCCCGAAAATCCGCGCAGCGTCCCGTTTAATGATGTCAATATGTTTGCCGAGGACCGGAAAGGGAACCTGTGGCTGGGTATGAACGGCGGCGGGCTCGTCTACTACGATCGCACGAACAACAGTTTCCGCCAGTACCGAAATGTGCCGGGCGATCCTAAAAGTCTGAGCAACAATGTGATTGTCAGTCTGTTTCTGGATAAAAGCAATGTGCTCTGGATCGGGACCTACTTTGGCGGTCTGAACAGCTTTGACGGAAAAACCTTCACCCGGTACCTGCATAATCCCGCAGATTCCACAAGCCTGATCGACGACCGCGTATGGGAGATATTCGAAGATTCGCAGGAACGATTGTGGGTAGGTACGCTGGCCGATGGTCTGGATTTGTTTGACCGGAAGAAAAAAACCTTCCGCCACTACCGCCGGCTGGCGCCCAATTCTGTCAGCTCCGATTACATTTCGGCCCTGCTCGAAGACCGGTATGGGAACCTGTGGATCGGCACGGCAAATGGTATTGACGTGTTGATGCAAAAAACGGGTCGGTTTGTACATTATGCTTATAAAGCAGGCAACCCGGGCAGCCTGAGCAGCGATGCAGTGACCTCGCTGGCCCAGGACCGATTCGGTAACATCTGGATCGGTACCGCCGAAGGCCTCAACCGCTACGACAGCCAAACCAATGCATTTGTATCCTATGGTACACGCCAGGGCCTGCCCGATAATTCAATCCTGTCGGTAGCCGTCGACGACATGCAGAACCTGTGGCTCGGCACATCCAAGGGGCTTGTCAGTATTGCCGTCAGCCGGCGTGCTGCGGGCATACCGGCCGCATTCCAGGTGCGCACATTCAATGAAGTGGACGGTTTGCAGGGGAGGGGCTTCAATGAAAATGCGGCCTTGCGGCTTCGCTCGGGTGAAATGGTGTTTGGCGGAGCGGATGGATTCTCCATTTTTGATCCGGAGCAAATTACCAATGAAGGGCTTTCGGGTAAGGTAATGCTCACTGACTTTCAGGTTTTTAATAAGAGTGTACAGCCCGGCGAGTTGTTCGACGGAGCGGAGGTGCTTCCTAAATCCATTTCCCTGACCGACCGCATCGACCTGCAATACAGCCAGAATGTATTTACCATTGAGTTTGCGGCCCTCAATTTTCTTCATCCTGAAAAAAACCACTACCTGTACACGCTCGAAGGTTTCAACGGACAATGGTTTGAAGCGGACAATACCCGCAGGGTGACCTACACCAACCTCGATCCCGGTACTTACACATTCAGAGTCAAAATGAAAGAGGGCGGCCAGGCGACTGAGCGCAGCCTGCTAGTGGTAATCGAGCCGCCTTTCTGGCGTACGCCCTGGGCTTATCTGCTGTATTTTCTGATCATTTCCGGTGCGCTGATGGTTGCACGCTGGATTTTGATTGAGCGTGAGCGCATGAACTTCCGGCTGGAACAGGAGCGCCGGTATGCGCAGCAGATGCATGAGCTGGATATGATGAAAATCAAGTTTTTTACCAACGTGAGCCATGAATTCCGTACACCGCTTACGCTCATGCTCACTCCGCTGGAAAACCTGCTGAAAAACATCCGTTCCGACCATGCCGTGCACCGGCAGCTTTCACTCGTGCACCGCAATGCGCAGCGTCTTTTCAACCTGGTGACGCAGATGCTCGATTTTAAAAAGCTGGAAGTGGAGGAAACTGCATTCCGCCCTGAGCGCGGGGATATCGTAAGGTTTGTACGCCAGATCGCGCAAACTTTCTCGGACCTTTCCGAGCACAAGCACATTCGCTACCGCTTCGAAACCGATATTGCGTCGCACTATACCGACTTTGACCAGGATAAGCTTTCAAAAGTGATGTACAACCTGCTTTCGAATGCATTTAAATTCACGCCGGAAAACGGGAAGGTGACCGTAAGCATGCAGATCGCCGGTCAGCAGGATGCTGAGGTGCTGGAAATCAGCGTGGCAGATTCGGGCATCGGGATTCCGCCGGAAGCTCAGGCGAAGGTATTCGAGCGGTTTTACCAGCACCCCATGCCCGACCATATCATGAACCAGGGCAGCGGGATAGGACTTTCGATTGCCAGCGAGTTTGTCAGGATGCATGGAGGAACCATTGATGTGGAAAGTACCGTAGGGGAGGGAAGCACGTTTACGGTGACCTTGCCTTTAGAAACTATATTGCCGCATACCCTGGATGCGCCGGTTCCAGGCGAGGAGCCGGACGCTGAGTCTACGACTGGGATAGAGATGCAACCGGAGAAATCTCCTAAAAACAAGCCGGTAGTATTGCTGGTGGAAGATCATGACGAGTTCAGGGCGTATCTCAAAGAAGTGTTTGAAAAAGAATACGAAATCCTGGAAGCTGCCAGCGGTAAAGCCGGCCTTGACGCAACCCTGGAACATATCCCCGACCTGATCGTGAGCGACGTGATGATGCCGGGCATGAACGGTATCGAACTCTGCCGGATGATTAAAACCGACCGGCGTATTTCCCACATCCCGGTGGTGCTGCTCACGGCACGGGCCGAGGAGGAGCAGCAATTACAGGGTTATCAGACCGGCGCCGATGCCTACGTGACAAAGCCATTCAGGCTCGACATTTTACAGGTACGTATCGCCAATCTGATCCGCCAGCGGAAACAACTTCAGCAGCAGTTTCAGCAGCATGTGGAGATCCGGCCGAGTGAGGTAGCGGTGCATTCACTCGATGAACAGTTTGTCAACAGTGCGGTGAAGGTAGTCGAGGAGAACCTCTCCAATGCAGATTTTACGGTAGAAGAGTTGAGCGATGCCATGTCGATGAGCCGCGTTTACCTCTATAAAAAAATATTGTCGCTCACGGGAAAAACGCCCATTGAGTTTATCCGCCACATCCGCATCCGCCGGGGTGCGGGCCTGCTGGAAAAAACCCAGCTCACCATCTCCGAGATTGCCTACCAGATCGGTTTCAACAATCCCAAATACTTCGCCAAGCTCTTTAAGGAAGAGTATAAAATGCTGCCGACCGAGTACCGGAGACAGCATGTGGGCCAGGAATAATACAACTTTTCAGCCTGATCCTATCATATCTCCCGGCGCACGTCCGGTAAGTACCAGCGCAGCCGCTTTGTGACCTAATCCTTCAAAAAATGTACTCAGGAGAGAAAGAATAGCCTGATTTTTCTCCTGAGTTTACAAATGATACCCCATTTGTAAACATATGACACCCTTGCTGCACATTTTTTAACGACACATTTGTCCAACTATTCATTCGATTTATACCAATTCCGGCATGTCGGCAAGTGAACACGGAAAAGTCTAAATCGTAGGTGGACCAATAGCTACTTAATAAACCAAACAACATGCAACAAGATTTTTACGAAACTAAGCGGGTAGGGCAGCGCATGCATTTTCTCGCTGGTTTGCTGCGACCGCTCCTTTTATCACTGGGGTTGATGTGTGCGGCTGCGGGTGCCTTCGCGCAGGGAAATGCAGGGAGAACCATCACAGGTACCATCGTTTCGGCGGATGGTGACGATGCGATCCCCGGGGCGAGTGTGGTGGTAAAAGGTACTTCCAACGGAACAACAACCAACACGAAGGGTGAATTTACGATTGAGGCGGCTGCAGGCAACACCCTTGTTTTCTCTTTTATCGGGTACGAAACGCAGGAAATTGCTGTGGGTAACAAAACCAGAATCGATATCAGGTTACAGGAAAGCATTGCGTCCCTTGACGAAGTAGTGGTCGTAGGCTACGGTGAAATGAAAAAAACCGATGTATCGAGCTCGCAGGTAACTGTGTCGGGCAAAGATTTGAGTAAAACCATCAATACCTCGCTCGAACAAGGCTTACAGGGCCGGGCGGCCAACGTGATGGTGCAGCAAAATTCCGGTCAGCCCGGTGCAGCCCCGTCCGTAGTAATCCGTGGGCTGAGCTCCCTGACGGGTACGACGCAGCCTTTGTACGTAATCGACGGGGTGCAGATCAAGCCCGACAATATGCGTGACGACCCGAACAACCGTCCGTCGGGTTTCTCCAACATCCTGTCGAGCATTAACCCGGACGATATCGAAACGATTAACGTGTTACAGGGACCTTCCGCAACGGCCATTTACGGGGCGGTGGGTGCAAACGGCGTGGTCATGATCACGACGAAGCGCGGAAAGGCGGGCGAAGCGAAAGTGAGTTTTAACTCCCTCGTGACCCTGCAGGCCGAACCGAGGCACATTGACGTGATGAACCTGCGCGAATATGCACAATTCAGGAACGAAGCTGCTGCTGTGGGAAGTACTGCCACCGAGCCGCAGTTTGCTGACCCGTCGGTACTGGGTAATGGTACCGACTGGCAGAGTGCATTGTTCCGCCCCACGACCCTGCAGAAATACTCGCTGGGTCTGAGCGGCGGCAGCGATAAGACTACCTACTACCTATCAGGTGAATATTTCAATCAGAAAGGCATCGTGGAGGGTTCGGGCTTCAAACGCTACAATAGTCGTTTAAACCTGGAAAACCAGACCCGCAGCTGGCTCAAAATCGGGGCCAACCTGAGTGTGGGTATTACGGAGGAAAAAGTAAATACGAACAACGGAGGGATCATCCAGCTTGCATTGGACCAAAACCCGAGCGTAGCAGTAACCAACCCTGACGGCAGCTGGGGCGGACCCACTTCCACGCAGTTTCAGTTTACCAACCCGGTGATGATCTCTAAGATCTACAATGATTACAACCGTCGTACTTCCATTCTCGGCAGCATTTTTGCAGATGTAAAACTCGCCAAAAACCTTACCTGGCACACAGAAACAAACGGCAGTGCTGAATTTCTGAAGTACTACTCATTCCACCCGTCCTATACCATCGGTGGTTATGTGGTGTCGCCGGATGCAGCTACTTCGGTACGCTCGGTCAACACCAACACCTGGTGGAGCCTGCACAGCCGGCTGACCTATGATCTGAAACTGGGTCGTCATGGCGTAAACATCATGGCGGGCCACGAGGCGCAATCGTTTACCTACGAGTCGCTGACTGCCAGCCGGAAGAAATTTATCACCAATACGATCGAGGAGCTTTCAGGAGGTGATGCCTCGGTGATTTCCAATGTGAGCAATAGTTCGGGTAAAGGTGCGGGAGCCCGGGAGTCGTATTTTGCACGTGTAAATTACAATTTCAACGAGCGTTACTTTTTGCAGGGAACATACCGGCTCGACGGGTCATCGGCATTCCGTGAAGGTCGCCGCTGGGGCAATTTTCCCGCTGTATCCGTAGCTTGGCGTGTTTCCGAGGAGCCTTTTCTTAAAAGTGTGAATGCGATCAACGACCTGAAACTGCGGTTTGAGATCGGTCGCTCGGGTAACCAGGGTAGCGGAGGGAATGCAATTTACTCGACCCTGCAAACCGTGCCTACGGGTTGGGGAACGGGCTTCCTGGCGTCCAATTTTGCCAATGAATTCCTGACCTGGGAAAAGGACGATGTCATCAACGGCGGTCTCGACCTGCATATGTTCGGCAACCGGGTGGAACTGATCGTGGATGCTTATATCAAAAATATCACAAGCCTGATCACGGTGAATTCCTATCCGTTTACCTATGGCGGCGACATCGCTTACTCGCCGGGTTACCTGAGCTGGCCCGCGGTAAATGCAGGCTCCATGAAAAACAGGGGTATCGGTCTTACGCTGAATACGGTGAACATTGACAAAGGGGGCGTATACTGGAAAATGGGCGTGAATCTCTCGTTCGACCGCAATAAGGTAAGCTCACTTTTGAACCCGATCACACCCGTGTGGAATGCCACGTCAGTAGGTTTCAAGACGGAAGTAGGACAACCGGCCAGTATGATCACAGGCTACATAGCGGATGGCTTGTTCCAGGATGCGAATGATATTAAAAACCATGCGATACAAACTTCCAACGGTGAGCTGACCGTGAACCCCGCGACAGGTACCTGGGTAGGGGACACCAAGTTCCGCGACCTCAATGGTGACGGTGTGATTGATGCACAGGACCGCACGGTGATCGGCAATCCCTGGCCGAAGTTTACATTAGGCTTCAACAACAATGTATCCTTCAAGAACTTTGAGCTGAATGCATTTCTGACAGGAAGCTTTGGAAATGATATTCTCAACTACCCGCGCTACCGTGCTGAGATCCCGGGTAACGGAGGTGTGTTTGGCAACCAATGGAAATCAGTAGCCAACTACGCGCGTCCAAGCACCTACGAAGCCGGCCAAGCTGAAACCGTAACCCTGACTAACCCGGGCAACACCATCCCGCGGATCGCACCCGGTGATCCGAACGGTAACAACCGGATGAACACCAACTTCATCGAAGACGGAAGCTATGTGCGCCTGAAAAACATTACGCTCAGCTACAACTTCCCGAAATCGCTGCTGAAGAATTTCTTCATCCGCGGACTGAAAGCTTCGGTAGGTGCGCAAAACCTGTTTACCGTTACCAAATACAAAGGCTATGATCCTGAAATCGGTATGGTGACGTACGGCGGTACCATTATGGCAGGTATCGACACAGGTCGCTATCCTTCCGTACGCATGTATTCTTTCGGTTTAACGGCTGATTTTTAAGCAGCTCTGTCCAAGTCAAAAATTCTAAAGAGAATAAAAAGATATGCAATTCAAAATCAAACTCATAGCAGCATTCAGCGCCCTGATGCTCATGCAGGGATGCAGTGAGGACTTCCTTGACCGCCCGCCGCTGGACGCACTTACCTCGGGCAATTTTTACAAAACCGATGCCGAGATCCTGGCAGGCACCGCGCCCCTGTACAACATTGTCTGGTTCGACTTCAATGATAAAGCGAATATGGCCTTTCAGGAAGCTCGGGCGGGTAACCTCAACTCAAACGACCGTACAGCCTACATCAAGCATGCAATTCCGTCTACAGACGTAGGTACGCTCTTGCCGGGTTACAAGTCTTTTTACAAAATCATCGCGCAAAGCAACAATGCCTACAAAGCCATTAGGGAAGCGACGGGCAGCACAGCATCCGACGGCGTGAAGTCCCAGGGATTGGGCGAGTGCCGGTTTATGCGTGCCACGGCTTACTACTACCTGGTAACAAACTGGGGTGCTGTACCCATTGTGTACGACAACGTGGCCCAGCTCAACGAGCCGCCCGTGCGCAACCGCATTGAAGATGTTTGGAAACTGGTGATTCAGGATTACCGCTATGCGGCTGAGCACCTGCCGGTAACGGCCGACCAGGGTCGTCTTACGCGGTACTCCGCGGAGGGTATGCTGGCGCGAATGTACCTGATGCGCGCGGGATTGAACCAAAACGGAACCCGAAGCCAGTCGGACCTCGACAGTGCGAAGTATTATGCGGAAAGTGTGATTACAAAAAGCGGTCTTTCGCTGGCACCGACGTACGGTGAGCTTTTTGAAAGTGCAAACAACAATTCATCCAAGAACAATTCGGAAAGCTTGTTTGCATTGCAGTGGATGCCGGTGAGCAATCCCTGGGGCGTCAACAACTCCTTCCAGGCTTACTTTGCGTACGATGCCAACATTACCGGTACAGGCGACGGCTGGGGCGCAGCACAGGGACTTTCAGCGGATCTTGTAAAATATTTCACAGACAACCCTGCAGATTCAATGCGCAGAAAAGCCATCGGCATGTTCGACAGCGACGTTTACCCCAACATCCAGAAGGCAACCGGCGGTCTGAAATACAACAGACCGGCTGCTTTGTCGGCGATTAAAAAGTACATTATCGGCGGTCCGTCCGATAACGGTGGGCTCGGCGGGTTTATGGCAGCCAACATCAATTCCTATATGCTGCGGCTGGCCGAAGTATACCTGATTTATGCGGATGCCGTACTGGGCAATAATACGACTACTTCGGATGTAAAAGCTTTGGAATACTTCAATGCGGTGCGTAAACGGGCGGGTATGCCAAACAAAACCTCGCTGACATTTGAGGATATTTTCCAGGAAAGAAGGATTGAGACGGTGTTTGAAGGCAACTCCTGGAACGAAATCGTTCGCTGGTACTATTTCAATCCTGCCAAGGCGATTGCCTATACAGCCAAACAGCAAAAGGAAAACTATACCATGTCGTACGTACCGGGCTCGACCAACCCGAAGAAGTATACCGTAACGTACTCTCCGGTTGAGTACTACCCGCTGTCGGCCAATACATTATACCTGCCTTTTCCGGAAGCCGAGATCGTGAATGCACCTTCCCTGAAGGCCGAGCCGGTTGCATTTGATTTCAGTAAACTAGTTGACTAACCCTACCAAACTACGACATCCATGAGTTTTAAATATATGTTCAGAACAGCCCTGGGATTGGTGATGGCAGCAGGAATGCTGCTCTCCATGCAAAGCTGTAACGATGACGATGTGGACGGTGCGCCGATGATCAGCAACGTGCGCCTGCTCGATCCCACCAAAGCCGACAGTTCCCTGAATGCCGCTGAGCCCGGTAGCCTGATCGTGATCCAGGGCCAGAATCTGGGTAGCGTTCTGAAGGTTTATTTCAATGATTTTGAAGCAAACTTCAATGCCGCACTCGGCAGCAACTCAAATCTTGTTGTTACTATTCCTGCCAATGCACCGACCAAGGCGGTGGATGCGGGCGTGTCCAACAAGATACGGGTGCAGACCAGGGGCGGAGAGGCAACCTATGATTTTGTGCTGACGGCACCTACGCCGGTTATTTCAAGTTTGTATTCCGAGTTTGTAAAACCGGGCGGAACGCTTACGATCCGGGGAGATTACTTTTATAATATCAAATCCGTGAAAGTTGGCGGCACAAGCCTGCAGATACTGAGCAGCTCGGTCGATCAGATTACCGCCAAAATGCCTGCTGCGGCCGTTTCAGACATAGTTACGGTTGAGGGTGAGTTTGGTACGGCCCGTACCGGCTACAAGATCAATGATGCTATGACAGGTAATATGGTCAACTTCGATATACCTGCCACGACCTGGAATGCAGAGGTTTGCTGGGGTGCAGCCCCGATCATCGCCGCTACCGACCCTGGCTCGATTTCAGGTAAGTTTTCAAGAATCAAACAAACCAAGCTGCCGGCGACGGGTTATGCAGACGGCTGGGTTTTCTCAACCTGTACTTTTGACTTCAAACTCGCAGCCGGTGCAGCAGCCGACAGGCAGTTCAAATTCGAGCACAACATTGCGGAGCCCTGGAAAGCCGGGAAGTATGACATCACCATTACCGCAGGCGGCAGTGAGTATGTGTACTCGTTCCAGCCCTGGAACTCCACGGAGTATGCCGCAACCGGTTACCAGACCAATGGCTGGAGAACGGCTGTGATCGAGCTTTCCGAATTCAAGAATGCAGGCGGTAATACGATCACGGATGTTTCGAAAGTGACGGATCTTAAAGTGTTGTTCAACAGCCCGGATGTGGCGATTGCTTCATTCAATGGAAGTGTAGATAATTTCCGGATTGTAGCAAAATAGGCTGTTCAAGGCAGCTAAAATATATTCCGATGGGTAAATTGCTGATCCTGCTGCTGGTGTTCTTACCGCAGGCTGTCCTGGGGCAAATCAAAGTTACCATTGACGCCGGTACAGCGGTAAAAGCGGTGTCACCCTACCTGTACGGACGCAATAATTCCTTTACTCCCGACCCCGGCCGGACCTTATCCGAAGTGGATCTGGTCCGGCTGCGGGATGCGGGAGTTCGTTTTTTCCGGGAGAGCGGAGGTAATAATGCAAGTAAGTACAACTGGCGCCGGAAGCTCGCCAGCCACCCAGACTGGTATAACAATGTGTATGCCGCAGACTGGGATTATGCGGCACGGACATTGCAGCAGCATTTTCCAGATGCGCAGGGTATGTGGGCATTTCCACTGCTGGGTTATGCGGCAAAGACCGGCGTAGCCAACTTCCCGGATTGGGAATACAACCGTTCCCAATGGTGGGAGGGGGTAAACCAGAACCTGGCCGGCGGCGGCGAACCTGCTGCAACCGGTACCAAAGCAAAGGTCGGGGGGAATACCAACTTGTACCTTGAAAAATGGTCTGCTGACAGTACCGTTGGGATCCTGGACCATTGGTTCGGGTCCGAAGGCATCGGATTGAACCCGGAGGGTATCCGCTACTGGAATATGGACAATGAGCCGGAAATCTGGTCGGGCACACACGATGATGTAATGCTCAACCAGCTTTCTCCTCAGGAATTTATGCAGCGGTATTTCGAGGTCGCCCGCAAGGCGCGCGCAAAGTTTCCCGGGATTAAGCTAGCAGGCCCGGTAACTGCCAATGAATGGCAATGGTATAACTGGGACGGAAAGCCTGTAACCGAAAATGGCAAAACCTATCCATGGCTTGAATATTTTATCAAATCCATTGCAGAGGAGCAGGAAAGAAGTGGCGTGAGACTACTGGATGTGCTCGACATTCACTTTTACCCGAGTACAAAAAAGACCGAAGAAGTGGTGCAGCTGCATCGCGTTTTCTTTGACCGTACCTACATTTTTCCCGAAGCCAATGGTGTAAAAACCATTACCGGCGGATACGACAACACGCTGACCCGCGAATATATTTTTGCCCGGTGCAATGAGTGGCTCACGCAATACCTGGGTACTGGGCATGGCGTCACGCTGGGCCTCACCGAGACGGGTATTGATGAAAGTATAGCCCCATCCGTCACGGCAGTCTGGTATGCTTCCACGCTGGGGGAATTTATGAAAAACGGCGTGGAGGTTTTCACTCCCTGGACCTGGAAAACGGGGATGTGGGAAACATTGCATTTATTCAGCCGGTACAGCCAGCCGGATTTCCTGCAGGCTGTTTCCGAAAATGAAACGCTTGTTTCCACTTACCCTACCTTGAATGCGGCCAGAGATTCGATGACGGTGATCCTGGTGAACCGTTCTGCCGCGCAGCAGCAGGTGCATAGCGAGTTGAATGATTTTGTTGCGGCCGGGAGCAAGGCACCGGTTTATACCCTCGCGCAGCTTCCGGCTACGGAAACATTTTTTTCCCATACCGAGAATGCATTGAAGGAGTCGGCAGTGGATGTGAGCGGCAGTACGTTCGGCATTTTGCTTCCGCCTATGTCTGTATCAGCGGTGGTATTGCGGGGTGGGGGAGTCATTACCGGCATGGCACCGGAGACGGAAATTATGCAGGTTTTTCCAAATCCCAGCCGTGAAAGTTTTATAGTAAAGTGGACCCGCGGCAATTTTGAAACATTGCAAATGACGGATTCCCGGGGACGGATCGTGTTTGAACAGCAGCTTGACAAACGTGAGCGTGAAGTTAGACTAAAGCCTAAACTCAGTTCCGGTACCTACCTGATCCGACTGGTTGCGGACGATGGGAAAAGTACGGTGAAAAAGGTTGTTTTGGGGAGCCACGGATACACGGATTGACACGGATTCGATAAAGCAGTGACGGCTAGGCACACCGGATTTCGGAGCGCCTGGCCGTCATTCGTTTACCTTCAACAGTTTACCAGGGACTTATGCCGGTTTCAGGCGCATTATCATTGCTAAAAAACTGACCTGTGGGACCGTTCTCATCCAATGTTGCTGCTTTTACCAGGCGGGCTGCGGCATCAGGTACAGTACCCGGACCACTATGATGGTTGAAGTCCGTAGCCGTATAGCCCGGATCCACCGCATTTACCTTAAAATTCGTATCCCGCAACTCATACGCGAGCATGATGGTATAACCGTTCAGCGCTGCCTTGGAGCTTGCATAGGCTACCGGCTTCACCGGGTAATATTTCCAGGAAGGATCGCTGTGGAGCGTCAGCGAACCCAGGCCCGACGTTACATTGACGATCCGGGGCTCAGACGATTGATGCAGCAGGTCCATAAATGCCTGTGTAGTTTCAATTAAACCAAAAAAGTTGGTCTCGAATACATCCCTGAATACGCCGGTACCCGCATCGAGCGCGGTTTGCGGGTAACTTCCGCTGATGCCGGCATTGTTGATCAGCACATCCAGCACGCTGGTCTTGCTGCCGATGGTCTGACGCGCAGCCTGAATAGAGCCCGCATCCGTAACGTCGATCGTGATAGGTTCTACCTGGTCGAGTCCTTCGGATTTCAGCTGATCGGCTGCCTCCCGGCCTTTTTGCGCATCGCGGCTTCCAAGGTATACATAGTAGCCTTGCTGCAATAACTGGCGGGCGGTTTCAAATCCGATACTTTTATTGGCTCCGGTTATCAGTACTTTTTTCATTTTCGTTATTTTTTGTGATGTGACAAAATTACTGCCGCCTTCCATTTCGCCTGAAACACATTTCGCGGTATTACTGGTACATTTCCCGGGTAGCCGCCCGGTACTCCGCCGGTGTCAGGTTTGTTTCGCGCTTGAAGAACCGGTTGAAGTACGAAGCGTCCGAAAATCCCAGCTCGAATGCGATTTCCTTGGACGAATGCCGGGTATGAAACAGCAGGCGCCGGGATTCGAGCACGAGCCGCTCATGGATGTGCGCGATGGCCGGCCTGCCGCTCTGGGCTTTGACCACCTCACTCAGGTACCCGGCTGACACATGCAGCAGTCCGGCGTATTCACTCACCTGGTGCAGCTCGCGGAAATTTTCGCCAATCTTTCCATGAAATTCTTTTAGTAAGATCTTATCGGTCGACACTTCGCTGCTTTCAAACTGTTCCGTATACAGGCGGCTCAGGTAGGTGAGCAGGACGGTCAGCCAGGCAGTCAGCATGCGTTGCTGCCACTCGCCGGGGCTCCGGTACTCAGCATGTATTTTTTCAAGCATATCCTCAATGAAAGCCACATCAGCGTCGGTCAGCAGGAGCTCATGCGCATTCCGGGGATTTTGTATCAGCGGCAGCTTGCTGAGGGCCGCATTTTCCTGCAAGGCAAGAAACTCCTTTGTAAATGCAACGGCGGTCGCCCACATAGGTTTGGGCTCCTCCTTGACGGTGAGCTGATTAGGTACGAACACATACATCGTATGAGGCCTGGTGACGTACGGTGTCATGTCAACCCAATGCCTGCTGTTGCCCTGACGGGTAAAAACGAGCAGGTAGTAATCTTTCCGGTGAGGCACCAGCAGTTCTGACTGGTGTGTCAGCGCACCTTCAAACCGGGCCATGGTAAACAACCTGCCGCCGATGACCGGGTCTTGCTCCAGTGTATAAGTGGGTACCTGCTGGTCGGTGTTAAGAACATTCATTTTTGAAGCGTAATACTTTTAAAATCCCGTGTCAGGTCTGTGAGAGACTGCTCAATGCCCATACGTTCCAGTGAAGAGGCACCCACAAAGCCATGCACGTTGGTACGGGAAAGGATGTGGCGCACATCGCCGGGCGTATTGACCGGGCCACCGTGCGTCAGGAAGAATATATCGGGATTCACTTCACGTCCCGCGTCCGCGATCTGCTGCGTTCTTTCGGCTGCATAGTCCATGGACACCGCGGCACCCGTCACACCAATCGAGCCGCCTACCGTGGTACCTACATGCGCCACAATGGCGTCTGCGCCTACTTCGGCCATCTGGCGGGATTCTTCGGGAGTGGATACATATACGATCGAAAACAGGTCCATCATGGTTGCAAGGCGGATCATCTCCACTTCTTTGGCGAAGCCCATGCCCGTTTCTTCCAGGACCTGCCTGAAATGTCCGTCGACAATGCAATGCGTGGGAAAATTGTTGACGCCTGAGAATCCCATTTCTTTCACTTTCAGCAGGTGGTGCCACATCCGGCGGCGTGGGTCGGAGCCATGCACGCCGCATATTACCGGAACCTCTTCCACGACGGGCAGTACTTCAAATTCTCCGATTTCCATGGCCACGGCATTGGCATCCCCGTAACCCATCAGCCCGGCGGTAGACCCGTGCCCTGCCATCCTGAACCTGCCTGAGTTGTAGATGATAATCAGGTCAGCGCCACCTTTTTCAATGAATTTGGCACTGATCCCGGTTCCGGCTCCGGCGGCAATGATGGCCTTGCCCTCGTCGATGGTCTTTTGCAAACGCGCTCTTACTTCCTGTTTTGTATAGGGATTTCCTTTCCCCGTCCATTGATTTGGCATGTTGTATCAGAATGTGCTTAAATGATCATTTTTATTTTTTTACTATTTCCAGCAGCGTGCGGACCAGTATCTCTGCAAACGCAGGATCATTGATATGCAGATCAGCCTCAATGATCTTTACCTTGCTCCCGGCATGCTGCCTGATTGCCTGAAACAAGACAGTATCAGCCTCAGGGTTGTAAAATATTCCGCCGGGGGCATCAACCTGGGAAATACCCTGCTGGGGGATCACGATGGCCGCAGGCGCTTCCGACCGGCTCACTTTTCCGGCCAGCCTTTCTCCCAGTATGCTGTTTTCTTCCGGGTTGGTCCGCATAAGCGTTACATCCGGTGCCCAGCTGTAAAGCTGGCGGTTCCGGAAGCGCGCAGGTACGGTGTCGGGCTGCGCAAAATTGACCATATCCAGACATCCGGGTACCACCACCTGAGGAATTCCCATTTCAGCCGCAGCGGTCAGCCGCTCTGGTCCGGCGCTGCAAATGCCTTCGCAGAGGTCGTCGGCCAGCTCGGTTGTGGTCACGTCGAGTACTGCATCAAAGCTTCCCTCGCGGATCAGCGCCTCCATGGTTTTGCCTCCTGTGCCGGTCGCGTGAAAAGCCATTACCTCGTAACCTTCCAGGTTGAGCAGCTTGGTACACTGATCCACGCAGGCCGTGGTGTTGCCGAACATACTGATGGCCACGCAGCCGGCAACTTCCTGATCCTGCTGCACGGGCACGTTCGCCATGGCGCATATTGCCGCTGCGGCTTGCTCCACGAGCATTTTCAGAATGTGGTTCATGCCGGCCACGTCCACAACCGAGGGCATTAAGGTAATGTCCTTGTCGCTCACCTGCCGGGAGAGATCCTTGGCGGCGAGTGTGGTCAGGCACAATTTGGGAATGCCCAGCGGAACATGCTGCATGGCTGCGAGCGCAATGTAGGTGCCTCCGCCGCCGCCCATCCCGATCACCGCCTTGATTTTTCCCTCTGCCACAAGTCTGGCCGTGACCCTGGCAGCACCCCGGCCCATCACATCAATGGCTTTGCCGCGGTCACGTTCCGCGCGCAGCCGGTCAAGGTCGTAGTCGCCTTCCGTGGCAATGGTTGCTGCCTCAAATTGTACTTCAAAGGCGTCGGTAGTGCCGTAAACACCTGTGTTCATCATAATTACCTGCTCACCCTGTGCCAGGACATGCCTGCGCAAATGTGCAAAGACGCTGCCCTTGGTGTCAAAGCAGCCGATGATCAGAATGTATTTTTGTTGCAGATCCATAGCGAACCGACAAGTTAAATGACAAAATCAGAAACTACTACGCGTTTGCGGCTGGTGTGAGAATATCTTTAATTTGACCGCCCGGGGTGGTGTTTGTTTAGGTAAAAATTGCTGGCTTGTGCCGCGAGCTTGGCTAATTATTATCCTATAAAAGTTGTAGACTAGATAGTTTATGTAAATTTGCAGCAGGGTACAGGTTCGTACCGGATCTTTCCTGCGCAGAGGGGCAGGTTGATCATTTTATCCCGTATTACCGGTCATTTTATGAAGTACAAAATACATTATCTGTTCGTGCTTGCGGCCGTGCTTTGCTCGTCCGCATTTACCCGTAACGACAATGCTTATGAGCAGGAAATCCGCGAGTGGCATGCCCAAAGGATTGAGCACCTGAAACAGGAATCGGGCTGGCTGAACCTCGCGGGGCTGTACTGGCTGCATGAGGGCAGCAATACCTTTGGTGCGGATGAGAAAAACGACATCTTGTTCCCGAAAGAACGAAGCAAACCTTTTCTGGGAGAATTTGTACTCAACAAGGGCAACGTTACCCTGCATGCCGGTCCGGGGGCTGAAATTTTCAATGGCGACCAGCCGGTAACCAGTCTGGATATTTTTCCTGGCGGAGAGGCAGTTACACTGAAACACAATTCCTTGCGCTGGTTCGTCATCAAAAGAGGAGACAAGTACGCGATCCGTTTGCGTGACCTCGAAAGTCCGTATCTGAAAGAATTCACCGGCATCGACCGATTTCCGGTTGAAACGAAGTGGCGCGTAAAAGCCCGCTTTGAGCCTACAACCGGTCGTACTGTCGCTATCACAGATGTTACCGGCCGGACCGACGAGCAGGTATCGCCGGGCAGACTGGTATTTACCAGAGATGGACAGGAGTACAGCCTTGATGCCGTAGGCACTACCGATGAGCTCTTCATTATTTTTGCCGACCTCACAAATAAGACCGAAACTTACGGATCCGGACGGTTTTTGTACTCGTCTGTTGAAAAAGATGGCTCCGCCTGGCTCGATTTCAACAAGGCGATCAATCCGCCCTGTGCGTTTTCACCCTACGCAACCTGCCCGTTGCCGCCTAAGCAAAACAAGCTGGCACTGGCCGTGAAGGCCGGTGAGATGCGCTACGGAGAACATTGAGGCTCAGGCTCGCACCGGCAGCGCTATCGTAGGAAAGTGACGTTACTGCCGCCCGGCCTTGCCGGATTTATTATCTTGCATAAAATCTGAATACGTTTTTATGTCTGAAATAAATGTGACCGCTCAGCCTGACGGGCAAAAATCCATTGCAGTCCTGCCGTTTGCCAACCTGAGCCAGGATATGGAGCAGGAATATTTCAGTGACGGAGTTACCGAGGAAATTATCAATCTGCTCAGCCGCACGCCGGGGCTGAAGGTAGCCGGCCGTACTTCTTCTTTTACCTTCAAAGGAAAAAACCAGGACCTTCGCAGCATCGGGGAACAGCTGGGTGTGAGCCATATCCTGGAAGGCAGCGTGCAGATGTCGGGTAACCGCATCTGTATCACAGCCCGGCTCGTCAATGCGGCCGATGGGCAACACCTCTGGTCTGACCAGTACGACCGTGAGATTGCAGACATTTTTGATATACAGGATGAAATTGCGCTCTCAATCCTGCGGCAGGTGAAAGTGCAGCTGTTTGGCGAGGAGCCACGCGCCACATTCAAGCGCTATACAAATAGTCCGGAAGCTTACCAGCTATACCTGCACGGGCGGTTTTTTCATAATAAATTTGCCGGAACCACCGAGTTTAACAAGGCAATCGGCTACTTCCAGTCGGCACTCGCCATCGAGCCTGACTATGCAATCGCCCACGCCGGCATTGCCTCCTGCTACCTGAACATGTGGTTTTACAGGCTCATGCCGGCTTCCCGCGCAATCCCGCTGATGACCGAAGCCACGAAGCGTGCATTGGAGCTGGATCCCGACATTGATGAAAGCTACCTGGCACTCGCGCGTATGCACATGCTCTACGAGTGGGACTTTGCCAGTGCGGCGCAGGCATTCGAAAAAGCCCTGGCATTGAACCCCAATGCGCCCGAACTGCACGGCCAGTACGGGCTTTATCTCGCACTGACCGGCAATACGGCGGATGCACAGGAACACATTGCGCAAGCCTTGTCGCTGGAACCGTTTTCCCTGATCAACAACTTCTACGGCGGTTACGTGTACTGGATTGCGGGTGATTTCGGTAATGCGGTTGCGCAGGGCAGAAAGCTTGCCGCACTCGACCCTGCTTTTTGGGGCGGGCATATGATCACAGGCCTCAACCTGATTACCCTGCAGGATTATGCGGAAGCACAGGAAGCACTGGAAACTGCGATGGAGATCAACTATAATGGCATAACGCTCAGTGCCTGCGGCGCTTTGTTCGGCTTGTCCGGCGAGCCCGAAAGCGCGCATGATATACTGACTCAAATGGCCTCGCTCAGCAAATCGCAGGTGGTATCCAACTACGATTTCGGCATTGTGCATGCCTGTATCGGCGAGTCGGACACGGCAGTGGCGTACTTTCAGGCTGCGGTAGACAAGCACGAGCCTCCGATGCTTTTTTTCAGGTACATTGCGCGTGACTGGCTTGCGGGCGACCTGGCGGACGAAAGGTACCATGCATTAATCGACAGGGTTGCAGGCATGCATTGATCCGGCGGACTAACTTCTTTCTTTTCCAGCTGGTATTCCAGGATGTACTATCATAGTAGAATTTTATTCGTGACAAATATTAAACTATAAAATTGGTAGACTAAATAGTTTAATTAAATTTGCACCACAACCACCACCAATTAAGGCATTCGCCTTACTGACGATCATTCATTCAAAATCTGAGCTTTCCGATCGGGATTGACGTATCGGGCGTATATCGGTGCAGGATAGACAGGATACCCGTCTCAATCGGGTCAGATATGGGGAAGAAAGCAGGGCAATTGAGAAAGTGAAGGAGCCATTTGAACATACAGAATCAACATACATGCAATACGAACAAATTATCCGGCTGGCGGTTAACCGCGAGGTGAAGATACAGGTAACAGGAGCACACGGGAAAAAACGGAATGCAATCACGATCACACTTGATTTTTTTATAAAAAACCATCATGAAAAGGATTTCACCCCGCTTATAGGTGTCAATCATCCGCAGTACTGGAAATTCAAAACCTACTCCGCAGAGAAATCGCAATACCTTCAGCTGGAATACAGCGGCGTGTCGCGGGCACAGCTGAACAAAGTCCTGGATGCATTCAAGGCACAGTTTGATCCTGAAACAACCTTTGAGTTCAGCGCGGATATCGGGAAGAGGATCAAGTACCTCAAAGGCCTTCGGGTGACGGCACAAAGTGTCAGGCAGCTCGCAGCGGGATGAAAACGCAGGGTTGCAGCTTCCGGGATAGCAGTCCTGCTAGTCGTTTGCCGGCGATTGCAATGCTTTCCGGCGCTTCCGCTTCTTTATAAATGCATTTGAAAGCAGGTAAATGACAGCACCGGTGAGCAGAAAAGGCCAGAGACTGATGAGCACAATGATGAAGGAGAGGAAGATGTCCCAACCTTTCCTGAAAGCAGGCACTACTTCACGGAAAAAACCGCCCGGGGCAACATTTTCTTCGTAAAAAATAATGGTCAGGGTAGAATATTGCATCTGATCGCCCAGGTACTTCAATTGTCCCTCTGTCGACTCAATTTCGGTACGTATGGCGCCGAGCTCTTTCTGAATGTTGAGGATATCGCCCACTTTTAAGGCGGAGGCCAGTAGCTGAAGGTACCTTTTTTCGATGTCCTTTTTTGTTTTCAGGCGTGCTTCAAAGTCGAGGTACTGTGCGGTGACGTCTTCCACATGGATCTTCTTGTAGTCGAAATGGGCAACATTCCGCGTAGCCGCAGTCAGAAAATCGTCAAATTTCGCGGCTGGGACTCTTACAGCGATGGTGTACTGGATCTTGTCCGGAAAGCTTTGCTGCTCATCACGCCCGACGTAGGCCTGGCTTGCAGTCACGGCCTGCAGGATCTGTTTTCTGGCCTTTTCAATGTCATCCGTCTCAAACTCTACGTTCCCGGTCTTGATCAGCTGTCTGGCAATCTTAGGTTTATCATTCTGGGCCGGAGCCGGATTATTCTGTGCATCGACAGGAGGAGGAACCTGCATCATTAGGGCCACATCCTCGGTTACAGCATTATTTCCCTGTTCATTCGCGCAGGAAAAGCAGCAGAACATGCAGACCAGGACTAGTAACGTGTGCTTCATATTGCGGAGGATAGGTTAAAGACTGCAAATTCGTTGCGGCCTGCGAGTACATTTCGCACGGCGAAACAAGATAGTTAACCTTTCCCTCGGTTACAAAATTGTGCTTTCCCGGAGCTGCCTGCTTTTATCCGGCCTGTTTTACCTGGTACGTATAAACTGAATCAGCAAAGATGGCTGAGGCGACCCACTTGGAAACGAGGCTGGCAATGACAATCGGGATGAAGAGGACGTAATTGTCTGCGAGTGCACAAACCAGGAAAATAGATGTAAAAGGCGCGTGGATGCTGCCGCTGAGTACCGCCGCCATGCCGATCAGGACAAAATTGACAGGAATAAGTCCCAGCCCGAAAAAGTGGTTGAGGATACTGCATACCAGCATCCCGAGGAAAGCACCGATAAACAGGCTCGGAGCAAAAACACCACCGTCACCCCCTGCGCCAAGGGTCACCGAAGTAGCCACCGGTTTCAGCAGGAGCAGGGCGAGTACCGAAAAAACAATCGCAGGAGAGGGGGCTTGTGCATAGGTAAACACGTTTTTGATGCCCGCATAACCTTCTCCGTACAGATGTGGGACGAAAAAGATGAGGGTTGATATCAGCAGTGAGCCGCCTAGGATGCGGGTATGATCATTGGGCAGAGCGGCAAAGAATTTCTTAAAAAATAAGACACTTTTTGTCAGGTACACCGAGTTCAGCCCCGCCAGGATGCCGAGCAAAACGATGTAGGGAAGTGCATCCAGTTGCCAGTCGGTTACGGCAAAGTGAAAAATCTGGTGGTAAAAGAAGAAGTGCGTGACCAGGAAAGAAGTAAGTACGGCCGTAGCCACGACTGCGTGGTGCAGCTTGCTTTTTTTACGTGTAAAAACCTCAAATGCAAACAGGAAACCGGCGACAGGTGCATTGAAAAGGGCTGTCACGCCCGCTGCCAGACCGCCGCACACGAGTGCAGTCCGGTACCTGCGCAGGTAATCTACTTTCCGGCTCGACAAAGCGCCGATGGCGGCTGTGGACACTACGGTCGACACTTCAATGCCCGTTGAGCCGCCAAAAATCACCGTCAGAAATCCGTTGAAATAATGGGAGGGAATCTTGTAGGCCGGCAGGGTATGCGCGTTTTTGTTGATCGTGTCGAGTACCTCCTTGATCCCTTTGTTTGCTTTGTTATGAAACAAGAAGTAGCGCAGTACGTGGATGATCGTCAATCCGAAAAGAGGAATAATAAAAATCAGGTAGGGGTTATGATGCAGTTTTTCCAGAAAAGACTCTTCATAATGCTCTGTGATCACTTTCAGCGTGTCGGCCAGAAGTGCGGAAAAACAGCCTGTGATCACTGCTGCAAGAAGGACTGCAGATACCCTGCGGGATTTTTTTACGCGGTAAGTTTTAAGCTCCATGGATCCTGATATATTCGGCGAAATAGAATGCCAGTATCAAAAGCTAACGCGAGCCTTCCTTTTTTTGTTTACCAAAATCACAAAAACTGCCGCAACAACCTGCCCGGAAGTACATGGCAATGTATTCCGAGCTTTGCTTTACATATTCTTGTTAGTACCCGGGATTCTGTGTCAGGTTGGGGTTGGTTTGCAGGTCTACCCGCGGAATGGGCATCAGGTAATCGCGTCCCGGGCTGAAATTGGCATGGGGTTCAAGCGAGCTGGAATCTTTGAATGCGACCTCACCCAGTTTCCTGCGCTGAATGTCATACCACCGCTTGTATTCAAACGCAAGTTCCAGCCGGCGTTCTTCCAGCACCAGGCTGATAAATTCTTCTTTGCTGAGCTTCGGATCGACATCTGCAGGGAAGTCTGTGAGGGTACCTGCCCGGTTCCTGGCGCGCGCACGTACTTCATTCACATAACCCATTGCCTCATTCGTGGTTCCGCCCAGCTCCCCGGCGGCTTCGGCAGCAATCAGCAGCACTTCGGCATAGCGCATGGCCGCATAGTTCTGGTCGGAGTCCCGGCCCTCGGCATTGGAATTACCTGCAAACCGCGCGTACTTCGCGATATGCGGCCGCCTGACGTTGGGAAATTCGGTATACGGTACCACTTTGCCTCCGATCAGGATCGTGGTGTCGAAGCTTACTTGCTTGCGGTAATCGCGACCGTCCCAGGTATCAAAAACCCGCTGGCTTGGTACAATCACGCTCCAACCACTGCGCGGCGCATCACCGCCCCGAATGCCTGTCATGGGAGCCATGATGTCGTCGTTGGCTCCGGCGAGTCCGATCTGCAACCCGAGGAAGTCGATTGCAAAAATATGTTCCTGCATATCATTGGCCTGAGGCGCCTGAAATAGTGTCTGGAAGTCGGGTTCGAGGTCGTAGCCAAATCTGGACTTATTTTCGATCACCCATTTGGCTTCCCGGTATGCACCCGTGTAATCGTGCAGGGTGAGGTAAAGATCCGCCAGGTAGGCAGCGGCGGTGCCTTTGGTAGCACGGCTTCTTACCTCGGCAGGCTGCTTGTCCGGCAGCCATTGTTTGGCAAATTCAAGGTCTGCCCTGATGCCTTTATACACCACCGCAGCAGGGGTACGGTTCAGCTTGCTGACGGACTCCGCATCGGCAATGAAAAAATCAACGTAGGGAATGTCGCCGAACAGCCGCACCAGATGGAAGTACGCAAATGCACGAATAAAGCGTGCTTCCGCCACCAGCGGGTTGATCTCGGCAGCGGGAACACCCAGCGACCCTGCACCGGTGATGGCCGCATTCGCCGCGCTGATAACCTGGTACCAGTAAGGCCAGAACTGGTAGACCATGTAGTTGTTATCGTCCATGTTGAAATCATTTACCTGCTGGCGTTCTGCCGGCGTGCCGCGATCACCGATGTCTGACATGTCGTCGCGAAGCATGAGTGCCGACACAAACTGCCGTCCATACAGGCGCTCCGAAGCAATCCATCCATAAGCCCCGAAGATGACGGCTTCTACATCTTTCGGTGTTCTGAATATGGCTTGTGGATCCAGCAGGCCGACCGGCTTTTCGGCTATGTCAAAGCACGATGCCAGCATGGCCGGGATTATGATCAGGATGATTCTGTGTAAATGTTTTTTCATGGTAATAAATACAACGTGCATGACAATTAGAATCCAATGCTGAGCCCCACGGTGTAGGACTTTGCATTGGGGTAGCTGGCGTAATCGAGACCGAGGTTCCGGTTCACCTGCGTATTGCCCTCAGACGAGTAATTCACCTCAGGGTCATAGCCTTTGTAGTGCGTAAATGTCAGGATATTCTGAGCGCTTGCATAAATACGGAACTTGGACAGGCGCAGCTTTTCGAGTGCCGGCCGCGGCAGATTGTAGCCGATTGCCATGTTTTTTAACCTGATAAAACTACCATCATATACCCAGCGCGTGGACACCCGCCTGCTGCGACCGGCGGAGGCTTTGGGTACTGACGTATTGGTGTGTGTGGGCGTCCAACGATCCAATGCCTCGGTGGTGGCATTATTGATTGCCGAAAGCAGGTTCAGTTCCATCAGCGTGTAGCTCAGCAGATCGTTGCCCTGCGATACCTGGAAAAATGCATTCAGGTCAAATCCTTTCCACCTGAAATCGTTGTTGAACCCCAGGGTATACTTGGGATGAGGGTTGCCGATAATCTGCCGGTCGTCGCTGTTGAGGATACCGTCGGGCTTCCCTGTGAGCTTTCCACTGGCATCTTTGGTTCCGTTAACGTCCCTGAACTTCTCTCCGCCAGCCGTCTTTTCAAAACCTGCACCCGGCAGAAACTGGTCATTTTCCTGATACACACCGTCATAAATCCAGCCGTAAAAACTCCCCACAGGCGCTCCCTCCCGAAGTATCTGCGACTGACCGATGCCTACCATATGTCCCGGGGCAGAGTTGTAAAGGATATCATCGCCCCCGGGTAATTGGAGAACCTTGTTCCTGTTGAGCGACAAGTTGAGCTCGGTACCCCATTTGAACGCCCCGTCCAGATTGCGGGAGTTCAGGCTTACTTCAAAGCCCTTATTTTCGACCGACCCGACATTTTGTAGCTGGTCGACATAGCCCGAGTAGCGTGGCAGCTGAACGGCAAACAACAGATCGTACGTCACCCGCCGGTAATAATCAGCGACCAAGTTAATCCGGTTCCTGAAAAAGCTGATATCTGCCCCGATGTTAAATTGCTTTGTCGTTTCCCAGGTCAGGTCTTCATTGGCTACCGAAGTTGGCCGGATGCCGTTTACGGCCACACCATTGATCACCGTATATACATTGGAAAAACGCGCGAGCGTCTGATACGGGCTGATCGCCTGGTTACCGGTAAGTCCATAGCTCGCGCGCCATTTCCATTGCGAAATGACGTGCATGTCTTTCATGAAAGGCTCGGACGACATTTTCCAGGCAATGGCAGCAGACGGAAAGTTGGCCCACTTATGGTTCTTGCTGAAATTGGATGAACCGTCCCGGCGGAAATTGGCCGTGAAAAGATACCGGTCTGCCAGGGAGTACGTAAGCCTTGCATAAAGCGATGCAAGCTGCCACTGCGTCAGGGATGATGTGGGGCTTTGCCACACCGACGATCCTCCCAGATCCCAGAAAGAAACCACATCCGTCAGAAAGGACTGGCCGGTAGCTGACCAGTTTTCAACAGAGGATGTTTGGTATGAAAACCCCGCCATGGCCGACAGATCATGGTTTTCTCCGAGTTTTTTCTGATACAGCAGATAATCTTCATTGAGCATCAGCGTGCTTTTCAGTCCGGCAACCGTGGCCGAGCCGCCCACATTCCGGCCGTCGTTCAGCGTGGATGGAATGTAGTTGCCGATGCGGCCGCTGTTGGTGGAAGCCCCCAGTGTTGCCCTCAGCTTTACGCTTGGAAGCAAAGTATATTCCGCCAGTACATTGCCCTGCATGAGGTCAGCCAGGGATTCATTCTGCAGCTGCGTAGCGATGGCATACGGGTTATCAATGGGAACGTCAACCCTGGAAATGGTAAATTGTCCGGATGAGTCCCGGATAGGCTGGTCGGGGGCAAACTTGTAGGCAGCAGCAATCACGCCGGGCGTCAGCGCTGCCGATTCTTCCTGTGTTTTCGACTGGTTCCTTTTGACGCGCTGCGCAAAAAGGTTAAGTCCTACTTTCAGCCGCTTGGTGGCTTGGATATCAATGTTGCTGGTGATGGAAAACCGCTTGTAATCCGAGTTGATGATAATGCCTTTCTGATTGTACAGCGATCCTGAAATGTAGTATCGCACCGCATCATTGCCGCCGGTAAGCGATAGCTGGTGGTTCTGAATGCTGCCGGTTCGCAGGATCATGTCCTGCCAGTTGGTGTCATACCCACCTGATTCTATGTCAGGCCGCACCTCCCGGACATAGTCCAGAAACTGGGTTGCATTCAGCAAATCCAGCCGGCGGATTTCTTTCTGCGAAGAATAGGATGTGTTGTACGCGATGGTCGTTTTACCGGGTACTCCCTTTTTTGTGGTAATCATCATCACCCCGTTGGACCCGCGTGAGCCGTAGATGGAAGTAGCCGATGCATCTTTGAGAATTTCAACGGACTCGATGTCTTCTGGAGGCGGCATTGCGCCGCCTACCAGGCCATCCACTACATAGAGAGGTTCACTATTGGCATTGATCGAGCTGCTACCCCGGACACGGACCTTGAAGGAAGATCCCGGCTCACCGTTGTTGGCCTGGATCTGTACACCGGCTGCCCGGCCCTGAAGTGCCTGTATAGCGCTCAGGGCGGGGTAAGCCGTAATATCTTCGGACCTTACCGAGGAGAGCGAACCCGTAACATCACTTTTTTTTACCGTACCATACCCTACGACCAGCACTTCCTCCAATGCCTTGTGATCCGTTTTCAGGGCGACATTGATTTCCGTCTGCCTGCCTGCCACAGTTTCGAGTGAAGTGTACCCGACAAAGCTGAACATCAGGGTAGTATGGTTTTCCGGAACGCGTATCTGATACCGGCCGTCCTTGTCTGTAGACGTGCCGGTCTGGGTGCCTTTCAGCAATATGTTAACACCGGGCAACGGTTCGGAAGTCTGTGCATCGGTCACCTTGCCTCTGATCGCAATCTCGGCCAGAACAGGCTGGGAGAGAGCAGCTTTGGAAGTTGCACCCTCGATAGCCCCGGTACGTTCGGCCGGTTTGATCACGACGCTTTTGCCCTTCACTTCATACATCAGCCCGCGCGGCAGAAGCAGCTCGTCCAGAACTTCCGAAAGCGGCTTGTCCTGGGCCGAGAGCGATACTTTCTTCTCAGATTGTATCAGCCTGGAACTGAATGCGAACCGGACACTGGTCTGCTTCTGAATGCGTTTGAGCAGCGTCCGCATCTCTTCATTTTCCACCCGGATCGTGACCTTTTTGCCCAGCAACTCCTGCGACCATACGTCACCCGCAGAGGCCAGATGAAAAAAGCTGAAAATCAGCAACAGATGCAGAAAGCACATGCGCGGTATCCTGTTGCGCTGATCCCCGTCCCGGACAGGCTTTCTCATGTCTGATTGCTTTTATTAATTCGTTCTGCGCTTTTTCCTTGTCCGGATAAGATAATGTGTGAATTCAGGGTGTACCGCAGCCTCCTCCCGTAATGGTAATGTGGTCGCCGGTTACTTTATATTCGGCTCCCACGGCGTCACAAACCAGTTCGAGCTGCTCGTAAAAGGTGAGTCCTGCCAGCGAAGCGGTTACAGGACAGTTTTTCATCAGCTCTTCATCAAAAGTGATTTCGATGCCGTAGGCTTTCTGAAGTGTTTTGAAAATAACAGAAACCGGTGAATCTTCAAAATCCGTGGGGATAATACCCGGATCCGTGGGGTATGGTTCTTCAACAAGCGTCTTGGTCGTCACCGCACTCTCCTTGTCCACACTTACCTGCTGATTAGGTTCGATGAGTACACCCGCCAGGTCGGCATTACCGGATTTGCGGTCGTCCTCGATGGTTTCGCGTGTAAATACGGCCACTCGTCCGGTTTTCACAGATACAAGCGCGCTGCGTTCTCCCTGTACAGAACGTACCCGGAAGCCCGTACCCAGCACTTTGGTAACAACATCATCGGCATAGACGTAAAATGGCTGTAACGGATTTCCATTTACCTGAAAAAACGCGCTTCCGGAAAGGTACACCGTCCTGCTGCCATCCTCGAAATGATCAGGATAACTGAGCTTGCTCCCAGGATCGAGGCTTACAGTACTCTGGTCGCTCAGGCTGATGAGCATGGCGGTTGTTCCCGTATTTTGCACTTCGCGAAGTGCGACGGCGGACGCGGATACCAGTTGTGTGTAGCTCAGCGAACGCTCGGCCGGATTACGGAAAAACCAGAGGCAGGCCAGCGCCACGAAAACAACACTGGCAGCAGCTGCCAGCCGCAGGCGCGACATCAGGAAAGTGGGTTTCTGGTGCAGCGGAACAACCGTATGTTCGTCGAATCGGCGCATGATGGCGTCCATTGCTTCCTTCTTTTCGAAGGCACTGAGAGGCTGGGCAGCAGGTTGCAATGCATGTACGAGTTCCCGGGCTTGTGCTACCACCGTTTCTTTTTCAGTGTGTTCGCTCAGCCATTGTTCCCACCGTGCATGATCTTCCGGCTCCGGTTTGAGGACCCACTTGCGAAATGCTTCGTCGAAGTAGAATTCCTCCAAGAAAAAATCCTGATAGCTTTTCATATTTTAATCATCTCTTTCACCCAACATTAGACGCGGCCTTATCCCGGATACTGCACATTCTAGATTTTTTTTTCAAAAAACAACAATGCAGGCAGAATTAGCGGGAAAAGACCCATAAATGGCTTCCATTGTAACCGGAGCCATTTGAATGCTTCCTGCTGAAGGTTAGAAACGGATTGTGGCTGGATGTCCATCAGGTAGGCAATATCATCCCGTTCAAGTCCCTGGAAAAAACGCAGGTACAGGGCTTCCTGCTGCCGGGCCGGCAACTGGTTGATCAAGCGGGCAAGCTGGTCGGCCTCGTCACGGGTAGTTTCCGAGTGAATCAGGTGATGTTCAAAGCTCATTTCGATCCCGAATCCTTCCTGCTCGGGCAGGTCTTCTTCGAGTACTACCCAGCGCTGGCGTTCGCCGAGGCGGTGGAGCCTGCGCCGCAGGGAGGCGAGCAGATAAGCTTTTGGGGGAATATCGGCATTGATGGTGGCGCGCTTCTCGAAAATTTCCAGGAAGACATCCTGAATGCCATCCTTAACAAGCTCGCGGTCGCGGGTAAACTTGCAGCCATACTGGAACATCAGTCCGTAAGTCCCGTCGAGAAGCGCCTGAAATGAAGTCCGGTCACCAGCCAGGGCCAGCTGCCATTGGTGTGTCAAATCATCGTCCTGCATTTCGTCAAGGGTTATCCGGAAAAATTTCTGCTGTCTTTTTTGGGCATATCTATGCTTCGGAAAGACAATGAACCCGGAAAAGTACCCTTAAATATCTGATAAGTTTCAACAGCTGGGCACATTGCTGGATGAAGCGGACAACGTGCCCCGAATTTGTCATGAAGCAAGCGAAACCTGCCGGGAACGATCCCATGCGTTGTCTTTTTCATCCCGATTGGCAGGCCGCCGGTAAATGCAGCAAGCCACCCAAGTGCCGGCAAATAAGAAGCGGCTCCGGTCACCCGACATCTTTTTTCGAAGTGCCCAGGGTATCAAACACAAACTCTGCTACCGGATCGTCCGGACTGTGTTTTTGCGAGATGAATACGGCCAGTTGCTTGTCCCAGTCGAGCAGCGCCTCATCGGGCCCGGCTCCTGATCCGAGAATGCCCGTCGCCTTGTCAGGACCCAGCAACGCATAGTACGTGCCGTCTTCTGTATAAACATCGGGACGGAACGTGCGTATCGTTTTTGAATACGGCCCATTCTCAAAATCGATGGAGATCAGGTTCTCGGGATCAATCTGCATTTGTTCCATAACAACGTTCTTTGGTTTGGGCCAGAGTACAGCAATCTTTGTGCCTGAGCAGGGAAAAGACGCCCTATCTCAAAAACACCACGAACGTCCTGATGGAAGTTGCGCATATACCGGCAGGGTTATCGTGCCGGTTTATGGTTTGGAAAAAGTAAATGCGTGCAGCCTTGCATTCGCCTGTTGGAGCAGGTCCCGCAATGCTTCCGGCCGCTTGAATGACAGCTGACTGATGCACCGGCTCTCATAGCTGACCTCAAAGGACGCAGGCTCAAACGGCCATGGCTGCACGGCCAGGTCACCGTTTTCAGCCCTGAAAAGCTGGTAGGTCGTCCCGTCCGGACCATTGCTGATCTCCATTTTACGTCCTTCCGGCGGGATCAGGTCCTGGCACATGATCAGCGACAAGGCATCACAAAATTCCAGCAGCTCGTAGCTGGCTGCGACGGCCTTTTCGGTGGTTCCGGCTTCTGTAATCCATTCTGCTTCTTTTTGTTCCAGTTGTTCGCAGTACTTTCCGGCAGTGGGTTCATCCCGATACAAAAACCGGATGTGCCTTGCGATGAGCAGGCCTACATAGCGTCCCTTTGCAAATGCCATGTTGAGGAGCCGGTCACAATATTCCTCGTCAAAAGGCTTCATTTTAAAGTTTTTCGGCCCGCCAGTTTCGGGATTAATCTCAGGCATGCTGAGCTCTTCATTGGCGTCGTCGTGCTCCGCCGTGGCGATCAGCGTGTCCACCCACCGGGCAGGTTGGTCTTCTTTTTTCCATTGCGCACAAATCTGTGCGGCCAGAAGTCCGTGTGATCGCTGCATGATCATGGACCAGCCTTCCGCTGTATAGTTTACTATCATGTTCAGTATCGAAAAATAAGGTGCGGGGAAAATGTCCCGTTCTGACCGTCCGGCGTACAATTCCTGAGCCAGCTGATTGCGGCGTCAGCTTTTTTGGGCAATGAAGGGGTATTTTTTACATAACTCCAAGCATCTTAAAAGTAATACGTAGTAATTATTTCAACATTTTACTGTTTTGTACCCCCAAATTTTTGTGGGGTATGCAATTTTATTCTTAATTTCGAATCCGTAAATGATAACACGATTACATACACGATTGGCAAAAGGGTCATCCACGCGGCTCGTGCTTCCGCACCGCAGAATGACCCTCAGCCATGTACACCATCAAAGACTAATGTTTGATTGAGTGGTGCGGAAAGGCCGGATGATTTTCGTCCGGCCTTTTTGGTTAATAGTTGTGATCAAAAATCATCCAACTCAATCTACTTCCAGATTGCCACTTTACGGCTGCCCGCAAGCTCTCTCCACCCGCGAAAGACACTCTTCCGATTAAATGTCAGCTGAACATTCCTGCAACAATCTAGTGCGATTAGCCCGCCTTCGCTTGCGCTGTCCGGAGGGATAATTCGGGAAGGTTCCTGTACGGAGTCGCTGCTGAAATGCATTGTGGAGGTGGAGGATGGGTTTGCTGCCCGAAAGAATATTGGCATGCATTTTTATTAGCCTAGGGCCGTTTCTCCCGGCTTGCTGAGCAATTTTGATTTACAGGAATTTGTCCCCATCGGGATCTGCGAAGATGCCGGCTGGTGATCATAGGAGGGCATTCCCCGCAAAAGTTGCTTGCTATGTATTGCGAGAAAAAAATATTCTAGCGTAAAGGAAGGTTTAAACTTTTATCAACAAACAATTATGAAAACAGGAAACATCACAAAACTGATGCTGCTGGCAGTGATCACATTCGGCTGTGCAGACAACAAAAAACAGGATTCCGATGCCGCGCAGGGCACACCCGTTGATAGCACAGTGATCGGGAAAGATTCGAGCCAGGCAGACGTGCGCCGGGACATCGAGCTGAGCGACCCGGCCAAGCAGACGCTCCCCGGCAGGGATACCACCAATACGGACGAGCCGAAATAAAAAGCACAGGAGCAGGGTGCTGGCTGGCACGGTTCTTTGCACAGGCTGCCCCTTTCAATAATCAACATTCTAAAAACATTTGTTATGAAGAAAGTGCACCTGCTGCTCGTTGCAGCGATGTTTTTTGCCGTCGCATGCGACGATGATGATGACGACGATAATGGAAATATGGTGTCGCAGGTTGACCAGACCTTTGTTACCAATGCTGCCGACGGAGGCATGTTTGAGGTAAAGGCCGGAGAGCTGGCGGTATCCAAAGGTGATACCACAAAACTCGGCTCCATGCATGGTGATACGCTCAGTGTGAAGGCATATGGCCGTATGATGATCATGGATCATACCAAGGTAAACGAAGAATTGATGTCGCTTGCCACTCGTAAGGGCGCCGCTGTTCCAAAAACCCTGAGTGCCGCGAAGCAGCAGAAGATCGACAGTTTGTCGGCCGCAAATGGTGCTGCCTTCAGCAGGTTGTATGCCAAGATGATGGTGGCCTCCCACATGGAGACTATCAAAGTTTTCCAGACAGAAACGTCGGGCGGGAATGATACGGAGATTAAAACCTGGGCAGGCAGCAAGGTACCTGCATTGCAGCACCACCTCGAAATGGCCGAAGCTTTGCAGGATTCAATTCAGTAAGTAATTTGTCAAAGCTTGCAGAAACGCCGGTGCTCAGGCACCGGCGTTTTTTTGTGAGAAAATTTTTTCAGGGTAAAATGCAAAATCTTTAAGCCAAGTTTTTACATTTACCCATCCTCAAATCTTATCATTCAGGCATTGGGCAGGATTATCTCCATATTGCTCTTCGGACTGTTGCTCTACAACATGGTCGGCTACCCGGTAGTGTACCTCATGGAAGAGCGGCTTGAAGTGGGCAGGGGCGGCAGACCCTATGTGGAGGCTGCGGGTAGCGGTGAACTTTTGCTTAAAATTCCGGTTGCTGTACCTTATCAGAATAGCTGGGATGCGCCGGAGGCCGCCACAGGGCAGATTGAGCATGAAGGCCAGTTTTACCAGATGAAGAGCCGCCAGCTACTCAATGACACATTATATGTGCGCTGCGAATTTGATCAGAATGCCCGTGACCGATTTACTGAGCTGGTTTCCAGGGTAACAGATCAGGTAACCGGGCATACTTCTGATACACAAAAAGGCTCGCACGCTACTGTTTTAAAACATTTCCTTAAAGAATACATGAGCCAGAACAGGAAGCATACTTTCTACCTGCTCGAATGGGCGCCTGCCCGCACGGTGGCTTTTCCAGCGCCGCAATTTATTTCTGCAGAAAATCTACACTCGGTACCTTCGCCACCGCCGGATCTGGCTTAGTAAATCGCTTTTTTGTTCTCCTGAAAAAACAGCTTTCCGCGACGTATATGTCGTAGCGGCCTGTATCACGTGCATGCATTTGCAACAAGGAGCATTCAAAATTTTTACTAACCAAAGATCACTTTCAAAAAAAATGGCGCATATCTCCTTACCCGATGAATCCCTTCCGGGCATTGTCGGCCTGTTTGCCTTCCGGCCTGAAACCCACGGCCCCCTGAACTTACTCGCGGAAACCCTGCTGAGAGGCGAATCTCCCCTGACCGGCGGCGAGCGCGAGCTGATCGCATCCCACGTCTCGCACCTCAACAACTGCCACTTCTGCCACACCTCCCACGGGGCTGCCGCCATGGCGCACCTGGATTGTGACATTTCGCTGCTTGACGATATAAAGCAGAATTTCCGGCAAATTGAAATCTCTTCCAAGCTGCGTGCCTTGTTGAATATAGCTGCCAAAGTGCAGGTTTCAGGCAAGGAAGTGCGCGAGGAAGATATCGCCGCGGCGCGTGCCGAAGGAGCCAATGATCAGGAAATCCATGATACCGTGCTGATCGCGGCTGCATTCTGCATGTTCAACCGCTATGTGGACGGACTCGCTACCTGGGCGCCTCAAAACAATGAGGATTACCGCGAAATGGGCCAGCGCATGGCTTTTACGGGTTATGTCAGATACGCTGACGCTACCCCGCAGGACTAAGCGATGCCCTACATACCACTGCCCGGCCACCTGCCGGGCATTACCGGATTGCTGGAATACAGCAAGGTTACCGCGCATCCGATCCGCGTGCTTACGCAATTTCTGCTTCGGGGTGAAAACAGCCTGACCGAAGCGGAGCGTGAGCTGATTGCCACTATCGTTTCACACAACAACGAATGCAGGTTCTGCACGGCAGCGCACACGGCTGCTGCGGATGTGCTGCTGGGGGAAAGTGAAACCTGCGAAATGGTAAAGCAGGATATCGATACTGCGCCCGTGAGCGACAAGATGAAGGCTTTGCTGAAAATTGCCAAACTCGTACAGATAAGCGGAAAAGCAGTTACGCCCGAGGCAGTTGCGCTGGCAAAATCCGCCGGAGCGACCGATGTGGAAATCCACGACACGGTGCTGATCGCCGCTTTGTTTTGCCTGTACAACCGCTATGTCGACGGGATGAATACCGTTGCGCCGGCTGACCCAGCTTTTTACAAAGGCTTGGGCCAGCGGCTCAAAGAGCATGGTTACAACAGATTGCCGAATGGTTACGACCATTTAAAAAAAGAAAACCAACCTTCCTGATTTCAAACATTTTTTATGAAAAAACTTTTACTCCTGCTCTGCCTGGTGGCGGGGCTTGCTGCGAGTCAGAATGCGTGGGCACAAATCCGCGGTTATGTTTTGGATGCTGATAATCAAAGGCCGGTTGCGGGTGCTGCTGTTTCGGTGAAAGGAAAGAATACCGGCACGGTAACCAATGCGGAGGGACATTTTGAATTGAAAACCAGTACCCCCGCTACACTGACGATTACGCTGGTGGGTTACGCCCGCATGGAGACCGAAGGAACCACAAATGAAGAACTGCGCATTTTCCTGGTACCTTCCATTGAAGAGCTGAATCAGGTGGTGGTGACTGCCTCCCGCGTGGAGGAAAGTATTCTCCGCTCGCCGGTAAGCATTGAGAAAATGGATGCGCGGCAGATCCAGCAGACACCTTCGGCCAATTATTACGATGGTCTGGTAAATATGAAATCGCTGGATATGGTAACCAGCAGCATTACGTACAAGCAGATCAACACCCGCGGGTTCAACACGACCGGCAACAGCCGCTTTTTGCAGCTGGTCGACGGCGTCGATAACCAGCCTTCGGGTTTGGGCTTTGCGATGGGTAATTTATTTGGGCCGCACGATATCGACGTGGAAAGTGCCGAGCTGATCCCCGGCGCAGCCTCTGCATTGTACGGTCCGATTGCCTTCAACGGCATGCTGAACACCCGGACGAAGAATCCATTTGCATACCAGGGACTGAGCGTGCAGACGAAGTTTGGCTTCAATCACATAGGAGACGGCACTGAACCTGGCGCAAAGCCGCTGTACGACCTGGCAATCCGGTATGCAAAAGCATTCAATAACAAGTTTGCATTTAAAGTAAATGCTTCCTATTTAAAAGGAACTGACTGGTATGCAAACGACTACACCGACATTGACCCCAATACTTCTCCCGAGAACCGCGGCCCGGCCAATCCCGGCAAGAACCAGCTGAATATCTACGGGGATGAAGTGGCGCAGACGATCCCGAACATCGGCCGCGTGTCGCGGACGGGTTATGAGGAAAAAGACCTGGCGACTTACGGCGTGTACAGTCTGAAACTGAATGCAGCCCTGCATTACCGCATTACCGATAAGCTGGAAGCGATTTACCAGGGAAATTTCAATCAGGGTACGGCACAGTATACAGGCAGTAACCGCTTTGTGATCAATGATTTTAAATTTATCCAGCACAGACTGGAGTTGCGTGGCAGTAACTTTTACGTGCGCGCATACTCCAACCAGGAGCTGTCTACCAACTCCTATAATACGCGCGCGCTCGGCCAGCAGATCAACCGCACCTGGGTGCGTGACCTGGCAGGAAATGTGGTGACGCCGGACAAAGCGGATGCAACCTGGTTTGAAAGATATACCGCAGCTTACAATGGATTGGTCAATGGAACCGGCAGCAAAAACCATGATGCAGCCCGTTCATTTGCGGATCAGGGTCGTGTACTCCCGGGCTCCGAAGCGTATGAAGCTGCCAAAGACCGGTTGATCCAGACACGCGGACTGGCGGGAGCGGGTATCCTGAGCGAATGCAGCCTGCGCCATGTGGAAGGTATGTATGATCTCAGCTCTGCATTGAAGGTTTTCAACTTGCAGGTGGGTGGAAATTACCGCAAATATTACCTTAATACCGGCGGGACGCTTTTTGATGATAAAGACAAAAACCTGACGAACGACGAATATGGTGCATTTGCGCAGGCTTCCAAATCTTTGTTCAAAGAACATTTGAAGCTGACAGTTTCTGGTCGGTACGACAAGAATGAAAACTTTGTAGGCCGCTTCACGCCCCGCGCTTCCGCTGTTTTTTCACCCACAGAAAACCACCACATCCGCGCCTCCTACCAGACCGGCTTCCGCAACCCGACTGTTGCTGACCAGTTTATCAAGCTGAACGTAGGCCCGATCATTATCCTTGGCGGCGCGCCGGTGAACTCGGCGGGTTTGAATGCGTATGAGAACTCGGTGACGATTGCTTCTTTTTCGCAGTTTGCCAGCGCATTCGGAGCCGATATGCAGAAAGGCGTGCCTTTCCCACAGGCAGTGGCAAACAACAAAGACAAGCTCGTGAAGTCCAACGTACCCTATATCAAATCTGAGAAAGTGAAGAGCTACGAGGTGGGCTACAAAGGTTTGCTGGGGCAGAAATTCCTGTTTGATATCAATTATTATTTCAGTGAGTACACCGATTTTATGATCAATACGGTGGTAGCACGTGCGAAATCCGACATTCTATTAGCCGACGGATCGGTGAACCCGGCAGCGGCCGCTGAGCTGCTGGGAGCCGATCGTCAATTGTTCCAGCTGTATACCAATGCGGCGGACAAGGTATCTATTCAGGGCATCTCGGCCGGACTGACTTATGCTTTACCCAAAAACTACAAGCTCACCGCCAACAGTACCTGGATCAATTTCAATCTGAGAGATGCCGATGCGAACAATGTTCCTGCATTCAACACACCGGAATGGAAGACCAACCTGATTTTCGGTAACGCCCGGCTGACCGACAAGATCGGCTTCAATGTGGCGTGGCACTGGCAGAGTGCATTTGACTGGTACGGTACCTTCACCGAAAACAGACCCGGCCGCGTGCAGGCTTATAACCTCCTTGACGCCCAGATAAGTTACCGTATTCCAGGCCTGAAAACGATCGTGAAAGTGGGTGGTTCCAATATCACCAACAAATATGTGGTGCAGGCTTACGGTTCGCCGGCAGTAGGAGGGCTGTATTATATAAGCCTGAATTTTGACCAATTATTCAGATAACCCGCATGGAAACTTTGGAAATGACTTCCGTCAATACAAAAAGTGCGACCGGCAAGTGGCTGGCATTTGCATTGTGTTTTGTGACCTACACATTTAGCGGCACGGTATCGACCCTGATGTCGGTGTACCTGCCGGTCGCAATCCCGGAATTGCGGGGCCGGGCATTGTCCGAGTCCGAACTGGGATCCATAGGTGCTTATGTCAATGCGCTCTTTCTTTACGGATGGATGGTCGGCGGACTGCTTTTCGGTGTGATCAGCGACCGCATCGGCCGGGTAAAATCCCTCACGCTGGTGACGGCACTCTATGGCGCAGCCACTTGTCTGGTAACGGTTGTGCCCAATCTGGTAGCGTTGCTTGCATTGCGTTTTGCGGCAGGAATGGGCATAGGCGGTGTTCTATTGATTTCGACGGTTTACATTTCCGAAATATGGCAGGAAAAAAGCCGGGCGGTAATGCTGGGCATCCTGGCAGTTTGTTTTCCAATCGGGATTGTTGCTTCGGGAAGTCTGAATCTGTTGTTTTCAAACTGGCGCACAGCATTTGGGATCGGCATGGTGCCCGTGGTTACTGCATTGCTGATTTACCTGCTTGCGCCAGAATCGGCAAGCTGGCGGCATATCAAAGCTTCTCCCAGGACAGATGATGCTATTTTTGACAAAAACAACCGGCCTAACCTGATCTCCGGCTCACTCATTTTCGGCTCGGTGCTGATTGGTTTATGGGGTATATTTTCCTGGCTGCCGACCTGGGCGCAAAGTCTGTTGCATGGTGTGGGCGACGGACAAAAGGAGCGGGGTCTGCTGATGATTTTACTGGGCATCGGTGGTATCATCGGTGGAATTTTGTCAGGTTTGTTAATTAATCGTTTTGGTAAAAAGAAAACCCTCTCCGCCACCTTCGCCGGTCTGGTACTCGCCTGCGCGCTGCTCTTTTTGACCAATAAAACCTTTACCAACATCATTTACCTCGAAACTGCCCTGCTTTCTTTCTGTTTCGGCATCAGTCAGGGTGCCTTGTCAAGCTACATTCCCGAGCTTTTCCCGGTGTCGCTCCGGGGCACGGCGACGGGTTTTTGTTTCAACGTCGGGCGTTTTTTTACGGCTACGGCGGTGTTCTTCATCGGTTCGCTGGTGACGGTGCTGGGTGGTTTTGGCAATGCCTTGCTGGTATTCAGTGTGCCTTTTGTAGTGGCCTGGGCGGTGGTGATGCGGGGGAGGTGAGGGGGTACAACCAACTTTTGTCATAGTAAGTTGTCGGTTTAAAGCGCTTGCCTTTCCCACCTTTGTCACCCTGAGCGGATGGGGCCGCCCGCTCAGGGTGACAAAAAAAGGGGCAGCTCAGTGTTTTATCAATAACGTATTAAAAGAAAATCAAACACAACCACCATTACATGAAACCCCTCTTCTACATCGGCATTATTGCCATCATCCTCTACGAAATCGCCAAAGTTTACTTCATCATGCCCATGCCGGGCAGCCAGCGGGTGAACAGCATTGACCTGGCTTATTTTCTTCACACCTGGCGTTGGGTTTTCAGGATTGTTTTCTGGGCAATGATCATCATCGGGGCGGCGGCTGTTTTTCGTTCCGGGACTAAATGGGTGGCAGCTGTATTGCTGGTGCTGGGCTTGGGAATTACGTATGCGGCCAACTACGAAATGGCGGCAGATACCATGTTTTATCAGCCCGGCGAAGTGGTCATGCAAAATGCGGCGTCGAACAAAGTAGCTGCCGAAAGGATGGTGATCGTTACGGTGGTCAATGGGGAAGCAAAGGCATACCCCATACAGTACATCGGCTATCACCACCAGGTGCGCGATACGCTGGGCGGTAAAGCAGTGATGGTAACTTACTGCACGGTTTGCCGCAGCGGACGTGTATTTGAGCCCGTCGTAAATGGAAAACCCGAGTTTTTCAGGCTGGTTGGCATGGACCATTTCAATGCCATGTTTGAAGACGAAACGACCGGAAGCTGGTGGCGGCAGGCCAACGGAGAGGCGATCGCCGGAAAGCTGAAAGGACAGTTGCTGCCCGAGCTTGCCAGTACCCAGACCTCACTAGGACAGTGGCTTGCCCTTCATCCTGCATCAAAAATCATGCAGCCAGATCCTACCTATCAGGCCAAATACGACTCGATGAGCCGCTATGAAACCGGGCGGGGCCAGTCGCACTTGACATTAACCGACACACTTTCGTGGAAAGACAAATCGTGGATAGTAGGTATTCAGACCAAAGACGGCGCGCGCGCATTTGACTGGAACCGCCTGAAAAAGGAACGGAGCATCAATGCGACCGTCGGCAGTACGCCCGTGGCGCTTGTACTGGCCGCAGATGACAAGAGTTTTTTTGCATTTGAGAGAAGCAGGCAGTATGCTGTATCCCTACGGAAGGATACCATTTTTTACCAAAACGAAGCTTACAATTTGCTCGGAAAGCCACTTTCCGGTAACACAGGTGCATTAAAGCAGATCAATGCCTACCAGGAATTCTGGCACAGCTGGCGCACTTTTCACCCCGGAACCCTGCGGTACTGAGCAGTTAAAAAACAGAATGGCCAGACCACGCGCAATGCATTTGACTTGCATCAACGTTGGTCTGGCCACACTGTTTTATAATGCTCCTAGTCGATCCTGCCCAGCTTGGTCCTGAGCTTGTACCATCTGTCTACATCGCCTTCTTCTGATTCGGTATAGTTGTTTGCGAGGTGATCGAAGAATGCAAACTTGGCTTCGTCAGATTCCAGAAAGAGCGTGTCTTCATTGCCCTCAGCCCTGACGGTGTACTGGTAGCCATCATTGGTTACTTCCTTGTTCGTATAAAACCTGCCCGAACCTTCGAAGTTGCCGATGGAGCTGTACAGGTCATATGCGTCTTCTTCCGATTGAATGCCGGTGGCCGTAAGCCAGGTTTCAAAGTCAGTTACTTTTGCCATTGTGCGGTATTTTGTTGAAAAATGCATAATCATTTTCCCAAAAACCATACCACCCGGGCAGGTCACAGTAAGCTGCAGCGCCATTTGCACTGACGTATAAGGGCTATGGTCACAGCTGGCATAATTTTTAAGGAACAAAGCTAGCCTTGCGTTCCGGGGGCACTATTTTCCGCATTAAAACACATCAATGACAACAGAACAGATCCAGCAAAAGGTTAAAGAACTTGGTCAATGGTTTCACAATATTGATCTGAATGGGGTAAAAACAGCACCCAATCACTTTCTGGGAGATTACCCCAGCTTCAAATACAAAAACTTTGCAGATGCAATCCCCGCAGACCTGACGGGCAAGAGTGTGCTTGATATTGGTTGCAATGCAGGCTTTTATTCCGTCGAGATGAAGAAGCGGGGCGCAAGCCGGGTAGTGGCAATCGACTCCGACGAGCGTTATCTCAACCAGGGACGTTTCGCAGCGGAAGCCCTCGGCTTTGATATCGATTTCCGCAACATGTCGGTGTACGAGATCGGCTCACTGGGCGAAAAGTTTGATGTGGTGATTTTCATGGGCGTTTTCTACCATTTACGTCATCCGCTGCTGGCACTCGACCTTATTTATGAACATGTGGCTGGCGATATGCTGATATTCC
This sequence comes from Dyadobacter sandarakinus, assembly GCF_016894445.1. NCBI lineage: Bacteria > Pseudomonadati > Bacteroidota > Cytophagia > Cytophagales > Spirosomataceae > Dyadobacter > Dyadobacter sandarakinus. The sequence continues at coordinate 1,219,560 of NZ_CP056775.1, forward strand.
AGTCAATGCAGCGCGGAAGCAAGGAGGTGATGCCGCTCGAAGCCGACTATCCGTTCACGCAGGAAGACATTTTCCTGTCACCGGATTTTCCGCAGATGTATTTTATTGAACAAAGGTACTCGCAGGACCCTACAAACTGGTGGGTACCCAACCGAGCCGCGACCGAAGCCATGCTTCGCAGCGCAGGTTTTAACATCACTGTACACCCCGAAGAAGAAGTTTACATTTGTCGTCGCGGCGAGCTGGCCGATACCCAGCCGAGAGCCGTTTATCCTACTCAAAAAAAGTAATCCCAGCATGATCGAAGCAGTAAAATTTTGGAACGAACCTAACAACAAGTCACACTGGGATTTTGAAATTGACAATGACTGGCGCAAGTTCGGCGAGATGGTAAAGCTCGCAGCAGAAGCCGTCAAAGCAGAAAATTCCGGCATTTTGCGCGTCATGGGAGGCATTTCGCCCATTGATCCCAGCTTTATAGAGAGACTGGAAGGTTATGGTGCGCTTGCGGACATTGACCGGGTGGCAGTACATGGTTTTCCCTTGGACTGGAACCACTGGCAGCTCAACCAGTGGCCCGACAAGATCGCAGAGATTGAAGCCATCACCAAGCTGCCCGTATGGGTTACCGAGGTCGGTATCTCCACATTCGGTGCCGAGGAAGTACAGGAATTCGGCCTGAGACGCACGGCAGAGCTGCTGATCGGGCGTGTGGAGCGTGTTCACTGGTACAGCCTGTTTGACCTGCCTATGGCCTGGGGTGCTACCACGCGCCATCGCGAAGCCGAGGGGTCTTCCTACTACCGTCATTTTTATATGGGTTTGATCAAAGAGGATGGTACACCAAAGCTTGCCCTGAAACACTTCTCTGATTTCACACCTGAATTCGGGATCTGCCAGTGGTTTCACTTCAACGATGCCCGCCTCGAAACAGCCGTAGACTGGCTCAGGAAACTGGGTGTCAAAAAGCTGCGTACCGGCCTCAGCTGGGCGGACTGGCTTCGCCCGGACGCGCATGTATGGTTTGATAAAATGATGAAGGCGCTCGAAGAATTTGATCTTACTGTTACTTTTTGCTTTACACCCGAGGAAAAGGGCATAGCACCCCATCATACCAGTGCACCCCGCAACCTGGAAGAGTATGCAGACTTTTGTGTTGAAATGATGCGCCGCTATGCCTGAAAGTACAAATTCAGGAGCCAACTGGCTGGACTATATCCTCACAGGAGATTTTGAAGCCGTCTGGAAGTTAAAAGACGAAGAAATTGCAGGCAGGGGCGGAGTGCCGGACTGGCACCTGCCCCGCCATTTTCAACATATCTGGGATGGATCCTCCCTGGCCGGCAAGCGTGTGCTGGTGCGCTGCTACCACGGGCTGGGAGATACCGTTCAGTTTATCAGGTATATGCCCCTGCTCAAAGCAGTCGCCGCCGAGGTGATCGTCTGGGCGCAGGCAGGGTTGCTCCCTTTGCTGCAAACCGTCCGGGGCATTGACAAGCTTTTGCCCCTGCACGACGGAGCCCCGGATGTAGCCTATGACGCGGACGTTGAGATTATGGAGCTGCCGCATATTTTCAGGACAACCCTGGAAACCATCCCTGCGCAGGTACCTTACCTCCATGTACAGCCCTCCGCTCTTCCCGATCCCAGTTCACTTTTCAGCGTTGGTCTGGTATGGCGCGCTGGCGATTGGGACGATCGCAGGAGCATTGCTTTTTCGCAGCTGGCGGAACTACTGGCAATTCCGGGTGTTCAGTTTTATATTATGCAGGAAAATCCGGAAAAGGCGGGCTGGAAGGAAGGTAGCGGCTTGTTCGCAGGTCCGCTCAGCCTGCCGGATTATGCCAGGATGATGAAGTCCATGCAGCTTGTGATCTCGGTCGATTCTATGCCGGCGCACCTGGCCGGCGCATTGGGTGTGCCCGTCTGGACACTCCTGCATGCCGATGCCGACTGGCGCTGGATGCGCGACCGCGACGACAGTCCCTGGTACCCGACCATGAAGCTGTTCCGCCAGGAATCGGCGGGAGACTGGGGCCCGGTAATAAAGCAGGTAGGGACTGAGCTGAGCGGCATTATTCGCCCCTCAGCTGCACATACCGCTTTTTGATTTCCCCCCATTTACCATCATGATAGGCGAGGCCGTGGTATACCGCGGCCGCCATCTGTGCCCACCTGAGATACAGGCCCGGCGCATCGAAGCGGTTTGCAAGTTTTGAAAGCCGGTTGCTCCACTCGGATATATAGTACCTTGAACGGTAAATGAGTTTTCTGTGGCGGGTAGGCGTAGTTGCATCCGGTTGTACACGTTTCCGCGTAACATGCCGACCTCGCGCCCAGGTAAGTCGGTAGGCCAGTCCCTCACGGCGCTGCCTGAACCCGGCCGCCTGCGTTTGAGCAACAAAATCAGCGTCTACCTTCGTCAGGGTAAGGCGTTCTTCGGCTATGGCTTGCTCTACCAGTTCATAAACAAGCCGGTCGCGCACAACCACCACATTGGTACCGCGGCCGTCGGAAGAATACGGTTCCACCCAGGCATCCCCGAATGAAACATCAGCTGTTTCGGCAGTCACATCATCGCAAAAATTACATGCGTGGTTCATGAAGAACCCTGCTCCCCAGTCGCCATCGGCCAGGTGCCACCAGTCACGGTGCGCTACTTGCCCGCTGGTTGTTGTGAGGCGCGCATTATACAGGTTGGCAGGTCTTGAAGGATCCTTATGGCGGTAATCCACCCGCTGCACGGTTTGTTCAGGAACATGCAGCTGCCACGCAAAGCTTTTCACAAAGTTGGCACTCTTCATGTGCCCGCAAAAAAGGCCGAGCGTAAACCGGATGCGCTCGTTAAATACAGGATCTTCGCGTCGCAGCAGGTGAACTGCCTTGATAAAGCAGGGAATGCCCACGATCGCATAGCGCCCGGGTACATTGCGAATCGTTTCAAGGATCTCCGACATTTCTACCGGATAGTAGCGCGACTTGGCGCCTTCCAGGATTTCCGGTTCGCTCCTCGATATACGAAACTGAAAGTACCTGCCGGCGGTTTGCGGATCAGGCTGCGCTACTACATGTGCTACCCCGTCGATCAGTCCTTTGCGGAGCAGCTCGGCAGCTACCCAGCTTACCATTCCACCCGAGCTCCCGAGTGTCCTGAACTCACCTTCGGCAACATGTCCCACATAGGCAGCTTCTAACCGTCCCAGGTGTACGTCGGTCAGAGGAGCTTGCGGAAATTGCCCGGCGGCAATCTCATTTTCATCAATTGCCCCTTTGGAAAAAGGACAGGTACGTGTAAAACGATCAGAAGCTGCATTCAGCCAGCTGGCCGGCCCGGATGGCTGAAGATGCCCGTCACCGTCAAATCTGACGTGCACATCGGGTCGCTCTGCCTGTGCCACGCAGCTTCCACAGCCGATACATGCGCCAGCCCGGATCATTTCACCGGGACTAAGCAATGTGCTCATGACTGTATTTTTTGATTTGTAAAGCCTGGTCAAGGTATGCGTCGGAAGTCTTGCGAATTGCCGTAATATTCCGGGTAACAGCCGGATCGAGGGGCTGGCTGAATATGGTATCCACCACATCCTGCCCTGTATCTTCCCAAACCAGGTGCTGGGAAGCTCCTACGGTCTTGAGTAATCCCTGCACCTTCAAGCTGCGGTAGGATGTTACCTCGGCAGCAAACGGCCGCTCATTGCGGAGTGCAAACACACAACCATGAAAAAAATTAGTGGCAACCGCTTCCGCCCGGGCAATGAAATGTGCAAAATCATGCGGGTCGGCGGTCATCCATTGTTCGTCCGCCCAATCGTTGCGGTAACCAATGCTGATCAGCGGCAGGTTTTTTCGCCGGGCATAGTTAGTTACTTTTTCTATGTAGTCTGTCGTAAAATTGTGACCATAAACGGCCAGGTAAGGCTTCTGATATGGATCTTGTCGATCATCAGGGTGTACCTCGAATTGCAGACAAGGATCCAGCACAATCACCGGCTCTATGCCCAGTGCATTCCGGACGATCTCTTGCGAATTTTCATCCCGCACAGAAATATGGTCAAAGTTTTTCAGCTTTTCGGCCCAATGCGCGTCAATGCCGCTGGCTGCCGGATAGTTGCCGTAACTGGCTGCATAAGAGATCAGATGGTCAGCCCGGATTCCATCCCCGTAAAAAAAAGGATGGCCGCCGTACCACGGATGGTGGAGGTTCCAGACTTCGTCGCTGCCCACAATCACTACATCATAATAATCCATGGTCTGCGGCTGATCCAGATCAAACCGGGGCGAGAGCGGTAGCTTGTCGAACTCTTTAAAGAACTTTTCTATTTTTTCACGGTAAATGGGATAATCAGACTCCGGCACATGGGTAGGCAATACGGGTCTGAAAGCACATTTCCATTCTGAAAGGTTCACGCGTCGCGAGTCATGGTCGATCAGTGTCGCTTCATGTCCGCGTAATTGGATGCCTTCGGTAAGGCAGCGCGCCTGCCAGTAACTCCCATAATTAATGCAACGGTGAAACGTCAGTATTCCTGCTTTTAAAGCACTCATCAGTCAGGTAGGTGGTAATATTAATGATGATCCCGGGTCGGGATCGCACAGATTTTTTTACGGTATATCAAATAAGGTGCCACAAAACGCCCCTTTTTGCAAAATACAACATTTACACAAACCTACTCTCATGTCCCGATTTCTGCTGATCCGGCATGCCTCCACCGATGCACTCGGTGTGCGCCTGTCGGGCCGAAAGCCCAAGGTATCCCTCAATGCAGCCGGCGTCTCGGAGGCGGCCAGCCTCATACCGCGCCTGGCAGGGGTTCATATCTCGGCCATCTACACCAGCCCGCTCGACCGCGCGCTTCAAACCGCGCAGCCTTTTGCCCAGGCAATGGGCCTGGAACCAGTTATTGACCCGCAATTTACAGAGCTTGATTTCGGCGAGTGGACCGACCTTACTTTCGAAGAACTGCACACCCACAAGGGCTTTCATTTTTTCAATTCATTCCGCAGCGCTACACGCATTCCCGGGGGCGAAACCATGCAGGAAGCACAGCTGCGCATTGTGAACGGACTTACGCGGCTGCGGCATGCGCATCCTGATCAGACGGTCGCCATTGTCAGTCACTCGGACCTGATTAAGGCTGCCCTGGCATACTTTACAGGCATTCCCATCGACCTTACGTACAGGCTGGAAATCAGCCCGGCGTCAGTAAGTGTGGTGGAACTGGGGCAGGATTATGTGTCGGTCAAGCTCGTGAACCACACAGGAGAACTTGCCTGACCGTGAACGATTTGGTTATGCGTCTTTCTCCTTGTTGCTGAGTTCCTCCATGTGCTTTTGCATGGTGTCGAGCACCTGCTCGGGTTTCACATCTTTGGCGAGAAATGCAATTTCGGGATCGAGGGCCTCGGGAATATCCATTTTCCTGGCGACTTCCGTCACCAGTTGAATCAGTCTCGTAATCTCATGTTCGGCAAGCAGACTAACCTGCAGGTTCAGCTCGGCACGCTGGTCTGCCTCAGCCGTCATGCGGTTTTGACTGATGAGTACAAATGTTGAAAGAAAGATCGCTTCCACGGACGCAAACATGGCCAGAACCACAAAGGAAGGGTCAAAAGGAGGGAGGCCGAGCCATTCAAGGTTCCAGATGATCCAGAGTCCGAACAGGACGAGGTGAATGTACACGAAGGCCATGCTCCCGGTAAATCCGGTAATCGTATCGGCAATTTTCTCCTCCCGGGATTTTCGCTTTTCCTGCTTTTTGCTTCGGTCGAGAAGCGCATTGATGTTGCGTACCACCACGTTCATTTCCGGGCCTGCTTCTTCGTCGGCAGCACCCTCGGCTGGTCTGGTCATGTTGCTATCGGTTAAAGCTCGCGTTCAGGAAATGATCGTGCCAAAGTGCAGGAACGTGCGGCAAAATATTACGTGGTCGAGGCGCGCCTTCTCCTGTAACTGTTGTTTTTTGGGGGAAAACAGCAACACTATTCCAAAAGCAGGAGGTCGGTTCTCTACATAGCTTTGCCAATTTTCGCAAATGGGGCGCCCGGGGTTTTTAGGAGGAAAGAAGATCCTTTCAGCATCTTCTTCTTGTATTTAGAAGCACATCATTTCAGTCTTCGATTGGGCTGGAATGATCTATGTGTCTGATTTTGTGAATTATAGGTTTATTACGCAATATAAATTGAATTTTTCTACATACTTTAACACTTCGTGCGTAGCAAAGCTTTGATGCCTTCGTATAATGACTTAGGTACAAAGCTTTAGTACAAACCGGATGCAATGCCAACCGGCATTCCCGTAATACTGCTCAAAAGGAACAAGATGCAAGAGGCTCTTCCTGTACACACCTGAGCGGTTTTTTATACAATGGCTATACAGATGGGTAAGCTGCTCCCGCTGCCATTCACACACTTTTCGAGGCATGCATACAATTTTTTGATAAACCTTAACACCACAAATGAGCAAGACAGTTCTAATAACAGGAGGCGCTGGTTTCATAGGTTCGCACCTTGCGGACGAGCTGCTGGAAAAAGGGTACAATGTCAGGGCACTCGACAACCTCAGTGAGCAGGTACATGGCAAAAACTGTGTAAGGCCTGAGTACCTCAACGAGGAAGTCGAACTGATCGTTGGCGATGTACGTGACCCGGAAGCCGTGAAAAAAGCGCTCAAAGGCGTGGATGCAGTGTACCACTACGCAGCGCTGGTAGGCGTAGGTCAGAGCATGTACCAGATCCGCGAGTACACGGACGTGAATAATAATGGTACCGCCGTACTGCTTGAAGCCCTGGTTAATAACCCTGTGGAGAAGCTGATTGTTGCCAGCAGCATGAGCATTTATGGCGAAGGTCTTTACAAAACAAGCGAAGGCAGAATCATGCCCGGCCTTGACCGCAAACTGGAACAGCTCAAAAAGAGCGACTGGGAAGTAAGGGACGAAAACGGCGACGTACTGACGCCATACCCCACACCCGAAACCAAAAAACCATCGCTGGCCTCTATTTACGCCTTGTCGAAATATGACCAGGAGCGCATGTGCCTGCTGATCGGTCAGGCATACAACATCCCGACGGTTGCACTCCGGTTCTTCAATGTGTATGGTACCAATCAGGCACTGTCCAATCCATATACAGGTGTACTCGCCATTTTCGCATCGCGGCTGCTCAACGGCAATGCACCGATGATTTTCGAGGATGGCCGCCAGCACCGTGACTTTGTAAGCGTACACGACATTGCACAGGCATCCCGCCTCGCCCTCGAAACAGAGGCCGCGAAATATGAAGCATTTAATGTAGGCAGCGGCAATGCCTACACGGTACTTGAAATCGCCGAAAAAATGGCCCGCGTGCTCGGGAAAGAAGATCTGGAAGTTGAAATCTCCGGCAAATACCGGGTAGGCGATATCCGTCACTGCTTTGCGGATATCTCAAAAGCAAAGGAAATATTGAACTATCAGCCCAGCATTTCACTGGAAGAAGGATTGGTCGAGCTGGCGAGCTGGCTGGAAGGGCAGACTGCCGTTGATAATGTGGCACATGCCAGGAACGAGCTGGTTACAAGAGGGCTGACCGTTTAGAAAAAATATCCTCTCAAATCTTAAATCCGTGAATGACATATGGCGCATGATACCTCGATAAATAAAAAAGAAGAACCAACAAAAAGCCTGGAACTGGTCCAATGGTTTCACATCAACCAGTACCAGGAGGTAGAAAAGGCGATAGAGGATTTTGAAAAATTGGGAGTGACCGGTGTCCGTACAAACATCTCCTGGGCGGACTACCACCTTCCCGAAGGAAAAGCATGGCTCGACTGGTTGTTTGAGAAGCTCGGGAGCAGGTTCAAAATATTGCCCTGCCTCTGCTACACACCTCCTTCTATCGGCGTCAAAGCCAAAACCTCCTCGCCACCGCGCGAGCCGAAGGCATTTGCTGACTTCACAGACACCATCATCCGGGCGTACGGCCAGTACTTTGATTACATAGAGCTCTGGAATGAGCCTAACAATGCATTGGAATACGACTTTACGCTGGACCCGGAGTGGAATACATTCTGTGAAATGATCGGTTCGGCAGCCAACTGGGCACAGCAGCAGGGCAAGAAAACCGTCCTTGGTGGTATGAGCCCCATTGATGCGCACTGGCTGGGCGAGATGTTCCGCAAAGGATTGATGCAATACATTGATGTAGTAGGCGTGCATGGCTTCCCGGATGTGTTCGATTACCACTGGGAAGGCTGGGATGCCGAGATCTCCAAGGTGCGCGGAGTGCTCGAAGCCCATGGTTCCAAAGCGGAGATCTGGATTACAGAAGCAGGCTTCTCTACCTGGCAAAAAAATGAGCGCCGCCAGGTGCGGGAGTTCATCCATGCCGCTGATGCAGGTGCCGACCGCATGTTCTGGTATAGTCTCACAGATTTGTCTGCGACATTACCGGCAGTAGACCGCTTTCAGCTTGACGAGCGCGAGTACTATTTTGGGATGAAAAACGCAGATGGTTCGCCCAAGCTGCTGTACACACTCCTGGCTGACCAGGGTATTCAAAGTGTGCAGCAATACGCCTGGCTTACCGAGCAGGTGGATATCAGCGGTCTTACTGAAAAATACACCCTCATTACAGGCGGCGCTGGCTTTGTAGGCGTAAATCTGGCCGACAGAATCCTGAGTCAGGGCAAGCAAGTAATGATTTTCGATAACCTTTCGCGTGCCGGAGTACAGAACAACCTTTTCTGGCTCAAAGAAAAGCACGGTGAAAAGGTGCTTGTGATGATCGCGGATATCCGGGACAAAAGGGCAGTGCAGCTGGCTGTTTCGGGTGCCGACCAGATTTTCCACTTTGCAGCGCAGGTAGCTGTAACATCAAGCCTTACCAATCCGTACCACGATTTTGAGGTGAATGCGCTGGGTACACTCAATGTGCTGGAAGCGATCCGGCATACGGCACACCAGCCGCCCGTTATTTTTACGTCTACCAACAAGGTTTACGGAGACCTGCACGATCTGCGCATGCTGCAGAATGATGTGAGCTACTACCCTGAGGATACTTTTTACCGTGAAAACGGGATCAGCGAGGAGCGTAACCTTGATTTTCACAGCCCTTATGGGTGTACCAAGGGAGTGGCAGACCAGTACATCCTGGATTACGCCCGCACCTTTGGCCTGAAAAGCGCCGTGTTCAGGATGAGCTGCATCTACGGTCCGCACCAGTTTGGTACAGAAGACCAGGGCTGGGTAGCACATTTTCTTATTCAGGCACTGAAAGGAAAAACGATCACCTTGTACGGCGATGGAAAACAGGTGCGCGATATTCTTTTTGTGGAAGACCTTGTGGATGCATTCCTGCTGGCAGCAGCCAACATTGAGAAAATTTCCGGCAATGCATTCAACATTGGCGGTGGCCCGGACAATGCCATCAGCCTGCTCGAACTGATCGATCTGATTGGCGCTGTCAATGGCGACCATCCTGATGTGAAGCTGGCCGAATGGCGGTCGAGCGATCAGCGTTACTATGTATCCGATTTTGGTAAACTCAAAGGTGTTACCGGCTGGTCGCCCAAGGTCAACATCACCGAAGGTGTTCAGAAACTGCACCAGTGGCTGGTAGAAAACGCATCCAGGCCGGCAGAGTCCACCCAGTTAATAGGCGAGAAATCCGCTACTTCAGTTTTTTAAAACAACAATAAATGATTGCCGCAGTACTGACCCGACCGGGAACTTTTGAAATACAAGAACGTGCAGTACCCGAAATCTCGACGGGTGAAATCAGGATTAAACTGGAAGGTTGCGGCATTTGTGCGTCCAGCCTGCCGCTCTGGGAAGGTCGGGAGTGGTTTAACTATCCGGTGGAAGCGGGTACTCCCGGCCACGAAGGCTGGGGTATCGTAGACCTCGTAGGAGAGGGTGTGACCAGCGTCAAAGCAGGCGATCGTGTAGCATTTTTATCCAACAAAGCTTACGCCGAGTACGACGTCGCATCCGAAGATGCTGTCGTAAAGCTGCCCGGCGTACTGGGCAATATGCCATTTCCCGGCGAGCCGCTGGGTTGCGCCATGAATATCTTTGAGCGAAGCCACATTGCAGCCGGCGATACCGTTGCCATTATCGGAATGGGTTTCCTGGGAATTTTACTGTGTCAGCTTGCTAAAAGCCGGGGCGCGAAGGTCATTGCCATCTCAAAAAGGCGTTTTTCCCTGGAATACGCCACCCGGTACGGCGCCGATGAAGTAGTACCGCTAACAGAAACCTGGGAAGTTGCCAACAAGGTTTCCGAAATCACCGGCGGCGCATTTTGCGATGTGGTGATCGAGGCAACGGGCAAGCAGCAGGGTATTGACGTAGCCACCGAGGCAGTGGCCGAGGGAGGCCGGATGGTCGTGGCGGGCTACCACCAGGATGGTCTGCGCCAGGTTAATCTTCAGAAATGGAATTGGAAAGGTATTGACGTGATCAATGCGCACGAGCGAAAAGCCGAACGTTACCTGCACGGAATGCAGCAGGCCGTGGCTGCGGTGGTGGATGGTACCTTGCGTCCGCAGGCTCTTTTCAGCGACATCATGTCCATTGACCAGCTCGAAAAAGGCTTCCGCATGACGGCCGACCGTCCCGATGGTTTTATCAAAGCACTTATAGCTATTTAACTTTTTTACCTCTTGGAAATTTACACTCATACAAAGCCTCGCCTGGCATTTGCAGGTGTGGGCTGGATAGGCCGTAACCGCCTGCAGGCTGCTGTCGACAGCGGACTTGCTGAAATAGCCGTAGTTACGGACCCTTCCGAAGAATGCCTGGCAGAAGCACTGAAGCTCGCGCCGGCCAGCAAGCCAACATCCATTTTCGAAGCCGCCCTCCTCGATCCCAGCATCGACGGTGTGGTAATTGCCACGCCCAGTGCCTTGCACATGGAGCAGGCAGTGATGGCCTTTGATCATCACAAAGCTGTTTTTTGTCAGAAACCACTTGGCCGCAATGCCAGTGAGGTGGCGGCGGTAGTAGGTGCTGCGGCACGCTCGGGCAAGCTGCTCGGGGCCGATTTTTCATACAGGTACACAGCCGCATTCCAGGCGATTCTGCCGATCATCGAGTCGGGGGAACTGGGCAAAATATTTGCTGTAGACCTGAAATTTCACAATGCCTACGGGCCTGATAAGCCGTGGTTCTACGATATGTCACTCTCGGGTGGCGGCTGCGTGCTCGATCTTGGCATTCACCTCATCGATCTGATGCTGGTGGGACTTGGCTTCCCGGAAGTCAACCATGTCAATAGTCACCTGTATAGCAAGGGTACCCGCGTCACCGCGCATGAAGCGGTGGAAGATTACGCCAATGTGACCATGGATCTTTCCAATGATGTAAGTGCGTCCCTGCAGTGCAGCTGGAACCTTCAGGCTGGAAGTGAAGCGGTGATCGAGGCATCTTTTTATGGTACAAACGGAGCCGTATCCATGAAAAACATAAACGGTTCTTTCTACGATTTTGAAGCCTACCGGCACTGGGGTACCAAAAGTGAAACGCTGGTAAGCCCGCCCGATTCCTGGGGTGGCCGTGCCCTCGTGCACTGGATTGAACAGCTCGCTTCCAATCCCGAGTACAGCATTGAAGCAGAAGAGTTCCTGTCGTCGGCGGTGGTTCTGGATAAAATCTATGGCCGAAGCTGATCGTTCCGCTCCGCTGAAAGTACTGATGACTGCGGATACGGTGGGCGGCGTGTGGACCTATGCTATGGATCTCTGCCGTTCCCTGGGTCCGGAGGGCGTGCATTTTCACCTGGTCACCATGGGGGCGCCCATGCAGCCGTGGCAGCGGGAAGAAGCCGGAGCGCTCGATTATGTCACCATTTACGAGACGGCTTTCCGGTTGGAATGGATGGAAGATCCCTGGGAGGATGTGGAGCGTTCGGGCGCGTACCTCCGCTCCCTCGAAAGCGTGATTGTGCCCGATATTCTCCATTTAAACGGCTACGCACATGCTGCCATGCCGTGGAAAACACCCGTCATATCTGTCGCGCACAGTGATGTGTTCTCCTGGTTTGATGCCGTGAAGCAAAGCCGTCCGGATGCCGGCTGGGATGTATATTACCAGCGCGTAAAGGCAGGATTAATGCAGGCTGATCATGTAGTAGCGCCTTCGCAGGCCATGATGGACGACATTTGCCGCATTTACGGAGTACCCCGATCGCGCAGCGTCATATACAATGCCCGGACCGCGGGACTTTTTGCGGCAGGAGAAAAAGAGCGCACAATCATGTGCATGGGGCGGATCTGGGATGAGGCCAAGAATGTCCGCCTGATTGTCGATGCGGCGCACCTGCTCAGGTATCCTGTGAGGATTGCAGGTGAAAACCAGTTTGAGCATAATTCCGTCAGTATGGATGCGGGCAGCATTGTGGCTTTGGGTAAGCTCGGGTCAGCGCAGGTAGCGGCAGAGCTGGCATCAGCAGGCATTTACTGTCATCCTGCCCGGTACGAACCCTTCGGACTCTCGGTACTGGAAGCTGCGCTCTCGGGATGTGCGCTGGTACTGGGGGATATTCCTTCCCTGCGGGAGATCTGGGGTGAGGCAGCTGTTTACGTGGATACCAGAAATCCGGAAGCACTGGCTGCCCGGCTGAACACGCTCATGGAAGATCCTTTTCACCTGAAACAACTGGCTGAAAAAGCCCAGGCCAGGGCTGCACAGTTCAGTACAGCGCGCCAGGCCGCAGACTACCTTGGCCTGTACCGTGCACTTGCCGGACAAAAAAGCATTGAGTTACAGCAAAACACGAGTTTATGAACATTGTCCTTTTTTACCATTCCCTCTTGTCGGACTGGAACCACGGAAATGCCCATTTTCTGAGGGGGATTTCGACGGAGCTGATCCGCAGGGGAAACAAGGTGACCATTTACGAACCTGAAAACGCATGGAGCCTGCAGAACCTGCTGGCAGATTACGGGCAGGATGCTGTAAATGAATTTCATACGTACTACCCGCTGCTGAGCAGTACCCAGTACAACCCTGCCACCATCGACCTCGACAAGGTTCTGGAAGGCGCGGACCTGGTACTTGTGCACGAATGGAATGAGCATGCGCTGGTAAAGGCCATAGGGGAGAAGAAGCAGCGGTATGGGTTCAAGCTCCTTTTTCACGATACCCACCACCGGGCTGTGACAGAGCGTGAAAGTATGAGCGCCTACGACATTTCCAGGTACGACGGCGTGCTCGCCTTCGGTGGCATGATCCGCGACATTTACCTGAAAGAAAAATGGGCGAAAAAAGCATGGACCTGGCACGAAGCGGCGGATACCAACATTTTTCATCCCATAGAAAACGCGGCGCCCGAGGGCGACCTGGTGTGGATCGGTAACTGGGGCGATGAGGAGCGTACCAAAGAATTGTTTGAATTTATCATAGAGCCTGTCAAGGAGCTGAATATCAAGGCTAAGATTTACGGCGTACGCTATCCCGACTATGCCAAACAGGCGCTTGCGGATGCGGGGATTGACTATGCGGGCTGGCTGCCCAACTTCAAAGCGCCGGAGGTATTTGCCCGCTACCGGTTTACCGCACATGTACCGAGGGGCCCCTACGTAAGGTCGCTGCCGGGTATCCCGACCATCCGCCCGTTTGAGGCGATGGCTTGCGGCATTCCCCTGTTATCCGCTCCGTGGAACGATTCGGAAGGCCTTTTTACACCCGGTAAGGATTTTCTTTTTGTTAAAAATAAAGAAGAAATGAAGCGCCGGATCGATCAGGTGCTGACCGGCGATGCGGAGATTACGGCCATGAAGCAGCATGCACTCGAAACAATCCTGGCCAAACATACCTGCGCCCACCGCACCGACGAGCTTTACGATATCTGTGAGGAAATCGGCGTAAACAACTTTTCAAAAAACACCATAGCGATATGAAATTTGCATTCTTTGGTTCCAGCCTCGTATCGGCTTACTGGAACGGTGCCGCTACATATTACCGGGGCATTATCCGGGCCATGCACGAAAGCGGCCACCAGATTACATTCTATGAACCCGACGCATACGACCGTCAGAAAAACCGTGACATAGCCGATCCGGACTACGCCCGCATAGTGGTGTACCAGCCCAATGAAGCGGACGTGTTCCGGGTGCTGGAAGAGGCCATGCATGCAGACGTGATCATCAAAACAAGCGGTGTGGGTGTGTTTGACGAGCTGCTGGAAAAAGAAGTAGCGAAGCTGGGCAGCCAGGATAAGTTCGTGATTTTCTGGGATGTGGATGCGCCCGCAACACTCGACCGGGTGCAGCATACAGAGGGGGACTACTTCCGCGAGCTGATTCCGCAGTACAACCTGGTGCTCACTTACGGAGGTGGCGATCCCGTGATCAATGCCTATACAGCCCTAGGCGCCCGCAAGTGTGTGCCGATCTACAATGCGCTGGATCCCGAGACGCATCATCCCGTTGAAAAAGAAGAACGCTTTCATGCCGACCTGGTATTCCTCGGAAACCGGCTTCCCGACCGTGAGAAAAGGGTGGAGCAGTTTTTCCTGGAAGTTGCTGCGCAAATGCCTGAGCAAAGTTTTATCCTGGGCGGAAATGGCTGGCACGACAAGCCGATGAGTGCCAATATTCACTACCTGGGCCATGTTTTTACCAAAGATCACAATGCGCTGAACTGCTCGCCGAAAGCCGTGCTCAACATCAGCCGCGACAGCATGGCCAAATACGGCTTTTCGCCGGCTACCCGCGTTTTTGAAGCTGCAGGGGCGGGTGCCTGCATCATTACTGATTATTGGGAAGGTATCGACTTCTTTTTTGAACCGGGCAGGGAAATACTCGTAGCACGCTCAGGCGAGGAGGTAGGCGAGCTGCTGGCTTCGCTCACCGAAGAGCAGGCCCGGGCCATAGGACAGGCAGCATTGCAGAAAGTGCTCGATCAGCATACCTACGCTCACCGCGTGGTTGAGCTGGAAAGGGTATTAAGTGAAGAACCTGTTTTATCCAAAGCTGCGCTATGAAAAACGACAGACTGGATATTGTTATACTGGGCCTGTCCATCACCTCATCCTGGGGAAACGGGCATGCTACCACATTCCGCGGGCTGGTGCGGGAGCTGCATAAAAACGGGCATACGGTCACGTTTCTGGAAAGAGATGTTCCCTGGTATGCTTCCAATCGCGACCTGACCGATTTTCCGTATTGCAGCATTCATTTGTACAAAGACCTGGACGAACTGAGGACCCGGCACGAAGAGGCCGTGCGGAAAGCCGATCTGGTGATGGTAGGCTCCTATGTGCCGGAAGGTGTGGAAGCTGGCAAGTTTGTGGTGGAAACGGCCGGAGGTATCACCGCTTTTTACGACATTGATACGCCCGTAACCCTGGCCAAAATAGAACGCGGGGATTACGAGTACATTCATCCTGAGCTCATTGCGCAATACCATATGTACCTGAGCTTCACCGGTGGGCCTACCCTCGACCGCATTGAGCAGCAGTATGGGTCACCCATGGCAAGGCCATTCTACTGTTCGTTTGATCCCGAGCTGTATTATCCGGAGCAGCAGGATCAACAGTGGGAACTGGGCTACTTAGGCACGTATAGTGCCGACAGGCAGCCTCCTCTACACGAACTGATGGTGCGGGCAGCGGAACATTTGCCTGAGTCGCGCTTCGTTGTTGCGGGACCGCAATATCCGGCCGACATTGCATGGCCCGCCAATGTCGAACGCATTGAACATCTGCCTCCTGCGCAGCATCGTGCATTTTACAACAGCCAGCGTTTCACCCTCAACATTACCCGCGCAGATATGATCCGCGCCGGGTACTCGCCGAGCGTACGCCTGTTTGAAGCAGCGGCCTGCCGCACCCCGATCATCAGTGACTACTGGGACGGGCTCGACAGCATTTTTGAAATTGGAAGGGAAATCCTTATTTCCCGGTCGGCGGAGGATACTGTGAGGCTGCTCCGTGATACCACCGATCCGGAGCGCGATGCCATTGCTGAGCGTGCATTCCAAAAGGTACTGCTCCATCATACAGCAGCTCACCGGGCCACCGAGCTGGAACAATACTATCAGGAAGCGCTTACAAAAACAGGTATTTCAAAGACGGTCGGCGTGAATGATATACACGGTCAGATTACGGCAGAGTAGTTTTTAATCGCAATGTAAGGTTCAGACAGGCGCCGGAGTGTAATGCTTCGTGCGCCTGTTTTCATTTTTTTTGTTGGTAGCAGGGTAGGGAAAGTTCGTCTTTCTTTATGCACTTTTTGCCTGAAAAGATCAGCAAGCCAGGATATGTGGGCATGCATTCTTGCAGGCGGAAACCGGGTTGTAGTAGGCTCCGGTTTACACAAGATCCTGCCCATACGGATCAACTGCAGCATCGGGTCTCAGGTTGGGATATTGCAGCAGGCGGTCCATCACCTCATTTACTGCTTCAAGGTTGCGGTGGATCATTGCCAGTGCACGGTCGCGGTCGTCTTCCTTTTGGGTAAGTTTCAGCAGCGTGGCTGCGCCGGAAATGATTCCCAGGCTGCTGCGCAGGTCGTGCAGCGCCGGTCTGAAAAGATCGTCGAGCCGCCGGCAGTGCGCCTCTGCTGCGACTTTGGCGTCATGTACATCGGTACCGGTTCTGACAAAACTTACAAGTTGCCCATCGTCCGTAATTACCGGCCGGGCTTCATCATGAATCCAGCGGTAGGCCCCGCTGTGATGCAGCAGCCGGTACGTAGCTTCGAATGCTTGCGGTTGCACAGTTGCATGGTTTACCTGTTCCTGATAGGCATGGCGGTCGTCTTCATGCACGCACGCGGCATAGACATCTTCGGATGCCATAGCCCGGCCTGTAAATTCGAGCCAGGCGGGATTGTGGTAGGAAATCCTGCCTTCTGCTGTCGTCATCCACAGGAGGGAGGTCGCCTGCGCTGCTATAATGGCATAAAAATCATGGTTCGCTACCGCAGATCCGGATTCTTCCCTTTGTGCCTGCAGTGCTTCGCCGCGGCTATCGGGGTCCTTCCCCTGCACTTTGTTTCGGGGTCTTCTTTCAGAGGGCATGTCGGGGTAAGGTGAGGATGATTGAGTAGCATTCGGGATTATTGCGGTAGTGTGTTCAGCCTTTGGTACAGGTCACTGGCATATACTTCGTAATCAATAAATAGCTCCGGCTTCACCAGGTAGTCAGTTGCACCCAGATGCAGGCATTTTTCCCGGAAAGTGGCGAGGTTGGAGGTTGACGTGACAAACACGGGTATACGCGCCAGGCCCGGGTCACCTTTAACCGTCATAAGAATGTCATAGCCGTTTTTACCCGGCATGTTCAGGTCCGACAGGATCACGTCGGGTTGCTGCCGCGGCGCGTTCACCAGCCATTCGAGGAGGGTATCACCCGCATTAAACTCCCCGACAATATTAAAAAGTCCTGATTGCTCAAATGCCTGGCGCATGAACATGCGTTCATCTTCATCATTTTCGACGATGGCAAGATTGTATTTATGCATGAATGTGGACGGTTGGTAAACCTTGTTGCCAAAGTGTAAAATAAAATGTACTTCCTGTGCCGGGCTCAGACTCTACCCAGATCGTGCCTTTATGGCGCTCAACAACTTTCTTGCAGATCGCCAGCCCAATCCCTGTACCGGGGTAACTGACTGCATGATGAAGGCGCCGGAATACTTCAAAAATCTTTTCCTTGCTTTCGGGATCCAGCCCAATTCCATTGTCTGATACCGAAAAGAGTGCATGTCCCTCAGTCGTACGAAGGCGGATGGTCACTTGCGGTTTTTGGCCGTCTGTAAATTTGATTGCGTTGGACACCAGGTTCTGGATCAGCTGTACGAGCTGTATTTCATCACCCTGCACGGTCTCGCCTGCGGTATCTACCACAATTTCCGCACCTGCGGCATCAATCGCACCTTTCAGGTTGTTGAGTGCTCTCTGGATGACCTCACCAGCCGGCATTTCCGTGATCTTCATCTCAACCATGTTGATCTGCGAGTACGACAGCAGGGCACCAATCAGGTCTTTCATCCGGTCGGCAGCATTGGTCGATTTGGTCACATACAATTTCAGGTCGTCCTGGCTGTCGCCAAGCTTCTTGTCCAGCAGGTACAGGAAGCTTTTGATGGTGCGCAAAGGTTCCTGAAGGTCGTGTGAAACCACCGAGTTGAATTGTTCCAGCTCGTAGTTCGTGGCAGACAATTCCTTATTGATCTGCTCCAACTGCTGGGCCATTTGCCGGTATTTGTCCGACGTTTCTCTGATCTCCTGCTCGGCGATCTTGCGCTCGGTCAGGTCACGGGTCACTTTCGAAAATCCGATCAGGGTTTTTTCAATGTTATACACTGCCGTAATGACCACGCTCGCCCAGAATCGCGTGCCGTCCTTCCGCAATCGCCAGCCTTCCTCCTCATACATCCCGTCGCGCTTGGCAATGGTGAGTTCCAGGTTCGGCTTGCCCTTGATTATTTCTTCCTGAGGGTAAAAAATGGAAAAGTACTTGCCGATGATCTCGGATGCTGTGTACCCCTTGATGCGCCTGGCACCCTCGTTCCAGCTCACGATCTTGCCGCGCTCGTCCAGCATAAAAATCGCATAGTCGGTCACTTGCTCTACAAGCGCGCGGTACTTTTCCTCGCTCTGCCGCAGGAGCTCTTCTTCCTTGAGACGCTCCGTGAGGTCGCGCGTCACCTTCGAAAATCCGATCAGCTCGTTGTTCTGGTTGAGCATGGCGGTCAGCACGATGCTGGCCCAGTACATAGACCCGTTTTTGCGGAGGCGCCAGCCTTCTTCCTCATACCGTCCATTGAGGCGGGCCGTCTGCAGCTCAATCTCGGGTTTCAGCTTGGCCAGGTCAGGTGCGGTGTAAAAAACAGAAAAATGTTTTCCTATAATTTCATTGGGAGCGTACCCGGTCAGGTTTCTGCCGCCGTCGTTCCAGCTCCTGATATAACCTTCGGGATCAAGCATAAAAATGCTGTAATCTTTTACCCCTTCTACCAGCAGCCGGTATTGTTCCTCCTGCTGGCGCAGGCGCATTTCTGCTGCTTTCCGTTCCGAGCTGTCGCGGAGAATGCACGAATACCCGGCGATCCGGCCGTTTTCATCGCGTATGGCAGCCATCGTGGCTTCCGCCCAGAAGGTAGTGCCGTCTTTGCGGACCTTCCAGCTTTCATTCACAAACTTTTTGTTTTTGGAAATCAGGCCGAACTCGTACGAATTTCTGAATAAATCCATCTTCTCACTGGAAAGCAGATCGTAGGGACTGCCCGTGAGCTCGGCTTTTTCGTAGCCTGTAACCGTGACTGCGGCATTGTTGCAGTACACAATCATCCCGGTATGGTCCAGGATCAGAACGGCGTCTGCAAGCGTGTCAGACATCCATTCATTATTTGAAATTGTTTTCAGGTAAGGAAAATATTGCACTGGCAGATCAGATAGTAAAACAATACAAATATACAGCTTGTTTCATGCTATAACGTATATACATGCACGCAGTCGTCACACTTCGGCCTTTGAGAGGTACTGCCAGTTGAGATAATGGCACAATCCCGCGAGTTCGGGGAACATCGTCTGCGCATTGAAGCCCAGCATGTTGAGGTGGCTCATGAGCTTCGCCTTGATCCCCGGCACGATCATGAATTCCGTTACGCGGCCACGCATCCCGTCGTCCTGGTCCATAGGCACGAAGCCGTGCTTTTCATTATCGTAAGGATGAACCGTAAACCAGCCCGACTGCGCAATGATCCGTTCATTGTTCAGCGAAGGACGAAGTACTTTCAGCTCGTTGATCTCGAAAGGAGAAATACCCGTCTGGTCGTTCGGGATATCATCTTTATCAATCACCTGCTCATTGTTTCCCATAAATGCATAAACGTACGAGGGAGTTTCAGAATCATCAATATCGCGGATCGCAAAATAGAGGGCAACCAGCGGGTTGCTCGACCAGTCCAGCAGCCTGGTCTTCAATCCATAATGCTGGCCAAGGATCAGGAGCTCCCAATCTTCGGACACGGCCCCGGGCAGCATCATCTTACCCATGCGTTTGAGCTCTACCAGCATCCGCCTCTCCACGGCGTCGATCCCGTCAAAGTAATGGTACCTGGCCAGGGAAGGTACAAGCGGTGCATTAATACGCTGACCGCGGAAAATGAAGAAGTCAAAGCAGTTGGTCTGCAGTTCAAGTATTTCGCGGATAAACTGGTCAATGGAACAAATTTCGATCGATTTCATAGCAATGTGCTTCAAGCCTCAGACCGGCAGGGCGCGGCAAATTGACTTTGGTTACCCTGCACCTGAGTGCCGTCGGTGGTGCCGCTGCGACAGGTCCGCCGCTGCCGGGTCGGCCGCGCTTCACACCAAAATTATACCAGCACCTGGCATTTAGTCGCGCTTGCCGAGCAACAAAGTGGGGAATACGCAGGCTGGTAACTGCTGGCACAGAAATTAATCCATGGCGCCGTGTTCCGGAGTACCTAATTCCTTTGCCGGTAATACTGAGCGGGCACATTCATCCTTGTTACTTTATTATTTTTATGAAAAAAGAAGATATCAAACCAGGCGACTGGTACCGGATCTTGTTCGGCGAGACGCCCGTCGAATTTATGCTCGAGATCCTGCTGAGGACGCTTATTATTTATACTGTACTGCTGGTAATAGTCAGGTTCATGGGCAAGCGCATGGGCGGGCAGCTCACCATTTCCGAACTGGCGGTGATGGTTACCCTCGGTGCCATTGTTTCTCCGGGTATGCAAATGCCGCAAACAGGTCTGCTGGTATGTACCGTGATCCTGATATGTGCCCTGATCTTTCAAAAAGGGCTGAACAGGCTCGAATATAACAGTTCCAGGTTTGAAAAAATCAGTCAGGGTACGCTTACCGTGCTTGTCCGCAACGGTATTATTCAGGTCGAAGAAATGGCGAGAACCAAAGTCTCCCGGGAGCAGCTCTATGCTGCATTGCGCGGCAAAAGCATTTACAACCTGGGTGAAATAGATCGTGTGTACCTGGAAGCCTGTGGCATTTTTAGCATTTACTCAAGACAAAAACCGGCACCTGGCCTGCTGCTCTTTCCGTCTGCAGATTCCACCATTGGTGCCTATGCACAGCAGAAAGCGGATGGGGTATGTGTGTGTGCCTATTGTGGAAAAGTTTCCGACCGGGCAGAAAGCCAAGAAGTATGCCCGGAATGCGGGAAAGATGAGTGGAAAGATGCAAGCATTTCTTACCTGGCTGAAACTGAACAGCAGGAACAATGAAAAAGGAAGACATACATCTGGGTGATTGGCAGCGCATGTTCCTGGGCGATGTGCCTGCGGCTTTTTATTGGGAGGTAGTCGTACGCATTGCGGTCATCTACCTTGTACTGATGATTTCCATGCGCCTCATGGGCAAGCGGATGGCATCACAGCTGAGCCGGAACGAAATGATTGCGCTTGTATCCCTGGCTGCGGCCATCGGGGTTCCCCTGCAGGCACCCGACCGGGGCATTCTGGCAGCAGCGGTTATTGCGGTGGTGGTCGTACTTGTTCAGCAACTGACTGCGCGTTTTTCCTCCCGTAACAAGAAGTTTGAGTCTGTTACCCAGGGTAATATGGATATCCTGGTCAGTGACAGCGTACTTGAACTCTCCGCCATGAAGGACTCGGGTATTACCCGGGAGCGGGCCTTTGCGCAGCTGCGCAGTAACGGAATCAGGCATTTGGGCGAGGTAAAGCGGCTGTACTTCGAGGCAGGCGGCAGCTTTACGATGATCAAAGAAATTGACGTGAGTCCCGGACTGGGCGTGTTGCCAGGTGGCGACCGCGACTTCATTGAGCAGGTGACTACCACGGTTGACAAGCTTGTATGCAACCGGTGCGGTATGCCGCAGGCTGCCGGAAGCAGCACCTGCGTAAAGTGTTCGGCACAGGATTTTACCAACGCAGTGATTTAAAAACGCTAAAACCAATTTTCGCGGCGTATGGCCGTTTATGCCAGGTGTTATGGTTCTGTCTGAAATATCTAAATACCTGTGTGCGTCCTCGGCGGCAACCTCGGCCATGACGTTGTTCAGCTACGGACTTTCATCGGGTTTGAAAAGAAACTACAAAGAGCCTGAGCTGCTCGCCACGATCATTGGAGAAG
The DNA here is from genome assembly GCF_016894445.1 of Dyadobacter sandarakinus. Taxonomy (NCBI): domain Bacteria; kingdom Pseudomonadati; phylum Bacteroidota; class Cytophagia; order Cytophagales; family Spirosomataceae; genus Dyadobacter; species Dyadobacter sandarakinus. The sequence goes on from NZ_CP056775.1 coordinate 1,241,630, forward strand.
CCCTTAGCCAGCGAAGCAGCCGGGCTTCGGGCTGGGCTGCTCATTATACAATGGGAGGGGTATGGGCGGCCTTGTATGCCTTGTCAGAAGCAGGAAAGCCAAGCCAGTCGGCTATGGCTGGCGATGCCGGCAGGTTGGGACTGGTTACCGGCATGGCCTCAGTGGCTGCGTGGCGTACCATGTTCCGGTTTTATGCAAAAGAAAACCGGCAGCGCTACGATTACCTGTTCCACCTTATTCCCGCTCACCTGGTTTATGCAGCGGTACTGATGTTGTGCCTGAAAAAGTGCCAGGTACGCATTTGTTCCCGGCTTACCGAGGGCAGGGAAATATAAAGCTTTACAGGAAAACTAACCGACAGCCAGGTGCGCTGGCATACTTTTAGCCAAATCGAATCCAAAAAAATATTAATATTATGAAAACAGCCGAAATTCATCAGGATACATTTTTTAAAGTTGCGGAGCATGTCTGGGGAATCAAGGACATTTTCGTGAACGTGTTCCTGGTCGCCAATCCGGACAATTCCTGGACATTGGTTGATGCAGGTCTTAAAACAACATTTCCTAAAATCAAAAAGGCAGCGGCCGAACTGTTCGGGGAAAATGTCCCTCCCACAGCAGTTATACTTACACACGGGCACTTTGATCACGTTGGTTCCCTGAAAGCAATACTGGAAGAGTGGCATGTGCCCGTATATGCCCACCTGCTCGAAATGCCTTACCTGACCGGGCGGTCTGCATACCCGCCTGCTGATCCCAGCGTTGGCGGAGGGATGATGGCCTGGATGTCGGGCTTGTACCCAAATGATCCGATAGACCTTGTAGATGCTGCCAAGTCGCTGCCGCTGAGCGGAGAAATTCCGTTTATGCCGGGCTGGAAGTATTTTCATACGCCGGGTCACGCCCCAGGTCACATCAGCCTGTGGCGCGAGAATGATAAGGTGTTGATTGCAGGGGATGCATTTGTAACGACGAAGCAGGAATCTTTGCTGCATGTCATCACACAGCGGAAGGTAGTATCCGGCCCACCCAAATATTTCACTTGCGACTGGTACCAGGCCGAAAAGTCCGTGAACACGCTGGCTGATTTGTCTCCCGAAGTAGTAGCTACGGGTCACGGCAAGCCGATGTCAAAAGCCGAGATGGGCCAGCAACTCATGGAGCTCGCCTACAACTTCGCTGATCGTGCCGTACCAAGCCAGGGCCGGTATGTAGCTGAGCCGGCCGTTACAAACCGTTCCGGCGTGGTAAGTTTGCCGGAATCGAAAAGTGGTCTTAAAGTAGCACTGGCGGTGGTAAGCAGCATTGCGATCATTACGGCCGGGCTCTACTTTGCACAATCCCGCAGAAACTTCAGATTGTCGGGCTGGTAACAACTTTGATCCGCTGAAGATTAGTAAAATGGCCGCTTCCGGGAACCTTCGCCGGAAAGCGGCCATTTTAGTGAAAAAACAAAAACATGATCGATCTTGTCATTGAAGCCCGGAAGGCAGCCATCAGCGAGGCCGTGATGGTCAGGCGCATCCTTCCGTTCCGGTTGCGGCGGATGGTAGGACCATTCATATTCATGGACCATGCCGGTCCCATTGCACAGGTTCCCGCCAATCCTTCTTCCCTGGACGTGCTGCCGCATCCGCATATCGGTCTTTCTACTGTCAGCTACCTTTTCGGCGGCCAGGTTACCCATCGTGACAGTCTGGGTGTGGAGCAGGTGATCAGGCCGGGGGAGGTCAACTGGATGACTGCCGGCAGTGGCATTGCACATTCCGAACGTTTCGAGGACCCGGCTGCACTGGCAGGTGGTCTGGAAATGATCCAGACCTGGGTAGCGCTGCCTGAAAAAGACGAGGAGGCAATGCCCTCTTTCCGCAACTACGGTGCGGGGGAGCTTCCGGTATTTACCGATAAGGGAATATGGATGCGGCAGATTGCGGGCGAGGCATACGGACTCAGTAGTCCGGTTGCCACGAGCTCACCCCTGTTTTACCTGCATGTGCTGCTGGAACCCGGCGCGCGTTTCGGCGTTCCCGGCGGATATACCGAGCGTGCGGCATACGTGGTCAAAGGGAGTGTGGAGGTGGCAGGTACGCTGTACCGGCCGGGTACCATGCTGTGTTTCGGACCAGGCAATGATCCCGTCATCACCAGCAGGGAAGGTGCCACGGTGATGCTGCTCGGCGGAGAACCTTTGGGTGAACGCTTCATCTGGTGGAACTTTGTTTCATCCCGTAAGGAGCGCATTGAGCAGGCGAAAGAGGACTGGAAACAGGGGAGGATTTTACTTCCGCCTTCGGACAACCATGACTTTATACCGCTGCCCGACGACCATTCACGTCCTGCCGGAACAGCGCCCCGTCCTGAACCGCTTTCCTGATCGCGAACCGGAAATTTTGCTGTTTAAAAATTTTCAGCAAAGATTTATGGGGATGTCGTTTTTCTTCAATACCAGGCTTGTTCAGCTGGCTATTTTTGTCATGTAGTTTAAACAAAACAAAATAGCCAGTCATGAAAAAATCACTCGTTAACCCCTGGAAATGGCAGGACCAGCTGGGGTATGCCCAGGCCGTCGAAATACCACACGGAACGCACACCCTGTACTGCGCCGGCCAAGCCGCCATGAAGGCTGATGGTACGCCGCTTTCCTCAGACATGAGCGGACAGATCGACCTGAGTTTCGACAACCTGGAAACCGTACTTTCGAAAGCAGGCTACTCAATGAAAAACGTTGTCCGCCTGAACTTTTACACCACTTCCATCGAGCAATTTTTTGCGGCTTACGGTCAGGTAATCGAGCGGCTGAGGGCATCGGATTGTGTAGCATCCAGTACGCTTACGGAGGTAAATGCACTGGCATTTCCACAATTGCAGGTAGAACTGGAGGCCACTGCGGTTCGGTAGCTGTTGAAAATTGCTGATTCTCCCTATATTTACCAAACGTTCCCAAACAAGACATAACTGCTACAATGGCAACAAGTTACCAGGAAGTTAAGCCGTCTGCTGCATTGCAGCCCTACGTGGAATGCTACTGGCTGCACCATTTCGAAACCACTAACGGAATGGAGGAATCTCCCGTGCAGCGCTGCATGCCGTTTGGTGCCCTGGAACTGATCATCCACCTGGACGATAATTGTGCATATGCCTTGTTTGAAGGTCGGTGGCAGAAACTGCCGCAGGCATTTTTTGTGGGAATATACCGGGACACGGTGCAGTGGAAAGCAGTAGGGCCGGGCAGGAAGTTCGGGATCAGGCTTAAACCGGAATCCATGCAGCTTTTTAACGTCTCGCTGGGAGCGATGTTCAACCACTTCACCGAACTTTCCAATCTGCTCGGGCGGGATATTGAACGGTTTGTCGCGAACGTATATGGACTCACGGACATGCAGGAGGTTGTTACGCAGGCAGAGCACTTTCTGGCAGGCCGGCTACGGTCGCTGAAAAACGAGCGCAGCTACCTTTATGAGGCGCTCCGCCTGATCAGGCAGGCAAATGGAAATGTAAACATGGACAGCCTGAGCGCACACCTGTCGATCAGCAAGAGGCAGCTCGAACGGAGTTTCAAAGACCATTATGGCACCTCGCCAAAGCTGTACCAGCGTATTATCCGGTTCCGGCACGCGTATGAATCCTTTCAGCAAACGGCTGCGACGCCGAACTGGCTTGATGTTTCGTACAATTTCGGGTATGCAGACCAGGCGCATTTCATCCGTGATTTCAAAGAGTTTTCAAATGATGTCCCTACACTGGTATACCAGGATGTCAACCAGCACTTCCGCACTTTGAGGCGGTAAACTTTTCTTACCTGATCGTACAAGCCGCCCGCATTCGTAGCAGGGCGATGGGCAGGGTATAACCATTCACTTCCTAATTTTTTCTAAAACAATGAAAACAAACTTGCTGGCGGCATGTACCGCCGTGTGGCTGCTCTGTGCCTTTTCGGGAACCGGCGGCGCTGATAATGCCGCAAAGAAAAACACCGAACGTAAAACCAGCCTGCACAAGCCGCTGCCCGACAAAGTACTCATTGAGCGTGGCCGGTACCTTGTGACCATGATCGGCTGTGGCGACTGCCACTCTCCAAAAAAGCTGACTGCACGGGGACCTGTGCCTGATATGGATCGGTATCTTTCCGGCTATGACAGCCGCGAGCAACTTCCGGCGTATGATGGCAAAATCGTCAAAACTGGCCAGTGGGTGCTGTTTAATGGTCAGAATACCGCAGCCGCCGGCCCCTGGGGCGTATCCTTTGCTGCCAACCTTACACCCGATGAGACGGGCATCGGCAGCTGGTCGCTGCAGCAATTTACAAAAGCAATGCGGCAGGGTAAATACAAAGGGCTGGACAATACAAGGCCGCTGCTTCCGCCCATGCCGTGGCCTAACTATGCACAGATCAGCGATCCCGATATGAAGGCGATTTTTACCTACCTGAAATCAATAAAACCCGTGTCCAATGCAGTACCTGCACCGCTGCCGCCTACGCCATAGAGCCGGGGAGCTATGCCAACCCATGTAACAATCATTAGCCATGAAAATCAATTACTTACAATGAACAGTAAGAAAACAATTGCTGTGTTCGGAGCTACGGGCGGGCAGGGCGGCGGCCTTGCGCACGCCATCCTGGATGATCCCGAGCGTACTTTTTCGGTGCGCGCCGTCACCCGCCATCCCGACAGCGAGGCAGCCCGGGTACTGGCAATGAAAGGAGCGGAAGTGGTATTTGGCGACCTGAATGAGCCGGAGTCAGTGCGCCAGGTGCTGAGAGGAGCTTACGCCGCTTACTTTGTGACGTTTTTCTGGGAGCATTTTTCACCTGAAAAAGAGCTTATGCAGGCAAAAACCATGGCGCAGGAAGCCGCAGCAGCCGGACTTGAACATGCGATATGGTCGACGCTGGAAGATACCCGTGCGCTGATCCGCCCTCAGGATCCGAACTTTCCGACACTGATGGGCCGGTACAAAGTACCGCACTTTGATGCCAAGGGAGAAGCCAACCGGTTTTTTACAGAAGCGGGTGTGCCCGTCACTTTCCTGCTCACTTCGTTTTACTGGGACAATTTTGTAAACCTTGGAATGGGACCGAAGCGCGATGCTGCCGGAAAGTGGGCACTAACACTCCCGCTGGGAAACCGACGGCTGGCGGGGATTGCGGCAGAGGACATCGGCCGGTGCGCCTATGGTGTATTCAAAGCCGGGCAGGCGATGATCGGGCAGACGGTGGGCATTGCCGGTGAACACCTCACCGGCGCGGAAATGGCGCAAATGTACAGTGATGTAATTGGCGAAGATGTGACTTACAACGATATACCGTGCGATGTATATCGCTCACTGGGCTTTCCGGGATCAGACGATCTTGCCAATATGTTCCGTTTCTACCAGGATTATGAGGTGCCGTTTTGTGCCGCAAGAAACGTGGATCGTACCCGCATGTTAAATCCCGCCCTCCGGTCATTTGCCGCCTGGCTTGCAGAAAACGCAGCTGTGCTCCGATAAAAATTAAGCGTCCCGGTGCCAGGTTCGGGCCGGGCAGGGGATGGCAGGCAGCTACCTGCGTAGCTTTTGTAATGCTCGTTTGTATGGCCAAGTGGCATGACCTTTTCTGGTGTGCTGGTGATTATTTCATCACTTCATCATTTAACGAACATGGATTTTTATCATCAGAGGAGACGATTTCTCCGGCAGGCAGGGCAGGTTGCCATGGCGGTACCCGGCCTGAGCATGCTGGGCTATGAAGTACTTGCAGGAAATGATGTGCTTGCGTCATCAGCAGGGCAGGAAAACGCGGCTTTTAACCAGGACAAAAAGCTGGGTGTGGCGCTTGTAGGGTTGGGGAAATACAGCGAAGAGCAACTCGCGCCGGCACTGCTGGAAACGCAGCGCTGCAAACTCACGGCGATTGTGACAGGTACCCCCGAAAAAGCCGGCAAGTGGAAGGAAAAATACAAGATTCCGGATAAAAACGTCTATAACTACCAGAACTTCGACAAGATCAAAGACAATCCGGATGTTGACATTGTATATGTGGTACTGCCAAATTCCATGCATGCAGAGTACACCATCAGGGCTGCAAAGGCGGGCAAGCATGTGATCTGTGAAAAGCCCATGGCCACATCGGTGAAGGATTGCGAAGCGATGATAAAGGCGTGTAAGGATGCGGGTAAGATGCTCTCCATCGGCTACCGTCTGCACTTTGAACCCCACAACCTGACCATCGCTAAATTTGGAAAAGAACAGGTACACGGGAAAATTAAGAAAGTGCTGGCTATCGACAGCCAGGAAATGGAAAAAGGCGCCTGGCGTCTCGACCGCGAGCGGGCAGGCGGCGGACCCGTCATGGACCTTGGGGTGTATTGTGTGCAGGGATCTATCTACGCGATGGGGCAAAATCCCGTCAGCGTGATGGCGAAAGAAGGTGCTAAGACGGACGTGGAAAGGTTTGGCGAAGTTGAACAGACCATGGATTTCCAGCTTGAATTTCCGGGAGGAGCCATGGCCAACTGTCACACCAGCTACGCCGAATCCGGAAACCTGCTCAGGGTAGAAGCGGAAAAAGGCTGGTATGAACTGGAACCCGCCTATGGCTACGACGGAATCAAAGGAAAAACAAGCCTCGATAAACTCGAATTTGCAGCGGTAAACCAGCAGGCTCTCCAGATGGATGATTTTGCAGATTGCGTCCGCAACAAGAAACCTACCCGCGTACCCGGGGAAATGGGCCTGCGCGATGTAAAGATCCTCATGGCCATTTACGAGGCTGCCCGCACGGGAAAGAAAATCCCGCTGAACCTGGCTTGAAAAGCAATATCATGAAAGTTAACATGGCATCCCGGATCCGGGATGCCATGCTTTTTTATGGGAGTACCCGGTTGATCCGGTACCATTTAAAACCGTATCCTTCAAGGGCAATGTCGGCCTTGCCTTTGGGAGTCGTCTGGTCCTGGGCCGGGTTGATCATGTCGTAAAGCTTATCTGCTTTGTCCAATGTAAATGTCGCTTTTGCCGGTTTGTCGCTGAGATTATGAAGTACCACCACGCTTTGCCCCTCATAGTCGTACCGGATGCCCAGTACCGAAGGAGCTTTGCAGTTGAGTAAAGTATAGGACCCTAATCCAATCTCGGGCGCCGACTTGCGAAGACGGATCAGCATGGTAATCCAGTTGAGCAGGGAAGCAGGGTCGCGGTATTCCTTTTCTACATTGACCTGCTGAAAACCAAAAGGCCCAGAGTTGATCACCGGTCTGAAAGCCGTATCTGCCGTGGTAAATCCTGCATTGGCTGAACCATTCCATTGCATAGGTGTGCGCACGGAAAGCCGCTCTTTAAGGCTCAGGTCATCGCCCATACCCAGCTCCTCGCCATAGCGGATCACCGGCGCACCGGGAAGGGAGAACAACAGGCTGTATGCCAGATCAATATGCTTGCGGTTATTGCTGAGCATGGGCGCCAGCCTGCGTCGTATCCCACGGTCATACAGCTGCATATTCTTGTCAGGACCAAATTTATCATAAACCTGCTGCCGCTGCTTGTCGGTGAGCCTTCCGAGGTCTATCTCATCGTGGTTACGCAGGAAGTTAGCCCATTGGGAGGCATCCGGTATCTCTTTCGTTTGCAGCAGTGCCGACTTCAGGGGTTCGAGCTCGCCGGTGGCCAGTGCGTAGAAAAGGTGCTGATTGGCAAAAAAGTTAAACATCATCTGTATCCCCTCGCCGCGCTTGCCGAAGTACCTGCCATTTTCCGAGGGTTCAACGTTCGCTTCTCCCAGGATGGTAGCGTCGGCCTTTCGGGATTGTACAAACTGGCGCATATCAGTCAGGAAATCAAAGTCGAGTTCGGGTTTATCAATGTTCGATTTGGGCACCTCGATGATGAATGGTACCGCATCCAGCCGGAACCCCGCAATGCCCTGGTTAAGCCAGTACCCGATGATGCGCTGGCTTTCGCGCATCACGGCAGGGTTGGAGTAGTTGAGATCGGGCTGGAAGGTGTAAAACCGGTGATAAAAGTATTCGTTCGTTTGCTTGTCCAGGGTCCATACTTCTTTTTCAATGCCCGGGAATACCATTCCCTTGTCAGCATTCTTGGGCCGCTGGGCCGACCATACGTACCAGTCGCGGTATTTGGAAGTTTTGCTTGTCCGGGCATCCCTGAACCATGGATGCTGATCGGACGTGTGGTTAATCACCAGGTCCATGATGACGCGTATGCCGCGTTTCTGTGCCTGATGCATAAATTCCGCAAAGTCACCGCTGGTTCCCAATCTGGGGTCAACACCATAAAAGTCGGCGACATCGTACCCATCGTCCTGGCCGGGCGATGGCTGAAAAGGCGCCAGCCAGATCGCGTCGACACCCAGCATTTTAAGGTAATCCAGCTTGTCGATCAAACCATTGAAATCACCTTTTCCATCCCCGTCACTATCCTTGAACACACCTACTTCCAGGTTATAGATGATGCTGTTTTTGTACCAGAAGTTTTCCTTGATTTCGCGGGGCGCTACCTGCGCCTGGCACCAGGCCGGCAACATCATTAATCCTGTCAATAGGCGGTTTCTAGTCATTTTGGATAGTTATATGTATGTTAATTTTACAAAAACGGAACATGGTCAGAGTACGGCATCCATCCAGTCATTGGCGCCGCACACCTCGCAGTTATCACCTTTGGGTTCCTGCTCATTGCGCCGGGTGCCGCAGCTGTGGCAAACCAGCTCTCCGGTTTCCCTGCATTTTTTCTTTAGAAATTCTTCGTCCCAGGGAGGAATCACGGATAGTCCCGGAATTGCCGGACTGTTCCTGATGATCGTAAAAGTGCCGTTTGCTTCCAGGTACACGCGTTTCACTTCCCCGAGATGATGAATGCCGTCATTGCGGAGCTGGCCGAAAATGCGTTCGCGCGTCAGCCGCGTTTCCAGCATACAGTCGAGCTGAAGTACGCCTTCTGACACAAGCGTGTCAAAGTTGTCCTGCGTGAGTGCCTCAAAGCTTTCATCCCTGGCCGCTTTCGACGCGATCACCTGCTGTACCACCACCACAATCATCCCGATGATGAATGCGGGAATCAGCCCGCGATCCGGTGCCTGCATGGGTATACCGATGGCCGCAGCAAGGCACACCATCGCAATCGTTTCGTTCTGCCCGAGCTGGGAAGCCATCCGCTTTCCCATAAGCCGCATGGCCGTCATCAGGAGTACATAAATGATCAGTGTCCTGAGCACTACTTCAATGTAAAAGCCGGCAGGTACTTCGCCGAAGAAAATGCGCGCCCAATCATTCCAGCGGATCGGCGGAGCCTGGTTATTCATCATTGCAATCAGTCAATAGTTCTAGGAGTAAATCATGGCTGGTACCCGGTTGTCACTGGTACACAGCGGACAGGAGTCGGCGTCGCCGGCATCGTCGCGTACATGGCCGCAGCTGGTACATACCACGCGGTTGTGCACGGGAACCTGTATTTCCTGTACTTCATCATCGCCCGGCGGCAGGAGCGACAGTCCGGCTACGGGTGGTTCAAGTTTGTAAACACTGAAAAGGCCAAAGGATTCGACATACATGCGTTCGACCTGGCCGAGGTTGTAAATGGATCTGCTCCGCAGGGCTGCAAAAAGCTGCTGGCGCGACAGTTTGGAACGGTTGATCTCATTGAGCAGGATTTCGCCGTCTTTCACAACCATGCGCAACTCACCGTGATCCAGTCGTTCAAGCTTCCGGTTTTTAAATTCCAGGTAGTTGAGCCCGCGCTGGAATACCAATGCACAAGCCAGGATGAGCACACCCTGCAGCAATCCATTGTTCGGCGTTTGCATGGCGGGTGAAACAATAGCACCGAGCGTCACCATGACTGCCATTTCCGAAATGGTCAGCTGGCCGCTCAGGCGCTTGCCCATCATCCTGACGGTGACCATCAGGACGATATAAATAAAAAGTGTTCTGAAAAAAACCTCGACCATAAACTCGGCCGGTGCCTCGCCAAACAGTATGCGTTTAACGTCCCAAAGGTGAATGTCTTCTTTTTTCATCGTAAGCCAAGATACCCGAGGCAAAGTCAAATATCGTGCCGTACGAAGCGCCATAGCACGTAACAGGTAGCTGCTGGAATAGTTGTTATGCAAAAACAGGGTAGAACGAACTTTCAGATCAATTCGAAAACCATGAGTACACAAGGAAACAACCTGATACAGAACCACGGAAGAACGCTCCTTGCCACGCTGGCAGCGGCGGGTGTGGTGGCGCTTGCGCGCACCATTTACCAGAAAATGACCCGGGTGGAATGGGAGGGAAAAACGGTGCTGATCACCGGCGGCTCCCGCGGCCTGGGACTTGAACTTGCCCGTGTACTGGGCGACCAGGGTGCCCGCATCGCCATATGCGCCCGCTCGGGTGACCAGCTGCAGAGGGCAGAAGCGGAACTGCAGGGACGGAATGTACCGGTACTCGCCATCAGTGCGGATATTACCAATCCGGGAGATGCGAAGAAAGTGGTGGAGACTGTCATTGCTCACTTCGGCGGGCTCGATCTGCTGATCAACAATGCGGGTACCATGCTGCTGGGACCCGAGAACACCATGGAGCTGAGCGACTACCAGCGTGTGATGGATGCGAACCTCTGGTCGGCACTGCATTGCATCCAGGCGGTACTGCCGCACTTCCGGGCGCAGGGTGGCGGACGCATTGCCAACATCTGCTCGATCGGCGGCAAAATTGCAGTACCGCACATGCTGCCTTACAGCGTCAGCAAGTTTGCGATGGTAGGTCTTTCGGAAGGACTTGCCGCCGAGCTGAAAAAGGACCACATTCATGTTACTACCGTAATTCCCAACCTGATGCGTACGGGCAGTCCGCGCAATGTGTCGGTCAAGGGTGATCACGAGGGAGAATATGCCTGGTTCAAGTTTTCTGATTCACTTCCGCTGCTCTCTCAGAATGCTGCCAAAGCTGCTGCCGAAATCGTGGAGGGAATCAGCAATGGGGAAAATGAAGTGGTACTTACGCTGACGGCCCGGGCAGCTATTGCCCTGAATGGCATTGCGCCAGGCTCACTCACCACGCTCACGCAGCTGGCAAACCGGTTTCTGCCCAAGAGCGACAACAGGTCGCAGCAAAGCGGCGCCGAAAGCGAATCCCATGCTACGGATGGTCCCATCGCCGCATTGACCGACGAGGCTGCCCGCCGCAACAATGAGCTGTAATGGGCGCAACACCCGGGTAGGGGTTACGGATTTATCAAGGGAATGGTTTTTTAAAAAGCTGTGGGATGGATTAATCAACAAACCAGGAACAGCTCAATGAAAAACAATTATCGAATGCCAAAGTCGTGGGTAAAGGCAGCAGCACTATGTGCACTCACGGGAATGCTTGCCGTAGGGTGCAAGGATGGAGACGATTTCTGGGATACGTTTATCCCGGAAACTGATGATGAGCCCACCTCGTCACAGATTGAAGGGTTCGTATTCTACCCGGCCGTGCAGCCTGCATCCGACGCCAATGTTGCAAAACTGAAAGTACCCGCAGGATTTACCATCACCAAATTCGCCGAAGGCGTGGGCAAGCCGCGTATTCTGGCAGTGAATGCCAACGGAAACGTGTACGTATCCGACCGGGAAGCGGGTATTGTGGTGATGCTGAGTGACAAGAATGGAGACGGCGTGGCCGAGGACAAAAAGACCGTGGCAAACATCAAGCAGGTGCATGGCCTCCACATTTATGAAGGCAAAATGTACATGGTAGCAGTGAACGAAGTGTATGTGGCCGACATGAACGGGGACGGAACCCTGGGGCAGCCTAAAATGCTGATCAGCGACCTGCCTGACGGCGGGCAGCATCCAAACCGCACCATTGCATTTGGTCCTGACAAGAAAATGTACCTGACTGTAGGAAGTACCTGTAACTCCTGCCCCGAGCCGAACCCTGAAAACGCAACGATCCTCCGTGCTGAACCGGATGGTTCCAACCGCAAGGTTTTTGCAAAAGGCCTGCGCAACACGATCGGCTTCGGCTGGCATCCCACAACCGGACAGCTCTGGGGAATGGACCATGGTATTGACTGGCTGGGTGATAATGAGCAAAAAGAAGAGCTAAACCAGATCAAGCAGGGAGCAGACTATGGCTGGCCGTATATCTATGGTGAAGGAAAATATAACCCGGGCGACCGTCCGCAGGGAGATACCACCTATGCGCAGTACCTGCAAAAAACGACCTTGCCGGCACTTACCTACCAGGCCCATTCAGCACCGATGAGCATGGCGTTTTACACAGGCTCGATGTTTCCCGGTGATTACAGCAATGACGCATTTATCGCCATGCGCGGCTCCTGGAACCGCAGCTCGCCGGTGGGTTATAAAATTGTACGCGCACATTTCGAGAATGGGCAGCCGGTTCGTTTTGAAGATTTCGTGACCGGGTTCATTGTCGACAACAACCGCGCGCACTTTGGCCGCCTGGTAGGTGTGGCTGTGCATAAAGACGGCTCACTGCTCTTTACCGACGATACCAATGGTGTGATTTACCGCGTAGCTTACAAGTAAGATCAGGCGTTGTTCCGGTATTTCACTTTCAGGTACAGCATCGCAACATTGAGGCAGATGGTGAAGACGTTGGTGGCAATAATCGGGACGTCCTTTTTATCAATACCGTAATATACCCACAGGGCATTTCCGGTAAGCATAACAATAAACATCAGCATCGAAACCTCGCTGGCTTTTTTCTTCTTGACAGTTGTGATCAGCTGGGGGAGAACGGCCGACGAGGTGCATATTCCCGCTACAAGTCCTATGATTTCTATTACATCCATTGTTAGGAAATTTCTTTGTGGGCTGACATTATTCAAAAGCATGCCAGCGGGGCAGGGCTGAACACACTAGCTGTAAATTCTTCCATGAACTAACCATAACCAAATGTCCAACGACCAACCGAGCAATCCCGCTCAACCAGACAATGACAAAACCCAGTCGCTTGAATCTCATGTAGAGACTCCTGCCGGTGAGATGATGACCACGAATACCGGGCTGAGGATCAATGATGACCAGAACACGCTCAAAGCAGGCGATCGGGGCGCTTCTTTGCTGGAAGACTTTATTTTCAGGGAAAAAATCACGCATTTTGACCATGAGCGTATCCCTGAGCGCGTGGTACATGCCCGCGGTGCGGGTGCACATGGCGTATTTCGTGTGTATGAATCCATGTCGTCCGTCACGCGTGCACAGTTCCTGGGTGATCCTTCGCTGGAAACTCCCGTATTTGTCCGGTTTTCAACCGTAGCAGGTTCCCGCGGCTCTACCGACCTGGCCCGGGATGTACGTGGTTTTGCCGTACGGTTTTATACCCAGGAGGGGAATTTTGACCTTGTCGGCAACAACATGCCCGTATTCTTTATCCAGGACGCAATCAAATTTCCGGATCTGGTGCATGCGGTAAAACCTGAGCCCGATAACGAGATCCCACAGGCAGCTTCGGCTCATGATACTTTCTGGGATTTTATTTCGATCATGCCTGAGTCGTCGCACATGATCATGTGGCTCATGAGCGACCGTGCTATTCCGCGGAGCTACCGGATGATGGAGGGCTTCGGGGTACATACTTTCCGGTTTGTCAATGCGGAGGGTGTGGCGAGTTTTGTCAAGTTCCACTGGAAACCACTGCTAGGCGTGCATTCGGTAGCCTGGGACGAGGCGCAGAATATTTCCGGTAAAGATCCGGATTACCACCGCCGCGACCTGTGGGACAACATTGAGATGGGCAACTATCCCGAGTGGGAGCTGGGTGTTCAGATCGTGCCCGAGGAGGATGAGTTCAAGTTTGAGTTTGACCTGCTGGATCCTACCAAGATCATCCCCGAGGAGCTGGTACCGGTACAGCGCATCGGCAAGCTCACGCTGAACCGGAATCCCACCAATTTCTTTGCGGAAACCGAGCAGGTAGCCTTCCATTTGGGACATGTTGTTCCGGGTATTGACTTTACCAATGATCCCCTGCTGCAAGGCCGCCTGTTTTCCTACACAGATACACAGCTGATCCGTCTTGGGGGCCCCAACTTCCAGGAAATTCCGATCAACCGGCCGCTGGGTGTCGTACACAACAATCAGCGTGATGGCTACATGCGGCAGACCATTAATCGCGGCAAAACGAGCTACAATCCCAATCTGCTTGCCGGTAATTACCCGGTGCAGGCCAAGGCATCGGAAGGAGGGTTTACCTCATACCCCGAACGGGTGGACGGCCGGAAGGTGAGGGCGAGGAGCAAAAGCTTCCTTGACCATTTCAGTCAGGCGCGGCTTTTCTTCAACAGCCAGTCCGATCCTGAGAAAAACCATATGATTGATGCATTCAGCTTTGAGCTGGGTAAATGCATCACGCCTGCGATCCGTGAACGCATGCTGGGTATCCTGTCGCTCATTGATCAGAGCCTGGCTGCCGGCGTGGCTTATCAGCTGCGTCTTCCGGTACCGCCTGATCCGGCTTTGCCTGTTAACCACAGCATGCCTGCGGATGCTGATCCTGCCGACTATGATCCGATCATGGTGGAAGGCAGTCTGCTGAAGTCCGAAGCATTGAGCATGGAGCATACAGTAAAAGATACCATTGAAACGCGCAAGATCGCATTTTTGGCTGCGGATGGGGTAGACGAGCTTTCTGTAACTACGGTCAAAAATGCGCTCGAAGCAGCCGGCGCGGTTGTGGAGATCATTGCGCCGCGGCAGAACTTTGTTGAAGCCGAAAATGATACCAAAATTGCGGTTGATCATACATTCCTGACGGCCGCATCGGTATTTTATGATGCCGTGTATGTGCCGGGTGGAATCAACAGTGCAGCGTCCATTGAGGCGGAGCCGGACGCCATTCATTTTCTCAATGAGGCATTCAAACACTGCAAAGCGGTCGCTGCGGATGCAGGCGCAATCCAGGTACTGCAGGCAACGAATTTCGGCAGAAAGCTCCCTGCTGATTATTCTGACGAAAGTGTATTGATGGAAGGTGTGATCGTTGGCTCCGATCTTGAAAAAGTTGCCAGCCAGTTTATTACGGCCATTTCGCAGCATCGTTTCTGGGAACGTGAAAAGCCCCGGAAAGTGCCCGCGTAATAGCGTAGGTGTAAAATAAAAAACCCGCATATTGATATGCGGGTTTTTTATTGATGTACAAAAGAGAAGCTTAGGCCTGAAGCAATGCTACGGCTTCTTCATTGCCCTGCTGTACCGCCAGGTCCACTACAGACATTCCGCGGAAGTCCAGGATGTTGCGGTCGGCTCCGTGTTCGAGCAGCAGCTTTACCAGCTCATTGCGCCCGAACATGGCTGCAAACATCAGCGCCGTGCCACCATTTCCATGCTGAAGGTTGAGATCTGCACCGCGCCCGATCAGCAGACTTGCAATGTCAGGGTATCCTTTGAAACAAACACCCATCAGTGCGCTGTTTCCCCCAAAATCCTGTTTGTTTACATCTGCGCCGGCATCCAGTAGCAACTCCGCAGCTTCGCGGTGATTGTTATAGCATGCAATAATCAGGGGTGTGTACCCGCGGTCATCCTGCACATTCATATTGGCATTCCGGGCCACCAGCTCCCGGAGTACTTCCAGGTTGCCGAGCCGGGCTGCATGGATCGTCGCCTGTTCCAGCGTGTTCGAATCTATCATATTGCGGGTTATTCTTCGTCTACGGGTTTTTGCTGCTCATTCATCTGGTGTGCTACTACGGTATCGCTGACGAGGTTGGCCATGCCGACCTGCAGCTTGTTTTTAAGACCCGAAATTACCTTGTCTTTTCCGGCCATCATGGCATCAAACCCATCTTTGGCCACATCAGCAGGGTCAGCCATTTTATCCGGATCCTGAACTGCCTTGCTGTCGTTCATATCCGCCTTGTTGAAGAAATCGGTGTCTGTCACCCCGGGCATCAGCGCGGTCACGGTAATGCCGGTATCTTTGAGTTCTTCGCGGATCGACTCGGAAAATGAAAGCACAAAAGCCTTTGTGCCGTGGTATACAGACTGCCATGGACCAGGCAGGCGGCTGGCAATGGACGCCAGGTTCAGGATTTTGCCGGTACCCGCCGCAAGCATGTCCTGCAAAAAGCAGTTGGTGAGGATCACCAGTGAAGCGATGTTCAGGTCGATGATTTCCAGTTCGCGGTCAATGTCGGTATCCTGAAACTTTCCGTACAAACCCTGCCCTGCATCATTGACCAGGATTTCCACCGGCAGGTTCCTGCTTTTCACATCACTATACAATGAAAATGCATTTTCGCGGTCGAATAGATCTTTGGCGATAGGTACTACGTCAATGTTTTTCTCCCGAAGTTCAACGGCGAGCGCTTCCACTTCATTCGGATTGCGGCCTACGACAATCAGGTTATAACCTGCATCGCCGAGCAATCTTGCCAGTTCATAGCCGATTCCGCTTGTTGCACCCGTAACGAGTGCGTAATTTTTTGCCGTGTTGGTAGCCATTGTTTTTGTTTTTAGTAAAAAGATGAAGTTCCGGTGGTAACTGCTTTACCGCCTGATTAGGCCGTCGGTCAGGTCCTGCCACTGTATTTTCGAAAGTACCAGCTTCCCGAATGCCCCTACGATGAGGTTCCTTGCTTTTTCCAGCAGCGTTTCGCCATCCTTGTTGACATCCGTATTGCGGTCGTAGATACTTGCAGTCACCGTAGTACCTTCCCGCGTAATCGTAAAGGTGCTCGTAGCT
The DNA here is from genome assembly GCF_016894445.1 of Dyadobacter sandarakinus. Classification (NCBI taxonomy): domain Bacteria; kingdom Pseudomonadati; phylum Bacteroidota; class Cytophagia; order Cytophagales; family Spirosomataceae; genus Dyadobacter; species Dyadobacter sandarakinus. The sequence continues at coordinate 1,258,302 of NZ_CP056775.1, forward strand.
TTATCTGAATAAAAGTGTGCCGTTTCAGTATTGTTATTGGAAGGGTTGGAAGCAGGCCTTACCCTCATAGCCACATGCTCTATCGCATTTTCCTCAAACCTGGCAACTGCTTCCACCCTTACCCAATCGTAGCCCTGGCCGCTGGTCGTTCCCGGGCCAAGAATATCTATTTTAAAATATTGTCCTTCTGAAACTGATCCGCTGACATCGTTCCCGGACGTATCGGTCAGCTGGAAGTCGGCCATCTTGCTTTTTAGCAGGCTTCCCCATTGGTTTACATCCCGCAGGCGCTGCTCGGCAAGTTCAAACAGGCTTCTGGCAGCTGCTTCGTCTGGTTCGGTTTGCCGGCTTACCGCCGTAATTGCCCATCCTTCACGCTCGTCAGGAATGAGGCCTGCATAGTTTTTCTCTTCCATATCGTGGTCCAATGCCGGGTTCAGGCAACACCCGGAACAAAAAAAGTTTGTGGGGTAAATTGTAATTGCCGCATGGTGACTCAAAAAACATACCATCGCGTAGCGCGCTACCATGGTATGGATTCCACGCTTTTCTACATCACATGTACAGCAGCAGGGCAGGGGTACATCCTTTTTATAAGAGGTGGCGGGGGTATGGGCTGGTACGGATATTTACTGCAACCGGCCGAAACTAAAACCATTAAAACATGAAAACCTCAGAAAGCAAACCAAAGAACCAGATTGCTTCAACAGAAAGTGCACGATTGGAAGAACTTTTCGTAGATGGTCTTAAAGATATTTACTGGGCAGAGAAACACCTGGCCAAAGCATTGGTTAAAATGTCGAAAAATGCTACATCAGAAGAGCTGAAAGCTACATTTGATACACATACCGTACAAACCGAAGAGCAGATCACCCGCCTGGAACAGGTGTTCGAAAAAGTAGGGAAGAAGGCACAGGCCAAAAAATGTGCTGCGATGGAGGGACTGATCGCTGAGGCTGAGGAAATTATTGAAAGCACAGACAAAGGTACGATGGTTCGTGACTGCGGTCTGATCATGGCTGCGCAGAAAGTGGAGCATTATGAAATTGCATCGTACGGTACACTCAGAAACCTGGCACGTACGCTGGGACAAACCGAAGTAGCCGACCTTCTTCAGCAAACGCTGGATGAAGAAGGCCAGACGGATCAGCTGCTGACAGGACTTGCAGAAACTTATGTGAATGAGGAAGCTTCGGTTGAATGATAACCAGTAACCTTGACCTAAAGAAGCGAAAGCCGGAAATCTGATTTCCGGCTTTCGCTTTTTTAGGTCAAACAGCTTTGTTATTTCAATTCTTCAAGAATGGTTTGTGCAGCGAGGTCTATCGCCTGAAGCACGATCTGCTCAGGCTCCCCCTCAAATACGCGGAACACCGGAATGGATTTGCCAGGCATACAGATGTGCAGAAAAATGCTCCCGACAGGTTTGGTTTCCGACTCACTTCCGCCGGGTGTGGTAAGTCCAGTAACACCCACCTGAATGTCCGATGGTATCAGTCCGCCCAGCCGCCGGGCGAGTTCTTCAGTTACCTCAGCCGACTCCGGCGTGTGTTCTTCAATAAATGATTTGGGGATTTTCAGTATGTCAACTTTGAGGGTAGCATCGTAGCACACGAGCCCTCCTTTGAGAATCTGGCCGGAGGCCGGTGACATGCAAAATTCTGCAGACATCCTGCCCGCAGTAGCGCTTTCGGCAAATGCGATCGTCAGCTCACGTGACTTGATCGCGTCGCAACATTCAATAACAACCTGTGAAGGCATAATGGCTTAGGGGATTGTGGAGATTATAAATGATTGTATTGGAGCCAGTACTTGCAGGTGACGTTCATCATATCCATGAGGTCGTCAGCTTTAAGCGGTTTCACCATCACCGAGTTTGCTCCTGCTTCGTAGCATTCATTGATCTGTGTGCCGGTAACGAAATTGGTAAAGATCACAACCGGTACCTTGGACCAGTTAATATTCTGGTGATTAATCCGGTGCCTGACCAGTTTCAGCAAATTGTAGCCATCAATTCCTGGCATGTGGAGATCCATCAACAACAAACCGGGCAAAGGACCATTGTAGTTATCTGCTGAAATGGCGACAAGGTGCAGGTAAAGCGCCTGGCCTGAATCAAAAAACCGAATCGTATAACCTGGCAGGCAGGCCTTGAACAACTCACGGAGCATTTTTCGCTGGTCGGGGTCGTCATCTACAAAATAAACTTCTCTTTGTGACATAGCTGTTCGTCTGCGTAGGGTAATGCCGAGAAAAGGACAACCGGCTGGCCGTAAAAGAACCATTCCAGGCACCCAGACTTTCAGTGGTATCTGACCCTTGGACCCGTAATCATCAGATATTCTGCAACTGCATTCCCATTTATTCCTGCACACACTGAGCATGCCGGATATTGCTCTATTTGGTACGGATATTGTGAAGCTTTTGCCCAAAATTCAGGCTGGGAGTACCAAGGATGCCATAGAGATCCGTGATGCAATCTGCCGGAGAAAACCTCCGCATAGGTCACGCTGGCAATGAATAGAACGCTATTAAAATGGACGAGTTAAAAGATATCGTAAAAGAAGTCGCGGGCATCTGGCGGATGCATAAGCGGCAGGAAGCATTGTTCAGGGCTGCGATGGCACTGGATACAACACGTCCCCTGCGGGTAATCTGTGGCAGCTGCTACATGACATCCCTGTTGTTCCAAAGCGAAATGCGCCAGCTGTACGAATCCCTGAAATGCTGCCTGACAGATGGTGACTTGTCGAGCATCCTGCTGCTTGACGATGAGGCCGGGAATTCCGATGCGGACTGCTGGATGGTGATTTCCCGCTGTCTTGAACACGACGAATTGCTGATCCGCATGTACCAGTCGCTGCTCGCCAAAGTCGATGAAGAATCTGAATGCTGGCGGATGTGCCACGAGCATCTCGAAAAGCTCACGGGCTGCCATGACAAACTTGCCGCGGAGTCGCGCGACCTGATCATGGAACATTCAAGCCACGCATCAGTAGCCTGAATGTATCCGCTATGTCCAGTTTTGCCGGGCTAATTATGGAATTCCAGCAGCCCGGCAAAAGGATCGCCCGTAATGCCCAGCAGCTCGCAGAAAGCCGGCTCGGTTTTCAGCCCGCATTTTTTCAGCTCAACCACTTCCCGCTTAAACTCTTCTCCGTATTTGCTGAGCAGCAGGTACTCGGCAACCATGTGCATGTAGCCCATCTGCATTTCAGAGGGCAGGTCCTGGCCGAAAATTTCAAAGGGCTGTCCCTCTATTTCAAAATACGCAATCACACCCTCAGGGTTGACGTCGTCGGGGTAGTGGAGTTTGTAATTATCGTATTTGCCAAAATGAATGGTCAGGTACTCGCCAAAATTGCGGGTGTCGGTACAATGGCATATTATGTCTAGGTCGCTACCGTCTACATGAATGTCCAGCGGAAAGGTTCCTACTACAATAGGATCGTGCTTGCCGAGGATGTCCAGAATCGCGGTTTTACACAGCAGGTTATAGATATACTTCTGGTCGTCGGAGCCTTGCGCCAGGTAGCTGATGTTCTTGAAATCTATCATAGGTTAAAGAGGTTCATTTCACCAGTGGAACGTGTACAAGCCCAGGTATTGAACAGGACTACGTCTGGTGAGGGGAGTTTTACTTGAAAGTTTTCAGGATTGCTTTGCAGCTTCTTTCAACATCACAGCGCCGGAAATCACGCGCTGCTTTAAGTGGGTAATGCATGAACGGATTTTCAGGAGACTTATCGTATTGCAAAAACTGAAAATCATCAAGGTTATATATAAAAGCACAAATTGCGTTTTTTTCCCCTCTTTATCTTCAATAATCGTCCATATATTTTAAAAAATTATATAAAATGTTGGAATCGCACTTGAAATATTTAGCAGCCTCACCACTAAAAAGCCCTACTCAGGCTGCGTAGGAGAAACAGCATGCTGGTAAGGATTCCGGGTAGGAAGTATTTTGAATATAAACAAACAAGGAGCAGTATTGTCCGGGCATTGTAACTTCCGGAAATGCTGCTCCTTGAACGATTTTAAACTTCTTCTGTAACCGCCGCCATGGAAATGATCGCATCCGCAATGCATTTGGAAGCCTGATCGCAAAAGTCCAGGCCGGAGTAGTCGGGATTGTAACCGCCGATGTAGGGTACGGCCATGATGTAAATCCTCGGATTGGCAACACCGTAATTATTGACCACCTGAAAACAATCATTGATGGTCACGCCTGGAACGGTCAGGAAATAGTCGCCCGCTATGTTCTGCACCACGTCCTTGTTTTCCTGCTCTTTTTCCTGAGCGCCTGCTTCCGCCGACTTGAAGCGGATCATTGCGCGGCTCACGGTTTCCCTGGACAGCATGCTTTTAAACGGAAAATCTTCAAATGCAATGTGAGGCTGCCCCGTGCAATTGATGTAGGTTTTGAACCGTGTACGGTGTTTTTTACCCTGTTCGTCGGTATAATGGTAGAGCACGCCCTCTTCCGGATGCGGCCTCACTTCACCGTCTGAACCCACAGTAACAATGTCCAGCTTACCAGCCGCGTGCAAGGCAAGAAGCTCGTCGCAGGAGCTCTGGGGAACAAATGCAATCACGATCGCGATCAGCGGCATCAGTACCTTGCGAAGCCTGATCATGTCTTCGGCAGACAGGTACTTGGCAGGATAGTTCAAAGTATAGCTCAGCTCGGCGAGCATTTCCTTCCAGTAAACCGATTTTCGCTCGGCAATGGATTTTTCTGCCTCCTTGTATTCTTCTATGAACAACTTGAAAGGATCCTTTCCTTCGCGCATGTCCATCACCATCTGCACGAATGTTTCCAGCTGCATGTCCTTGATCCGCTCGTAAAAAGCTGCATCTTTTTTCTTGAAGCCAATCTTGAAGTTCTGCTCAAAGAGAAAGTCGAGTGACAGAAACCCGTCATTCTGCTTCATGTTCGCCGCAATCTGCGCATCGGTCAGCAGCGAGTCGCTGGAAAGCTGCGGCTCGTCGAGGTGAAACCGGATGGCCGGCAGCAATCCATTTCTTGAATGCATGACGATCCTGAACTTCGGACTTTCGGGGTCAGGGGTGAAAGTGACTGCCCCATTTGCTGCTTTGGAAAAGCTTCCATTGTGCCTCGCCAGCGTACGTATGGCATCAATCGCGGTAAGCGAAGAGCCGGTCAGGGCTACGGGATGGTTGACCCGCATGCCGAGCTTGGATGGCGGATAAGGAGAGTCGAAATAACCGCGCAGGGCGCCTTCATGCTTATCCGGCCACTTGTGTCCGGTGCAGATCAGCACACAGTCGAAAGTATCACACTGGGTGTTGTTGGTTTCAACTACAACCTTTCCTTCTTCGGTATGGTCGATGATATCCGTCACTTCTGAACCCCGGCGAACTTCGGTTTTGATGCCCGCTGCCGCAGCCTGGCCGCGCAGGATCTCAAACTGGTCCGACAGGTACATGCCGAAGAGCAATCTCGGAAGCACGGTATACTCGTGGAACTTGTCCGGGTCTATGCCGAAAAGATCTAGGGTTTTTGCAGGCACCGTTCTGATCCATTCCGACACCGACGTTACAATTTCGGGAAGCTCGTTGTCCGAAACATTGGTAATGTGCTCCCGGTTGGCACCATCCACACTGTAGGGCATTCCGGCGCCGAGGTGATCCGTTTTTTCAAAAATAACAATGTCAAACCGCGCTCCTGATTCAATGAGCCTTTTGTAGGCAAACAGACCGGCAGGGCCGGCTCCGAGTATTGCGATTTTCCTGATTCCTGTGGGGGTAAGATAACTGCAGTCTTTACTGAAGCTGTGGACTTTCATGTATGTTATTATAAGTTACCCGCCACAGAAATAAAAGTATACCACCCGTATTAGTTGTGTTCCCGCCCGTTCAGCTGCCTTTTTGCTGAAAATAGTCACCGATTGTACGCCTATGGCTTCAACATGGTGCGGCCTAGCGTGCACGCCGCGAAGTACCCGACGCCACCGTTTATATTGGAGTACAAAAGGGAAGGTTCGATAAAAGGGTTGCTGTTATCATTGTTTTCGAGTGAGCGCTGGAACTTGTAATAATGTTCGTCAACGTTCACCACCGTCATGGTGATTTTTTTCAGCTCGGGATCTGATTTAAACAATCTCGTCCGGCCCTCTCCGTCGGTGTAGTTGTAGCTATACTGGGTAAGCATATTGCAGTAGCCCACCGCCGAGGTGATCGGCCGGCCGTCCAGGTTGGCATCGCTGTACAAAGTTTTGTCATTTGGAAAATATACCCGGATCATGTTCTCACTGCGAACCAGCTGCGGGCCTACCATTCCGCTCAGGTATTCCAGGGAATTCGCGTCCATCATCAGGCTTGCCCTGAACAGGTAATAGTTTGTTTCATTGGGAATATCGTTCAGCGTCATTCGCACACTTACCTGTCCAAAACCGCTGGCACTGCTGCTGTCGATGTTGTAGGCGGCAACGTTCACCACACTTGCGGGTACCGTGCAGGTTGCATCCACCTGCTGGCCTCCCTGCCGCACCAGGAGCCGGTACCGCTTTCCTGCCTGTATGCTGAATGCGTCGCTGCTGAGCACGTAACTTCTGTTGCGATTATTAAAGGGTAAGACCACCTGACGGCTATCATCAGAGAGGATTACTTCGGCATCGTTAAGGTAAATGGGCTGAAAATCAGAGATATCACTCAGGATCGTACGGGTGCGCGTCACCACTACTTCAATGATGGTATCCTGGGGAGAAATCAGTGCTTCCACTGCAATTTTGGAGTCGGGAAGCGGGATATCACTTTCGTCCAGCTCGGTGATAAAGCCGGTGCAGGAGGCCAGTAACAGGCATGCGGATAATCCAGGCAGCCCATAACTGAAGAATTGCGAAAATATTTTCCGGATTGTCATGCGGGTTCAGAATTTGAAATTGTAGCTGAATGAGGGAAGGACAGGAAAAAGCGAGTAGCGAACCAGGGTGTTGTAAGGCATGCCCCCATCTTTTTTATACCGGGTGTTTAATCTGTAAAAAAACGGATTACGACGGTTGTAGGCATTGTACAACCCAAACTCCCAGGTACGCTCGTGCCGCTTTTTCTTCTTGTGAAATTGTACGGCCAGGTCAAGCCGGTGATAAGCTTCGGCGCGGAAGCTGTTTTTCTCGCTGTAATCGTAAATATTCTTGCTGTAAGATCCATTTTCAATGTTTTCAAAGCGCGCGTCTTTGATGCTTGTGAAGGTACCGGCGGGTATTGTCAGTGCATTTCCTGTCCCATACACCCATGTTGCCGACAGCGTAATGCGCTTGCTCAGCTCGTAGATTCCTACCACCGACACGTCGTGGCGCCGGTCGTAGCGTGGATGGAAGGTACGTCCGAAGTTCAGTTCATCGAATTTCCATTGGGTACGCGAAAGGGTATAGCCCACCCAGCCCGACAGTTTGCCGGTTTTCTTCTGCACCATCATTTCCAATCCGTACGACCAGCCTTTGCCGGAAGTTACATTTGACTCCCAGTTCAGCTCATTGGCATTCTGCCCGTTGAGGCGGATAAAAGACGAGCCTTCCTTGTAGCTGATGATGTTGTTCATGCGTTTGTAGTAGCCTTCGAGCGTAAAGGTGAGCCCGGGCTTTTCCAGGTCTCTGGCAAGTCCCAATGCCAGCTGCTGCGATTGCTGGGGTGGAATGCTGTCTGTGGTAGGTACCCAAAGGTCCGTGGGAAGGCCCAATCCTGTATTGCTGAGCAGGTGCACGTACTGGTTCATTTGGGCGTATGACGCTTTCACAGCAAGGTCTTCGCCCGCTTTCCAGGATGCAGATATGCGTGGCTCCGGCCGGAAGTAAGTCCTGGATTTCGTCTGAAAGGTGCTGAGGCGCATGCCTGCATTAATTTTCATCCTGGGAAATGGCTGCCAGGTGTCTTCGGCATAAATCCCCGTTTCAACCGTATGGATGGGCTTGGCTTGCAGGGCTACATCACCCGGAAATGCGCCTGCCAGCGTCAGAGCCGAGGGAACAAACCGGTGGGCTGTGGCCACCAGGCCAAACTTAACCGCATGTTGCGCGTGGGGATAGTAGTCAAAGTCGGTTTTGAGGCTGTAATCACGGATCAGACTGTTGTAGCTGAGGTTGTACTCTTCTGTCGTGCCGTCTGAACGTTTGTCTTTGTCACTGGCGTAAATGTTAAAAACGAACCGGCTGTAAATGAGCGATGTGTTAACAAACAGCTTGGGGTTGATCAGGTGGTTCCAGCGGAGCGTGGCGGTAGCATTGCCCCAGTTCAGTCCGGAAGAACTTTCAGAACCCAGCGTTTTCTCGGAGACGTGAAAGCGGTCGCGCCCGAAGTATCCGCTGATGTAAAGCTTGTTGCGTGCATCAAGATCGTAGTTCAGCTTGGCATTCAGATCGTAAAAATAGTAGCCCGGTTTTGTCTTGCTGTCGTTGCCGGTCTGCTGCTGCGCAATGACAGGCTTGGCAAGAAAGTCGATGTAAGTCCGGCGGGCCGACACCAGAAAAGACGCCTTTTTGTTCATTAAAGGGCCTTCCAGGGTGAGGCGGGAGGAAATCAGTCCGATGCCGCCCTCGCCGTGCAGCTTTTCCTTACTGCCTTCTTTCATGTTCATTTCTACGACTGACGACAGCCTGCCGCCATACCGTGCAGGAAAACCGCCTTTGACCAGCTCAACGCTTTTGAGCGCATCCCCATTGAAAACCGAAAAGAAACCGAATAGATGGCTGGCATTATACACGACGGCATCGTCAAGGATGATCAGGTTTTGGTCGGGTCCCCCTCCGCGCACGTACAGGCCGGTTTGTCCTTCGCTGCCCTTTTGTACGCCGGGCATCAGCTGCAATACACGGATCACGTCTTTTTCACCAAAAAAAGCGGGTAGTTTTTTGATCTGAGAAACAGGAATTTCGATGGTACTCATCCGCGCCGACTCACTTGCTTTTTCGTTCTGGCGCTTCTCGGAGACGATCACTTCATTCAGTACATTGGCAGCAGCAAGTTCCACATCCACCTGCCGGCTGACATCCGCTTTCAGGCGAAGGTGCCGGGTTTCGTATCCTACAAAAGAATAGGAAACCATAACCGAATCCTTTGCCGGGATACTCAGGGAATAAAAACCATAATGATTGGTAGCTACCCCGTAGGCCGAATTAGGAATATAAACATTTACGCCCGGCAGCAGCTCGCGGCTGCCCCTTTCCCTGACAAAACCGCTGATCGTAATGCTTTGCTGAGCAAGTGTTGTTGTACAATAAAGAAGAAGAAAGAAAATTTTGTAGCATGGATGACGCATAGCAATGAGCAGGGTTTTAAAACCGACCAACGAGAAGTATTTATTCAGTGGTATTTAAATGCTGTTAAAGTGAGTAAACGGTCAGGCACTTGCCGCAGGAGGAGTACAAGGTTCTAAAAAAAACAATGCGGGTACGAACCAAATAAGGGGCACATCAGTTAACAGGCATATCGGGAATAGTCGATATATGGATCATGGATCATCTGGAAATATTTAAAGCGCTTTCAAATAAAACCAGGCTGGACATTCTCAACTGGCTCAGAGAGCCGGAAGCCAGCTTTCCGGGGCAAAAGGATTTCGGCTACGAGCACGGCGTGTGCGTGGGCCAGATCCAGCAGCGTGCCGGGCTCACCCAATCCACGATTTCCGAATACCTGTCGGTCTTGCAGCGGGCGGGACTGGTGAAAGCCACCCGGGTAGGTCAGTGGACCTACTACCAGCGCAATGAAGCGGCGTTTCAGGCATTAAGCCAGCTTATCGAATCAGAAATTTAATTTTAGCTTTTGTCATGCAGTCAGACTCTTTGTTCAGGCCGTTCAGCCTGAAATCACTTAATATCAAAAACCGGATCGTCATGGCCCCCATGACACGCTCATTTTCTCCCAATGGAATACCCACCGATGTGGTGGCAGCGTATTACCAGCGCCGGGCCGAAGGCGAAGTGGGATTGATCCTTTCGGAAGGTACCGTCATCGACCGGCCTTCTTCGTCCAATGATCCTGATATTCCGCACTTTCACGGCGAGCGGGCACTGGCCGGCTGGCAGCGTGTGATCAATGCGGTACATCAATCGGGCGGTGCGATGGCGCCGCAGATCTGGCATATGGGGATCATGGATAACCATCATTCCGGCTGGGTTCCGCCTGTGCCTTTTGAAGGTCCGTCAGGTCTCAACCGCCAGGATTTTGTGAATGGCAATACCATGACCGATAAGGATATTGCCGATACCATTGCCGCGTTCGGCAAGGCGGCCGCCGATGCAAAGCGCCTGGGCTTTGATACCCTTGAACTCCACGGCGCTCACGGCTACCTGATCGACCAGTTTTTCTGGGATGTGACCAACAAGCGTACCGATATTTTTGGCGGAAAAACGCTCCCGGAACGCACGCGGTTTGCTACCGAGGTGATCCGGGAAGTGCGGAAGCAGGTAGGAGAGGATTTTCCGATCATTATCCGGTTATCGCAATTCAAGCCCTCCAACTACCAGAACAAGCTGGCAGGCAATCCGCAGGAACTGGAAGCCTGGCTCACGCCTCTTGCTGATGCCGGCGTGGACATTTTCCACTGCTCACAGCGCCGGTTCTGGGAGCCCGAGTTTGAAGGTTCCGACCTCAATTTTGCGGGTTGGGCCAAGAAGGTGAGCGGAAAAGCTACGATTACCGTAGGTTCCGTAGGTTTGACGGGTGAATTTATGGCAGCATTCCGGGGCGAAAGTTCCGAGCCAAGCTCCCTCGACGAGCTCATCCGCCGCATGGACCGGGGCGATTTCGACCTCGTAGCGGTAGGACGTCCTTTGCTAGCTGATCCATACTGGGTACAGAAAATCCGCGAGGAGCGTACCTCAGAGCTGAAAGGTTTTACCAAAGAAGCCCTGGGAGAGCTGGTATTGGGATAAAAATACCTATAAACAGAAAGAGCCGGACGCATGCGCCCGGCTCTTTTCTGTTTATAGCTCGATATGCAGCATTGTTACAGCACAATGCAGTATGTTTTATCAAAATTTGAAAGACACCCCTGCATTCACCGAGTAATCAGCGAAAGCGGCGTCGCCCCGCACAAACGTGTTGTATTTTACTGAATTTTCCTTGTCAGTCACGCTTTGCGTACGGTTGCGGGAAAGTGCGACCGGTACACTCACGAAAAAGCTGAATTTCTGTCCCGAGTAGTTGATGCCGGGCTCAATGCTCCACACATACCCGGGCCGGCGAAAGTCGCCGCTGCCACCTACGATATCGTGCACAGGGATCCCTTCCAGCCTTGCGCCCACGGCCACGCTCAGTCCGCGCGTTACGCTGTTCACCGCATAGCTGAACCCTCCGCGTGCCATATACTGATCGGGCACACTCATGATCGCCTCATTGGCCAGTCGTGGCGTAAGCGTTTCGCGGTAAGTACGCACGCCGTTTTGTTCACGGGGATTGACGAGGTAGTAAAAGTTGCCATATACCCCAAAGTTGTGGGTCAGGTTGTAATAAGTGTTTGCCTCAACCGTAAAGCCGGTACCGCCATCTCCCAGCTGGATCGACTGGTCTACCGTACGGAGCTCCTTGCCGCCATCCGGGCCTACATTGTACCAGTAATCCTGGTAATCGTAATCGCCGGTCGGGAGCTTGATACCCAACCCCAGCTGAATGTTCCCGCGCATGCTTTTCCGCGGATCAAAGAGCCAGTGGTAAGCCGCGATCCGCAGGTCGCCCACGCCGAATGAATGCGTGCTGTGGCGCTCGTTAAACTTGTTGGTTCCATTGATCAGCCCGTGCTCATACAGCGACGAGCGCGCATTGGAAATAACAGGCAGGTCGATCATGATAGACCAGCGATCGTTCAGGATGCGGGTGAGATTGAAGTCCAGGGAAGCAGTATGGTTGATCACCTCCGTGTGCTGCGCCAGGCGCTCCTCGTTCTCATGCGTGCCCGAAAAGTGCCGGAAAGATTTGAAATAACGCGCACTCGTGGTGAGTACCCATTGCTTGTGCTGCGTACTGTCGGCATGCGCGAGCATACAGGCATTGCCGGTACTGCGGATGGCGACACAGCCTTGTGCATAGCTTTTTTGGAAAGAAATGAACCCCAGAATTATAAGCGTAAACAGATGCTTTTTCATATCAGATAAGAGAAATTGGCCTGAGTAAATAGAAGTATTGCAGCATACGCCGGCAACAGCGTGCGCCGGAATAGGTTGAAGTTAGAAGTGCGGGAACTCAGGCGGCGTCGGGTGGGGGAGCAGGAATGTCGCTGTAAACTGAAGAAAAGCAAGAGCTGTACCGGTCGGCGGGAGTGGCCGTTTTCTCCGGAAATTCAAGGATCAGGAATACAAGTCTGCGACTGCCCGACATGAATTCTTTCAGGAAGTTTTTCAGCAGATGTGAGGGAAGTTTCCGATGGGTATCAGCGGCTTGCTCACTGATGTGCGATGCCAGTGAAATGTAGCGGTCCCGGGCATTCTGGTCGTACTCACAGTACACATACAGGGTATCATTGACAAGCTGCTGGCTACGGATCTGGTAATAATCCTGCTTGTGCCGCATGGCGCCTTCGGATGGCTCAGGGGCATCCCAGCTGTTTTGATAGGGCAGGGAAACGGGCACTTTCACTACTATATCCTTTGAAAAACTGCTTCTCTCAATGTACTCCGCGCTCCTGACAGCAGAAAAAGACTTTTCCTCCAGCAGAAAAGCCACGGGGTAGCCCATCATGTTGTATAGCAAAAGTCCCAGAAGTACAAAAGATATAAGTCGCCCCAAATGCCGGATATGTTTCTTGGTTGATGCAAATGTAATTAAATACAGGAAAAATACGCATTATCATGGAGCTTTAAAGCCGCTTTCAATGCACGGCTCACGCAGGAACAAACAACTTTCAGACTCCTGATCTTCCCCAGGTTGAACCCGGGCGTGGGTGTAGTTTTCTTTGTTTTTTATGTGAAAGTATTAGTTGTTCTATTTTATCCTTTTCTATTTTTATAAAATTTTCAACTGCCGGTAGATATTAAGTTAAAATTTTAATTTGTATTTCAGTATAAATGTAGAATATAGATCATTTCGGGTACATGATTTAACTATATTGTATCCGATTTCACTCTATTACTCATTTTAACTAAAAACAGCATGAATCAACCAGTGAACCGCCGCAGCGCATTGAAGACGGGCCTGCTTACGCTTGGCAGCCTGGCAGCACTGCCGCAGCTTGGCAAAGCCGCAGCCATGCATTACAATGATGGTGCATTTAACGACGCGCCCCTCTCGCTCGATCCCGAAATGCGAATCTTCCGCAGCCCGATGGTACGTGAACATTTTTTGGAAAACAATGCACCCAAACCCAAGATTGTCACCAAGCTGAGCTCCAATGAAAACCCCTACGGTCCGCCCAAATCTGCTCAGGATGCCATCGCAGAATCTGCCAAAAGAGGGAACCGCTATGCCTGGCAGGAAATGTACGACCTGGTTGATAAAATTGCTAAGAAAGAAGGTGTGACCGCCGAGAACATCATGATGGGGCCCGGCTCCTCCGACCTGCTTGAAAAAACGGCCCTGGTGCTCTTCAAGGATGGCGGCAACGTGGTTTCAGCAGATCCCTGCTACATGTCGCTGGTTAATGTGGCCAAGTCTGTAGGTGCTACCTGGAAGGCCATACCCTGCAAATCCGATTGGTCGCACGACCTCAAAGCCATGGAAGCAGCCATCGACAAGGATACGAAGCTGGTGTACATCTGCAACCCCAATAACCCGACCGGCGCCATTACATCCGGCAAGGAGCTCCTCGATTTCTGCTCGCGCGTGTCCGAGAAGGTACCTGTGTTTGTGGACGAGGCCTACCTCGAACTGGCCGAAGGTGCGGATACGCAGAGCATGGTGTCGCTGGTAGCACAGGGCAAAAATGTGATGGTGGCGCGGACATTCTCGAAAATCATGGGCATGGCAGGTATACGCGTGGGATACATGGCCGCATTGCCGGCTACACTTGAAAAAATTCAGAAGATAACGCGCGGCGGAATGGGCATTGCCTACACGTCGATCTTTGCGGCTTCGGCCAGTATGGACGACCATGCATTTCAGGATATGACCCGCAAGCAGAATACGGAAGCGAGGCAATACCTGTGTTCCAATCTGGATAAAATGGGCTATCAATACATTCCTTCCTATACCAACTTTGTCATTTTCCCGATCAACATGCCCGGTAAGGAGCTGCTTGGCAAAATGAGTGCGAAAGGGATCGGGGTGAAAGCTTACGATATCCTTAACAAGCCGTGGTGCCGGGTGAGCATTGGTACAATGGACGAAATGAAGCAGTTTGTGGGTGCATTGCAGGAACTCAGCTGAGTTTTTCTTGTTTACCGGCCCGTGATCCGCAGCTGCTCCGGCGGCTGCGGATCTTTTTTTATCTGTGAAATCTTGGCACTTCGTTCAACTTTGGCGTGAATTCTTAGTATTTTCCTGATATCAAGTACTCTTTCCGGTATTACCTGACCGAATATTCCATGCGCTGGCTGTTGTTGAGCTTTTTCTGCCTTTCACTTTTTAGCTGCGGTCCCTCGCTTCCGGACGATGTAGCGCTGGCGATGGATGAGCTGCCCGAAACACTCGATTACAATCTGCACGTAAAGCCGGTACTGTCGGATAAATGCTTCGCCTGCCATGGTCCTGATAAGGCCAAACAAAAAGCGGGATTGCGCCTCGATGTACGCGAGGCTGCCTACGCCAACCTTCCCGAGCATTCGGGCAAGGTGGCGATTGATCCCGGAAAGCTGCGGAACAGCGAGGTTTTCCGACGCATTATCTCGGACGACCCCGATTACGTGATGCCTACTCCCGATTCGCACCTGAGCCTTACGCCCAAAGAAAAGGCGGTCCTGATCAGGTGGATTGAAGAAGGGGCCGAGTACAAGCCGCATTGGGCATTTGTAAAACCGGAGAAAAAGAAAATTCCGCAGGTACAGAATGAAAGGTGGCCGCGGAATGCCATCGACTATTTTGTATTGGCAAAACTGGATCAGGAAAAGATGGTGCCTTCCCCTGAGGCCGACCGCGAAACATTGCTGCGGCGGCTCTCGCTGGATCTTACGGGACTGCCTCCTACGATGGCTGAGACCGACAATTTCCTGAAAGATCAATCCGAAAAAGCCTACGAAAAACAAGTGGACCGACTGCTCGCCTCACCGCATTATGGGGAGAAAATGGCAGTGGACTGGCTCGATCTGGCGAGGTTTGCGGATTCGCATGGTTATACGGTGGACCGGCTCCGCGACATGTCCCCCTACCGCGATTGGGTAATTAATGCATTTAACCGGAATATGCGGTACGACAGGTTTATCCACTGGCAGCTGGCAGGCGACCTGATGCCCGCGCCCACCCGGGACATGCGCATTGCGACGGCATTCAACCGCAATCACCAGCAAAATGTGGAAGGCGGGATCATTGAAGAAGAGTTTCAGACCGAGTACGTGGTGGATCGTACCAATACGTTCGGGGATGCAATGCTGGGCCTGTCGGTGGGCTGTGCCAAGTGCCACGACCATAAGTATGATCCCATTTCACAGAAGAACTACTATCAGCTTTTCAGTTTTTTTAACAATGTAAAAGAAGCAGGACAGATCTCCTGGGACGATGCCCTGCCCACACCCACCTTGCTGCTGCCGACACCACAGCAGGAGCGCATGCTGAAACATATCCGTACCCTGGAAAGCGAGCAGCAGGTCGCCCTCACCTCGGCAGCGCAAAGTGCTCAGAAAGACTTTGAAAAATGGAAAAACTCGGAGGCTTATCACGCATTGACCAAACAAAAGCTACCTGCCACAGGTCTGGTAGCCCTGTACAACTTCGATTCAGGTACCCTCCGAAACAGTGTCAATCCGCGCCAAAACGGAATTATGAAGCGGGAGTCGGGGCAAACCGGCGACCAGCCTGAGCTTATCCAACACGATGCAGGCAAAGCGCTGGCCATGAACGGGGACGTGTTCCTCGACCTGGATAAGGTGGGTGTTTTCCGTAAATCAGAAACTTTTACAATCGGCATCCGTACCTGGATCCCCGCAGAACTCGATGAGGGGGTGATTTTTCATAAAAGTCTGGCTGAGCGGCTTTACAACTTCCGGGGTTTTCACCTGTACCTGAAAAAAGATCGCCTCGAACTCAACATGGCGCATACCGCGCCGTCCAATGCGATTACCCGCTTGTCTGCGCGCGGCATTCCCCGCAACCGGTGGATTCACCTCACCATGACTTACGACGGCTCCTCCCGGGCAGCCGGTATGCGGCTGTTTGTGGATGGGTCGGAAATGCCGCTTGAAACGACGATGGACCAGCTTACCAAAGATATTTTGTTCAAAATGGACAAGCAGCCGGGTTTGCAGGTAGGAGGGTGGTGGCGCGGCAAGGGCTTTAAAGGCGGGCGCGTGGACGATCTGGCGGTATATAACCGGTCACTTTCACCACTCGAAGTACGGGTTCTCGCAGGAAAGGAAAGCTGGGAGAATATCCTCGCACCCGGCCATGTGGACCAGCAAATGTTACAGGAATATTACTGGTCGGCGGTTTCACCGGTGGCCCGGGAGATGCGCACGCGCCTGAGAGCAACGCGTACCATGCTGGCAGACTCGGCAGAAAACCTGGAAGAGCTCATGGTCATGCAGGAGATGTCCAGGCCCAAACCCGCTTTTTTACTGCTGCGCGGCAGCTATGATGCACCGGGTGAACGGGTGTATCCTGCCACACCGGCTGCCATCGCGCCTTTTCCGGCGCATTTGCCTAAAAACCGGTACGGACTCGCCTTGTGGCTTACCGGCAAAGATCATCCGCTCACAGCCCGTGTCGCGGTGAACCGCTTCTGGCAGAACTTCTTTGGTACCGGCATTGTAAAAACAACCGAGGACTTCGGGAACCAGGGCGAACTGCCTTCGCACCCCGAGCTGCTCGACTGGCTTGCGGTCACATTCAGGGAGTCGGGCTGGAATGTGAAGGCATTGAACAAAATGATCGTTATGTCGGCTGCTTACCGGCAGCAAACCCGGGCCAACAGGACGCAGCGTGAAAAAGATCCTGAAAACCGCCTGCTCGCACGCGGCCCTTCCGGCCGGCTTACCGCTGAGATGCTTCGCGACAATGCATTGATGGCGAGCGGATTGCTTGACATGCGTATTGGGGGAAAAAGTGTAAAGCCTTACCAGCCCGACGGACTCTGGGAGATCAACAATACAACTTACCAGGCGGATACCGGCCGCTCGGTATACCGCCGGAGCCTGTATGTGCTGGTCAAAAGGTCTGTCCCGAATCCTACGCTGGGCACATTTGACGCAACGTCCCGGAGCTTTTGTGTAGTGAGAAGACAGAAAACCAACACGCCGCTGCAAGCTTTGGTAACCCTGAACGATCCTACTTTTAACGAAGCTATGAAAGTTATGGGAGAGCAGATGACGCGCATGGGCAGCGGGCCGGCCGCCATCACAGCAGCTTACCGAAAACTCACAGGCACGCGTCCGGCTCCCGCAGCGTTGAAGCTGCTGCTCGCCATGCAACATGCCGAGCTGGAAAAGTTCAGGAAAAATCCCGCGAAAACCGCCGGCTGGCTGAAAGAAGGCCAGTACCAGGTTGACAAGCACCTTGACAAAGCTGCGATAGCGGCCAATGCCGTAGTAGCCAGTACCATTCTTAACTCCGACGCAGCCCTAACCCGCAGATAACCATGTCACAACATCACGATGACGAGTTCAGGATCAATCACCCGGATTTTGACCGGCTTCACCGCCAGATGGATCGCCGGCGGTTCCTTACGCGAACTTCACTCGGGCTGGGTGCGCTGGCCATGGGATCACTGCTCGGGGCCGACAAGCTTTCCGGAGCCAGGGCCACAATGGGTGCCGGGGCTCCGGGCAAAACGCTGGAGGAGGATATACTTGGCGCACTTCCCCACATAGCGCCCAAAGCCAAGCGGGTCGTGTACCTTTTTATGAGCGGGGGACCTTCCCAATTTGAAACATTCGATTACAAGCCCGCACTGGTGAAGCTGGCCGGACAGAACCTGCCCGACTCCGTCAGGAAGGGTCAGCGGCTTACAGGAATGAGTGCCAATCAGAGTGACCTGCCCGTCGTGCCGTCGGTTTACCATTTTAATCAACATGGAAAAAATGGTACCTGGGTGAGCGAGCTGCTGCCTTATACGGCCAAAGTGGTGGATGAACTTTGTATTGTAAAATCAATTTATTCCGAGGCCATCAACCACGATCCGGCCATTACTTTTTTTCAGACCGGCAACCAGCTTCCTGGTCGCCCGTCCATCGGATCGTGGGTGAGCTATGGTCTGGGTTCGGACAATAAGAACCTGCCTGCTTTCATTGTGCTTGTCTCCAAAAACGGGTCGAAGGACCAGCCTCTGTATGCACGGCTTTGGGGAAACGGGTTTTTACCATCCGAGCACCAGGGTGTACAGTTCCGCTCGGGAAAGGACCCTGTGTTGTTCCTGAATAATCCGGAAGGGTACGACGGGCAGGACCGCAAACAAATGCTCGACTATCTTACACGCCTCAACCATCTGCAGAATGAAACCTATGGAGACCCGGAGGTAGATGCGCGCATTGCACAATATGAAATGGCCTATCGCATGCAGACCTCGGTGCCGGAGGTGATGGACATCCGCAACGAGCCTGACGAAGTTTTTGACCTGTATGGTCCCGACAGCCGCGATTCGGGTACCTATGCAGCAAACTGCCTCCTGGCGCGTAAGCTGCTCGAAAAGGATGTAAAATTTGTTCAGCTCTATCATCAGGGATGGGACAACCACGGCGGGCTTCCCAAAGGTATCGCTGAGCAATGCAAAAAGACAGATCAGGCAACAGCTGCATTGATCGTAGACCTGAAAAGACGGGGATTGCTGGACGACACGCTGGTGATCTGGGGCGGCGAGTTTGGCCGCACGGTTTACTCGCAGGGAAAGCTGACGGCCACGGACTACGGTCGCGACCATCATCCGCGCTGCTTTACCATGTGGATGGCCGGCGCTGGCGTGAAGCCCGGCATTACGTTCGGTGAAACAGATGATTTCAGTTACAATATTGTCAAAGATCCGGTACATGTCCATGACTTCCAGGCTACCCTTATGCACCTCATGGGCGTGGATCATGAAAGGCTTACGTACAAGTACCAGGGCCGCAGGTTCAGGTTGACGGATGTTCACGGACAGTTGGTCAAAGGTATTCTGGCATAGAAATTTGCCTTGACAAAGCACTAACCAAATCACGAAAACATGCATATTGTACTCGGTGCTTCCGGACAGGTCGGCTCGGCTGTTGTCAAAAAACTGATCGATAAGAACGTTCCCGTGCGGGCCATTGTCCGCAGTGAAGAAAAGGTCATGAACCTGCTCGCCATGGGAGCCGAAGTTGCAGTCGCCGATGCCCGGGACCTGCCCTCGCTGCAAAAGGCATTTCAGGGTGGCACTTCGCTCTTTGTACTGACACCCGAAACGGGCCAGGAGCTGGATGTGCTTGGAGAAACGTCGGTGATCCTGGAAAACTACCGGCATGCGTGGGAGGGAGCTGGCATTGACCGGCTCGTAGGACTTTCCTCCATTGGTGCGCAGCATGACCATGGTACCGGCAATCTGCTGATGTCCAACCTGCTCGAACATGCCTTTGATGGCATGCGCGTGCACAAGACCTTTATCCGCCCGGCCTATTTTTTCAGCAACTGGCTGGCTTTTTTGCCGGTTATTAAAGAAAGTGGCATCCTGCCGACCTATTTTCCGCTTGACCTTGCCATACCCATGGTTGCCCCGCTGGAAGTAGCCACATGCATCGTGAATGAAATGTTGCTGGACGTTGAAAAACCAAGAACAAAAACCGTGGAAGTACTCGGACCGGGCTTGTACACATCCCTGGATGTAGCAGAGGCTTTTTCGGACGCTTTGAACACGGAGGTGGTACCCAGCAGGATTCCGCGGGAGCTTTGGAGCAGCAGCCTGGCACAGATCGGGTTTACGCCGGACGCCATCCGCAACTTTATAGAAATGACCGATGCCGTGATTGACGGGAGAGCTGCCGCGGAGGGTGTTGATACCATTTATACCAAAGTAACCCTCCGGGAATTTATTAAAGCATCGGTTTAGGATCATTTTTAAATGCAGGTATTGTCCAAAGTTTACGTCTTGCTGCTATCGGTGATGTGCCTGCTGCCTCTCGGCTGCAGGCCGTCTCAGGGTAGTCTTTCAATGAAGAATGTGCCTAATTACAACCCCAGTGCAGGAGACCATGTTCTTTTTCTTGAATTTAAAATCAGGAAAAACAGTGCAGGAGATGAAACCGCTGAGCTCGTCAGGTCAGTTGCCGGCTCCGGCCGTGTGAAAGCAATGCTGGCGGCGGCGGAAAGTCCCTACCGGATCGTGGCCATCCCGCGTTACAGTACCAGCCACCCCGAGCAGGAAATGCGGTATGAGCATCCGTTGTTTCAGTCGGTGGAGGTGTCAGACACTACCGGCGTTCTTTCCCGGAGCCGCCTGGCTGTGCATGAAGGTTCGCTCACGATCCGGCTGCAGGACGACCCATACCTGACGCGGGTCGACCTTTACAGTGAAGGGCCTGAAAAGGGACGAGTACTGATCAATACCCTAGACTTTAAACGATGAGAAAAACATTTACTTTTCTGATCATGCTTTTGCCGGCAATCGCCGCATTGGGCCAAAAGTTTGATGTAGATACAATTTACAAATCCGGCCGGCTTGACAACAGGATCAATGTAGTGATCCTGGGCGATGGTTTTACCAATGCCGAGCTCCCGCGATTCAGGGAAGAGGCACGCCGGTTTTCTGAGTTTTTTCTGGGGTATGAGCCTTATAATCATTATAAAAACTATTTCAACTTTTTTGCCATAGCCACACCCTCCCGCGAAAGCGGCGTCACCAATCCGGGTGATGCGCCGGACGCCTATGCTGACCAGCCGGTCGGGAAAAAGGACACTTACTATGAGGCGACTTTTGGCAGTACCATTCACAGGCTGGTGACGGTTAACATATCGAAAGTGTATGATGTGCTGGCTTATAACCTGGCTTCCTACGACCTGGCGGTGGTATTGGTAAATACAGAATATTATGGCGGCTCAGGTGGAGCGGTGGCAGTGCACACGCTGCACGCACAGGCCAATACGATCGGTGTGCATGAGATTGCCCATACATTCAGTCATGTGAATGACGAATACTGGGCCGGTGCCATTTACGGCTGGGAAGCGCCCAATATGACCGTCGACAATAATCCGGCAACAATCAAGTGGAAACCCTGGCTCGATACCGATCCCATCGGCATCTTCCGGCATGGAGATTCGGGAGGGGCTGAGAAGTGGTACAAGCCGACTACTTCCAATTGCCTGATGGAGCTGCTGAGTCAGCCTTTCTGCCAGGTATGCCGGGAGGCGACTACGGAGCGTATACTCGAAATCGTGAACCCGCTGGAAGGTGTGACACCGGCTGTCTCATCTACAGTGACACTGACCGGCGACGACCGTACTTTCAGCCTGAACCTGGTACGTCCGGAACCCAATACATTAAAAGTAGAGTGGAGGCTGAATGGTACGCTGCTTGCCACCAACCAGGGTGAGCTGACCCTGGGTCCGGGTGCATTGAGTGGGTCCGCAGCAACGCTTACCGCGACCGTCTACGATTCGACCACCATGAGCCGGGCGGCGGGAGCAGTGGCTGCACGTACCCGGACAGCCGAGTGGAAACTGGAAAAGCTGGTATTATCAAACCCGGCAGAAGCTGCCGGGCTGGTAAAGATTTTTCCTAATCCTGCCAGGGATTACATTCATTTCGAAACCCGCCTGCCGGGTTCCTCGCAGGTAACCTTGTACGACCGCGCCGGGCGCCAGGTAGCTTCAAAAGCATTTGACGGGTACATTGATCTGCCCGTTCCCGGCACGGCAGGCATTTACCTGTACCGGTTCAGTAACAATGGGCGTGAGGTAACCGGTGCCGTCGCAGCGGAGTAGGGCATGATCCGGCGCAGCCAGGTAAATGCAATCCACCAGGGTAGCATTTACTCGGCCGCCGATTTTGGCTTGCGGCCGACTTTGGTACGGTTCCGGATTTTGTCGGGACGGGGGCGGATTTCCTTATCCTCGAAATAGAGGCGCAGCGATTCGAGAATGATATCCTTTTGCGTCAAACCCTCCCAGTAGCCGTAATCTTTCATGTTTTCCATCAGCACATAATCACAATCAAAGGTCACCTTGGTCGGGGCACCCTCGGGTACACTCTCCTTGGCGGTACTTTGTTCTTCTTCCTGGATGTCGGTAACGAGCGGGAGCGGCGCAAATTCAAATTTCCTTTCCTTAGCCATCTTCATCAATTATTGATTCGTTCTAATATTTCCTTGGTCAGCTTGTAATAGTCTTCGGCTCCGTTGCTGTGCGGAGCGTAATCAAATATGGTCGTACCATTGGCCTGTGCCTCTGACAATGCAATGTTGTCGCGAATGTACGATTCCATAAACACCTCACCAAGTTGCTCCCGGGTAGCGCTGATCAGTTCGTGGCTGATCTTTTTACGGATCTTCGGGTTGTACCGGGTCGCAAATACACCGCCCAGATTTGTATTCGGACTGATCTTCTTAATCTCCGCCGAGTACACCAGAAAGTTGCGCAAACCTTCGTAGCTCAGGAATTCCGCCTGCAAGGGTACATAATACTGGTGGCACGAAACAAGTGCAAGCCGGGTGTTGCCGTACAGGGCGGGAGGACAGTCGATGATCACAAAGTCATAGCGGTCCTTCACTTTTTCCAGCGCTATTTTCAGGTTAAACGGAAACACGGGTGCCGACTTGATGGTGTCTTCCCGGTGGATCATTTCAGCCGAGCCCGGCAGCACATCAATACTCCCGACCTTCTTGACAATCTCGTCAAACTCGTACTCGCCCGTGATAAACGAGCCGCTGTCTTTTTTTAACCCTGCGTGGGTAATGCCAAAACTTTTGGTCAGGCTAGCCTGTGCGTCGAGGTCTATAACCAGCACCCGGGCATTGGCAAATTTGCTGAGGCCGGCAGCAATGCTTTGGGCAGAAGTTGTTTTACCAACGCCACCCTTGTTGTTAACAATACTGATGATCTTCATTTAAAAGTATTAATAGTATAAAAAGCTGCACATTTATCTCCTGTCTGACATGTAAATAAACAGAAAATATTTTTACCACTAATACTTCAAATAGAATGCATGAAAAGTTTTTGTTGTTGTAAATGTATAAAACTTTTTAAAAGAATAGTTAGTACTAAAAGAATTTTTTTTGCTAGATCATCTTTTACTCCTGCAAATGAGGTACTTACCTGAAAACAAAAACAGGAAGCAGATTTATCTGCTTCCTGTTACATGCATATCCAACTTGTTTTCTTAAACCGTCCCGTCCGCAGCAGGTACCACTGCCGCCGTCTGCTCGGTTTTTAGGGTAGCATACCGGTGAATACGGTACATCAAAATGAGGGTCACAGCAATTGCGAGTACTACTACATTCCCGAGCATCGGGTAGTTTTCTATATGTCCCGTACTGCCGACGGACACGATCAGGCCGGCAATCAGGGAAGCAATGCCACCGGCAATCTGCTGCACCGACGCATTGATACCCATGAACGCACCCCGGTCCTGGGGCTCGGGCACGGCGGTCATCAGGGCGGATGCCGAGATCATGCGGGCAGTGATTCCTACGAAAAGAAATACGTTGAGCACAATGATAATCCAGAGTGGGGTAATGCCAAGATTGCAATAAATGATCGTCATGATGGCTGCGATTACGGAACCGAGCACAAACACTTTGTACTTGCCGACCTTGTCACTCAGCTTGCCGATCATCGGGCTGAATACGAGCATGCAAATTCCGGTCACCATATATAAGGTAGGAAGCTGATCTTCGAGAATGCCCAGGTTGGCTACCCCGTAGGCTGTGCCGAAAGGCATCAGCATAAAGCCTCCGGTCGCGAGCAGGGTAGTAGCCGCGAAACCCTGCAGGTACTCGGGCCGGCTCAGGGTTTTGCCAAGATGCGTGAATGCATTGTGCTTCGAGCGGATCTGCAGGTGACCGGTGATGGGCTTCATTTTACCAACTACCAAAAACCATACGACCACACTCAGCCCGACGATCATCAGGAACGGAGCATGCCAGTCGAGCTGCTTGGCCAGGTAAAGCCCGATGGGAATGCCGAGTACCTGGCTGCTGGCAAAGGCCATTTGCACAAATCCCATTACGCGGCCGCGAACCTGGATCGGGAAAAGGTCAGTGATGATCGCGAAGCTGATTGACCCGATCACACCGCCAAACAATCCTGTGAAAATCCTCGCGAACAGCAGCAGGTGATAGGTAGGGGCGAGTCCGCAAAACAGGGTACCCACAATGAAGCCCGTGTAAAAGAAGAGTAGCATTTTTTTACGGTCAAACTTGTCAGCGAAGCCGGCGGTAAGGAGTCCGGCGGCACCGGCGCTGAATGCATAAGCCGAAACGACGATCCCGAACTGCCTGGTTGTAATGGACAGTTTTTCAAGCAGCAGGTACCCCAGGGGCGACAGGACCATGAAGTCGAGCACGACGGTAAACTGAAGAAAAGCGAGCACGGCTATGATGAATTTCTCATAGCCGGAAAAGGTTTGTTTGGTGGTTTGTTCAGACATAGTTGTTTGTCTTGTGAAGATTCATGAATCGGGGTATTGGGCGGCAGGGGGTGGTGAGCTATCCCGGGTTGACGGGCAGCATGAAGTTCTCTATGATTTTTTTGTTGTAACCTTTATACCCGCCCTGAAAATCCTTGCCTGCAACTGCAATAAAATCAGCCATTTTGTCGGAATTAAGATGTGCGAGCAAAGCTTCATAATTGCCGTCATATTTAATGAAATATCCCGAATAAACTGTTACGTCCGGGTTCTCGTAGAGCACAAAATTGGGTTGCCGGTTAATGGGTGAAAAGATGATCTTTTTTCCAAATGTCTGATCGAGTCCCTGCGCTCTGCCGAATGCATACCAGGCTGCCGGGTTGGGCTTTCCATTATCACGACGATTGAGGTCGGGTTTTACTTTAAGGAGGTAGGCATACGTATGCGGAAACTCCTGCTGCATGACCGGTTCCGGAATGATCCGGTGCTTGCCCGATTCATCTTTCCGGTATGGAAAAAGGATGTACTCGACGACGGAATCCTGTGCACTTTTTAACTTGGACCCTTTGATGACAGGCCGCAACATCGTTTTTTCGAGGTACACAGTGGCTCCATCCTTACTCTCAGCATACACCAGCGCCTCTTTTTCATGAATAATCCTGAAAATAAAATGCGCATCAGCAAGCGTGACAAGGCCCACCGAGATCCGGCAAATGTCTCCCAATCGTACGCCTGTCTCCCTGGTTTGAGCCACCACGGAAAAATGCCAGTTGCCCGATTCCGGAAGTTCATCGGGAGAGGCCAGCCGGCTTATACAATTAAACGCACTGTCTACGCACTGCTCAAACCGGAAATGCGGTGACCTGTATTTTGAAAAAATGGTGACCGCCGAGTAGGTCGCTGCATTCCCGAATACAGAGAATGTGCCATAGTCTGTAAGCTGTAAAAGATTTTGCCGCTCATAAAAAAAGGCACGCAGCGGCTTGCCCGTCTCGGACCGGAAATAGGAATTGGGTGTGATCAGTGCGCATACACCATTGTCGCTGAGCAGCTTGGCACTCAGCTCGAAGAAGGCAATGTAGGCGTCGGTTGAGCCCGACCTGCAAAATTTATAATGCTGCTGAATGTATTTGCGCTGGGCTTCGGGTAAATGCTGGATGCGGATGTAAGGCGGATTGCCGGTAATCAGGTCAAAGCGCTCGCGCGATCGAACCCGTTTAAGGGCGTCCCGCTTTTGCAGGTTCCACTTTACGGTAATCCCGAGTGGCGCGACCAGTGCATCCAGATTTTTGCGGCAAGCCTCAATCGCGTCGGCATCAATGTCCCAGCCATGCAAACCTTCCAGGTTTTGCAAAAGTGTCTCGGACGATGAACAATCAATAATATGGCGGGCAACCGGCACCAGAAATCGCCCGTCGCCGCAGGCTGGGTCGAGCACGCGGAAACCGGACCGGTAATGATCGTAAAATCCGGCATCCCTCAAAATTTTCTCAACAATGAAAGGGGGTGTATAAATTTGTCCGAGGAGCTTCTTCTTCTCGTAAGTGCGTGTTTGCGATGCCATGCTACAATTCAGGGGCGGGCGTTATATTCATTGTTTTACCAACTACATCCATGAAAGTACCCGCGCTGCCTGGAAGTGTAGACCTCTGCCGGACGCGGCCTTGTACGGAGATACAGTCAGGTTCTTGGAAGTCACTTTTTTAAAGTACCCGTCCTGACCGAAAGCTTTTTTTATTTTCTAAAAGCCCGGCTAAAAAAGAGCAGATCCTTAAAACAAATATACGTATAAACCTTTACCGCAGATGGCACAGCCTGTAACCGCCGCGCCGGCGGATGGAGTCGGTGACAAAGGGTGGGTCGATGTCCCGGAAGGGAACTTCGTAAGTATCTTCGTGAAAGGTAAATGAAGTACGATCCTTGCGGACGCGCGTGGTACCAGCACGGTAAAATCGCCCGACCTGTTCGTGATACAATGCTTCCTTATCAATAAACCCGATGAGCGATGCAATGGTACCATCCTCAGCGGACTGGTGAAAGGAAATACAGAAGTAATGGGTTGTACGGGACTCGGGCTTGTGGAGCTGGGATGCGGGAATATTCAGCACATAATCGCCGTGCAACACGCCGGTTTTCCGCTTCATCGCTTTGATGTCAACTGCAAATTGCTGACTATCAGTATCAATCTGAAAATCCTGGCCCCAGTCCTGCCCATCGGCAGCGCCAAATGACCGGGTGGGGCGAGGCAGGTGGTAGGCATCTGCAAACACAATCTCACCCAATGTGCCGGTAAAACGCAGCATTCTTGTATGTGAATGCTTAGCAGCGTGCCGGTCCCAAATATTGGGTGTATGGTGGTGATGCAGAGAATGTTGCACCAGTTCACGAGCCCGAAATTTCTGCTCGTCAGTCACGCAGAATTGTATGTACGTATGATGGTCCAAAATGTTGTCGTGTGTGCAATTCTCAGGAGGATTATTCAGGCAAAAAAGGAAGGGCTCAGGCGAATGCCCGAGCCCTCCTGCATGATGCTGTGTTACAAACCCAGCAAAAAGCCGATTGTGAAGTTGGCATCCCAGTCGAAAACAAATTGCTGGCATCCGGTTTCTTCTGCAACAGATTTATAAATGTTAACTCCTGCTTTGGACTTTGCATTCGTCAACTTTGCATAACTTTCAGGCGTACCCAGAATTGTATAGCGCTCTTTTCCTTTCCTTACCTCCTTCGCCATTTCGAAGGGAACGCCTCCGATGATAAAGCAGGTTTTACGAAGCGACTGCGGAATTTTGGCTGCTTTTGATTTAACATCCTGCGTCACCTTGTCGTCACTGGTACCTTCCTGAAAATACTTGGCGCCATACGATTCCAAAGCCTGGATACGTGCATTTTCCAGCCAGGAAATTTTGGTATTTCCCGAGCCAATATCCACCACGAATGCCTTATCGGCGAAGCCTGCCGGTAGTACCGATTTTAGTCCGAGCTGTCCTTCCTGCTCGGGCGTAACCTGGTTAACCACATATCCCAGCGACTTCAATACCCGTGTGATCTTTACGGTAACATCTGCTTTGGCCGCTCCCGAGCTGACAACGAAATGGATATCCTTACTCCCTACACCAAAATCGAGCATGCTGCTGATATACTTTTTTAAACCGATCCGTACATCTTCATCGGTAGCCATGTTTTCAGTTACCAGGCTGTTGCCGAATTCAGATTTCTCGAGCTTCCATCGTTTCGCATCGTCAACCCGGATGATGAAGGAGTTAAATCCGCTCGCACCGAGCTCCACCACGCCGCGGAGTTTGCCATTGACCGGCTCGGGTGCACTGTACTCGAAGGAAGCAGTCTGTGCAGTGGTAGCTTCACCGCTTCGAGTCGGCTCAGTTGTGGCACTGGTATCCGTGTTGGTAGCCTGCGTTTCGGAGCTTTGTGCCCGGTCGGTAGCCATTTGCTGCAAGGCATTCTGGCCTCCTAGGTACTTGTATCCCAGGAATATAGCGCCAAGAATGATCGCTGTGATCAGTAACCGTCCTGCAACTGTCAGTCGTTTCATAGGTTGTTCGTGGAAAAATGAAAAATGTAAAGCATTGAAAACTAAATGAATCAGTCAAGAAGACCCTTGTACGATGAATCTTTGGGTACGTTCAGTGAGCGATCGGCAGGAGGCGGGGTATCCAGCTGGATCAGCTTGAACTGTCCGGAGTTGTAGGCTTCGAGCATGGCCTGTCCTTTGTCCGAAAGTAAACCGTTCTGCACATCCACTCCATTGATAAAGTCCATCGACAGGTCCATTGCCCGCTTCATTTCCCCAAGTTTCTGACTCATGTCTTCCTGAATGTATTCCATGGACTCGTCGAAGTAAAACTTCTTGTCCGGATTGCCCTTAAAGATGCTGATGGCCGTCCTGAGTGCATTCGAGCTTTCCTTAACGATCCGGTACTCAGCCTCTTTCAGCTTTACCTTGATCTCGGTTTCCTTGATAATATAATCGGCGCTTTTATTCACTTTTTCCATGAATTCCAGTACGGTCTTCATGTTGCGCTGCAATGGAAAAAGCTTCTCATTCATCTCCTGCAGACCGGCACCTTCAATGGTAGCTAGCGAAGCAGTTTCCTTCATGCCGGGCCTGTCGAGCATGGTACTGGCTTTGTTGGCTTCGGCAAACTTTTGCTTGATCTTTTCATTGTTGTCGCTGATGTTCCGGTTCAGTTTAACAAGCTGCCCCGCGAGTGTATTGATCTGTCCCTGCATCTTCTCCCGCTTTTCTTTCAGGTCATCAATGTAAATTTTCATGATTGCAATCGGGTCCAGCTTGATCACCACACCGGTGATTTTACGCATGAATGTTTTAAAAAGAAAGAATACTGCGGTACGGACATCCTTGCTCGTAAACAGAAATATCAGCAGCGCGAGTATGGCTACAAGAAAGCCGAGGTACAATGTATTTTGCGTTACCTCTATCAAAAAGGCAGCAATTTTGTTCCAGAAATAAAGGATTGCCGCCCCGGCTGCACCAAGAAACAGCAGAGAGGTAACGCCTTCGGGCTTGCTCCAGTACGACCTTTTCGAGTGGTCATCCTGAGCGCCGCCCAGCTGAGTGAAATCGGGTGTTGCCATGTTTTTCAGTATGTCAGGTTAGTGAAGGTATTGGTTAATCTTGTTCAAATCGGACTTAATCTGCTCTTCAAATCGGGCGTAGGTCATGTCGTAACTTTCGCGGTTGCTCTGGATACGCGCAGTTTGCTCCGTCACATCGCCGGCAATCTGCCCGAGCCGGCTTTTATTCTCATCGATTTTACGCTGAAGATCTGCAATCTGGCTGAGGAATGCGGCATTTGCCTGTTCCAGCCTTTTCTGCTCTTCCTGCAATGCGCCTACCCGGTCGCGGATTGTTTTTTCCACATCTTTCAAAAATGATTCCCGGTCACGCCCCAGCACAGTAAGGTATTGCTCGGCAGATGTTTTCAGCACCGTCGTTTCCTTTGCACCGCCCATGGCCTTGAAGCTCGCCCACGCTGCCTGGAATTGTTTTTCAACACCAAGCCCCAATCCGTCCATACTTTGCAGCGCCTGCTTGTACTCAAAGTAATCCGGGCCGGGCATATTGGCCTTTTCGAGCAGTGCGGCAAAATGTTCGATGAACTTTTTGTTCACCTCGCCTGTGGGAACCGGAACTTCTGCCTGACTTTTGACGGCATTTTCCGGTTTGGTCACAGGAATATTGGCCGGTACCGCCTGTGCGGGTTCATCGGCATCCTTGATAAAAAAGCTGAGTATCTTCTTCCCGATACCCGGTTCAGATTCTGCCATAATGGTGTAACGTGTTTAGGTTCACTGCATTTATAAGGTCAATATTACACATTTTGAAATCATGCACGCGAGCGCGATAGTTACCAGTGGTGTGCTGCCCGGATGAAGCCGGTCAAAAGTTGGATGGAATTCCAACCGTATCTTGAATGCTCGCCCATTTTTGTGGATGTTTGTTAAAAAACTCGATCCATTATGCTCAAATTAGGTTTTAACAGCGCGATTCTTGCAGATTTCAGCTTCGAGCATGTTATTGGTTTTGCCGGTAATCATGGTTTTGCATGTGTGGAAATGATGTGCTGGCCTGCCAATAATACCGATAGCCGACGATATGCAGGGGTTACTCACATCAATGTAGGGGACCTCACCACCGAGGCAGTTTCCGGCATACGCCATAGCCTGAAAGAAGCAGGCGTTTTCATATCAGCCCTCGGGTATTATCCCAATCCGCTTGATCCGGACCCACAAAAATCGGAATACTATATTGAACACATCAAGGAAGTTATCCGCGGAGCAGCCAGGCTGGATGTGCCCGTAGTTACCACCTTTATCGGCCGTGATCCTGCAAAAAGCATGAAAGAGAACCTTGCCCGTTTTGCGGATGTCTGGCCTGCTATCGTGAAGGTTGCCGAGGAGAATAATGTGAAAATTGCCATCGAAAACTGCCCGATGTTTTTCACAGATGATGAGTGGCCGGGTGGCAAAAACCTTGCTATAAGCCCAGCGGTATGGGATATTATGTTCGAAAAAATACCAAGCCCTATACTCGGGCTGAATTATGATCCTTCACATATGGTATGGCAGATGATGGACGAAATCAAGCCTATTTACAATTATAAAGACAGGCTGCATCACGTTCATTTGAAGGATGTTAAGGTTTACAAAGATAAATTGGACAGGGTGGGGATTATGGCCAATCCGCTGGAATTCCATTCACCCAAGCTGCCGGGACTCGGTGATGTCAACTGGCGTGCCTTTTTTGCTGCATTAACGGATGTTCGCTACCGGGGTCCTGTGGTGATAGAAGTGGAAGACAAAGCCTACGAAGGAAATATTTCCGATGTACAAACCGCCATACTCACCAGCCGCAACTACCTCAAACAATTTTTAGGCTGAGTTATCCAGGGAGTAAAATCAGCAGCCGCCCGGACGCAATCCGGGCGGCTGTTTTCATGGTATGATAAAGGGTTTCAGAGCCGTGAAAAACCGGTCAAAATCTTCAATGTGCGGCAGGTGCCCGATGTTGTCGAGCGGTACAAGTTTGCTGCCTTTGATCCTGGCCTGGGTGGCTTTTCCGAGTTCGGGAAAGTTGCCCAGGGTAGCGCGCAAGGATTCAGGCGCAAGGTTTTTACCTACCGCGCTGCGGTCGCGCTGCCCGATGATGAGCAGGGTAGGCGCTGCAATTTTTCCAAATTCGTAGCACACAGGCTGCGTATAAATCATGTCGTACGTCAAGGCCGCGTTCCAGGCAATGCGCGGATATTCTTTATTGAGCGTCCAGCCCGCAAGGAGGTTCGCCCAGCGGGTATAGTTTTCCTTCCATTTACCGTCATAGTAGCTGGTAAGCTGATAATTTTTAATGGACGTAACGTTGCTTTTCAACTCAGTGAGGTACCATTTGTCGATAGGCTGATAGGGTACTTTCAACTTATAATCTTCCAGGCCCAGCGGATTGACCAGCACCAGTTTCTCGATCCGCTCGGGGTACATCAGGGTAAACCGGGTCGCCAGCATTCCTCCCATGGAATGTCCAAGTACGATCGTTTTGTTGATGCCAAGTGTATCGAGGATCTCGCGGGTATGGGCTGCCAGCTCGTGAAAGGAGTATTGAAAATGCAGGGGTTTGGACGACTTCCCAAACCCGATCTGGTCGGGCATAATGACGCGAAAACCCAGCGCTGACAATGCGCGGGCCGTTTGTTCCCAGTAGGCGCCATTGAAGTTCTTGCCATGGAGGAGCATGATATTCCTGCCATTTGGCTTGTCCGGCTCGATGTCCATGTACGCCATTTTCAGCCTTTCTCCCTGCGTATCAAAGCTCAGGTACGAGACCGGAAACGGATATTCATAGTTTTCCAGATTAATGTCGAGGTTGCGCAGGGAGTCCTGCTGGGCATGCACAGGTGCTGCCCAAATTATTGCCAGCAGAAGCAGCAGGGTACCTAACTTTTTCATACAGTATGGTTAAAAGAAAAAAGGACAACCTTGGGCTGTCCTTTAAGTCTTTCAAAAATATATACCAGCCTACCGGATGAGCCTCGCTTTCGTACACAGGTAGGCAGTCATGGAAGCAAGTACGCCGACGATCGCAAACGACCACTGCAGGTTAGCAAACTGTGCTACGATACCGATCAATGGAGGTCCGATGAGGAAACCAATGAAGCTGATGGACGATACTGCTGCAAGCGCCATACCGGCCGACATGGTATTGGACTTGCCTGCTGCGCTGTAAACCAGCGGTACCACCGACGACACTCCGAAGCCTACCAGCAGAAACCCGAAAGTGGCGGGTACCAGGTATGGAAAGAACACCGAGATGGCCAGTCCGCTGCCCATCAATGCACCGCTGATCTGAAGCATGGTTTTACGTCCGAGGCGGTTGGCCAGCCAGTCGCCCGCAAAGCGGCCGCCGGTCATGGTGCCCATAAAAGCAACATATCCGAGCGTGGTCATGGACGCAGGAACGTGCACTGCTTCACGGAAGTAAACCCCGCTCCAGTCAAACATCGCGCCTTCGCACACCATCGCACAAAAGCCAATCAGGCCCAGGAGCAGGAGGTCACGGTCGGGCTTCACGAACATGGGCTGCGACTCGTCCTCGCTTTTGCTGCTGTCGGGCATGGTATGCCTGTGTGCTACAAAAATGATGGCGTAGGCAAGCAATGCAACTACCAGAAAGTGCACGGACGGAGGCACGTTGATCGAAATGAAAACAGAGCCGAGCATGGCGCTCACAAACCCTGCCAGGCTCCAGAGCCCGTGGAAAGATGCCATAATCGATTTTCCATACACCTGCTCCACGGCGACAGCCTGTGTGTTGACGGCAATGTTGGTGAGGTTACCCCAAAGCCCGAATGCAAATAGGGCGATGACCAGCTGCTCCGTGCGGGTTACAAACCCAATGAAAGTGAGGGTAGTAGCGTAAAGCAATGCACCGATCAGCACCATTTTCTTACTGCCGTAGTTTGTCACCATCCAACCGGAAACAGGGAGGCTGGCCATCAACCCGATCGGCAATGCGAGCAGAACTGTTCCCAGTCCTCCCTCGGTCAGGTGCAGCATGGATTTGATATCGGGGATACGGCTTGCCCAGGCAGCAAAACTAAGTCCCTGCACAAAAAAGAATGCAGCAACCGCAAGCCGGAGAAATTTTCTGGAATCAGAAGGAGCGAAAATTGAATAATTCATGTGTATCGAAATTTGTGGTGCGTGATGGACTTTAAAAAAGCTTTTTATATGATTATTTCTATGTTGCCTTTAATACGGCATTTACCTGAAAACAGACTATGGATATCAAATACTATTTACAGATGCAAAATTAACGTGTTTACAAAAAAGATGATTCACGAAAATTGTACTTTTATAATCAACTAAAAAAGTATGTGTTGTACAAAAGTAAGAAAGTGGATTTTT
Source organism: Dyadobacter sandarakinus (assembly GCF_016894445.1). Lineage (NCBI taxonomy): Bacteria > Pseudomonadati > Bacteroidota > Cytophagia > Cytophagales > Spirosomataceae > Dyadobacter > Dyadobacter sandarakinus. The sequence goes on from NZ_CP056775.1 coordinate 1,291,843, forward strand.
CAAACAGGTTTCTTATCTTCACTTTTCACCACAAGTAACAGACTCCCCGCATGAAAGCGACCTTTACCCTGATCCTTTACCTGATCGTTCACGCATGCCTTGCCCAGGGAACACCCGGAGACCGGGCTGAGGAAGTGCGTGCTTTGCTGCCCGTGATTGATAAAATGTACCGCGACTATGCCGCGCAGCAACATTTACCGGCGGTGGCATACGGCATTGTACTTGACGGAAAATTACTGCTTTCCGGCGCCACCGGGTATTCGGAAATTGCAGGATCAGTGAAGGCCGGAACAAAATCGTTGTTCCGGATCGCATCCATGTCCAAGAGCGTGACGGCCATGGGGATACTCGCCTTGCGGAATGAGGGCAAGCTCCGGCTGGACGATCCTGCATACCTGTATATTCCGGAACTTAAGAACATGCCGCTGCTCACTTCCGATGCGCCGGCGATAACGGTCCGGCATCTGCTGACACACGCGGCGGGGTTCCCCGAAGACAATCCATGGGGTGACCGCCAGCTGGATACTCGCGATGAAGAACTTATTGCATTGATCAGGAAGGGGATCTCATCTTCCAATGTGCCCGGTGTCGCCTATGAGTATGCCAACCTGGGGTACGCCATGTTGGGCAAGATCATCTCGAATGTTTCCGGCAAGCCCTACCAGCAGTATATCGACGACACGATTTTCAAACCATTGGGTATGAACAATACCATTTGGGAGTACAGCAAAGCGCCGAAAGCACTGCTGGCGCATGGTTACCGGTATGAAGACGATATGTGGAAAGAGGAGGAGCTGCTGCACGATGGTACCTATGGTGCCATGGGTGGACTTATTACTTCCATTGAGGATTTCAGCAAATATGTCATTTTTCATTTATCGGCATGGCCAGCCAGTTCGGCACCCGAACACGGGCCTGTCCGGCGCAGTGACGTGCGGGAAATGCAGATGCCTTGGAATTTCAATAATCTCAATGCTGCATACAAATATCCGGGCGGGCGACCTTGCGCCATGGTTTCAGCTTATGGCTATGGATTGCGGTGGAGCAGGGATTGCGAGGGCAGGACGGGCATCGGGCACACCGGGGGACTGCCAGGTTTTGGCAGCCAGTGGCAGATCCTGCCCGATTACGGCATCGGTATCATTGCTTACGCCAACCGTACTTACGCCGGCATGGCTACGATCAATACGGCAGTGCTGGATACAATCATCGCACTCACCGGATTAAAACCAACGCCCATCGGCGTGTCTGCCATCCTTACAAAGAGAAAGGATGAGCTCACGCGGATGCTGCCGGACTGGAAGAATGCGGAACAAAGCGGCATATTTGCGGAAAACTTTTTCCCGGACCGTTCCATAAATCACCGCAGGCAGGAGCTGGACGTACTGCTGGCCAAAGTGGGGCACATTACCGGTAGCACCGAGATGTTCGCCGAAAACCAGCTCCGGGGTACATTCCTGCTCAAATGTGAGCGTGGCGATGTGCGGGTTTACTTCACACTTTCTCCTGAAAACCCCGCCCTCATCCAGCAACTGGACTTTTCCGCCGCCAAATAGGAAATTACAATGTAGCAGTAGGGGAATGTCCCGCGTTGATTGTCACAGGTCAAAGCGGGACATCTTGTTTGCAAAAAGCGCAAACGATCAGCCTTAAACAGGTTTGCCTTACTGGCGATTATGTTCCGCATGATACAATAGGAACAAAAGTTGTGCTGTTATATAGCATACGAAAGCAGCGGAGGAAAAGCACTATGCACAAAAAGCAAATGAGTTGTTACATCTTGGGAATGCTGTTGCTGCTGGCCGGCCCGGTTTGCAGCCAGACGAACGTTTACGACATCATCCTGGCAGGACGAACGATCGGTTCACTGAGGGTATTTGACGACAAAGGAGAGGCGAATACGGAAACTCACCGCATTGAGTCAGACTTTAAAGTACTGTTCTACAAAGGAAAGTACTCCACCCAGACCAGCTACGTACAGGGTAAGCTGGTTTCGGCAGTATGTGCGCATCTTGTAAACGGGGACCTGAAAGAAAAAACGCAGACTAAAAGTGCAGCCAAAAGCCTGTATGAAGTATGGTTTTCGGGAGAGGATGGAAAAGAAAAGCCGAAGATCGAAATTGACGAGCCCATCCTGAGTACCATTACGGGCCTGTACTATAAAGAGCCGGTAAACCTCAGCGAAGTATATTCCGAACGTTACGGACGCATGTGCGGCATCAAAAAGTTATCCGAAGGAAAATACGGAGTAGCGCTGCCCGACGGTAAACAGGGGGTGTACTTATATAAAAACGGGTTGTGCCGGGAGGTTAATACCGACCTCGCCGGCTTCAAGCTGCGCATTGTGCTGAAAGAAGGAGCCACCGCAAAAGCGCGCTGACCTCAGATGTCCGCAGGCTTCACATGACTGATCGCAGAAGCATTGCGGATTTCTTCATTCGCTGTTTTCACGATCACATCACCTTCCCGGATATCGCCGAAGATCTCGGTTTTCTCGGCGTCACTGCTGCCTACTTTCACCGGCGCCCACACGGCTTTATTCTCCACCACTTTAATCACGTAAGTACCCTGGGTGCTATTTAGTACCGCCGACTGGGGTACTGCAAATGCCTTTGTGCCACTGTTGAGCGGGATGGCCACCTCGGCGATCATGCCGGGGAGCAGTTTCCGGTTATTATTAAATACATCCATTTCGGTGCGCTGTGAGCGGAGGCGTGTATCCAATGCACCTGCGAGCCGTGTTACTTTGGCAGCAAACGTCTGATCAGGCAGCGACTTGACGGTAAACTTCACCTCGCTGTTGTTTTTCAGGTAGCTGGTATAAGCTTCCGGAACACTCACCACAAGGCGCAGCTTGCGCTGCTCTACCAGGGTAAACAGCGGAAATTCCGATCCTTTGCCCGAAGGCCCTACGTAGGCTCCGTTGCTCACATTCCGCGCCGTGATCACGCCGCTGAATGGTGCACGGATTTCAAGATAGTTGCGCGTATCGGTAATTTCCCGCCGTGCAGACTTCAATGCTTCGAGCTGGGCAAGATCAGATTTTTGTTTTGCCAATGCAACATCAAGATCATTCTGAGACACTGTACCAGGTGTTTTGCTTGTTTCAAGAAGACGCTCATAATTGGCATTGCTCGCCTGGTACAAAGCTTCCTGCGCCTGCAGACGCGATTCACTGGCGGTCACCTGGGCATTGAGCTCGGGTGCTTCCATCGTTGCCAGGATCTGTCCTTGCTGCACCTCGGAGCCTACGTCTGCATGCAGCTTTTTCACGAAGCTGCTCACCTTTGCGTACAGGTCCACCTGCTGAAATGCAATGAGCTCACCGGGAATGTTCAGGCTGGATGTAAGCTGTTGCTTTTGTAAAGTAATCGTTTCGGTTGCCAGTGCTTCGGTTTTGGGTGCGGCTTTGCGCGCCTCTTCATTGGCCTGTGACGAGCCGCAACCCTGGAAAGCCAGCCCCAGCGAGGCAGCAAGCAGGGGCGCAGCAATGATTTGTATCCTTTTCATTTTTATTAAAGTTCGATGGATTACTTGTTTACCGGCACATAGTAGAGGCTTTCTTCATCCTCAGGATCGAGTGATACACTTTGGGTGCTCGTTTTTCCCTGACCCCATGCAAATACAAGCGGCAGAATAAAGAGCGCCGCAAATGTAGAGGCAATCAGCCCGCCGATTACCGCCCGCCCGAGTGGCGACGACTGGTCGCCGGCTTCACCCAGTCCGCTGGCCATAGGTACCATACCCACCACCATCGCAACGGCCGTCATCACGATCGGGCGCAGGCGTAGTCCGGCAGATTCCTGGGCTGCACCAATAGCATTTCCGCTGTGCTTGCGCAGCTGCTCGGCATTTGTGATCAACAATACGGCATTGGAGATGGATACCCCCACGGACATGATAATGCCCATGTAGGACTGTAAGTTCAATGTTGAGCCGGTGAGCATCAGCAAGGCAAGCGAGCCTACGATTACGGCGGGCACGGTCGCGAGTACGATGGCCGACACCCGGAAGGATTGAAAATTGGCAGCCAGCATCAGGAAAATGACGATGATGGCTACTACCAGTCCATTCTGCAGACTGTCCAGCGTATCCGTGAGCGTCTGGCTGAGGCCGACCAGTTCCACCGTCAGCCCGCGTGGCAGCTCACCCAGGGTTGCAAGTGCTTTTTCGACATCGCCTTTCGCACGGCCGAGGTCAATGTTATTCAGGTTGGCCGTTACAGACAAAACAGGTAGCGAACCCAGGTTATCATTTTCCCCGTAAGTAGTATCCGGCGTAATGGTAGCAATGTCGCGCAGCATGGGCCGGCTGCTGTTTTTCATCAATGGAATTTCGCCAATGTCATTGATGCTGTTCATCTTGCTCTCCGGAATCTGAACCTGTACGGAATAGCTGTACCCTGCTTTTTCGTCCACCCAGATGTTTTTGTCGGTATACCTGGAAGATGAGGTAGACGCGATGAGGGATCGGGAAACATCACTCATATCCACCCCGAGCTGGGCTGCTCTTACCCGGTCGACTTCGATTTTTACGGCCGGGTACTTGTTGGACTGTCCAAGCTGCACATCACGGAGGTAGCTGATTTCCCGGAGTTTTGCGATTACTTTTTTGGCATATTCCTCATTCACTTTTTTGCTCCTACCTGAAAGCCGCACCTCGATCGGGGTGGGAGAGCCCTGGCTGAGGATCTTATCGGTGAGTTCAATGGGTTCGAAAGAGAGGAATACATCCGGGCTGATCGCTTTCACGCGTGCCCTGATCTGCTCTTTGAGCTCATCCAGGTTGGTATGGAATTCTTCATGCAATGCTACCTGCAATACCGCTTCCTGCGGGCCGGCTACCCAGAGGAATATCGGGTTTACAGAAAATAATGAAGGGTGCTGACCGACATACGCCGAGGTGATCGCGACATTTTCAGGCCCCACAATATCTTTCACAACCTGTATGGCTTCCAGGGTTTTTATCTCTGTCTTTTCAATGCGGGTACCTTCGGGGGCACGCAGGCGCACCTGGAACTGTCCTCCGTTTACCTTAGGCAAAACGTCCTTCCCGATGCTGTCGAGCATGAGCGCAGCCGCCGCAATGGTGATAATCAGGTAAGCAATGGTAATCGGGATGCGATAAGGCATGATCCGCTCCATGAACCGCATGAAGCGCCGACGGATCCTGTCGAAACCTTTTACCTCAGCATCGCCATCGTGGCGGTGCAGCAAAGCTTCTTTCTGCTGATCTTTATCACGGCCCAGGCCCGACGCTGCAAATTCCTCTGCGTCGGTCATCTCGGTGCCATCCGCCTTTTTATGATGTTTTACCTTCATGATCCAGTTTGCCATCACAGGCACAAAGGTCTGCGCAAGGAAGTACGAAACGATCATACTGAACCCGATCGCCAGGGCCAGCGGCAGGAAAAGTGATCCCGGAATGCCGCCCATGGTAAAAGCAGGCGCAAATACAGCCAGGATACAGAAGAGGATGAGTAGCTTGGGAAATGCAATTTCCTGGCAGGCATCCCAAATCGCCAGTGCCTTCGGTTTACCCATGTCCAGGTGCTGGTGAATGTTTTCAATGGTTACAGTACTTTCGTCTACCAGTATCCCGATTGCGAGCGCCAGTCCGCTCAGGGTCATGATGTTGATGGTCTGCCCGAAAAGGCTCAGGAAAAGTACACCGGAAATGATCGAAGTAGGAATCGTCAGGATTACAATGAGCGCACCCCGCGGATCTCCCAGAAAAAGCAATACCATCAGCCCGGTCAGGATCGCACCGATCGCACCTTCGGACAGCAGGCTCTTCACAGAGTTCATCACGTAGGTCGACTGGTCAAATTCATAGCTTACCTTCACATCTTCGGGCAGGGTGCTCTGTATTTTAGGAATTGCAGCTTTCAGGTTTTGAACCACTTCCCAGGTAGACGCGTCCGCATTTTTTGCAATGCTCAGGTACACAGACCGTTTTCCATTCACAAGCCCATACCCCGACGTAATATCCGCCGCATCCTGCACCGTCGCCACGTCGCGCAGGTAAAGGTTTTGCACCGTGCCTTTAAACAGCGGAATGTTTTCGAAATCCTTGACCGCATGCACGGTCGTATTGGTAGGGGTGATATAATTTTTGTCGCCAATTCTCACATTTCCCGAAGGTGCCGTCTGGTTGTTGAGGCGGAGTGCCTCTACCAGCTGGTCCGGGCTGATGTTATGGGAGCGCATCAGCTGAGGATCTGCCTTCACCACGATTGTTCGGATGTTTCCGCCAAACGGCGGGGCCGACACTAGCCCGGGAATGGATGTGAAGGTAGACCGCACGTACACATTCGCAAGGTCCATCAGCTCGTTGTTGCTCCTTTTCTCGCTGCTGAGTACCAGCTGGCCGACCGGCAGCGTAGACGCATCAAAGCGGATGATAAAGGGAGGGTTGGAGCCGGGCGGGAAGATCGCCTGCGCGCGGTTGGTAAAAGCACTCAGCTCGGCCGATGCCTGTGCCATGTTGGTACCCGGATAAAAATTGACCTTCATCAGGGTCAATCCCTGAATGTTTTTGGTCTCAATGCTTTTGATACCATTTACATACAGCAAAATATTGATGTACTGTTTGGCAAAGAAGGTTTCCATCTGGTCCGGCGTGTAACCTCCGAAGGGGTGGGCAATGTACATGACCGGCAGGTCAAGTTTAGGAAAAATGTCGACCTTGATATTTCGCACGGCATTGACCCCGAAGAAAAACAAACCTGCTACAATCACCATGATGGTAATGGGCTTGCGCAGGGCGAAACGTATTAAATCCATAATTGCTCGATATTGTTCGGGAATGTTGCCGGTCCGGCCTGTCTTACTGTTTCAGGAAAATCCCGAAGTCACCGGAGGCCGCCGCTTTCTGCAGCAGGGCCTGCCAGAGATTACTGTTGGCTACGTCGCGGTTGGTTTCGGCCCTGGTTACCACGTACAATGCCTGGGTGACGTCTACAATGTTGCTCAATCCGTTTTTGTAAAGCACGCTTTTCTGATTGTAGGCATCGGTCGCGGACTGTACCTGCACAGGTGCTTCCCTGAAATTGGCCACTGCATTGCGGATCTTGTTTTCGGACATGATCAGCTGGTTGCGGAGCTGCTGATCCATGAGGTTGTACTCCTCTTTCAATGCACCCGAGATAAAGTTTTGCGCTGTTGCCTGCTGGCGGGTGCGCAGCACATTCGTCATGTTCCAGGTAGCGCCTATACCAAGCAAGTAGTTATATCTCACGGGCTTGATACCTTCAAAGTAGCTTTGGGTATATGCATTCTGGTCGGATGCATAGCTGGAATGAAACCCGGCGCCACGTCCCTGAAACACGCCGAACAATGAAAATACGGGTAAGCCAAGCGTGCGGAAGTACCTGGCCTGCTGGTCGCTCACGGCAATGCGGGAGGCGAAATATTTCAGGACAGGATGGTTTTCATTTCGGACAGTCGTATCGGCTATGCCCTCCGGCATTTTGGTGATAAAAACCGTATCCAGTACAAACTGCTGGTTGGTAATGCCAAGCAGCCGGGCCAGGTTGGCAGCCTGTTCCTGCTCAAAATCGCGCGACTGGTTGATGCTGATCTTTGCATTGGATACCTCTGCATTGGCTAACGACGAATCCACGCCCGGGTTCAGCCCATTCTTCGCGCGGGTTACCACCACCGTTCTCAATGCATCCGCACGTTGCAGGTTGTTTTCCCACGAGCGGGTCAGCCGCTGGGCTACCAGCAGGTTGAGGTAAGCCGCAGCAACCCTTACTTCGTGCTGAAACAATTCCTGCTGCACATCATCCTCATCGCGAAGCACGGTTTTCTCGGCCACGCCGATGCGTTCACGTGCCCGGCCGAAAGCAAAAAAGTCCCAGTTGACGTTGGTGAGGTACAGCGAGCCGAAAGCGGCATTCCAGTTTTGCTTTGCCAGCGGAAGTCCCGAGGAAGCTACCGATAAGCCCATTCCGTAGAGCGGCCCGTTCTGACCATTTACCGTCCCATAATCCTGCTGGGCCGAAAGGTTCACGTTGGGCAGGTACTCTTTCCGGCTTTGCAGCACCGTAGCCTTCGAGGCGCTGAGATAGTTGTTTTTGGCTTTAATGGAAGGATAGTTGGTCAGGGCTGTCTCGACGGCCTGACGGAGGGTCAGTACCTGGCCTTTCGCCCGCGGTCTCCCGATGGAGAAGGTCAGTACCAGGATGAGGAAAGTCAGAAAACTTCTCGGCATATAGGAGATGATTAATAGCAACAGACGACCGCCCGGCAGGTTACGGGGGCAGCAGGCTGATTGGCTATGCAAATGTAATTATGTCACCACGGGTTCTATTTACTTCTTTCAAATAAAATGTTATAAAAATCAAACAGCTCAGCGTTCAAGCACCCGGTAAGACTTCGGCGTGATGCCCGTCTGCTTTTTGAAAAGATTGTTGAAGTAGGCGGGATACTCGAAACCCAGGCAAAAAGCAATTTCGGCCACACTCCAGTTGGAATGCCGCAGCATGACCTTAGATTGTTCCATGATACGCCCTATAATATGCTCCGTTGTCGTTTTACCTGTAATCTCTTTTAATGCGCGGTTGAGGTGGTTCACGTGTACACCCAGCTTGATGGCGTAATCCTTGGCTGTTTTTAATTTAAGCTTGTGCTCGGGCGATTCGATAGGAAATTGCCTTTCAAGCAGATCCTGAAAAAGGGAGGACAACCGGGCGGAGCCGTTGCTATACGGATCACTGGTATCGGAAGGTTGCATTTTCATAGCTTCATGCGAGATGACATTTACATAATTACGCATGAGATCGTATTTGTGGATATAGCTGGATTCGATCTCAGCATGCATTTTCCTGAACACAATCAGCAGGTATTCTTCCTGTTCCTTGCTTAAAAAATAGACGGGAATGCAATCATTCCGCAGGATGGGGCAATCTGTCACTGTTTTGGAACGGGTCATTGTACTAAGAAAATGATCCGTAAACAAGCACAGGTAACCTTCCTGCTCCTGCGACACGGCCTGCCATGTAAAGGGTACATTCCGGTTAAAGAATACCAGTGCATTGCGGTCGATCTCTACTTCATGACTCCCATAAGAAAGCCTTCCCTTACCCAGTATAAGCGATATCTGGTAAAAGTCGCGGCGGGCGTAGGAGGTATATTTCTGACAATACACCCGGGAGAACACATTGAAATGCCCCTCATCCCCACTTTCCCGACCGGGCCACCTGGATGCCTTGGCGGCCGGGTGCGTCTGGTAAAAATGTTCTACGGTCTCGCTCGGTATCATATATTGAAATTATGAGATTCAAATATCGGCTACAAACCGGAGCCGTTAAAAAGATGTTAAATAGGGTTGAATCGAATTAAATGACCAATTTTCCGGCTTAAAGCAGGCTTCCTGCTGCGGAGGTTAGCGCCGTACTTAGGAATGCTGCATGATGATTTAAAGCACACCACTGACGAGTTCGCGGGCATCGCTGACCTGGTAGCGGCCGGCTGCTTTGTAATTATCCGGCGAAAGCATCGGATTAATGTGCATTTTACGTCGGCTCTCATGGGTGAACACAACGAGTGAAGCCGGGCGCGCGGCATAACGGGGCGTAGTGCTGCAGGTACCAGCCGGGTACTTGCCGGAGCGCGCTATCCTGGCCGGGCCGTACACCGGAATGACGAGCCCGCCGGCATGCAGCCGGGCACCAGCGAAAGTGTTATTGGATTGCTTGTAGTTGTGGGCAGACGTGCGTGCATTGTTACGCGTTGTCGCCTCCACCCGACCCGGCGACAGCGCGAGTAAGGTAGAAAACAGGAGTGATGTGAAGAACATTGTGGTAGGTTATCCGGTACTGAACTTATTCATTGTCAAACAAAAATAAGTTTCATGCCAGTTACTTTTCATATGTTAATCAAACATTAACCTATAAAAATCAAATATCGAAGAAATTGGCCTTGAAAGGATTGGCACTCTGAAATGAAACAATTAACTTTTTTCACGACGGGCAGGATGCAACTACTTCTAACACCCAGATGCTCTCAGCAAACCGTAAAAACCTCAATATGAACTTTTTAATAAATCTTAGGATCTACCTGGGAAAGAAGAAGCCGGCCCGCAAGCACTCAGATCGTTTTCTGATGTCCTCACAAGCCGGCTTTCATTTGTTGCCGGTATTTACAATAATCAAACGTTATCAGACTAATCTACCGTCGGGTATGTCTCTGAGCTCTGATCGGCTATTGCTTCCGGCTGCTTCACCCGCTTGCTGAACGGTGTCTTGTAATTGGCAGGCGACGAGAGTGGGTCAAGCTGCATTTTTTCAACCGGACGTTCCCGAACAATCACCAATGCAGCAGGTCTTGGCGCATACTTTGGGGTGATCAGGTCGCCGGAGTTGCGCGCCTTCGAGAATCTGTTTACCGTGTTGTAGCTCGGTACTTTCACGGTACCCGCCTCACCGGCAAGTGCCCTGGCTTTTGCGGCTTTATTAGGATGTTTATAATTGTGGATGGATACTCCCGGATCCACAATAGACTGTGCTTTCAGTTCGGCAAAGGCGAGACTGAAAACGGCCAGCATAATGGTGATCTTTTTCATCTCAACAGCTATTTAAATGAATAAAACAGTTTGTCTTGGATGAAAATAGACACTTTTACGCAGAGAACCATTTTCTGGTAAGAATGGCAAAAAGTGTAAATGCTGGCTGGGAAGTGCTGGTTTTAATCTGGTTTCTGAGACAAAATGAAGGATTAGAAAAATTTGAGTTTACGATAATCACTGTTTTCGTAAAAATTTTTAAAAAGTACTGGAAATCGGTTTCATTTCTCAACGCAACAAAAAGTTTGAAAAAACTCCAGTTCTAATCAGATCTTAATAAATACCGTTTGATTTGAGGATTTCAGTCAATCAATGCACGCACGGATGTGAGGACGCCCTGGCAGATGCGTTCCACCGGCAGGTCATTACTGTCTTCGCCAAAAGGATCTTCAATCTCTTCTGCAATAACTTCAAGGCTTGCCAGGATGTAGAATACAAACATGACGAACGGAATTACCAGAAAATGCAGGCTGAAAACATAGCCGATCGGCAACGTGAGGCAGTATACAAAAATGAATTTCTTGATGAAGGAGCTGTATGAAAGCGGGATGGGTGTATTCCTGATCCGCTCGCATGCCCCGCAGATGTTCATCAATGCTTCAAGTTCATGATTCAGCACAATGACATGCTCGGGCAGGAGGACGCCGGTACGCTGCAATGTCACTACTTTGGAAAAAATGGCTGAGGCAATCTGAGCCGGAACGTGCCCGCCAGGATCAATCATGGACTGCCCAAAGCTGGTACTATCGTCAAACTCTTCACTGAGGTAACGGTTGCGCAAGTGATTTTTCATCGCAAACGCAAAGTTCGGGATCATCTTTCTGAAAAACTCGCGGTCAGCCCGGCTGGTGTCTTTATCCAAAAGTCCATTAATCTTAAGTGCGAGGTTCCGGCTAACGTTCATCATCGAACCCCATTGCTTGCGACCTTCCCACCAGCGGTCGTAGGCGGTATTGGTGCGGAATACCAGCAGGAGGGATATCACAAAGCCGAGCAGGGAGTGTACCAGTGAGACATTTTTCAGATCGGTGTTTTCACCGCCTTTCCAGACCTTCAATATCAGGTACGCGACAGCACCGGAGTAAATGGCAATCGTAACAATGAGTGGCGCAAGCTTGCGGACGGTATCCGCTTTTTGAAAGTAAAAGATGTACTTGAACCACTCCTTCGGATTATAGTCAATCATGCTAGTTTAACATTGTCAATTATCTTGTAAAACTCTTTAAAGCACTGTGCTGTGAGCTGTGCATCTTCGAGCGCATTGTGCGTACCCGTACTCCGTTCCAACCCGAAGTAGGAAGCCACGGCAGACAAGCTGAGTTGTTTGGGAACCGCCTTCCCATTACTACGAAGGATTTCAAAGCACAGGTAGGATATAGTATGCAGGTCGAGCATTTTGTTTGAGAAAGTCCAATCCACCTTTTCGCTCCGATAGGCAAACCGCAGAAAGTTAATATCGTAAACTACGCTCTGTCCACATATAATTACATCCGTAAACTTGCTTTTATTGTAGTTTAATTTTGTAATCCATTGTTCAAACATCGGTATCACTTCATAAATCATGGGTGCATCATCCAGCTCGTCGAGGGATAAACCGTGAATTTCTTCCGACCTGGACGAAAAGGCTTCTTCATTTTCAGGGTAAACGTTCTGCAGGAACGTACCTTTTGACTCCCACTGATCATCAAAGAATTCAGCACCGATCTGGATAATCTCGTTCCAGCCGGGCTCAGGACCGGTCATTTCAATATCAAGGACTAAGAATGGCATACAATTGTTAAGATCTGGGTGAGCGCAGGCATGAGGTGCAACTCTGCGTGGATTTTTGTGTTAAAATCTATGTAAACATCCCATTTTTGCGGTTCATTCCCAATAACACCTATTTGAATTCATATGGATTATCATAACGTTCCTTCTCCGTGCTTCGTCCTCGAAGAAGCTTTGCTGCATCAGAACCTCGCATTGATTGATAGTGTGCAAAAGGCTGCCGGGTGTACCATCATCCTGGCATTGAAGGGATTTTCCATGTACAGCGTATTCCCGACAGTTCGTCAGTACCTCAGCGGCGCCACTGCCAGCTCGCTCAATGAAGTGAAGCTGATCAACGATTTTATGCAGGTGAAAGCCCATACTTATATGCCGGCTTATCTTGAATCGGAGTTTGATGAAATACTGGACCGGAGCAGCCACATTACATTTAACAGTCTTGGGCAGTGGGAGCGATTTAAAAACAAAGTAGAGACCTTCAATGCTGCGCATTCTGAGGCTCGTATTTCCTGTGGTATCCGGGTCAATCCGCAATATTCAGAAGTAACTACCGATATGTACAATCCGTGCGTACCCGGGTCGAGGCTGGGCGTAACGCGCGACAAGCTGCCGGAACACCTGCCGGAAGGCATCGAAGGGCTGCATTTCCATACGCTTTGTGAAAATGGGTCTGACACCCTGGAACGTACACTGGCGGCACTTGAAAGCAGGTTTGGCGACCTGCTGCACGAAGCCAAATGGCTGAACATGGGCGGTGGCCACCTGATGACGCGTGAGGGATACGACATTGAAAAACTGATCGCCCTGGTAAAAGCGATCCGGGAACGTTACGATCTGGATGTGATTTTGGAACCAGGTTCGGCCATTGCATGGCGAACCGGTGTACTGGTCACAACGGTACTGGACATTCTCGATAGTCAGGGAATTGACGTGGCTGTGCTGGATACCTCCTTTGCGGCACACATGCCGGATACGCTTGAAATGCCTTACAAGCCTTATATTCAAGGCGCCCACCATGAGCCTGTACCCGGAAAGCCCACTTACCGGATGGGAGGGATGACCTGTCTTGCAGGGGATTTTATGGGTGATTACTCATTTGAACAACCGCTGCAAATTGGCGATAAAATCATATTTGAAGATATGATCCACTACACGATGGTCAAAACTACAACATTTAACGGTGTTAACTTACCTTCCATTGGCGTGGCTCGCAAAAACGGAGATTTTGAACTGATAAGGTCGTTCGGCTACGAGAGTTTCAAGGATAGACTGTCCTGATTTCTAGCTTAATTTAGTAAATACAGCAGGTCAGTTTATGAGAATAGTGCTAAGCTTGGACTGACCTGCTGCTCTACGGTTTATTGAGGCAGCATGGGAAATAGCCTCTTGATTTCTTCCGGGCCTGGCTGCTTTCCATACTCACAAATTTCGAATACCTCCACAAACTTGACCTTGCCTGCCTTTTCAGGGCCGTACCATTTGTCAAGCGTCTGCTTGATCTCCGGCGTTACCGACGATCGCCGGCCGATGCTCTCCAGAAGCCATTTTTTGCGCTCCACCTTGTCTTTGGGTACTTTGTCAAGATCCTGGTTGGTCCAGGGCAGCCACTCGTAGAACTGGGAAACATGCGCATCCAGTCCGTCGACCTTTTTAGCAAGTGCATCGGTTATGTCCACTGCAATGTCCGGCCGGAAAGGATTTGGTCTCTGAAAGCGGTCGCGAAAGTACAGGAACACCGGGTTTTTGGTCAGCGGGGGCACACTGCTGAGGATATTGGGCACAATCACCAGGTAGGCGGCATCCTGTACCACCACGCCGGTATTGCGGTGATCGGGATGATAGTCGTTGGTGCGGGGGGCAATCACGATGTCGGCATTCCATTCGCGGATTTTACGGATGACCAGCAGCCTGTTTTCCAGGGTTGGTAAAAGTTCACCATCATGGTTGTCGAGCACGTCGTAAGTAATGCCCAGCCGCCTGGCTACTTCCCTGGTTTCCAGTAATCGACGGTTGGCCAGCTCGCCTCCGCCCATATCCTGGTGTCCTTTGTCGCCATTCGTCAGCGAAACAAACTTTACCTGATGGCCCATGGATGAATAGATGGAGGCAATGCCGCCGGCACCAAGATCACAATCATCAGGATGTGCTCCAAAAACAATAATTTTTAAAGGCTGGGCTGTGCTGGTTTGTGCCTGTGCAGGCTTGTTGCCGGCAAAAACGGCGAGCAAAAGGGCCATACAAAATGAATGTAAAGCAGCTGCCTGAAAAAGGCATGGAAATGTTTTGTACATCGTTCAAAAGGGTTAGGAAGTAAGAACAGGTTGGTCTCAAATGCAAAATATGCAAAATTGGCGGGTATCGGATACATCCGTAAGGCCAAACTCGCCCTTCCAGGAAAAATGCCTGCATAATACCGCAGAGGCACAAATGCTTACATCCCGTCTTCTAAATATTTAGACATTCCGGGCTGACTTTCTGGTGATGTTTCTGTACCTTTGTATCCCGTAATCATAGAAAAAAAGCAACGTCTTATGGCTTCCAAAGCACAAAAGACCGCGAAGTACATTTTCGTTACGGGCGGTGTTACATCTTCACTTGGCAAGGGAATCATTGCCTCTTCATTAGCCAAACTGCTGCAAGCCAGAGGGCTTTCTGTTACCATACAGAAATTTGATCCATACCTTAATATTGATCCGGGCACAATGAATCCCTATGAACACGGGGAATGCTATGTGACCGACGACGGGGCCGAGACAGACCTTGACCTGGGACATTACGAGCGTTTTCTCAATGTTCGTACTTCACAGGCCAATAATGTTACTACAGGACGCATTTACCACAATGTGATTACTGCAGAGCGCCGCGGCGACTTTCTTGGGAAAACCGTGCAGGTAGTACCCCATATTACCGACGAGCTCAAACGCAATATGCTGCTGCTCGGGCAGACAGGCGACTACGATATTGTCATCACTGAAATAGGAGGGTGCGTGGGTGATATTGAGTCACTTCCGTTCCTGGAAGCCGTACGCCAGCTTAAATTCGAGATGGAAGAGCACGATACGCTCATGATCCATTTAACCCTGATCCCTTACCTGAACTCCTCCGGCGAGCTTAAAACCAAGCCTACCCAGCACTCTGTCAGAATGCTGCAGGAATCAGGAATCCAGCCCGATATCCTGGTTTGCCGTACGGAGCATCCGCTGCCGTATGACATCCGCAAAAAAGTGGCGCTTTTCTGCAACGTACATGTGAATTCGGTGATTGAAGCGATGGATGCCGACACGATTTACGCTGTCCCGCTGCTCATGCTGAAAGAGCGCCTTGACCAGCGTGCGTTGTACATGCTGGATATTTATAATGATAAGGATGTAGAGCTGGACACGTGGAAAACATTCCTTTCCAGGTTGAAAAATCCCGTGGATTCGGTCCGGATCGGGCTGGTAGGGAAGTACGTGGAGCTCCATGATGCCTACAAGTCGATTGTTGAATCGTTCATCCATGCCGGCGCAGCCAACGAATGCAAGGTAAATATCGAGTGGATCCATTCAGAAACGCTTACCGCTGAAAATGCTGTTGAAAAACTCGAAAACCTGGACGGTGTGCTGGTAGCACCCGGATTTGGGGAGCGGGGTATCGAGGGGAAAATTGCTGCTATTCAATATGTGAGGGAAAACAATATTCCGTTTTTCGGGATTTGCCTGGGTATGCAAATGGCCGTGATCGAGTATGCTCGCAATGTGATCGGCTGGGAGCCGGCGCATTCCGTTGAAATGGATGCAAATACGGAGTACCCGGTGATTAATCTCATGGAAGACCAGAAAGACATTTCTACCAAAGGAGGGACCATGCGTCTGGGAGCTTATCCGTGCCGCATCAAAAAAGATACGCTTGCCTACCGGATTTATGGCAAAACCAACATTACCGAGCGTCACCGTCACCGCTACGAGTTCAACAACAAGTATCTTAAGGATTTTGATGAAAAAGGGCTGATCGCGACGGGTATCAATCCGGAAAACAATTTGGTGGAAATGGTTGAGCTGCCTTCACATCCGTTCTATATCGGTGTGCAGTTTCACCCTGAGCTGAAAAGCACGGTGATCAATCCGCACCCGATTTTTGTCAATTTTGTGAAAGCAGCGTTGACATACTCCCTGGAAAAAAGGTCGGTAGAGTCTGTAAACAGTTCAGTCCATTGATCGTAAAGCCGGTAAGCAAAAACTTCTTACCTTTGACGTCCCGCGAGGGAAAATCTTCAATCATTTAAAGTAAATAATGGACAAAAATTTTGTGATCGGCTTAGTACTGATTATGCTAATGCTGATAGGCTACCAGGTCCTTGTTCCAAAACCCGTGGAGCAGGTCCCGACGGCGCAAGTGAAGAAAGAAGCTTCAAACTCTCCCGCTACCACTTCAACTACCCAGGACAATAATCAGGCCGGTTTGCAGCAGGGCGACTCTGCGGTTGTGCAAACACCTCCTCAGGATCTTGTTATCGAAACCAGCGACCTCCGTGTTGTCTTTTCTAACAAAGGCGGTGTCATGAAGGAGGTTTTACTTAAAAAATACAAAACGTTTGATCATAAACCACTCTATCTGATTGCGGAAGGACATAACAGGTTCCAGCTTGATTTCCCGTCGGCTGCTGCCAATGTACGGCTGAGCGACATGTTCTTCACAACCAGCGCGACGAACAGAACGTTATCCGAGAAAGACTCGGCGGTAATCTCGTATCGCGTCGACCTGAAAAACAACCAGTATCTGGAGCAAACCTACGTGGTACGCGGATCGGGTTACCTGATTGATTATGGTATCAAATCGAACAGCACCGCTTCCGCCGATAAGGCATTGCACCTGGACTGGACGAATGACCTGCTGCAGCTTGAAAACGACATGAAGAAAAACAGGGAAGTAGTTACCATCAACTACTATACCGACGAACTTCAGAATCTGCCTACAAGCCCGACTGCCAATGAAGAAGCACTGGCTGCTGAGCCGGTAAAATGGTTTACGATCAAGCACAAATACTTTCTTGCCGGTTTGATCGCGAAAAGCGGTCCGCTCACAAATGTAGCCCTGCGTGCCAGTGTGAACCCTCAGGACTCGACCATCGTGAAAACGATGAACATATCGGCCAACATACCGGTATCAACAATTCAGAAGGGACAGGCTGCGTATCAGTTTTACCTCGGTCCCAATGATTATCATACCGTCGACCGGGTTCAGGCCGAAAATTTTGACCAGAATGTATACCTTGGGTATGCGTTCCTAAAACCGATCAACAAGTTCTTCCTGGTTCCGCTTTTCAATTTCCTTGAAAAATTCATCTCGAACTACGGGCTTCTGATCATCTGTCTGGTATTGTTTGTGAAAACGCTGCTCACGCCGCTGACTTACAAATCCTATATCAGTATGGCGAAAATGAGGCTGCTGGCTCCGGAATTGGAACAGATCCGTGAGAAAAACCCGGACGATATGGCCAAGCAGCAGCAGGAACAAATGAAGCTTTACCAGCAGGTAGGCGTCAGTCCGCTGAGTGGATGTATTCCTGTACTGGCAACCATGCCGATCCTGTTTTCGCTCTTCTTCCTGTTCCCGAACCTCATTGAGCTGCGGCAGCAAGCATTCCTTTGGGCCGGTGACCTTTCCACTTACGATTCATTTATCAAGCTCCCATTTACCATTCCTTTCGGAATCGGAAACCACATCAGTCTTTTTACGATCCTGATGACGGCTTCGAGCATTGGGTACGCCTATTATAACAACCAGATCACGCCAACCCAGCCGGGACCGGTGAACATGAAAATGCTAAGCTACTTTATGCCGCTCATGTTCATGTTTGTACTGAATTCATTCCCTGCAGGTCTTACGTTCTACTACTTTGTTTCAAACATTGTGACGATTGCGCAGCAATTGCTGATCAAGCGCTTTGTGAATGAGGACAAGATCCGGAGTATCCTGGACGAAAACAGGAGAAAGAATGCCAACGGTGAGAAAAAGCAAACCAAATTCCAGCGTTACCTGGAAAAATCACTGCAGGCTGCCGAGGAAGCAAAGAAAAAGCAGGCAGAACTCGAGAAGCGTTCGAAAAAGAAATAAGGATCCATACCGTTTAAGATCAGGGCAATGTTCCATTCGGAGCGTTGCCCATTTTTTTCTCTTTACTGCATTTCGTTAATTAGCCTTTCAAACGGTTCCCACTATCCTGATGTTACGAATTAGCTTCTTCCTCTTTTTTGCATGGTCCTTCTGTCTGGCTGAAGTTTATGGTCAGTCGGGTAGTGCAGCAGAAAGCAGATACAAAGCCGCCATCCAAGATTACAAGCAAGGAAGGTATGCTGCCGCGATGGAAAAGCTCGCGCCCATTACCAAAGCTGCTGAACCCGGCAGCTACGTACCATTTGCGCATTACTACTACAGTTTGTCGGCCTACCAGCTTAAACGTTATCGCGAGAGCCGCCAGACGCTTTTGCAGCTGCAGAGCAAATATCCCGGGTGGCGTAATATGAACGATGTCAATTACCTGTTGGGGGCGGTTGCAGTTGGCTCCGGCCAATACCGGGAGGGCCTTGATTATCTTTCAAGAATCAAAGAATCCTCATTTTCCAAAGACATACAAGCACTTAAGCAGAGTTCGCTCGCCGGCATCACCGATCTTGCCCAGCTGAAAGAACTGCAGAAAGCATATCCAGACGATAAGGATATTGCAATCGCATTGATCGTGTTTATAGAAAATACTCCCCGGTCATCGGCTACCGATTTCCAGCTGGCTGAGCAGCTTCAGAAGAACTTTAAAATATCAAAAAAAGACAAGGGCAGCGAATCTGCCGTGCCGAATAGAAGTACCCCGCGCTCCGACACGAAGTGGACGAAGGGATACCTGAACGTGGCGGTACTCCTGCCATTTCGCCTGGATGAAGCGGCCACAGCCAAAAGGCGCAGCAATCAGTTTGCCTTCGATTATTACATGGGCCTGAAACTGGCAAAGGAGCAGCTTGCTACCGAGGGAATTTCAGTTAATCTATGGGCCTATGATGTGACCAATGATGAGGCCGCCATGCGTTCTGTTTCCGATAATAAGAACTTCCGCCAGTCGGACCTGGTGATTGGTCCGCTTTACCCTGCCACGCTCGAAGTAGCGGCGGACTTTGTTGCAGGCAGTCAGGCGATCATGCTCAACCCGCTTTCAACAGATGGCAACATCATCAATGCATCTTCCAACATCTACCTGGGGCACCCCTCCATTTCATACCAGACCAAGCGCGCAGCAGAGTGGATGAAAAGTGCCGCACCCGGACCACTGACTGCCATTTATTACGGCAGTACCACCAAGGATTCTTCCATGGCTGCGGCTTATGCAGCGGAATGGGAGAGGCTCGGCGGTAAGGTCAGCCAAATGCTCAGGATCCAGCCGGACCGTGAGTGGCTGGACACCAGGGTAACCATAACGGAACAATCCAGGCCCGGGCACGTAGCTCTTTTCAGCTCGGACGGAGTTTCAGGTGCTGCCATCATCGAGGTATTGAATGGGAGAAAACTGAATACCCTGCAGGTAATTGCGACAGCCACCAGCTTTAATCTTCAGCAGTCAAGACTGTCGCGGTACGCTAGCAGGCTTTTCCTGATCGAGGCCGATTATGTTGATCGTGAAAAGGAGAGTATCCGGGCTTTTCAGCGGAATTACTACAATCTTGCAAAGACATTTCCATCGGTATATTCCTACCAGGGATACGATCAGCTGCTCTTTTTTGCCCGCATGATGAACACCTACAGGGACAAAGCTGCGGATGCATTGCGAAAGCAGAAGTATGAAAACGGAGAATTTCTGCTGTCAGGGTTTAACTACACCAAAGCCAACGAAAATCAGATTACACCCATACTAAGGTTCAATGGCAGCAAATGGGCTCCGGTAGACAAATAGGTGATATTACTAAAAACGACAATGAACAGAACAGCCAGTCAGGCCTTATTTGAACGAGCACAACATTTTATCCCCGGCGGCGTAAACTCACCCGTACGCGCATTCCGGGCCGTAGGCGGATCGCCGGTCTTTATCAAATCAGCCAAAGGTGCATATGTGTACGATGAAGATGGAAACGAATACATTGAGCTGATCAATTCGTGGGGGCCTATGATTCTGGGGCATGGCCATGAACTCATCCACGAGGCCGTGGCAGAGGCTGCTCAGCATTCCTTTTCCTTTGGAGCGCCCACCAGGCGAGAAGTAGAAGTAGCCGAGCTGATCGTCAGCATGGTGCCATCGGTGGAAAAAGTGCGCATGGTCAATTCAGGTACCGAGGCCACCATGTCAGCCATCCGGGTAGCCCGGGGCTTTACAGGGAGAGATAAGATCATCAAATTTGAGGGATGCTACCATGGTCATGGCGACAGCTTCCTGATTGCCGCAGGAAGCGGCGCGGCAACATTCGGCCAGCCCGATAGTCCCGGCGTGACACGCGGCGTCGCCAATGATACCCTTACCGCACCTTACAATGACCTGGAAGCAGTACGCCAGCTTGTGGATGCCAATAAAAACCATATCGCTGCCCTCATCCTTGAACCGGTCGTCGGTAATATGGGCTGCGTACTTCCGGAGCCGGGCTTCCTGCAGGGATTACGAAAGCTGTGCGACGAAGAAGGCATTGTCCTGATTTTCGATGAGGTGATGACGGGTTTCAGGCTCGCACGGGGAGGTGCCCAGGAAAGATTTGGCATCACACCCGATATGACCACCATGGGTAAAATCATCGGGGGCGGCATGCCGGTAGGTGCCTATGGCGGAAAAGCAGAGATCATGAACTGGGTATCGCCCGCAGGCCCGGTATATCAGGCAGGCACCCTGTCAGGGAATCCGATCGCGATGGCAGCGGGCCAGGCCATGCTGCAGTACCTGAATGCACATCCTGAGGTTTATTCGCAGCTGGAAACTGCCGGGAGCAAGTTAGCTGCCGGTTTTAACAAGTCGCTGCAAAAGCTTGGCCTCGACTACACGGTAAACCAGATCGGTTCCATGTATACGTTGTTCTTTACAAATCAAACTGTTAAAGATTTTCCTTCTGCCAAAACGTCTGATCTGGTGCTCTTTGGCAAATATTTTCATGCAATGCTGAACCGGGGCATTTACCTGGGTCCCTCGCAGTTTGAAAGTATGTTTTTGTCCACAGCACTTACAGATAAGCACCTGGATCTGATCATCGCAGCCAACGAGGATGCATTGTCCGAGGTGCTCAGTTTATAATTTTGTACAAAATCCTTGACCCCAGTGCGCCGATATTCCGTCATTATCCCTGTGTACAATCGCCCGGATGAGTTGCAGGAACTCCTGGAATGTCTGTGCCGTCAAACTTTCACGAATTTTGAAGTAGTAGTGGTGGAGGATGGGTCACGAATCAAAGCCGACGAGGTTGTCAGATCTTACTCAGCCCGCCTCGATATTCACTACTACTATAAAGAAAACGGGGGACAAGGTTTTGCCAGGAACTATGGTTTTCAGCGCGCCAGCGGCGATTATTTCATTGTACTCGACTCTGACGCGCTGATTGAGCCTGCTTACCTGTCTATTGTGGAAGATCGCCTGAACAGCGATTACGTAGATCTTTATGGCGGTCCGGATACCGACCATCCTTCATTTACCCCCATTCAAAAAGCCATCAGCTATGCCATGACCTCCATTTTTACAACGGGTGGGATTCGTGGAAAAAAGAACAATATGGGTGGCACGTTCCACCCGCGCAGCTTTAATATGGGATTGTCGCGGACCGTATGGGAACGGACCGGCGGGTTCCCGATCAGCAGGATGGGAGAGGATATCCTGTTCAGCATCCAGGCAATCAGGGCTGGTTTCCGCGCTGCATTGATCCCGGAGGCATTCATTTACCATAAAAGACGCACCCGTTTCGGCGCATTTTACAGGCAGCTGCAGTTCTTCGGGCGGGCCAGGATTAACATTGCCCGGTTTTATCCCGACGAACTTAAACTGGTGCATACCTTTCCGCTGTGTTTTACAATGGCGGTATGCAGCATACCGCTGCTGGCACTGCTTTCAGGCGCACTTTTCAGGCTTGCAGCGGCTGGGCTGGGTATTTACATACTGCTGATTTTCCTGGATGCACTCCGGAGTACCCGGAGCCTGCAGGTAGCACTTCTGAGCATTGTCGCTTCCTTTATCCAGCTGTTTGGCTATGGTACCGGATTTTTACAGGAAGGCTGGAAAAGACTCTGGGAAAATAAGGCGCACCGGGAGACAGGCGCCTCCATGGAATATCCTTCCTGACTACGTTTTCTGACAGAAATAGACGATCTCATCAGCGGGAAGTGCATAGCGCTTAACCTCAGCCGGCGTGAGCTCATCCATCACAAAGCGATCCTCTGTGACGGTAAATCCCCCTTTTTCAAGCTCCCGCGCATAATCCCGCCCAAATAGCCGCAAGTGGTCGTTCTGCAGAAAATGCTTCTCACGTTCACGCGGGTCGGTGATGGTAGCATCCTCGTAGGTAGTTGCATGGCGCAGGTCCTGGGGGGACTGGATCAGCGCCCAGCCGCCCGGGCGTAACACACGGAAGAGCTCACGCATGGCAAGCACATAATCGTCCACGTGCTCCATCACATGGTTGCAGAATGCAACATCAAAGGTATTGTCAGGAAAAGGAATCTGGTGAATGTCCATCTTGACTTTTGCAAGCGGCGATTCAATGTCGGCGGTGATGTAATCCAGGTTTTTCATCTCTTCAAACCGGTTTATAAAACAGTACTCCGGCGCTACATGGAGTACTTTCAGCTGCGCGCTGTAAAAGTTGGTTTTCCGCCTCAGATACAAGCCCATGAGCCGGTGCCGTTCGAGGGACAGGCAATGCGGGCAGAGTGCATTGTCACGGCTGGATGTATTGCGCCCATAGGGGAGGAACTTCCGGTACTGACTTTCACATACCGGGCAGGTCACATTTTTACCCAGATAAAAAATACTGAGGAAGCGTGCCACCCAGTGCCCGACAAGCTGCAGATAGGGTCTCGGAATGAACCGCAGAACGAAACTAATGATGCTTTTCATGGACCGATTATCTAAAAAATTGATAAATTTAGGATCATAACAAGGTAAAAAATAATTAATGCTTCCGTCTATTGATCCCAAGCCACCCGGCAAAAGACTGATTAAGAGAATGTCAACCCGAACCAAATGGATGATCCTCACTCCAATCGGGCTGATCCTCTTCAGTTTCGGGCTGATCAATCTGACAGAGGCGACCTACCAGCGAAGAACAGGCCAGCCGACACAGGTATGGGTGGTTCTCGGGATTTACAGCCTGGTCCTGATCAATTCCGGCCTGGTCATATTTGGTGAAGCGCTTCGTTTTCGGACCATGGTGAATATCCGGAGGGAAACCCGCAGAAGCATGCGCCAGATCATGCGCAAGGTGAACACCAAATCACCTGGGAAAGCCAAGTCTAAAAAAGCAAAAAGCCCTACCAAAACAGATTGACAGGACTAGTTGAATGACTTTCGAAGTGGCTTGCTTATTTTTTATTAGCTTCAAACTGAGCTTTGATGGCCTCCACATCTACGTTGCGTACTTCAGGTTTACGCAACAAATCTTTAATTTTCGCCGTGCGATTATTTGCTACTGCCCTGTTTCTGCGACCTTTACGTTTTAGTTCCGTAACTCCCATTGTAATTTGTGTTTTGTGAAAGAGCCGCAAAATTAATGATTTCCGCATAAATAATGTAGCAGAGAATCATAAATATTGTACCGGCTCGCATAACTTTGCCGCTTCATCCGGGCTGAGGCCCGATACTCCGCACTTACCGGACCACAGTTTTACCTGCGCCGGAAAGTTACAAATGCGGCATTACTGCTTACCTGAGGACAAACAGAATGAGTAAACCATCCCTTGCCCGCGGCACCCGTGACTTTGGTCCGGAGCAAATGGCAAAACGTACCTTCATTTTCGACACCATCCGTTTTTACTTCCAGCGCTATGGCTTTTTGCCCCTGGAAACGCCCGCTATCGAGAACCTTTCCGTATTGATGGGTAAATATGGTGATGAGGGCGATCAGCTTTTGTTTAAAATACTGAACTCCGGCGACTTTGCCGGCAAGCTTGAACCTGCCGACCTGCACTCGGGCTATAAGGTACTTACGGGTAAAGTGTCCGAAAAAGGATTACGTTACGACCTTACCGTACCGTTTGCGCGCTACGTGGTGATGAACCGCGGTACCCTGCTCATGCCCTTTAAGCGCTACCAGATCCAGCCGGTATGGCGCGCCGACCGGCCTCAGAAGGGACGGTACCGGGAGTTTTTTCAATGCGATGCGGATGTGGTCGGTACCGACTCGCTCCTTTGTGAAGCCGAGATCGTAATGATGCTGCACGACATTCTGCCAGCTTTGGGCATCCGGGATTTTACCGTCAAGATGAACAATCGTAAAATCCTGACGGGCATTGCAGACAGTATCGGGGCGCACGGCATGGAAGGCCCGCTGTGTGTGGCTATCGACAAGCTGGATAAAATCGGCCGCGAGAAAGTAGTGGAGGAACTGGTAGAACGTGGTTTTTCCGAAGAAAGCGTTACCCGGCTCGATCCAATATTTGACCTTGCTGCCGAGAAAGATCCTTTTACTTACCTCAAATCTTTGCTTGCGGAGTCAGAAACAGGCATGAAGGGCATTGCAGAGCTGGAAACCGTGTGGCAGCTCGTGGAGCAACTCGGTCCCGAGAATCTGAAACTGCAGTTTGATGTTACCCTGGCGCGCGGACTCTCTTACTATACCGGCGCAATTTTCGAAGTGAAAGCCAACAATGTGCAGATCGGCAGTATTTCCGGCGGCGGAAGGTACGACAATCTAACAGGTACATTCGGGGTGCCGGGCATTTCGGGTGTAGGCATTTCGCTGGGCGTAGACCGTATTTATGACGTCATGGAAGAACTGGGCCTGTTTCCCGAAAACCAGACGACCAGTACACAGGTAATGATTTCGAACTTTGACGAACAGGCATTCCGGTTTGCACTGGGTATTCTGCCGCAACTCAGGAAGGCTGGTATCAATGCAGAACTTTACCCGGATTCGGTGAAGCTTAAAAAGCAGCTTGACTATGCAGACCGGAAGCATATTCCCTATGTCATCCTCATCGGATCGGATGAAATGGCATCGGGTACATTTACACTGAAAAACATGAAAACAGGGGAGCAGCTGAAACTTGCGCTGCCTGCAATCATATCGCATATCAATGCCGGATAATTCCGGCTTCCATCATTTTAATTACAAGCTACCAGGTACATGGCTGATAATATTTTAAGAATTGCAATTCAGAAGTCGGGCAGGCTCAGTGAAGATTCGCTGAAACTGATCAAGGAATGTGGTATCCGGTTTGACAATGGTGCCGGCAAGCTCAAAACCAATGCGACCAATTTTCCGGCAGAAATACTTTTTCTCCGCGACGACGATATTCCCGGCTACGTGGAAGACGGCGTGGCGCACCTCGGTATTGTGGGTGAAAACGTATCCGAAGAGTCGGCCAGGGATGTTGATACGGTACATAAACTGGGTTTTTCACGCTGCCGCCTGTCAATCGGGGTGCTGCGTGAGCATGATTACCAAGGTGTTAGTGACCTGCAGGGAAAAAGCATCGCTACGACTTACCCGCGTTTACTGGGCCAGTATCTGGAAGCAAATGGGGTCAATGCAGCGATCCACGAGATCAGCGGCTCGGTTGAGATCGCGCCCAGCATCGGGCTGGCCGATGCGGTATGCGACATCGTGAGTTCCGGAAGCACACTTTTGAGCAATGGTTTGAAAGAAGTGGAAACCATATTCCGCTCGGAAGCCGTGATGATCGCCAGCAAACATTTATCCGATACACAAAAGACCCTGCTGGATCAGTTGCTTTTCAGGATCAAATCGGTACAGGCGGCAAAAAATAATAAGTACATACTGTTAAACTGCCCTACCGGCGCAGTCGAAAATATCGCCCAGTTCCTGCCGGGGATGCGCTCACCGACGGTAGTTCCATTGGCTACGGAAGGCTGGTGCTCAATGCATTCGGTAATCAATGAGAATGATTTCTGGGAAAATATAGAGAAAATCAGGCAGGCTGGTGCAGAGGGGATTCTGGTGATTCCCATTGAAAAAATGATCTTGTAAAAACATCCTCAATGAAGACGATTACCTTTCCGCCGCGCTCCGAATGGCCAGGGCTGGTAGCCCGGCCCGTGCAGGATGCGGGAGATATTGAAAGAAAAGTAGCGCCGATCCTCGAACAGGTAAAAACCCAAGGCGATGCGGGCGTACGCGAGCTTGCTTTACGCTTTGACAAGGTTGAGCTGCAAAGCCTGGCGTTCCCGGAAGAGGAGCTTGCCGGTGCCGAACACAAGCTGGACGACAGCCTGAAAAGCGCGATCCGGCAGGCCTATGATAACATTTTTCGTTTTCATAAAGGACAACTGCAGCCTGCCGAAAAAATCGAGACCATGCCGGGTGTCACCTGCTGGCGGCGGAGCGTGGGAATAGAAAAAGTGGGCATTTACATTCCGGGAGGTACCGCACCATTGTTCAGTACCGTGCTGATGCTGGGAATTCCTGCAAAGATTGCGGGTTGTAAAGAAGTGGTGCTCTGCACGCCTTCCGATCACCCGGCTATCCTGTACGCTGCCCGCCTGGCGGGAGTGACAAAAGCATTCAGGATCGGCGGCGCGCAGGCGATCGCGGCACTGGCCTATGGTACCGAGAGCGTCCCGAAAGTTTACAAGATTTTCGGACCCGGAAATCAGTATGTGACGGCCGCCAAAATGCTCGTTAACAAAGACGGCATTGCGATCGATATGCCGGCTGGCCCGTCCGAAGTTGCCGTATATGCGGATGATACCGCCGTACCCGAGTTTGTTGCTGCCGACCTGCTTTCACAGGCTGAGCATGGGCCCGACAGCCAGGTGCTGCTGGTCTCGACCAGTCAGGAACTGATTACGGCAGTCGATCAATGCCTGGACATACAGTTGGCCGATCTTCCGAGAAAGGAACTCGCCACACAGTCCATCGGCAATAGCCAGGCCATTCTGGTGCAGTCGGAAGAGGAGGCGGTTGACCTGCTGAATGCATATGCTGCCGAGCACCTTATCTTAAGTGTGGCGGATGCCGAAGCAGTTTCGGAAAAGATCATCAATGCCGGATCTATTTTTTTGGGCAACTTCACGCCCGAATCCTGCGGCGATTATGCGTCCGGCACCAATCACACCCTGCCCACCAATGGATATGCGCGCCAGTACAGCGGTGTGTCTGTGGACAGTTTTGTAAAAAAAATTACCGTTCAGCACATCACGGAGCAAGGTTTGCAAACCCTCGGACCCATCGTGGAAACCATGGCACTGGCCGAGTCGCTGCATGGACACCAAAGGGCCGTGGCTGTCCGAAATGAGAAGGGAAAATTTTAAAACCCTGAAGAATGTCCTAACTTACCAGATAGTGATATAAGCGTGCTGACATGTTCAGCAAGGTATCTTATCGCAGCCATTTGAATCGGACAAATAACTTTATTAATAAACGACCGGACCGAAAGTCCGACTTGTTATCCACCCATGAGTAACTTTGATTTAAGTAAAATACTCCGTCCGCACATTCTCACACTTGCGCCATATTCTTCGGCCAGGGATGAGTATACCGGACAGGTAGGCGTATTTCTCGACGCAAATGAAAATCCATTCGGATCAGCAAGTACCGGAAATTTCAACCGCTATCCCGATCCGCACCAGGCCGGGATCAAGGCCCTGCTGGCACCGCTGAAACACATCAGTACCGACCGCATTTTTCTTGGAAACGGGAGTGATGAGCCTATCGACCTGCTGACGCGCATCAGCTGTACGCCGGGTAAGGACAGGGTGATTATCCTTCCGCCAACATACGGTATGTATGAGGTAAGTGCATCCATTCACGACGTGTATATCGACAAAGTGTCGCTCACACCCGACTTCCATCTGGATGCCGACGCAATCCTGCATGCAGTAACTCCCGATACCAAAATCGTCTGGATCTGCTCGCCCAATAACCCGACGGCCAACACCATGGATCGTGCGTGTATTCAGCGGATACTGGAAAATTTCGTGGGACTGGTGGTGGTAGATGAAGCTTACATTGATTTTACAGATGAACCATCCTGGATTGCAGAGCTTGACCGCTACCCGAACCTGGTCGTGTTGCAGACTTTTTCGAAAGCCTGGGGACTCGCCGGGATAAGGATCGGCATGTGCTTTGCTTCTGCTGAGCTGGTCCGGATATTAAACAAAGTGAAGCCGCCTTACAACATCAGCCTGCCGGCCCAGCAATTGCTGCTTGAAGCTTTGCATGCAGTGGACAAAAAGGACCAAATGGTAGCTGATATCCTGACCGAGCGCGCAACCCTCGATACCATGCTGCGGGCATTGCCGCTTGTGGTAAAAGTGTACCCTTCCGATGCCAACTTCCTGCTGGTGCAGTTTGAAGATGCACGGGCAGTGATGGACTATCTTATCAAGGAAACCATTATCGTCCGCGACCGTTCCAGGGTTCATCTCTGTGACGGATGCCTCCGCATAACTGTTGGCACAAGTGAAGAAAACAAAGTTTTAATCGCATCATTAAAGAAATTCCAGGAGAAAAACGTTACAGTTTAGCGTGCCTCAGCGTTATAAACCGTTTTTTTTCTACAAATCCGCATTATGAAGAAACTAGCCTTAACATTCATCTGCACCTTCTGCTTTTTCGGACTGGCACAGGCACAGTACGACAACCTGGCCGTAGGCTTTAAGCTGGGCGAACCTACCGGCGTCAATTTCCGTAAGTATTTCAACAACATCCATGCGCTGGATATTACAGTAGGAACTTACGGCGGCATTATGTCCAAAGACCGGAAGTACAGGGGTGATGAAGGTGTTTACAAAAATACCGGTCTCTCCGTGCAGGTTCATTACCTATGGCATACGCCGCTTTTCAATTCAGAGGCAGTTCATGTTTACTATGGTATAGGCGGGCAGGTCAACAGCCGCCGGTCCTATCCAAAAAGACTGAGTGGAAATTATGAGAAGAATATCTCGCTCGGTGGCTCGGCCCTGGCAGGATTGGAATATTTTATCCCGGATAATCGCATTTCGGTGTTCCTGGAGGGCGGTACTTATCTCGAATTGTTACCGCGGCCTTTCTATCTGAGCCCTAATCTTTCAGCGGGTATCCGGTTTAATTTATAAGATATTCCGACAGATCTATGGATGTGAAAAGAGCAGGGTAACCTGCTTTTTTTATTTAATTTGAACAAAAAGCATCTTTCTCCCTGTGTTCAAGATTTACAGTTCTTCGGCTG
Organism: Dyadobacter sandarakinus; assembly: GCF_016894445.1. NCBI lineage: Bacteria > Pseudomonadati > Bacteroidota > Cytophagia > Cytophagales > Spirosomataceae > Dyadobacter > Dyadobacter sandarakinus. The sequence continues at coordinate 1,321,495 of NZ_CP056775.1, forward strand.
GTTCCGGCAAGACCTATACGCTCACAAAGGAATACCTGAAACTGGCATTAAATGCACAGTCTGAGGGTTATTTCAAACATATACTGGCAGTTACATTTACCAATGCGGCTGCTAACGAAATGAAGGACCGCATCCTTACCATGCTGCGGCTGTTTTCGGAGTATCCTGCTTCGAATGCCGCAATGCCTGTAATGCTGGCGGATATCGTGCGCGAGCTGCATCCCGGAGCGGAGGCAGACAGTATATTGATGCAGGAAAAAGCACAGGAGCTGGCAGTGCGCGCGAGGTTGGTTTTCCGGCAGATCCTGCACCGGTATTCAGACTTCTCGGTGATGACCATCGACAAGTTTACCCAGCGACTGGTGAGCAGCTTCACCGACGAACTCGGCATCCCCTTTATTTTTGAAACACAACTCGACAGCGACCTGCTGGATGAAGCGGTTGACCGCCTGCTGGCCAGGATCGGGGAGGAAGGCGAGGACGTACTGACCACGATCGTCGAGCGCTACTACCGTGAGCAGGCCGAGGAAGGAAGAGGCTGGGGAACCCTGCCCAATCAGATACGCCAGACGGCAGAAACCTTGCTTAATGAGCAAAGTTACCTCGAGATGAAGCGGGTAGAGGATCTCGGCATGGAGGACTGGATTGCGATCCGCAAGCAAATGCGCGAGTACGTGCGCGGCGAAGAGCAGAAAATCGCGCGTCTGGCAAAAGGTGCATTTCAGATGATCCAGGAGACTTTTTTGGCTGAAAAGGATTTTTTCCAGAGCGGCAGAGGCATATACGGATATTTCCGGGAACGCTCGGAGGAAAAAAAGCTTTGGGCAGAACCGAATTCCTACGTTTACAAAACCATCGGTGAAGGTACATGGTACGGTGCAAAAGCGCCCGCATTGATCAGGAACGAAATAGAGGCGCTGCGGAACGATCTTGAAAACCACTTTCACCAGATTGAAAACATCCGACTGTCGCAAACCGGGACAGTACTGCTGTACCAGCAGCTCGACCGGCATATGTACCACCTCTCGCTCCTCGGAGAAATCAGGAAAGAGTTTGACGCTCTGCTGCGCCAGAATAACCAGGTACATATCTCAGATTTCAACCGGAAAATAGCGGCGATCGTAGCGCAGGAGCCGGTGCCCTTCATTTTCGAGCGTCTTGGCGAGCGGTACAACCATATTCTGGTGGATGAGTTTCAGGACACCTCGAAGCTGCAATTTGCCAATCTCCTGCCATTGATGGAAAATGCACTCGCGGGCGGATATTTTAATCTTGTTGTCGGGGATGCGAAGCAATCCATCTACCGGTTTCGCAGCGGCGATATGGACCTGATCCTGCATTTATCGCAAAACCAGATGGTGCAGCTCGGCACCTTGCTGGGCAACAATGAATTTCATCTCGAAAGGCTGCAAAGCCTGGAATACTTCCTGGAAATTAACCAGCTGCGTGTAAACAGGCGGAGTTTTCGCGAGATTACGACCTTCAACAACCAGTTTTTTGCATTCATTGCCGCGCAGATGTCGGGTGAGTTCCCGCTCATTGAAGACGTTTACGACCAGCATTTTCAGCAGGAAATACCCGAAGGGGTTAAAGACGGCGGGCATGTGGAAATTGAATTCGTAGAGATGGGCGACGAGCCCGACAGCACGGAGGACGAAGACCGCCCGGCTGATCCGATTGTAGGCAGGACCGTAGCGCTGGTTCGCGAAATGAGAGAGCACGGGTATAACTGGCGGGACCTGGCCGTGCTTTGCCGACGTAAAAAAGAGGCAACTACACTTGCCAATGAGTTGAAGAAACAGGGTTTTCCGCTCATTTCGGACGATGCGCTTTCCTTGGGTTACTCCCGGTCGGTGCATTTTGTGATCTCTTTTATGAAAGTGCTGCACGGATCCGACAATCGCCTGGCCAGGTATGAGGCTGCGTACCTTTTTCATCATGTGATCAGACGTCAAAACCCGAGTGCACGGGAGTACGAGCAGATCCGCCAGCTGTGCGAAGCACCGGGACTGGATAGTTTTCTTACCTACTTTCACCGCTGGAAGGTGCAGCTGAATGCTTTCAGGCTGCGGCAGCTGTCGGTTTTTGAGCTGAGTGAAACACTCATGAAGCGTTTCGGGATGTTTGAAAGCCTGTATGAAAGTGAGTACCTGTTCCGCTTTCTGGATGTGGTACTTGAATTCGGAAACCGCAAGACGAACCACCTGGGTGATTTCCTGATCTACTGGCAGCATGCTAAAAACAAGCTCTCCATAACAATTCCCGAGGAAACGGATGCGATCCGCATCACAACCATTCACAAGTCAAAAGGACTGGAGTACCCGGTGGTGATCGTGCCGTATGCCCAGTGGAAAACATCGCCCAATGCACGGCTCGACCGGATATGGGTGAACCTGGATGATATGGAAGATGATGCCCTTCAGCGCAGTGGCGAGCCCGGTAAGAAGCTGAGGAGCTCGATGGTTTCGGTGGTGAAGGATCTGGAAAATACACCGGTAGCGGACCAGTACCAGAATGAAAAAACACGTACCCTCGTGGAAAATCTCAACCTGCTGTATGTAGCATTTACCCGGCCGGTGCAGCGGTTGTATGTTCTGGCGAAAAGAGAAAGACAATGGGACTCGGGACAGCAGGTAAACCACTGGCTGAAAGATTTCCTGGCCAGCGAGCATGTGACGCCTGCCTGGGACGAAGGTCTGTCGCGGTATGTGCTGGCCCAGGGAGCCGGCACCTTGCAGCACGCCCACCGGAAGTCGGGGGCGGAAACCTTCTATATGCGCGAGGTACTCAGTAACGATCGTACCGAATCACTGCGCCTCAGACGCCTTGCAGACCGTATTTTTGATGTGGAAACATTTGAGCCGCGCCTGGATCTGCTCCAAAAAACAAAGTACCTGCTTACCCGCCTGCGAAGTTTGGCCGACCTGCCCGATATGCTCGAACGACTGACCGATGAGGGTATTTTTATCAAAAAAGAAGGCATTGAAATAGGGGAGCACGTGCACCGCTACCTTTCAGATCCCGTGCTCCGCCGTCTTTATCAGGAAGACAGCCACGTTCAGATCAATAAAGAGCTCCTGATTCCCGGCGGCAAAATGCTGCATATAGACCGGGTCGTTCAGCAGGCGAACGGATCTGTGACCTTTGTTACCTTTATCGGAGGAACGGGCACCGACGATGCGCGCAGGCATATGAAGAAGCTTGTAGGTGCCTATCAGGACTCCGGGAAGCTCGCGCATGGAGTTTTGGTGACACTGGGCACCGGAAGTGTGGAAGAAGTACAGAATTAAGCTGTATTTATTTGATTAAGCGACTACATAACCTTCTATTTTAAAACATATTTTATAAGATATAAGGCGATAGAATTAGTTTTAGTATTATTGTGGATAATTCTACCACTTGTTTTCGCCCTATGCGCCTGACCTTTCAGAGGCAAGTCCTCATTGGCATAAGTTTCTCGATCTTTCTGGTTTTTGTCGTGGGTTTCACTTCTTACATCGCGATCAACATTCAGGAAACCAGCTCGCGACTTGTAGATCATACCCGCGAAGTGATGCGCTCGTCTGCATCGGTACGAAACCTGTTGCTGAGAGCTGAGGCTAGTATCCGGGGTTACGTGATTACCAGGAACTCTGCATTTGAAAACAATTACCACCAGGCCAGCGGCGCCATTCCCGGCGAGATGGACAAGCTCCGCACGCTCGTGGCCGACAACCCTACACAGGTAAGCCGCATTGATACGCTCGCACCCATCATGCAGTCGAGGATAGATGTCATGGCCCACCAGTACGACGTCCTGAAATCGGGTAACTACGATGCGGACACGATTAAAAAGATCATTTTACTGGGCAGAAACCTGTCTTCCCAGATCGAGTTCCAATTCAACCGCATTGAGCATGTGGAAGAAGAACTGCTGGTTGAGCGTGAGCAAAAGGCTGCGGCGAAAGCAAACCAGGCGAAGCAGTTTATCTTAGGCGGCAGCCTCATATTCCTGCTGGTCATCCTGCTGCTTTATTATTTTATCAGAAAAACATACCTCTCGCAAATCGCCCAGGAAAAGGAGATTCTGGAAGCCAACCGGCGGCTGGAAGCCTTATCAATGGAAGATCAGATAAAAAACTGGATCCTCAATGCCGCGGCAGACGTCAATACCGCCATTCGCGGCATACCTACGCAGGTAGAGCTGAGCGAACGCCTGCTGTCGAGGATGGCGGAAGTGACCGGCTCCATTGTGAGCGTTATTTATTCGATTGACCGTACCGGGGATAGTCTCGTGCTTACGGGCAAATACGGCGTGGACGAGGCCCGTGAGATCCCACTCAGCATCCAGTCGGGAGAGGGAATCCTTGGTCAGCTGACGGAAGCGCATGCAGGGGTCAAAAAATTGGAAGTAGCACCCGACTACCTGGCGATCCGCTCGGGGACGGGTGGGGGAAAAGCTGCATTCGTGTACATCAAGCCGGTAGTGCACGACGACCGGATCGTGGCAATGATAGAGCTTGGATTTCTCAGCGACCCGGGCGAAAAAGTAGCCAAGCTACTCGACATGATCTCTGACAATGTCGGGGTGGCGGTGATGGCAGCCCAGTCACGGCAAATCGCCATTGAGCTGCTTGAAAAAACACAGCTGCAGGCCGAGGAACTCGAAAGTCAGCAGGAAGAGCTGCGGGTGACCAATGAGGAGCTTACCCGGCAGACCTCGTTGCTGCAGGTTTCGGAAGAAGAGCTGCGCGTGCAGCAGGAAGAGCTCAAACAGATCAATACGGAGCTGGAAGAAAAGGCGGTAATGCTGGAAGAGCAGAAGAAAACCATTGAAGAGGCCCGCGACCAGGTTCAGGTGAAAGCGGATGAGCTCGAACGCAGCGGCCGGTTCAAAAGTGAGTTTTTAGCCAATATGAGTCATGAGCTGCGTACGCCGCTGAACAGTATCTTGATCCTGTCGAGGATTTTGGGAGAGAACAAGGGTGCTCGCCTGAGTGACGAAGAGCAGCGGTATGCGTCTGTGATCCATAATTCGGGCAATGACCTGCTGACGCTGATCAACGACATCCTTGATCTGGCCAAGGTTGAATCGGGCAAAATAGAGCTCTTCCGGGAAAATGTTAAAACCGACCTGGTACTCTACGAAGTACGCAGCACTTTTCAGACGGTTGCTGAAAACAAAGGGCTCACGCTCAAAGTTGAAAAGCAGGAAAGCTGCCCCGACCAGCTTTACATTGATCAGACCCGCCTGATGCAGATCATCCGGAACCTGCTGTCGAATGCCATCAAGTTCACATCGACCCCCGGAACGGTATCACTTTCCGTAGGAAGCCTGGGCAAGGACCTGTTTTTTGAAGTAGCCGACACGGGTATTGGTATTCCGGAAGACAAGCAGAAGTCAATCTTCGAAGCCTTTCAGCAAGCCGACGGCTCAACCAGCCGCAAGTACGGGGGTACCGGGCTGGGATTGTCCATCAGCCGGGAAATGGCCATTCTTTTTGGCGGATCTATTTCTCTGAAAAGTACACCTGGTGAGGGATCGGTATTTACGCTGTGGATCCCCAATGTGACGGAAGAGGTACAGGAGGAAGCCGTGGAAGTTGCACCCGAGCCGGTAAAAGTGTCCGATCCAAAGCCGGTTTCGATCACCAAACCCCAGGAAGATGGTCGGGAAGAGCGTTTGCTGCTGATCGAGGACGATGAAATATTTGCTGCCGATATGTCGGAAAAAGCCCGCACCAGCGGCTTCGATGTCGCGGTAGCCTACAATGGACGCGACGGGCTTGCGATGGTGCGCAGCTTCCGTCCGACGGCCATCATCCTGGATATGAACCTGCCCGACATGTCGGGCAATGAGGTACTTCAGGAACTGAAATCCGATACCCGTACCAGGCTCATACCTGTACATACCGTGTCCTCGGGCGACTATAAGAGTACAGAAATGTTGCGGAACGGAGCGGTGGGTTTTATGCAGAAACCAGTGAACAAGAAATCGGCAGAGAGCATTTTTGATTTACTTAAACTGGAAGGTAAAGATCTTGAAAAGCAGCGTATACTCCTGATCGAGGACGATACCTATCAAAGTAAATACGTGGGCGACTTCCTGGCCGAGAACAACATTCTTGTCCTGTATGCCTACTCCGGCGAGGAGGCGCTAAACCTCCTGCGGACGGAGCCGGTAGATGGTATTATCCTGGACGTCAGGCTCGCTGATATGAACGGGCTCGACCTGCTCGATACGATCAAAAAGAATCCGGAATGGGATCATCTTCCGGTAGTGGTGAATACGGCGGAGGACTTGTCGCAGGCCGACCTGAGCCGCGTGATGAAGTATGCGCATCCCGTGGTGATGAAAACCAGGAAATCGAATGAGCGCCTGCTGGACGAAGTGAAGCTGTTTCTTAAAAAGATTCAGCCCAAAAATGGAAAGCCGGAGCCGAAAGAGGAGTTTTTTGCCAATCCGGTGGTACATGCCGAACATGTATTTGTGGGCAGGAAGATCCTGCTTGCCGACGACGACATGCGCAATATTTTTGCGCTCAGTGCCGTCCTGGAAGAAGCAGGCTTTACCATCGAGATTGCTACAAACGGACTTGAAGCGATTGCACGCCTCGAAGAATCCGCGAACATTGAGCTGGTGCTGATGGACGTGATGATGCCCGAAATGGACGGGATTGAGGCGACAAGGCGGATCAGGCAGGTAGGGAAGTGGGCCAATCTGCCGATCATCGCCGTCACTGCAAAGGCCATGCAGGGTGATCGTGAACAATGCCTCGCGGCAGGTGCAAACGATTACATATCGAAGCCGGTGGATATTGACAAGCTACTTTCACTCATTAAAGTGTGGTTACATTCAGCCTAGTCGTATGGTAACAATCGAATACTCGGACCTGGAACTGATCATCAGGAAAATTCACGAAATATCGGGATTCGATTTCTCGGGTTATGCGCGGCCCTCGCTGCTGCGGAGGGCCAGCAGGTACCTGACCGGCAAAGCCATGGACGTGCAGCAGCTGATGGAGCATATCCGGCCCGGAGGCAAGGTCGTGTACGATCTGATCCAGGAACTGACGGTGAATTATTCGGAAATGTTCCGTGATCCGGACTTTTACGTACGGCTGCGGTCGGAAGTATTCAGCTACCTCGAATCCTATCCGTCCGTGCGCATGTGGATTGCGGGATGCGCCTCAGGCGAAGAAGCATTTTCAATGGCGATCATGCTGAAGGAGGCCGGATTTCTGGACAAGTCTATCATTTATGCCACAGACCTCAACAGCCGTGTGCTGGCTTCGGCCCGCGAAGGTGTTTTTACGCTGGGCAATGTGCGCACTTTTTCTGAGAATTACCTCCTTGCTGCGGGCAAGCATTCATTGTCTGAGTACTACCATGTGTCGTACAACAAGGCGGTCATCTCGCCCGAGGTCAGGAAGAACATCGTTTTTTCAATTCACGATCTCACGGGTGACGGCGTGTTTAACGAGTTTCAGCTGATCAGCTGCCGCAATGTGATGATCTACTTCAACCTGGAACTTCGCCAGCGTGTATTCCGGCTTTTGTACGACAGCCTGAGCATGCTGGGCTTTCTTTGTCTGGGAAAACGGGAAACACTCCGGTACTCGGGCATTGAGCAGCATTTCAGGATCATCGACAGTTCACTCAACATTTATCAGAAGATCAGATGATAGAACCTGTCATGGAACCGCTGAGTATCGTACTGATAGCCGGATCATCAGGAAGTTTTTCACTTTTTGAAAAAATCCTCTCGCAGCTGCGGAGTCCGCTCAGCTTTGCATTGATTTTCATTTTACACCGGGGCAAATCGAGCAAAAATGCGCTCCCGGATCTATTTAAAAACAAAACGAATGTAGTCATGAAGGAACCCTACCATCTCGACCCGATTCTGCCGGATTGCATTTACTTTCCTTTTCCCGACTACCACCTGCTCGTAGGGCCCGACAGCCGGTTCTACTGCGACCGGTCGGACAGGGACTTTTTCTCAAGACCCAGCATTGATGCGACCTTTGTGTCCGCAGCCGTGTCGGGCATTCCGGTGCGGGCTGCCATGCTGTTTTCCGGTTCCAATGCCGATGGGGCGGAGGGGCTGGCATTGCTGGCGGACAAAGGGTATGCCACTTATATCCAGGACCCGGCAACCGCCGAGTTTCCCAGAATGCCCGCCGCGGCGCTGGTACGGTGCGATAAACATATTTTGTTAAAACAGGAAAACTTCTTCGAAGCTGTAAACGGTATTTTAAGTTAGAGCTCAACGTTGATTATGGAAAACACGAAAATTCTTTTGCTGGATGACAGGGAGGAAAACCTGATATCATTAAGGGCGATCCTCAACCGGGACGATATAGAAATATTTGCCACTACCTCACCCAATGAGGCGCTGAGACTGGTGTGGGAAAACGAAATTGCGGTGGCGCTTGTAGATGTGCAAATGCCCGGCATGGATGGCTTTGAGTTTGCAGAAACCCTTTTTTCCAATCCCAAGACGAGGGAAATCCTCGTGGTGTTTGTGACGGCCATTTCCAAGGAGACCACCTATGCCGTGCGCGGCCTCAAAACAGGCGCAATCGACTACCTTTACAAGCCCCTTGACCCGTACATAACCAATGCCAAGGTTGACTCGCTGATCAGGCTTGCACGCAGCCAGAAAGAAATCCGCGAGAAAAACAGGCTGCTCGAAAATTACGCGACCATCGTGATCAACTCACCCGATATGATTGCGACTGTTGAGCCGGAGACCGGTAAGATCGCCAGTATCAATCCATCCATCCAGACCATTCTCGGCCTCTCGCCAGCCAATGTGACGGGCGGCACGATCCTGGACCTGCTGGTGGACCCGCTCAATTCGGAGCTGAGGGAAGTGCTGGTGAAACGTACCTATGCAAGCGGCGACACCATTGTTGTCGAAGACAGGTTCTTCGGCCGCCTGCGCCAGCCAGTCTGGCTCGAACTCCGTATCATGTACCGCAACAGGCTGCTCTTTGTGAACCTGCATGACATTGAAAAGCGCAAGGCGCACGAGCGGGCGCTCATGGACGCGCAGGCACAGGCAGAAAAAGCAAGAAAGGTGAAGGAAGCATTTCTGGCCAATATGAGCCACGAGATCCGGACCCCGCTCAATGGTATCATCGGGCTTGGTAACCTGCTCTCGGCAACTGAGCTGAGCCAGTCGCAGCGCGACCTGCTCGAAATGCTGCAGCAGTCTTCCGGTTCCTTACTCAACATTTTGAATGACATCCTCGACATTTCGAAGATCGACGAGGGTAAATTTTCGATTATACCCGCTTCTACGGATCTGCGGTCGCTGGGGAAAGGTATCGTGGATCTGATGAAGTTTAAGGCCGATGAGAAAAGGCTTGAAATCCGGCTCGACATCGATCCTAAAATCCCGGGCTCCATACTGGTAGACGGTATGCGCCTGACGCAAATCCTGCTGAACCTCGTCGGGAATGCGCTGAAATTTACACACGAAGGCAACATTCAGGTGAAATTTGAATATGTGTCCGAAGTGCAGCAGGGACATAAGATCAAGTTTCATGTGAATGATACCGGGATCGGCATGAGCAGCGAGCAGATCGCCAATATATTTTCTGAATACGGACAGGCCACGGAGAACACCTCGCGCCAGTACGGGGGCACCGGGCTCGGCCTGACTATTTCACAAAAGCTTACCCGGCTGATGGGCGGGGAGCTTGAAGTAAACAGCCGGCTCAATGGCGGCAGCCAGTTCTTCTTCACGCTGGTGCTGCAGGAAAGCCAGGAGAAAGCCAATGATAACCGTACACCCATCGCATTTCAGGACCTGCCCACCTTTGAGGGGCAGCGGGTGCTGGTTGCTGAGGACAATCCGGTGAATGCATTGCTGCTGAAAAAATACCTGCGTACCTGGGGACTTGTGGCCACTTTGGTAGAAAACGGGAAAGACGCGGTGGACGTCCTGCGCGAGCAGCAATTTGACCTGATCATCCTGGATACACGCATGCCGGAAATGGATGGATTTCAGACTGCAAGGTACGCCCGGCAGGAACTTGCTGTGACAACTCCCATTCTTTCGCTTTCGGCGACGGTACTGCCGGAAGAAGTGCGCCAGGCGTTTGAATCCGGGATGAATGATGCACTCTCAAAACCATTTGAGCCCGAAAAGCTGCACAATAAGATCAACCATCTGCTTTCGCTGAATGCCTAGGCAAACCCGGAAGAGCCATTGTGCAACATAATGTTCGGGATTACCGTAATGATTGTTCAGCAGTTTGCGTTTATACTGTTGATCAAATCCAGGAATTTAACCGGCAAAATGAAAATCATATCCAGTAAATGGCTGCTGCTGCTCACTTTGGCAGCAGCTTGCAGCTCCTCGAAAACAGTACCCTACGAATCCAAATGGAATGCACCTTTCGCATATGCGGATGAGGTAAAGCCCGACCGGCAGGACCAGCGTTCGCGGCTGAAGTACGGCATCATTAATGATGATCAGTACATTTACCTTACACTGAAAACCAAGGATCCGACAACGATTCAAAGCATTCTGACCAGTGGACTCAAACTCTCTTTCAGTCCCGAAGGTCAGAAGAAAGATGGTTATGCCCTGACATTTCCCGTGGTGATGAAAGAAGACCGTAAGGCATTGCGCCGCATCGAGACCGATATGCCTAACAGTTTGGGACTTGGTTTGCTGCTTGACAGCTACAACAAGGAGGCTGTCTGGAAGGATCGTGACGGGCAGCATATCATCAACCTGGTAGCACCTGACAACAGTATCAAATCACACATTGCCATGGATCGCGACGGTGAGCTGACCGAGCAGGTTGCGATTCCTTTCAGCGCTCTGAACACGAAGCCATCGGCAACTTCCGTGCTGGGCATTGCCATTAAAGTGGACGGACAATCATCCCAATCCGGATTCAGTCCCAGGATCGGCATCGGTCTGGGTGGCGGTATGGGTATGGGTGGTGGCATGGGCGTGGGCATTGGTACAGGCGGCTACAACTCGCGCTACGGCAACAATGACCGTAATGTGGACATCCGGCTTGAAGTGCAGCTTGCACGCGCCAATTGATCCTTATATAAATTTCTTTTCAGGCCCGTTTTCAACGGGCTTTTTTGTTTTCCTGGTTCAATGCCGGCGACAGGTACGTAAATTGCTGCCTTTTCAGGAATACATCTTTCATGCATTGCAAACCCGGCTCTGCCGGAAAATTCCTTATTGTGGACAACAGCAGTATCAAGAAATTTTACAGCTTTCTTAAGTTCCGCCGGAACTTCCTTCGTTACAGTTTCCGCAAAGCAAGGAGTTATGAGATTGTGCTCTTCTGGCTCAAAAGCATCCTGACGCGTTCGCAGTTTCTGATCCTTTCGGGTATCCTGGTAGGCATCACCTGCGGGCTTGCAGGTGTACTGCTGAAGTCCCTGGTACATTACATCCATTACGTCATTACCTACAAGGTCCACTTTGAACAGCAGCTGCTATTTTACGGCCTGTTTCCTTTCCTCGGGATCGTCATTACTACGCTTGTGGTCATCTTCTTTTTCAATGGGCAGGACAGAAAAGGAATCCCTGCGATCCTGTATGAAATCGCCCAGAATTCAAGCGTTGTCTCTTCCGTAAAGATGTATTCTCAGATTGTGCAGAGTGCCATTACGGTCGGGCTCGGCGGGTCGGCAGGACTCGAGAGTCCGATAGCGGTTACGGGCTCGGCGATCGGTTCCAACTTCGCTCGAACCTACAAGCTTGAATACAGGGAGCGCACGCTGCTGCTCGCCGCAGGTGCTACTGCCGGCATTGCGTCCGCATTCAATGCACCCATTGCGGGCGTCATGTTTGCGTTTGAAATCCTGCTGACGGGCGTTGTTTTTTCGGACTTCATTCCGCTTGTCGTGGCGGGCGTATGCGGCAGTCTTGTATCCAAAATACTGTTGCAGGAAAATGTACTTTTCCAATTTTCCACACGCAATCCCTTCGACTACCATAACATCCCTTTTTACCTCGTCCTCGGTGTTCTTTGCGGTTTGTATGCGCGCTACTTTGTTGTTATCAGCCGCGAGATCGACCAGTTTTTCCACCGGCTGAAAATGACCCGCATCCGCAAAGCAATGCTGGGTGGCGCCATACTTTCCGTACTCTGCGTGTTGTATCCTCCACTTTTTGGTGAGGGGTACGATACCATCAAAGCCATCATCAACGGGCAGATGCAGGAGGTAATTGCCAACAGTTTTTTCCGGTTCATCGGTAACCGCGAATGGGTCGTTCTTGTGTTTGTTACGATCGTTTGTTTGCTCAAAGCATTCTCCGCTTCCATCACCATTTTCAGCGGCGGTAACGGGGGGAATTTTGCACCGTCACTTTTCGCCGGCGGTCTGCTCGGATATGCGTTTGCGCTGCTTTCACTTCAACTCGGATTCATACAGGCACCGGTGAGCAACCTGGTGATTGTAGGTATGGCAGGTGTGATGGCGGGGGTACTGTACGCTCCACTGACCGCCATTTTTCTGATTGCAGAATCCACTTCCGGCTATGATCTTTTCATTCCCCTGATGATTGTCTCAGTCATGTCGTTCCTGATTGTAAAATGGTTTTCATCCGTATCTCCGGACCTGCAGAAGCTTGCCGAGCAGGGGAAGATTTTTACACGCGAGCACGACAGAAACCTGCTGTCGCTCCTGCACGTGCTCGACCTGATCGATAAGGATGTTCAGGTGATCCAGGCAGATGCCGGCCCCCACGAACTTGTGGAGCTGGTAAGGAGCGGCAGGCGGAATATGATTTCGGTCATCGACGATAAAAGCAAGCTTCTCGGCATCATTTCGCTGGACGATATCCGGCCGCTTTTTTTCAGCCCTCAGGCCGAACAAATGCTGGACATTGAAGCATTGATGAAACCACCCGTCGCCGTAATCAGCGACTTCGACAGCGTGGTTACCGTCATCCGCAAGTTTGATGAAACCGGCGCCTGGAACCTGCCTGTGATCAAGGCAACCGGTGAGTTTCTCGGGTTCATTTCAAAGTCTGCAATACTCAACAGTTATCGTCAGCTGCTCCGCGCTCATTCAAGCTGACAAATTTCTATTTACATAAAAAAGCCCCTTGCAGAATCCATAGCAGCTTTTATATTTGTATAATACTTGATAACTCAAATACATCTCAAATAGAAATCAAATACAATACAAACTCATGATAACAATATCTCCTGCATTGAAGGTCTTTCTTAACCTCACAATGATCCAGGCGCTCACTGCCAAGAAGTTTGATGCACGCCTGGGAAACCATGGTGTAAGCCTGAATGAATTCATGATTCTGGTACATCTGGCGGAGGCGCCGGATGAAAAATTAAGACGTACGGACCTTGCTGAAAAGACCGGTTTAACCGCGTCAGGAATCACGCGTATGCTCACGCCCCTGGAAAAATTGGGTATGGTCAAACGTGAGGCCAATAGCCGGGACGCCAGGGTGTCCTATGTGAAGCTCGCTACGGCCGGAAAACGCGTTCTGAATGAAGCGCTGCTCACGGCCGAAGCGACTACTGATCAGCTACTTTCGGCGGTAAAAACGAAGAAGCTGGATGAGCTTGCGAAGTTGCTTGTGGAGCTGGGAGGGACGGTCATTTAGCACTACCTGAATTTGCGGACATAAATGTTACCATTCATGTTTTTCATCATTATCTCGCTGCCACCGCCATTGACTTTGCCTCTGACCCAATCTTCAACCGCGACTTTGTACATCCCGTCCTTGCCCGACCGTGATGCCTGCGGCTGCGACTGATCCACCTGCACATCGAAGTCGGTGAAGATATCGCCGTTATCAGATTTGAGTTTTACATCAAACTTTGCAGTGGGAGGTAACGTAACATCTACATTTCCATTCAAAGTGGAGAACGCCATCGGCAGCTTGGTGTCCGCATTTCTGAAGGTCACTTTCAGCGTTCCGTTAATGGTGTTGGCAACGATGGAACCGCCCATGTTCGTAAGGGTAATGTCCCCGTTCACATTCGATATTTCGTGTGTTCCGCTCACGTTGTCTACTGCAATGTTTCCGTCATCAATTGTGCCCGCCTTGATGGAAAAGCTCTGCGGTACTTTGATGAGCAGGTCGACAGGCCGGTTCACCAGACGTGAATTAATGTGTACCTTGTTTTTGTCTTCCGTCGCTGTCACATCGATGGCGGCAGACTTAGGGACGATCTTGCGCATGCCGTCCGCTGCGGGCTCCTTTTTGTCTTCTGTCGAATTGGATTTTCCCGTGACTTCCACAATCACCTGGTTGCCCTGATAACCCGCAATCCTGATGCTTCCCTTGATCAGGTTTACCGTCAGGCTGCCCGGTTTAGAAGGGTCACTCAGCGGAACAGTGAGTTGCTCCTTTACTTCATTTTGTGCCTGACTAGCCTGCCCGTTAAACAGGAGCATGGCAGGAACAATGAGGGTTTTTATCCAGTTGGTTTTCATAAATCAGGATTGCTTTTTGATGTAAATGTCTCCGTTAAATGTTTCAAACCGGAGTGCCTGTCCGCCTTTGCCGATGCGGATCAGCGTATCGGTACTAAGTTTGTATGTGGTCTTGCCGGGAGTACTTTCTGTATTTTTAATTACCCTTGCCGGCAGCGTTTCCACGTTTGGAAAATCGGTATAAAACCCACCATTGAAACTCCTGAACTCGCAGTCGGCGGACAGGCCGGCAGGGTAGGTAACCCGGATGTCTCCATTCAGTGTCTTGAAGTCCGACGCACCCGAGGGTACAGCCAGGTAGTCAATGATCACGTCGCCGTTAATGGTATGCGCACTGGCTGCTTTCCGTGCACTGGCGATGGTGACGCCTCCGTTCACATTAGCTGCCTCAATCCTCCCGTCAACATTCCCGATCGTTACTTCGCCATCGTTTACCGTTGCGACGTGCAGGCTGATGCCCTGCGGCACCTTGATCGTAAAGTCGAGGCGGAAATCGAAGGATGGTTCATGGCGGGTCCAGTCACGCACCTTCTTGTTCGGGCGGGAGTCAAAAGGAGCCGCCACGTAAACCACCAGACTATCGGACTGCTCATCGAACCCGATCTGAAGTTCCTGCCGCCCCTTTGTGACGCCGGCTTCATCGCGGCCCGTGATCGTTTTGCTGACCTCAATCCGGATCTCATTACCGGTGTATCCTTCCACTTTCACAAATCCATTGATGTTGTAAATGGCAAGCACATGCCCGGCGGCATTCTGGGGCAGGGTGAACATTTTGCTGACATGCTCATTAAATTCGGCTTTCTGGGCAGTGGTCGGGACATACCCGAGCAGCATTCCCGCGAGGATCGGGATTGTAAATGTTTTCATGGCAAATGATGGATTGAGGTTAAGAAAGATCGCGGATAGACTGCTCGATTTTTATTTTTACGAGATGGTCCAGGTTGTCTTTCCGGAGCAGCGTTTTTAATGCACTCACGGCACTTTTTTCCTGCAGGCGGACCATCACGTCGGCCAGCGCAGCCTGGATCATAGGGGAGTCCTGCCGCAGCAGTGATTTCACCAGTTGTTCCCGCACTTCCGGCAAGTCTGCGTATTCTGCCAGCGCCTCAAGGGTCACCAGCCGCACATTCACATTGGGATCATTGTTGAGCGTCGCAAACAAGGCATTGATCACGCGCTCGTCTGCATTCGCAATTTCACTCGTGTAACTCACCGCCCGCAGCCGCTCAGCCGCCGAGGGATTGTCGATCAGGGCGAGCATCATGGCACTTTTCACATCCTGCACCTGTGCTGCCAATGCGTCAATCTGCTCTTCCGGCCTGGCCGGGCCAGGTGCTTTCATGCGGTACCCGATGGTCCAGCCAAGTGCCACCAGCAGCAGGCTGAATCCCAGCTGAAACGTCCACTGCGGAATCGCCGCGTTCCTGACATTCAGGAGCAGCTTGTCCCACAGAGAGGTGCTGCCTGCAAGCTCTTTTTCTTCCTCCCTGAAAGTGTCGAGCATGTTGTAAAAATTGGCGCGCATGCCGGGGCCCGGCTGCGGTACCGGTAACTTGCCCAGGTTTTCCCAAAGCTGGCGTGACGCCTGATAAGCTTCCTGGCAGCTTACGCATTGGGCTATATGTTGCTCTGTTGCGGCACGCTCAGCCTCGCTGAGATGGTTGGTCAGCAGGTCGGTTAGCCGATCCGTGATGTGCCCGCCGCTAGTGATGCTATCTTCTTTCATTGGTAAAAAACTTTTTCTTCAACTCCGCCAGTGCCCGGTGTACTCTCGTTTTTACTGCCCCCTCACTGATTTCGAGGATCCTCCCGATCTCTTCGTATTTCAGCTCCTGAAAACGGCTCAGGATCAATATTTCACGTTGTTCGGGTGCCAGGGCTTCCAGAGTCCTGTGCAGGAACTCGGTTTGCTGCTGCTGGTCAAAGTGCTCGTCCGCCGGAGTACCGCCATCCATTTCATCGGCCAGCTCCGACCAGTTTGTAGCTTCCTGCCTGCGATCGGTTTTTGGAAGGTCGTGCAGTACGTTTCTTGCCAGCGCATACATCCAGGTCCTGAACTCTCCGTCGCCCCGGAATGCCTGTCTGTATTTCAGCATCCGGTAAAACACATTCTGCACAAGATCCTCACTCACGTGTTTTTTGTGCGTCATGTGGTAAAAAAACGCAAACAGCGGACGGTTGTACCGCTCAAACAGCAGGCCCATTTTGTCGAGGTCCCCGGCTTTCACCCGGAGCATCAGCGCATTGTCCGTCAGTGCATTCAAAAGTTTGTGGTTTGCGTTTCAATAGTGGAAACTGCCGAAGCCGGAAAAGGTTACAGGAAAGTTGAAAAAAATTGCAGTGGTACCTAAAAGAAGAAAGACCGGCCTGGCCGGTCTTTCTTCTTTTAGGTTGTTAAAGGATACTTGGCTACATCCTGCTGCCGCTCCTGCTCCCGTTTGATCATGTCGTGGGCTGCACCGATCTTGGTATGCTGCGCCAGGACGAGCTGGCGTACATCCGCCGGCAGTATCTCCGACCTCGCAGCTTCGTCGTAGGCTTTTCTGGCGGCATCTTCACCTGCCATCGCATTATCCAGCACAGCCAGTCTGTTATCCGTGGTAAATACCGCACGTACGTCCATCCATGCACGGTAAAGTTTCCCCGACAGCATGGTACCTGTTGCCGGTTCTCCGCCCAGCTGTGTTACCTGTGCTTTCAGGTCGGTCAGGAAAGACCTGCTGTCGTCGGCGAAGCTGCGGAACAATGCACGCAGGTCGTTTTCAATTTCCTTGGTTTCATCATAAGCCTTTTCATACCCGGCGATCCGGTCGTTATTGATCAGGATCAGGTCGTTTAATACCTCGATCACTTCTGCATTTTGTGACATGATGGTTGGTTTTTAGTGATGCCCGTTATTCTAAATAACCATTCCAGCGGGCACTGCTACTCTGCGCGCAACGATCGCACCGGGTTCATCAATGCAGCCTTTACCGACTGGAATGAAATCGTCAGGAGCGCAACGACCACCGCGAGTATACCAGCTACAGCAAACATCCACCAGGCTATTTCCGTACGATAGGCAA
This sequence comes from Dyadobacter sandarakinus, assembly GCF_016894445.1. Lineage (NCBI taxonomy): Bacteria > Pseudomonadati > Bacteroidota > Cytophagia > Cytophagales > Spirosomataceae > Dyadobacter > Dyadobacter sandarakinus. Next base: position 1,338,993 of record NZ_CP056775.1, read on the forward strand.
AGTCCCGCAGCCAGTAATCCATCAGCCACCAGGCCACAGGCACTGCCAGCACAATGGCAATGCCTACCAGTTTGAGAAAATCTTTGGAAAGCAATGCGACGATGCCCGCCACCGATGCTCCCAGTACTTTACGCACCCCGATCTCTTTTGTGCGCTGCTCAGCAGTAAAAGTAGCAAGGCCAAACAGTCCGAGGCAGGCAACAAAGACAGTCAGTCCTGCGAATATGCCTAGTATCTCAGCCGTTTTCTGCTCCGCTTTATAGGTTTCGTTGAAGCGCTCATCCAGGAATGAGTAGGTAAAGGGAAGGTCGGGTTTGAAGGTGTTCCATGACTGCTGCACTTTCGAAATTAGTCCCGGAACATCATCTGTTTTGATCTTCGCGATCATCGTTCCGGCGCCCCGGCTGAGTACCATCACGAGGGGAGTAATGGCTTCGTGCATGGATTTAAAATGAAAATCCTCAACAACCCCGATCACGTGGAGTGTGTATTTGGTCCCGTCATTCTCCTGACGGGTTACCTGAGCATTCAGCGGATCTTTGGTCAGGCCCAGCAGCTTTGCAGCGGTCTGGTTGAGGATGATCGCTGTGGAGTCGGTTGCAAATGCTTTCGAAAAGTTGCGCCCTGCTGCGATGTTCATGCCGAGGGTGGGTACATATTGCTCGTCAACCTCGTACCGGAGCGTCTTGACCGTTTTTTCCGGACTTTTATCCGATGAAATCATGAAGTTGTTATTGGACGAGGGACCCGCTGGAAGAAAGCCCGAGCTACTGATGCTGACAATGCGGCTATCGGCCTGCAAAGCTTCCCTGAAGGCTTCCTGATTAGATCCCAGCGCCCAGGTATCCGGAATGACGAGCACCTGACTTTTGTCATACCCCAGCTTTTTGTCCTGTATAAATTTGAGCTGCCGGTACACAACCGTAGTGCCGATAATCAGAATAATCGAGATACTGAACTGAACTACCACCAGCCCGCTTCTCAGTCCCAGGCTCCTGCCTGACCCCGTTGCAGAGCCGCCTTTCAGTACAACAAGCGGCTTGAAAGACGAGAGGAAAAGGGCAGGGTAACTACCCGCAGCGAAACCTACGAACAACCCGAAGAGTACAAAGCAAAGTAGCAGCATAGGAACCATGCCGGGTGAAAATGCGAGTTCTTTTCCGGAAAGCCGGTTGAAGTAGGGCAGTGCCAGCAGGGCGATCCCGATAGCCAGCGCCATGGCGATGAACGTCACGACCATCGATTCAGTCAGGAATTGGAAGATTAGTTCTTTCTTCCTGGATCCCATTACTTTTCTCACCCCGATTTCCATCGCCCTTTTCGAAGAACCTGCCGTAGATAGATTCATGAAGTTGATACAGGCAATCACCAGCATGAAAATCGCCACGGCCGTAAAAATGTAGACGTACTTGATGTCACCATTGTTTCCCAGATCATACTGGAAATCGGAATGCAGGTGAATGTCGGTAAGCGGCTGCAGGAAGAGGCCTATCTTATTGCCGCGTCTTTCAAATTCTTCATAGCTGGCGCCAAATGCCTGCTGGATCTGCGGACCCGCGTACTTTTTCATTGTAGCCGGGAGCTTAGCTTCCAGCTTTTTATAATCATAATTTTCTGGCAGGAGCAGGTAGGTAAAAAACTCCGATTGCATCCATGTGGTCGATTTGGCTTCTTCCATTCCATTGAGTGAAGCCAGCAGGTCATAATGAAAATGGGAATTCCGGGGCATATCCTTAAAGACACCCGCTACTTTCAACTTCAATGTCGAACCTTTAAAGCCGATCAGTTTACCTATGGGGTCCTGCGTACCAAAGTATTTCGCGGCAGCTTGCTCGCTCAGCACAATGGCGTTGGGATCTGCAAGTGCGGTACTGGGATCACCTTTGATAAATGGCAGCGTAAACATTTCAAAAAAGTTGGGATCAACATGCGCAAGCTTGTCGCCGGTAAACGGCTGGTTATCGACGATCACAAGTGGGAATCCGCTCTGGCGGAGGCGCGTGGAGGCTTGTACCTCCGGGTAGTCGGCTTTGAGCGCAGCAGCTACCGGAGGCATTACGTGCGACTCATTGAACTTGCCGCCTGCCATGTGCCCCTTGAACACCACCCGCACGATCCGGTCTGCATGGTCGTTGAACCGGTCGAAGCTCAGCTCGTCGAAAACGTAAAGGCCCATCAGCATGCAGGATGCCAGTCCAATGGCCAGCCCGACAATGTTGATAGCCGAAAATGAACGCTGCCGGAGTAAGTTGCGCCACGCAATTTTGAAGTAGTTTCTGATCATTGAGGTAATCGTTAAAAGTAAAATTTATTTCAGGCTAACAGACAGCATTCAAGAATGCGTTATAATCTGGTATTATGCAATGCATAGTTCTATGCATAAAAGATATGCCAAATTGCTAAATGCCTGACTTTCAGAATATCGTTTCTTCGAGAAGCTAGCGCAATGTCCGCTTACGGACATCAACCGCACGAATTTGTGCAGCACTTTCTCTGATTGGGCCGGATAAAGATTGAGGATGCGAAACCAGGAAGGATAAAGTCAGACCTGTCTCTCAGAAGGAAGGCGGGAAGGTGCTGATGCTCAAAGAAGTGCGGGGAGACCTGGAAGCACTTCACGACTTGCGCGAAGAAGAAAAACGCGGAGACCGGGACCGGCCTCCGCATCGTGCATTTATTTTAATCTGAAAACATATTCCTTGCCTGCCTCCGTAGGGAAGTCATATTGTGTCCGGCCTTTCATCAGGTTGGTATCTTCGGCGGTTTGCAGGGCTGCAATCCGGTAAAAATCATTTGCATTGGTGCCGGCGCCGCGCTTCAAGCCTGCTTTTCCGGCGGCTTTCAGCGGATTGGGTACATTCACCCGGCAGTTGCCGCCCAGCGCTGAGCGGATTTTCAGCTCAGAAATCTTCCCTTTTTCCCAAACGATATCCACCTCAAAGCCTCCGCGCGCTTTCAGTCCTTTCACTGAGCCGGATTGCCACACGTCAGGAACAGCGGGCAGTACATTCAGCATACCGTCATGGCTTTGCAGGAGCATTTCATTGATTCCGGACGTGCCCCCAAAATTACCGTCGATCTGAAAAGGCGGGTGCGCATCGAGCATGTTAGGGTAGGTACCACCTCCGTTTGTATAATTGGTACCTTCCGCACCGGTGAGTTTCAGCTGTTCACGGATAAGCTTGTAGGCATGATTCCCGTCCAGCAGCCGCGCCCATACATTGATTTTCCAGCCTTTGCTCCATCCGGTACCGCCATCGCCGCGTAGTTCCATGGTCTTCCTCACTGCATTTGCAAAGTTCATGGTGTAAACCGGCGAAATCTGCCGGCCCGGAAACAGTCCGAACAGGTGTGAAATATGCCGGTGCTCGGGCTCGGCCTCGTCAAAATCTTTGTACCACTCCTGAAGATTGCCCTTCTTGCCGATCTGCAGTGGAAACAGTTTGCTTCGCTTTTCAATGAGGGTTTGGCGGAAATCCGGGTCGATACCCAGCTTTTCGGAGGCTTCGATCAGGTTGGTAAAAAGGTCCCAGATGATGGACATATCCATGGTGGTGGCTACGCTTACCGAACCTTTGTAGCCTTTATCCGTGATGAAAATGTTTTCGGGAGAAGTAGCCGGTGCAGTTACCAGTTTGCCCTTTTTGTCTTCGATAAGCCAGTCGATGCAGAATTCGGCGGAGGACTTCATGAGCGGATAGGCAGTTTTGAGGAGATAATCCTTGTTGCCGGTAAACTGGTAGTGTTCCCACAAATGCTGGCAGAGCCAGGCGCCGCCCATCGGCCAGTTGGCCCACGACGGACTGCCGCTCACAGGGTTTGTTGTTGCCCAGATGTCCGAGTTGTGGTGCAGTACCCAGCCTTTTGCATTATAAAAATTCTTTGCAGTTTCAGTCCCGGTTTTTGCAACGTGGCCGATCAGCTCGATCAATGGATCATGCAGTTCGGAGAGGTTCGCACTTTCCACCATCCAGTAGTTCATCTGGGTATTGATGTTGGTGGTAAAATTGCTGCTCCATGGCGGCCGCAGTTCGTGGTTCCATATTCCCTGCAAATTAGCCGCAATACCACCCGGCCGCGAGCTGGAAATGAGCAGGTACCGTCCGAACTGGTAGTACAGGGCTTCGAGGCCGTTATCATCGGCGCCTTCCGCATATTGTCTCAGGCGATCATCGGTCGGCAGCTCGTTTGTTTTACTTCCGAGACGAAGGTCTACCCGGTTGAAAAGCTTTTGATAATCCCTGATGTGATCCTGCCGGAGTATCTCGAAGGATTTGCCGGATGCCTTGCTCAGGTAGTCGCCTGCAAGCCGGGCTTCATCTTTACCCTCCTGATCAGGACATTTGTCAAAACCATTGAAACTGGTAGCTGCCGAAATAAGTATGGTGGCCTCGGAAGCATCTGCAACATGTACGCCCGCACTATCTGTTACCACGGTTCCATCCGCCAGCCTGACCATAAGCCGCAGCTCGAAGCGCATGCCCTTGCACCTGGCCGGATCGTTGTAGATGATAGGCAGCTCCATGGTCTGCATGTAGCTGGGATCAGTATGCGAAGGTGCCTGGCCTTTCATTGCGATTTGGTCTTTGGCAACCACTACATTCTTATAATAGAGCTGGCTTTGTGGTTTGATCGTAAACCGCAGCGCACCCTTCCGGCCGGCTGCCAGCCTGATCACCATCACCTGGTCTGGCGCCGACACAAACAGTTCGCGGGTAAAGTTCACGCCGTCTGCAGTGAAGCTGGTGCTGGCTACGGCATCTGAAATGTTGAGCTCACGACGGTAGTTGGTGACTTCTCCCGGGAAGTCCTGATTGATCAGGAGATCGCCGAGCGGCTCGTACGACTCGGTAAATACGCCCTGGATCTTTTGCGTGAGCTGCTCGGCAAGCTGGTAATCTTCGTTTTCAAGTGCCTTGCGCACATCGGCGAGGTACCGGGAAGCCATCGGGTTCGGATTTGTATTTACCGGCCCGCCTGACCACAGGGTTTCCTCGTTCAGCTGAATCAGCTCTTCATCGGGCCTGCCAAAAACCATCGCACCGATACGCCCGTTGCCGATCGGCAGCGCCTCGTTCCAATTCCTGGCAGGCTGCTTGTACCAAAGTTTCAGATCGGGCTGGGCGCTGAGTGTTAGTGAAAATGTAAGACTGATAGCGACTACAGCCGGGACATACGCCCGGCGGCAGTCCAGGTTCGGAAAGATTTTTGAAAACATGTAAGTAAATGATGGTGAAAGCCGAAAATACAAGCTTTTTAGACCAAAAATCTACTTTACAGGCATCTAAGAGCGTTTTTGTTGGTAACCCTGGTAGTGCGCAATGATATCCTGATCCGAAAATCTATACGCGGGATCCTTTTGTCCGAGGAAATATACGCCGCTGGCGGTATCCGCATTGAAACTTGCAGGCACCAACCTGTCAAACACCCGCAACCAGCTGAATAGAAGGGATATTGCAATCGCGAGCTTCTTATTCCTCGTCACGCCCCAGGCCAGGTAGCGTACATTCCAGAGCAGCACGGTGCCGATTCCGGTGGAAAATCCCGAGTCAATTCTTTTGAAGTCTTTAAACAGCAGCCGGTGTCCGCTTTCGGTGAATCGGGTAAAGTCATACGGACCTTCATGGACAAACTGCATAAACGGTGTTTCTGCATACACAATGCCGCCGGGCCGCAGCACGCGCAAAATTTCGGAGGCTACCTTGTGCGGGTACATGACATGTTCAAGCACAGCCTGGATCCAGATACCATCCACCGAATTGTCGGCAATCGGCAGTGAATGTCCGTCGGCGATGAAATCGGTGTGCGGTGATGCATAAATGTCAAAAGAAAGTACCTCGGTTTGTGGAATCTGGTACAACCCGGCTGCACCGGTACCCACCGCGCCGCCGCCGATGACCAGGATCAGGGACTTTGCGGCATTACGACGGGGAAGGCTCTCGCTGAACTGCGTGAGGTTTCGCTTGGTGCTCCGGCCACTGCCCCAGAAGATTCTTTTGATTGTACTGTATTTTTCGTGTGAGCGCGGGATCAGACTTTCTCCGGCGGTAGCCAGGAGTTTTTGTTTGTCAAGGATCGTATGTCTGAAATCGACGAGAATCGGGATTTTTTGCTGGATAACCGGTAGCGGCTGAACATGATGTTCGCAGGCAATGTTTGTACAAAGCAGCGCACTGCTGTTTTCAAGTCTTGAGAAACACAGCGGACATACAATGTGGCCCTTGGCAATGTGGTCATCGAGAACTGGCGTAAAATTGGGCATACTTAATTTAATTGTGGGGTGATCCTTGAACCGGCGGTAATGTAGTCGTACAATGGGGCATCCCGGAAACGGTTAAACCTGAAAGTTACCGCGCGGCAGTGCTTACTTAGCAAGTGGTTCTTTTATTTGATTATAGTAACTTTGATCCATGAAAAATACCGAGACACTGGAAGATTTTTATCAGCATAAATTTAAATGGGTACCAGACAACCTGCAACAGGACATCGGCCATTTTAATGTATTTGGTTTCCAGCAGCATTGCGGGCTGAACACGACGCCGGTGAGTTACAGCAGGCGCGACTTTTACAAAGTAACGCTGATCCGCGGCAGGAACATCTACCATTACGCAGATAAAAGTCTGGAAACGGACGGCTCCGCACTCATCTTCTTCAACCCGCAGGTGCCTTATACGTGGGAAGCTGCCAATGATTTTACCGAGGGGTATTTCTGCATTTTCAAGGAAGCTTTCATCACCGAGAAAATGCGTGTAAACCTGGCTTCGCTGCCCATGTTTGCGATCGGTGGTAAGCCGTCCTACCTGCTGACGCAGGAGCAGGACGACCGCGTTAGCGCCATATTTTTAAGGATGCTTGAAGAAATCGGCTCCGACTACCAGTTCAAATATGACCTGCTCCGCAGCTACCTCACCGAGCTGATCCACTATGCGCTGAAGCTGGAACCTTCCAACTCGCTTTTCCAGCATCCCAATGCAAATTCACGCATTACTTCGGTGTTTGTAGAGCTCCTCGAAAGACAGTTTCCGATCGAATCACCTTCACAGCGCTTCTCAATGCGGTCGGCCAATGATTTTGCCCGGCATCTTTCGGTACATGTTAATCATCTTAACCGTGCCATCCGTGAAACCACCGGGAAAACAACTACGGCGCACATTGCCGAGCGGCTGGCCAGTGAGGCCAAAGCGCTGCTGAAACACACCAACTGGAACGTTTCCGAAATCAGCTACAGTCTCGGGTTTGAAGAACCTGCGCACTTCAATAACTTCTTCAAGAAGCAGACGCATCAGACACCGTCATCTTTCCGGCTGGTTTGATTTTCGTAAGGTGGTATTTACAAATGCAAACAGCAGGCCCGAAAGTCTGCTGTTTGCATTTATAAATCACGTAAGTCTATGCGTAGGACGTCGTACGTTGCTCAACCCAGTTGATGATCTCTTCCGCGCGTTTCAGGCCGGACTTGGCAACATCAACATCACGGTTTCCATCATAACTCATAGACAAGTGCAGGATATCATAAGCGATTCCAAAGTTGGTCAGTACTTTCTTATCCATTCCTGAGAGCTGCTCCCGGTACCAGGAAACATCCTTGCGCCCCTTCTTTTTTTCACCAAATAGAAAATCAAGAGCTACCAGCACGCCCGTATATGCAGCATGACCCGCAAGCTTTACGTATTTGGGATCCTGGTAATAGTCATCCTCCTTGCCTGCCTGCTCGCTGAGGATGGTCCTGGCATTGGCCAGATAACGTTTTGCCTCCTGAATCGAAATTCGTTTGCTCATAAGTTAGTGTGTTTGAAAGATGGTGATCCATGCAAAAATATCAATTTTACACACTTTACAATGCTGGCTCCTCCTGTGCTTTCCCGGACTTCCGGTTTCGTTCGGCCCAAAGGTAAAGCGGCGGCATGAGGATGGGAGCAAAGATCAGCGTACTGGTAAGCCCGCCGATGATCACCGTAGCCAGCGGTCGCTGCACATCCGAGCCTATACCTGATGAAATGGCCGCAGGTACCAGCCCGATGATCGCCACCACCAGGATGGATAACAAGGCCCGCAGCTGCTCACCGGATGCTTCCAGCACGGCAGTTTCAAGCGGGCCGGAATAGCTTTGGACCGTCCGGTTGAGTGCGGATACAAGCAGTACACCGGCCATTACCGAGATTCCAAAAATGCTCACAAACCCTACGCCCGCCGACACGTTGAAATAATAACCCCGGGCCAGCAGCGCGACGATACCACCTCCCAGCGCAAACAGGATACAGCTCATCGTCACCATCGTATGCGAAAGTTTACGGAAAAGCATAAAAAGGAACAGAAAGACCATCACAACCGTAAGCGGGATCGTAAATGCCAGCTGCTTACCGGCACGTTTCAGGTTCTCATACTGTCCGCCGTAAATAATGCTGTAGCCTTTGGGGACATGTACTTTTGCGTGCAGTTTGGTTTGCAGCTCAGCCACAAATCCGCCCTGGTCGCGCCCGCGGATGTTGGTACGGACGGTGACCATTCTTTTGCTGCCATACCGGTATATATTGGTTTGCCCTTCTATGAAATGAATATCTGCAAGCTGGCTCATCGGGATTAGTGCACCGGTGAGGGATGGCACCTGCACATTTTTGATCGCGTCAATGGAGTTGCGGTAATTTGGCAGAAAGCGCACGACAATGTCGTACCGCTTCGTACCGTCGTACAATGTAGAGATGGTCTTGCCTCCGATCGCAGCCTCGATCATATTCTGGATGTCGGCCACGTTAATGCCAAACCGCGCCGCAGCTTCCCGGTTGATGTTGATCGCCAGCTGCTCCTGCGGACCTTCCTGCTCAATATTCACATTGTCTGCTCCGCGGGTAGCCTTTACAATCTTTGCAATGTCCTCCGCTTTCTTGCGCATCATGTGCAGATCATCGCCTACGATCGACACGGCCAGGTCGGCTGCACTTCCCGTCACAATTTCCATGACCTGATCAATAATGGGCTGGCCGGATGAAAAAGATACCGCAGGCAGCTGGGTCTGCAGGTCGGTTTTAATTTTTTCAACCAGTTCTTTTTTGGTGATGGTTTTACTCCATAGGTCATAGTCTTTCAGGCCGACCAGGATTTCATTCCGGTTGGCCGGAAACGGGTCGGTGCCATCATCATTGCGGCCCGTTTGCGTGATAACAAATGCAATCTGCGGGTATTTGGCTATGATCTTGCGAATCTTTGGCGCATAGCTGGCATTTTCCTGGATGGTAATGCCCGACGGAAAGTTTCCCCTCAGGAAGATGGAACCCTCATCCAGCGTCGGCAAAAACTCAGTACCCAGCCTGATCCCGAACAAAACCATCACCAGCACCAGGCTGAATCCTGCCAGCACAGCGGTCTTGTAGTTTTTGAGGAAACCGCGCAGCGACCGTACATACCATCTGGTCAGAAAATCAAGCACAATGTTACGGTGCTCTTTCATCGGCTTTTCCGGCTCAGACAGCGGCTTGGCGTAAGCAAATGAAATGAGCACAGGAATAAAGGTTAGTGCAGCCAGCATGGAACCAATGACGGCAAATGCCAGGGTCAGTGCCATCGGGGAGAATAGCTTGCCCTCCACCCGCGTCATGAGCAGGATGGGCATGTAGGCAAGAATGATAATGGTGACGGAAAAGAAAATTTCCCTGCCTACTTCCTGTGCAGCCTCGAAAGTGATATGCACGATGCCCAGCTTCTTCTCCTCTGGCGTCGCAGAGCGGTATTTCCGGATCAGATGCTCAGCCATCACGCAGGCACCGTCCACGATAATCCCGAAGTCGATTGCACCAAGAGACAGCAAGTTTGCCGGAATGCCGGTCAGACGCATCAGTATAAACGCAAACAGAAGTGAAAACGGGATCGTCAGGGCGACCACAAGCGCACTGCGTACGCTGCCCAGGAAGAAAATGAGCAGTATGACCACAATGCTGATTCCTTCAAAAAGGGTGTGGGCTACCGTTTCCAGTGAATGGTCAATCAGAAAACTCCTGTCGTACAAGGGGCGCAGGTGTACGCCTTCGGGCAGCTCGCTGGCTTGCAGGTCTGCCATTTTTTCTTTCAAAACCTTCAATACCTCGCTCGGGTTTTCATACCGGCGCAGCAGGATGATGCCCTCCACACCTCCGGTAACATCGGTATGGTCCTGGGTAATGGTATAGCCCATCACGCCGCTGGGCGGTGGAGGCGTGATCTCAACCGTTGCTACGTCACGTACAAATACAGGAACCCCGTTGTCAGATTTAAGCACGATGTTCTGGATATCATGCTCGTTTTTGATCGCTCCCAGCCCGCGGATCGCGAAGCCCTGGCCACCGCGTGAAATGATGTTTCCGCCCGTATTCTGGTTGTTGACCTGAATTGCATTCAGTACGTCCTGCAGGGACAACTTGTACTTGACCAGCTTTTCGGGTGAGGTAATAATGTGGTATTGTTTGAGCGGACCGCCAAAGGTGGTCACGTCCGCAATGCCCGGCACCTGCAGCAGAGCGGGCTTGATCACCCAGTCCTGCAGGTCGCGCAGCTGGGTCGGACTGTAGCTCGGCGGCGCTTCTACCACGTAGCGGAGGATTTCGCCCACCGCGGTCGACAGCGGCGCCAGCTCGGGCGCAACACCTTCCGGCAATTCAGCCGAGGCAAGACGCTCGGTAACCTGCTGGCGCGCAAAGTAGTCGTCAGTGCCATCCTTAAATGTAAGCTGCACAACCGACAGCCCGAAGATCGTGCGGCTGCGGCGGTCGAGTACGTTGGGCGTATTCTGCAATGCGCGTTCAATAGGTACGGTCACCTGCTGCTCCACCTCCTCGGCAGCACGGCCTGCATATTGGGCCACAACAATAACATTGGTATCAGCAATGTCCGGGTAAGCCTCTATTTTAAGCTGGGTAAAACACCAGTAGCCGATGCCCATGAGCGCAGCACTGACGGCCAGCACAACCCAGCGGTTACGCAGGCTGAATGATAACAAATTCCTGATCATCTGGATAGGAGGTTAATAGCCGAATGAAAGACCTTTGAGCTGCATGACGCCACGTACTGCTACCTGTTCACCGTTTTTTAGTCCGTCGTAAATGATGATGCGGTCACCGATCTGATCGCCCGGGCTTACTTCCCGGCGTTCAAAGAGACTTGTGCCTGTTTTTACAAAAACATAATTCTTTCCCTGGATCGTAATCAGCGCATCTTTGTTGATACTCATACTATTACCCTCACTCAGCCCGAATGCCACCGTACCGAACATGCCCGCCTTGAGCCGGCCATCGGAGTTGTTGATCGTAACCCGCAGCTTGATCATACGCGTGGTTTCGTCCACGAGGTCGGCGATGTCGTCGATGCGGCCGGTAAAATTATCATTGGGGAAGGCGGTAAACCGGATCGTGCATTTACTGCCCTGTTTTACCTTATTGATTTCACTCTCTGGTATATCGCAGATGATGTAGGTCGTGCCCGCAGGTGCCTGCCGGAGCTCTCTAGGTTCAAACCCGCCCGCCTTCAGCTTCGTCTCATGCTCAATGATTGCCGAGCGTTCATTGATCAGGTTGGTCTCTTCCATAGAGAGGGCCGATTGTGATTCGAGCAGGTCTTTGCCGGTAGCAGCGCCGTGTTCCTGCAGATCCTGAATGCGCGAAAGTTCTGTTTTACGCTGGCGGATGTTGATGTTCTGGATCTGGTTGATCATCGTCAGGTGCTGCAGGAGCTGCGTATAATTGCCCGACAGTTCTGGATTATCGAACAATACGATGTTGCCTGAAGCACCTTCACTGGACCGGATGACCGTGGCCGACACCTTTGCAGGTGCGGTAATATCCGCCATCAGCGTGCTTGTGGATACCATTTCTGTTTGAAAAGAAGTAAGACCGGCTTTGTTGGGAAAGCTGATGCGCGTGCCGTCAGCATTGACTACCGGCGTAATATTATCCTGCTGAACCTGCTTGTTTTCTTTGTTTTTGCAGGCCAGTACCAGGGCAGCGATGAGGACGCTGCAAAGAATCGTTTGCTTCATTGTTACTGTGCGATTTGATTGATCAGCCCCGAGGCGAAAAGTAGGTCGATATAGCTTTGGCGGTATTGGAGAAGCAGGTCAAAGTACTGCTGCTGGGTGTCCAGCCAGCTTCTTTGTGCTTCCAGGTAGTCTATGATCGTCGTGCCGCCACGCAGATAAGAATACTTGACACTGTTCAGGATGTTCTGGGATTGGGTAAGCAGCTGGTTGAAATTCTGAACATTCACTTTCTGCATTTCATAGGAGCGGTATGCTGTCAGGATTTCCGTCGACAGTTGTGTCTCTGTCGCGCGCAGGTCCTGCTGGGCTTGCTGGCGGATCGTCTCAGCCTTCCTGATCTCACCCTGGTTTCTTGAAAAAACCGGTATTTCCAGCGTTCCGTAGAATCCCATATAATGCGCCCGGTTCTGCGGGTTGTAAATCAGCCCGAGTTCCGGGGTAGGGAGGGCTGTCGATTTCTGCAGTTTGATGTTGGCATCCGCTGCATCCATGGTCGACCTGATTACCTGCACGTCGGAGCGGTTCTGCAGGGCCTGCTCTACCAGTGAGTCCATGCGTGCCGGAAATGCAAAAAGGAACTGGTCGCTCGTATCAACCAGTACCGAGTCTGTGGTACCCATCAGGAACTTAAGGCCCGTAAGCTGGTTGCGGTACTGCTGCGCGGCCGTTTTCAGCTGAATGTCAAACTGGCGCGCCAGGAGCTCGGCCCGCGCAAGATCCGTGGTTGTGATCGCCTGGTTTTTCAGCCGCAGGCGGTTGATCTCTGCCAGCGAGTCGGCGTTGCTTTTGGCGGTGGTGAGCAGGTCCAGCTGCTTGCGGGCCGCCCAGGCATCGAGCCACTTTTGTGCTACTCCCTGAAAGAGGTTGCGCTCGGTTTCAGCATATTGCCGCTCGGTAAGCCGGGCATTCTGCTCCGCCAGCCCGATTTTATTGCGGCGCTGCACAGGCAGCTGGAACGGCTTGGTGACCTGCCACCAAACCTGCCGGTTTACGCCATCGTACCAGGAGGTGTGCTCCGGAAAACGGGAGGGCTGCACCAGCTGAAGTGATTGGTTGTTAAGTACCGGATTGGGACGGAGCGAAGCCGTCGTGATGTCTGCCTGTGAAACGGACAGGTTGTACTGCTCTCTTTTGAGCACCGGATTGCCGGTCTTGGCCGCCTGCAATGCCTGCTGCAGCGTATAGCGCGTCTGTGCTCCGGCGCCGGCTGCATGGAGGAGCAGCAGCAGGATTACCGGTTTAAAAACTTTCCAGAACATGTTGGTGAGTGTTTAGCTTCTTGCCGGCAAAGGTTCGTCAGGCTGGTGAAAATGGCATTAAAAAGGTTTTATAATTGAATTAAAATGCCGTTAGAAATAAATTAGACTCGGATGAAAATGGTAGCAGCAAGGAAGCCTGCCTGTGCCTGCTCAGGCTGATTTGTGCCGGAAAATATTTACTTTGCCTCCGATAAAATCGTCATCTAAAAGCGCCAAGCAACAAGCACTGGAATGGATTATTTCCTGGTTTCATTTTTCCTGATCCAATACACACGTACCTCCCTGCAGACGGCCGTGAACATGCCGCAGTGGGACAAAACATTGCTTTTTGCCCGGTATACATCCATAGGGCTGATTGTCAGCTACTATGTCAGCGATGAAGGGGCGTGGTTTGCGTGGTTATGGCACGCATTCTTGATCTGGCTTGTGTATACTTTGTACCGGAATGAAGCATTCAGACCGCTCCGTTCACTGGTGCAGTCTGTCATTCCTTTTGTAGTGATCTCGATCCTCAATGATTTTACCGAAGCTGTATTTCCTGATTTTTACAAAAAATATGACGATTTCCTGGGCATAGCGAAATCATTTGCCTTCGTCCTCTGCTTCGTGATCTGGTTTTATGCAAGAAAACAGCAAAAAGCGCTCTTGCTCGAACGTGAGGAGCGGATCCGTGAAGAGCGGGAGTCCAAAGCGCAGAAGGAATCACTGGAATACCTGGTCAATGAACGTACCCGCGAGCTCACCCAGCAAAAGGAAGAACTCCAGAAAGCCATCGAAGAACTAAAATCAACACAGACCCAGCTCATTCAAAGTGAAAAAATGGCCTCACTGGGCGAGCTCACCGCCGGTATTGCCCACGAAATCCAGAATCCGCTGAACTTCGTGAACAACTTTTCGGAAGTATCGGTAGAGCTTTGCACGGAACTGGAAGAGGAAATTGAGAAAGTAAGCCTTCCTGACGAAGACAGGGATTATATCAAAGGCATTATCGCCGATCTGAGCCAGAACCAGCAGAAGATCACCCACCACGGCAGGCGTGCGGATTCCATCGTGAAAGGCATGCTGCAGCACTCGCGGGCCTCCTCGGGTGAGAAGGAGCCGGTGGATATCAATGTACTGGCCGACGAATACATGCGCCTGGCCTACCATGGACTTCGTGCCAAGGACAAGGAGTTTAATGCAGCCCTCACGACAGACTTTGACGGCACCATCGGGAAGGTAAAAGTACTCCCGCAGGATCTCGGAAGGGTTTTTCTGAACCTTTTTACCAATGCATTCTATGCAGTTGCGGAGAAAAAGAGGAAACTTGCGGCAAATGGCGGTGAAACCGACTACCGGCCGGAAGTGAAGATTTCTACAAAAAAGTTTGACAATACGCTCTACATCCGGGTCACTGACAATGGTACAGGTATTCCGGAACACGTGAAAGCGAAGATTTTCCAGCCATTTTTCACCACCAAACCTACCGGACAGGGCACCGGCCTGGGGCTTTCCATGAGCTACGATATCGTGACCAATGCGCATGGTGGCACGCTGGATGTTGAAAGTGTGCCCGGCGAAAGTACTGTGTTCAAAATATCCCTGCCGGTAACCTGAGTGCCGGCTTTATCTTATGAAAATACTAGTTGTTGATGACGAAGAGGATGTACGGTCCCTTTTTGAACAAAAATTCAGACGCGAAATACGCAGTGGCCAGCTTGAATTTTCTTTCACCTACTCGGGTGAAGAAGCGCTCGCGTTCCTGCACGACCACCCGTCGGAGGTTGTCATGATCCTGTCGGACATCAATATGCCGGGCATGAGCGGCATTGAGCTGCTGAAATCCATCCGGAAGGAGCACCCGGCTGCGCCGCCCATGGTGATGATGATCACGGCCTATGGTGATCGTGAAAATCATGATCAGGCCATTCATCTGGGTGCGGACGATTTCCTGACAAAGCCGGTGAATTTTACAGAACTGAAAGAAAAACTGCTCAACAATTTATGAAAGCCAAAATTCTGGTGGTGGACGATGAGGCCGACCTGCAGCTACTGATCAAGCAAAAGTTCAGGCGGCAGATCCGGGAGGGGGAATATGAATTTATTTTCGCGGAAAACGGGTTTCAGGCGCTGAGCACACTTGTGCAGCACCCCGACGTGGACATGGTGCTCACCGACATCAACATGCCGGAAATGGACGGATTAACCCTGCTCGTCAGGCTGGGGGAGGCGAGTCCGATGCTCAAATCGGTGATTGTGTCTGCCTATGGCGACATGCAGAATATCCGGACCGCCATGAACCGCGGCGCCTTCGATTTTTTGACCAAGCCCATTGACTTCCGCGACCTGGAACTTACCATGGAGAAAACCCTCCGGTATGTCACTCAGCTGAAAGAAACCGTGAAAGCGGTGCGCGAAAACGACATACTCCGCATGTACGTGGACTCTTCGGTACTGCAGTTTATGACGCAGGAAGAATTTGAAAGGTCGCTGATGTCGAGCGAAAATATAGAGGGTACAGTCGTGTTTATGGATATGTGCGGCTTTACTGCCATCTCGGAGCGGGAAAAACCCGACCGGGTTGTTAAGCTGATCAACAAGTATTTTGATGTGATGGTGAAAGAGATCATCGCGCAGGGAGGACTTGTGGATAAGTTCATGGGCGATGCGGTGATGGCCGTTTTCCGCGGCGAATACCACCTCGACCGCGCCATTGAATCTTCACTGTCCGTGCGCAATCACATCAACGGGTTCAAGGAAGAGCTTTCCGAAGGTGACTACTATCCCAAGGTGTCTATCGGGATCAATTCGGGCGAGATGGTTTCCGGGAACATCGGGTCCGAGACGCTGAAAAGACTGGATTATACGGTGATCGGCGACTCTGTCAATGTAGCCCAGCGGCTGCAATCAGTGGCCCAGCCGGGGCAGGTGGTCGTGCAGGAGTCGGCTTATGAGTGTATCAAAGAAGCTTTCCGGTGTAACCTGATCGGGGAGGTCAATCTTAAAAACAAATCCGACTCAGTACGGATTTATGAAGTGCTCGAATGATCATGGACGTGGAACGTGCATCGTCGTACATCCTTGGTGAGCTCGGGAGCCGCCTGCCGGCTGACCTGTTTTACCATGGACTTCACCACACCCTCGATGTGGTGCGTGCAGCCATGGAACTGGCCGCTGAGGAGGGTGTCACGGATGAAGAAGCATTGCTCCTGCTACGTACGGCAGCCCTGTACCACGATGCCGGCTTTATGGTGGTGTACCGGGAGCATGAGGCCGAAGGTTGCCGGATTGCGCAGGAGGTACTGCCTGCATTTGGCTACTCTTCCCGGCAGGCCGATGCGATTTGTGGAATGATCATGGCTACAAAAATCCCGCAGTCCCCCGCTACGCACCTGGAACAGATCCTGTGCGATGCAGACCTCGATTATCTTGGACGGGACGATTTTGAAACGATTGGAGCTACCTTATTCGAAGAGCTTAGGGCACGCGGCCTTGCCGGTAACCCGGACGAGTGGAACCGCACGCAGGTACATTTTCTTACAGCACATCAATACTGGACCGCAGCTGCACGCAGGAAGCGGGCACCCCGGAAAGCCGCTCATCTGGCAGGATTAAAAAACCGCCCGGGCTATTGAGCCGTCAGCAGACGCATTTTCTCATTTTGTACCCTGATCCGCTGGCAAAGAATCCGCAGTACGTTGCGGAGGATCTCATCACGCTCTTCCATCAGTTCGAAAAAGTCTTCCTGGTCAATGCGAAAAACAAGGATATCGGTTTCTGCCAGCGTAGTGGCCGACCGGGGTTCGGTATCCAGCAGCGCCAGCTCTCCGAAAATTTCACCTTTGTCAAACAGTGCAAGCTGGCGGCTGCCGTCATAAATCCCGACCTGGCCGGCATAGATGATGTACATGGAATCGCCCAGATCCCCTTTGGCAAAAATCTGCTGACCCTCGGTATAGCTTACTTCGCGCATGATCGGAGCAATGGAGCTCAGCACGTTTTCGGGAGTTTGTGAAAACAGCCTTGTGTTTTTCAGAACAATTACCCGCTCCATCTCGGAAATCTGCTGGGTCGTATCTTCGTGTTTCATGGTTTTTGGGAATGAAGTGGGGAGAAATCCTGCTTCCGAAAGTGCCTTGCTGCGCGCAGCGGCTGCCTCCCGGATGAGCCTGGACCGATGACTGCCTAATCCTTCCAGCAGGATGATGTCTGTGCGATCAATGGCGGCTCCGGCTGCCAGGGCAATGGTCCAGGGTGTGAAGGCTCTTTCTTTTTGGGTCAGAATATAGGTAATGATCGGCATGCCGGCATCCTGGCTTCCCATGTACTGGCGGAGTGCATCACGCTTTTTCTGGATAGAAATATCTTCGAAAAGCGCATGAAGCGAAGGGTACAGCATACGGGGCAGGAGGCTCTCGATCATCTCAATGGAATTGGCCCGTTTTTCACGCGAGGCATGCCGGATCCCCTTCCATGCATTTTGCACGGCATCTTTGTCATACTGGATCATAAACAGGTAGAACAACCGCTGACCGGTGAGTTCCAGCTCAAATTCCAGTGCATTATTCCACAGCACATTGGCTCCCGACTCATCCATTCCGTTTAGCAGCAGGTACGCATGTATCAGTTCTTTTTCAACAAACTCGGACACAGCTTGCTTGTACTCAGCGATTAACGAATAATTGGTCAGCGCTTTCAGAGCGGCCTGGTGTGTGAAGGTATCGGTATGGTACGTACTGTTTGAATGTTCTGTATGCAGGGAAAGTTTGTTCAGGTAGATATTTTTAGTAAGGTCTAAAAGTATTTGAAGTACAAACTCATGACGGAACTTTTCCGCTACCCTGATGAAGTTATGTAGCCTCCTGCCTGACTCGTCTCCGCGCAGCCAGTTCTCTACCATCCGCGCACCCTGGTCGCCGCTACGGATGAGTGCGGCCATGGTCGGCTTGCGCAGGTGATCGGTCAGGTAGGGTTCGAGATTGCGCAGGTATCCCGCATTTCCGGATCGGGCGGCTACTTCAAGTGCCAGGTTCTGCACGGCAGGTGTGCCATTTACAAGGCATTGTTTTACGAGATCTTCAAACGGGTGCAATCCGGTGGTCTGCAGACATTCCAGGCCGGCAAGCCGGGCGGCTTCATCGCCGGAGTCCAGCAGCCGCCGCAGGGTACCATGGATCATGGGCAATGCCTTACCTGCTTCCCAGCATCCGGTAATGCACCCTTTTACAATATCAAGGTCGGGGTGGGCAAGGTAGCGGGCGATCGTTTCTTCAGATAGCCGCGATGATGAGCACGCGATCTTCACCGCCAGAGTCTGGCAGGCAGCATCGGGTTCGTTCTCGATGTATTGGGTGAACTTGTCCGGCAAATCTGGCTTCGCAGACAAAGCCAGGGTTTGCAATGTTTTCAGGCGGACAGCAGGAGAGTTATTTTTCAACAGTCCATCAATGTTCTTTCTGAATATAGAAGGCTTGTTAGCGGCGAGCCAGTCTATCGCATTGATCACCTCCTCCTGTCGCGGGCTTCTCAGGTTTTCTTCAATGATTGGCAGGGCCACAGCAGGGGAGGCCATTTCGCCGCTATGGATAAAACGCTTGCTGATCGCATTTTTCAGTTCAAGAATATAATGACCGTATGCCTTGCGGAATGCCAGCAATGCAGCGAGTGCAAAGAGGAGTGAGAGGTCGAAAGTTAGGCTGATGTTGCCAAGTTGCTGGGTGTAAATAATCGCAAGCAAAGCGCCGGCTACGATCATCCCGAGCGGCTCAAAAAGTCCTTTGGCCAGCGTATGTCCTTTGAGGCGCACCTTGGTGGCGAGCGGCTGGAACAGCACCAGGAAGACAGGATCGAAAATGGTGCGGCGAACCAGCTCAAACAGGAGGTAAGCTACGCAATAGTAGACCAGCAGGGAAGGTTCATCCTTCCGAAAGTAGGACGAGATCAGCAGCCCGAGCGAAGTTGCAATGGTGATGAGCGGAAGCAGGTACAGCGTGAGACGTACCCCGAAGCGCTCCACCGTTTTCCCAGAAAAAATAAGTTTTACAAAAGTAGAGATCACATACGTGGCCGTCAGCAGCGAACCCACGAACACGATCACATCGTGCTGGCTGTGAAACTTGTATTTCACATTGACAAAAA
This sequence comes from Dyadobacter sandarakinus, assembly GCF_016894445.1. NCBI lineage: Bacteria > Pseudomonadati > Bacteroidota > Cytophagia > Cytophagales > Spirosomataceae > Dyadobacter > Dyadobacter sandarakinus. The sequence continues at coordinate 1,358,370 of NZ_CP056775.1, forward strand.
AATGGTACTCGATCCACGTGGCGGTGGCCGAGACAGCCACCATGCCCAGGCAGAGGGAAGTCAGCAGCTTGTTGCCCCCGAAGTATTTCTCGATAATCTTTGAGCCTGATGATACGGCCTGCCTGGTGCGGGCGTGATGCGGGTTGGGAATGTCGGTGTGACGGAAGGTGAGCAGCTGCGTATAAAAAGCCAGTGCAAAGCACACTAGGGAAATCACCAGCAGGATCATCAGTACCGAGGGCGAATGAATGAGGACCGCCAGCACGGCACCCAATGCTTTGGCCGGCATATCGCCCGACCCTATTACACTGAACAGCCGCTTGCTCTGGCGTACATCAAACACCAGCGCCGACAAGCCCCAGAATTCGAGATTGATAAGCAGGTAAATAATGCGGTAACCCACCATCACGGCAATCGCAGTAGCAATGCCGTGCCCGAGCCAGAGAAGACCCATCACCACCATCACCATGAACAGGGACGATAGCATGGTGCCCAGGCTCAGGCGTTTGAGGAGCAGATGGTGCTCGTAATGCTCGTAGACCTTCCCCGCCAGCATGACGGCCGCGCCTGCGGCGATATATGCGATGGGGAGCGAGTACTCGGGATGATTTTCGAGCAGGAGTACGTTGGCCGACACATACACCAGCGTGGTGCCGATGTTGATGAAAAAGTTATGTAAAAAGAATAGGGAAGTCTGCTTGTTGAAGTAATTGGAAAGATTGGTGTCTTTAAAAAACGATTTCATAAAACGGATTGCTTATGCGGCTCATGTAAAATAAACACATTAACCTCATTAATCCCGTATCACAAGCACCGAAGGCGACTGCGAGAGCCACACGCTATGCGCCTCCACGGCTTTTTTCCAGCTTGCAAGGCTCATCACCAGCAGGTCGAATTGCTGCAGAAAATCCCTGTCCAGCGCATTGCCGTAATGCAGGATCACACGCTCGGGGGCAGTTTCCTGCACCGCTGCGAGGTGGCCCGTCACGTCCGGGTTCTGGCTCAGGGATTCGGAGGGGTCCATAATAGTCACCTCGGCATCACCCGAGAGCAGCATTTTCTGTCCGTAACGCAGCAGGAACTGGTCTGCCGGAGCAAATACCGGAATCAGGATGCGGTGTACGCGGGCCAGGTTCTTCTCGATCAGTATGCCCACCGGTACCTTTACAGAGCGGATGATATGGGTTGTTTTTTCATCAAACACATCTGAATGAAAGAACTTTTCCTTACCCGTGAGTGTATCAGACCAGCGTTCACGGCTGATGATCTTAGAAGTAAAGCCCAGTACCTTCCCCAGGAATGTGCCTTCAAAAACCGACCTGCCCATGCCGATCACAAGCATATCGTACTCACCGCTGTTGGCAGTATCGATGATATCATTGTCAATGTTTTTTGAAGGTCTGAAAAGCGGGGCGAATGTGGTACCGAGGTGCTCGGCTTCCTCGGTGATCGGCCTGAAAGTTTCGGCCTGATATGCCTCGGTATTGACCTGATTGAGGTAGCTGCTGGGGGAGAGGTGCAGTGCCGTTATGTGCTGCGACTCGGCGTCTTTTTGCAGAAAATGATAAACAAGCCTCAGCATTTTCTTGCCTCCCTGCGGACTGGCAAATGCAATAAGTACTGAAAAACGCGATGGAATGGCGCTTTCCAGCATACTTTCCCAGTTGTTCTGCGGTAAAAAGCGGTCGATGAGGTCGAGTGCGGGGCCTGTCATGCAAGTGGTAGCCAGCGCCATAATCACCATCATTGCAAAAATCTCGGGAGAAAGTACGCCGATGTCGTAGCCGATGTTAAGTACCACCAGCTCCATCAGCCCGCGGGTGTTCATCAGCGAACCGATGATCAGGCTGTCGCGCCATGATTGCCGCACCATACGGGCTGCGATGGCACTCCCGAGGAACTTGCCTGCGACCGCCGCGAGGATGATCAGTCCGGTGATTTTCCAGAGGTAAATGTCGTTCAGCAGTCCGATCTGCGTGCGCAGTCCGGTGAAAACAAAAAAGAGCGGCAGGAGCAGTACAAGCGAAACGTCTTCTACTTTCTCGGTAAATATGGTCCTGAAATTCTGGTTGGCAGGCATGATCACACCCGCCATGAATGCACCGAACAGGGCATGGATGCCGATGATCTCACTGCAGTAAGACGAGAGCAGCAGTGTCACAAAGAACACGGCAACTACCGGCTTGGTAAGACCTTCGCGGTAGGCATAATGATCGCCGATGCGTTTCAGGAACGGGCGCACCAGTTTGAGCATGATCACTACATATACCACGGCCAACGCAATGGTGTACAATGAGCTCAGGAACGATCCCGCCTTCACGATGGCGATCACGGCCGCCAGGATACACCAGGCAGTAATATCGTCTGTGGCTGCACAGGTGATCACCATGGTTCCCAGCCGGGTGCGCGACAGCCCGCGCTCCTGAACGATGCGCGCGAGTACGGGAAAAGCGGTAATACTCAGAGCGATACCGATAAAGAGTGCAAATGAGAGAAAGTTGATGCCTGCCGGTGCAAAACGCTGATAAATCATCAGCGCCAGGCCCACCCCCAGGGAAAAAGGCAGGATGATACTCGCATGACTGATCACCACAGCTTCCTCGGCTTTGCTTTTTAATGTTTTGAGATCGAGTTCCATGCCAATGATGAACATGAAAAGGATGAGGCCAATCTGACTCAAAAACTGCAGATTGCCCAGCGATTGGGCTGGAAAGAGGAAAGCCGATACCTGGGGAAAGTACATGCCCGCCAGCGAAGGTCCCAGAAATATCCCTGCTGCGATCTCACCCACTACCGACGGCTGCCCGATTTTCCTGCACAGAAAACCGAAAATCCTCGCGATGAGGATGATAGTGATGATTTGCAGCAGAAGAATGGCGAGAGGGTGCGAAAGACCATGCCTGAAAGTATCCCAAAACTGCTCCCACGAGCTGGTTCCTGGGTCTTTGCTGCTGGCAGCAAGTGCAGGGCTTTCCAGGTTTTGTCCCTGCTGCATGAAAAAATAAAGAAGTGTTGAGAATACCCCTATCGTGATAATGTAGAAAAAGAGATTGCGCAGGTTTTTCATCTATATGGAACGAGGTGAACAGCGCAAAGTACCAAAATAATGAAGATAAGCCAACTCTGAGGCCATGAGGCCACTTTTTGAGCGCCGGACAACCGGTCAGCCCGGCAAAAAAATCGCCCCGGTGATGCCGGGGCGAAATGTTATCTTTTGGTTAAGAAAAAAGCGGGCGGATTGGTGCCTAGCTCCACAGCCGGTCGTGGGAGCGCTTGTCGTTCCAGTCGGGCGTAGGTGCAAAGAAACTTTTGTCTTTTGGAAGCAGGTGCTTTTTCACTTCCTCTTCGTTCAGCTCGATGCCCAGCCCGGGTGCGTCCAGCGGCACATTGGCGAAGCCTTTGTCGATCAGCCTGCGGCCATCTGTGGTTTTGACCAGACTTTCCCACCAGGGTACATCCACCGAGTGGTGTTCAAGCGCGAGGAAATTCTGCGTAGCTGCGGCACAATGCACATTGGCCATAAAGCTCACGGGAGTTCCGGCAAAGTGCATGGCCATTGCAATCCCGTTTTCTTCAGCATAGTCGCCAATGCGCTTCGTTTCCAGGAGTCCACCCGATGAAGCCAGGTCGGGATGGACGATGTCTATCGCACGTTTGTCGATGAGCGTTTTAAAGCCATCTTTCAGATAAATATCCTCCCCGGTCAGCGTAGGAGTTTCGAGTGCGTCGGAAATCGTCCGCCACTGGTCTGTAAACTCCCAGGGAACCATGTCTTCCAGCCAGGCAAGGCGGTATTTTTCGAGTGCTTTTCCCAGCCGGATGCCGTTATTCATATCAAAATGGCCATAGTGGTCGGTAGAGAGCGGTATTTCGTAACCTACCGCGCTGCGTACATCGTCTACTACCTTGGCCATTTCGGCAAGGCCTTTTTCTGTGATCTGGATACCGGTAAACGGGTGTTTGGTGTTGGCGTAAGAGTAGTAGTCGCCCGACCATTGTGAAAACCCGCCACCCCAGAACTTGTTGTTTACCACGCCATTTTCCACGTTTCGGAGCATTCCAATGGATACGTCCATTTTGAGCCAGGTATATCCCTGATCCACTGTACGGTACTTGATTTTTTGTTTAAACTCGGCAAGATCGTCAGATTCCGGGGTATCGGCATACAACCGGACCTTGTCGCGGTAGCGGCCGCCAAGCAGCTGCCAGCAGGGCACGCCGTAAGCTTTTCCGCAAAGGTCCCAAAGCGCCATTTCCACAGCGCACACCCCGCCGGCCTGGCGCCCGTGAAAGCCGAATTGTTTGATCGATTTAAATAACATTTCCACGTTGCACGGATTATGCCCCAGCAAATGTGCTTTAAGACTCAGCGCATAGCGTTCATCGGCCCCGTCGCGTACCTCGCCTAAACCGTAGATCCCCTGATTGGTGTCGATGCGGATAATAGGCGTCCGGCCTACATTCTGTACGATACAATACCGTAGATCGGTGATTTTCAGGTCGGAAGGTTTGGACGCCCGGTTCACCTTGCTGGTAGCCTGCGCAATGGTGTCTTCGGTGGACATGGACATAAAGCTCCCCAGCGCAATGCCGCCGATGGCCGAATTGCGGAGGAAGTTCCTGCGGCTGGGCTTTGTTGCCGGATCGTTCATCTCTGCAAGATGAGCTGCTTTTTCAGCTGCTTCCAGTTGCTTGTTCTGTGCAATAATGTCTTTTAAGATGCTTTTCATAAGTAGTTTTTTGTAGAATTTCTAAATACTGTCTTTAAGATGTTTAGCGTTGAAGCCCCTCCTTTGTCACCCTGAGCGGAGTCGAAGGGCGATGCGGCCACGACAAACCACTTTTTACCTCGCTTGTTGCCATTTGCTATTATCAAGCTTAAATGGCTTCATAGTCGCCGCACCCACCCTCCTTTGTCACCCTGAGCGGAGTCGAAGGGCGATGCGGCCACCACAAACCACTTTTTACCTCCTTTGTTGCCATTTGCTATTATCAAGCTTGAACAGCTTCATAGTGGCCGCATCTGCCCTTCGACTCCGCTCAGGGTGACAAGGGATGGGAGGAGCGGTGTTGAGGGAGATGACGTGCCTTACATAGCCGTTCTACCTAGTAATTTCTGTCTTTCAGATAATCATCCAGCTCCTTCTTGGTCATCGGCAGCTTGCCGGGGTAGTTGTTGACCCAGTTCAGGAAATCTTTCTGGATCGCATCGGACCATTTGGTGTCGATCTCGCCGGGCGTGTACTTGCCCTCGCGCAGGCGCAGGTGCCCGAACTCGTCGCGCAGCGCTGTTACCTCAGAGGTAATCACAAGGTCTTCCACCAGGTGAGCGGGAATGAAGATGGTACCGTATTTTTTGGCCAGTACCACATCCCCCGGCAGCACGGTGGCGCGGCCGATCCGGATCGGCGTATTGATGTTGGACAGCATCATCTGCTGGATATAGGAAGGATCATTTCCTTTGGTCCATGCATTGAACCCCTTGATTTCGCTCAGCCCTTCCACGTCCCGGACCGACCCGTAAAAGATCACCCCACGCTTCGATTTGGCATAGATAGAGTTACCCAGGTTATCACCGATCAGCGTGCCGTCGGCAATTTTGCCGTAGCCGTCGGCCACGTATACATCGCCTTCTTTGAGAACATCAATGGGCCAGGAGTTGGTACCCCCGGTTTGTACCCGTCCTTCTTTCTTGCCCATTTCCTTGACCAGATCGGCCAGGTCAGGGCGGAGCGGTACGTATTGGGCAGTGACGACGCGCCCGGTCATGACGCTGTCCGTATGGATCAGCTGCCAGTCTCCCTCAAACTGATTGTTGTAGCCCTTGTTCCGGAGTACGCCCCAGGCTTCTTCCATAGAAATGTTTTTGAGGCGCGCCAGTATCGCGTCGGAAACCCTGGGCCGTCCGTCGGCGGAACGTTCGCCTTTCCAGGCCGATGTGTAGGCTTTCAGCTGGTCGGGCGTAGGCGAGACGGATTGCGCCTGCGCACCGAGCGTACAGCATGCAACCATCCCTGCGAAAAAGGTTTTTTTGATCATAAAAGTATATTAAGCGGATAAAGATTATTTGTCCCAGAAAACGGGTGTACCTAACTCATCAGGGCCCATGCGGGCTACTGCTTCCCTGTAATTGGCCTCATTCACCGAACGCTCGCGCACCGGATAAACCAATCTCCTGATAAAGTCTTTGACGGAAGGATCTTTACCCGGATAGGTATTTACAGGCAACGCAGGAAAGCCGCTCCGGCGGAAATTGGCCCACGCTTCCGAACCATTCAGGAAGGAGGAAACCCAGTACTGGCTGTTGATCTGTTCCAATGCATTCGCCGGCGTAAATGGGTGGGCGGTGAGGTAGGCATCCTGACTGGCCGCGGGGATTGTCGCAGCCACATCATAGGTCGCCAGCTGCGACATATGTGCTTTTACGCCAGCCTCGTACAACGCTTTTACATCTCCCGCAGCCCAGCCGCGCTGTACGGCTTCAGCCAGTAAAAGCGAGGTTTGCGAGTAGGTGATGAAAAACTCGGGTGCATCAATCTTGCCCAGTGTCTTACGGTTGATCTGCGAGTATTTGAATGCAGCCCCGATCTTCCCGGGAAAGCCGGGCGCATTGGCAATGGTCGATTCATTGTACCCGTAGGGCATGCCTTCCTGGTTGGCAGGATTGGTGTCCTCCGCTCCGGCGGTGGCAATCGGGTTGCCGGGGGTTTCGTACTTCACGGCAATGACGCTCAGGCGGGGATCTGCATTGGCTTTCAGATAATCCACAAAGGCTTTGCCAAGATATACGTTGCCTCGCTCGGTACCCTGAAAGTAGTTTGCCAGCGGATGGTTGAAAGTGCTGTTAAAGGCGATGAATGCATTGTCGGCATTGGAACTCTGCAGACCTCCGTTCGCGGGATCCACCGCTACCGCCACAAACTGTTTTGCCTTGTTCTGGTCAATTTTTGTATACCGCATCGCGGCACGCAGAAGGAGCGAGTTGCCCAGTTTTTTCCATTGTGCAATGTTTCCCTTGTAAAACAGGTCACCGATTTCGATTGCCTTGCTTGCATCAAGACCCTTGGTGCCTTCGCTGAGCTCTTTCAGCAAGTCGTCGTAAATCAGCTTCTGGTCGTCATATTTGGGTAAGTTGATCTGCTCAAGAAATCCTTTTCCTGCCTGGAAATAGGGGACATCCCCATAGGTATCTACCAAAACCATAAACACATACGATTTCCAGATCCGCGCCATATGGTACAGGTTACTGCGGGCCGGATTGTCTTTCGTCTGAGAAATGACAGTTGTCAGCAGGTTCACCGGACCGTTTTGCAGGTAAAGCGAGTTGAAGTTCGCATTGGAATTTGGATCAGACACTGCATTGTGGTTGCCGCCTTCAAGCACACCCGTGTAAGGTGTATTGATCTGCTGCACAATCTGAAGCTGATAGTTCTGCGTAGCGATCGCCGACGAAAACTGTGCATTGGAGAACAGGTAACCCGGATCAATGCTGGTCGCCAGCACCGGGTTTTTGTTCACATCCTCAAACCCCTTGTCGCAGGAGCTGACCAGGACGAGGAGGCAGAGGGTTGTGATATGTGAGAGAAGTTGTTTCATGTTTAGTTTTGAATTAGTGAATGAGTGAATTAGCGAATGATTGAATGACTGAATGACCGAATGATTGAATGAATGAGTGATTTAGTGATCAATGACCCAATGACTGAATGACCCAATGACTGAATGACCGAATGATTTAGTGACCCAATGACCCAATGCCCATTTTTTACAACTTAATATTCAAATTAACCCCATAGCTCCGGGTGGTGGGTAGGGTGTGGGTTTCGATGCCCTGGAGGTTGTCGGAGGCGGAGACAGCAGCCTCGGGATCAAGGTTATCGATGTACTTTTTGATCATCAGCACATTGTAGCACATGGCCGAAATGCTCAGCCCTTTGACAAACGTCTTGTCTCTTACGAAGCGGGAAAGATCGTAGCTCACAGACAGGTTTCTCCACCTCACGAATGCGCCATTGTAGACAAACGGGGCGGCCAGGTTGGTGCTGCGGTATTGGGTGTAAAACTGCTGCGCTTCCACGCGGGTCGTGTTTGGCAATCCGTCGGAGGTAACCCCTTCGAACAGTACACCGCCTTCGCGACCTACGAGTGAGGGTTTGGAAATTCCTTCACGCAGGAAGTTCAGGTTGGAGTTGGAAAGGATTTTGTGACCCGCCTTGAAGTCGATCTGGGTTCCGATGCGGATACCTTTTACATTGAAATTGTTGACCCAGGCACCCACCCAGGTAGGGATGGCGCTGCCGAAAGTGGTCAGCTCACCCTGCTGGAACAAGCCGCCTGCCGTGATAATGCGCCCCTGTGCATCTCTTTTGTAATCAAAACCCCGGAGTGACGCGAGCGGCTTGTTGAGCTCGTGTGACACGATCCCGAAGAACTCGCCCGTGCCTACGTCAAACCGCTGCTGCCGCGGCGGGCCCGGTGCCAGCTCAATCACTTTGCTGATATTATAGCTGCCGTTAAAGCTGGTTTCCCAGGTGAAAGCCTCTGTCCTCGCCGGTACAATGGTAAGCAGGAACTCAATACCGGTATTACGCAGCTTGCCAACATTCACTTTCGTCTGGCTGAAACCCGATGTGTTCGAAATATCCACGTTCAGGATTTCATCAACGGTGTTTTTGCGGTACACTGACATGTCCAGGTTAAGGCGGCTGTCAAATGTTTTCAGTTCGAGTCCCAGCTCGGTTTCCTTCACCTTCAATGGTCTCAGGTTTGCATTTGGCGCCACCGTCGAAGGCAGGTTACCCAGGGCAGTTCCGTTGAATGGGTTTGCATTGATCCCGTAATAAAGATTATTGGAGTACGGGTCCGTGTCGCCGCCCACTTCTGCATAAGCCGCGCGCAGTTTGCCGTAAGTAAGCCACTCAGGTGCACTGGCAAATGCCTGGCTGAATACAAAGCTTCCGCTTACAGAAGGGTAGAGGTAGCTGTTGGATGCAGGATTGAGCGTCGAAAACCAGTCGTTCCGCCCTGTGACATTTACGAAAAGAAAGTTTTTGTAAGACAGCTCCGCAGACCCATAGAAGGAGTTGACCTTCTTCTTGCTGTAACCATAATTTGGATTCTTGATCTGCCCGTTTGCAACGGTATACAAGTCGCGGACATAGAAGTTGGTGACCGCCGTAGACAAATTATCATTGATCTGCGTCATCTGGTTGCCGCCGAGCGTCACATCGATCCCGAAATCGCCGAACGTCCGGTTGATACCCACGAGGAAGTCGAGGTTGGTCTCCCGGAAAGTAGCTACATCCTGGTAGTAATACCCGTTGAAACCCGTAGTCACAGCACCGATGGAGCGTGTGCCGGTCGGGCGGTTGTAGTTGTAAGGTCTGGTGAAATAATCCTGACCGATGCGGCCCTGCACAAACAACCAGTCTGTAAAATCGTAGCGGACAGAGGTATTACCAAAAATCCGGTCGCGGCGCACATTCTCAAACCGGTCATAAGCGACCCAGTAGGGGTTGTTACGGTTGGTAAAACGCGCCAGGGGCATCTCATTTCCGTTAGCATCCTTCCGGTTTTTGAGCCACTCGGCATCAATGCTCGTGGCCAGGGTATAAATGGTGGTATTGGCATTCATGTCCTGGATCCCGATCTGCGGCGGGTTCTTGTTGTACTCGTTCGAGTAGTTTGCATTCAGCTGCGCAGAAAGCTTTTTGGTAAACTTATAGTTCAGACCCAGGTTGAATATCTTCTTGTGGTAGTCAGAGTTCGGCATGATGGCATTCGCGTCTGTATTGGCAAATGACAGCCGGAAATTTCCCTTCTCATTTCCGCCTGAAAGTGCTACCGAGTTGGTGAAGCTGGTTCCGGTGCGGTAAAATTTCTTGATGCGGTCTTTGTGTGCTATGTAGGGGCGCATGCTGCCGTCAAACTGCGGGGACATGGCACCGTCAAGCCTTTCACCAAAAGCAAAAACCCCCGAGCTTTGCGCTTCCGCTACCGAAGTAGGCCTTTTGCCAAATTCTCCCTGGCCAAACTCGTATTGAAAATCAGTATAATCAAGTGCCTCCTGTGCCTGGAAATTGGAGTTCAATTCCACGCCGATCCCCGTGGTTTTGCTTCCGCTTTTGGTGGTGATAATGATCGCTCCGTCCTTGGCCCGGAATCCGTACAATGCGGCTGCCGCAGCTCCTTTCAGCACCGTCATGGACTCGATATCGTCCTGGTTGATGCTCTGCAGACCGTCACCAGCATCCGAAGAACCGCCCGTGGGATTGCCCGTACCATTTCCATTGGATCCACCCGCCGAGACGCTGCTGTTGTTGATCGGAATACCATTCACAATGATGAGGGGCGAGTTGTTGCCGCCAAATGAGGATTGGCCGCGGATGCGGATTTTGGTGGAACCTCCCGGACCGCTCGCTGGCGGCGTTACATTGAGCCCCGCCACTTTGCCCTGCAGACTGTTACCCAGGTTGGTTGTGCGGTTGGTTGTCAGCTCCTCGGTATTGACGGTGGCCGTCGAGTAACCCAGCTTTTTAGCATCCCGCTTGATACCGAGCGCTGTCACAACCACCATTTCCAGGTTACGGACATCAGGCTGCAAAGTCACGTCGTACACGCTCTGTGCGTTCAAAGCAACCTCCCGGGGCGTGTAGCCTACATAGGAAAACACCAGGGTACCGCCATTATCCGGCACAGTCAACTGAAATGCGCCTTCCGTATTGCTGGCAGTTCCCGCCTTACTTTCTTTCAGCACAATGCTGACGCCGGGAAGCGGCTGGCCTTTCTCGTCGAGTACCCTGCCGCTCACGGTACGGTCGGGGAGGTGACTGGCAGGAAGCTCCATCACAGCGCTGGCCGGCTGCATTGTGCTTTTGATAAGTACCACCTGTTTACCCTCCACTTTGTACGTGATGTTGGCTGGCCTGAAAAGGTCATCCAGTACATCACCCAGCGGCCTCTCCACCGCATTCACCGAAACTTTGCGCTGGGAACGCAGCAGGGCCGAATTATACGTAAAGCGCAGCTGGGTAAGCTTATTGAGGCGCGTGAGTACAGTCTTCATTTCCTGGTTACTCAACTGAATGGTAACCTTCTGGCGCAGGATATCCTGCACATCCACAGGGGCTGCATAACTTGTCCCGCCGGAGATAAGGGCAATTAAAAGCTGGAAGAATGCAATGTGTATTGTGCCATGAAGCAGCCGGAAAAGGTGTCGATGTTTTTTCATACTCTGTTGGTTTGATGTTTCTGAAAAATGATTGGGCAAAACACTCCGGAAACTGCGGCACAGGGTACCGCCTGGAGAAACGTACTACCGGCAGTTGCCGGAATAGCGGGCAGTGAACCTCAATTCATAGGCATATCGGTTAGGTTAACAGGCATGGCGTGGAAATCGGTGTGGCTGGGGTCAGCTGCATCCCTTGGAATGGATGAGCACCTGTCCATCCACCATCTCGTAAGTCGCACCGATGGCTTCACAAATTGCATTCAGGCGCTGTTTCAGATTTTCATCGCTGAATTGCGCGCTGATGCTGCATCGCGCCAGCAGCCCGGTATCACATTGGATATGAATGCCGTAAGCCTTTTCCATCGTGCGCAGTACCTCGGTAACGGGGCGATCGTCAAAAATGAGCTCGCGCGACATGACTGATTCGGTCAGCAGGGCACGGTTCGCTACTGCGCTTTTTTCGAGCCGGTGCTGGTCGCGGATGAACACGCCCTGCTGGTTGGGCATCAGTACCAGCCCATCTCGCTCCGGATCGGTCTCCATTTTGCCGTTCTGGTGCGTTTTTTCAGGATAAACAGACACCCTCCCGGTTTTGACCAGTACGGTTACCGTGTTTTCTTTTGTAAATGCCCTGACCCTGAAACTGGTACCGAGCACACGCGTTACGGTTTCGTTGGCATACACCAAAAAGGGCCGCTGCGGGTCACGTGCAACATCAAAGAATGCCTCGCCGGAAAGTCTGACCTGCCGATCGCCCAAGCCGAACCGCCTGGGGTAGGTGATAGAGCTACCCGGGCCGAGTATTGCCACGCTGTTGTCGGCGAGCAGAATGGTCATTTCACCTGCGGTGTCATTTGTTTTTACAATCAGACTGTCGGCCCTGGCGGCTATTATAGTGTGAGCTGCGGGAGTTTCCGGCAACCATCTGGTCACCACCCAGGTGAGTGATGCCACCATCAAAACCGATGCGGCAATCTTCCGGCTGCTTACCCCCCAGATTTGGAATCTCCTGGAAGCAGGTATGGGCCGTGTGCCCGCTAGACGGGCGATTTCCAGACTTTCACGGCGGATCGTATCACCGGTGAGCGCATCGGAATACAATGCCTGCACAGCAAGTAAAAGCTCCCGGGCCTGGTGGAGCCTGATACTTTGTTCGGGATGGTCCTGCTGCCAGCCGTCCCAAAAACGGGTTACCTCCGGATCAGGATTCAGTACCCACTTTCTGAAAGTTGGGTCAGCTGCAAAATCCTCCGGTGAATAATCTTCATAATCCAGCATAGAATATTTAGGACTTTACATATGTATGTCCGGTTTCTGGCTGGTGATAACCAAAAAAATTAAAATATTTTTTGAAAAAAATGGACAGAGATAAAGTGACTGACTTTGTACTACTGCATAAAACAAAGGAGCATGGTCCAGCAGAATTCTGCGGGAGCCCACACGTCCCTGATTTCTTTGAGGGTACGGTAGAGCAGGTTGGATACGCTTTGCTTGCCCAGGGCCATCACAGCAGCGATTTCCTCATGGTTGAGGTTCTGGTAAAAGCGGAGGTAAATGATTTCCTGCTGACGCTTGCTGAGGTTGGTAATGATTTGTTCGAGGCGCTCATGCTGAAACTGCACATGCTCGCTTTCAATCATCAGCGATTCAATGGGGAGGTCATTGCTTTCGGTATCAAAAGCAGCTTCATGCGGCTCGTGAAAGCGCCTGAGTCGTGCACTTTCCTTGATCATCTTGTGCCGCAGTGCTTTGAGCAGGTAGGATTTGACGAATGCAGTTTCGGACAGAAAGTTGCGGCGTTCCCAGAGGTCCAGGTAAAGCTCCTGAATGGCGTCGCGGATGAAATCGGGATCGTGGGAAAACCGCGTGGCATAGTTGTATAAAGCACGGTAGTGCACCTCCGCAAGGCGGCCGAGCGCATCCGCATCACCCGCTTTGAACTCCCGCCAGAGCCTGGCCTGTATATCCGCATTCATCGAGGTATAAGGTGCTTCGTTCAAAGGTTTTCCTATCGGCAATGTGAAATTAAATCAGAGAATTGTGCTAGTAAAATAAGGATACAGGCATAATCTCCTTATATGTTCAGGACATTTTCAAAACAAGAACTACGGAAATGGGGGAAGCCGGCGCGGCAGAGATGTAGAAATACTCCGGTACCTTCCGCCAGCAAAAGGCACCGGAGTTTAATATCAAGCTGTTATTTTATAACTTTCAGCCTGCCCTGCATCAGCGTGTAATGCCCGGGGAACGTACAAACATACTGGTAGGTACCTGCCTGTTTGGGTGCAATGAAGTAAATGGACTCTGTTTTTTCAGGCTCCACGATGTTGGTATGGAAAAGCACATCGCTCGTACGCGGCACGTAGCTGAGCTCCGACCCTTTCAGTCCCAGGTTCAATCCTGCTTCGCCCACTGCATTGGCAGTACCCGGCTTCGTAATCACTAGGTTGTGCAGCATATCATCATTGTTGTTGAACACTACCCGGATCTTACTGCCTGCTTTTACCTGTATTTCAGAAATATCAAATTTCAATCCCGGTACGGTGCCGATGGTAATTGTTTGGTCCGGGCCCGTCTTCCAGTCAGCCGGCATATCCGTCACACGTTTGGCTGATGGCGCAGTAGAGGCTGCCGCTTCGGCAGGCATGGTATGCGTGCTATGATCCATGGCCGCAGCTTTAACGGTAGTGGTAAATGCATTTGCGGCAACCGCATTGCCCGCTGCGATTTCATTCAGGGTGTAGTACCCGGTGGCATGCAGGAGTGAATTACCCTCAGCAGACTTGATACCCTCGGCCTTGATCTCGTGAATATAACCTTTCCGTAGGCTGGCGGCATCTACCACCAGACGTACCCGCAGCCCGTCCTCAGACACCACAATGCCCTTTAAAGGTACTTCCTGCGTGTTGACGATCGGACTACCGTAGGTTTGGTGGTACTTATAGGTAAAGCTGTTCATTTTATATGAATCCTGGTCGGCAGCAGCCTTTTTGTCCACTGGCATCGTAAAGGTGATCTCAAAGCCATCGGGCATTGAACGGACCGTTTTCATTTCAAAAGGCATCTTTCCTGTCCACACCAGGCGCTGGATCCCGTACTCCTTTTTACCCGTCGCCGACCAACCGCGGCTGGTCTGTCCTACAAACATGGAACCGTCGAGTCCCCAGTCGAGGCGCAGGATGCCCGACATAAATCCTTCCCGGAATGGAAAAACAGTACCCTGCCACACGCCATTTACTTTTTCGAGGTCAACGCGGGTCACAATACTATGGCCCTGGTCACCCACAAACATCTGCCCGGTAAACGGCCCGAAAGCTCCATTGGTCACATCCTCCTTGAAGTCGGACGTGGAGATACCCAGGATCGTGTGGGGGAACCATACTGCCGGGGGTTTAAGCCCTTTTACACGTTTCGCAACATCGTAGAGCGGCTCGCCGGTACTGGGGACATCCTCGGGCGTAAGTTTCACAGGGGAGCCTTCTTCCTTGCTCCACCGGAGACCCGCAGGGTTCCCTGCAAAATCGCCTTTTTCGAGGTGCGTCATCCGCCCGGAACCTACCCAGTCGCCCTGGTTTTCGGTATAAAAAATGTCGCCTTTATAGGACCCGAAGCCCGAAGGTGAGCGCAAACCCGTAGCATAGGGGGTAAGCTTTCCGTCTTCGCCCAGTTTCAGCATCCAGCCACGCCATTTGGACTGGCTCGCGCCGCGACCAACCCAGTCGAGGTTGAGGGTGACGAGCAACTCTCCGTTGGGCATGGCAACCGGGCCATAGGAGTACTGGTGATAGTTGCCCGACAGGGGCCATCTTGCAAATGAATCATAAACGTCCGCAACCCCATCATTGTCGGTATCGGCGAGGCGGGTAACTTCACCACGCTGTGAAATAAGGAAGTCTTTTCCGCGGTACAGTAATCCCAGGGGCTCGTGCAGGCCCGACGCAAAACGGTGGAATGTAGGTTTTCCATCTCCTTTGAGGTACGGGTTGCCGATCATCCATACTTCGCCGTGGCGGGTGGACGCGGCGAGGCGGCCATCGGGAAGCACGGCCATGCCGCCTACTTCAAGCTTGACATCCTCGGGAATGGGGATCGTGATGATCCGGTAATAATCATCTTCTTTGCCGGGTTTGCTCTGTGCGAAGGCAGAGAGGCAGCCGAAGGAGATCAGGGTGGTTAAAAGAATATTTTTCATCAATGAAAATGAATGCCTATAAATGGGAATGAGTTGGGCTTTTTACCAGAACATGCTGTAAGTGGTGGTGCCTGATACGGGCAGCAGGAGTTCCTTGTTGACATTGTCGGAGCCGGCTGGTCGTACGAGCGTTTTAACTTTTTTATCAACCTGAACAAAGTAGCGGTTATCAATCTGGAAAAGTCCTTTTTCAACTTCAACGATATCTTTACCACTACCCAGCAGCGCATACAAGGCACCCTGCGGCGCACCTTCTACCTGGAAAGTACGGGTAAGTCCCGACGCGCCGGGTACCAGCAGGTCACTAACCGTCGCATTGCTGATCGCATAGCGGAATGCCGGATATCCTCCCGCCTGAATGTGGTATCCCAGGAAGTTGATATTGGAAGAGTCGGGCCAGGCTGCATTACTATTGTCGAGCATGGCCAGACTGCTGCGGCCGGATACATGTACATTGAGGCCAGCCGGGAAAAGGAGCTGAGGCTCTCCGCGCTCGTACCACATTTCGGTTACGTTGGCAAAGTCGCCGCGCCAGGCTTGCAGCAAGGCACCGCGGTTCAGGTCGATGGTATAGTTCCAGCCATCGGCACTGCCCACGGAAATGCAGTGGGTGCGCTTGTACTTTTCACCTTCCAGCTGGATAAACGACCGGATCATCTCGGGCCGGGTTTCCGGTATTACGCTCATATAAGGCTTGGGCTCTGGCTCAGGCAGGGAGGAGAGGGTGTGCAGGTCGTAGGGGCGCACACCGGATTTCTCCACACGCAGGCCGAGTGCAGGCTGTCTCCATGGGAAGCGGGAGTAATATATTTTGAAGGTGTGCTTGCCTTGGGTAAGATTGGCGGAACCCGCGTGTGATTCCTGGGAGGTACTTTCGCCACCTGACATCACACTTTTCCCATCCACGTCGAGCGTGAATACGGGTCCCGAGTAAATGCTTGTAAACCGGTACTCTCCGGGCTCGGTTACCTCCATCTCACCTTCGTAAACCAGGTGGAACTCACGCATTCCATTGGTAACTTCCTGTGTCAGCACTGCCGATTTTCCTTCATGATCCAGCTTCTCATAGGTCTTGCTGTCCCATTTGTCGGAATATACCTTGTAGGTCAGATTGCTGATTGAAAGAGGCTTGCGGCTTTCCAGCAACTGGTAGCCCACGTTGCGGAATGCGATCGTACCTTTTGTAACCTCAAAAGAAAGCGGCTGGCTTTCCTTGGTTGCCGCGGCGTTGGGCAGGTATACGGTTTCAAGCACCACCACATCATTCAGCGTCAGGGCATTCAGCCGGGCTGAGCCGGGCAGGGAAGGTACGGACGCATCATAGGCAAGTTCAAGCGTTTGCCACAAGCCCGGTGCCTTGGACGCATTTTGTGAGGGAAACTGACCAATGTACCCCGAAGTGTTTGCTCCAACCTGTTTCTGGTTACGGCTGTCGGCGATCAGTACTTTCTGACCTCCCGGCAGTACAATGTGACCTTCGGCTCCGGGCGAGAGCATAAATTCCAGGGACAGCCTGAGATCGGCAGCTTTCATTTTGGTCTTCAGGGCAGTGCCCGCCGTACCAATCAGTACGCCTTCTCCAGACTGGGTGCGGGCCTTGGCAGCAGCTGATGGACTGATGGCAATATTTCCCTGAACAGACCAGTTTGCGCCGCTGCTTTCAAAAGCACTGAGGTCTTTCAGAGGAAGGGGGGAATAATTTCCTTTTACAGCCTGCCCGAAAACAGCTACGGGCCACGTCAGCAAAAGAATGGATACTTTCTGAAACAATTGACGCATTGGATATATTAAGTGTAGAGTTTACATTTAAAAGGCGAATGTCGCACTTTTTTCTACTAATATACCCGGAAATATTAGGAATTTTTTTGATCAGAAAAGCCAGCCCTAAGAGGACTGGCTTCGTAAAACAGGCTTAAAACTTGTTCTAAGGATTTCTGGAACAATTACAGCTTTTGCCGCAGGATGCATAATAGCCGGACGAGCATGTAATGCTGCAGCATGCATTGCTACATTGTACGGAACCGGTACCACCCGATGTAGCACAATCATCTTTCAGATCGCTGCTTCCATCACCTGCAAGCCGGCTGGCTTTATGATCGCCGTAGACTGCGATCCCGATGGCATTAAACCCATTTCCTTCCAGGTAAGCCGCAGGAATGGCTTTCCTCACCGGCGCAAGGTCCTGGTTGTTGACGATAAAATGCACTTTGCGGTGTGCGACGGGATCATTCACGATGAGGACACTTTTAAGAAATACGATCTCGTACTTGCCCGATTCCAGCCCCACCTTTTCCAATGCGTCATTTTCCAGAAAAATATCAGCTGCATAGGGCCGGAGCAGCTGATCATGGAATGCAAGGTGCAGCGCTTTGTTTCCTGCTACGGTGATGGTACTGATGTCGACGTCATTGTGCCTGACGTGAAAACCATTGGTGACCCCGACAATGTTCTCCACATCCTGCAAATACGTGGGTACCTCCATCTTGCGGGCATTCTGATCGCATGCGAAGAGCATGGCCATGAGTGCTACGCATAGCATGTACGCGGTGTACGATTGTTTTTTCATTGGTTCAGAAAATTAGTTCTGGACAAAGCTAAACTTCTTCGGAACGCTTGTAAATACCCCCATCAGAGGCATTTTTTTGCTCTTCCGTGAACCGGATCGCGAACTCAATCAGCGAAGTAGGGTCGGGCAGCGAGCGCCTGACTTTCGCGCGGATGTTCTTTTTGTGGGTTTTTACGGTGTGTACCGAAACGAAAAGTCGGTTGGCGATGGCAGCGGTGGACATCCCCAATGCAACCAGGCCGATGATCTCGGATTCTCTTTTTGTAAACATGTTCCTGCCGGATTTAAATGAAACAATTCGGCACAGGACAGATGAGCGAGGTAGAACGTGAGCACTTGGTCGGCAAGATAGCAGAATTTTTTAACTGCACAGAACAGTACTAACACAAAAGAGCCGCCCGTAACCAGGCAGCTCTTTTGCAAACATTAAGAACGCATACTTACTGCACGTCCCACCAGACTCTTGTATTGTAGTTGTCGGCGCCCTGCCGTGCTACCGCTTCGGACAGGCTTCCGGGGTTCAGCGTTTGTTCACTCCTGGGATATGCGAAACGCACGGGAACCCTGCCGCCATTCACATTGTCGACGCCTGCATTGATCGTCGGGATACCCGTCCTCCGCCAGTCAAACCAAGCTTCCAGTCCGGTGAAAAACAGTGCAATCCATTTCTGCGTGCCAATGAGCGTCAATGCACTGGCATCCGTATACGCTACGCCCGGGCTCGAGAGGTAGTTGGCAGGCATGGCTACGTCGGTATAGTCAAATGCCGCGGCTATGCCTTGCTCGTAGTATGTTTTGGCAGTGGTAGTACTAGTAATGAGGCCCTTCCTGGCTGCTTCTGCAAGAATAAACTGCAACTCCGGATACCCCATGATATACCCTTTTGCCACATCCAGACCGCGGTCCGTGATGGACCCTTTGAAGAACAATGAGCCGGCGCGCGATACGTTGTTCGGGCCGCCATTGTAATCCAGTGCTGCCACCTCGTTGAGCCCGTTGGGAACACCTACATACTTGGGAGCTCCTGCGGTAGCGGAAGCATCCGTAGGTTGTGCAAAAACAGTAATGCGGGGATCAGCCAGGGCGGTAAGCTTGTCGCCCAGGTTTTTGCTCAGGCGAAACTCGTCAAATGAACCCTGGCGGGCTGTATACAGCGGAAACTGGTTAGGTGCAGAAGTCAGGTAGCGCAATGTTCCGTTATCTGCATTACTCGTCATCACCGGATTACCGGTGGCATCCGCGAGGATCGCCTGCATGTCAGCTTTCACATCTTTACGTCCCGAGATGCGCAGCAGGTAGCGGAGGCGAAGACTGTTGGCGAGCTTTCTCCACTTGGCTACGTCACCATTGTAAATCAGGTCGCCCACGACGGTTTCACCGGCTCCCAGGATTTCATTTGCCGTTTTCAGATCATTGAGTATACCTGCATATACAACTTCCTGGGCGTCGTATTTAGGTTGCAGGATACCCGACACGCCGCTGGTTGCTTCGGTGTAGGGGATGTCGCCGTAAGCATCTGTGAGCAGGGAAAACATCCAGGCGCGCATAATCAGCGCAATGCCGCGGTAGTTGTTGGAGTTGTTCTTTTCGCTGAGCTGGATCAGGAGACGCACGTCACGCAAGTTGTTGTACATGTTGTTCCAGAGCCCGTCACGATCTCCCCAGGTGTAGCGGTCTTCGGAAACGAACTGGATCTTGGCTGTGTGCTGGACTACAATGTTGCCGATGGACCAGCTCTGGTCGACCATCTGGTTTACAGAAGTACGGATGATACCCGGCAGCAGCAGGTCGGGCGTGACGTCCGTGATGGCATTAGGGTCTGTATTTTTTTCTACAAAATCGTCGGTACAGGCAGGCAGCATGGTCAGGCCGGCTACGATGATCGCGAAAAACTGTGTTATCTTTTTCATAGTTGACTCTTGACTGGTTTAGAAATTGAAACCGAGGTTGACGCCCCAGCTGCGCGTGGTAGGCATACCTACCGACTCAATGCCGGGAATGATTGTGCCGCCGCTCAGGGATGACGTTTCCGGGTCGATATGCGGCACTTTGCTCCAAACAGCCAGGTTGCGGCCTACCACGGAGAGGGTCAGACCTTTGATTTTGGCTTTGTTCAGCAATCTGGAAGGGAATGTGTAGCCGAACCGTACCTCACGCAGCTTGGCATAGGATGCATTGAAAATACCGCCTTCGGGAATGTCGCGGTTGCCTGTACGTGACTGGTGGTACTCCCGGGCAGTCAGCTTCACATCATTGACGCGATAAGTACCATCTGCATTTTGGATCACACCCTGACCCACAACGCCATTGCCCGGCTGGTTGATATCGTAGCCATCAGCCCGTCCTTCGAGGGTTTCTTCAAGCTGGCCGGCTTCGAGGCCCACTACAAATGTTTCCGAGAATATCTGCCCGCCATGCCGGATGTCCAGTAAGCCACTCAGATTGAAGTTCTTGTATGTAAATGTATTACGGATACCGGCCATCCAGTCGGGATTGTAGTTACCAACCTTAATGAGGTTGCTCGTACTCAGGAAGCGCCCCGACTCACTCAAAACTTTCTGTCCGTAGTAGGGGCTGTCTTTGTCTTCCACTCTTTTGAACCCGATCGCGTACATATCGCCCATGCGCTGTCCAACCTGGGCGCGGATGGAAACGCCGTGGCGCTCGGCCATCTGATAATCATTGACTTCCCCGTCAAATTCGATCACCTTACTGCGGTTGGCAGACCAGTTTACATAGATGTCCCAACGGAAATTCTGTGTCTGCACCGGTGTCCCGCTCAGCATTACCTCAAACCCGTAGTTACGGATCTCCCCGGCATTCACGATCCGGTTGCTGTACCCGGAAGTAACTGATACCGGAACCGACGGAAGGATCTGGTTACGCGTGTTGATGTTGTAAAAAGTGAAGTCCAGGCCTGCGCGGCTTTTCAGGAAACGAAGTTCCGTACCCACCTCAAAAGAAGTACTGATCTCGGGTTTGAGATTATAATTCACGAGCGATGGCGTAGACGTATAGATCGGATAGTCGCCCCAGGGATTATCTCGTCCGTAGCCGGCTGTAAAGCGGTAGGGATCGGTATCGTTACCTACCTGCGCAAGGCTGGTGCGTAATTTGGCATACGAAAACCAGGAAGGCAGCGTCACCACATCACTGACGACCGCACTGAGCGAAGCCGAGGGATAAAAGTAAGAATTGATCGTCTGCCCCAGCGAATCAGCCATGGCGGGGAGTGTCAGTGCGGTAGACCAGTCATTGCGGGCTGTCACGTCAAGGAAAAGCCAGTTTTTGTAGCCGAGCTGCACTGATCCGTACACGCTGTTGATCACCTTGTTGATGTCGTCAATGGAGCTTACAAGTGCCACCCGGGTATTGTTGAAGCTGTAAATGCCGGGTATAAGCAGCTGAGGAGCAGTAACTTCCAGATTATTGGTGTTTGCTATCTGGCGGTTGGCGCCAATGTTTGCACCAAATGAAAAGTTTTCACTGAACTCCTTGTTGGCACTCAGCAGAAAATCGAAGTTGGACTCTCCGTTGCGCACCCGCTCTTCGCGGTAGCTGCCAAATGGAAACCGCTGTGTACTGAATGCACGCCTCCTTTTGCGAAGCTCATTGTTAAAGTCAGTACCCGCGCGGAGTTGCAGGCTGAGCCAGTCGGCAAAGTCGTATTTCAACGAAATATTCCCGAAAATACGGTTGGCCTTCTGGCTGTTTGTGTTTTCGTACAGGTTAAAGTACGGGTTGTCGTGGTAGTTGTAGTTGAAGTTAAACTGCTGCCTGTTTTCCATACCGGGTATCCAGTAATCTTTAAGGCTGTTCAGGTCCACGTGCTGTCCCATCCAGCAATGCAGCAGGTAGATAATGCTTTCCGTGCCGTAGGTAAGATTCGGACGGTTGGCACTGCTGGTATTTACATAATTTCCCGAAACATGCACGCTCAGCTTGGGGGCCAGCTTGTAGCCGGCATTGAGCGCAAATGTGTTGCGCTTGATGTCCGTATTCGGGATAATGCCTTTCTGGTCGAGCAGGGTATAA
The DNA here is from genome assembly GCF_016894445.1 of Dyadobacter sandarakinus. NCBI lineage: Bacteria > Pseudomonadati > Bacteroidota > Cytophagia > Cytophagales > Spirosomataceae > Dyadobacter > Dyadobacter sandarakinus. Next base: position 1,380,390 of record NZ_CP056775.1, read on the forward strand.
GCCAGCCTGAAATCACCTTTTTCATTGGAGCCCGTAACCGAAAAGTTGGTATTGCTGGTGATGCCCGTGTTGTAAAACTCTTTCAGATTGTTGCCTGGAACAAAGGGTGTGGGCGTGATCGTGCCCCGGGCCGCGAGGTCGGCAGCAGTACCCAGCGCACCGTCATTGATCAGCGATATATCACCTCCCCGGTAGCCATTTGAAGTGGGCGAATTATGCTGGGCAATCAGCCGGCCGTCCATTTTGGGTCCCCAGCTTTCGTCCACACCGTCGCGCGTACCGCCGCCGTTACCGTCCACAAAGCTGAACTCACCATTATTCCCCTGCCCGTACACTTTTTGAAAATCGGGGAGAATCAGCGGATTTTCGAAGGTAACACCCGCATTCACAGACACGCCGATACCCTTACTGTTTTTCCCTGACTTAGTGGTGATCACGATCACGCCATTGGCTCCCCGCGAGCCATAAAGCGCAGATGCATTGGCACCTTTCAGCACCGTCATCGACTCAATGTCATCCGGGTTGATCATGCTGGCACCGTTTCCGTAATCGAGCTCCTGAAAGCTCCGGCCGCTGGACCCTGTCAGCGCATTGGTAATCGGTACGCCGTCGATAACAAAGAGGGGCTGGTTTTTATTGATGTCCAGAGACTTATCTCCGCGAATGGTAATCCGCGCCGAGCCACCTACGCCGCTCGGGCTGCTCATTACCTGCACGCCCGCCACCTTGCCCGCGAGTCCGCTCACGAAGTTGGTTTCCCGTGCCTTGTCCATGTCGCTGCCTTTGAGCTCCTGTACCGCATACCCCAGCCGCTTGGATTCCTGCCTGATACCCAGCGCAGTTACAACTACTTCATTGAGGTTGCGCGCATCGGGTTTCAGCATCACGTCGTACACGGATGCATTGCCTGTCGTAATTTCCTGCGAGAGGTAGCCAACATAGGAAAAGATCAGTGTGGCGCCATTGTCGGGTATCGTAAAGGTGTATTTACCCTCCGAGTCGGTGATGGTGCCGCTGGTTGTACCTTTCACCACAATGCTGACACCAGGCAGGCCCAGTGCATTTTCGTCGGTCACGGTTCCGGTAATGGTTTTGTCGGCTCTGGGGTGCGGCAGCGGGGCAGCCAGCGCATGCATCAGGAGCGATACGAACACCGTGACAGAAAGGGTGGTACCCAGTCGCCGGATTACCTGGTCAGGTAGAATTTTGTTAAGCATAGATTGAGTTGTATTTAGATGAGTAAAGGAAAAACAACCTGGATCAAGGCTTAGCCTGGTTAAGCCTCAGTGAACTTTGAAAGCAAAATACCATTACATGACAGCATGCGGAACAAGATTGACCAAAATACTAATTCTCACGGGTATTATGTCGCATGTTTATTGTTTTCATGAACTTTTATTGTGAAGAAGTTGCATAGGGCGGTAGATTCTTTTTTCAGATCAAACTTGCTGAAAGAATGCGCAAATTTGGTATCCACAATCAGGCAGGCTATGTGGCAGCGTTTTTAGCTGGTAAAATTCAGGATTTATGAGCGGCGAAATGTGAAGTATATGTAAACAAATTATTAACTGTAATAAACGAAAAAAGCCCGGACACTAGGTGCTCCGGGCCATGTAACAGATACTGATGCGGCTCAATGTGCTTCAAGCCAGTTGGCACCAATCCCGATACCGGTTTCCATCTTTACCGGCAGCGGAATGGCAGTGCGCATCAGCTCGTCCACCTTCGATTTGAGCAGCGGGATTTCGTCCCGGTGCGCGTCAAAAACGAGTTCGTCATGCACCTGCAGGATCATTCTCGATTTCAGTTTTTCAGCTTTCATAAAGTCGTGGATATTGATCATCGCTACCTTGATCATATCTGCCGCAGAGCCCTGGATCGGGGCATTGATGGCGTTGCGCTCGGCATAACCGCGGTTCGTCATGTTGCGGGAGTTGATGTCGGGAAGGTAGCGGCGGCGGCCCAGGATGGTTTCCACATATTCCTTTTCACGCGCATCGTTGATGACTTTGTCCATATAACCTTTCACCGATGAGAATTCCTCGAAGTATGCCCTGATGATTTCAGCGGCTTCCCCGCGCGGGATCGCCAGCCTTTGGGCCAGGCCGAAAGCCGAAATCCCGTAAATAATCCCGAAGTTCACCATTTTGGATTTTCGCCGCATATCGGAAGTCACTTCATCCAAAGCTACCTGAAAGACCTTGCTGGCCGTAGTCGCATGGATGTCGCGGCCCTGGTTGAAGGCTTCGATCATACTTGTATCGCCACTGAATGCCGCCATGATCCGCAGCTCAATTTGTGAGTAGTCGGCCGAGAGAATCTGAAAATCATCATTGTCGGGCACAAATGCCTTGCGGATTTCCCGGCCCCGCGGCGTACGGATCGGGATATTCTGCAGATTGGGGTTGGTAGAGCTGAGACGGCCCGTGGCGGCCACAGCCTGGTTATAGGACGTGTGAATGCGGCCCGTACGCCTGCTGACCAGCAGCGGAAGGGCGTCCACGTATGTCGATTTCAACTTTTGCAGCTCTCGGTAATCAAGTATTCTCCGCGCAATTACATGGTTGTTTTCCAGGTCCGACAGAATGTCTTCCCCGGTTGCATATTGGCCCGTTTTGGTCTTTTTGGGTTTATCAATAAGCTTCATCTTTTCAAAAAGCACTTCCCCAAGCTGCTTGGGTGAGCTGATGTTGAAAGACTGACCTGCGGCCTCGTAGATCTCTGATTCCGCCTGCCGGAGATCGTTTTCAAGTACCGCCGACATGTCCCGCAATGCATCAATGTCCAGCCGTACACCGGTACTTTCCATCGCCGCAAGTACTTTCAGGAGCGGCATTTCCACCTCCCTGAAAAGCTTTGAGGCTTTTACTTTGGGCAGCTCGCGCGAAAATATGGTGTTGAGCTGCAAGGTAATGTCGGCATCTTCCCCTGCATACTGGGTAATTTCCGGAATACGCACATCGCGCATGGTACCCTGCTTCACACCTTTTTTGCCGATCAGGGAAGTAATGGAAACGGGCTCGTAGTTCAGGTACGATCCGGCCAGGATATCCATACCGTGGCGTTTGTCAGGTTCAAGCAGGTAATGTGCCAGCATGGTATCACTTAGCGTGCCATGCACCTCAATGTCGTAGTTGCGCAGTACCAGAATATCATATTTCAGGTTCTGACCGATTTTTTCGATCCGCTCATTTTCGAAAACCTCGCGGAAGTTGGCGAGGATCTCCAATGCCTGATCCCGGTTGGCCGGTACCGGCACGTAGAAGGCTTCGCCGGGCAGGTAGGAAAATGACAGCCCCACAAGTTCCGCGTCAATGGTGTCCAGCGAGGTTGTTTCGGTATCAAAGCAAAACGCATCCTGAATGCTGAGGTAGTAAGCCAGGCTTTTCATCAGTTCAGGCGTGTCCACGGTATGATACCGGTGAAATGTATTGTCAATCGTGCGGCGGGTTGTCGGCAGGCGGAGGTCTTCAAAAGCCTGTTCCGGCGCATCATCGTCCGCAATGCCTTCGCTCACGATTGCCGGCTGCTTTCCGACTTCCTGAGTGGGGTTCCCAAAAAGGTCGAGCTGGCCTTGGGCTGCCGGACCGGAAGCGCCGGGGATGCTGACTTTGGCTGCCGGAGCAGGCGCGCCAATACCCAGCACGCGCTGTTTGAGCGTCTTGAATTCGAGCTCATCAAAGAGTGCCACGATTTTGTCTGCATTTCCTGCACAAACCGTCAGGTCTTCGGCATCAAACACGACGGGCACCCGGGTGTCAATGGTTGCGAGCTGCTTGCTCATTACAGCCATGTCGATGTTCTCACGGATCTTCTCGCCCAGCTTTCCCTTGATTTCGTCAACGTGGGTGATCAGGTTTTCAATGGAGTCATATTCCTGGATAAGCTTTTGCGCAGTCTTTTCGCCCACGCCCGGGATGCCGGGAATGTTGTCCACGGCATCGCCCATCAGTCCGAGTATGTCAATCACCTGGTCAATGCGGCGGATCTGCCAGCGGTCGAGGATCTGCTGTACGCCGAGTACCTCGGGACCTTTGCCCATGAACGCAGGCTTATAAATATGGATGTGCTGCTCCACCAGTTGGCCGTAATCCTTATCCGGTGTCATCATGAAAACCTCGAATCCGGCCTGCCCGGCTTCTTTGGCGATGGTACCGATTATATCGTCGGCCTCGTAACCATCCATCACGAGTGTGGGAATGCACATGGCGTCGAGCAGCCGCTTTACCAGTGGAACTGCTACGGTAATATCCTCGGGTTGCTCCTGCCGCTGAGCCTTATACGCTTCAAACTGGATATGCCGGAAAGTAGGTGCCGAAGTATCAAATGCCACACCGATGTGCGTGGGTTTTTCTTTTTGCAGTACTTCCAGCAAGGTATTGGCAAACCCGAACACGGCACTCGTGTTCAAGCCTTTTGAAGTAATTCTGGGGGTTTTTATAAAAGCAAAATGCGCCCGGTAAATCAGCGCCATCGCATCGAGCAGAAAGAGTTTGTGAACCGGTTTGTCCATTTGCAAAAATCAATTTAAGAAACTCAAATATAAGCAAGTGAGAACAGGGAAATGGTTTAGAGACGGATTTTTGTAGTTTTATACACCTGCAAGAGCTACATGTTACCTTTCAGTTTGTTTCAAAAGTATAATACATATAATTATTTTTAATAATACTACTCTTTTTAAATGCTTTAAACTTTCAATACATAGTCAATGTAATTACCATCTGATATGTATAATCCTGTTTTTTGTCAAACTCCTGAATACCATTTGCACCTATGAGAATTATTTTGCTGATTCTGACTGTTATCGTTTTTTCTTGTAACCCCAAAAAAGAAGTGAAAGAAGCATATCAATGGCCGGGTGCAGTTCCGCCCGTAGCAGAAAAAAAGGACCATGAGACCGGCATGCACGGTGACAAGCGAAATGACGAGTACTACTGGATGGCTGATTTTTTCAGCCAGGGACCCGACAGCAATAAGGTCGTGGAGTACCTTACCGCAGAAAATGCCTACACGAATACTATGCTCTCCGGCACAAAGAAATTGCAGGAAGACCTTTACCATGAAATGAAGGCACGGATCAAGGAAAAAGATGAATCTGTACCTGTGTATTACAATGGATACTGGTACTATACCCGGAGCGAGGAAGGCCAGCAATATTTCAAATACTGCCGGAAAAAGGGCTCGCTGAAAGCACCGGAAGAAGTGCTTTTGGATGTGGACCAAATGGCCGAGGGGCATTCCTACTTTTCAGCCAGTGGTTTCAATGTAAGCCCGGACAGTAAACTGCTCGCCTATGGCGTGGATACGGTTTCGCGGCGGCAGTATACCATTTATGTCAAAAATCTGGAAACCGGTGAAGTTTATCCCGACAAGATTTTCCCGACCAGCGGGGATTCCGAGTGGGCCAATGATAACCGGACACTTTTTTATACTTCCACCAATTCCAAAACGCTCCTGAGCGAGAAGATCAAGCGGCATAAGCTAGGCACGGACGCAAAGTCCGATGTGGTCGTGTACCATGAGAAGGACAAGAGCAACTACATCGGCGTCGGCAAAACCAAGTCTGAGAAGTACATTGTGATCGGCTCGTCGGCAACCATGTCGTCCGAAAGCCGCATCCTGGATGCCAATGATCCGGAGGGTACATTCCAGGTTTTTCAACCCAGATTAAAGGATGTATTGTATGAGATCGAACATCAGGATGGTAAATTTCTGGTCGTGACCAACAAGGACGCCCTCAACTTCCGCCTGATGGAAACACCCGAAAGTCAGACCGAGGTAGCCCACTGGAAGGAAATCATCCCGAACCGAAAGGATGTGCTGCTGGAAGGTATCGACGTGTTCAAGGATCACCTGGTAATTACAGAGCGTAAAAACGGTTTGATCCAGCTGCGCATTCGTAATATCCGCACCCAGGCTGAGCATTACGTTGATTTTGGCGAACCGGCTTATGCGGCTTACATCTCATCCAATCCCGAGTACGACAGCAAAAACCTGCGATATGTTTATACCTCGCTCACAACACCCAGCTCGGTGTATGATTATGACATGGAAACGAAGAAAAAGGAGCTGAAAAAACGGCAGGAGGTAGTCGGCGGCTATGATCCGGAAGCATATGTCACCGAGCGGCTTTACGCCAGATCCCGGGATGGGGTGGAGGTACCTGTTTCTTTGGTTTACAAAAAAACAACAGAAAAATCGGCAGCAACGCCTTTACTGCTGTACGCCTACGGATCCTATGGCCACAGCATGGATGCGAGTTTCAGCAGCTCGCGCCTGAGCCTGCTCGACCGCGGTTTCATCTTCGCGATCGCACATATTCGTGGCGGTCAGGAAATGGGTAGACAATGGTATGAAGACGGTAAGCTGCTCAGGAAGAAGAACACCTTCAATGATTTTATTGATTGCGCGGAGTACCTGATCGATAAAAAATATACATCACCGGCCCACCTGTATGCGGAAGGCGGCAGTGCGGGCGGCCTGCTGATGGGTGCCATCACCAATCTGCGGCCCGACCTCTGGCACGGCGTGATTGCCGACGTGCCTTTTGTGGATGTGGTAACCACCATGCTCGACGAGAGCATTCCCCTGACGACAAACGAGTTTGACGAATGGGGCAATCCGAAAAAGAAGGAATATTACGATTATATGAAGTCGTACTCTCCTTATGATAATGTAACTAAGAAAGCCTACCCGAATATGCTGGTGACCACCGGTCTGCACGATAGCCAGGTTCAGTACTTCGAACCGGCAAAATGGGTTGCCAGGCTTCGCACCCACAAAACCGACAAAAACGTGCTCCTTCTCAAAACCAACATGGAAGCCGGTCACGGCGGCGCCTCCGGCCGGTTTGAATACCTGAAAGAAGTAGCGCTGCAGTACGCATTTATGTTCGCGCTTGAAGGCAAGGTGGAGGTGGAGGGGGAGGGTGAGTGAGTGAGTGAGTGAGTGAGTGAGTTTTAACCTCACCTTTGTCACCCTGAGCGGAGTCGAAGGGCTTTTTGGCGGCCGCATCGCCCTTCGACTCCGCTCAGGGTGACAGAGGTGGGCGTACCTGCTGACAAGCCGCCACTACTTGGTTGGGTGCCCTTCAACTGCGCTCAGGGTGACAGAGGTGGGCGTACCTGCTGACAAGTTGCCACTGCTTGGCTGGGTGCCCTTCGACTGCGCTCAGGGTGACAAAGGTGGGGTGCACCTGCTGACAGGCCGCCACTACTTGGTTGGAAACCCCTTCGACTCCGCTCAGGATGACAAAGATGCGCTCAGGGTGACAGAGGTGGGTACTTCGCAAGAGGTAAGTAGCAACTTACTCCTTCGGCGACAATGTAGTGCACGTCCTACTTTCCACATTTCAAGTTCAATCGCTTACAATTCAAACATTCTAACTTCAATACTCACCCACTCACAACCCAATTACCTACCAACCCAATTACCTACCAACCCAATTCACTCACTCACTCACTAACTCACTAACTCAAAATTCATTCAATCATTCAATCATTCAATCATTCAATCATTCAATCATTCATTCATTCAATCACTCAGTCATTCCTCCAACTTCCCCCAGAGCCTGCTCAATATCCCCGATAATATCGTCGATATGCTCGATGCCTACGGAGATGCGGAGCTGGGTGGGGTGGACACCGGCGGCGGTTTGTTCCTGGTCGGATAGCTGGGAGTGGGTGGTGGATGCAGGATGGATGATCAGGGTTTTGGCGTCGCCTACGTTGGCTACGTTGCTGATCAGTTTCAGCTTGTCAACAAACCTGGTGGCAAGCTCCTTATCACCTTTAAGCGTTACCGAAAGCACACCTCCGAAACCCCTGGTGAGGTACTTTCTGGCAAGTTCGTGATACTTGTTCCCTTCCAGACCAATGTAGTTCACGCTCTCTACGTTTGGATGGTTTTGCAGCCAGCGCGCCAGCGCAAGGGCGTTTTCGCCAATGCGTTCAATGCGCAGGGAGAGTGTTTCCAGCCCCTGCAGGAACAGAAACGAGTTGAATGGTGACAGCGACGGCCCCCAGTCACGCAATCCCTCAACACGCGCACGGATGATAAACTGGATGTTGCCAAACGGACCTCCGATACCAAATACGTCATTCATGACAAGTCCGTGATAGCTGGGCGATGGCTCGGTAAACTGCGAGAACTTGCCGTTGCCCCAGTTGTACGTACCCGCATCCACGATCACGCCGCCAATCGAGGTACCATGCCCGCCGATCCATTTGGTGGCTGACTCCACCACCACATGCGCCCCATACTTGATAGGCTGGCAAATAGCTCCCGCCGCGCCGAAGGTATTGTCCACGATCAAAGGCAGATCGTATTTGCCGGCGAGTGCCGCAAATGCCTCAAAATCCGGGACACTGTAGCTGGGATTGCCGATGGTTTCCAGATACAAGAACTTGGTTTTATCATCGATCAGCTTCTCGAAGCTGCTTACATCATCGCCGTCGGCAAAACGTGCCTCGACTCCGATATTTTTGAACGAGTTCTTAAACTGGTTGTGCGAGCCGCCGTACAGGAACGAGGTAGTCACAAAATTGTCGCCGACCGTGGTAATGTTGTTGATCGCCAGGAACTGGGCCGAGTGCCCGGATCCGGTCGCCAGTGCAGCTATTCCGCCTTCGAGAGCCGCTACGCGCTGTTCAAACACATCATTGGTCGGGTTCATGATGCGGGTGTAAATGTTACCAAACTCCTTCAATGCAAAAAGGTTGGCTGCATGTTCCGCATTGTTGAAGACGTAGGAGGCTGTCTGGTACAATGGTACGGTCCGCGAGTTGGTAACTGGGTCCGGCTGCTGGCCGGCGTGGAGCTGCAAGGTCTCGAATTTCATCGGTACGTTGTTTAAAGTGGATATTCGCCAAAAATATTGACTTTACTTGAAAAGTATACCGGATCGGTAGTCTTTTGTTCTGCAAATAAATCGTGCAGGTTATGGAGGCAGGAAGAGGGCAGAGCAGGCTCAGAGTGAGGCTGAGATCTCCGTAATCAGCCGCCTGACGACACCTTTGAGCGAGTCGGGTTCGAGGATGGTGGCTTCCGTCGCAAACATCAGGTACCACCTGCCAAAAGCATCCAGCGAGTCAGACAAAAAGGTCATTTCAAGCACATTGCCCATCAGTTTTTCCGAAACAAAGCCATAAAAGTAGCGCTGGCTCTGGATATAGCGGGCGGTTTGCTTGTCGATTGTAATCCTGACGAGCCGCAGGTTTTTGTTGTCCTGTGAACGATCCATAAACTCCTTCAAAGGGGCGTGCCGGTGTTCAAAAGGCTGGTCCGTCACCTCGATGTGCAGGATACGGTCCGAGCGGAAGTTGCGGTAACTTTGTCTCAGGTGGCAGAATGCGATGGTGTACCAGAACGCATTTTCATGGTAGATCCCCACCGGCTCAATCACGCGCTCAGTTATTTCCTCGACACCCATCGCAGCGTAGCGGATCCGGGCAATTTTTTTCTCGGATATACTTTTAAGTAAAAAATCAAACGTATTGCTCCTGGGTGCATGGAAGGGTGTCGTGAGCTGCCGCACTTCAATATGGTCTTCCAGGCTTTCCACCACCAATTTCTCCGAGCTGCGCAGCACGGCTTTCACCTTGTACATGGCCGACTGGTACTGCGATTGGGTAGAAAAATCGGTAAACTTCTGCATCAGCTTTTCGGCAGCAATGAAGGTCCGGGCTTCTTCTTTGGAAAACATGACCGGCGGCAGGCGGTACCCGTCCATGATAGAGTATCCTACGCCTGCTTCGCCCACAATGGGTACGCCGGCTTCCAGCAGAGAACTGATGTCGCGGTATACCGTCCTCAGACTGATCTCGAAACGATCGGCCAGGTCCTGTGCCTTCACGATCTTGCGTGATTGCAGCTGAATCAGGATTGCGGTAATTCTGTCAAAACGGTTCATGGGCGAGCATGGCTGTGCCCGCAAAATACTTTAAAGAACCGGTTCTCTCAAATTAAAAGCTTCGGAAATGAGCTCGAACGAGCGTATCCGGGTCTCCACCGTATCGGCCATCGTGGAAATGATGATCTCATCGGTCTCAAATGCATTGGCAAGATCCGTAAGCTGCTCTCTGACGGACTCAGGCGTACCAGAGACAATGCGACCCGAGTTGTACCGTAACCTTTCAAGCTCACCTGCCGTAAACTGGTATTTGCGGACAGTCTCAGCATCAGGAAAGGGACCAAACTTGCCTTTTTCAAATTCGATCAGGATGTAGTCCATGAGCTTACGCATGGCATCGGCTTTTTCCTCCGTTTCACCGCACAATGTGAACACAGACAAGATGGTACGCGGCTCCGGGTACTGCTCCGACGGCCGGAACTTGCGCCTGTAACTCTCGACAACATCAGGACGCACAAAACCATTGATGAACTTCGCCACGGCCAAGCCCATCCCGAACCGGGCTGCAATTTCTGCACTTCCGCCACTGGAACTCAGGATCCATTGCTGGGGTATGGTCTCGGACATGGGTGTAGCCCAAATAAAGCCGCGCTCGGTAGCCGCCGTGTCCGTAAAAAACATCCGGAGATGTTCAAGCTGGCGCAGGTAACTTGCCTCGCTGAAATCATTGGACGGGTTGAGCAGGGAAGAGGTAACCCTGTCTGTTCCGGGTGCACGGCCCATACCCAGGTCGATCCGGCCCGGAAACATGGTTTCGAGCATACGAAAATTCTCTGCTACCTTCAATGCACTGTGATTGGGCAACATGATCCCGCCTGAGCCGATGCGGATATGCCGGGTGGCACCCGCAAGTCGTACCATCAATACTTCGGGCGTGGAGCCTGCCAGGAAGTTGGAGTTATGGTGCTCAGACACCCAAAAACGGGAGTACCCGAGTTCTTCGGCCAGCTGGGCTGTTGCGATGGTTTCATCAATGGCCTCCCGTACCGTGCTTCCGCTCCGTACGATGGACTGGTCTAGGATTCCTAATTTTATGTTGGTGATCATGTTGCTGCTGTTGTTACTGGTTTACAACAGCAGATCATGAAAATTGTATCCCGTAAATGCCGTCCGAGCACTTACCCGCGGGAAAGCAACTACGCAAATGCGCCGGGTCAGGGATTTTTCTTCCAGTAGGTAGACTTGCCAAAAAGAGGAATTCCGACGTAGCTCCGGATTTCAAGGGTCTGATCCCTTAGTTTCATAAAGCAGCTGTACGTTCTGCCGGTTTTGCTGTCATACATTTTTCCATTATCCCATAATCCATCTTCATACAGGAAGCCTGAAAAAACTTCTACCTCATTCAAAGGTCGTCCACGAAGCTTCTCATCCGGGTTTTGCACATCCTTCCGAAACTCTTTTCCATCATCATCAAGCAGATTCTGGCCGGCGATGAAACGGCCGTTGTATACCGAACCGCTCTTATAAATCTCCAGCCTCGTGTTCTGGTCTTCGCTGATCCATTCACCGATTACCTGATCAGCGGGCTCCTGGCTGAAAACCGCATGGAACACAAGAAAAAAAATTATGGTAAAAGTAATCCGGATCAAACTGGGAGAGGGTAGATAAAACAAGTTTTTCAAGGGACAATTTTCTTCAGAATGTACTACTATAAGACAATTTGAAATATTCCGGGCAGGTATGTTCTTATTCGAATAGTGTGCATTTGGAGCAAATAGAGGTACTTATTTAACGCTGTTAAATTAGCTTCTCTAAGCAGAACTAATGAAACTTCGTTTTAAAAGCTATAATTTTCATTTCACCGGCGATTTAAGTACCATTTGTTAAAGGTGAAATTCACACAATATACAACCATTCGGGAAATTGTAAAATTTTAACTTCTGCTATCCGGATCGTGGCTACGTGAAGGGAGATTGATGACATAAATAATCCCGGATCTACTTTATAGAATCTTTACTACAAAATTGATCTTATTTAGAATTAATATTACATTTGTTACGTTTCATATTCTGAGTACTGCATCGACAATCAAACAAGATAAAAAAGTGAAGAAGACGGCTACACCCATACCGGCTGATGAAAAGGAGCGGCTGATCAGGCTGGCGGATTTGGACATTGATTATTCCCAGCATCATGAGGGTTTACAGCACCTGGCCAGGCTTGCGGCGGCGGTGACCGGCACCAGCATGTCCATGATCAACCTCATCGATTCGCTTACACAATGGACGATCTCGAACTATGGGCTGGATATCCAGCAACTCATGCGTGAGGACTCCGTGTGTCAGTACACGATTATGGCAGAGGACTCCCTGGAAGTGGGAGATTTGAGTCAGGACGAGCGCTTTCAGAACAAGGATTTTGTAGTACAGGCCCCATTAGTAAGGTATTATTATGGCATTCCGTTGCGCACCAGTGCGGGTACGGCTGTCGGCGCCTTGTGCGTGATGGACCAGAAAAGCCGCCACCTGGAACCTGAGAAGGTCGAAATGCTGAAAATCATTGCAGATGAAGTAGTTACACGGCTAAAAACCCTGCGAATGGTGGAGAGTCTTAAAAATCGGCTCGTGGAGTCGCGGCAGTCGCAGAAGAAAGTTGCGCATGATATACGCGGCCCGCTGGGCGGGATCATCGGACTGGCCAAGATCATCAGTGACCTGGGAGAGGCCAACGAAATCGGCGAAGTAATTGAATTTATGCACTTAATACAGAATAGCGGGAAATCCGTGCTCGATATGGCAGAAGAAATACTCGGCAGATCAGAAGATACCAATGTTCCGGGGTTGAACGGAAAAAAAGAACGCACTGTGTTTAACCTGGCTGTGTTGAGGGAGAAAGTGGTGACGCTGTATGGCCCCCAGGCCCGCCAGAAGCAGATTGACATGAGCGTGAGTACTTCGGGGCTGACGGAAAATATTCCGTTTACAGGTAGTAAGCTCCTGCAAATCGCCGGAAACCTGATCTCGAACGCCATCAAATTTACGCCGACAGATGGTCATCTCGAAGTGGATCTCAACCTGATCATCGACCCGAGCAAACCGGTATTGAAAATCACCGTACTGGACACCGGGCTGGGAATGGCACCTGAGACGATTGAGGCAATACTTTCGGGAGGAGCAACTTCGAGCAATGGAACAGAGGGCGAGCAGGGATATGGGTTCGGGCTGGCGCTTGTCAAACACCTTGTCGAAAGCCTGAACGGTCATATCGACGTGTTTTCGAGGCCGGGCAGGGGTACCCGGTTTGAAGTGGTGATTCCGCAGAATATTTACGGTACCTGACTCAGTCGGCCGGGCGTGACATGCGTTCGTGCAACTGACCAAGGATCAGGGGCCACGCTTCATTGTGCAGGTCACGGGAAGCCGTATCTGCAAACCCGGCGTGGGTCAGCTTGATGAACGTACCCACCTCATGCGGCACTAGCTCGATCGTCAGCAGCGTTTCGGCTCCGCGGGTACCGCTGGCACCCGTAATCCAGGTCATTTCCACACGGTGGGGCTCCTCAATGCTCAGGAAACGGCCGTAATGCGGGTGGCGGATGCCTCCGTAAAATGTTTCAAAATAAAAAGGACAGTTAGGCTCAGGCTTGCCCAGCAGAGAGCCGGGGGCTGCAAACCAGAGATCAAATTCGGTTGTCCACGCCCGGAAAACCTTTATAACAGGCAATGCAAGCAGTTTCTCTACCTTCAAACTCAGCGGTCGCAGGGTAAGGTCCGGGGGACATATAACAGCAGTTTTTGACTCCATCGTATTGGGTTAAAAATTTGGGTGGAAGCTATTCAAATAATGATGCTAATGCAAAGAAGCGCCCGGCTTTTGGCATTGTGACGAACCGGTTGCAAATTTGCTGCCTTCCAAAAGCCTTTTCCCGGCATCATGTATGGTCTTGAAACTTCACCGTGGCCTTGTCGCCGCCGTAGCAGATGCACTCCAAAGCATTTTTGTACAAAACCGCCAGGCCGACCGCGTGGTGGAACAACTGCTGAAATCCAATAAAAAATGGGGTGCCCGCGACCGCGCGTTCCTGGCGGAGCACGTGTATGACATCGTGCGCTGGTGGCGGCTCATTAAGTATGTCAGTGAAAAAGAGCACGTCAGCGATCAGCCTGGATTCTGGGAAATCGTAGGAGCCTGGCTGATTATCAAACCCCTGCATCTGCAAAATGCCGAAGCAAACCAGCTGCCGGACTGGTCTGAATGGATGTACCTCCGGCAGGATGTTGTGCTTGCAAGGTACCAGGATGCATTGGCAATCAGGAAAATAGCCGGTTCCGTGCCTGACTGGCTCGACGAGGTTTGCAGCCGGGAGCTGGGCGACGCCTGGGATGACGAGCTGGCCGCATTGAACCGCCCTGCACTGCCGGTACTTCGCGCCAATACCCTGAAAACAACACGCGACCAGCTTGCTGATCTGCTCGGCCATGAGCAGGTAGAGCTTTTGCCCGGATTGCCGGATGCATTGGTCCTGAAAAAACGACAGAATGTGCAGCAACTCGAATCATATCAGCAGGGACTTTTTGAAGTGCAGGACGCGGGCTCTCAGCTTATCGCTCCTTACCTGGACATTCAGCCGGGCATGAGCGTGATCGATGCCTGTGCCGGGGCAGGAGGGAAAACACTCCATATCGGCGCATTGCTCCGTCAAACCGGATCCGTACTTTCCATGGACGTGGAACCGTTCAAGCTGGCCGAGCTGACGAAGCGTGCCGCACGGAGCGGGATGACGAATGTAGAAACCATCGTGATCCAGGGGCTCGATTCGATTAAAAATCTGGCAGGTACAGCGGACCGGCTCCTGCTCGATGTGCCCTGCTCGGGCCTGGGCGTGCTCAGGCGTAATCCTGATTCCAAATGGAAGCTGAAACCCGCATTTCTAGACCAGATCCGTAAGATTCAATGGGATATACTCAGCAACTATGCTGCGATGGTGAAAAAAGGAGGTAAGATGGTGTATGCCACATGCAGTATTTTACCGTCCGAGTCCGAGGAGCAGGTTCAACGTTTTCTCAAATCCTTCCCCGATGAATGGACATTGATCTCGGAGCAAAGGACTTCTCCTGCCCGCGATGGTTTTGACGGTTTCTATATGGCGCTGATGCAGCGCAAGTGATCCTTAAAGCCATACAGCGAAGTACCAAACCCATGCAATCAGGAAAAGCTGCATGGGTATGCGAAACCAGAGATATGCAGCTCCCGGCCCCTCCAAGGTACCTTTCTGGTAATCGACCTTATGCAAGGCGGCGTGAATGTTTGCAGGCAGTATCAGTATAAAGAACACGATCAGGAAGATTCCGGCAGTGTATCTGTACGATGGAAAGAGCAGCGCCAATCCTGCCAGTATCTCCATGATGCCCGTTACAAATACCAGCGCCCGGCGGAATGGAATAAAGCGCGGGATCATCATTTCCATTCCTTTTGCAAACTTAAAATGCCCTATCGCCGTAAACAGCAGCATCACACACATGGCAATATTGCCAGCCTGGGCATAAGTCCATTCACCCCAAGCGAGCCTTCCGCCCGCAAGTGCGATGAAGAATGTGACGATAAGAACAACCAGTACAGCCATCAGTTCTCAGTGTTGGGGTAGAATTTACCTGATTGATTTGAATTGGATTGAAATCTGCGGGTGTTGTCAGGAGGCACATTTTTTTGATAGTGTATGTAAAACATCAACAAAACTATGGACTTCCTGACCAACGATCCGTTTTACACTTTTGTCAACGAAATGCCTGATCAACCCGACCACCAGTCGCCGGTACCCAGTTATCCTGATAAACCAGGTCAGACCGGACCTATGAATCCAAAGCCGCACATTCCCGGTACGGATGCACCCGAAGTAAGCACCGGCAGCCGCATTGATGAAGATTTACCTGCGGAAGATACCGACGAAAACGCCCCGGGCGACAAGGATAGCGAGCCTGCCTGAGGGTAGTATTAATTTCTTAAAGTTTATACTTGTCGGACTCTCTACTTTTTTGTCCCGGCAAGCCATTTTATTCCGTCAAGAATAAATTTATTCTGCACTTCATTCCGGAAAGTGAACGACAGCTCCTTATTGGTGCCATGTTCGTAATCCATGTCATTGTGCCCCATATTCATGTAAATCATCTTATACTTCCGGTTTGTCCAGGCCACGGGATAGTACCCGTGATGCCAGATCTCATGCTGCTTGGGGCCTGTTCCCAGCGGAAAGCTGGCGGGATCAATGGATAGCAGGATGCTGATATCGGGGTTTGCTTTCAGATCTTTCTCCCAGCGGTACCATTCATTGGGTGACGCCTTAAAGGTAGGCGGTAAGCCTTTTACGGCCGGATTATCCTTATTTTCCACTTTCAGGATTGCGGATGTCGGCCGCCAGGTGTTGCTTCCATACTGTCCCGCACCAATGAACACATTGTGGTACCAATCCCAGTTTTGCGGGTAAGCCGACGGCGTGAGGGCGAAAGCCGCAAAGTGAAATCCCATCCACGCACCCCCGTTTTTCATGTATTGCTTAAATGCAGCGCGCTGTTCTTCTTTTTCAGGCCGGGTATCCAGGAAAAGTACTACCTGGTAGCGGCTTAGAAAAGCTGTATTGAGGTTATTCCAGTTGCTGGTGGTATCGTAGGTAAACCCATTTTCCGCTGCCACTGAGGGAAACCATCGGTTTGCTTCCCGCACAAAGCTCACGTGAGCCTGATCATTTTTCCCGGTAAAGAATGCAATGATGTGAAAAGGCGCGGCGTACGTACCGTAATGCACAAAAACAAGGAAAAGAAAAGCAATGACATGGGCCCGGCGCATCTTTGACATGGTAGGATCAGGATTGAAGTTGGCGTAAAAAGAGCGGAAAGTTCAAATATATGGGAAATATGCGTATGCTGCCTGCCAGGCATTCTTTACCAGACCTGCTCCGAAAAACGGGCATTCTGCGTTTCTTTGCTGGCAGAATCAAAGTAGCAGACCATGAATCAGTACGACCTGATCGCACAGCAGGCAGGAATTTCAGCAAAGCAGGCCGCAAGTACCATTCGATTGTTTGAAGAAGGCGCTACGGTGCCATTTATCGCCAGATACCGGAAGGAAGCAACGAGTGGCCTCGACGAAGTGCAGATTAGTGCTGTGCGAGACGCCTGGCAGCGCCAGCAGGAGGTAGATAAACGCCGCGCGGCCATCCTGAAAAACATAGAAGAACAGGGAAAACTTACGGCCGACCTCAAAGCCAGGCTTGAAAAAAGCTTCACGCTGACGGAGCTGGAAGACATTTACCTTCCCTACAAACAAAAACGAAAAACGCGGGCTACTGCTGCCATCGAAAAAGGACTGGAACCTTTGGCTCAAGTGATTTTCTCCGGAAAAGAGAACGATCCCGCGCAGAAAGCTCTCACATACCTCAATGACCAGGTACCGGATGCCCATGCCGCCTTGCAGGGAGCAAGGGATATCATGGCCGAGTGGATCAGTGAAAACGCCGATGCCCGGTCCCGGATGAGGCATTATTTTCAGCGTACGGGAATGATCAGCTCCAAAGTAAAAAAGAAAAAAGAGGAGGAGGCGGCCAAGTACCGCGATTATTTCGACTTTTCAGAGCAGCTTTCCCGCATTCCGTCCCACCGTTTGCTTGCAATCCGCAGGGGAGAGGAAGAAGGATTTTTGTCGGTCGACATTTCCCCTGATGAGGAACAGGCACTGGAATCGCTGGACAGGCTGTTTGTGAAAGGAAGTTCGGGCAGTCGTGAACAGATTCAGCTGGCCGTGACCGATAGCTATAAGCGCCTGCTGAAACCCTCCATTGAAAACGAATTTGCGCAGCTATCCAAAGAAAAAGCGGATATAGCGGCCATACAGGTATTCACAGAAAACCTGAGGCAGCTGCTGCTAGCCTCGCCGCTGGGACAAAAGCGAGTGCTCGCGATCGATCCCGGCTACCGCACAGGTTGTAAAGTAACCGTGCTGAATGAGCAGGGAAACCTCGTAGCGGACCAGGTGATTTATCCGTTTGACAAACCCGTGGAAGCCTCCCGCCAGGTAGCTGCCCTGCTCGACAAATACAGCATTGAAGCCGTAGCAGTCGGGAATGGGACAGCCGGCCGGGAGACCGAAGATTTTGTACAAAATGTACTTGGTCAGCTGAAAAAGGCTGACGTTGTTGATCTGTTTTTGGTGAGTGAGCAGGGTGCTTCCATTTACTCGGCGTCGGACGTGGCGCGGGAGGAATTTCCGGACAAGGATGTTACGGTACGCGGCTCGGTGTCCATCGGGCGGCGCCTGATGGATCCCCTGGCCGAGCTCGTCAAGATCGATCCGAAATCGATCGGAGTAGGTCAGTACCAGCACGATGTTGACCAGAATGCATTGCGAAATGCTTTGGATGTAGCCGTACAAAGCTGCGTAAACTCCGTAGGCGTAAATCTCAACACGGCCAGCAAGCACTTACTGAGGTACATTTCAGGCCTGGGACCGGCATTGGCGCAGAATATTGTTGATTTCAGGGCACAAAACGGCAACTTCAAATCACGGCAGCAATTATTGAAAGTACCCCGGCTCGGATCGAAAGCCTACGAGCAGGCAGCGGGGTTTTTACGCATTGAAAATGGTACTAATCCACTCGATAACAGTGCCGTACATCCTGAAAGATATGAGCTGGTGGAAAAAATGGCCCGCGATGCAAAAGCGACGGTAGGCGACCTCATGCAAAAACCCGATCTCCGCCGGCAGATCAAGCCGGAGCATTATGTGACGGAAGCAGTAGGGTTGCCGACGCTGAAAGATATTTTGCAGGAACTTGAAAAACCTTCACGCGATCCGCGCGCGCAGATAAAAAGGTTTGAGTTCGACAGCTCAGTACGCAAGCCCGAAGACCTCAAACCTGGAATGTTACTGCAGGGCATCGTCACCAACATCACCGCCTTTGGAGCCTTCGTGGATATTGGGGTGAAACAGGATGGGCTCGTTCACGTATCCCAGCTCGCCGACCAGTTTGTGCGGGACCCGAATGAAGTGGTGAAGCTGCGGCAGGAAGTTACGGTAAGAGTCACCGAAGTTGATCTGGCACGAAAGCGGATTGCATTGAGCATGAAGTCGGCTTAACAAAAAAGGCATTGCCGCTATGGCAATGCCTTTTTCATTTATAGTACGTGCTTGTGCTCTTCTTCCAGGATGTGTTTGATGTGGTGACCGACCTTCATCCAGTTTCCTTCGGCATTGATCACGTCTTCATCTGTTTCCAGGTTGTCCTGGGTAATTGTCAGCGTAGATACGCCGTCGTATTCGTCAATGTGGTAGGTTACGTGCATATAGTTGTCTTCATAATCCTCTGTACCAAACAGCGGACTCCAGAATGTAAAGCTGAGCACCCTTTCCGGAATGATTTCCAGGATCGTACCCTTGTCTGTGTAGGGAGTACCTTCCCAAACGCCTGTGAAGGTAATAGGGCTGCCGACCCGCCAGTCCGAACGAACAATGGCGCCGTGCATATACTCCTGTACCATTTCAGGATCTATCAAAGCTTTCCATACTGCCGATTTTTTGGCGTGGATGGATATGGTAGTGGTTGCAACAAGTTTTCGGTTCATGACTCTTGTTTTTTGTTTTTAGTAAAATCAAAGAAAATCATGCCAAATCAAGCATTAGCAGGTACGCTGGCGTGAATCTTTGGATGTTTACATAAACGTAAAACAATTCATGCAGGAGCTGTATTTTACTCAGATGTTGCCCATCACCCTGGATCAGGCGTGGTCATTCTTTTCAAGTCCGGTCAATCTTAAGGAAATTACGCCTGCGCACATGGGGTTTGTGGTCAAATCATTGCACCATGGCGAAAGCATGTACCCCGGGCAGATCATCCGTTACACCATCCGCCCCGTACTGGGCATACCCATGGAATGGGTCACCGAAATTACCCATGTGGCCGACAAGCAGTACTTTGTTGACGAGCAACGATTCGGACCCTATGCATTCTGGCATCACCAGCACCGGTTTACGGAAGTGCCCGGCGGCGTGCTTATGGAAGATATCCTCCACTACAAGGTACCCCTTGGTTTTTTGGGTAAGATCGTGGATGCAGTGTACGTGAAGAATGAGGTGCTCGGGATTTTCAGATACCGGCACGAGATCCTCAAAAAGCGCTTTCCAGCCTAGAAGTTATACTGGACGCGGCAGGTAAAAACGTCGTCGGGTGCATCACCTTCATAGCCCTGAAGAGCAGTTTTCTCGTTGCGCACGAAGTCGTAGTAGAACAGGAATTTGAGTGATTCGTTGGCGGTATATACATATCCCATACCCACGGTGTCGTAGCGGAGATCTGCCCTGGTAAAGCCATCCGTAGCATTCAGCTGCCTGCCTTTAACGCGGGTATTGGGATCATACCAGTCGTATTTGAGGACAAAGAGGTGGTCTTTGCTTCCCAGGTTCTGCAGGAAATAAAAGTAGCCGCCATCAAAGTTGCGGATGTAAAGCGGATCCTTCACATTGCCGCTGCCAGGGTATGTGCCGGGCGTCTCGCTCGAATTCAGCGTGGCGGTCTGCCTGCCGCGGATGTACTCAGCCCTGAACTCTGTTTCTCCCTTGCGGTTCGGAAACGAAATTTGTACATCAGCACCTGCGTACCTTCTGGGCGCGGTCTTTCCCAGGTTACTGACCGACGAGTCGCGCTGCATGGTGTACTCGCCACGGTTAGCGCGCGTCCGGTACAGTACATTACCCTGGCTGGTAATCCCGCCCCAGTATCCCGACACTGCTGCCGAAATGTTCATGCCGCCCGCTTTGGCAACCTTGCCCGGCTTGATGCTCAGCCTTCCGATCACGTCTTTGTGGCTGTCGTAATCCACCGGTCCCGACAAACCCTGGCCGTTAAATACACCGATATCCAGTTTCAGTCGCTGGGTCCACAGCTGGTTCTGGCGGCTGGTAATAGTGCCCATCAAACCAATGTCCCGTTCGCTGCGCATGAGGATCTGCGACATGCGGCCACGTTCGGGCGACTCCCGGTTGGCCGACGAAAGGTTTACCTCATGCCCGAAGGGGCGGGCAAACATTCCTGTGGTCAGGGCGAAGATCTTGAACTTGTTTTCATAAATGCGGCCCCAGAAATCACGGATCGCCACGCCCCGCTCGGTACCGTCAAACTGAAACACAAAGTAGCTTGTCGGGTCGTTGTTTTTGTTTAAATGTGCATAGTCAACCCGGAGCCGGCCGCGGCGCAGCATGAAGCGGTTATTGACCATTGCTGAAAAATTTCCACCTGCGTAGGTCTCCGCGCCCTTGGCACTGATGAGCTGAAACTGCGGCTGAATGTACCCGCTGATCCGGACGCGGTTGTACCGTTCATAGATCGACAGCATTCCTTTTCCCATTTGATTGGTGGTATCAACAAGGTCCATCAGAAAGCGCTGTGCAAAGAGTTTTCCATGGAAGAACAAGCTGAAGAAAATCAGCAGGCAGGTAATGCGGAATTTCATTGAGTAAGAATTGGTGTCGTAAGCCGGGTTGCAAAGAACCTGAATTTCTGGCAAAGGGGTGGTAATATCAGCAGCTTTTCTTGCAGTTGGCGGCAAGGTCAGCGAAAGGACGCCGCACTGTGTCGAGCTTTTTTCAACATTTCAACAATGCTATCCAAGCATGAAAGCTGTCGAATTTAGTACGGAAAATGGTGTATGATCGGTATAATTATTCCGGTAAGAAGCTTAGGCTACTCTTTCATACATTTTAATTATATAGTACTTCTTAAAAGTATTAATAGATTGAAACGTATATTATGGTATAGATGTTTGACACATTTACTTTGGTAAGTAATATTCAGCGTTTAATACATACCTTAGTTTTAATTAGCAGTATACTTTTCATAACTTGATTTGTATAATGCTTACTATACGCTAAATACATTTAGTATGTACCTAGCATATAGTAAGCCAAGAAAGTAGTGTGTCAAATTCGTGCAAATACTGGCTTATTGTACATCTTTAAACCAAAAACACACCTGAATGCAACTGTACCTATTAATAAGCAACTGTAAAGCGCTCGCGTATGTGGTTTCCTTGTTCAATTTCGTCAACGATTGCCACGGCCAGATCTTCGGCTGAAATGACGCTGCGCTTGTGCTCGTCAAACACTGGCGTGTCCAGACTGGTGCGGTATGTACCCTTCCGGACGCCTGATGTACCCGGATGCATTTCAATAGCCGGACTCAAAAACGTCCATTCAAGTTCAGTTTCTTCTTTAAGGATATTCAGGTAGTCGCGGGCAGCAGTTGCACCTGATTTGTACTCTGCCGGGAATTGAGGAGTGTCCACCAGCTGAATGCCCGGCGCAATTTCCAGACTGCCTGCGCCACCCACAAACAAGAATCGCCTGACACCTGACCGCCTCACACCTTCCTGAATTGCCTGGGAACCATCTAGGAAATCTTCATACAAATTGGGATTACTCCATCCCGCATTGAAGGTACTCACTACCGCATCCGCACCGGCCACGGCAGCCGCCAGCTCGTCGGGATCGTTTACATCTGCCACCTTGGTTTCCACACCCGGTCCCCCGGCTTTCTGGGGATTGCGCGCGATTGCAATCACTTTGTGATCGCGTGAAATCAGTTCTTGTACCAGGTGCATACCCACAAAACCTGTCGCACCAATTACTGCTACTTTCATAATTTTCATTGTGATTAAATGACCGAAATACCGGATTCCACCGGGCACATGCCAGACGAAATTTCTGGCATGCCGGCAATCCGCCTCCTCATCAATGCTTACAAAAAAAGGAGGCCATCCCGCGACAGCCTCCCGTTTTGCTCAACTTTCTCAGTCATTATTTGCCCTGTCCGAATGCAGGATTGTTCTTGTCAAACCAGAGCCGCTGCGTACTCAGCGTTTGGGGTGTACGGTCATTGGGTGTAAATCCCTGCTCTTCCTGTGCCTGCCGCCAGTTGGCATTGTTGGTACCCAGGGGTGGTTCGTCCACCCAGAAGCGACGCGGTATGAGTTCATTGAACGGGTCGCGCGGATAGTAGGCGGAATTGTTCTTGGGATAACCTGTCCGCCGCACAAACGTGAATGCCTCAGTCGGCAGCCGCATGAAGTTGAGATACTGCTGAATGTAGATCCGTTCCAGATCATTGAGCCCATTGAACTTCACCATCGGGTGATTGAGGTAGGCGGCAACTTCGGCATCCGCATTTGTGCTGCTCAGACCGGTGG
The DNA here is from genome assembly GCF_016894445.1 of Dyadobacter sandarakinus. Lineage (NCBI taxonomy): Bacteria > Pseudomonadati > Bacteroidota > Cytophagia > Cytophagales > Spirosomataceae > Dyadobacter > Dyadobacter sandarakinus. The sequence goes on from NZ_CP056775.1 coordinate 1,403,466, forward strand.
TCGAGAGCGCAGCAGCCGCGATGGCGTTCATCGTTTTTAGTGACGATGTGATTCCTTTTTTATACCATTCCTCTGCATCGTCACCCGTGCCGCCATAGCCTTTGGCAATCAGCTCGGCGATGTAAAAACAGGTTTCGGCGCTGGTCACCATGTAGTCGTAAAACGTTCCGGTACCCCCATTGCGGCGCGGTGCAAAGAAGTTTTTGTTGATCGTCGACATCACCACATACTTGTTGGTGCCCGCATTGAGTGGATTCTTATAGTACTGGGCTACATTCGGCTCGATGGTCCAGTCGGCAGGACCGCCCTGATACCGGATCAATGGGTCAGCGGCGCTGATAAACGAAGGCAGTGGCTGATTAAACTTTTTGAGGCTGTCGAGTGCAGCAGGCGTCAGGTCATTGGGGTTGAAATAAATGACAAGGCGCGGATCCTTCGTCGCTTTCAGAAATGTAATGATGGAGCGGGTTGCATACCGCGTACTCCGGTAGTCAATGTCCCCACCGATAGGACCATTGTCCGGGTCAATGTATGCAAACTGGTCCGCATCCTCCACGATAGCACCCGTCGCATTGTCCATTACTTCCCGGAAGATCGACTGCGTGCGGGTTTTATCCTGTCCCTCATACCGCAATGCAATGCGCAGTTTCAACGTGTTGGCCAGCTTGATCCACTTGGTCCAGTCGCTGTGGTAAAAGATGTCCGAGTTCCCATAAGTTTCCTGACCTTCGGAGTTGCCGCTGAGCACGCCGATCGCGTCGGTGAGTTCTGCGAGCCAGGTATCATACAACATCTTTTGCGGATCGTAACCGGGCAGGTAGTTCTGCTGCTCCCGCGCTTGTATCGCCTGTGAGTAGGGGATGGAGCCGTTCAGATCCGTAACGCGCAGCCCGTGCAAAGCCGACACCACGTAGGTCACCGCCCGCATTTTGGCGTAACGTTCCTTATCGGTTTTCAGGTCGATCTGCTTGCGGATCTCGATGAGGTTTGGCAGTATATTGTTGTAGTAGGCTCCGTACCGGGAATTGATGTTGGTTGACAGTTCGTAGGGATCCGTCGTAAGATGCTGCGAAAAGCGAAGCAGCTGTTCCAGGTTCTCCCAGATCCATTCGGTATTCTGGTACGATTCCAGACTGTTGAGCGAGTAGGTAAACAGGTACCTGGGATCGGGTGTGGTAACAATGCTGGGATCAGTGTTGATATCACCAAAATCACGCTCGCAGGAAGTAGCCAGGAGCATGGTGGCAGCCAAAGCCCGCACTGCCCAGCTTTTATATGTTCTGTTTTTCATTGGTAAAATCTTTTTGAGGTAAAAAACTGCATCAAACTGCTAGAATCCTGCACGGAGCGTCACACCCAGGGTACGCGTCATAGGCGGAATAAAACCGATTTCTTTCTGCACCGCCGTACTGTTAGAGTAATTGGAGGCTGGGTTGAAATGCAGCGGAAGGGTATTATACAGGTAGAACAGGTCACGCCCCACGAGGTTCACAGACAATGTATTGAGTTTGATCTTCTCACAAACCGACTGCGGTACCTGGAAGCCCAGGGACACCTGCCGAAGCGAAATCCACGAGTTTTCTGCAATCCAGTAATCGCCCACGGCCGTCGAAAAGGAACCATACCGGTAATTAAACTGAGGCAGGTGCGTAGGTTCCACCAGACCTTTGTCATACGCATCCTGAAACGTCATTCCGCCAACATCGGCTGAGCTGCCGTCGGCCTGGGTAATGGTTTGTCCGGCCGCAAACACCCCGTCCGGAATAATGCCGTCGTCGTAGGTTTTGTTGTCGTATTTGCTCGTCCACACAATTCCTCCGTGCCCGGCATCACGGCCTTTGAGTGAATTGGTGAATATGCCTGTGTGGGTGCCATACCGCAGGGAGGTAATGATCATATCGCCTCCGATCTTGGCATCAAACAGCACATTCAGCGACAATCTTTTATAGTTAAAAGTATTGTCCCACCCGCCTCTGAACTTTGCATTGATATCACCCACGTCCTTCCATTCATTGCTGCGTGCCGGGAAAGCAGCGCGCGCATCGCCCCGCCACGACAGGATCGCCTTGCCATTTCGCGGATCATTGGCAACACTGCCGTCGGACACAAACCGGCTTGCCGCAATGCGCGTGCGGATTACGCCGTAGGTACCACCCACTTTGGCATATGGAATAAGGTCATTCCCACCGCCCGATTCATCGGCCAGTGCATAGTACTCGCGATCGCCATAGAGCTCGACGATCTTGTTGCGGTTGCGGGAGAAATTAACTGTCGTGTTCCAGCTGAATGCACCTATCTTGACCGGCGTAGCATCCAGCGCAATCTCAATGCCCGTATTCTGGATATTACCCGCATTGATCAGGATGCTGTTCACACCCGTTTCCATGGCCGCCGAAATCGGGATGGGCTGGTTGCGGGAATTGTCGCGGTATACAGATAGGTCAATGCCCAGACGGTTGTTCAGCACTTTCAGTTCAAGCCCGATTTCCTTGGCAATTTTACGTAAAGGCTTGATGTTCTGCTGCAAGGTGGTACCCGAACTGTAAGTCGACATCGGCTGGTCGCCGAAGCCGCCTGCATTGGTGTACCCGCTGAATGAAAATCCGGGATTCAGTACAAAGGGATCAATGTCTCCGCCCAGGGCTGCAATGTTCCCCCGTAGCTTTCCATAACTGATCCAGGAAGGGAGCGAATTGTGGAAGGTCTGGGAAAATACCCACGACAGGCTCACAGAAGGATAGCTGTAAAAGTTATTACCGCTGCCATTGGAGTAGGTGAGGGCCGACGACCAGTCACTACGCCAGGTGGCTTGGAGGAAAACCTGGTCGCGCCAGCCAAAGTCAGCACTGGCGTAGAGTGATTTGTACGCTCTCCGGGTACGCACGCCGCCCCGCGAGATCTGTGACTGCACTGAGTTAGCCAGAAAGAAGTTACCCGGATAGGTGAGCCCTCCATTGGTTTCCGAGTAGTTGTACGACAAATTGTATTTCTGCGCTTCCCCGCCGAAGTAACCGCTGAAATCAATGTCTTTGGTGAGCTGCCTGTTAAAAATCGCAAGCCACTTCATAAAGCTGGTTTCCTTGGTTGAATGCCCCAGACCGTACCTTCCCCCGGTAAAGTTGGTTCCGGTACCCAGCTCCTTGCTTTCATTCCGGGTATACAGGTTATTGAAATTACCTTCGATCTGTAATTTCAGCCAGTCGGTCACGGTGGCGGTAAGTGCCAGTCGGCCACGTACCATCTGCTCCTTCTGCAGGTAGTCGTTTTCAAATATGTTGAACCAGTAATCGGCACCCGGCACGCGGTTGGGCTCGTTCACATCGCTCACATTCCGGAGTCCGCCATTGTATCCGATGTAATTTTCGCGCCGCATCCAGTACTTGGTATCGTAGTTGCGCGGGAAAGTCCAGATGTAGTTGTTGAGGTTGAGCTGAGGCGGGTTAGCACCTTCGGTTGTCGTATAGTCCGCGGTGACGTCCGCTACCAGAAATTTGTTCAGGTTCTGCGTAGCCCTCAGGTTGAATGCATTTTTCTGCATCGTATTCTTGAAGTTGATCCCGTCGGAATGCACGCGGTTGTACGAGAACCGGAAGGTGGAGCGCTCGTTTCCGCCGTCGATCGCCACATTGGTCAGACTGCCTTTTCCCGTTTGAAAAGCGTCCAGGTAATTGTTGGGATAGGCCTGGTAGGTGGTCATTTTTCCGTCGTAATCCACCACTTGCTGCCCTGCGAAGCGCGGGCCCCAGTTTTCCAGCTCCCGGTTCAGCTGGCGGTCGATGTATGGTTGTCCCTGGCTGTTGGTCGGAAATACTTTTGTTGTCCAGCTCTCGTCCGGTTTGTAATTCGGTTCGCGGGTATCTGTAAAAAACGCGCCTACGGTGCCTCCGCCGTATTCATTCTGGAAATCGGGCCCGCGGTAAGGCTTCTGCATATTGAAAGTCTGAGACACGCTTACGCCGATCCCTCTCCGCTGAGTACCCTTCTTGGTAGTGATCAGGATTACACCATTGATAGCTCTCGTACCGTACAATGCCGCCGCAGCAGATCCTTTCAGCACCGATACACTTTCAAAATCCTCCATGTTCAGGTTCTTCAGTGCATTACCGAAATCCCTGCCGCTGCCATCGTATACGTCATTGTCGAGGATCACACCATCCACCACGAAAATGGGCTGGTTATTGGTGCCGAGCGTAGAGTTGCCGCGGATGAGGATCTTGGTATTGCCCATCAGTCCGCCCGCACCCTGGTCGATCTGCACGCCGGGAATGCGCCCCTGCAATGCACCGATCGGGCTGAGTTCATTGGTGGCGGCCATCTTGCGGCCGTCAATCTCGGAAACGGAATAGCCCAGCTGCTTCTTCTCGCGGCGTACGCCCAATGCAGTTACAACCACCTCGTTCAGCTGCTGATCGTCTTCTTTCAGCACGACGTTGATCACGCTCCGGTTCTCGATCGGCACCTCTTGTTTTTCGAAGCCTACAAATGAAAAAACGAGCGTACCTCCGGTCGGGGCGGTGAGGGTGTACTCGCCGGCGGCATTGGAGGTAGTACCATTACTGGTACCTTTCACCACTACAGAAATGCCGACGAGTGCAGCATTGTCACTGGCCGAGGTAACATTTCCGGAAACTTTTACGGTTTGTGCAAGCACGGGGAAACTGCCGAGCAATGCCCATAGTACCGGCATGCACAGCTTTGCGCGCATCGGGTAGATTTTCTTCATGAAATAAAGGTTTAAAGGTTAAGAACGAACGCCTTAGCACTCCAATAAGCATTATCTCACAAAGCGGATGTTTACAAATATTTAACTTAGTTTAATTCTGAATTTAATGTTGAGGTTAGAAGTTGTGTGGGTTTGGAGGTAGTAGATGATTTAAAACCATTTAATATGTCTTTTACTATTTAAAAGTTTCATATGTATTGTGCATAATGTACTTAGTTTTCTTTAAAAAAGGTGAGTACTATATATACTATCAAAAAGTTACAGAATTATAAGGTTCAAGTGTCCACACTTGTCACCCTGAGCGGAGTCGAAGGGTACTCGCAACCATGTTTGCACTTTCACTCCGAACAGTGGCACCAATGCAAGCTTGGTCGGCAATAGCCCTTCCACTCCGCTCAGGGTGACAAGGGGGGAGCATTGAAGCATGGTAGCAGTGAGCTCAGCGGCTCGTTAGCTCAGGGTGGCGGGAGGGCAAACTTGGTCGGCAATAGCCCTTCGACTCCGCTCAGGGTGACAAGGGGGGAGCATTGAAGCAGGGTAGCAGTGAGCTCAGCGGCTTGGCTGCTTAGGGTGGCGGGGAGCAAGCTTGGTTGGGAGTAGCCCTTCGACTCCGCTCAGGGTGACAAAGGGTGAGCATTGAAGCAGGGTAGCAGTGAGCTTAGCGGCTTGTTAGCTTAGGGTGGTGGCACTAATGCAAGCTTGGTCGGCAATAGCCCTTCGACTCCGCTCAGGGTGACAAGGGGGGAGCGTTGAAGAAGGTGCCGGGAATTACCATTTGGCTCGTCTGTTGGACTTGGGAATGGTAATTGCCGGCGCCTTCCTCAGGATTGTTTTATGCTTGTCACCTGAGCACGGTAAGTCCGCCTTTGTAGGACTTTTTTGTGTATTGAATGAGATAGTAATAGTACCCGCCGGAAATGTTTGTGGGGCACCAGTCTTTTGATTTGTCTTTTGAGTAGTAAATCTGTTTTCCCCAGCGGTTAAAAATCGCCACGTCCCTGAACTGGTTCGAGCAGTTGTCATCAGGGAGATCGTGGAAATTAAAGCAGTCATTTTTGCCGTCCCCATTCGGGGTGATCACATTGGGGAACTCGGGCATTTCCTGGGAGTCGTTGTCTTTGACAGTCACCTTTACGGATGTTGTGTCAGTAGCTGCTGCACAGTTCTTGTCACGGGTTACAAAATCAATGTAAAATACCTGCTCGGCCCCGCCCTGCAGTACAGAACATTCGGGCGACCAGGAGTAGGGGGAGGTAACATTGCGGACGCCGGTTTTGCCCGCAAACTGCATCCCCAGCGCGGCCATATCAAACCCACGCCCGGACCCGCCAAGGCTGATTACATTGGTGTCGGGATCTGCGGCAAGTACATCAAACGTGATTTCCCCGGAGCCGATGGTATAGACAATTTCCTGGTCGGTGAGCGAGGTAGTAACTGCCGGCGGGGTATTGGGCGACTGGTCTACCACAAAGTAAACAGGCGCGGAGCGCGCCAGCGGATTGCCCTCACACCTTAAATCCTCGGCTTTAAAGTCTACGATCAGCGTGTCACCCTTGCGTGCATTGCAGGGCGGGATCCAGGAAAAAGTCTGCTGAATACTGGCACGTCCGTTCACGGCCTTGAACACCATGCCCCTGTCATTCATGTTGAAATCCCGCCCGCGGCCGGACAATGCAAGACTATCCTTATCGGCATCTTTACCATAAACGGTAAAAGTCACAGGCTCGCCCGCAGTTACATGCACATAATTTCCTTCAAGGGAAGTCGTGACGGCAGGAGGATTGTTGTCGCCGCCTTCCCGCCGGATGTAGATATTAAGTGTATCGGTGAGCGGTACCGGGCAGCTTTCGTCTTCTGCCAGCAGCTGAATGTGGATCGGACGGTTGTCGTAGGTAACAAAGCATTCGTCGAGGCATACCTGAAATTTAAGCGTATCATTGGCGATAGACGTGCGGAATTCGGCCGGCAGCAGGTTGAAATAATCCCTGCTTTGTCCCACCGTACTCCCGAGTACCTTCACAAGCTGGTTCACGGACGGATCCGTCACGATCACTTCAAAACAGGCCGGATCGTTTTTTTTGATGGTTATTATTTCATTTTCGTTGTAGTAGGTCGCTTTTCCGGCAGGCTTGAAAAGCAGTTTGGGTGGTTCCATTTTGGGACAATCCACTACTTTAAGCTGGAAGTCGCGGGTAAGTGTCCCGATCTTCTGACCCTTCCGGTATTCGTCTACCTGAACCGCAAAAACGTATAATCCGACACTGCCCGGCGTCACAGACAGCATCCCGGTATTTTTATTGACACTGAGCGGCTTAGGGCCGGGGATTATATTGGCCACAGAGATCCCGTCCTGCCAGGTCAGGCGCGGATAACCTGACGAGCCGCGAGCAGGGGCACTTGGGTTACCTTTATCCGAGTAGCCTTGCATGGGCGTGATCAGCGTGTAGGTGAGGCTGTCGCCGTCGGCATCTTTGCCGCCGAAGTCAAAGAAAAAGGGTGAATTTACGCAGGCATAGTCTCCGACAATGGGTGCGAAGACGGGCGATGAATTGGAGAAAGCCGTTCCATTCTTCACGAGTGGAGGAAATTCCAGGTAAAAAAGGCTGCCGGCGTCGCCAGGAGCCTTGATGTTGGTGATGGTCCCATTGCGGCAGCAGCGGTCCCAAACCATATAGTAACCCTGTGGATCATTGAAATCGCCTGGTTCGAGGCGCAGGGTCGACCCGTACGTGATCATGTAGGTCTGCAAAGTGGAGATTCCGCATTGCGGATTTGCATAGGTGACCAATTTTCGTTCTAATTTTGGGGCTTCCAGCCAACCAATTGCGACGTTGTCGCGTTTTCGAAAAACATAGATGTTCACAAACTGATCCTCTGCACCCGGGTTACCATTGAGCGCATCAAAGTACATGGTGAGCCCGATGTTGTAGTTGTAGTAATTTCCGGGATTCTGGGTAATGTATAGCTGCCCTCCGACAATGTGGGTGGCCCATGCATACGGAACTACAAACAGCAGTAGCAGCAGCAGGGGAATGAACCGTTTGATCATGGCTTAGGAAAAGTGAATCCGATATAGTGAATTGTTAATTATAAAAGAAAAAGATGTCTAAGAGTAACAAGTATGAATACGTTGAAATTACCGATTTTGCCGCAGAAGGCAAGTGTATTTACAAGTCGGAAGAAGGCGTAATTTTTGTGGAAGGAAATGTTGCTCCGGGGGACATAGTTGATTTACAGGTTCTCAAAACCAAAAAAAAGCTAAAAGAAGCAATCGTTACCAAGATACATTCCAAATCTTCACTCCGGACCGAACCTTACTGCCTGCACCATCCGGTTTGCGGCGGTTGCCGCTGGCAGCACATTGCCTACGAGCATCAGCTCAGGTTCAAGCGGCAGCAGGTGGTGGACCATTTTGAAAGGATCGGTAAGATCAAGAATGTTGCCATAAACGAAATTATAGCAGCTCCTAAAACGGAGTACTACCGCAACAAGCTCGAATTTACTTTTTCCAACTGGCGCTGGCTCACGAAAGAGCAGATGGATTCCGGTGCAGAATTCTCCAAAAATGCACTGGGTTTTCACGTCCCCAAACGTTTTGACAAGATTTTTACGGTCGATCACTGCCATTTACAGCACGATCCGTCAAATACGATCCGTAACTCGCTCCACCATTTCGGCGAACTCAAGGGTATCCCGTACTACGATGTCCGTTTCAACAGGGGTATGCTCCGCAACGTAATTATACGTACCGCAAATACCGGCGATGTGATGGTGATTGTGCAGTTTGGTGACAACAATATGGAGCAGGTAGAAGAGGTAATGCAATACCTGCACAAGACGCATACTGAAATTACATCCCTGAACTACATCATCAATCTGAAAGGCAATGATTCCTACCAGGACCAGGAGGTGATCAACTATGCAGGTGAGACGTTTATACGCGAAACTATGGAGGACCTTACGTTCCTGGTAGGCGCAAAATCATTTTATCAGACCAACTCCGAGCAGGCATTCCAGCTTTTCAGTGTGGCGCGGGAGTATGCCCAGCTCACGGGCAATGAATTTGTATATGATCTGTACACCGGTACCGGCACCATCGCGAACTTTGTTGCGCGGCGATCCAGGAAAGTGGTCGGCGTGGAGTACGTGGAAGCAGCCGTGCAGGATGCGCGCCGCAACTCAGAGCTCAATGGAATTACCAACACCGAGTTTTTTGCGGGAGATATGCGGGCATTGATGAACGAACAGTTTTTACAAAAACACGGCCGTCCCGACGTCATTATTACTGATCCTCCGCGCGCAGGAATGGATGTGCCCGTAGTGGAGACAATCCTGAAAGCGGAGCCCAACCGCATTGTATATGTAAGTTGCAATACGGCTACCCAGGCGCGGGATCTTGCGCTCATGTCGGAAAACTACGAAGTAACGAAGGTGCAGCCGGTTGATATGTTCCCCAACACGCACCACGTCGAAAATGTGGCGCTGCTGGTCAGGAAGGAATAGTTTGGGTGGCAGTCGGCAGTCGGCAGTCGGCTTTCGGCTTTTGAAAAAAGGCGAAGTAACTCGCCGATAGCCGACTGCCGACTGCCCTTGTTAAAATGGTGGCTCGGTATCCGGACCTTTGTAATCGAAGTTGCTCAGGTCGTTGGCGCGGCTTCTCAGTGTGCCGCCCTGGCCAGAAGGCTTGGTATTACTCTCAAAGGAAGCGATCGGATTACTTGTGACGATCGGCCGGTCCACCGGATACGGTGCGGGAGTGAACCCGGAGTCGAGGTCTGCAAACTTCGTGTATTTACCGATAAACCGCAGCTGCACGGTATCCAGGGAGCCTGCACGGTTTTTGGCCACAATCACCTCACCGACGCCGGCCACGGAATTTCCGGCCTCATCTTCGGTAATGCCATAGTATTCAGGACGGTAAAGAAAGAGAACCATGTCGGCATCCTGCTCAATGGATCCCGATTCCCGTAAATCGGAAAGTTGCGGGCGTTTTTCTCCTCCGCGGGTTTCCACGGCCCGGCTCAGCTGGGAAAGCGCGATCACCGGCACGTCCAGTTCCTTTGCCAGGTTTTTCAGCGAGCGCGAGATCATTGCAATCTCCTGCTCACGGTTACCCGCTCCTTTGCCGCCGGTATCAGCAGTCATCAGCTGCAGGTAGTCAATCACGATCATCTGTATATCATGCTGCGCTTTCAGACGGCGGCATTTGGCACGCAGTTCCAGCACGGAAAGGGCAGGAGTATCGTCAATAAAAATAGGTGCATTGGTAAGCCGGTGAATACGGTGGTGGAGCTGCTCCCACTCATGGGGTGCCAGGCTTCCTTTCCGGATCTTTTCACTATCGATCTCGGCTTCGGCCGAAATGAGCCGGTTGACGAGCTGTACCGAGGACATTTCGAGGGAAAAAATCGCGACGGGCATATTGAAGTCGACAGCAGCATTGCGCAGCGACGATACCACAAAAGCTGTTTTACCCATACCCGGCCGCGCCGCGAGGATCATGAGCTCGGTTTTCTGCCACCCGGAAGTCAGGCGGTCGAGGGCACTGAAGCCCGAGGGTACGCCGGTAAGACCGTCCTTATTATGTTTTTTCTGGTCGAGCTCGGCCAGCGCCTGGCGCATCAGCGCGCCCATATCGGCGTAGTTTTTCTTGATATTGGACTCAGAGATCTGAAACAGGGAGTGCTCCATTTTATCGAGCAGCCTGAAAACATCCGTCGTATCTTCAAATGCTTCCTTCTGGATCTCTGACGAAATCTTGATCAGCTCGCGCTTGATGTAAGCCTGCGCAATGATGCGTGCATGAAACTCGATATTGGCCGCCGAGTTAACGCGCGACGTGAGTTCCATGATGTACGTAGCCCCTCCCACGAGTTCAAGTTCACCGGTACTCCGCAGCTTGGAAGTCACGGTAAGCATATCAATCGGCTCCGAATCGGCAAAAAGGGTTATGATGGCGGAATAGATCCGGACATGCGCCTCTTTGTAAAAGCTGTCGGGCCGGAGAATGTCTGCTACGGCAGTCAGCGCATCCTTTTCGATCATCAATGCCCCCAGAATAGCCTCCTCAACGTCCACCGCCTGCGGCGGTAACTTGCTGAACATCTGGTCGCTTCCAGCCACCTTAGGCGTGAAGGGCTTTCTGGCTGCATTGCCCTGCCGGTTGCCTGTTTTGCCGAAACTGTTGGGTACTTTTTCGTTCTCCATATTAAGACAAAGTTAAGCATTGAGCATTGCCGGAAAAGCCGCAGCGGGCCGGAGCGGGCAAATAAATATTTGAGAAATCGGGTGCTTATTTGTGCGTGTCTGATAATGAAAGAGTTGCTCAGAAAAATAAAATTTTCTTTGCTGCAATGGATGACCATGCTTGAAATTCTGCGTCTAAGCTTAGCGGAATGTTGGTTATTATTACTAAATTTTACAGGAAATAGACAATCACTAAACTTTAATTCATTTGCTGGAAAAAATCATCACCCTCGAAGACGTTTCAATGGTCGATTTTCTGGGTATTCACAATTCCAATATCAAAGAGGTTGCCGCCGCTTTTCCTGAGAGTAAGATTGTGTCGCGCGGAAATGAGATCCGCATTCAGGGCACTGCCCCGGAGATCATCAGGATTACGGACGTAATGGATTCACTGCTTGCACATTATCAGAAATACGGAAAGATCACCAACGACAATGTAAAAGGGTATCTCAACGGAGTTTCCAAGACCCCGGTTTCACACGGAGAAGATGACGACGATGTCATCATATACGGCAACAAAGGTCTGGTTGTCAAGGCCAAGACGGCAAATCAGAAGTTGCTTGTAGAGCAGGCTGCGCGCCACGACCTGGTATTCGCAGTGGGACCGGCTGGTACCGGAAAAACGTACACCGCTGTTGCGATAGCCGTACGGGCACTTAAAAATAAGGAGGTTAAAAAGATCATCATCACCCGTCCCGCGGTGGAAGCAGGTGAAAACCTGGGCTTTCTGCCGGGTGATCTCAAGGAAAAAATTGATCCCTATCTGCGGCCCATCTACGATGCGCTGGATGATATGGTAGCCCCCGAAAAGTTAAAATTGTACCTGGAAAGCCGCGTCATCGAAATTGCGCCGCTGGCTTACATGCGGGGCCGGACGCTCAATAATGCCTTTATCCTGCTGGACGAAGCACAAAACACGACGCCCATGCAGATGAAGATGTTCCTCACGCGGATGGGACCGAGTTCCAAAGCGATTATTACAGGGGATAAATCACAGATTGACCTGCCCAAAAACCTTAAATCGGGGCTGATTGATTCGCTTACTGTTTTAAAAGGAATAAAAGGAATCAGCTTCGTGGAGCTTGACGGCTCTGATGTGGTACGTCACCGCCTGGTTAAGGAAATACTGGCAGCTTATGAAAAATCCGAAAATTAGGCTGCTACTGGCCTGTCTGATGTTGTATGGCATCCTGCCTGCGGTTACCGCACAGGATGCCGACACTTTACTGAAACGATGTGCAAGCGTGGAAACGGACGCTGCCAACCTGGCGCGCATTCCTTCATTGCAGCAAGTCAGGACCACTTCTGAGGCGGCTATTCAGGATTACATCCGTGCCAACCGCTCACAGCTGAGGACGGCGGCTGACGAAATCATTACGATTCCGGTCGTTGTGCATGTGGTTCACAATCAGTTGAATAACAAAGTCGGGGGAGTCGGAAACAGTAATATTTCTGATGGGCAGATACAAAGCCAGATCGATGTGCTCAATGAGGATTATGGCAATATGTCGGGCTACAAAGGCTTTTATACCGATTCTTTGGGCGTGGATACCGGGATACGATTTAAGCTTGTGACCATCGTACGTACTTACAATGAACAGGCACAATTTAATCCCATTACAGAAGCGGATGATGTAGCTGAAATCTCGCCTGCGTGGTTTACCAACCGCTACCTGAATATTTGGGTGACCCGGCTGGCAGACCGGTACCTGGGTACTTCGCAATTTCCGGTGGTAACGGATATTACAACCCGTACACAGGGACTCATGACCACTGAGGCAGAAGAACAGGCGGCCCTCACGGACGGCGTACTGATCGACTTCAGGTACTTCGGGCGTAACTCGCCTGCAATTACTACTAGTCTGTACAACCTGGGACGTACGACTACCCATGAAGTAGGGCATTGGCTGGGGCTGATCCACATCTGGGGCGACCAGAACTGCGGCACCGACTATTGCGAGGACACACCTACAGCATTTACAAAAAACGAAACTACCGATACCAGTTGCGAACCGGTGTTTTCACAATGCAGAGGCCGTGTGACGCGGAACATGATCGAAAATTACATGGACTATTCGCCCGACGGTTGTATGAGCGTGTTTACCAACGACCAGAAAGAGCGGATCCATGCAGTGCTCGCACTCAGCCCGAGAAGGGCAAAAATGGTAGAGTTTTCACGCATTACGACGGAAAATGTAGTGGTTGAGCTTTTCCCGAATCCGGTGCATGAGTACCTCACTTCCAATGTATTTACGCCGGGATATGAGCCATTTACAGTAAGTATTTATAACCAGAAAGGACAGAAAGTCGCCAGCGACGTCGTAAACAGGACGTACGTCAATGTCAGGAATTTTCCAGCCGGGGTTTATTTTTATAAAGTAACATCGGGGAACCAAACTGTGACAAAGCGATTTGTGGTCCAGTAAGCCACACACATGCTATCACGCACACCATTCGTTAGTATTGCCATTCTATTTATGGTCGGCGTCGTCATCGCCGGCATTGTCCCTGCACATGCTGGTACCATACTGGTACTTGCTGCTGTATTGACGTGCCTTCCGGCCTTCTGCTTCATCTTTCTTGCAAAACGTGCAATGCCAGCTTTCGGCCTGGCCTTTGCCCTGTTTGTTTTATGTACCGGTACAATCCGTAAACTTCTGACGGACAGTTACCTCAATGAGCAGGAAACCAGGCTGGCGCTTACCCAATATGATGCCTACCTTGCACGTGTCGAATCATTGCCCGAAAAGCGGGCGCAGTCGGTTCGTGTGGAGGCTACCGTTCACAGGATCGGGCGTGAGGGCCGCTGGTCGGATGTGTCTTTCAAAACATTACTTTCCTTTCCCAAAGATCCGGCTGACGTACCCGCACCAGGCACCAGCCTGCTCATTCATGGAAAGCTTACAAAGCCGCCTGCCTCGACCGAGTACTGGCAATTTGACTATCGCAGGTACCTGAAAAACAAGGGTATCTTCGTCACCGGCAGGCTTCGCCAGGGAAGCTATACAGCCGTGAGTACCGGCACGGATGAAAATCCGTGGAGTACGGGAGCCTCGGCCTGGGCAGATGGTGTTTTCCGAAATCACATTCCCGACGGGGCTACTTACGGTCTGGTTAAAGCCATGCTGCTGGGACGGCGTGATGACCTGGGTGCAGAGCTTGTTAAAGATTATACGGTCTCGGGCGCTGTGCACATCCTGTCAGTATCCGGCATGCATGTGGCCATCATCTTTCTGGTAGCCGGGTACCTGCTGGGTTGGCTGAAAAGACTTCCGCACGGGCGTATTCTGTTCCTTGCGGTCACTACTGCTCTGCTTGTATTTTATGCCATGGTCACGGGATTGCCGCCCTCGGTGCAGCGGGCAACTCTGATGTGCATCGTTTTTGCAGCAGCAGAGGTATTCGGGAGAAAAAACGAGCCCATGAATACGCTCGGACTATCCGCTCTGCTGGTGTTGCTGTGGAATCCTGCTGCCATTTACGATGTGGGTTTTCAGCTGTCTTACCTTGCGATGTCGGGTATTTTTCTGTTTTACAAACCCATTGAACACCTTTTTACTTTTGAGAACCGCATTGTTCACTATGCCTGGCAGGTAACTGCATTGTCATTTGCTGCACAGCTCACTACATTTCCGCTCAGCCTTTACTATTTTCACCAGTTTCCCACCTACTTCTGGCTTGCAAATCCATTTGTGATCTTTTTTACAAACATCCTCTTACCTGCTGCGCTTGTCTTATTGATCGTCAGCGTTGTACCACTTGCTCCCCTGCATTGGGTAGTGTCGCAGGTGGTGCTCTGGTCCGGGAAGCTTGCCAATTATGCCGTGGCTGTACCTGGCATGTTACCCGAAAATCTCATCAGCAACCTGAACCTGAATGCATGGGAGGTCATTTTGTTGTTTGCGATGTTGCTGCTTGTCTGGCTTGCCATCGAGCACAGGAATTACAACTTCCTGAAATGCGGGTTTGCTCTTGCGGCGGTTTTTGCAAGTTGTGCCATAGGCCATAGTACATGGCTGTACCTGCAATCCGGGTGGAAGGTACATGCGGTGCCCGGCCACGCAGTTGTCAGTCTGAAAACAGGAAGTGCATTGTACTTTGCAGCGGATCCGGCTTTTTTTTCAGATACCAGCGCGTACCAATATCACGTGCAGAACTATGAGACGGTATGCGAGATCCATTCGAAAACATTCCTGACGCCAACGCTTACTGAACCGCATACACTGCATTGATCTCGGCGGCAACCTTCTGGCCCCATGCAGCCTGTGCAGCACCATTGAGGCCATGACCGGTTTCTCCGTCATAATTTTCCTGCTCGCGGTTCATTTCCCGGAACGATTCGAGAAACTGGTACTGGATTTCACTGTCGAAATCTTCAATGGTAAGATCAGCTTTGCGAAGCCGTTCCTTAAACTTTTCCACGACCAGCCGCGTGATGTCGAAATGAATTTGCTCATGGCGGAGGGTACTGGCAGTACGCGCTTCGGGCCTGCCCCAGGACATACTTTTGACCATGAAAGTCTTTAAGCCGATCTCAACAACAAGGTCATCGTTTTTGGGATAGGAGCGTCCCTCGTAGCCGAAGCTGGTAAATACTGCTGCCGCGTACCGGCTTCCCGGTTTTCCGGTCCGTACTTTGAAGTCGTCCCAGATCAGTGGACGCTTGGGCGAGTAAAAGACGGTATCTTCACTGGGAGAGGCTGTGATTTCCTTGAAAACCAGCTGTAAGCTTCTGGCAAGTGCCGGGTTTTTCCCTGCATTGTTGGTCATCCACTTCTGAAAGCTGTCCAGTGCCTGATCAAGCATCTGCTTCATAAGCTTCTCGTACTCAAAATCTTTTTCAGGTCGCGTGTAGCTCGCGGAGGTCTGGTAGCTGGTAAGCTCCACAGGCTGCATATTGCGGTACCACCGGAATGATAAGCTGACCTTCATATCGCCCGTCACCTTATTGGGACCTACTTTTTTCTCGTTAACAGACAGCTCTTTAATGGTAACGTAAAGCGGCAGGTAGGTCTGTTCTTTTTTGGGTGCAGCAAACGTCCAGTAAGCAAATAATTCCCGGTCAGCCTTGCCGGGCAGTACGGCAGGTACTTCTTTTCCCAGGGCGATGATTTTCCCGATCCCGCTACCCGGAATAAGCCTTTTGTCTTCCACCTCCTGGACAAAGAATTTATAGTTTTTGAGCAGGGCAGGAGTAGATTTTGTAAGATGTATAACCAATTTTTCCTGCTGCGCATGCACCAGTACCGATATGTGAGTCAGAATTAACGCGAGCAGGATACTTTTCTTCCCCACACTCCCTTTGTTGAATCCAGCAGCCATTTATATAAGTTTGTATAAAATCGGATTAAAAGAAAAATGACGTTACTTACAACGAACACAAGGCCTGAATTTGATGAGATCTTCATGGATTTAGCAAAAAATCTGGCCAAGCGTTCCCATTGCATCAAGGCGCAGGTAGGAGCGGTACTGACCAAGGATACCCGGATTATTTCAATAGGGTATAATGGTCCGCCGGCAGGTACCCACAATTGTGATGAAGAATTTCCTGAAACAGGCTGTCCGCGGGATGCAAAGGGAAGCTGCTCGCTGGCATTGCATGCTGAGCAGAACGCAATCCTTTTTGCTGTAAAAAATGGTTCCAACATCGAGGGCTCGACATTGTTTGTGACCCTTGCACCCTGCATTTCATGCGCAAGGGTGATTTATACCATGAAGATCAAAAAGGTAATCTTCCTGAAATCATACGCCGCTTACAAAGGAATCGCCGTAGAAGAAGGAGTAGAGTTCCTGAGGCGTTTTGGGGTGGAGGTGGAGAAGTATGAGGGGAGCGAGGGAGTTTTGAGTGAGTGAGTTAGTGAGTGAGCGAGTATGGGAATTTTGAGTGAGTGAATTAGCGAATTAGCGAGTGAGTGAATGTTGATCTGTAACACTTTAACAAACGTCTTCGTATTTACTTCAATGCTAATCTAGCATCTCCGAAGTTTTACAAGCCACCTACTCACTCACTCACTCAGAACTCACTCAATCAAAACTAAAACAATTCACTCACTCAAAACTCACTCACTCAAAACTAAATCAATTCACTCACTCACTCACTCACTCACTCACTAATTCAAAACTTACTTTTAATGATGATGCCCGCCCTGTCCGTGAACATGGCCGTGGCTGATTTCTTCGTCAGTAGCGGGGCGGATGGAGATGATTTTTCCTTCAAAATGCATTTCCTTGCCGGCGAGCGGGTGGTTAAAGTTCATAATGACCACGTCATCCCGTATTTCCACAACCTGTCCGTGCATACGCTCGCCTTCTTCATTGGTCATGGGAATGATGTTACCGATTTTCAGAAGATCTTCCTGGTCGACGCCTTCCATCTGGAATACCTCTCTCGGAAGGTCAACAATGGCTTCCTCGTCGTACTCGCCGTAGCCGTCTTCCGGGGTAACCGTGAAGTCGAATGTATCACCAGCTACAAGGCCTTCGATCTGATTTTCAAAACCTTCCGGCAATCCGCTGATTCCGTGAATGAAGTACATGGGATCGTCTTCGTTCACCACTTCTACAACGTCGATTTCACCTTCAGAGTCGGGAATGCTGAGGCTGTATGTTAACGCGATCACGTTATTTTTTTCGACTTTCATTTTTTTAGATTGTTAAGGTAATAGTTGTTCTGCAATTCTTGTTCCATAGGTGCATGCTGCACAAACGTACAGCTAATTTTCGCACAAAGTCATTTTTATGAATTTTTTAGCACACATTTTGCTGTCGGGCGAAAAGCCCGGTGTGATCATGGGAAACTACGTAGGCGACTTCGTCAAAGGGCGTCTTACGGAAGAGAAAACAGCACTTTGGAACCCTGATTTTGTGCTTGGTTTAAAACTGCACCGGTTTATTGATTTTTATACAGACAAACATGAGATCGTACAGGAAGCAGTAGATGTGGCGTCGCTAGCGCTCGGCCGTCTGGCGGGCATTGCCGTTGATATTTACTTCGACTACTTTCTGGCACGTTACTTCGCGCGTTTTCGTGAAGAGTCGCTGGCCGCTTATACCCATGGGAAATATGCGCTTATTGAAGAAAATGAACACCTTGTACCACCGGGTATGGTTCCCATGGTGCGCTCCATGATCAGACAGGACTGGCTGACCGGCTATGCCACGCTCGAAGGCATTGACCTTACATTTAGCAGACTCTCGCGCCGGGCGGAGTTTCTGGCGCCGGTAGCCGGGGCAATGCACGAGCTGCGTGCGCATGAGGAATACTACTGCGAAAAGTTTTTTGCGTTTTTTCCCGATCTGCAAAACGCATCGGCTGAGTTTCGCCTTCAGGGACAAAATCAGGCGCTGCACGGATAGCAGGTCGTCGAAAGCATTAATGTTTACCTTTGTCCAAAATCCGAGTACATGAGCCAGACACCCGAAACTGTTCTGAAAGATATACGAAACAAGCGTTATAAACCCCTGTACCTGTTGCATGGTGACGAGCCTTTTTACATTGACTCCATTGCGGAAGAACTTGAAAAAAGGATCGTTCCGGAATCTGAAAAGGGCTTTAATCAATTTGTGCTCTACGGAAAGGATACCGACGTGGCCGGCGTACTAAGCTATGCCCGGCGGTTTCCGTTTATGTCCGAGCGCCAGCTCATCATTGTCAAGGATGCTAACAAACTGGCAGGTATTGATCAGAAAGAGCAGCAGGCACGCCTGGAAGATTATGCATTAAACCCGCTTCAAAGTACCGTCCTGGTACTTTGCTTCAATGCAGCAGCGGATGAGCGGCGGTCGTATGTGAAAGCTTTTGATAAACATGGCGTAGCAGTACCTTCCAAGAAAATGTACGACAACAAGCTGCCTGAGTGGGTTACAGGCTTTTGCCAGAGTGAAGGGGTGAAAGTGAGCCCGAAAGCCGTACAGATGCTGGTTGATAACATTGGTAACGATCTGAAAAGGCTGGCTAATGAGATCCGGAAGATTATGGTGAACCTGCGGGTAGACGAGGGGATTGATGCCTCAGCCGTAGAGCGGTTTGTCGGCATCAGCAAGGAGTACAATGTATTTGAATTTCAAAAAGCATTGATGACCCGGGACGTGCTGAAAGCAAACCGCATAGCTTCTTATTTTTCGTCAAATCCCAAAGACAACCCGCTTACGCCCATCCTGATTATTTTGTTCGGGTTTTTTTCGAAAGTATTGCTGGTACACGCAAGCAAGGACAAATCTGAAAAGGTGCTGGCCTCGGAACTGTCTGTAAACCCATATTTCGTGAAGGATTACCTCGCTGCTGCCCGGAATTATCCGCTGCATAAGGCTGCGGATATCGTTCATTTTCTGAGAGATACTGATGCTCGTATGAAAGGTGTGGACGGTGTGTCCATCCCCGAGGGAGAGCTGCTGAAAGAACTCGTTTTTAAGATCCTACATTAAAAAAAAGCATGGTCCGGGCCTGGTGCGGCAAGGCGGGCAGGTCATTTATATATGCAAGACGAAAATAAAATTTTAATCCCGACCCCGGCTTTGTTCAGTTTTGAGGAATGTGTCTGGTTCCTGGACAGGAATTATGACGATTGTCTCCATGTCATCAAAGAACAAACTGTTTATAAGTCAATTCATACAGGAAATGACATCGTACTCGTAGGTATCGAGCAAAATGGCAGCTTTTTGGAAGCCGATATCATTGCAGGCCCGGCCGGCGAGGCAGAGAAAAACCTGGTGGTCGCCTATATCAGGGAGTGGTTTGATATGGACCGGGACATTGAACCATTTTACCATCTGCTGCAAACTGACGGCAGGCTGAGCTATATGGCAGAAAGGTACAAGGGGCTGCGGCTAATGGGGATCGCCAACCTTTTTGAGGCGATCTGCTGGAGTATTATCGGGCAGCAGATCAATCTGGCATTTGCATATAAGGTAAAGCGAAGCCTGATTGAACGCTTTGGAGAGGGCGTGACATTTGAAAATGAAACATTTTACACCTTTCCCGAACCCTCGGTACTGGCGGACGTACAGATGGAGGAATTGAAGTCCATGCAATTTTCCAGGCAAAAAGCCGAGTACCTGATCAATACAGCCAAAGCTTTCCGCGACGGGCTGATCAGCCGGGAAATGCTGGCAGCGCTTCCCGATTTTGAGGCACGTACAAAAGCATTGACCGCGCTGAAAGGTATAGGCGCGTGGACAGCCAATTATGTGCTGATGAAATCCATGCGGGAGCCGGGAGGTATTCCTCATGGTGATATCGGGTTGCTGAATGCACTGGAAAGCCATAACATTATTCACGACCGTAAAGAGCAGGAGAGGATCAATGCATTGTTCAGCGCCTTCGAAGGGTGGGAGAGCTACCTCGTATTTTACCTGTGGAGAAGTCTGACCGTCAGGCAGGGTGAGCCGGCCTGACGGTGGTTAATATTTTACTGCGCCGCAACAAGCTGCTCATCTTTACGCTCCCCAATCTGCTGCCGCCACATGGCATAATACAGTCCTTTTTCGTCCAGTAGGTCGGAGTGACTGCCCATTTCCACGATCCTGCCTTTTTCAAGCACATAAATACGGTCTGCATGCATGATGGTAGACAGCCTGTGCGCGATCATGACCGTGATATGGGCCGATTGTTCTGTAATCTGGCGGATGGTGTTGGAAATTTCCTCCTCGGTAAGTGAATCGAGGGCGGATGTTGCCTCGTCAAAAATGATCAGGTTTGGTTCGCGTAGCAATGCCCTGGCAATAGACAGGCGCTGCCGCTCGCCCCCGGAAAGTTTCAGGCCGCCTTCACCGATCACGGTTTCAATGCCGTTTTCTGCGCGGGCCAGCAAGTTGTAGCAGGCGGCTTTCAGCAGCACGTCATGGATCATTTCGTCGGTCGCGGCCGGGTTTACAAACAGCAGGTTTTCCTTGATTGTACCTGAAAACAGCTGTGTATCCTGGGTGACAAAACCGATCTGGGATCTGATTTCATCAAAATCGACCGAATTGCCATTGAAGTTGTTGTAGTAAACCGCGCCGGTAATCGGATGGTACAAGCCGACGAGCAGCTTAACAAGCGTCGTTTTACCCGAACCTGAGGGACCTACAAATGCAATGGTTTCGCCACGCGTTACCTCAAAAGAAATGTCTTCCAATGCAGGGCGTGTCGCCGACTGATGCTGAAAACGCACATGTTCAAACCGCAGGGAATCGACTTCGCGAATTTGCTGAGGGTTAGCCGGCTTGGGCTCCACCGGACGTGCCAGCAGGGTCTGAAGGTTGACGAGAGAAGCTTCGGCCTCCCGGTACGACAGGATCACATTGCCCAGTTCCTGCAGAGGTCCAAAAATGAAAAATGAATAAAACTGCATCATCATCATTTGTCCCACGGTGATTTTGTCGTGAAATACAAAAAACAGGAGTGTAAACATGATGCATTGCTGCAGGAAGTTGACGAACGTACCCTGTATAAAGCTGATCGAGCGGATGCTGCGGACCTTTTTCAGTTCGAGTTTCAGGATCTTAAAGGTTGTGGTGTTCAGGCGGCTGATCTCCTGCTGCGTCAGCCCAAGACTTTTTACGAGTTCGATGTTCCGGAGCGACTCGGTCGTGGAGCCCGCCAGCGCAGTTGTATCACGCACAATGGTTTTCTGAATCACCTTGATCCTGCGGCTAAGCACGCTGGTCAGCAGTGCCAGCACGATGGAACCTCCCAGGTAAATCAGCGGCAGCATGGGGCTGAGCCGGAAAGCGATGATCGTAACAAAAACAATTCCGACGAGGGTGGCAAAAAGTACGTTTACGAAGCTGGTGATAAACTTTTCACAATCAGCACGCACTTTCTGCAGCACGGAGAGGGTTTCGCCGCTGCGCTGGTCTTCAAAGTCCTGAAACGGAAGCCGCAAGGCGTGGCGCAGCCCGTCGGTGTACAGGTTTGCGCCAAACTTTTGTATCACTACGTTGACCACATAATCCTGGAAAGCCTTGGCAATCCGGGACACCATGGCCACGCCGATGATCATCAGCAGGCCGACAGAAATCCCTTTAAAAAACTCGTCGCCCATATCCTTTGTGCGGAAAGAGGCAGCTTTATTGGCAAACGGGTCAATGATGTAGTTCCCGAGAATGTAGGGATTAAGGAGCGAAAAAATCTGGTTGACAGCGGCGAGCAGGAGGGCAATGAAAATAAGGCCCTTATACCTGCTCAGGTATTGGAGTAGTAACTTCATATCATGTACGGTGGTTCTTGTGGCGGACTTACTTAGTGCAAACTGAATTTGCCGGGATTTAATTCAGGAATCCGGCAAAAAGGAAGGGGGAGCCGGAGAATGGTATGCAACCATCATATATGAAAAAAGCCGCCCGGAAAGGAGCGGCTCTGACTTGTAGCGGGGAGCAGGATCGAACTGCCGACCTTAGGGTTATGAATCCTACGCTCTAACCATCTGAGCTACCCCGCCGTGTAATTGTGGTGCAAAAGTATGTTAAATTATCTGAGTACACAAAACGTTTTTTCTAAATTTCAGTTCAGAAACGTACAAACCCCAGAGATTAAAAACCTTAGCGCGGGATTTTATTATGGATTTATGCTATATTACAACTTTTACAACGGCCCGCCACTCGGACCATCCCTTTATCATTGAAGCAGGTATGGAAAAATATAAATTTGTAATAGAGTTTGAATTAAGATCTTCCCCAAAAGTACTGTTTCCCTATATTTCTACACCCTCGGGGCTTGAACAATGGTTTGCTGAAAAAGTCACTGTCCTGCCCGATCACCGATTTGATTTCCAGTGGGACGGTGACAGCCACATTGCCCGTCAGACCAGCCTCAGGATAAATAAAGCCGTCCGTTTTGACTTTGAAAATACCAGTGACAACAACACGGACAATAACCATCTGGAACTAAAACTGGAAGTAAGCGAGTTAACCCAGACGACCTTTTTACGCGTAATTGATTACTCCTTCGTTAAAGATCAGGAAGAGCTCAGGACGCTGTGGTTGGGGTTTATGGATAATCTTAGAGAAATAGTAGGTAGTTAATGAAAAAGCTGGATAAGCTTATTTTAAAGACGTTCTGGGGACCGTTCGTGATTACGATGTCGGTAGTGGTATTTGTGTTTTTGATGAAAATCATGATTTTCTATATCGATGATTTTGTGTCAAAAGACCTGGCTCTGACTGACTACGCGCAGCTATTTTTCTTCTTCAGCCTGATTACGGTTCCTACTGCATTGCCGCTGGCCATGTTGCTCTCTTCGCTGATGGCGTTTGGTAATTTAGGTGAGTTTTTCGAGCTCACGGCTATTAAAAGTGCGGGAATTTCGATTGTACGGGCTATGGCGCCCTTGTTTATCGTGGCTGTGGGCATCAGCATTTTTTCCTTTTTCTTCAATGACCGTATATCTCCCTGGGCCAATCTGAAAGGGTATAGTTTGCTTTACGACATCAAAACAGCCAAAGCCACACTGAAAATCAAGGAAGGTATCTTTTACAATGATCTTCCGGGTTTCAGCATTAAGGTGGATCAGAAAGAAGAAAACGGGCGTCTGAAAGGTATGGTGATTTACAAGCACAGCAACCGCTCGTATGAATACGGAAATACAGAGGTAATTCTGGCCGACTCAGGACGGATGTATGCCATTAACAATAACCGCTACCTGGTGATTGAGCTGTACAATGGTACCCGCTATACAGACCAGGTGAGCAACAATTCCCGACCCGTGTACATGTCGGTGGCAGGCGCTAAACCCGTGTACTCTAATTTCAGCAGGAACTCATTTATGCATTACCGGCTGACGGAAAGTCTGGCTTCGTTCGGTATGAAAAGGACGGATGAAGGACAGTTCAAGTACCATGAGTTTATGAAAAACATCAATGATCTGAACCAGACTACCGACTCCCTGAGAACGTCGTATATAGAGACCCGGAAAAATCTGGTACCCAGCAGTCAGCAATATTATTCCTACAATTACAAGGATGGCACGGACAAGACGCTAAAAAGCGGGCCGTGGATCGATTCCTTGCTGAACAAGCCTGTGTCCGACAGTTTGAAAAAAGAAATCCTGAGCAATTCTAAGGCAGCTGTCACTAGCATGACGGGTTTTTTGAAGTCACAGACGGAATACCTTGAAACAAAGCTGAAAGACGCCAATAAATATGAACTTGAAAAGCACCACAAATACACCCAGGCACTTTCCTGCCTGATCATGTTCCTGATTGGCGCACCGCTTGGGGCAATCATCAAAAAAGGTGGTTTTGGTGTGCCGGTGTTAATTTCCATTATCTTTTTCATCCTGCTTTATGTATTTACGATTCAGGGGGATAAATGGGTGAAAGAAGGACTGGTAGCGGTGCCGGTAGGAGCCTGGCTGGCCAATACCATACTCGGACTTGCCGGTATTTACTTTGTGGACCGCGCCAGGAGTGATTCAAGATTGTTTGAAAAGGACGTGTACCAGATGTACTTCCGCAGAATTAAGTCGTACCTCATCAGTAGATTTAGTAAAAAGGAGCTTATCCAAGCATACGAAAATTAAATTTTTTAAATAAGTATAAAAGCGTAATTTTGCAACCTTATTTGCAGCAGGGTGCTGTTAAATTATACTTTTTCATATTAATCTGTTGTTACAATCATGTATTTAACCGCGGAAAAGAAGAGAGACATCTTCGAATCTAAAGGGTTTAAGAAAGAAGGCGGAGACACTGGTTCTGCCGAATCCCAAATTGCTCTATTTACGTACCGTATCAATTATCTGAACGAGCACCTTAAAACGCACAAGAAAGACAATGATACCCGGTTGGGGCTGTTGAAAATGGTAGGAAAGCGCAGAAGATTGCTTGATTACCTCTACAAAAAAGACGTCAACCGCTATCGTGCGATTATTGCCGAGCTTAACATACGTAAGTAATTCAAAAATCAGGGAACTTCAATCAATGAAAGTTCCCTGATTTTTTGCGGAAAAAGACAAAACAATCCGGAGCGCTGATCCAGCGTTTCACAGCTACAAAAAATCAACTACTTTATGCTCTTTAATATAGTTACGAAAACTATACCCCTTCCGGACGGACGGGAAATCACCATTGAAACAGGAAAATTAGCTAAACAAGCCGACGGTTCGGTTGTGGTACGGCTAGGTAATACCATGCTGCTGGCCACTGTTGTCGCTAATAAAGATATTAAAGAAGGTGTCGACTTCCTGCCTTTGTCTGTGGACTATCAGGAAAAGTTTGCTTCTGCCGGACGTATTCCCGGAAGCTTCCAGCGTCGCGAAGGAAAACTGTCGGACCATGAAGTGCTTACCAGCCGCCTCGTAGACCGTGTTTTGCGGCCTTTGTTCCCTGAGGATTACCACGCTGAGGTACAGGTGAACATTCTCCTAATTTCTGCTGACGCGAATGCATTGCCTGATGCACTTGCTGCGCTTGCGGCTTCTGCTGCACTGGCTGCTTCCGATATTCCTTTCAATGGACCGGTTTCGGAGGTGCGTGTGGCGAAAATCAATGGAGAGTACGTGATCAATCCGGGTACTGAGGCCCTGGTTAATGCGACCCTTGATCTGATGGTAGGTGCTACCTATGACGACATTGCCATGGTAGAAGGCGAAATGGATGAAGTTACCGAAGAAGAGGTAATAGAAGCGCTGAAAGTAGCGCATGGCGTCATTAAAGATCAGTGCCAGGCTTTGAAAGAGTTTGAAACTGAAGTTGGCAAGACACAAAAAAGAGAATACATAGGCGACCCGACCGATGCGGAGCTTGAAGCACGGGTACGCGCATTTGCATATGATAAAATATATGCAGTTGCTCAGCAGGGATCATCCAACAAGCAGGTTCGTAAAGAAGGATTTAAAGCAGTTTGGGAAGAATTCCTGACTACGATCGGTGAAGAGGAAGTAGTGAGCGCCTCGCTTGCAAAACGCTACTTTAATGATCTGGTATGGGAAGCTTCGCGCCGGCTTGTGCTGGATGAAAGAACCCGTCTTGACGGTCGTAAGCTTGATGAAATCCGTCCGATTGCTTCGGAAGTTGATTTTCTTCCGAACGCACATGGTTCAGCACTTTTTACGCGTGGTGAAACCCAATCGCTGACTACTGTGACACTGGGTACCAAAAATGACGAGCAGATCGTAGATACCCCATTGAAATACGGATACAGCAAATTCCTGCTGCATTATAACTTTCCCGGATTCTCAACCGGTGAAGTAAAGCCAAACCGCGGCCCTGGCCGTCGTGAAGTAGGACACGGGAACCTGGCGCTTCGTGCACTGAAAAAGGTGCTTCCTGTTGCTGAGGATAATCCTTATACAATCCGTATCGTTTCCGATATTCTTGAGTCAAACGGTTCATCATCGATGGCTACTGTTTGCGCGGGGTCACTGGCTTTGATGGACTCCGGTCTGAAAGTGAAAGCACCTGTATCAGGCATTGCGATGGGATTGATCTCAGATGCAGCTACCGGCAAATATGCGGTACTTTCCGACATCCTTGGCGATGAAGATCACCTGGGTGACATGGACTTTAAAGTAACCGGTACGGAAAAAGGGATTACGGCTTGCCAGATGGATATGAAGGTAAATGGTTTGTCCTACGAGGTGCTTACAGAAGCATTGATGCAGGCAAAAGCCGGACGACTTCACATTCTTGGTGAAATGAATAAAACAATCACAGAGAGCCGCCCGGATCTTAAACCACATACGCCACGTGCTGTTGTGATTAAGATTGACAGGGAGATGATTGGTGCAGTAATCGGGCCTGGCGGAAAAGTTGTTCAGGACATTCAGAAAGAATCCGGTGCAACGATCTCGATTGAAGAAAAAGACGGTGCCGGCTTTGTAAGCATATTTTCCGCGGATAAAACATCCATGGAAAAAGCAGTTGCCCGTATCAAAGGCATTATCCTGGTACCTGAGGTAGGTGAGCTTTATACAGGTAAAGTGAAGTCAATCATGCCGTTTGGCGCATTTGTTGAATTCCTTCCTGGTAAAGACGGCTTGCTGCACATCTCCGAGATCAAGTGGGAGCGTCTTGAGAAAATGGACGGTGTACTGGAAGTAGGAGAAGAAATACAGGTTAAACTCGTTGAAATAGATAAGAAAACTGGTAAATATCGCTTGTCTCGCAAGGTTTTGTTACCTAAGCCAGAGAACAAAAAAGAATAATTTGATGTTTTTTGGAATAGAGGGTATCTAAGATCGTAATACATACATATTAAAAAAAGATAGATGAGACAGCTAAAGATCAGTAAGCAAATTACCAACCGTGAAAGCCAATCGCTTGACAAGTATTTGCAGGAAATCGGTAAGGTGGATTTGCTAACGCCGGACGAGGAAGTGACGTTAGCTCAGAAAATCAGGGATGGTGACCAGCTTGCACTGGAAAGATTGACGAAAGCAAACCTTCGTTTTGTGGTCTCTGTTGCCAAGCAGTACCAAAATCAGGGCTTATCCCTGGGTGACCTCATCAACGAAGGTAATCTCGGCTTGATCAAAGCAGCGCAGCGGTTTGATGAAACACGTGGATTTAAATTTATATCCTATGCGGTATGGTGGATCCGGCAGTCTATTCTGCAGGCGCTTGCAGAGCAGTCCCGTATCGTACGTTTACCTTTGAACCGTGTAGGTTCTTTGAATAAAATTTCAAAAACATTCTCGGAGCTTGAACAACGCTTTGAGCGTGAGCCATCGCCCGAGGAGCTTGCTGAGGTACTTGAAATCTCTTCTTCAGAAGTGGTTGATACCATGAAGATTTCAGGCAGGCACGTTTCTATGGACGCTCCGTTCGTGCAGGGTGAAGAAAACAGCCTGCTGGACGTACTTGAAAATGACCTGGAAGATAAGCCGGATTCCGGCCTCGTTAATGAGTCTTTGCGCAAAGAAGTGCAGCGTGCACTTTGCACATTGACGCAGCGTGAAGCGGATGTAATTGCATTGTACTTCGGATTAAACGGCGAGCACGCAATGACGCTGGAAGAGATTGGAGAGAAGTTCAATCTTACCCGCGAACGTGTACGTCAGATCAAAGAGAAAGCGATTCGCAGGTTACGTCACGTTTCGAGAAGCAAAGCGCTTAAAACCTATTTAGGTTAATCTGTTTTTGTTAAAGTTTTACTAAATAGCCTCTTTATGAGGCTATTTTCGTTTAAATGCAATGGCTGTTATTCAACCCCTGGTAGATCTGGCCGCGATCTGCTACAAACATGGGATCAGGCATGTAGTAGTATCACCAGGTTCTAGAAGTGCCGCTATAACGCTTTCTTTTGCAAGGTTCGGCAAGTTCCGGATGCAGGTATGCATAGACGAACGATCCGCTGGTTTTATCGCGCTCGGCATGGCCCAGCAGACGGGCATTCCAACCGTTCTGATATGTACATCCGGTAGCGCCGTGTACAATTTTGCACCGGCAGTTTCCGAAGCTTTTTTCCAGCAAATACCTCTACTGGTACTGTCGGCGGATCGTCCTAAGGAATGGATTCACCAGTATGATGGACAAACAATTTATCAGCATGAAATATTTGGGAAGCATGTAAAGCGTTCCTTTGAGTTTTTGCCGGACTATGACCACCGCGATACTGCCTGGGCTGTCAACAGGATTGCCAATGAAGCCATATTGCTGAGCAGCTCGGTTCCGCAGGGCCCGGTCCACATCAATATTCCGGTGCGTGAGCCATTTTACCCTGACGAGAACGATGTGTTCCAGTCAACTGAAAACTTGCGTATTATTTCGAAGTCGAAAGCAACTACAGAACTATCGAGTGACGAATGGAACAGACTACTGGATGAGTTCGAATCATCACCCCGCATTTTGATTGCAGGTGCACAGCATCTGCCTGATCAGCCACTTGCAGCTGCATTGACGCATATCTCGGAGGAATGGGATATACCGGTGCTTGCCGATGCTGTTTCAAACCTGACCAGTGATGCGTTTATTCATCATCATGATCTGTTTTTGCATGCTCAGACTTCCACTCACCTGAGACCCGATCTGCTGATTACATTTGGGAAGTCCTTTGTTTCAAAAGAGTTTAAACAGTACATACGCAGAAATCCGCCGCGCCAGCACTGGCACATTGGTCAGGACATATTTCTTACAGATGCTACCCAAACATTAACAATGCAAGTACCTGTTCAGGCTGCGCACTTTTTTACTACCTTATTCGAGAAATTGGATAATTACCTGTTTGTCACCAACACAGATCTTGAAATTGATACATCATTCAAAGCTTGCTGGAATGAAGAAGAATATAAAACAAGAAAGATCAAGTACAACTTTGCTAATAATTTAACAATGTTAAGTGATCTTACATTACTAGATGTTTTAAATAAGCAACCTTCATCTCACTACCAGCTACATGTTGGAAACAGTATGGCAATCCGGTATGTAAATGCATTATTAGATACAAAATTGTACTCCGGCGTATTCTGCAATCGTGGAACGAGCGGTATTGATGGATGTGTGAGTACTGCCATTGGTGCTGCACTGGTTAATGAGAGACCAACTTTACTTCTGGTTGGTGATGTTTCTTTCCTGTATGACAGGAATGGATTTCTGATTCAGGATCTTCCTCAAAACCTCCGGATTATTGTGGTCAACAATGCAGGCGGTAATATCTTTCGGATGATCGATGGACCGAAAGATACCCTAGAACTCGAAACTTACTTTGAGACCCGTCATAGATTTACCGCAGAAAATACCTGTAAAGATGCCCGGATCGATTACCAGTCTGCCAGGTTGCCCGATGAACTGGAAGACAAACTACGCTGGCTGATGGAGCACGATCAGATTGCATTGCTGGAGATCTTCACCGACCCGCGGGAGAACGAGAGGGTTTGGAAAATGTTGAAAGCGCTTGTGCGCCCTGAAAGCTAGTTGCAATTTGCTGTCAGCATTTCAATGGCCAGACTGTCTTTCAATATCGCACCTTGCTTCCAGATTGTACATGCCTGAGACTTGTTGCCTGCCCTCAGGTAAGCGTCACCAGCGAGCCCGTAAAGCATTTCCACAGGTTCTGCCAGATCGATGGCCTTTTGGTAAGATTGAATAGCTTCTGCGGACTGACCTTTCTGATCGTAGTACATGCCCAGGTTCCGGAGGGCATAAGGATTCTCCGGCAGAATGTCCAGCGAACGCTGGATGAGCGCTAAGGCATCGGCCGGGTGTCCGGTTTGCAGCAGTACATATCCTTTGTTATTCATTGCGACGGGATCAGCTGGGTTTTTGGAAAGTACCTGATCAAAAAATGAATTTGCCTCATCCCAGTCCTTTTTTTTGGAAGCAATCAGTCCGAGATTGTTGAGTGCCTGGGGTTGTGCACGATCTAAAACCAATGCTGATCGGAAATCAGTCTCAGCATAATTAAGATTGTTCATCTTGTAATATATCGCTCCCCGATTCACGTAAGCCTCAACGTTCCGCTTATCCAGCTGCAGGGTCCGGTCGTATTCGGAAATTGCTTGTGTATCGTTCCCATCAGCAACTGCCAGATTGCCTCTTACCAGGTAGTACCGTGCAGAGTCCTTGTATTCTTTGGCGATTTGCGCCAGATCCACTCGCGTTTCCTGCTTTTTACCCAAATCGAGGGCGATTTCTGCCCGCGCGAGATTTGCCTGTACCAGCGTAGGATCAATGCGCAATGCTTCTGTTAAAACGTCATAAGCTTCCTGGTGCCGGTTTAATTTAGATAAACTTATGCCTTTGTTGAGGTATGCGTCGGAAAAATCCGCATTTTTGGCGATTGCTTCGTCATACAAGCGGAGTGCTTCGGCATAGTTTTTCTGCCCGAGGGCTACATTACCTTTAAGAAAGAAATCAGCAGCATCTTTCTTATCCTGATCACCGCAGGAAGTAATTAGCACTAAAAATTGTAGCACTAAAAGTGGTTTTAGTATGTAGTTCATTTATGTTGTAAATACTTGTTAATGAGATACCTGAAAGATATCCCGCACCAACAATTAAAGATCGGATTGTACCAATGGAACAATAAGTACATTATAAAGATCGAATCCGGATTGTATGAGCAAACATACAAAATCGATGATTACGAAGTAGAGAGTGCGGATGAAATTGAAAAATGTATGGACGAGGCATTTATCAGGGCAGTAATGCAGCGATTTGATGAAATGCATGGTGATTTCTTTGGTTCACTGCAAAGGAATCATGTGCTGTTTTGATTTGCAAATAGTGCGTAGAGGTTGCATTATACGCTTTAATCCTGCTTTTCGTTAGATAGCAAATGATCTGGAAAGAAAACTGTCCTTGGAAAATGTCCTTCCTGGAAAGAGTTAATTAATAAAATTCAGTAAAAAATACACCAACTCAGTACCTATGGTTCTTAAACAAAGCGCCTCCGCGGTCGGAATGCTTTTATGTGTAGGCGCATCTTCGGTTCTGGCTCAGAATACATTAAGTATTACAGAACCCGAGGCTCATTTCCGCAATGGCCTGGAATATTATGAAAAGTCGAATTTCGTGGCTGCAAGGCAGGAATTTGGTGAGTACCTGAATACCCAGGATAAATTACTTAATACTGCTGATTATAATAAAGTTACAGCTGAATATTATGTGGCAGTAACCGGACTTTACCTCAATTATCCTGAGGCAGAGGTGCAGGTAGACCGATTTGTTAAAAACCATGCGGAACATCCGAAAGCGCAGCAGATCTATGGCGATTTGGGCCGGTATTATTATGAGGCAGGAGCCTATGACAAGGCAATCACCTACCTGGAAAAAGCAGTAGGAACCGGGGGAGGGGCTAAAAAGCTGGAAAGTACTTACCAGCTGGCCATGTCATATTACAATACGCAGCAGCCTGACGCAGCCCTGCCTTTGTTTAACCAGGTTAAAAATGAAGCTGGATTTCAGAATGCAGGTGACGCATCTTTTTATGCAGGGGTTATTAATTACCAGAAAAATAATTTCCGGGAGGCTTATGAAGACTTCAAAAGAATAGAGGACCATCCTTATTACAAGAATGAAGCTCCGAACTGGATCATTTCATCCTTATACCAACTGAAAGATTATGATCAGTTGCTCGCTTATGGTGAACGCATATTAAAACAGCAGCGTGGTAATACCAAGCTCGACGATGTTGCTTTGTACGTGGCAGAGGTTTATTATGAGAAAGGAGATTACGCCGCCGCAGTCCAAGCGTACGAAAGATATAAGCGTATGAAGTCAGGTGCTATACCTCCCACGGTGGCACTTCATTACGGACATGCACAGTTCAGGATAAACAACTATGAGGGATCAATAGTGACGTTAAAGCCCATTGGTCCTGGTAAAGATTCTGTTTCGCAGTATGCATCATACCTGCTGGGAATCAGTTATTTGAAGACGAATAATTTAAGCTATGCTTTAACCTCCTTTGATAACGCCGCAAAGCTTGACTTTAACGATGTTGTGAAGGAAGAGGCTGCATATAACCATGCAAAAGTTCAGCTCGATAATGGTAGCAATAATGATGCCATTAAAGAATTCAACAACTTTATGGCGCAGTATCCACAGAGCAAGCACATAGAAGAAGCTACTGAGCTGGTTGCAGAAGGGTACGCCGGATCAAGCAATAATGCGGGTGCTATAAAGTACATTGAAGGACTTTCGCGCCGGAATGCAAAGATTAATGGAACCTACCAGAAACTTACGTACAACCAGGGGGTGTTAGATTTCAATGCCCAGCGATATGATGCGGCAATTGTGATGTTTGATAAATCGTTGAAAAACCCCATCGACGAGCAACTGACTTTCCCTGCCGCATTCTATAAAGCAGAGTCAGTATATGCATTGAACCGGATTGATGAGGCAGCCGGTCAGTATTCACAAATATCGAAAAATGCGAAGGCCGGAATTTATGCACGGAAAAGTCTTTACGCACTGGGGTACATTTACTACAATCAGAAAAAATACGGACAGGCGCTGACCTACTTCAAGGAATTCACATCCAACATCGAAGGCATGGATGCACAAATGATAGAGGATGCCCATGCACGTTTAGCTGACTGTTACCTGGCTGCTAAAAATTATGATGAAGCCATCCGTACTTACGAGCAGGTAGCTGCCAAAGGAAAGGTTGATAAAGATTACGCATTGTTCCAGAAGTCACGTGCTTTTGTTTACATGGGTCGGGAAGACGAAGCCCGTAAGCAGTTCAATCAACTGATCAGCCAATATCCCAATTCCAGATACATTGACGATGCGTATTTCCAAATTGCCGATATAGACTTTCAAAAGCAGAGTTACTCGGCCGCTGTAAAAGGCTTTACGCGAATGATCAATGAAACGCCCAAAAGCGTGATGATTCCCGCGGCCCTGCTTCGCCGTGCACAATCATATTATAACCTGCAGGTATATGAGCAGGCAATCGTCGATTTTCGTAAAATACTAACCGAGTATCCGGATTCACCATCAGCCAGCAGTGCGCTGGAAGGTATTCAGGAGAGCTACACTGCCGTGGGCCGGCCAGAGGAGTTTACCCAGGTACTTGGTGTGGTACGAAAAAACAATCCGGGCAGCGAAAAACTGGAGGAAGTTGAGTTCGACAACGTGAGGAACCTTTACTATGCCCAGAAATACGAGAACGCCGTGACTTCGCTTCAGGAATTTGTTCAATCATACCCAAGCAGCAAGCACCAGTATGATGCGCAATACTTTATCGCTTCCTCGTACGATAAGCTCGGAAAAGTAAGTGAGGCCATCCAGGGTTTTGGTAAAGTGGTCCGCGACAACCGGTCAAGTTTTGTAGCAGCAGCTGCCCAAAGATCTGCTGAGCTTGAAATCGGAAGAGGTAATTACAACAATGCTGTGACTAACTTCAGAGTGTTGCTAAGGAATTCAGAAAGTAAAAAAGAGCAGGCACAGGCGTGGATCGGGTTGATGGATACCTATTACACGCTTAAAAGTTATGACTCTACGCTGTATTATGCGCGTGAGGTGGTCAATGCGGGCAACATTGTTCCGGAAGGATTTGGAAAGGCGCAGCTTTACCTGGGTAAGGTTCCCTATGAAAAAGGCGATCTGAACAAAGCAGCGGAAGAGTTCAGAAAAATAGCAGCTACCTCCAAGGATGAAGTAGGTGCCGAGGCAGCCTACTGGTCAGCAACGATTTTGTATAAAAACAAAAAATACAAAGAAGCGGAAGCAGCGATCATCGATATGGGAAAATCATTTGAAGGATACGATTACTGGCGTGTAAGGTCCTTTATCCTGCTTGCTGAGGTATATGTGGGTATGAACGACATGCCGCAGGCCAAAGCCACGCTGAATTCCATTATCGACAACTCTGACGATAAAGAGGCCGTTGAACTTGCGAAACAAAAGTTGGTGCAGATCCAGAAGTAAACAGTATTCCGAAGCATTATCCGATTACTCATGACGAACAAAAGCATTACCCGCTCTTCCATATTTCTGCTTACGCTTGGTTTCTCATCCGGCTTTGTATACGCCCAACGCGGCGAAATCGAAAGCCAGACTTACGAGATCGTAAAAGAAAAAAGCATTGAATTTGCCCCTGCTACCCGCATTTTTGATAAAGTGCAGCCTGTACAGAATGAAACGGGCAAAAAGAAGGTGAACTACCAGATCATTGATCCGCAGATCAACATTGCTTCGCCCAAGCTCACACCGGCGGTTGGGGTTGCATCTGATGAAAAGCAGCGCCAGGAACAGCCTGAAGTGCTCAACAACTACATTAAGCTTGGAGGTGGTAACTACGGCCGCTTTCTGGGTGAAGCATTTGTAGGGGGACGTCCCTCGGAAGATCTTGCATTTACCGCGCAGCTCAAACACCTGTCAGCAGC
The DNA here is from genome assembly GCF_016894445.1 of Dyadobacter sandarakinus. Taxonomy (NCBI): domain Bacteria; kingdom Pseudomonadati; phylum Bacteroidota; class Cytophagia; order Cytophagales; family Spirosomataceae; genus Dyadobacter; species Dyadobacter sandarakinus. The sequence continues at coordinate 1,438,185 of NZ_CP056775.1, forward strand.
AAACGGACCTGTCGAGGGCAAGAATTCTGCTAATGCATTGACGAACATCAAACTTGGCGGGAAGTATATCCGTAACACCTATAAGGTGGACGGGGCACTGGAATATGACCGTAAAAACTACTATTTCTACGGGTACAAACCGCAGCCCGAGGCTTACATTGTAAATCGGGACAGCATCCGGCAAACTGTAAATCAGTTTGGAATTTCACTGGGATTTGAAAATACCGACCCAAGTGTCGCTGTGGATTATGGAGTCAAAACAACGTTGAACTCGTTGAATGACCGTTACAATGCATCTGAGATCGACTGGGGAACTAAGTTGACTGCGTCTGTACCCATCAGTAAAACATTTTACGCGATGCTGGAAGCAGATGCATTTGTCAACCAGCGCGTAGACAGGCTGACTTACAACAGAAACCTGTTCAGGGTACAGCCCACGTTCAAGTATGCAGAACAGATGTATACAGTAACAGCCGGGCTGAATGTGGTCAACGAGACGGACAATCAGCTAGACATTAACAAGACCAAGGCTTTCCCGGTAGTGAATGTGGATGTGACACCATTTACAGGTTTGCATATTTTCGCAGGCATAAACGGAGATATTGTCCGGAATACATTGAAGAGTATGCTTGCTGAAAACCAGTGGCTTGGGCCGAATGTACTGATTGCAAATACAGAGAAAACTGCTGAGATCAGCGGAGGCGTCAAAGGTGAAATTGGTTCAGGGTTTAACTACGAGGGAAAAGTAGCTTATGCCCGCTACCGCAACTTCTACTATTTCAATAACTCGCTCGCAGACACTTCCAAGTTCTCGGTGTTGTACGATCCGGGAAAAACGAAGGTGCTGACCATTTCTGCCCAGGCAGGATACAACTATAATGATCTGTTTAAGACTTCATTGAAGGCTAATTTTTTTGATTATGCTGTCGCAAACCTGGAAGAACCCTGGCAGCGGCCTGATCTTACGTTAAACTGGTTTAACGCACTTACCATCAGCAAAAAGCTCTTTGTCACGGCGGATTTTTATATGCTGAGAGGTATAAAAGCTAAAAATTTCCAGACCGGAGAAGCTGTCAAACTGCCGGTGATCACCGATCTGAACTTCAAGATAGATTACCTGTTAACCAGCAACTTTTCAGCTTTTGTGGCCATGAATAACGTTTTTGGAAAGGAATATCAGCGGTACATGTACTACCCGCAGCAGGGCCTGAACTTTATTGGTGGATTATCTTTTTCTTTCTAACTTCGCCCAAATGACACTAAATCTGGCTTCATGATCGCAGTTGAACTGGTTATCCGCAGACTAATGGGGGAATATGAATTCGTCATCATTCCTGGTTTCGGAGCATTGCTGTCACATCAGGTTCCTGCAACCTTTGATACCCACTCAGGAATATTCTCGCCGCCTGCAAAAAGACTTGCATTCAACGAATACCTGAAGCTGGACGACGGGTTGTTGGCCAACAGTATTTCCCGGGAGCAAAATCTGACCCACCAGGAAGCTGTCGATTGCGTCAAGAATTACTCGGACCGGCTGCGTAGTGAACTCGAAAGGGAGGGACAAGCAGTAATCCCCGGTATTGGCGTATTCAGCCGGAATGTGGAAGGCAAACCGGTTTTTGAGCCTGATTTGGGAAAGCACTTCAAGGATGATTGGTATGGCTTCGAGAAGTTCAAAGCTACCGAAATCATGCGTGCGGAGCCGGTGGTACATACGCCTGCATCCGAAATCCAGGAAGTAATTGAAGTAGTAGAGTCGGAAGAAGCAGCGCCAAGAAGCATTCGCTGGACGAGCTGGGCTGCTGCCGCGGTACTTTCCGGCCTGATGATCGGCCTGAGCTATTTTCTGGTTAATTCTCCTACCGGTACAATCCAGAGTACATTGAACCCTTTCAAGGAGCTGTTTGCCAGAAAAGAGGTTGTGAAGGATGAACCGGAAGTTGTGGAAACGGAGGTGGAGGAAGAGGCTGTCTCCATTGATTCATTGAGTCTTATTCCGGATGCTTCTGTTGACGCTCCGGTAGTCAGCGCGGATAGTGTTGCCGAAGTAAAGAACGAACCTGAAGTTAAAGTTGCCCAGCCAACTGAAATAGATTACAAGTCAAAGAAATTTCTTGTTGTAGCCGGAACTTTCAAAGGAACCCGGCAGGCAGGTATCTTGTTGGAACAGCTTCAATCCAAAGGTGTTACAACTGCTACCATTATCCCGCAGGACCAATTCAGCAAGAAGGTGAAGGTGGCCGTCAATGGATTTGACAATGAAAAAGAAGCATATCAATCAGCCGCTGGACTAAAATCGGTCATCGGTGAAGTAGGCTGGGTGTACAAAAGACCATAGCAAAACATCAAAGGAGGCAGCAACGCTTCCTTTTTTGTTTATACGATTTTATATAAATTCACGTTGATTTCGGGTAAAAAGTAGTTAAAATATGATGCAGTTACAGGCAGAAGATCGTCAGCGGATAGCAATTTCCTGGGCTATGTCCTTCGGAATCACTGTGGCAATGCTGGGTATTTTCTTTTTTATCCGTTTAAACTCGTCCATGCCGAAGACTGAGCCCTTAGAGCTCTTTGTCGAAGTAAACTATGGAACGAGCAAAGTTGGAAAAGGAGATGTGCAAACATTTAACAAGCCCAATGACAGCAAGGTGGCCGAAAACATGCGTGCCGATGCCGACGAGGTTAAAAAGGTAAAGTCGGTGTCCACTCCGAAGCCTACACCGCCTGTTCCCCCTAAAATCGAGTCCCCAAAGCCTACCAGGACGGTAGCTGAAAAGCCGGTCATTACGTCCAAGACAGAAAGCCCGGTGGAAGCGCCGGAGAAAACGGAAGTTAAAAAGTCTACAGGAAGCGAAAACTCGTCAGCACCTGCTGCGAAGCCTGCACCTGAAAAAGCGGTGAACAAGGATGCTTTGTTTTCGAAGTCTTCAGGCAGTAAATCTGGCAGCAATGGTACCAATGGAACAAGAAGCGGGGTTGGAGGTAACAACAATGGTGACGACGCCGAAGGAGTGGGAGATAAGGGAGCAAAAACGGGCAGCTTGTTTGCAAAAACCTATAAAGGAGAAGGCGGCGGCGGTGGTACTGCAGTCGGACTAAGTCTGTCGGGTTGGAGCTGGTCCAGAAAGCCCGTGGTGGATGATAACTCCGATGCTACCGGGGATATTACTTTCAAGATTACAGTGGACAAAAATGGCCGTGTAAGAAGCATTATTACCCAAAGCACAACCGTTACCGATTACGCGGTGGTCAACAAATATAAAAGCGCCGTACGGGACCTGACTTTCATACCCAAATCCGACAATGTTCCTGACGAGTCGGTAGGAACCATTACGTTTAAAATACGGTCGCGCTAGCATTTCATGAACTACCAGGAGACGATCGAGTACCTTTATCAAAGATTACCTGTCTTTCAGCATATAGGGGCCCGGGCATTCAAGCCGGGCCTTCAGACTACCAGGGAATTGTGCAGCTTGCTGGGCAATCCTCAGGAGAAATATCCCACAATCCACATTGGTGGCACCAATGGAAAAGGAAGCACTTCTCATATGCTTGCGGCGGTATTGCAGCAGGCGGGATACAAGGTCGGCCTTTACACTTCGCCTCATTTAAAAGATTTTCGGGAACGTATAAGGGTCAACGGTACGGTCGTAAGCAAGGAATTCATTACAGCATTTATCAAGGGAATCAATGCTGATATTGAGAGGCTAAGCCCTTCTTTCTTTGAAGTTACGGTAGCGATGGCTCTCCGGTATTTCGCTGAGCAGGAGGTAGATGTAGCGGTAATCGAGGTGGGTATGGGCGGCCGCCTGGATTCGACGAACATTATTGAGCCTATGCTGTCGGTCATTACCAATATCAGCATGGACCATATGCAATTTCTCGGCGATACGCCGGCCAAGATTGCCACGGAGAAAGCTGGTATCATCAAGAAAAACACGCCTGTGATTGTAAGTGAGCGCCAAACAGACGATATCACCCAGGTTTTTGAGAGTACTGCAGAGAGTAATGAAGCGCCGATCGCCTTCGGATCCGATCAATTTAGGGTTGAAAACATGGGGTTGAAGGAAGGTTTGATGCACCTGTCGGTCACAGATCAGGAAGGTACACAGTCATTACCCGACCTCCGGCTGGATCTTACAGGTGCTTATCAGCTGAAAAATATCAAGGGAGTATTATCGGCCATCAGGATATTACGGGAAAAAGGCTGGAATTTAACCAATGAAGCCATAGCGCAGGCACTTTCACAAACCGCAAAATTGACGGGGCTAAAAGGCAGGTGGCAGAAATTACAGGAAAATCCGGCCGTGTACTGCGATACTGCCCATAACGAAGCTGGTCTGGCCATCACGCTGAACCAATTTTCAACCATTGCTTGCCGGACCCGGCGTTTTGTCATTGGTTTTGTAGGTGATAAGGATGTGCGGTCCGTGTTGCCTTTGTTCCCAAAAGATGCTGCATATTACTTTTGCCAACCTTCTAACCTGCGGGCACTCGATGTCCGGACGTTACAGCAGCTCGCCGCAGATTGCGGCCTGAGAGGGACTGTGTACCCAAATGTCAACCTGGCCCTAAGTGCCGCATTGGATGATGCAGCAACAGACGATGCCATTTATGTCGGCGGCAGTACTTTTGTGGTGGCCGATATTGAAGAATTATAGTTACAATCAATGAGAAGAAAGTTAGACCATTACAAGTACAGCGAAGAAGCCAATAATGTTATCCAGGCGGGCAAACCCCTTTATCAGGAAGTAAAAGGTAACTGGAACCGGCTGTACTTCAAAAACGAAGCGCCGGTAATTGTAGAGCTGGCTTGTGGAAAAGGTGAATATACCGTGGGACTTGGTGCGAAGTTCCCCAACCGAAACTTTATCGGTATGGACATCAAAGGTGACCGCATCGCCCGGGGGAGTAAGCTGGCTTCAGATCTGAATCTTTCGAATGTAGCTTTTTTGAGGGCGGGTATCCAGTACTCGGATGAATTTTTTAGCGATGGTGAGCTTAGCGAGATATGGCTGATTCATCCTGATCCCCAGCAGCGAGATAAAGAAGAGAAAAAAAGGCTTACAAATCCTTCATTCCTTACCAGGTACGCACAATTCCTGAAAAAAGGCGGGCTTTTTTGTTTAAAAACAGACAGCAGTTTTTTGTACGACTATACGCTGGAAACACTAGATACCTTTAAGCAGCTGCAAATTGTGGAGCATACGCCAGACTTATACGCGTCGCATCTGCTGGAAGACCACCACGGTGTGCAAACCCATTATGAGCGCATCTTCACTGCCAAAGGACATTCCATTAAGTATATTAAAGCACAGGTGATATGAAAAAAGCCGCTGCCCGTCATTGAGCAGCGGCTTTTTTCGAAGCATTTGATATTACTTGTTGATCAAACCGGCGAAATAGTACACGGTGCGAACAAGTTGTGACACATACGACATTTCGTTATCGTACCAAGCCACAGTTCTTACAATCTGTGTATCTCCAACTTTTTGAACGCGTGTTTGCGTAGCATCAAAGAGTGAGCCGTAGCTGATGCCGATGATGTCGCTGCTTACGATTTCGTCTTCGGTATATCCGTAGCTTTCATTCGAAGCCGCTTTCATAGCCGCATTGATTTCCTCCACGGAAGTTTCTTTTCCAAGAATTGCAGTAAGCTCAGTTAATGAACCGGTCAGTGTTGGTACACGTTGTGCCGATCCGTCCAGTTTACCTTTCAGGCTAGGCAATACAAGTCCGATTGCTTTTGCCGCGCCGGTGCTGTTTGGAACGATGTTCTGAGCAGCAGCTCTTGCACGTCTCAAATCGCCTTTAGGGTGCGGTGCATCCTGCGTATTCTGGTCGTTTGTATAAGCGTGGATGGTTGTCATCAGGCCGTTTACAATTCCGAATTTCTCTTCCAGTACCTGTGCCATAGGTGCAAGGCAGTTAGTAGTACATGAAGCACCGGAGATAATTGTTTCGGAACCGTCAAGCTCATTGTGGTTAACGTTGAAAACGATTGTTTTCAGGTCGCCCGTAGCTGGTGCAGAGATAACAACTTTCTTAGCCCCGGCTTTCAAGTGAGCACTGGCTGATTCCTGGCTTGTAAAAAAACCGGTACATTCGAGTACCACATCTACATCGTGCGATCCCCAGGGAATTTGAGAAGGGTCACGTTGTGCATAAATGACAATATTTTCTCCGTTTACCGAAATTGAATTCTCACCGGCTTTTACGTCTGCGTCAAATCGGCCTTGTGCCGTATCATATTTAAGAAGATGGGAAAGCACCTTAGGGTTGGTAAGATCGTTGATGGCAACGATATCGATACCTTCCATATTATAGATCTGGCGGAATACCAGGCGTCCGATTCTACCGAATCCGTTAATTGCGACTTTTACGTTAGACATATCTGTATTGATTGGTTAATTAGCGGCAATATTAATAAAAAACGCCGCTGTTTTAAAACACAAACCTAAAATATGGGAAGTGAGTTCAGTCAAATAGATTACTATCTACATTAGCAATTTCGCAGCAGGAAATGTTTGCTAAATTACTAATATAAGTAGTAGTTAGATTATTTTAGATGTATGTTAGCTGTGTCTAAGTTATTTTGTTTGTCTGTAATCTTTGCCTATGTTTGTCTCTCCATAAAATTGCAAGTAAAATTTGACAGTAGCGAGGCTACATTATTTGAAGAAGTAGGGTAGGAGATAGTTACAGAATAATACCCCTTAATAATATTCTTCAACTTTCGTTATGTTATTGTATAAGAGCGTTTTATAAGTATTTTATTAAATATATTGTTTAACATGAATTTGGATCAAACGATTGAGTCTTTTTGGAATAACCGTGAACTTCTGAAAGAACAGGACAACATCGAGTTTATCAAGAACATCATTGAAGAAGTAGATAAGGGACGGCTGCGAGTTGCCGAACCTCAGGAAGACGGAAGCTGGAAAGTCAACCAGGCGCTAAAAAAAGCAATCATCCTTTATTTCCCAATCCAGCAAATGCAAATAGCAGAAGTTGGCATTTTTCAGTACCATGATAAAATGAAACTAAAAACCGGCTACGACGAATTAGGTGTTCGGGTAGTGCCGCCTGCAGTGGCCCGGTATGGTGCATACATTTCAAGAGGAGTTGTACTGATGCCTTCGTATGTGAACATTGGTGCCTATATAGATGAAGGAACAATGGTGGACACCTGGGCAACTGTCGGCAGCTGTGCACAGATTGGAAAGAACGTACATTTGAGTGGGGGCGTTGGAGTAGGAGGGGTACTCGAACCTGTGCAGGCTTCACCTGTTATTATAGAGGACGGTGCATTCATTGGCTCACGCTGTATTGTAGTGGAAGGTGCACACATTGGCAAACGTGCTGTTCTCGGAGCTGGGGTTACCATCACAGGCAGTTCGAAGATCATTGATGTTACAGGAAGCGAACCAATTGAATATAAAGGCTTTGTGCCTGCGGATTCCGTAGTGATCCCCGGATCTTTGCCCAAAGAATTTGCGGCGGGTACTTATCACGTTCCATGCGCACTGATCATTGGAAAGCGTAAAGCAAGTACCGATCTGAAAACATCATTGAATGATGCATTAAGAGAAAACCAGGTCGCAGTTTAACATTACCGATTCCATAATCCTATGCACAGTCTTTATGGCTGTGCTTTTTTGTGCTCTTTCGTTAGGTTTATATTTGTAAACATTAAATTGATTTATGTAAAGTAGCGGGTGTTTACAGATTTAAATTACAACTCTAAATTTCTAATAGTTTGTTAAACTTCGCCAATGTTTATTAAGTTTACATTGTAAATGTGCCTGAACATGGAGCTAAGTGATAAGATTAAACTCATTCTTTCTTACAAGGAAATTTCACCTTCTCTCTTCGCAGATGAAGTAGGTATACAGCGATCAAGCATGTCGCATATTCTATCGGGCCGCAATAAGCCCAGCCTGGAAATTGTGCAGAAGATCATCAAGCGATATCCCGACCTTGGAGTAAGCTGGATCCTTGACGGAGAAGAACTTTCTTTTACAGCGCCCGGCACTGGTGAAAACGTCAGCAAACAAGAATCCCGGGAAGCTGCAAAAGTTCAAACCGTTTCGCCAGCGCAACCTGCCGTTTCCAGGGCCAGCGAGCTGCAAAAACAACCTGAGAATGAAGTTGCAGATGTAAAGCCAAAGATGGTCGATAAAATTATCGTGTTTTATTCGGACGGTACTTTCCAGGAGCTTAGGTCCTGATCAGGAGATTGCATAAGAATTGGGTGAAGAACTCACCATGTATCTCACATTACGAATCCTTCATCAGCGGATGATCGTAATTGTACCATTGACATTGCCGCTCGGCGTTTTAATAATGTACGGATAAGCGCCCGAGGCAACCAGTTTACTTTTATATGTCCCATCCCAGGGTGTGCTGTACCCGGGCGATTGGTACACCAGCTCTCCCCAGCGATTGTAGATCCGCACATCCAGGATCTGACCATCTCCATTAAAGATCTCAAACTTATCGTTCACCCCATCCCCATCCGGTGTGAATGCAGTCGGTATATGCATTTTGTCAATAACCTTTACGATGGTCGACGTGTCTGCAATGCAACCCGCCGGAGAAGCAACTTGCACCGTATAAACAGTCTCCTGATCCGGCGCGACCGTCACTACTTTCCCGTCCTGCCCTGTCACCACACCCGCAGGAGGCGTCCAATGATAAACGTAGGCATTACCTGCCGGTACAACTCTGGCCTCGATGTCAATCTGCGAGCCCCGGATCACTGTTTGCGAAAGAGGAAGATTTACCTGTAATTTTTCCTGCACAATCCTGGCCGTGTCGCTGCCGGTGCAGCCTGTATCATTATCTTTCAGGTTCAGGATAAAAGTACCGGACGAGCTTACATCCAGGCCAGCAGACTTCTCCGAAAGCGATTTACCGTCAGCAATCCAGCTGAGCGCCAGCTTTCCTACATTGCCTCCGTTTGCAAGGAGCGTTACGGTTTCTCCCTCGCAGATCGTATCACGGTTCATGGTAATTTCCGCCGGGACCGATGCATAGCTTACATGAACATTCTCAGAGGATGTATCCCGCGAACATTTTTCCGTATAACTTTTTACAACTGAATACAACCCGGTGTCCTGAACAGCAATCGTAGCGGTGGTGGCTCCCGGGATATTCTGCCCATTGAGCTGCCACTGGTACGACCATTTATCAGACGCGGCAGTTTCCAGTTCAATCGTTTTTTCCGGGCAAAATGCCACATTCCGCACAGGCTGAGATCCCATCATAATCACCGGCGGCTCCGGCTGATCATCATTGCAGTCAATCACCAGCAGCTGGAAATCCCGCCGTACCTGCCCGATCTTTTTGCCGGCGCGGTACTCGTCACATTGTATGGCAAAAACATAAAGTCCTACGTGGCTTGCATTGACGGAAAGAATACCTGAATTGCTGATTGCCAGCGGACTCGATCCGGGAATCATATTGGCATCGGAAATGCCGGCCGACCAGCTTACCAGCGGAAAGCTGCTTTTGGGAGTGTCGTCGCCATAAATGTTGATCTGATCCGTATGACCGCGCATCGGCGTAACCAGTGAGTATCTGAGTTCATCGCCGTCCGCGTCGGTGGCCGACATGTTCATGGAAAAAGGACGGTTATTGCATATGTACTGACCATTCGGAGAAAGAAACCGGGGAGATGCGTTCCGGGTAGTGAGCGGCGGAAATTCGAGGTAAAAGACCATCCCATTTTCTCCCGGTGCAACAATATTATTGATGTCATCATTGCGGCAGCATCTTTCCCAGACAATGTAGTAGCCCGCCGGATCATTATACTTTCCCGCATTCAATGCAAAATTTCCCCGGTACGTACCAATGGAGGTTTCAAGAGACCGGTAAGTAGCACAGGCTTTGTTCTGATACTGCATGTCGGTCGTGGAAACATACTCGACCGTCAGGCGATCCATCAGTACATTGTCTTTTTTACGAAAAATAAAAAGCTCTGCATTGACGTCGCGGTTGCCCGACACGTTGGGACCGGGAATGATCAGGTTATTACTATCCCAGAATTGCACCAGCGTGATTTCGTACAGGTTGGATGCATTCAGCGGGCGCATTTTAAGCTCGCCGCCTACAATATGATTTGCCGACACAGGTATCCGGAGGCCAGCGGCAAAAAGAAGTATGAATAGCGGGAAAAGTAGAGTTTTGACCATCAGCGGACTGCATCTTGGTTTTACATTAAATCAACTTACGGGCAAACAAGGGAATTTGTGGCAATTAACCATTTACCCGGGCAAAGGTCATACTTAAATTAAAATAAATATAGCTTTTACACATTCTTGCCCAATTACCGGACAGCACAGGATAGTCACGCCTGCCAAAGCCCATACTATTGTAAATGTTGCAATTCAAATCATTTATTGGATTATAATTGCAATACAACAATACCCCACGACTTTCCTTTACCGGTACCTTCCACGGAACCAACCTTTACCTTTCTCATTCTTAACGCTTTTTACCACCTAAAAAGACGCTATGGCTACAAACAGACGCTAAACACCAAAGTCCCGGATCCCTGCACAGGTTACGGCTGCCCGTACAGGCTGGTATGCAGCCGGTATTGCAAAAAGCCTCAACTATTCTACCCCTTACTTATGAAAAAACTTCGACTTCCCGGCCCGCCTTTCACAGGCTGGCTAGCTGCCGGTTTGATACTGGCCCAACTCGTGCCCGGCCCGGTACTTGCCAGGACTGAATTTCCTCCTTACTTGACAGAACCCTTTCAAAATCCGGCTGACCGGATCGTGAAAGGAAAAGTGACAGACGAAAAAGGCGCCGCCCTGCCGGGCGTGAGCGTCATCCTCAAAGGTTCGAGTACCGGAACTGTCACCGATCCGGAGGGTAGCTACTCCCTCAACCTGCCCGATAATGCGACCAACATCCTGGTATTTTCATTTGTCGGGTACCTTACACAGGAAGTTACCGCCGCCGCAAATCAAACCACCGCTGATGTTCAGCTGGCTGTGGACAACAAAGCGCTTGAAGAAGTGGTAGTTGTAGGTTACGGTACCCAGCGCAAGCGGGACATTACGTCGGCAGTGTCGGTGATCAACATGGACGACATTGGCGAAATGCCGAAGTCCAACGTGACCCGCATGATCCAGGGCCAGGCGCCGGGCGTGATCATTAAACAAAAAAGCGGTACACCGGGCCAGCAGTTTGACGTCAAGGTACGCGGCATCAGTTCGCTTGGTGCGGGAAGTGATCCATTGTATGTGATCGACGGATTTCCGGTCGGTATTTCGGTAGGTCAGAATTTAAACCCCAATGACATCGAAACCATTTCGGTGCTCAAAGACGCAGCTGCGACGGCCATTTACGGGGCACGGGGAAGTAACGGCGTAGTGCTGATTACCACCAAGAGTGCGAAAGAAGGCAAAACAAGTCTCAATGTATCCATCGATTACGGCGTACAGAACGTTCCGGATTCCCGCAAAACCCATGTGCTGAATGGTCCTGACTTTGCACAATTCAAAAAAGAGGTGTTTATAGGCCGGTTCCAGTTGTCGAACCTGCGTCCGCCCAATCCTGACGAAATTCCCGCGGACTTCCGCGACCCGGCTGCTACCAAATACAGCACCAACTGGTTTGACCTGATCCTGAACAACAATGCACCGTACAAAGATGTGAACGTCACACTGATGTCGGGCAAAGGTCCGATTAAGTCTGTAGTCTCTGCCGGCTACTATAAGGAGGATGGTTCCCTTCAGTATACCGGCTATGAGCGGTCGTCGGTGCGCACCAACCTCAATGGTGACGTAAACAAGTACATCAATGTAGGCCTGAACCTGGCTGGCAGCTACTCCAAAAGCCGCGTTGCCAATACTGACGGCCGCAGCCAGGTTGTAGGACTTGCACTCATCAGCGACCCGCGCTATTCTCCCTACGATGAAAAGGGTGAACTCATACCTTATTATAATGGGGTCGGCGATGTCTTCGGTTTTCCAAATCCGCTTTACATGCTTAAAAACATCAACCGCACCCGCAACATCGCCGATGTGCTTGCCAGTGGTTATGTTGAAGTCAGATTGCTGGAAGGTTTGCGGTTCCGGTCGTCGCTCAATGCCAAGATCAACTACAATACCTATAAAGAATACATACCCTCTACGATCGGTCTGGCTATTGCCACGGGCAGTGCAGGAGCGCCCCCGCGCCTTGCGACAGAACGGGACGATTCGGAAGAGCTGCAAAACTATGCTGCGGACCAGCTGCTGACTTATGATCACAATTTTGGTGAAAACCATCATTTCGATGCCTTGCTGGGATACTCAGCACAGCAGGAAACAGTAAAAGGATTGTACGGATCGGCCAACACTTTTCCTGACGACCTGGCCCCATACCTGGGTAATGGTACCATTCGGTCTTCCAACAGCATGGAAAGGAAATGGACCATGATCGCCTACATTGCACGGGCCAACTATGCTTTTAAAGACAAGTACCTGGTTTCGGCTTCTATGCGCCGTGAAGGCAGCTCGCGGTTTTCGGAAGGGAACAAATTCGGCAACTTTCCGGCAGCTTCCGTGGGCTGGCGCATTTCGGAAGAACGTTTTGTGCCGAAAGCTTCCTGGCTTACCGACCTGAAACTGCGCGCCAGCTGGGGCATGACTGGTAACAACAGCTACCAGGTGTCGGCCAACAATAACTTTGGCGTAGGTCAGAATGCGGGCAGCGATGGAAATTACGCCAGTCTGGCCTTCCTCGGACTCAATAATTATGTGTTCAACAACACCGTCGTATCCGGCAAAACGGTCACCGGATTTGCGAACACGGAGCTGAGCTGGGAAAAGTCGAACCAGCTGGACATTGGTTTCGACCTCTCCACTTTCAACAACCGGCTGATTTTTACAGTTGAGTATTATAAAAAAATCACCAACGACATGCTGCTGGGCTACAACATCCCGGCTGTCTCCGGATTTACCTCTACCCTGAAAAACCTGGGTAAAGTGCAGAACAAAGGTCTTGAAATTGCGGCTACCTACCGCATTAAGGTGGGTCCGCTCAATCTGCGTACCAATGCGAATGTTACCATCAACCGTAACAAAATCCTGGCGATCCGCGGCCAGAACGATTTTCTGCTGCAGGGCAGCCAGTACGGCGGGTACAACATCCAGCAGGTAGGCCGACCTATCGGAATGATCTTCGGCTATCGCAAAATCGGTATTTTCAACACCCAGGCAGAAATCAATGCTGCACCATTGCAGGAAGGTGCCGTGCCGGGCGCCATGAAATTTGCCGATTTGCACGGGGCGGAAGATGGTGGCCCGGATGGGATTGTGTCTTATGATACCAAGGACATGACCGAGATCGGGAACCCTAATCCCAAATTTACCTGGGCATGGAATGTGGGTGGAGACTTCCGGCGGTTTGACTTCAACATTATGCTGCTCGGTGCCTATAAGTTTGATGTGTACCGCAACATTGAGGCTTCCACCATGAACATGGACGGTGTGTTCAATGTACTGGAAAAAGCCAAAGACCGCTGGCGCTCACCCCAGGATCCCGGCTCCAATCCGAACGACAAGCATTCGCAGGGTGGAACAGACTACTTCAAGTGGTCACGCGAAAGCAGCGACCGTTATGTTTACGACGGAACCCACACCTGGATCAAAAACGTGACCATCGGCTATACGCTTCCGCAGATGAAAGGCATTTTGTCGGATGCACGCGTGTTTGTAAATGCGGCTAACCTTTGGATTATCACCAAATATCCTGGTAACAATCCGGATGCAGGGGTGCGCGGCGGTACCGAGCTCAACAACGACGACGAGTCGTACCCTGTGCCCAGAACCTTCTCTGCGGGTATTAAAGTCAATTTTTAACAGGACCAACAATGAAAAAAATTACGATATCCGGGATGTTCCTGCTTAGCCTGCTGGCTACATCCTGCAATGAGAACTTTCTGAATCAAACAGATCCTACCAAGGTTGGTGTGGATGTCTTTTATAAGGATGAAGCGCAGGTAAACCAGGCATTAAACGGTGTTTACGGCACATTGCAGACTATCACCAACACTGCTTACCTGTTCGGCGAGTTTCAGACCGATAATACAACTGTAGACCTGAACCCGTCGGACCGGGGTGGTGCGGGAGGTTGGGAAGCATTCGAATTTTCAACGGTCAATGCAGGGAATGGGGAGATTGCGACAGTTTGGAATAACTACTATGCTGCGCTCTACAATCTCAACCTGACCCTCGAAAAAATGGAAGGCGCAACCCTGTCTGATGATGCACGCGGCAAGATCAAAGGCCAGCTGAAATTCATCCGTGCGTATCTGTATTTCAATCTCGTTCAATATTTCGGTGACGTGGTGATCGTAACCAATACGCTTGCAACTCCTGATCCGGCATTTGACCTCATTCGCTCCCCGCAGGCGGAAGTATGGGCGCTGGTAGAAAGTGACCTCAAAGAGGCTGTCACGTTGCTGCCGGCCGTATACCCCAGTGCTGCTGATAAAGGAAGGGTAACTAAGGGAGCTGCATTGGGCCTGCTGGGCAAAACCTATCTGACCAACAAGAAGTATGAAGACGCGATTACGACGCTGAAAGAGGTAACCAAGCTCGGGTATTCACTGAATGCGAATTACGCGGATAATTTTGATCCTTCGCCCGCCAAAAAGAATGGTCCCGAATCCTTGTTTGAGATCCAGTACCAGGGCGACAATGACCTGGGAGAATGGAGCAGTTTTGAATATGTATTCGCACCAAGGGTTTCCAAAGGTGCTGTGACCGGATATGCAAGCGGGTCAAACGGCGGACGCAATGCACCCACCAATGATATCATAGCGGCGTACGAAAAAGGTGACCTCCGCAAGGATATTTCCCTGAAAACCGGCTTCACGCTGGAAGGTGTAAAGTACCCGGTGACCTACGTCAACAAATACAATTACCCGCATACGATCGTCAACCGTACCAACACCAACTGGCCCGTGCTCCGCTATGCGGATGTATTGCTGATGCTCGCGGAAAGTATCAATGAAGTATCCGGCCCAACCGGCGAAGCAGCAGATTATCTGAACCAGGTTCGCAAGCGTGCAGGACTGGAACCACTCGCCGGTCTCGACAAGACCGCATTCCGAACTGCCGTCCTCAAAGAGCGGCGTGTTGAACTAGCTTTTGAAAACCAGCGCTGGTTTGATCTGCGGCGTACAATGACGCCGGCGCAATGGGCTGCATTCATGAATGCGCATGGAGCCAAGGAACGCGCGAATCCAACAATCGCCCGTGGGAATGTGCCATTCAATTCAACCGATTATGTATTTACCGAAAATGAGTACTACCTGCCCATACCGGCGCCTCAGATTCTGATCAATGCGAAGCTGACACAAAATCCCGGCTACTAGTATTTGCCCATTGCAGCTTTCCCGGAAGCACAGGGCTGCCCGGGAAAGCTGCAATTTGAAAGTTAGCAAGTAAATAATGGACAAAAACGTTATTACAACAATGATTTTCCTTAACTTACAGCTTGTTAGCATTTTTCCATTCTGCAAACGTCAAAAATCAGCATCTGCACCCATGACGGAACATCTACCGGTAATATTTAAATGCACTCCTGGCACATTGAGCTTGTAATAACAAGACACAGCAGGACAGTGCCCTCCGGTATTCGCGATTTTTTTGCAGCATCCGCATCATCTTTTTTCAGCATTTCCTACCCTTAATCATTTCATATCGTGCTACTTCAGGCTGGCGAAACTTTTTGGCTTTGGCAATTCCTGGGACGCTTACACCCATTGATGGTCCACTTCCCGGTTGGACTGCTTTGCGTTGCCCTTTTACTTGAAATCCTCGATTGGCGTAAAAAATCCGGTACCCTGCGGGAAGCAATCAATATCCTGACGGTAGTAGGTGCTCTCAGCGCCGTAGTGGCAGTAGTATTTGGCTTGTTGCTGGCCAATTCGGAAGAGTCGGCCGGAGATACATTTGCAATCCATAAATGGGCAGGCATTGCTACCATGTCACTGTCCGTAATTGCCTGTCTGGCGATCCGCTTAAAACAGCGTATCATGTACCGGTCGGTTTTGCTACTGACCGTACTGGGGGTATCCTTTGCGGGACATTACGGCGCGCTGCTCACGCACGGTGAAAACTACATTTCCGAAGTCCTTCCCTCATCCTCATCCGACGAGCATATGGTAGAACCGGAAGGAACGGACGAGCCGGATTTCGTCATGACTAACAACGGAGCCCTCTCGCCCGATCAGGTGCAGCAGCTCAATGTGGAAGTAAGGACCATCCTTGCACATAACTGTTACAGCTGCCATAGCGAAACCAAAATCAAAGGCGATCTCCGCCTCGACAGCAAGGAAGCTGTGATGCAGGGCGGTGAGCATGGCGCCGTAGTCGTACCCGAACATCCCGACAAAAGTGAGATGATCCGCCGCATCACATTGCCACGGAATGACAAGGAGGCCATGCCAACCAAGGGAAAACGGCTGACCGAGCGGGAAGTGAAGGTGCTTAAATTCTGGATCGAGAAGGGGGCTCCCTGGCCAGACGGCAAGCTGAAAAGCATTTACCGCGTAGCATCCCTTGAACCGAGAACCCCCGAGATCCCGGCTGCTTCGGGCGGCATTGACAAACCCATCGACCGGTTTGTTAATGCGTATTTTGTAAAAAACAAGATCAGCTGGAAGCCGGTCGTTGACGATCGTACGTACATCCGGCGCGTATACCTCGACATTGTGGGATTGCTGCCATCGCCCGAACAGGTTGACACCTTCCTCGCAGACAGTCGGCCCGACAAACGTGAGCTACTGGCCAAAGAGCTCCTTAACCGGAACAGCGACTATGCCCAGCACTGGCTTTCTTTCTGGAATGATGCGCTTCGCAATGATTATACCGGCACAGGCTACATTACGGGCGGCAGGTTCGACATTACCAAATGGCTGTACACTTCCCTGGAAGTGAATAAGCCCTACAACTTCTTCGTGCGCGAGCTGATCAGTCCAACCAAGGATTCCGAAGGTTTTATAAAAGGTATCAAATGGCGCGGTACTATTAACTCAAGTCAGCGCACCGAGATGCAGGCGGCACAAAATGTATCACAGGTACTGCTCGGCCTTAATCTCAAATGTGCATCCTGCCACGACAGCTTTGTCAGCGACTGGAAACTGGCCGATGCCTATGCATTTGCCAACATCTTTGCAGACACCTTACTGGAAATTAACCATTGTGATAAACCGACAGGAAAAATCGCCGGTACCCGCATGCTCTTTCCCGAGCTGGGCGAAATCAGTGTAAATGCAAGTACCGAAAAACGCTTGCGCCAGCTGGCAGACCTGCTGGTACAGCCCAAAGATGGCAGGCTCTACCGCACTGCCGCCAACCGGATCTGGGCACAGCTGATGGGCCGGGGAATTGTGGAGCCGGTTGACGTGATGGATAATGTACCCTGGAGCGAAGACCTGCTCGACTTCCTGGCCTCTGACTTTGCGGCGACAGGCTATGATATGAAAAAGCTGATCTACAACATCGTTACCTCCAAAACGTACCAGCTGCCTTCATCTTCTGTAAAAGAAGCGCAGGATATTGTAGCTCAGAATTACAGGTTTACCGGTATGGTTCGCCGCAGATTATCGGCCGAGCAGTTCTCGGATGCGATCAGTACCGCATTCACGCCCATGTATGCCGACTCGGCAGTAATGTACAAGTCCCTTCCTGCGGACATCAAAACAAAGCTGCCTTTTGCGCGCGCTTCGGTGGTGAAGAACGATCCGTTTTTAACTTCACTCGGCCGGCCCAATCGCGAAACGGTAAGTACCAGTCGTACTTCGCAGGCCAATCTGCTGCAGGCGCTTGAACTTACGAACGGGGACAAATTTACGGAGACCTTGAAGGCAGGGTCCAAAGTATGGAAAGTGAAGTACCCGACGACAGACCTGCTGGTAACCGAGCTCTACCGGAAAGCACTCAGCCGAAAACCGGTACCCAATGAGATTGCCGCAGCTAAACGAATTCTGGGTCCAAAGCCAAGTGAAGAAAGCATCCAAGACCTGGTTTGGGCCATTGCGCTGGTGCCGGAGTTTCAGTTGATCTACTAGGTATTTCAGTATATGTTGAATATAGAAGATATTTATCACCCATAATGTATGCTATGTATGTTCAATAATACGAAAAGTATATTATGTAGAATATGTGTTAAGAGCTATCATTCTGATCAATAAACAGATAATCTTTTTTGAAATGAATACGAAATGGAACAGAAGGGAATTCCTGCAACGTAGCACCGCTGCAACACTGGCGGCACTTGCAGCGGGAGCTCCCATGTCGGGACTGCTTTCGTCATGCAAGGGAAAGCCCGGCAGCAATGGTTCGGCTGATACCGTCATCCTGCTCTGGATGGCCGGCGGCATGGCTCATACCGAAACTTTCGACCCGAAAAAATACACGCCTTTCGAAAGGGACATGGAGGGAAACCGGGTACTCAGTACCTTCAAATCCATGCCGACCGTGCTGGACGGCATCCACTTTTCAGAGGGTTTGCAGGGCATCGGATCGGTTATGGACAAAGGCACACTGATACGATCATACGTGGCTGCTGACATGGGCCACATCCTTCATTCCCGGCATCAGTACCATTGGCACACCTGCTACGAGCCGCCCCAAACCGTGGCTGCGCCCCATCTGGGTTCGTGGATTGCCAAGGAACTCGGTCCGAAAAATCCCGTGATCCCGGCTTTTGTAGACATTGGCCAGCGCTTTACCGTAGGCGAAGCCGAAGAGCTGAAAGCATTTCATACCGCGGGTTTCCTGGGCAATGAATTCGGTCCGTTCTTTATTCCTGACCCCAGCCAGGGACTCGACAGTGTCCGTCCGCCGGTAGGTATGGATGCCAAGCGGTTTGAAAGAAGGAACCAGCTTTATAATGAGCTCATCAACAACAGTCCGGTGGGCGAGTTCGGCAGCGATTACCAGCGCGAATCACTTAAAAGGTCTATGGAGCAGGCTTATGCATTACTCAATTCTCCGGAGTCAAAGGCATTTGACCTCAGCACTGAACCAAAGGAAAGCTACAACATTTACAACACCGGCCGCTTTGGACTGGGCTGTCTGCTGGCACGCAGGCTCACCGAGCAGGGTGCGCGCTTTATCAGCGTCACTACGGAGTACGAGCCATTTATGGGCTGGGATACGCATGAGAACGGACATACGCGTCTTGCAGATATGAAGAAGCAGATCGACGGACCTGTTTCCCAGCTGATCAAGGATCTTGATGAAAAAGGTTTGCTGGATCGTACGATGATCGTACTTGCCAGTGAGTTCAGCCGCGATATGATGGTGGAAGGCAGGCCCGATGCCAAGGTACTGGAGCAGGTCGCACAGCCTGATATTCTGTCGGATGCGAAGTTTTACGGCATGCACCGCCACTTTACCGACGGCTGTTCCATGCTCATGTTTGGTGGGGGCATCAAAAGAGGATTTGTGTACGGAAAGACCGCCGACGAGCGCCCGTGCAAAACCATTGAGAACCCCGTCAAGATCGATGGCATACACCAGACGATCTATCACGCGCTCGGAATTACGCCCGATACGCAGTACGAAATTGAAAAGCGTCCTTTTTACACAACCCCCGACGGAAAAGGCAAACCTGTTATGGAGCTGCTTACCTGAGCCGCCACTTTACACGAGGACTAAAACCGCCAGTACAATGCGTACGGGCGGTTTTTTTGTTGATTATATCCTATAAACTCTGAGGAATTAAATATTCCTTAAAACCAGACAGAGCAGGATAGTCTGCATAGGCAATCGTCCTACTATTGCATAAATATCATTATATCGAGTTTGTTTTAGCCTTACTTAACGAGGAATAAAACTTTTTCACAGAGTAGTATTATTCTGCCTGCCTGGACTCATGTTGATGCAAATGTCGGATAACTCATAATGGTCCGCAAAGTTGCAGGCAAATAGAATGGTACTATAAGAGTATTATTTATGATTATAAAATCCATTGAAAATACTACTGTTCCTAAACCCTGAAAATTTATTCACTAAAACCCGTTCGCATGATAGAAAGCTGACATCAGAATGCCCAAAGTCCCCAACCCTTAAAAATCATTAATTCTATGACTAAATCTCGACCATCAACTGTATGTGCCCGGAATTCCCTTATTACCCGATCAGTCGGCCTGGCACTTTTTGGAATTGCCTGCGGCTTCGGAGCACATGCCAGGGTGACCGTTCCACCGTTCTTTCCTCCCAGTAGTAAACACATAGTTCTTGACAAAACCATAAAAGGCCGCATCACTGACGAATCCGGAGAGAAAGTTCCGGGCGTAAGTGTAGTGCTCAAAGGTACATCCACAGGTACGGTTTCCGATGAAGAAGGAAGCTACACACTGCGTGTACCCGATGCGGGCGGCGTACTTATATTTTCTTCGGTAGGGTTCCTGTCGCAGGAAGTTACCATTGGTAATAACACCGACATCAATGTCAAACTAGGCACCGACTCCAAGGCACTTACCGAAGTAGTGGTTGTGGGATACGGCAGCCAGCTCAAAAAAGAAGTGACCGGCTCGGTACAATCCGTGAGTGCGGCAGAGATCAAGGACATGCCGGTTTCACAGGTGACGCAAAAACTGCAGGGCAGGCTTGCGGGCGTCCAGATCAACCAGACGACCGGTAAGCCCGGCCAGGGTATGTCGGTACGTATCCGCGGACAGGTTTCTGTTTCGGCAGGAAGCGATCCGCTTTACGTGATTGACGGTTTTCCGATCACAGGAAACATCGCGGCGATCAACCCCGACGAGATTGAAGATATCTCCATCCTGAAAGATGCTGCCTCGACCTCGCTTTATGGTTCCCGCGCAGCAAACGGCGTGGTACTCATTACGACCAAGCAGGGTAAAATCGGTGAAACAAACGTGAGCTTCAATGCATACTACGGTCTGCAGAAAGTACCTGAGCGCGGCCGCGTGAAAATGCTGAATGCGGAAGAGTTCGCGCAGTTTAAAAAGGAATATTACGAAGATCAGAGTCAGGCAGTGCCGGAAGTGTTTCAGAGGCCGTCGGATTACGCCGGCAAAAACAACGACTGGTATGGTGCCTTGCTGCATACCGCGCCGATCCAGAGCTACAACCTGACCATTACTTCCAATAAGGAAAACCTGAAAACTTCGCTCGTAGCGGGTATTTTCAACCAGGAAGGTGTTGTGCTCAACAATGATTACAAACGATACTCGCTTCGGATGAACTCCGAATATGCTATTTCCAGCAAGGTGAAGATCGGTTTTAACATTGCACCCCAGTACGTATACGACAATACGCCGAGAACGGATGGCGACCGCGGAACGGGTATCCTGTTCAATGCATTGCATACATGGCCGGTTATGCCCATCTATGATGCAAATGGAGAACTGACCAAGTACAACAACTTCCCAAGTGGTACTGGTAACATCTTCGATTATCCCAACTGGGTACGCGCGGCCAACGAGCTGACCAACGAAAATAAAACAACCAAGCTCCTCGGCAATACGTACCTCACGCTGAATCCAGTTAAAGGGCTTACGCTCAGAGCAACGATGAACATTGAATACGAAAACAACAAGTTTTTCTTCTTCAACCCATCTACGGCTACCAGCAACATCAACGTTCCTATCCCGACCACGGCGGTATCCATCCGTCAGGCACTGGAGAATGTAGGCTGGCTGAATGAGAACACGGCTGTTTACAACCGCAGCTTTGGCAACCACAACTTCGAATTGCTCGCCGGTTTTACGCAGCAGCGGTACCGTCAGGATTTCTCAAGAATCCAGGCTGATACCTACGCCGACGACCGTCTTCCGACAATCCAGGGTGCATTGAACATCAACCGGGGCGGAACAATCAGTGGTGTGAATGAGTGGGCGCTGACATCTTATCTTTCCCGTTTGTCCTACAACTACAAAGGCAAATACCTGTTTACGGCAGCAGTACGTGCGGATGGTTCATCCCGCTTTGGTTCGGCAAACCGCTGGGGTACGTTCCCGTCTGTTTCGGCTGGCTGGGTGATCTCGGATGAAACCTTCCTGCAGGACATTCCAAAGATTTCGTTTGCTAAAATCCGCGGTAGCTTTGGTGTGATCGGTAACAACAATATCGGTAACTACACACAGTACGCGCTCGTAAACAATACGGTCAATTCAGTGTTCGGTTCCAACGTTGCTACGGGAGCAGTGGTAACATCCCTGGCAAACAATAACCTCGGCTGGGAAACAACCAAGCAGTTCGACCTTGGTCTGGATCTGGGATTGTTCAATGACAGAATCCAGTTCATTTATGACTACTACACCAAGCGTACCACCAACTTGTTGTATGCCGTGCAGGTTCCTCAGGAATCCGGGTTCCCGTTTTTCAACGATAACATTGGTGAGATCAAGTTCTGGGGACATGAGTTCTCACTCACTACCCGCAACCTGGATGGTAAGCTGAAATGGACGACCAACGCCAACATTTCTTTCAACAGAAACAAGGTAATGGAACTGGCACCCGGCATTGACCGCGTATATGGTTCATTCCACATTACCCAGGTTGGACAACCTTTCGGACAGTTTTACGGTCTGGTGAAGCAAGGATTTTACATGAATGCGGAAGACCTTGCTAACTCACCGATTGCTCCGGGCCAGTCTGCCATCGGTACGATCAAGTACAAGGATGTGAACGGCGACGGCAAGATTACTTACGGTGGCGACCAGGATGACAGGGCTATCATCGGCAGTCCTTTCCCGAAATTCACCTATGGCATCACCAACAACCTGAGCTACGGCGGATGGGATCTGTCGATCACCGGTTCCGGATCACAGGGTAACCAGCTTTGGGTACGTCATTTGTACAGTACTGCCAACCTCGACGGTGTGTTTAACATGGTGGCCGGCGTTAAGGACCGTTTCCGCGTGAAAAGTGATGCCAAAGGAAATGTTACGGAGGTGATCACACCGGGCAAAGGCATGTACGGCGCAACCAATGGCGGCGGTACCTTCACAGGTATTGAGCGCGACTGGAACAGCTCGCACTTCCTGGCCAATGCATCGTTCTTCACCATCAAGAACATCACGCTTGGCTACAACATCGGTAAGGTGAACAAGGTCTTCAAATCGGCGCGGGTGTATGCTTCCGCTCAGCAGGTGTATGTATTTACGAAATACTGGGGCGGACCCAATCCTGAAACCAGCGCACAAGGCGACGGAGGCGGAGATGGTGGTAACCTGAGCCAGGGAGTAGACTTCTCCAACTATCCGGTTCCACGTACCTGGACATTGGGTGTGAACCTGAATTTCTAAGCTGCTGTATTTGAAAATCTATTAACTGATTTGAAATGAAAAGAACAAAATATATAGCAACAACCTGCCTGCTGGCACTTTCCATGACTGCCTGCCGGGAGAGCTTCCTGACAGTGGTGCCGGAAACTGCGCTGAGCTCGGCGACTTTTTTCACCAAGGAGGCTGACTTCCAGCAAGCTGTAAACGGAACCTACGTTCCGCTGCGGACCATCTTTAACAACCATGCATGGGTATTGGAGGAAATGCATTCCGACAACTCGTATTATGCCCGGAACGTACTGTACGGTGCAGTAGATGCGACGGAAAACGTGGCGAACTTCGCGGTACCGACGGCCAATGGTGTTACGGCAAACAACAACGTGCTGCAGCAGTACCGGCTCAACTACCAGATCATAGCCCGTGCCAACCAGATCCTTACTTCCATAGATGCGGTTGAGTTTGCGGAAGCATCCAAAAATAACCTGAAAGGTCAGGCGCTGTTCCTGCGTGCATTTGCATACTTCGACCTGATCCGGCTTTTCGGGAAGGTACCTCTGCACCTTACTCCGGTGACTACCCGGGAGGATGCTGCATTGCCGCTTTCGACTACGGAAGAAGTATATGCGCAGATCGAAAAAGATGCGAGCGCAGCCAGTACGTTGCTCCCCAACAAGGCAACCCAGGAAGCTGGTCGTGCTACATCCGGAGCAGCAAAAACTTTGCTTGCCAACCTGTACCTGACACAGAAAAAATGGGATCAGGTAGTTACGCTGACCAAAGATGTAGTCGGCAAGGATGGTTACGCGCTCATGCCGGACTATAACAATGCATTCTCATTTACTGGTACCAACAAAAACAACCAGGAGTCAGTATTTGAGGTACAGTACATGGAAGGATCCGCAGGATACAATGGAGGGTTTATCTATTCATTCATTCCGTCGCCGATTACAGCCGCTGAATTGCAGCCACTTACCGGTACCAGCAATACGCAGCCTACTTCGCAGGAAAGTAATAACATTCCTACTCCGGACCTCATTGCTGCCTACGAGGCAGGTGACAAGCGCAAGGATGTGAATATCGGATATGTGACACTGAGCGGTGCTGCGCAGGCAAACAAGACGATACCGTACATTAAGAAATACGCTCGTCCGCATTCACTGCATGGCAATACCGGTCAAAACTGGCCTGTGTACCGCTACGCGGAAGTATTGCTCTTTCTGGCAGAAGGCCTCAACGAGCAGGGAAAACCCTCGGAAGCTGCTACTTACCTCAACCAGGTACGTGCCCGTGCAGGACTTGCTGCTACCAAGGCAGCATCCCAGGCCGACATGCGGGAGGCCATCTTCAAAGAGAGAAGGGTTGAACTTGCATTCGAAAACAAGCGCTGGTTTGACCTGACCCGTACCGGTCGCGTGAAAGAGATTATCGAACCTTATGGAGCCAGGATCAAGGCCAACCCGGCTGCGTACTACTTCCCGCAAGGCGCAATACCACCGGCAAATGCATTTACGAACCTTGACCAGTACTATGGCTTGCCAGCTGATGAGTCGGCATTGACGCCTAATTTCTAGTAGTTATTCAGGAAGAGAGGGGAGTGTGGCAGGATCCTGCTGCACTCCTTTTTTTTAATTACAAAAACAAAAATACCCGTGTGCTATGCCGACAGAACAGGATGGCAGCCTCACGTAATCCTTATATCATTGTCATACTACCGGAATATTCGAAGTTTTAGTTTGTTTTATTCAAGACAAAAATTTAAGTTATAATGGTCTGATCTACACTGCCGAAACCTTACTAATCCGGAGACAATCAGCAAGCTACCTTTTCTTAATAGTATTACTTAAACACTGAACTGTAAGATGTACACAAAAAATCGATGGTCAAAACTTCCGATGACGCTCGCAGTATTACTGGCTGTGGGCGTGTTTTGCGGAGTGATGCTAAGCAACCGGACAGCCAGTCACCGTCCGCCTGGCTCCAAGGTCGACAAACTCAAACTGCCGGAGGGATTCAAGGCAGAACATTTATATAGTCCGTCAGAAGAACAAAACGGATCGTGGGTTTCAATGACATTCGACGATAAAGGCCGGATGATCACTTCCGACCAGTATGGCGGGTTGTTCAGGCTGGTACTCCCGCCGATCGGCTCTACGGAAAAGCCAAAGGTGGAGACCCTGAAAGTAGAAGGCGATACCGCCAAGGTGGCAATGGGCTATGCGCACGGCTTGCTATATGCATTCAACAGTTTGTATGTTATGATCAACAACCGCGAAAATCCGCGTTTCCCGAAAGGAAGCGGTTTGTACCGGTTGCAGGACACAGACAATAATGACCAGTACGACAAAATCACGTTGCTGAAAGCATTGAAAGGAGAAGGTGAGCACGGTCCGCACAGCATTGTATTGTCACCCGACAAAAAATCCCTTTTTGTGGTAGCCGGTAACTTTACGGACGTGCCGAAAATGGACACATACCTGCTGCCAACCAATTGGAAAAACGATAACCTGTTTCCATTCATCAAAGATCCGCGTGGCCACGCCACCGACCGGCATGCACCTGGCGGCTGGATTGCCCGTACCGATTCGGAAGGCAAATCATGGGAGCTTTTCAGTGCCGGATATCGTAACTCGTATGATATCGCATTCAATGAAGCGGGTGACCTTTTTATTTACGACTCTGACATGGAGTGGGATTTTGGTACTCCGTGGTACCGGCCCACACGCGTTTGCCATGCGATCAGCGGCGGCGACTATGGCTGGCGTACCGGGTCGGCCAATACTTCTCCTGCTTTCGCCGACTTCCTGTCACCCATCATGAATATCGGGCAGGGTTCGCCTACTAACCTGATTTACCTGAAAGACGCGCGCTTCCCGGCCAAATACAAGAATACGCTGCTCGCATTTGACTGGAGTTTTGGTATCGTTCATGGTTTGCACCTGAAACCAAGCGGATCTACCTACACGGCTGATCATGAAGAATTCCTCTCTGGCGCACCACTTCCATTAACAGACGGAGCGATCGGACCGGACGGTGCATTGTATTTCCTGACCGGCGGACGCCGCCTCGAATCAGACCTGTACCGGGTTTATTATGGTGACTACCAAAACATCCCTGCGGGATCCAATGTTGCCAATGCGGCCGTTACACCGGAGCACAAGCAACGTACCGAGATTGAGCAATACCATGTTAAGAAAGATCCGAAAGCAATTGACCTTGCCTGGCCTTTGCTGAAAAGTCCGGATCGGTTCCTGCGTTTTGCCGCACGGACAGCAATTGAACACCAGCCCGTAGCACAATGGGAAAGTAAAGTATATGCTGAAAAAGACCCGCAAACACTGATTTATGCGGCCATCGCATTGGGTCGTCAGGGGGACTCAACCAAGGTAGGTGGTCCATTGCTGAAAGCTTTGAGCAAGATTGATTATGCCAAACTGGATGACCTGCAAAAACAGGCACTGCTCCGCGCTATGGAGGTGATCATTTACCGCACCGGAGAGCCGGACGCAGCCACCAAGCAGGCGGTTGTCAGTTACCTCAATCCCCGGTATCCTTCATCCAATGCATTGCAAAACCGTTTTCTTTCTAAAATCCTTATTACGCTTGAAGCACCCGGCGCTGTTCAAAAAACACTTGGACTGATTGAGAAGAATGAAGTTTTTGATGACAAGGATAATGCAATGGCGACAGCGTCGGCCGATCTGATCCTGCGTAACCCGCAGTATGGCCTTGATCTGGCAGGACTTCTTGAAAAACTGCCGCCCGCTCAGCAAACATTTTACGCAATCATGCTGAGCAGCGCCAAGACTGGCTGGACGCCTGAGTTGCGCGAGAAATACTTCGCCTGGTTCAAAAATGCATTTGGCTACCAAGGTGGACGGAGCTACATCGGCTTTATCGACAAGGCCCGCCAGCTTGCATTGAAGAATGTACCGAAGGACAAATTTGCTTATTACAACAAACTTTCCGGCGCTGAGCTGCTCACAGGCACTGGTAATGATCTTGCAAGACTTTACACGCCGAAAGGCCCCGGCCGCGGATGGAAAGTGGACGAAGCAGTCGCTTTGGTGCAGGACAGCCTGGCCAACCGTGACTTTGAAAAAGGTAAAATGATTTTCTCAGCCGTACTCTGCAGCCGTTGCCATGCGATCCAGGGTGAAGGTGCCGACGTGGGTCCCGAACTTACACAGCTCGGAACACGCTTCTCCGTGCATGATATGCTGGAATCGATCATCATTCCTGATAAAACGATCTCTGATCAGTACGCATCGATCGCTTACACCCTGAAAGACGGGCAGTCGGTGGTAGGCCGTCAGATCAACGAGGATGCCAATTTTTACTACATCGCGCAGAATCCATTTGATTCAAAAACAGTTCGCAAGCTGAGCAAAAAAGAAGTAGCATCATCTAAGATCTCGACGGTTTCCGTAATGCTTCCGGGTTTGATCAACGGACTTAATCCGGACGAACTCCGGGATCTGGTAGCTTACCTGATGTCGGGCGGTAATAAAAACAACCCGATCTACACCGAATCAAGAACTCAGAAAGGCGGTAAATAATAGAGTAGATTATTTAAGAACAAGCTTATGGAAGTGGTGCTGCAACTCGCAGCATCACTTTTTTTTTACAAAACCAATGAAAACCCTGCTTCACCTCGGTACCGCAATCCTGATCGTTGTTGTGACAATGTGGTCAACATTCGGGAAGACCCTGCCAGCACATCCGCCCAAACCTTTTAAGGTACTGATTATTGACGGTCAGACTAACCACCGCAACATGAAGGAGGGCACTGCCATGATGAAGGGCTACCTGGAAGAGACCGGATTGTTCACCGTAGATGTAGTGACTTCGCCAAAAAAGGGTACCGATCTTTCCACGTTTAGACCTGATTTCCAAGGCTTTGACGTTATTCTTTCCAACTATAATGGCGACGAATGGTCGCCGGAAGTGAAGGATGCATTTGAACGTTTTGTGCAAAATGGGGGAGGTCTGGTGGTGGTTCACTCCGCAGACAATGCATTCCCAAAATGGGAAGCTTACAATAAGATGATCGGCATTGGCGGATGGGAGGGCCGGGACGAAAAGAGCGGTCCGTGGCTTTACTACGACGAATCAAAACAAGCCGTAGTGAAAGATTCAAGTGCGGGCATAGGAGGCAGTCACGGCAATCAGCATGAATTCATAGTCAAAACAAGAGAAGCCGGGCATCCGATCATGAAGGACTTGCCGGCCGAGTGGCTTCACCAGAAAGACGAACTGTACGACCGCCTGCGCGGACCTGCGGATAACATTACGGTACTTGCTACGGCATACAGTGCCAAAGAACAGAATGGATCCGGCCGGAACGAGCCTGTGCTGATGGTACTCCAGTATGGAAAAGGAAGGATTTTTCATACAACACTCGGCCATGAAACATACTCGCAAAAATGTGTAGGTTTCATCACCACGCTTCAGCGGGGTACAGAGTGGGCTGCGACCGGAAAGGTCACGCAGAAAATTCCCGCAAGTTTTCCTACTGCCACGCAGGGGATCTCACGTTAAAATAGTTAGTATAAAGAAGATACAAATCATCCAAGTATGTCAAGCAGACGTTCAGCATTAAAAAACATTGCGGCAGGAGGAGCCGGGATCCTTTCACTATCCGATGCATTTGCAGCCAGCGACAAGGCGCTGGGTCCTGCACTCAAAGGCAAGATCAACCATTCGGTATGTAAGTGGTGCTACGGAAATATCCCATTGGAGACGTTTGCCCAGGAATGCAAAAAAATAGGTATCAAGTCGGTTGAGCTGCTTGGCCCCGAAGACTGGCCGACTCTGAAAAAGTATGGTCTGCATTGTGCCTTGCCAAATGGTGCAGGTATGGGAATCGAAAAAGGTTTCAACGACCCGGCTAACCACGATGCGCTGGTAAAAAGCTATGAAGAGCTTTTTCCAAAATTACAGGCTGCGGGTTACACGACGGTGATCTGCTTTTCAGGAAATCGCCGCGGCATGTCGGATGTAGACGGGATGCGCAATGCGGCCGTCGGTCTGAGACGGTTAATGCCGGCAGCTGAAAAATACAATGTGACTATGATCATGGAGCTGCTCAACAGCAAAGTGAATCACAGGGATTACATGTGCGATCACACATCCTGGGGTGCCGGACTTTGTGAGATGGTCGGCTCTGAAAAGTTTAAGCTGCTGTACGACATTTACCACATGCAGATTATGGAAGGTGACGTGATTGCCAACATTCGTCAGTACCACAAGTACATTGCGCATTATCATACAGGTGGCGTTCCCGGACGCAACGAAATTGACCAGGAACAGGAACTGAATTACCCTGCAATCATGAAAGCGATCCTGGATACGGGCTATACTGGCTACGTAGCGCAGGAATTTATCCCAAAACGCGAGCCGCTGGCGTCTTTAAAGCAATGCGTTGAAATTTGCGACATTGCCTGACAATGTCCAATTATCCCTGATTGGGCTCTGCATTACAGTCAGTTATCTTCAAATGCCTGCTGCTACAACCTCCTGAGGTTTGTACAGCGGGCATTTGCTGTAATACGGGCCGTCTATATGAAATTGTCATTACTGTATAAGCCCAATAATCTCCTCCTATGTTTGTTGTATAATTTATATTATGTTAAATAGAGTTTCAGGCAAAAAGAAGAGCGGTAGTTAATACCGCTCTTCTTTTTATAAATGTATGAATGAGCTTTGGATTACTCTTCAACACATGCAACCTGTTTTGCAGTGAATTGCTCCAGTACGCTGTTCACAGTTGCCAGGTTTTCTTTTGCCTCAGCTTCGTCTTTTGCCTGTACGGCTTTTTCGAAGTAAGGTTTTGCTTTCTTGAATTTACCACATACACGACCTTCAACTTCTTTACCACGTTGCTGGTACTCGGTCATGTTCATGTTATCAACTTCGCTTTTCAGCTGAACAGCCTCATTGAAATAGAAAACACCAAGGTTGTAGAGTGCATCGTAGTTAGCGCCGTCTACTTCCAATACTTTCTTGTAGTTGGTCACAGCCTTTTCGCTTGCATCTTTCTGTTTCGCTTTCAGGTCTGCCAGTTCTTTTTCCAAACCTGCATTGTCAGTGCTTGATGCCGATGCTGCTGCTGCTTTCGCTTCACCTTCCATGGTTGCGATAGCTGCCAGCGATTCTTTCTTCTTGTTGTTTACGTCGGCCAGCTGACGTTTCAGATCGGTATTTTTAGGCGTTTTCTTGATCAACGCGGTAATGCGTTTTACTTCACCGTCGTATACTTCAATTTTGCTTTTTTCGCTTTCCAGATTTTTTGTCAGGCTGGACGCTTTACTGTTACCCTGGCCAAGTTTTCCCTGGATCTCTTTGATACGCTGATTTGCCTTAGAGCTGGTGTTATCGTAAAGGATCGCGAGGTTCACGAGGTTCTGCACATTTTTAGGATCGTTTTGTGCCAATGTGGTCAGCTCATTGATGGCCTGATCTTCCTTGCCGGATGCCAGCAGGATGTTCACCACTTCTGATTTCAAATCCTTGTTGCCCGGAGATTTTTCCAAACCTTTGTTCAGCGCCTCAATCGCCTTGTCGAAGTTATTGTCGGCACGGTACAGCTGAGCAAGTCCGTAAAATACGCTGGGATCTTTACCACCATTAGCCACATATTTTTCAAATTGTGTCTTTGCGTCTTCTTTTTTGTCAAGCTGCTGCGCGGCGATACCACCATAAAGTGATGCAGTTGTATCCTTTTTGTTGATTTCCTGGGCAGCCTGGAACATTTCGAGCGCGCCCGCCAGATTCTTCGCCTGGTACTTTTCGGCACCCTGTTTCACAAATGCATTGAATAAAACGGTACCCTCAGCACCTGTGAGCGCATTGGTCGCTTCTTTCGAAGATTTACCGGGCTCCCCTTTTTTGTTCACATCCAGCTCAACAACTTTCTTGTAAGCTTCCAAAGCTGTTTTTGCCGCGCTTGAATCTACCTCGGAACCATTGCTCGCGATGTTTTCATAAAGCTTTGCCCTCTCCATCCAGAAAGATGCTTTGGCGCTATTTTTGGGGTCTGCTACGTCTTTATCGCTTTTTTCCTTGTCCTTCCGGTATTGATCTACCATTGCCTTGTTAACAGCATCCTGGGCAAATGCACCAATGCTGAACAGGCCAAGTGCAGAAACAAAAAACAGTTTTTTCATAGATATTGACTTTGGTTATGATTGATTGTTCGTTGGGTTAATATTCGTACAGTTAGAGAATTTCACAAAAATCATGCCCCTCACTCGTCAGAAGCCTCATTTTCGTCTTCATCCTCTTCTGTCAAGTCGTCGTCGTCGGATAGTATTTCCTGCTCGTCGGCGCTTACAATGATACTGTCGGATGCGCCTTCCACCACTATTGCGGGCTTGATTACGTTTCCATCTTCATCCAGCTCTTCGGCCTTCTCATCCGGATCTTTCAGAATGCGGGTTACAGACGTAATTTCATCGCTGTTGTTCAGCCTGATCAGCTTTACACCCTGGGTATTGCGACCAGCCAACCGGATATCAAGCACACTCATACGGATGGCAATTCCGTTGCGGGTGATGATCATCAGATCGTCCTGCTCGGTTACTTCCTTGATCGCGACAAGTTTACCTACCTTGTCCGTAGCGTTCATGGTCGAAACTCCTTTTCCACCCCGGTTGGTAATACGGTAGCTGTCAATATCCGAGCGTTTTCCAAAACCATTTTCAGAAACTACCAGGAGTTGTGCATCTTCGCGGCTGATACATACCATACCGATGGCTTTGTTGTCAGGATCATTCAGGTTGATGCCCCTTACTCCTGCCGCGGTACGTCCCATCGGGCGCACGCCTTTTTCATTGAACCGCACTGCCCTACCCGCACTGGAAGCAATCACGATGTCGTTGTCACCGTTGGTTAATGCCACATCAAGCAGGCGGTCTCCGTCATTGATGGAGATTGCAATAATTCCATTAGTCCGCGGACGTGAATAGGCTTCAAGCAATGTTTTCTTGATTGTCCCCTGCCGGGTACACATAATGATGTAATTATTGTTGATATAATCCTCATCAGAAAGTGTCTTCACATTGATCACCGAGCGGATGGAATCTCCGCCTTCCAGGCTGATCAGGTTCTGGATCGGACGTCCTTTGGACGTTTTGCTGCCTTCCGGTACTTCATATACTTTCATCCAGTAGAGCTTACCGAACTCGGTAAAGATCAGCAGGTAATTCAGCATTGTAGCGGAGAAAAGGTGCTCGGTAAAGTCGGTATCCTTGGTCTTCACACCTCTCGATCCTACCCCACCCCTCGTCTGCGTACGGTACTCGGCCAGCGGCGTACGCTTGATATAACCTGCATTGGAAATGGTAATGAGCATCTCCTCGTCAGCAATCATATCCTCATCACTGAACTCCTCAGCAGCGAACTCGATCTTCGTGCGGCGCACATCACCGTAGCGCTCCCTGATTTCGGTAAGCTCTGATTTAATGATATCGTACTTCCGGGATTCGTTGGCAAGAATGTCTTTCAGGTCTGTGATCAGCACCATGATCTCTTCGTACTCCTTCACGATCTTGTCTCTTTCCAGACCGGTCAGACGCTGCAAACGCATTTCCAGAATCGCCTTGGCCTGAATTTCACTCAGGCTGAACTGCTCGATCAAGCCGCTTTTCGCAGCATCGGGATCAACCGAGTTCCGGATCAGGGAAATAACTGCATCCAGATTATCAAGTGCAATCAGCAAACCTTCCAGGATATGCGCACGCTTTTCTGCTTCGCGGAGTTCGTACTCGGTACGGCGGGTAATCACCACAATGCGGTGATCCACGTAATGCCTGATCAGGTCTTTCAGGTTAAGGAGTACCGGCCGGCCTTTTACCAGCGCCACGTTGTTCACCCCGAAAGATGATTGCAGCGGCGTGTACTTGAATAAATGGTTCAGTACGATGTTGGGTATCGCATCTTTTTTCAGATCAAAAACAATGCGCATCCCGTCACGGTCTGACTCATCCCGGATATCTGAGATACCATCAAGCTTTTTGTCGTTGATCAGACCCGCAATCCGTTCAATGATCGCCGCCTTGTTGGCCATGTACGGGATCTCGGTAACGATGATCTGTTCCTTGCCCGTTTTAGAGACTTCAAACTGCGCTTTGGAACGCATGATAATGCTGCCCCTGCCTGTTTCAAGCGCAGAGCGCACACCCTGGTAGCCGTAAATGATACCACCAGTCGGGAAATCGGGAGCTTTGATGTATTCCATCAGTCCCTGGACGGTAATGTCCGGATCAGCCACGTATGCCAGCACACCATCCACTACTTCCGACAGGTTGTGCGGCGCCATGTTGGTCGCCATACCTACCGCGATCCCTGAGGATCCATTGACCAGCAGGTTAGGGAATTTGGCGGGGAGTACGGTAGGCTCAGAAAGTGAATCGTCAAAGTTGGGCTGAAAATCAACCGTATCTTTGCCGAGATCATTCATGAGCTCATCGGCAATCCTTTTCAGCCGCGCCTCGGTATAACGCATCGCCGCCGGGTTGTCTCCGTCGATTGAGCCAAAGTTTCCCTGACCGTCCACAAGCGGGTAGCGCAGGGACCATTCCTGGGCCATACGTACCATCGTATTGTAAACCGACGAGTCACCATGCGGGTGATATTTACCTAAAACCTCACCTACTATACGTGCTGATTTCTTGTGAGAGCGATTATAATTGACACCCAGCTCCGACATCCCGTACAACACCCTCCTGTGCACCGGTTTCAGACCGTCGCGGACGTCAGGTAGCGCGCGCGAGATGATAACGGACATTGAATAGTCAATGTACGCCCCACGCATTTCATCCTCAATGTTAATGGGGATAATGTTTTCACCAGAAGCTTCTGCCATAAAAAATTTAGAAGATAATCAAATGTTTGGCCAGGGGCAGATCAGTGTTCATCCCTGATTATTACTAGAAAATTGTAAGTTTCCGTTTGCCAAATTTCGCGATTTCCTGCCACTCTAACAAACTATCTTTTGCCCTATTTCAGCCCGGTACGCCTATTCGCATGATCCATCGGGCATTAACCTCCAAAAGCTTCCGGACAAAACTTAATTGGCATCTCTCGGTAAAATTTAGTTTCTTCCAACTTCTATCCCTAACCTGCTTTCTAACCGCTGTTATGCCCCTACTGCTGACGTTTTTTGCCATTCTCGCGCTCATTATCCTCATTGCCTGGCTCAAAATCGACACCTTTATTTCGTTCCTGCTCGTTTCCATCGGCCTCGGCCTTGCCAGCGGGCTAAACATTGATACCATCGGCAAAGCCATTCAGAAAGGTGTCGGCGGCACGCTCGGCGACCTGGTACTGATTGTGGGATTCGGGGCGATGCTCGGCAAAATGGTCGCGGACAGTGGTGCAGCCCAGCGCATTACAGATGCGCTGATTGGCTTATTTGGAAAAAAATACATTCAATGGGGCATGGCGCTGGCCGGCTTCGTGATTGGAATTCCTTTGTTTTACAATGCCGGATTTGTGATTGTGATCCCCCTTATTTTCATGATCAGCGCCACTGCGCAGCTTCCGCTGCTCTATATAGGTATCCCCATGCTGTCGGCGCTGTCGGTGGCTCACGGCTACCTTCCGCCCCACCCCTCACCTGCCGCCATTGCCAGCCAGCTTCATGCTGACCTGGGGCAAACGCTGCTGTATGGCATTATGGTCTCCATTCCGGCTATTGCAGTCGCGGGTCCGCTCTTTGGGAGTACGCTCAAACGTTTTCAGCCGAAGCCGGATGAAGATCTGTTCAATGTGAGGCCACGGCCGGCCAGCGAGCTTCCCGGACTGGGAATCAGTATTGTGACTGGTTTGCTGCCTGTACTGCTGCTCACCACCATGTCGGGTATCAAGAAACTTTATCCTGAAAGCAAGATCATCGGTTTGCTTGCAGAACCCTACTTTGGTATGCTGCTCTCCGTGTTGTTTGCAGCATACACCCTCGGCATACGTCGCGGCAACAACATGAAAATGATCAGCAAAAGCATGGAGGAGGCATTTAAAGGCGTGTCTGTAATCCTGCTGATCATTGCAGGAGCGGGCGTTTTCAAGGAAATCATGACAGCCAGCGGCGTGAGCACCTATATAGCCGAGGGCCTCGCGGGCATCAACATTTCTCCGCTCCTGCTCAGCTGGAGTATTGCAGCCGTAATCCGGGTTTGTGTCGGCTCAGCCACCGTAGCCGGACTGACCACCGTAGGCATCCTCGCCCCGCTCCTGGCGAGCTCAACCGTCGCGCCCGAACTCATTGTACTTTCCATCGGATCAGGCAGTTTGATGTTCTCGCACCTGAATGACGGCGGTTTCTGGCTGTTTAAAGAGTACTTCAACCTAAGCATCCGCGAAACCCTGCTCACCTGGTCGGTCATGGAAACAATTGTCTCCATCATGGGATTGCTGGGCGTTTTGGTACTAAATTTGTTTGTTTAGAGGAGATCAATTTTGAATGACCGAATGATTGAATGAGGAAGTTTTGAGTTAGTGATTGTGTGAGTGAGTGAGTGGGTTAATGTTGAATGACCGAATGATTGAATGAGGAAGTTTTGACTGAGTGAATGTGCGAGTGAGTGAGTGGGTTATCGTTGAATGACTGAATATTGAATGATTAGCAAATTCATTGAACAATACCAAGCTGTTCAGACGTTCAAACATCAATCTTCTTCAATGGAAATTGAACATTCATAATATAGCGAAGCTCGCTTTCAAACTTTTGCGCAACAATACTTTCAATTAAAATTCAGTCATTCAATATTAACTCACTCCCTCACACATTCACTAACTCAAAACTCAATCATTCAGTCATTCAGTCATTCAGTCATTCAAAATTTACCCACTCACTCCCTCACACATTCACTAACTCAAAACTCAATCATTCATTCATTCAGTCATTCAGTCATTCAAAATTTACCCACTCACTCACTCAAACATTCACTAACTCAAAACTCAAACATTCAATCATTCGGTCATTCGGTCATTCGGTCATTCAAAACTAACTCACTCCCTCACACATTCACTAACTCAAAACTCATTCATTAAATCATTCAAAATTAACATGGACAACACTCCTGAATCCAACTTTGCCCAACTGGGCCTTTCTTTGCCGCCTGCTCCCAAGCCTGTGGGCGTTTACAAACCCTTGCTGATCGTTGATAAACGTTGGGTGTACGTATCAGGTCACGGCACTGTGCAGGATGACGGCACACTGATCAAAGGCCGCATCGGCAAAGATCTGGATGCTGACCAGGGAAAGCTTGCAGCCAGGCAGGTGGGACTTGCCATTTTATCCACCCTGAAAGCAAACCTGGGCAGCCTCAATCGCGTAAAAAGAGTAGTGAAGGTGCTCGGTATGGTCAATTGCACAACCGACTTCGAAAAACATCCTTTTATCATCAATGGATGCAGTGAGCTTTTTGCTAAGGTCTGGGGCGAAGAAAACGGCATCGGCGTAAGAAGCGCCGTAGGAATGGGCACCCTGCCCGACAACATTCCCGTGGAGATCGAAGCAATGTTTGAGTTGGAGGAGAAGTGAGAAGCAATGATGAATGATTGAATGACTGAATGACTGAATAATAGATTAAATGAATGAATCTGGGTTATAAATTTGATTTCTGGTTAAAGCTCTTTTTTCAAGCATTAACGTATGAGTCACTTCCTACATTTATTAAATTATCTATTAACAACTTTCCAATCCCATTTCACCAGTTGTTACATTCTCTTCCAAAAGTCAGAACCGCCACATTCAAAATTCAATCATTCAATCATTCAAAACTCGCTAACTCACTACCTCACTCATTCAAAACTCCGTCATTAAATCATTCAGTCATTCAAAATTCAAAAACCCTTCCATGCCCTGGTACGAGCTCAACCATCCCGACCAAGTTATTTCTCCTTCCCTGCTGTTTTACAAGGATCGTATCGAACATAATATCAGGAACATGATCAGCCTGGCAGGCGATGCGGGCAGGCTGGTGCCGCATGTGAAGACCCATAAATGTGCCGAAATTGTACGCATGCAGATGGATCAGGGTATCAGCAAATTCAAGTGCGCCACCATTGCGGAAGCCGAAATGCTCGCCTCGGCCGGCGCCAGGTGGATCCTGATTTCATACCAGCTGGTAGGCCCAAATGTCGGTCGGCTTTTTCAACTTCAGGAACAATTTCCGGTAACGGTATTTTCTTCTTTGATAGATAACCTTGGTTCGGCCGCGGAGCTTAATGCTGCTGCCGAAAGTAAGGGGCGCGTGGCCACCGTTTTTATTGATGTAAATAACGGAATGAACCGGACCGGCCACCCTACCGACGAGTCGATCCTTTCTTTTTACCGCTCGCTCAGCGGATTCGGGAACCTGAGTATCCAGGGTCTGCATGTGTACGATGGACATATCCGGAACCCGGAATTTTCGGGCCGTAAAGCTGCGGGCGATGAAGCCTATGAAAAGGTACTGCCGCTGCTTGACCTCATCCGGTCAGATACCGGCAGGGAAACGATGGTTATTGCCGGAGGTTCCCCTTCCTTTACGGTGCATGCCATGCGGCCGGAGGTTTACCTGAGTCCGGGTACCAACGTACTCTGGGACTGGGGATACGGCGACCGGTTTGACGGGCAGCCCTTTTTGCATGCGGCTGTCGTACTTACGCGCGTGGTTTCCAAGCCGGCGCCGGGCATTGTTACCATTGACCTCGGGCACAAGTCCGTAGCGGCCGAAAACCCCATTGAAAACCGTTTCAGGCTGCTGAACATGCCGCATTATACGGTTTTGGGCCAGAGTGAGGAACATGGTGTATTGCAGGTGAGCGCCGACCAGTGGGAAGCCATCAAGGTGGGCGATGTGTACTATGCACTCCCCTACCACATTTGCCCCACCGTTGCACTGCATGATTATGCAACCATTGTTTTGGAAGGAGACAACGTGGACGAGTGGAAGATTACTGCACGTTCCCGCCGCCTTTCTGTTTAGTTTTTTGACGATTTTAAACCAGAATTCATGTTTCTTTTTGATGCACACCTGGACTTGTCCATGAACGCCGTGGAGTGGAACCGCGACCTGACCCAGGACCTCTATGCCATTCGGAACCGGGAAAAAAACATGACCGACAAGCCCGATCGGGGCAAAGGAGTAGTCAGTTTTCCTGAAATGCGACGCGGAAATATTGGCATTTGTGTTGCCACGCAGATTGCCCGGTTTGTGAAGCCCGACAGCAAAATACCTGGCTGGCACTCTCAGGCGCAGGCCTGGGCACAAACCCAGGCCCAGATTGCCTGGTACAAAGCCATGGAAGAAGCCGGCGAAATGGTACAGATCACCGACGTGGTCGGCCTGAATCACCACTTGGCGCGCTGGCAGAATGCCAGTGGGGACGAAACACTTCCGATCGGATACATTCTAAGCCTGGAAGGTGCCGATTCACTGATCAGTCTGAAAAACCTGGAAATTGCTTATGGCTACGGGCTGCGGGCAATCGGACCTGCACACTACGGACCCGGCGTATATGCCTATGGGACAGATGCCGATGCACCTTTATCTGCAAAGGGACGTGACCTGCTGCTCGAAATGGATAAGCTGAATATGATCCTCGATGCCACACACTTGTGCGACACCGCGTTTTGGGAAGCATTAAACATATATCATGGACCGGTATGGGCGAGTCACAACCTCGTACGCGACATTACGCCGCACAACCGGCAGTTTTCGAATGAGATGATCAATGCCTTGGTAGAACGCGGCGCGGTAATCGGAATGGCTTTTGATGCCTGGATGATGATTCCCGGCTGGGTACGCGGGCAGTCTACCCCGGAAAGTACAGGGCTCAGAATCGAGCATGTCGTACGGCATATTGACCACATCTGCCAGCTTGCCGGCAATGCCAATCACGTCGGCATCGGCTCGGATCTGGATGGTGCGTATGGCAGAGAGCAGTCACCCGGCGACCTGGATTCCATCGCCGACCTGCAAACGATTCCCGGCCTTCTTGCCGCCAGAGGATATTCCAATGATGATATTGAGCGGATTATGTGGCGCAACTGGATCGAATTCCTCCGCACAAACTGGAAGTAGAAGTTGTAACCGGAGTTTATCCTCAGGTTAACAAATTCTAAGGAAATCTTAATAGCCTGGTAAAGGCTTTCAGCAAAAAGCTTTGCAACTTACATGAGCTAATACCTCGTGTGAAGCTGCAAGGCTTTTTTCGTTCAGGCGCCAGGAAATTACAAGATCTTATTTGGAATTGTTATAAATAAGTGTGAATTTTGATCATGGCGAAACCACTCTCTTCAATGATGCAACTGTACCTTTTCAGTATCACCTTCGACAATGATTACAATGAGCAATACTTACCGAATATCCTTCCGTACGCGGATCCGCAACAATAAGTCCTTCCAACGCCTGCACGATTGCCTCAAACAGCTGAATGTTAAGCATTGGGCTTATGATTTTCAGGAATTTCTCCTGACGCTCACCTCCGAGCTCTCCGACTTCAAACGCATAGAAGCCACCCTCCGGTCGGCGGGATACAGCTGTCATTTTATCAAACTTGAAAACCTGAGTGAACCAGGCAAGGTCGTACTTGGCTAAGCAATCGTGTGCTTTTCAAGATTGCGCAAAGCCTGCTGAATATGGCGTTCCTGATGCATGATCAGGAACTGGATCAGGTCACCTGCATTTATTTTGATCATCGGTGCAACCGACATAGGGATACGGATTTTCCTGAGGTTTTTGTCTGCACAAAGGTCCATGCAGCGCAACAGTGTTTCCTGATGGTGTATAAATGCCCTGGTTACCTCAGCTGCGTCGGCATCCGAGCCCGGCACGTGCAGCCGGTGTGCCTTGTACCGTGACTTACTTTGCGCAGGGTCCATCATGTTGGTAAAAAAACGTCCAAGCCAGGAGCTCCGGAACATACCTGTCGCATTGGCAATCCCCGGCTGGCTAAGCTGTTGTTCGAGCCGCGGCAGATAGTATGCACTGTAAGAATTAAGATGGGCAAGGCACTGTACAATACTCCACCCACCGCTCCGGGACGGCGCATGCATAGCGTCATGGTCCCGGTCCAGAAATGATTCATTTACCATATGGGTTTGCTGGTGGAGCGTACGGGCAAGCTGGGAGAGCAGGTACTGCTGATTGATTGGCTTCATAGATGCATTCGTGCTGATTACAATGCAAAGCTGCCTCCAAAGCTGCGCATATACTTTGGCAAATACCAAGATTTTTCAGATTCTTACCTTGTTCATCAGCTTGCTGAAATTAGTGGGATCGATCCCGAGATAACTGGCAATGTACTTGTGAGGAACCAACTGCAGCAAATGAGGACTGCGTTTCAGCAGCACCCGGTAACGCTCCTCCGACGAAAGGCTTTGTACTTCTGACAGGCGTTCCAGCGTCCCGGCCAATGCCTGGGCAAGACCTTTCATGATCAGCGCGGACACGGATGGATGCTTCGCCGCCAATGCACTCAGGCCTTCATAGCCTGCCCGCAGGAAAACACCCGGCGTCAGTGTTTCGTAATAGTACCGCGACGGCTGCCTCAGTATGAGTGAATCCACAGCACCGCCGAAAGAGGGCGGATAGGTAAATACCAGCGTCGCCTCCCGGCTGGTATGATCCAGCGTGTAAATCCGCTGCACACCTTCACATACGAAATAAAGATACTGCTCCTGCTCTCCGGCACTTGTGAGTATCTCCTTCCTGCCCGCGGAAAAAGGCTTCCACAGACCTGCGAATTCATCCCACTCCTGGTCAGACAGAGGTGAAAATGCTGCTACAAGGACTCTGAGCTGGTCAAGATGCATGTCCATGGCCTACTCTGCTTCGGATGAAACCATGAAGTTGAGAAAATGAAACACCTCTTCCTGGCTCCTGATGTGGTTGCGGGCCGCCGACAAGGCATCCCCAATCTTGATTGTAAATGCAGTATCGGGCAAAATCTCGAACATATCCTCATCCGTCGTATCGTCTCCGATGGCGAGTATAAAGTCGTACTGACCATCCTCTACAAACGCCCGTGCTGCCGTTCCTTTGTTGAATGCCGTTTTTTTAACCTCCACTACCTTGCTGCCATCAATGACCTGCAGGTTAAGCTCTGGTTGTATGAAGCTCTTCAATTGCCACAGTAATTCCTGCGCGCGCCGGCTTGCATAATCCTTGTCATCGGCCATGCGGTAGTGCCAGGCCAGGGATGTTTCTTTTTCTTCCACAAATGCGCCGGGGCACCGCTTCTCATACATTTCCATGATCGGGCGAATGCTGTCTTTCCAGTTTTCCTCATACTGTTCGTTCAGCACCCACTCCTTACTGCCCTGAGACCTGATCAGGGCACCGTGCTCGGCAATCAGGTGGGCCGGCAGATCATCGAACAAACTGGTCAGGAAATGCCTGTCGCGGCCGCTGATGATGACGACAGTATCGCGCTTGGCGATCTGCATCAGCAGTTTTTTTACATCTTCGGAAACTATGGCCTTGGCCGGGTCGGGTACAATGGGCGCGAGGGTGCCATCGTAGTCGAAGAAAAGGATCCGCCTGCTGGCCGACTCGTAGGCTTTCCGGATCTCGTTAATACCGCTGTCATTCAGAAAAACCTGCCGAAGACGCTCATGTTCCTGTTCAAGCATAGTCATTTGGGTAAAAAAATCATTTGTCCATGTAAACACGTCGTACGCACGGATGCGCTCACGCATGGCATCCATCCGTTTGGTTTGTTCATCGCCGGGCATTTCAAAAGCCCTTTTGATTGCATCTGCAATGTCCTGCCGGTCGAGCGGATTGATGATGAGGGCTTCTCCGAGCTCGGCCGCAGCTCCGGCCATTTCGCTGAGGATCAGCACACCTTTACGGTCTTTTCGGCTGGCTACAAACTCTTTGCAAACAAGGTTCATCCCATCCCGCACGGGCGTAATGAGCGCAACGTCGCTTGCCGTATACATGCCCAGCATTTCATTATAAGGCATAGACCGGTACTGGTAAATGATCGGCTGCCAGTAAATATTCCCGAAATCCGCATTGATGCGGCCCACGGTCTGGTCTATCTCTGATTTCATCTGCTGGTACTGCTCGATGGTATCCCGCGATGGGACCACTACCATCATAAACGATACCTTCTCGTGCCACTCCGGGTAAGTCTCAAGAAAACGCTGGTACCCACGGAGCCGGTGAATGATCCCTTTGGAATAATCCAGCCTGTCTACCGAGAAAATGATCTTTTCCTTCAAGGAAGCCCGCACCTCGCTCCGTGCCTCGGCTACTTCAGGATCATCAAATGCATTATTGAATTTATTATAGTCAATACTGATTGGAAAGGAATCGGCCTTGACAATGCGGTTGCTGAGATTTACATAGTGCAGCTTATTGCCATGCCCGAGTACCATCCTTACTGCTTTTAGAAAATACTCAACATAATCATTGGTATGAAAACCCGCTACATCAGCCCCTAAAATTCCATTCAAAATAGCCTTACGCCAGGTAACCGGCAGCAGGCGGAATATCTCGAAGGACGGAAAAGGGATGTGGAAAAAGAAGCCGATCTTGTTATCGGGAAATTGCTCCCGGATCATTCCCGGAAGCAGCATTAGCTGGTAATCCTGTACCCAAACCGTGTCGCCGGGCTGAATAATTTCGGCTACCTTTTCAAAGAAAAGCTGGTTGGCCGCCTGATATGCTTCAAAATAAACATCGTCAAAACGGGCAAGTGAAGGAAAATAGTGACACAGGGGCCAGATCAGGTTGTTGCAAAAACCCTCATAGTAATGCTCATTCAGCTCGGGAGCGATAAATACAGGGTGTGCCTGAAAGCTTTCGTTCGCCAGCGACTGTCCTTTGAGCTCTTCCCGCGAATTCTCGGAAAAGCCTACCCACTGAATTTTTTCTGTTGTATCAAAAACCGCGCTTTCCTTGTCTGCTACGAGCGAAAGTACTGCCGATACCAGCCCGCCTGAATTTTGAAAAAGCTGCACCGCATCCTGCTCGCGGACAATCTTGAAGGGCAACCGGTACGCGACAATAATCAGCCTGCCGCTTTCTTTTTGTTTTATTTTTTCCATATTTCAATGCACCTCTATTGGGATGCGGTGGTAGTTGCCAAACATAAAACCAGAGCCTGAAACGGACTTATTTTCCATCTTTTGCAACATTTACCCTCTTACATACCCAAATCCTATGCCAAAATGTTTTGTGATGCCGGGCTGCCCGATGAGGCGCACCATTGACAAAATAGCGTGCCCGCCCATCGGCCTGCACGTGAATAATGTTTGACCGTGTACGCAAAAGTGGTAGCTTAGCGTTTGCAACCTCTTCCATCATTTTACAGGAACCGGCTCAGGCCGAGGCGGGAAGGTTTACTTTCCGGCAAGCAACAGCGTTGCTGTTTTCCATAATCTGAAATGACGGATGACCACAAACAGGGATTGAAATGATCCCGGGATTAGTCAAGGACTACAAATAAGTATTTACAGCATTGCTGTGCCACTCTTTGTTGTGGGTTGCAGGCGGCCGATCAAGGCCGCCTTTTTTTATGCCTTTTTACCGGTTCCTGCCGATTGCCTTCCCCATTCCGGAGCGGTACGATAAAAAAAACAAATCC
The DNA here is from genome assembly GCF_016894445.1 of Dyadobacter sandarakinus. Classification (NCBI taxonomy): domain Bacteria; kingdom Pseudomonadati; phylum Bacteroidota; class Cytophagia; order Cytophagales; family Spirosomataceae; genus Dyadobacter; species Dyadobacter sandarakinus. Next base: position 1,482,046 of record NZ_CP056775.1, read on the forward strand.
CGGAAGAGATCCCGGGATTTGTTGCATGTGCAGGAATGATCAAATATTAATAGGCCAGCTCACCGGCGGGCTCCTGCTCAACTTCGGCTTTGGCGATCGCTGGCGGTAACAGCTTGTACATGACCGGTGTCACCAGCCTCGATAACAATGTAGAACTGATCAGTCCGCCGATCAGGACAAGCGCCAGCGGCGAGTACAATGCACTGTATTCAACCACCAGCGGCAGCAATCCGCCGATCGCGGTGAGAGAAGTAAGCAAAATGGGTACGAACCGGATCTCCCCGGCTTCAATAATAGCCTCACTGATGCCCATACCCTGCTCCCGCAGCTGATTGGTAAAATCGACAACCAGCAGCGAATTTTTCACCTCGATACCTACCAGGGCAATAAACCCGATTGTTGCCGTGAAAGAAAGTGTCTCCCCGGTGAGGAACAGCATGGCCAACCCGCCCACAATGCCGAGCGGAATTACAGAGAGCACAATCAGGATGCTTTTGAATGTCTTGAATTCGAGTATGAGTACGCCCAGAAAGCCGAAAACCGTTACAAGAATGATCAGGCCGAGGCCTCCGAAACTTTCCTCCTGGCTCTCTTTTTCACCTGCGACGGTAAAATGCTGTCCTTCGGCAAACCGGAAACTCCCCAGCTCTGCGGTAATTTCCTCATTGAGCTGCTGCACATTGTACCCGGGCTTCACATAGGCCGATACCGTTACATACCGGTCCTTGTCGTAGTGCCTGATCTGGTTGGGTGAGCTTTCGAGCGTTATCCTCGCAACGTTTTTTAATGGAATACTCCCGCCCGATGCCGAGGGTACATACAGCTCATCAAACACGCTGATGTCCTGCACAGCCGCCTGGCGGGGTACCGACACATTTACATTGTAATTGTCGGCCTTGCCCTCGTCTTCCCGGAAGGTAGCCACGTTCAGTCCTGCCACGCCCAACCGCACCGTGCGGTCAATGTCCGCCGAAGCAATGCCCAGCGTTCCGGCTTTTTGTTTGTTGACCTGCACGCGCAGGTCGGTAGGTTGTACGAGCAGGGGATTGTTAATGTAAATAGTACCCTCGGTTTTGCTCAGCAGGTCGGCTACCCCGAATGCGGTTTTACGGAGGTCGTCCAGATTTTCGCCATAAATACGGTATGCCAGGGGTGCCTCAATCAAGGGTCCCTGTTCAAAATCCTTCACCTTGATTTCCGCGCCGGGATAGTTTTCCAGTTTTTTGCGCAGCTTTTCAATTACGGCTACTTTCTCCTCAGTCTCCAAACCTTCAACCTGAACAAAGATCTCAGCGAAATTCTCGCTCTCATTCCGCTGCACGACGTTGTAGTACACCCGCGGATTGCCCTTTCCCACATTGGACGCAAAGGACGTGATCAGCGGCTCCTTTTTAAGGATATCTTCTACATAGCGTGCCACTTCGTTCGTCTTTTTTAGGTTGGTACCCTGCGGCGTTTCAATGTCGATCAGGAACATGGGTTTTTCCGATTTTGGAAAAAGACTGCTCCCGATGAGCGGCACCAAAGCAAGTGAACCGGCGAAGATCAGCCCCGCAGCCACAAGGGTCGTCCGAGGAAACCGCAATGCACGGTCGAGCAGGCTGCCGTAGGTTTTATGAATGCCTTTTTTCATGCCGCGCAGCAGCCAGTTCCCCTCTTCGTGCACATGATTTTTCAGGATCATGCTGGATAAAAAAGGTACGATGGTGAGGGATACCAGCATGGAAGCGAACACCGTGGTAATTACCGACATCGGAAGGCTGCGGATGAAATCGCCCGCTCCCTCCGGCAGGAACACGAGCGGAAGAAATGCAAAAATAAGCAGTATGGTACATCCTACCACGGCCAGCCCGATCTGCGAAGATGCTTTTACGGCAGCATCCACACGGTTGTAGCCCATGCGCAGGTAGCGCTCAATGTTCTCGACCACTACAATGCTGTCGTCGACCAGTATACCCAGCGCCACGATCATGCCCACAATGCTCAGCTGGTTGATATTGTAGCCGAACAGGTTCATCAGGGTAAGACCGATTGCAAGTGAAAGCGGAATGGAGATCATCACGACCACCGACGCCCGGGTACCCAGCGGGAGGAGCGTCAGCAGCACCAGCAGGATAGCAATTCCGAAATCCCGGGCAAAATGCGACAGCCGCGTGTTCACACTTTTAGCCTGATCAAACACCTTCACCAGCTCGATGTTAGGCGGAAGTTCCCGGGCAAAAGCCGCTGTCACGGGTTCTACCTGTTTTTGTACGGCAACAATGTTCTCGCCTTCCTTCTGGCTCAGGTTAACAAAGCTGCACCGGTACCCATTAAGGCGCGTGAGATGCGACTCGTCTTCGTAACCCATAGACACGTCAGCGACATCTTTCACCAGCACAATTTTACCATTTGACGCAGCCACCACGGTATTGGCGACCTCGTCGAGCGAGCGAAAGTTGCCGCTTGTTTTGATGTTGAGCTTGCGGGTGCCCATGCTGATGCTTCCGCCGGGAATGTTTACATCCTCGCTCTGCAGCGCACGGATTACCTGCTGCTGCGTCAGGTTCTGCGCGGCAATTTTCTGCAAATGCAGCTTTACCTTAACCTCACGTTCCGGGATGCCGGCATACTCCACTTTTTTAAGGCTTTTTACTTTTTCAAGACGTTCTTTCAGTTCTTTGGAGTACTTCTTCATTTGGGCGTAAGTGGCATTTTCACTTACAAGCGCATACTGGTAAATGCTCACGTCGGAAGGTACCTGCTTATTGATCCGGATGTCGGCCACATCGGCAGGAAGCTGCGTACGCAGACTGTTGATTTCTCGTACCACCTCCTGGTACTTATCATCCGGGTCTGAGCTGTACTTATAAATGACCTGGATCACGGCAAGTCCGTCACGGATGTCTGTGATGATGTGCTTCATATCGTCAAGCTCATTGAGCTTTTTCTCCATGGGATCTACAACAAGCTGCTCCATATCCTTGGGATTGGCACCCGGGTAAATGACCACTACGGTAAACTGCGGCGGATGAATGTCGGGGTCTTCACTCCGGGGCATTGTAAAAAGGGAATAGATCCCCAGCGCCAGCACACCCAGGAAAACAACCAGTGTAAACTGGTAATTTCTGACGGCAAATTCAGGAAGTTTCATGGTTCTTCTTTTGAAATGTTATTGAACAATGCGGATTTCCGAACCATCCGACAGGTACGCCGATCCCTCCCGGATCACCCGGGTTCCGGCGCTGATCCCGGACGAGATAAACGCGCGTTCACCTTCCAGGTAAGCCACTTTCACGGCCTTGCGCAATGCCCGGCTGCCTGCCGCCACAAACACGAATGCGCTGTCATTTTCTCCTTCCAGCAATGCATCCATCGGCACGGACACCATGTTGGTTTTACTTTTCGGGTAAATGGTTACGCGTGCAAACAACCCGGATGCCAGTCTTGCTGTTTTTGCATCAATGCGGATTTCGGCCTGGTACAGGCCCGAAGCAGGATCACTGCCCTGTGCCAGGCTTTTGATACTGCCTGTGAAGGTTTCGGGGTAGGCATCAAACCGGATCTCTGCCTGCTCACTACCCCGAAGCCGCGCCCAGTCGGCATCCGTAAGTCCGCATTTGACAACCCAGTCGGCGTTGCGGTTGCTGCTCACGAACAACACAGGGGTACCGCCCTGCACCTGCTCGCCGGCATTCTGCATTTTACGGATCACAACGCCATCCGAAGTTGCTACTACTTTTGCCTGCGATAGGTTGAACCGTGCGATATCAAGCTGTTTTTCAGCAATAAGCAATGCAGTTTTGCTGTTGTCGAGCTGCTCCCTGGTATTCACACTGTCGTTATAAAGGTGCTCGGTCCGACGGGCGTCGCGCCTGGCCCTTTCGAAATTTTCCTCTGCCTGTGCAGCCTCGGCGGCGATCTCGGTGGTGTTCAGGGTTGCCAGTACCTGGCCCTTCCGAACCGCGTCACCTTCTTTCACAAACATTTCGCTGATGATCCCCCCGACTTTGAAGGACAGGTATGCCTCCTTGTCGGACGCCAGCAGACCCGAGGTTTGCACGGGTCGCGCCTGCTGCAATGCCGACGAGCTGATCACCTTCACCGAGATTTTATTGTCGGTTTGTTCAGGCTTTTTCACTTCCCGGCAGGCAGTTGCCAGCAGGGTGGCAGCCAGCAGTATCAAGTTTACGTTTTTCATGTTGTTGATCATTAATCGTTGAAAACAAAGCTGGCACGGGCTCTTTCCAGCTCGGCAGCGCGGGTCTGTACATTCAGCAAAGCAATACTTTGCTGCAACTGGTCATTGATAAGGCGGTTTTGCGCATCGAGCAGCTCAATGTATAACAGCTGCCCCTCGCGATAGCGCTTTTGCTGGTCGCCGTAATACTGTTGGGAAAGTGCCGTCTGATTACGGCTGGCCCGGTAGCTGACGATGGAAGATTGCAGCCGGTTAGAGGCGGTAAGTGCTTGTAATTCAAACTGCCGGCTGGTTTGGCTGAGTTGCTCGTCTGTAACTTTACTATCCAGTGCCGCTTTCCTGAGCTGGTACTGCGTACGGTTGCCTGCGAATATGCGCCAGTCGAGCGTGAGTCCGAACAGGTAGTAGCGGGTATCCTTGTTAAAATTTGCAAAATCACCCTGCGAACCCAGGTCGAGGAAGGTGGACAGTCGCGGGATCACAGCCGCCCGCACAAGCTGCTCGGACAGCTGGTTAATGTGGGAAACCGTTTCCAGCCGGGTCAGTTCCTCCCGCTTTCCGTCAGTGATCGAGTCGATAGATACAGGAAGTTCATGGGCGGGTGCAGCTTCGATGGCCGTATCCAGCGGTCTGTTTAACAAAAAATTAAAGTACCCGGCCGCATTGACAGACTGGTAGCGTGCATCTTCCAGCCTGGCCTGCAAGCCGATCAGTTCATTTTCCGACCGGCTTACCACGGTACGTATCGCCTTGTCATTTTTGACGAGTACCTGGTTGAAGCGCAGGTTTTCCCGGGCCAGCTCTACGGCACTTTCGAGTATACCGGCAGCCTGCCTCGCCTGTATCCAGGCATAGTAGGCCACCTTGATGTCTCGGACTAACTCACGTTTATATACGTCGACACCCGCCTGCTGCATGGTAATCTGCTCACGCCGGATTCTGGCATTGTACATGATCTCGGCATTGTACAGCGGAACAGACGTCCGGACTTTTGCATCGTAATAGTTATTCGGGTTAAATGTCTGGTTTACATTCTCAACCTGGGGGAATGCACCCGAACTGGTCAGCTCGTTCAAAGACCGGTACACCGGGTTGAGCAGATCTCCGATCGGAATGCTGATTTTCCGGCCGCCCCGGGCATCGAGGTAAGAGGTACTGAAATTCACTTCCGGCAAAAAGTACGATTTAGCCTCTTTGAGCGCATACAAACTCTTTTCCAACAGGAGATTTTCCTGTTTGAGTCCCTGATTGTTGGAGAGTCCGGTGCGGATGTACCCGGGAAGCGGATCGTCCTGCGCTTGTGACTCCCCTGCACATAGCACAGCCAGTGAAGCTCCCAGCAGAAAGCCCCTGATCTTCGGAATGCTGATCATACTAAATGTTGTTTAGATAGTAAACAGTGTTTATCAGATGGTAAAATTTTTTTAGGATCAGGTCCTGATCGCTTCAAGATAATTCACGACTGCATCATCCAGCAGCTGCTCCATATCCGCCTCCGGAAACTTCATGGCCGTGCAGCGTCCGCGCACATACAGCGACACCAGCCCGTGCCCCATCGACCATACAGAAAGTGCCTGCAAACCTACGTCCACCGGCCTGATCAGCTGCTGGTCGAGACATTCGTGAATGACCTGGACAAGAAATGCAAATGCATTTTGCCCCTCGGGCCACTCGTTATTGCACTCAATCTCAGCCAGGGGCGCACGCATGATAAACATCAGATCGTAAAAGTCCTGGTTTTCTATCGCAAACCGGATGTAGGATTTACAGATTGCCACCAGCCTTTCAAACGGATTTACAATGTTTTGCGACTTCCGGAATTCAGCCAGCAGCATTGAAAAGCCATTTTCATGTATGACGTAAAAAATTTCGTCCTTGTCTTTAAAATACAGGTAAATGGTAGCGGGGCTGTACTCGATATCCTCGGCGATGTTGCGGATGGAGGTTTTATCGTAACCCTGCTTCAAAAACAGCCGTGTGGCTGATTCGATAATCAGATTACGCATATCCTGCTTTTCCCGCTCTTTTCTTTCCTTAATCGCCATGGTCCCTAACAATACATCGTAAATATAGTAAACAGTGTTTAGTAAAAACAAAAAAAACTTTGCATTTCTGAAATGCTGCTGACACAGGGCTGTCACCCGCCGGTATTTACTTTGAAGAGTCAAACAAAAACAATCACCCAAATTTCAGACGACCATGGAAACGTACATCACCGAGAACACTGCCACTAACAGTCCTTCCATTATCACGCTCACGGAACTGCTCGAACACTGGCAGGGCCACCGCGCACTCACCAGGCGGGTCATCGATGCCTTCCCGGAAGAACAACTGTTTCAATATTCCATTGGTGGTATGCGCACATTTGCCGAACTCACCATGGAAATGGCAGGGCTGGCTGCTCCGGGCGTACGGGGTGTTGCCTATGGCGACTGGACATCCTCCAATCCCCAGATATCCCATGAAACCCCGGTACCTCCTACCAAAGCAGGGCTGCTGGCCTTGTGGGATGAAGTTACAGCATTGATCAACCAAACCTGGCCCGACGTCAAACTGGATCGTCTGCACGAGCACGATGTGGCATTTGGCATGTATCCCGGCAAGGTCTACGCTACCCTGTTTTACCTGATTGACAATGAAATCCATCACCGCGCACAGGGGTATGTGTACCTGCGTTCACTGGGCATTACACCGCCGCCATTTTGGGACCGTCCTGAAATGATGGAATAACTCAGCTTGTTCCCGACTCGTAAAAAGCTGGTAGCGGGCCGGGGCATTATTGGAATGGTTTTGGTAAAATTGCGTTCACAAACGTTCCATTCCGACCAAGTTCAAACTTCATGCATTTAACCCACAAACTATTACTTGCTGCCTTGCTTTCGGGCATGATGGCAGCCAAAACCTGTGCACAGGGCAGTCGCCCCGCACCCACCGGAAAAATCGGAGCCGATTCGAGCAGCAGCCCGGGCATGCGCTATCCGCAATATCAGCCCAGGCCCACAGGCCGCATTGAGCAGCCTCTGCCGCGGCAGGCAGGAGCCCAGGGGAATTTGGCACAACCCGGACGTGTCCCCAATGCATTCACGACCCAGGACCCCGCGGCTAATCCGGCACAGTATCAGCGGCAGGGTGCGACGCCGGCCAAAACGTCCGGCACAACATCTCAAGGTGAGGCTGCAAACACCGGAACCCGGCAAGCGACATCCGGAAGAAATGAACCTTCCACTGAGTCGCAGCGCGGTAACGTTATCCCTGCCCAGCGGCAGCCGGCCCGGCCGGTGCACTGAGGGAGGTGGCGCATGGACACCCTTACATTGTCCTGTACCACCATCCTGTAAGTGGCAGTCGGCGAGTATCTTTGCATTAACCTTCACAACATACTATGAAAACGTTTTATGCAGTATTGGTTAATTCGCTGGCAGCTTCACTGACCAATACATTCGTTTGGTTTGCAGTAACTTTCTGGGTGTACCTGGAAACCAAGTCGGTGATCGCGACTTCACTGATGGCTGGCATTTACCTGACTACGGTGGCTGTTTCCGGGTTTTTTCTTGGCTCTGTTGTAGACCACTACCGGAAGAAAACTTCCATGATGATATCGGGCGTCGTCACACTGGTACTGTATGGATTGGCATTGCTGATATACGTGCTTACGCCCGAGGCTACATTCAAAAATCCTTCGAGCATCAACCTATGGGTGTTTATAACTTTGTCGCTGCTGGGGGCCATAGCAGGTAATATCCGCAGCATTGCCCTCTCCACTACGGTTACGATCCTGGTCGCGGAAGACGCGCGAGATAAGGCGAACGGCATGGTGGGTACGGCAAACGGCGTGTCGTTCCTGGTTGCGTCCATTTTCAGCGGGCTGGTGATCGGATTTATGGGTATGCTCTGGATGCTGGTGCTGGCAATAGGGCTCACCGTCCTGACGATCCTGCACCTCACGACCATACACATTGGCGAGAAGGAAATTGTCCACCTTGATCCGGCTTCCCAAATGGTTGATATGAAAGGGACCATCGCCGCTGTAAACCTGGTACCCGGGCTTTTCGGGCTCATTTTCTTCAATACTTTCAACAACTTTCTAGGCGGGGTATTTATGTCGTTGATGGATGCGTACGGCCTCTCCCTAGTGTCGGTGCAGGCCTGGGGGATACTTTGGGGCGTGCTCAGCCTGGGATTTATCATTGGCGGGCTGGTGGTTGCCAAAACGGGTTTAGGGAAGAAGCCGCTTAAAACATTGTTTGTGTCCAACATCGTTATGTGGACGATCTGCATATTTTTCACCATACAGTCTTCGATTGAGCTTCTGGCAATCGGCATGTTCGTATACCTGTGCCTGATTCCCGTTGTAGAGGCTACCGAGCAGACCATCCTGCAGAAAGTAATTCCGCCGGAAAGGCAGGGACGTGTGTTCGGATTTGCGCAAAGCATTGAGCAGGCCGCAGCACCGGTGACCGCCTTCATGATCGGCCCGATCGCCAAGTACATCTTTATCCCGCTGATGACCGACGGTGCAGGTGCCCGGCTGATTGGCTCCTGGTATGGTACCGGCCAGGCACGCGGACTGGCGCTCCTGTTTTCAGTCACGGGGATCATCGGACTGCTGATTACACTGGTGGCTATGCGTTCAAAGGCTTACAGGCAGCTTTCGAAGATTTACAGAAAGCCCGAAGAAGAATATGGAGGCACGGGGCAGCCTGCTGTTTTATAAAATATTCATTGTCTATCACTTAACCGGTACAGAACATGTTTAAAAACGCAAAAGCATTCACGGGATATTCGGTAAATGATCTGCAAAAAGCCAAGGATTTCTACGGAAACATTCTGCAACTGGACGTCAGTGAAATAGCCGAAATGCCTACCCTCCGCCTCCATCTTGCAGGTGGCGGCGATGTGCTGATTTACGAAAAGCCCAATCACCAGCCCGCCACTTTTACCGTGCTTAACTTCCCTGTTGAGGATCTTGAAGGAACCGTAGCGAAGCTGAAGGAGCTGGGTGTGCCATTTGAGGATTATGACTTTCCAGGACTGAAAACCGACGCTGACCACATTGCACGGGGACCGGTTGGTCCGCATATTGCATGGTTCACTGACCCGGCAGGCAACATCCTCTCGGTGCTAAAAGAAATGTAATAAGCTGCATGAAGATTTTTCAAAAACAAATTCGCCTCCGCGAGCGCCGGCGCGGTTTTCACCTGATTACGGATGAGATTATCCAAGTGCTCGGACAAGAACATGGCATACAGACAGGGATTTGCCAGGTCTTTATCCAGCACACATCTGCCTCGCTGACGATCAATGAAAATGCAGACCCAACCGTGCGCCAGGATTTTGAAATGTTCTTCAACAAGCATGTTCCTGAAAACGATCCCGATTACCGCCACGATTACGAAGGTTCCGATGACATGCCGGCACACCTGAAAGCGGCACTTCTGGGAAGTTCGGTTATGGTGCCGGTGAGTAAGGGGCGCTTTGCGCTGGGTACCTGGCAGGGCATTTACCTCTGCGAGCACCGCAACGCAGGCGGGCCCAGAAGCCTTGTCATTACAATGTGGGGTGAATGAATGCAGTCAGCTTTCCCAGCTGTAATATCTGAAAGTATCCGAGTAGGGTGATGCATTGAGGTAGATTGAATTGCATACTGCGATCTTGTAAATATACGAGCCGATATCCTGTGACCGGATTACACGCCCGTCCCTGAAATGCACAAAGCCAGCGAGCTGATCCAGACAGGTGACCACGAGATTTTTCTTAGCCGGAAAGTCGGAGTCAGTGTCGCATTGCATGGCGTAGCGCACCATATCGAGGTCCAGGATACCGGTAGCAACCTGGCGATCAGTTGTGCGCTCCGCCGTCAGTTTTACCGGATGGTTCCTGGTCGACATCCATCCGGTGCCGCGCCGGGTCTGGTAGGCGCGGGTGAGATAGTACAGGTTTGCCTGACAGTCCGGAAGGTTTCGTTTGATCATGATCACAGCATTTTTGCTGGTTGTACTCATCTTGGCAGCATTGGGAAAGATCCCGAACTCATTGTCCAGCAGGATGCCACGCGCACCTTCAAAAATGAAATCGGAAAAGCCCGACCCCGAGAAAAGCTTGCCCTCCGGGACCAGCTGAAAAAAAGCGGTGGCTTTACGTACCTCATCCAGAAAGCCGGGAATGGAGATTTGGTTCAAATCCGAAAGCGCGTCCGGGTAGCCCGCCTGGATGAGCTCAGTTTCATAGTACTGCCTGATGTGCAGCAGTAAGGCACTTAAATCTTTTTCCACGAACAGATCTGCCGCATGAAGCACACAGCCGCGTTCCACACGATCCAGGCAGGCAGCGAAGCCCTCGCCGGGATTATGGCTGTCACTCTGACCCCCCTGCAGCCTGTGATACAGCTTGTCGAACGGCGTAACCACAAGCGCCCGGGGATCAGCCAGCAACACAGGATTTGCGCCCAGGCTGCGCAAGCTGGCATGTTCGTGCAGCATATCGGCAGGATCAATGGTGCAGAATGCAGATATATAAGTGGGTACTCCCCGGAAAGTGCCGGAACCAAAGCTGGAAAAAACGTGGCTACGGCCATCGCGCAGGTTTACGGAATGACCGCACTGATGCCCACCGTTGTAACGGATCACGACCGGGCGCCGAAGACGGGAACTCAGGTAATCGGTAAAAATACCTTTGCCTTCATCCCCATAGCCAAGTCCTACTACAATATGTGCAGTCGCCGTCATACAGGCTTACCTAATTGTGGGAGTAAAAATTTGGAAAACCAAAAGAGGATTGGGCTGGCAGTGTGTCCCTATGGGCTGCTTCAACCATTTTCCTGATTTATTGTAGGTTTCTCACCGGCAAAGATGGTAAATTTTCACGGCATGACGCTCCATATATGTTGCATAAAATTCTACCTTTTATAAAAAAACTTGTACAAAGTTTCTGAAATGCTGTATTCTGCTGCGTAGTATTGGAACAAAGCTGCCGCCTTTGAACAAGGTGCTCGCTAGACCCGGTTTATTGTCACAATTACCCCCTCATAATGTCGCAAATCACATCTCATTACGACTTGTTTGAACCCTATTTTTGTAACAGCCTAACTTCCTGCCATGATGAAAGGAAATGCACATGAAAGACCATTGTTATTGCCGGTGCCCGGGCGTATAGCCGGAGGCGATTTGGGCTTGCGAATGATTGAGGTTTTCAGGACCAATGTTGAACAACGAGTCCAGGCAAGCTTTCTGCTCGACCACCTGCGCCGGCGATTTCCGGATTATGCCGCCAGTTTCGACCTTGAAGACTATGACCGCGTTTTGCGGGTGGAGTCCCTGACGGTTGATCTTGATGCGTCTGCCGTCATCGACCTGCTTGGAGCATTCGGATTTCGTGCAGAAATATTGGATGATGAAGATGATGACCCGATTACGTCCGGATTGCATTCCGCCATTTTCATAACGGAATAAATGCTTGTCGTGCCCTGAGCTTTAACAAATGAAACAATGAAAAAGACGAAAATCGTGTACTGGATTCTGACCGGTCTTGCGGCAGCAATGCTGGGTGTAGGTGCCATATTTGATGCCGTGTCGGCGCCCGAAGCCCTGACGCATGTGATGCACCTCGGCTACCCCGCGTACATTGTGCCTTTTCTGGGCATTGCCAAGCTACTGGGTGTGATCGCGATTCTGGTTCCTGGTTTTCCGAGGATCAAAGAGTGGGCATATGCAGGTCTTTTCTTTGATCTTGCAGGTGCATTGTATTCGCACATCGCTGCGGGCGACGGTCCTAGTTGTGGGTGGGGATTTTTATAGCGATCGGGCTCCTGGCCGGCTCTTACGTGTATTACCATAAGCTCAGGCGCGAACCTTCTCCGTTTCGTGTCGGCTAAGCCTGCGTGAGATTCTTGTTGTAACGGTTGCGGTATTCCACCGGTGAAAGTCCGGTCAGTTTCTTGAAGGTACTGCGAAATGCCTTCGTGTCCGTATAGCCGACCTCGTACATCAGCTCGGTGACATTCTTACGACTTACTTCAAAGCTTTTCTTAGCCGCCTTGATCTTCACCCGCTGAATGTATTCGGTAATGGAATTTGCCGTGGCTTTTTTGAAGCGACGTTCAAAACTGCGTCGCCCTACTGCAAACATGTCCGAGAGTTGATCGACCGTGATGCGCTCGTGGAATTGTTTTTCTATAAATTCCTGCGCTTTCCGTACCACCTCATCCTCGTGGCCCTTTTGTCCGCTGAACATGATAAATGGAGACTGAGAGTGGCGGTCGATGTCGATCATAAAAAACTTGGTGGTATAGATCGCCATCTCACGATCAACATACTTTTCCACCAGGTATACAAGCAGGTTCCAGAATGAGTTGGCGCCGCCGCTGGTGTACACGCCGCGTTCATCCGTGATGATGCGGTCGTCCATGAGGTTTACCAGAGGAAACATCCGCCTGAAATCGCCTGCAGACATCCAGTGTGTGGTGCAGCTTTTTCCATTGAGCAGTCCCGTGGCGGCAAGCAAAAATGCCCCTACGCACAAACTGGCAACTTCGGCACCTGCCTGGTGCTGCCGCGTAATCCAGGGAAAAAAGGCCTGATTCATCTCAATCACCTGCTCACGGTTTCCATTGACCGCTGGGATGATCACCAGATCCGTTTGATGAACATGCTCGATGGACATGTCGGGGATCACTGCAAACACTTTACCATACCGCTGGACGTCACGGTCAAGCCCCACCAGCTCCACCTGAAACCCGGGCTCGCGCCCCATCGCAACCAGAAAATCATTCACGAAGGTGAAAAATTTGAATGGCCCCTCAATGGTGCCCAATGCAGCGTCGCCTTTCGGTACCAGTACAGATATGTGCTTCATAAATTCAAATTTATAAAAAAACACCACCCTGGCAAGTGATGGCTGACGGTCACTTTCCGCCCTGATCACAGCCGCACATTTGATCGTGCAACAAGTAAATGCCTGGCGCGGGCACAAGGCTGCAAAAAGATTGATAACTTGGCAAAACGTTTCAAGAATCAAAGACCGATATGTTCCGCTATTTTCTCATTTCCCTGATTTTATTATCATCCGCTGCCACTTTTGCCCAAAGTACCGCAGGCCTGAAGAGCATTGCTCCATTCAGTATGAAGCTCACCAACGGTCAGCAATATACCTCTGCGCAGCTCGCGAAGGGCCCCGTGGTGCTGATCTACTTTTCGCCTGACTGCGAGCATTGCCAGGATTTCACGCAGGATCTCGTCAAAAATTACAACGTTGTTGCCAACAAGCAGGTTGTGATGGTCACTTTCCAGAATATGGACATGCTGCGGCCATTTGTTTCCAAATACAAGCTTGCTACTTTTCCCAACTTCAAAGTGGGTACCGAGGGCAGCAGCATGCTTGTGCAGCGATACTACCAGATCAGGTACTTCCCGTACATCGTGATTTATGATAAAAACGGGAAAATGGTCAAAACTTTCGAAGGAGAGCAGCCGCACGAGGAGATTTTCAGAACACTGAAAGCAATTTAGGACGTCGGTGACCGGTAGTGTTTTTATCCTGCTGCCTTACTATGACGTACCCAAATTGTTGCGTAATGAGCAAACTGATTTCCCGGCTTCTTGGTCCGGCCTTGTGCCTTACCACACTGACGAGCTTCGCACAGCAGGCGAATGTAAACCTGGACTGGAACCCGCAGAAAAATACTGAAAACCTTTTTCCGTACGGAGGTAATGTGGTCTCACCGGATGTTCGCGACGATCATACAGTTACTTTCAGACTGAAGGCGCCTGACGCAGCCTCGGTTCAGCTTACCGGCGGGCCGGTTCTGCTGGCGCTCAGGTCAAAGGATCCTATTCCTTTTGTAAAAGGCAGCGATGGCATCTGGACCCTGACGGTCGGACCGCTGAAACCCGACATGTACGTGTACCGCTTCCTGGTGGACGGAGTTGCCGTCGCCGATCCGAATAATACCATCACGGGCGTTTCCAATCAGCCGGCTTACAGTACCCTGGTGGTGCACGGTGCCAGGCCTGCCTACTATGATGCAGCGAATGTGCCTCATGGCAGCATTACGCGCCATATCTACCATTCCGACGTACTCGGTGGTGAGCGGGAAATCTTTGTTTACACGCCGCCAGGCTATGATCCAAAGAAAAAATACCCTGTATTGTACCTGCTGGGCGGCAGTGGCGAGCTGGCCTCGGGATGGTCGCTGGACGGCCGCGCGAACTTTATCGCTGACAATCTGCTGGCAGAGAAAAAGATGGTCCCGATGATCATCGCCATGCCCAACAACCAGGTCATTCACCGCAACGATCCCCAGCATCTTGAAAAAACCTATGTACGTTTCGGCAAAGAGCTGCGGGAGCAAATTGTACCGTTTATAGATCAGCATTACAGTACGATCAAAGACCGCCGGGGACGGGCACTTGCCGGGCTCTCCATGGGTGGCCGCCATACCCAGGCCGTAGGATTTGCTTCTACCGACCTTTTCAGCTCCTTCGGGATTCTAAGCTCAGGAGATGCCGAGCCTGCAAAGCTCAATCCTGCATTCTTTGCTGACCCCGGGATTAAAGAAAAAGTAGACTATATACTGATCGGCTCCGGCAGCGGCGAGCAGGACTTTGTAGGGAAACGATCGGCAGCTACCCACGAGGCGCTTGAAAAGATAGGTGTGCCCCACGAATATTTTGTGGGAGGTGAAGGTGCACACGACTGGGGTACGTGGCGTATGCTGCTGCACGACAAGCTGCTGCCCAATCTTTGGAAGAAAACCGGTACTACCAGCAAATAAGCATAGCGCTGAATACAAATGGCAAACTTGAATATCGATTCGGTGAAGGAACGTACGTTCGACGCGATCGTCGTCGGGACGGGCATCAGCGGCGGCTGGGCTGCGAAGGAGCTGACGGAAAAAGGGTTGAAAACATTGATCCTTGAACGTGGCCGGGACGTTAAGCACATCACCGACTACCCCACAACCAACATGATGCCCTGGGAGTTTGAGCATCTTGGAATGCCGTCGCTTGCTGTCCGGGAAGCCAGTCCCATGGCCAGCAAGCACTATATTTTCCGGGAAGATGCCATGCATTTTGTCGTTAAAGATTACGAACATCCCTATGTGCAGGACCAGCCATTCAGCTGGATGCGCGGCTACCAGGTGGGCGGGCGCTCGCTATTGTGGGCACGGCAAACGCAACGCTGGTCGGACTACGATTTTGAAGGACCTGCCCGGGACGGATTCGCCGTTGACTGGCCCATCCGCTACAAGGATATTGCTCCCTGGTACAGCTATGTTGAAAAGTTTGCGGGTATTTCGGGGAATCGGGACGGGCTAGCGCAACTGCCTGATGGCGAGTTCCTGCCGCCCCACGAGATGAGCTGTGTTGAGAAGCACTTCAGTGATCAGACAGCGAAAAACTACGGAGGAACACGTCCTGTGATCATCGGGCGTGCGGCTCATATCACAGCGCCGCAGCCGGTCCATATTCAGCAGGGCCGTGCCCAATGCCAGCATCGCAATTTGTGCCAGCGGGGTTGCCCGTTTGGCGGATATTTCAGTAGCAATGCAGCCACATTGCCGTGGGCTGAGCGGACAGGCAATCTGACTTTGAGGCCCCACAGCGTGGTGCATTCGGTGATTTATGATGAAAACAAAAAACGCGCAACCGGCGTCCGGGTTGTTGACGCACTCACTAAGGAGATGAGTGAGTACTATGCTAAAATCATCTTTATCAATGCATCAGCCATCAACTCCAACCTGATCCTGCTGAACTCTACATCGGCCAGGTTCCCGAACGGATTGGGCAATGACAGCGGGGTGCTGGGCAAATTCATCGGATTCCACAACTATCGCGGGCGCATCACGGCAGACTTTGACGGCTTTCATGATCGCACCACCGACGGCCGTCGTCCCAATGGCGTCTATATACCGCGGTTCCGCAATGTTTTTAAGCAGGAGACGGATTTTCTCCGCGGTTATGCAGCCTCCGTGTCGGCATCCAAGTCGGGCAACCCGAATGATGGTATAGGCGAGTCGCTGAAGGCAGGACTTTTTGCACCGGACGAAAGCGGCTGGTCGATCGGCGCGCAGATGATGGGAGAAACGCTGACCAAAGAAACCAACTTTGTAAGGCTGGACGATACATTGAAAGATGCCTGGGGTATTCCGCAGCTCCGCATGCATGTTTCTTTTGATGAAAATGACATGAAAATGGTGCAGGATTTTTACACTGAACTCAGCGAAATGCTGGACAGGGCGGGATTCAGCAACATCAAAACGTCCGACACGCAGCGCAATCCGGGCAGCGAAAATCACGAAATGGGCGGAGCGAGGATGGGCAGCGATGCTAAAACCTCCATCCTCAACAAATGGAATCAAATGCATTATGTTTCCAATGTTTTTGTCACGGATGGCGCCTGCATGACGTCCACTTCGACACAAAATCCTTCACTGACTTACATGGCCCTGACGGCCAGGGCAGCGGATTATGCGGTACGTGAGATGAAAAAAGGGAACATCTGAAAAGCTATTCCACCTTCTCAAAGTCGTACTGGTCTTTGATAAATGTATTCAAAAAAATACCCTTTGAAGGTGCATCCCGCATCGCGCGGTACACTTCCAAAGGGACTTTCCTATAATCATATACCATACCGGAAACGTACCTGATGCGCAACGTTCCGGTCTCTTCGTCATAGCTGAAATGGGCAACCACCGAAGAAGGCATATGCTGTTTATTTATTAAAATCAGCAAGCGCACCCCGCAGATCGTCTACTGCCTGGGACGACACATTGGATGCCGTAAAGATGGTTTTTGCGCTGGATGTGTTGTCGTAAAAAGCATTGTTTGCCTTGGTATCAACGGCCAGAGCCGCACCATTGAGTGTGATACCTGCAAAAAGTCCCTTGCTCCGGGAATATGAGTACACTTCCGCTTCCAGCTTATAGTCGGTACTTGCCGAAGAGCTCCTGCCCATTGGGCCGGCTGCTACCGACACATCTCCACCCAGGGTAAAACTCCCCTTGGTCATCTCAGTGAGTGACTTACTGTTTTTGAAAATGAGGACAAGATCCACAGCCTGTACACCAATTTGTGGTCCGATGCTGCCGCCGGTCATCGTGATAAAAACAGGATCACTCCACTCCCCGTTTGCCTTGCGCACCATGGCGATACCTTTGCCATGCTTGCCGCCTACCATCAGGCCGGCGTTGATCATTTTCGGAATGATAATGATACCCTTTGAGATGTCCAGCAACTGCGAGGGTATACTTTCCTGCATTTGTCCGAAATCGTTGAGTACTGAAACGGAAGCCTTAATCCGATCCTCCTCTTTGGATTGCGCCTGAACGCTTGTAGCCAGTACGAATAGTGTGAAGAACGCGGCGAGTTTTGATTTGAGGTTATTCATAAAATTAAAAGAATGGTGAACCGGATGCTCCGGCATGTTCCGGATAGCAGATCAAGGATCGTGCCTGTTTCCGTATGCTATAAACCAAAACCCGCCAATTTTATTGTTTAGCGCCTTATTGATGAATTTGGTATGGTTTTGATGTTTATATTTCCCGAAAATAAACGCAATAAAAACTATGAAAGCCGAAGCAATCAGCCTGAGCGAGCAGGAAGTCAAGCCCGTTGTGGATCTTTTAAACGACTACCTGGCAAACTATCATATTCACTACCAAAAGCTGCGTGGCTGCCACTGGAATATCAAGGGACAAAACTTCTTTACGCTGCATGTCAAATTCGAAGAGCTTTATACCAATGCTCAGTTGACCATTGATGAAATTGCCGAGCGTGTACTGACCCTGGGCAAGCCGCCGCACAGCCGCTTTGCCGATTATATCAGCGAGTCTGAGATTCAGGAGGTAAATACCATCGGTATGCCCGACCTTGAAATGGTGGATGCAATACTGGGCGACATGGCGCAGCTGATCAGCCTTGAACGCGAGTTGCTGGAAGCCTCTTCGGCAGCTGGCGATGATGGTACCAATGATATGGTAAACCGTTTCATGCAGTTCAAGGAAAAAAATACCTGGATGCTGAGATCATTCGCCAACAAGCAATAATGATTTTTTAGTCATCTTTTTTTAATGAAAAAGCCGCGGGTGCAAAATGCTCCGCGGCTTTCCTGACTACTTCTATAACACTTATCTGCTTACTACAAACTTCCTGCTTGTGCGGCGTCCCTGCTGATCACCCATTATGATAATGTAAGTTCCGGGCGCAAATTCTCGCGCATCAATCGCCTGGCTTGCATTTACTGATTTGTAGATCGATGCTCCTGCTACATTCCTGATTTCAACCGATGCTATCTCATATGTTTCACTTGTCTGGATATGCAGCCAGTCTGTAACGGGATTGGGGTAAATGCTAATTTCGGCAAACGCTTCTTCCAGATTACCGGCCGTCGTCATAGCTACCTGCGCCTGACGTGCTGGTGCATTGCTGGCACCGGACAGGTTGGATTGAGTATACCGCCATGGTCCATATACCTGACCCGTCATAGCAAGCACTGGATCAAACTTCACACGTGTTCTCACCTTTGTACCTACACCCTGCTTTGTGATCAGGCTTTTCAGCTCAGTACCTGTTGAGCCCAGGCTTGCATAGATGTTCTGCATGCCGGTAAACTGGGTGCTGGTGGTGATCGTACCACCTGCCACTTTGGAAAATGGCTGTCCTTTTGGCCTGGTTTCCCAAACCAGCTTTCCCTTGCCTCTCCCCAAAAATGATTTCGAATATAACCCCGCCCCAAAGTCGTTCTTGGCAAATTGTGATTGCGCGATGGGTGAAATCAGGTCGGAGTTGTAAATGCGAAGGTTGTTGCGGAGGCATACTCCGGTGTTGCCGTAGGCGACGTACACTATCCCTTCGTTGTATTTAGTTTGATCAAATTGATGCGCACTGATCAAAATATCACTAAAACCGTCGCCGTTAACGTCGCCTCCCGATGCGACGGAATGTCCGAGAAATGCGCCCTCTTGATTGCTTTCAGCACTCATTACAAATCCGTTTGCAATTCCGCTCGAAGAGCCAAGGTAAACATAGAAACTTCCTTCATTGAACTGACCATTGGTGTAGCCCAAAGCGCCAATGATAACGTCACTGTATCCATCCCCATTTAAATCGCCCGCACCATGGACTGCGCTGCCCAAAAGTGCGCCCATGAAATTCCGTTCCAAAATTTCGGGACATGTAAAAAATCCATTTGGTCCGGCATAATACACAAAGCAAGCTCCTTCCTGATATTCTCCATTGGTATACCTATCCGCCCCGGCAACAAAATCAGGCAAGCCATCTCCATTGATGTCGCCAGCCGCTGCAACAGACCCTCCCAATCGCGCACCATCCTGACCGCTTTCCAACGTCTGCCCAGGCAAGACATTTGTTCCTGTTGGTGATCCATAGTAAACAAACACAGCCCCCTCATAATTCTCATCCTGACCAAATAAGGGACTACCAACAATCACATCCGAATAGCCATCGCTATTACAATCTCCCACGGTTGCCACCGAAGATCCAAAATAGATTCCGCGCGTGTCACCGGGTAAAATTCTAGTATTCTGAGTTATTCCTGCAGGGGAACCGTTAAAGATAAATGCAACTCCTTCATCCATTAATGGCGCCTCTAAATCATATCCCGGCGCACCGACAATAATGTCATCGAATCCATCTCCGTTAACGTCTCCTGCTGATGAGACACTTTTGCCCATATTTGCGTCCTCCTGCGCACCTTCTGCCTTGAATTGTATAGTCTGATTTATTCCATTCTTCGATCCATGAAACACAAATATGGCTCCTGCATTTTCCTTTGCATTATCGTACAGATATGCGCCGACAATCACATCCCCATATCCGTCTCCATTCACATCGCCTGCACTGGCAACCGAACTTCCAAAAGCTGAAAGCGGCTTGTTTATTTCCAAGATTGTAGGGCTTGCCATGTCCAGACCTGCTTTCGATCCATAGTAAATGAAGGCAGCACCCTCATCTGCCTGGCCATTATCATATTCATTCGCGCCAATGATAATATCTCCAAATCCATCTCCATTGACGTCACCTGCGGACGCAACTGACCAGCCAAACTGAGCACCATTTTGGCCGCCTAAAAAAATCGTCGATGTCACCAGATCCACACTATAAGCACTCCCATGAAACACAAACGCCCCTCCCTCATCGTACTGCACCTTGTCAAACGTGGGTGCGCCGGCGATCACGTCGCTGTATCCATCTCCGTTGACATCCCCGGCACTGGCGACTGACGTTCCCAGCCATGCATTGGCCTGGTTGCTTTCCAGGGTAGCAACCGCGTTGGCGTAAATACCTGCCGCTGAACCGTGGTATACAAAAGCAGCACCTTCATTGGCCTGCCCCTTGTCATAATACTTCGCTCCCACGATTACGTCACTGTACCCGTCCCCATTCACATCACCGGCACAGGCGACGGCAATCCCGAGCACTGCTTCGGCCTGGTTGCTTTCCAGGGTAGTGGCAGCATTGGCACTGATGCCCGCTGCCGAACCATGGTAGATGAAGGCCGCCCCTTCGTTGGTCTCCCCCTTGTCGTAGGAGTAAGCACCCACAATGATATCGCTGAAACCATCTCCATTGACATCACCGGCTGTACTGACCGACCACCCGAAAATGGCTGCCACCTGATTGCCTTCCAGCCTGATCGCTGCAACCGGGTTCACTCCTGCCGCCGAGCTATGAAACACAAATGCCGCCCCCTCGTTGTCCTGGCCATTGTCATACAGCATGGATCCTACAACCACATCACCAAAGCCGTCCCCATTGATGTCCCCGGCACCGGCTACCGAGTACCCGAAGCTTGCATTCGCCTGGTTGCTTTCCAGGACGGTTGCTGCTACTGCGCTGATCGCCCCTGCACTCCCCTTGTAGATGAATGCTGCACCTTCGTTGGTCTGACCATTATCATACAGCTGCGCACCGACAATGATGTCGCTGAAACCATCCGCATTGGCATCACCGATCGTGGCAACACTCTGGCCGAAGTAAGCTGAAGCCTGGTTGGCCTCGAAAGTAACTGCCCCCGCCAGCTTAATCCCCCCGGCAGAGCCGAAGTACAGAAATGCTGCGCCTTCATCAGTTTGACCCTTGTCATACAACGGTGCACCTACCAGTACATCACTGTAACCATCCGCATTTACATCACCCGCAGTAGAGACGCTGGTGCCAAACTGTGCATTTACCTGGTTGCCTTCCAGCAGCAGCACGGCATTGGCGTTGAGCCCGGCGGCACTACCTTGAAACACGAACACGGCTCCTTCATCATTCTCGCCCTTGTCGTAAAATGGCGCGCCCACCAGCACGTCGCTGTACCCATCGCCATTCACATCGCCGGCACTTGCCACGGCATACGCATTGGCACCCTGCTGGTTGCTTCTCAGTACCGTATTGGCATTGGCCGGAGTACCATTGGCAATGATCGGATCGATGGTAATGGGATACACGGCATCTTTAACATTTACAGCAAGCACAATATCGTTGCCTTGGATGGTAACCGATCCATCCAGTGGCTGCCCCTCGTCATCCCAGCATTTGAAATCGTTGTAGGTGAGCCTGGCCTCTTCATGACCAGCCTGCACAAAGCCAACTGCATTAATACCGGCACTTACGGGCCTGGCACCCTCAACGTTCAGTTTCACTTTTAGCAGGGCTGCCTCTGATCTCTTTTCGTGAATGATAAAGTTCTGGCGAATACCCGCCTCGTTGTTGATATATTCCTCTGTGAATCCCTTGTGATGGATCCTGAGCTCGTTTTCGGCTTGCTCAATGCGGGCAGCTGTATCAACCCTGTAAGCCTTTACACTACCTGCATAGATACCGTCCAGGCGTAAGTTCAGCACAAAGTGACTGTCTTTTTTTGTGATCCTGGGTGCAAGGGAAAGCATGCCCGGCTTGTAGCTTGCCCGCAGGTTTTGCTTGCGATTGGGACTTTGTAGCGTCTGACGCGTGCTGTCGTAAGTAATATTGTACTCACGTCCGGCCAGGCTCTGGCGGATGCCTGACATGGCAGAGGAAGACACAGGCAGGTCAGGCGCGGCGGAAACCCGTGCTTTGTGGCCAGAAACCCTCTTTGAGGACGTTTTTTGTGCAAAAAAGAAGAGAATGCAGCAGCTCAGGACTACTGCAATGCTGAGGAGCGGTACTTTGTAATGTATTTTCATAGCGGACAGATTTTTAGCAGGACACCGCCAATTTTGCAAACCTGTGCTGAGATATGTGCTTGGGATGATTAAACGGTCACTATATTTAACCAAAGGAAAACCATGTAGTACATATGCGAACGATCCCCGAACACCATATTGGTCCTGTCAGCTTGCTGGCCCCTTTCCGGTTTGCCGGTGATCCGCTCAGATTTCTGAAAGAGGGCTTCGATGCCTGTGGTGATACTTACCGGCTCAGACTTTTCAGAGAATTCGTCATCACGCGTGATCCTGCTTTTTTCAGGCATATTCTGCAGCAGAACCACCGCAACTATAAGAAAGGCAGTTCATCCAAAATGCTGCGTCCTGTACTCGGCAACGGACTGGTCACCAGCGACGGAGATTTCTGGCTCCGGCAGCGCAGGCTTGTGCAGCCCGCATTTCACCGCGAGCGGTTACAGGACCTGTTTGTGATGATGGGCGAAATTGCAGACCGTTTCCTCGATGAAATGGAACAGCACAGGGGCGGTCCGGCCATCGACATGGATGCCAGAATGATGGCCGTCACCTCCGACATTGCATTGAAAACGCTCTTCGGCAACATGACTACCGAAGATAAAGCGCAGATTTACAGGCAGGTGACACGTACTCAAAAGTACCTGGTGACGCGCGTGCGCAGGCCGTACCGCATTCCCCTCATGGCGGTGAATGGAGAGGACCGGCACTTTAAGGCAGACGTGGCTTACTTCAACACGCTCGTATTCAACTTCATTCAGCAGCGGCGGGTGTCCGGCGAACAGCCCAACGACCTGCTGCAACTTTTGCTCGACAGCCGGGATGAGGATACGGGCGAACAAATGGACGATCAGCAGATCCGTGATGAGGCGATCACGATGTTTGCAGCCGGCCATGAAACCTCGGCTACGGGCCTGAGCTGGCTGCTGTACGAGCTGGCTGCGCAGCCCGATATTGTAGCGGAAATCCGCCGCGAAGCTGCTCTTTTCGACCGTGTTCCCGGTTTTACACAACTCATGCAAATGCCCTACACCCGCCAGGTGGTGGAAGAAGGCCTGAGGCTGTACCCGCCTGCGTGGACCATGACGCGCGAGTCGATAGGAAGCGACGAAATTGGTGGGTTTGCAATTGCGCCGGGAACATCCGTTTTTATGTCGATCTTCGAGTTACACCGCAATCCTGGATTGTGGAAAGATCCTACCCGTTTTGATCCCGCCAACTTTGAACCCGAAGCGGTGAAAGGCCGCTCCAAATACCAGTACCTGCCCTTCGGGCTGGGGCCGCGTATTTGCATCGGTCAGCAATTTGCAATGATGGAAATGCAGCTTCTCCTGGCCGCGCTGGTCAAGCGGTTTGACTTTGTAAGAGAAACTGGTAAGCCGGCGGGCATGCACCCGCAAATAGTTCTCAAATCATCCCACGGAATTAAATTGTATATCAAATAGGCTGCGGCCCTCACTCCTATGCACGACAGCATTGTCCTTTACCTTTCATTGATTGTTGTGGTTCTTTTTCTGGTGATGCTGGCACAGCGGGTACGCATCTCCTACCCCATCGTGCTGGTGCTCGGCGGGCTGGCCTTAGGCTTCGTACCGGGCCTGCCGGAAGTCTCGATTGATC
The DNA here is from genome assembly GCF_016894445.1 of Dyadobacter sandarakinus. NCBI lineage: Bacteria > Pseudomonadati > Bacteroidota > Cytophagia > Cytophagales > Spirosomataceae > Dyadobacter > Dyadobacter sandarakinus. The sequence continues at coordinate 1,506,006 of NZ_CP056775.1, forward strand.
CCGAGCTCATTTTCCTGATCTTCCTGCCGCCGCTGCTGTTTGAGGCCGCCTGGCAGACTTCCTGGAAGGATTTCTATAAATGGAGGCGGGTGATTGCGTCATTTGCCTTTCTGATTGTTATTCTTACCGCAGGTGTGATCGCCTATGTTTCGCAGTCGCTCATCCCGGGTTTTACGCTGGCGCTGGGCTTTCTTCTCGGGGGCATTATCTCGCCTCCTGACGCAGTAGCTGCCACTTCCATTCTCAAAGACATTAAGGTTACCAAGCGCCTGATTACGATTGTGGAAGGTGAAAGTCTGCTCAATGATGCGTCCAGCTTAATTGTGTTCCGGTTTGCTACGACGGCGGTGGTTTCCGGGAGCTTTGTGCTTTCACAGGCTGTTGTGAGCTTTTTTCTGGTCATCGGGATGGGCGTGGTCATTGGTCTTGCCGTCGCGCTGATATTTTATGCCATCCACCGCTGGCTGCCTACGACGCCTCCCATCGATACCATCCTGACCTTCGTCGCGCCTTATGCCATGTATATTGCGGCGGAACATTTCCAATTTTCAGGCGTCATTGCGGTGGTTACGGGCGGCCTCTTCCTCTCGCACCACAGCCACAATATCCTGAGTCACCTGAGTCGGATCCAGGGCATTAATGTCTGGTCAACCATCGGGTTCGTGCTGAATGGAATTGTATTCATGCTGATCGGACTCGAACTGCCCGTGATCGTGCAGCAGCTGGGCGATACTTCGTTGTACGATGCCATCCGGTACGGACTCATTATCTCGGGTGTGATTATTCTGACCCGTCTTGCCTGTACCCAGGGTACTGCGCTTTTCACAGTTTTTATCAGCAGATTTATCCGGACGGCGGATGACCGGCCGGGATGGCGGGCGCCGCTGATGTTTGGCTGGACCGGGATGCGCGGTGTGGTTTCGCTGGCATCGGCCTTGTCCATTCCGTTCCTTCTGAACACTGGTCAGCCATTCCCGCAGCGCAACCTGATCATTTTCATCACGTTTGTAGTAATTCTGGTCACGCTGGTTTTCCAGGGGCTTACACTTCCTTATCTGGTAAAATGGCTGGATGTGGGTGAAATGGATTATTCGCTGACCTCGCAGGAGCAGGCCGTCAACATCCGCAGGAAGCTGGCCCAGGAATCCCTGAACCTGATCAATTCAAGGTTTGAAAAAGAAGCCGGTGAGAATGATCTTGTACAAAGTTTGAAACAAAAAATTGAAAACGATATCGGCTTTCTGAACCATGTGCGGGAGAGCGACCTAACCTACAACACCTCCGAGCATGTAGCGCAGTATCAGCTGGTTACCCGCGAAATCCTCGAACACAAACGGAGTTTACTGAAACAGTTCAACAAAAAAGAAACCTACGAAGAAGAAGTGATCAGACAGCATTTGTCGCAGCTGGACCTGGAAGAGGAAAAGATCCGCCAGCAATTCCTGCATCTGGAATAGGAGCTACACCAGCCCTGTTTCATGCACCGCGTAAACACTGGACACCAGCTCTTTTTTACCCGACTTTTTATCAAAAAAATAGTCCAGCCGACCCAGGTTGATGCCCGCAAAACCTACCTGGTTGATTGTGGCAGGCTTTCCGTCGAGATTTGCAATTTGTTCCGGGGCTTTCATGAAAGTATGCGTATGCCCGCCGATGATCAGGTCGATGTGGCGCGTACTTGCGGCGAGTACCTGATCCGAGACCTTGTTTTCCTTGTACTTGTACCCAAGATGTGACAGGCAGATGATCAGGTCGCAATGGGCTTCATTTTTCAGGAAAGCGGCAACCTCATTGGCTTTCCGGATCGGATCCAGGTAAATGGTATCGCCATAGTTTTTCCGGTTTACCAACCCTTCAAGCTGGATACCCAGCCCAAACACGCCGATGCGCAATCCCTGCTTCCTGAACACTTTATAGTCCTGCGTCCGACCTTTCAATTCGGTATTGCTGAAATCGTAGTTGCTGACAAGAAACGGGAAGTTTGCATGCGGAAGCTGCTTGACAAATCCAGCAATCCCATTGTCAAAATCGTGGTTTCCCATTGTGCCGGCATCATAGCCCATGCTGCTCATGATCTTCATTTCCAGCTCGCCTCCATACAGGTTGAAGTAGGCTGTTCCCTGAAAGATATCACCCGCATCCAGCAGCAGCACATTGTCCTGCTCCCGTCTTATTTTCTCAATCAGCGCGGCGCGCCGGGCAGTTCCGCCCATGCCCTGGTTCCGCGACCCATCCATCGGAAAAGGTTCGATGCGGCTGTGAACATCATTGGTATGCAGTATCGTAAGCTGCACCACCGGACTTTTTGCAAGCGCCGGCACCTCTCCGAGCGACCACAATGCAGCAGCCGCAGAGCTGGTTTTGATAAACTTCCGGCGGTCAATTTTCGACAACAATTCTTCCATCGAGTTTCACATTTATTTTCTGCCCGCTGCGGGTCATGTCGGAAATATTTTCAAGTAAGGCCTCCCGTACTTTCTGGTTCAGGTCGCGCCGCTCCAATGCAAACCGGAGAAAGTCGAGATCACCTCCACCATCCGCCAGGTAATCGTACGTGAGCATCTGGTACGTGCGGGCTGTGTCCAGTGGCATCCCTGCAATGGTGACTTCGTCAGGCAGTTTGTTCCTGATTTTCATTCTCAAACCCGAGACCGGCTCGCCATCATGGGCCGCAATAAAACTTGCGAGCTTCCACACGTCAGACCCACGAAGTTTCAATACAACCATCTGATTTTCAAAAGGCATCAAACCAAATACATGGGAAACCGTGATGTCACCTTTCGGGAATGTAATCCGCAGCCCTCCGCGGTTGGCAAATGCAAACTGTATGGAAGTATCCCGCTTCAAGCCTTCGGTCAGCAGGGCGTCCGCAAAAAAGTTACCCATCAAAGTCTCAGGATCAGCGGGTTTGGTCAGCTCCTGCTCGGTCTGCCCGATCACCCGGTTCATTTCCTGCTGCAACTTTTCCTTATATGGCAGGTAGTACCTGACAATGGCCGAGTCCTGCGGAAGCTGCTGATCAATGCTGTACTGGATGTAGTCATTTTTTGAAACTGTAAGTGGCCGGTGGCAGCCAGCCGTACATGCCAGCAGAAGCATTGAAATCAGTCTGCCATATTTTACCAAAAACATAAAAACCTATTTAATACATAAAAATAGGCTTTCCGGACCTAAAATCCCGGAAAGCCTGGCACAATCCCCGTATGTACTACCAGTTTTCGTTCTGGCGAAGGTTCGGGTTTGCGTCTATCTGCGATTGCGGTATGGGGTAAAGTTCGAGGCGAGGTGAATAGGGAATCAGGACGTTATCTACAATCTGCTCCTGCGTCATGGCACTAATTTCCTCCTGCAAAGTCCCCCACCGCCGGATATCGAAAACCGTGTTGAACTCCCCTGTCAGTTCCAGGCGGCGCTCCCTGCGGATGGCAGCACGCAGCTGAGCTGTCGTACCAGCCTTGACGGGCATCGCTTTCGCCCGCGCTCTTACGCGGTTGAGCAAGGGCAAGGCTTCGTTGGATTTGCCGGTTTCGTTCAATGCTTCGGCCAGGCAGAGCAGCACATCCGAAAAGCGCATTTCAATCAGGTCAGCACTATATCCCTGGATCGCAGCTCCCGCCGGCCGGGGTACCCTGGCCAGCTTTCCATATGCGATCCCGTACCTGAAATCGTCATGTGCCAGGGAGGCTCCGGTACGCCGGATGATGTAATTGCCAACTTTTGGATCATACACAATGCTGTCGCCCGGCTCGGCACCCGCTCGGGCCGAGCCCTGGAAAATGTACCTGGGTACCATTGTAAAATCCCGGCGGGTATCAGTACTGTCAAAGAGCTTGTAAAAGTCGTAAGTCAGTCCGTAGTTGGTTTGCTCGTCCCCATTAACCAGCCCGGAAGGAAAGAGGTTGAATGGCAGGATGTTTCCATTGGGATTGGCAGAATTAATAAAATACCCGAACGAAAGTACGATTTCCCGGTTGCGCTCATTTGTCAGTGCAAATACCTCCTCGAAATCCGGCAGGAGTTCCATATCATACTTTTCTTCGTTCACCGCACCTACAAGCTCACTCAGCTTACCGGCTGCTTTCTGGTAATTTTCAGTGCTGCTCAGGGGCTTGCCGGCCATGGTAAGGTACACTTTACCCAGTACTGCCTTCGCTGAGCCTGCGGATGCGCGGCCCAGCTCTGCCCCGCCTCGGGAGTCGGGCAGGTTAGCTTCTGCAAACGTGAGGTCGTCCACAATGGCCGCATACACCTCCTCCACAGACGCCCGCGGCGCAAAGATGAGGTCATCATCCGCGAGAGACCCTACTTCCCTAAGAATGAGCGGCACACCGCCAAAGAGGCGCACGAGGTTAAAATATGCATAGGCCCGCAAAAATCTGGCTTCGGCAATGTAGGGAGTAGCTTCTTCCTCCTCCCCCGGCACTGCCCGTTCTGCATTGTCAATCACCGTGTTGGCACGGAGTATAATACGGTAAAAGCGCGCCCACACAGACTCAAATGCAGGCGAGGTAGCCACGTGCCCGAAGCTGTAATAAGGATCCGATCCCGCCCCGAGAATTCCCGCAGTAGCATACCGGTGCCCGGACTCCGACAGGATAAAACGGTTCGAGATATCACCGAAGTCCGCAGCCGTCCAGGCCTGGTACACACCGATAGTCGCCTGATTGAGACTTTCCTCATCTCTGAATGCCACCTCTTTGCTCAGTGACGAATAGGGCGATTCTTCGAGGTTATTCTTGCATCCCCACATGCCGGACAACACAGCCGTAATGGAAGCGAGTGCGATATAGTTTTTTATTTTCATGGTTGTTGAATTAAAAATTACACGAAAACCCGATGGTGTACGACCGCTGCGACGGGTACGCACCATAGTCGATGCCCTGCTGCAAGAGTGACTGTGCGTAAGAGCTTACCTCGGGATCAAAGCCGGTGTAGTGGGTCAAAGTCCACAAGTTGGTAGCCGTAACGAAAAGCCGCGGATGCTGTACCGGGCCCAGCTTCGGGAACGTATAGGCAATGCTCAGCATTTTTAGCCGGACAAAACTACCGTCCTCCACCATCGTGGAGTTGATGTCACCGGAAGCGATACCGCGCTGGATGCCGGGAAACTTGGGATCATTATGCGGATTGGATTCGGTATAACGTTTCTGGTACCACTCCTCAGACTGGTTGAAGCCTACGCCCCCATAATCCACGACTCCATTGTTGATGTAAAAATTGGTAAGGTTCAGCACATCATTACCCACCGAACCTGTAAATAATGCATTCACAGACAGGTTCCGCCAGGTCAGGTCATTGCTCCACCCGAATGTAAAATCAGGGTTAGACTTGCCGAGTACCACCCGGTCGGCGGCCGTGATGATGCCATCGGCGTTGGTATCTGCATAAATCCACGATCCGTAAATGGGCGTACCCTTGGAGCCTGGCGGACGCGGTCCCTCAAAAGTTGCGAAGGTAGGATTGCCGTCCTGATCAAAATCGGTCGGCTGAGTCAAGCCCTGGACGCGGTACCCGAAAAAACGGCCGACTTCCTCACCTGGTGTAAGAATCCCGGACACACCGCCGAGCAGGTTTCCATTGATGCTGACATAATCCGGCTGCGTCCGCTCGCCCAGGTTTACCAGCGTATTCAGGTTCCTGGAAATATTCAGCCGGCTCGACAGCGTAATGTTCTGTTTTTTAATGATGTTGCCCGTGATGCTCAGCTCAACACCCTGGTTTCGCATGGTCCCGTAATTGTCGATAATGGTGGAAACCCCCGACTGTGTGGGTACGCGCCGCGGCTGAAGCAGGTCCTGGGTTGTTTTGTTATAGTAGTCAAAGCTGAGTACAAGACGGTCGTTTGCGGTATTGAAATCTGCACCTGCATTAAACTGCCGCGTACGCTCCCAGGACAGGTTAGGATTCGAAAGGGTATTTGGAAAAATACCGGTGTTGATTACCGCACCTGCACCGCCGGGCCCCATTTCGTAAAAGCTGCTCGCAAATTGTGAAAGCGAGGAGTAAGGTCCGATCGCCTGGCTTCCGGTTTCTCCATATGAAACCCGCAACTTGGTGTTCGATACAAACCGGACATTCTTCATGAATTCCTCCTGGTCGAGGTTCCAGGCCAGTGCTACCGACGGGAACCAGCCGTACTTGCGGTTTTCGGCAAAAGGTGAAGCCCCGTCCACCCGCAAAGATGAGTTGAGTACATATTTGCCTTTGAAAGAGTAATTGGCACGGATAAAAGCAGATTGCAAAATGCGTTTTTCCTTGAACGAACCGATTGATTGCGACTGAGCAGCACCGATATTATCCACCCCGAAAAAAGGAACTTCAAAGCCTGAGTACACCGTATTGACAAACTCCGTGACCTGGTCATTGTACTCCACCCCCAGGGTTGTGTTCAGGTAGTGGTTTGTGTTCAATGTTTTTTCATACTGAAAATAAGCATTGACGTTGTAGCTGTATGTATTGGATGTGTTGTTGCTGCCCCTTCCTTTAACCGGGTTTCCCTCTGCAGTGGAGGGTGGCAGAAACACTTTCCGGCGGGTGAGGTTCTGGTTACCTCCCAGGCTTACGACCAGCTGCAACCCGTCGGCGAGCTTGAAATAGTTTTCAAAGTTCAGAATGGAATAGTCGCTTTGCGTCACGTCCGTCTTCGCCATGAGCTCATTATAGGGATTTGAAAAATAATACCCCTGGTAGTTCGGGATACCCAGACTGTTGTTTCCAAGATAGTCGATGCCGAGTGTAGGCGCAGCCCGCAAACCGTCCATCAGACCACCCGCACTCGGCCACGCGCGGGAAGCTGTTACAGCCCGGTTGGTTTTCTGGCGGGTAAATGCAAGCTGGCCTTTAACGCTGTACCAGTTGTTGAGTGCACTGTTCAGGTTCACCCGCAGGCTTCCCCGGTTGTTATTGGAGTTGATGATCGTGCCTTTTTCCTGAAGATAGTTGCCGGAGATATAATACGAAGACTTTTCGGCCCCGCCCGACAGGCTCAGCGTCACATCCTGGCGGAAACTTGGCTGCGTCACAGCGGCAACCCAGTCGGTATTGGTCATAGCACTGTCGAGGTTAGCAAAAGGCGGTGTGCGGTCGGTCATCGCATAACTCTCATTGATGATCTCCGCATACTGACGCGAATTCATCATTCTGATCGGGTTGGACACCGCCCCGAAGGATGTTTTATTGACCAGCTCTACCCTGCCCTCGCCCCGCTTACCCGACTTCGTGGTGATGAGCACCACGCCATTGGCACCGCGCGACCCATAGATGGCAGTAGCGGAAGCATCTTTCAGGATCTCCATGCTTTCAATGTCGTTGGGATTGATCCCATACAGCCCGTTCTGGCTATACGCACCCGTAAAGTTGGCGCCGGCCTCGCGGTAGGGCGGCATTGGAAAACCATCGATCACATACAGCGGCTCATTGTTTCCGCTCAGCGAGTTATTTCCCCTGATCCGCACTACCGAAGCTGCTCCTGGCTCCCCGGAGGTTTCCACGATCTGCACACCCGTGGTACGGCCCTGCAACGCCTGATCCACCGTGTTGATGACAGCAGACTTATACTCCGTTGAAGACACCCTGGATGTTGCACTGGCGAGGTCGCGCTTGCTCTGGGCGCCATAGCCTACTACCACTACCTCGTCCAGCGACCTGGCCGACGGCACAAGCTGTATGTTGAAAGCGGTTTGCCCCTGTACCGGCATTTCCCGGGTAGTAAAACCCATTGAACTGATCACCAGCGTTGCACCCTGTTCCGGTACTTTCAATGTAAAGGTGCCGTCCGGTTCCGTGATCGCCTGTGTTTGGGTACCTTTTACCAGTACACTCACGCCGGGCATAGCCCCGCCTTTTTCGTCTGTTACTTTCCCTTTGATCTGCTTACCGCCAACTTGGCTTGCTGCTGAATCAGGGGAAAGTGTGGCTGTACCGGGCTGCGGCTGGTTCGGAGTACCCGCAGCAGATGGTTGCGGTGTGGGATTGCGGGAAGGAACCTGGGAGGATGAGTCGGGCCTGGATTGTGACGTGGAGTCTGTCAGCGCCGGGCGGGAAGTAGTGTCGGCCTGCGCAGGCTTGACGAGCGGGTCAAATGCCTGGGATGAGCGGGCTGGTGCGGGGCGGCTGGTGTCGGCAGGGGTCGATTTACGAGTGGTGTCCTGCCTGGTGGTCCCGCCGGGTGGCGATGCTTCCTTTGTTCGTGTGCTGTCCGGGGCATTTTGCTGGGCTTGGAGGTTGATGTTGTTGGTAAAAGTAAAAAGCAGCAGCATAAAAATACCCCTCAGAAGAACGAGCCGGGACCGGATGGGGCCGGGCTCGTCTGATCGTTGAGCTTTCAGCATAGTTTTGTTGGCTTGGTGAGCAGGAAGATGTCCTGTTTGTTTGAATAATGCAGCGGGGAAAAAAATCATACCGACCTCCCTCGGCGGGCTGGAATACCTTTTTGCAGGGATTGGCAGGACATTTTGAGGAGCTAACCCTCACACCTATATGTGTGGCACGCTCGTGGCTGTAAGAGAGGAATGCGGGGGAATGTAATTTGTTATTTTGCTAAATAGGGTGAAACACAATAGCCGTTTTTGGAAAAAACAAGGTTACCATTACATTTGTCAAATACCCCTATGCAGTTACAAGGCAGCCCCGACTGTTGGAAATAACTATAAAACTTACACGCAATGAGCCAGGAACAATTGCTTACCGTCGACTATGTGGACTCACAGATTGGAAATATTATTGACTACTACGTCCGGTGGGACTTTGAAGAAGAGCCGTTTTACGGAAAAGCCAGGATCAGGGGACTGATAGACGATCAATATGGCCGGCTGAAAATCATCTGCGATGTAATTGAAGGAAGTGATCTCGAACAAGCCTTCGAGCAAGAGGAGGTTTTTATGGCTTCTGACGGCCACCCGATTTATTCCGGGACCCTTCCGGGCATCTACTCGGCCAACTGGGTGACTACCGACGGTAAGAAACGCAAGCAGATATTTATTTCTCCCGAAAACGAAAATCCGAAAGACTTCGCCGTCGCGCAAACCAACAGCAAAGTGGTCGTCAAAAGGATCCTTTGATCTCTGACGACCACAATGGTTATATCGGATTAATATTTCACGATCTTTTTAGTCAGCACCCGGTCTGTAAATTCAGCCTGAATAATGTACAGGCCGGCTGCAAATGGCGTGAGGTTGAAATTGTAAATATTGGTCCCGACCTCTCCCTCAACTAACTTTCCGGCCACTTTCTTCCCTGCCGAATTGTACACCGACACCGCTTTCAGGTTAGCCGGATGCGGATAAAACTGCACCGAAACCAGCCCGCCCGTCGGGTTTGGCGTCACCAGAAAGCCGGCTTCTTTCAAATTCGGGTTGACCGTAACTGTGCGGATGTTGATATCGTCAAGGTATACGTCATTCTCGTTTCCATTGGTGTTCAAAAACGCGATCAGCACTTCGCCCTGGCCGATGTACTCACTTATATTAATCCGCTCCTGCCTCCATTCACTTGCGGCCGGCGTAAATGCAGTTCGTGTGGCCGCGTTCCGGGTCACGAGCTCCGAGCCCCATTTTTTGTACAAAGTCGTGTAGGTCTGCCCGCAGTCTGTACTGATCAGGACAGACAATGTATCCCAGACATTCCCCTGGGCTGACGGATTGGTATAAGTAGCTGCTGCCACCTGAAAAGACACGAATGCGGAGTCAGTGCCTGCAATGTTGACCGTAGGCGTGCGAAGGTAATCGCGTGCTCCAACCGTGTCATTATTAAAATTCGAGATTCTTACCGATGAGCTGCCCGTCCTGGCTGCTGCGGCCGTTTTCTCCCAGGTCGATCCGCCGTCTTCATTGACAATGTCCCAACCCTTCGGCATAAAAAGGCTTTCGAAGCTTTCCGTCACGGGTGGCTGAAACGGTTCGTAATACAGGAAAGACAAACTTTCAGCATCATTGGTCGGATCCTCATCCGCTGCCCCGTTTGGATTGCTGGTGTAAACGCTCAGCACGTGGATGCCCTCACCGACGGACAGTTCGGACAGTGACAAAGTTGCCTCTGCATAAGTGGCAAGGGAGCCGGTCCAGTTGTAGTTGTAAACCGTCCCATCATCAATCACTGCATGAACCTGCACCGACGAGAGCGTCTCTGAGCCGCGGTTCACAAGCGTGATGCGCGGCGTGAAGGCAGGTTCGCAAAGGCGCTGGTCAGGCTGGGTGATACTCCTGATGGATGCATCTTTTGATTTGAGGTTGATGGGGGTACAGCGGTCACTCTGCCCCAGCGACGACCGGTACTGCGAAAATGCACTTTCCATGCGGAGTACCTGCTGCACGGTAAACATGAGCAGACAGTTATCGGGCGTGTAATCCATGAAATTCTGGTACATGATCCCCGGTGAGGTTGGCGTGCAGTTGTCAGTGACCACGCCGGTCCGGCAGGCTGACGAACTGTTTGCCTGGTTTGGCGTATCGTCTACCTGATCGGTACCCGAGCAGGACCCGTTATCGTCTCCCCAGATGTGGTACAGGTTGAAATAGTGACCCAGCTCATGCGTCAGCGTTTTGCCCTGGTTGTAGCTTGCCGCTGCACCTTCCGGCAGCGAAGCATAGTCGATCACCACACCCTGCTCAGCGGGCACCCCGTCATCAGGAAAAGTTGCATAGCCCAATGTGCTCGACGCCAGGTCGCAGATCCAGATGTTGAGGTATTGATCCGGATCCCAGGCATCTGCCCCGCCGGTTTCGGCATGCTTGACGAGGTTGGTAGTATAATCAAAAGTATTGCGGGTGGTGGTATAGCGCACAATGCCGGTAGCGGGCTGATCAGCAGGTGTACGCTGGGCAAGACAAAAACGAATGCGGGACTGACCGAACAGTGCCCTGAAATACGAAGGTATCCTTGCTGCACCTGCATTCAGTCCGGCATAATCCTTGTTGATCGTGTCGAGCTGCGCCTGGATTTGCGCGTCGGTGACGAACGATTGCCTGTTCATTACGACGTGGAAAACCACGGGTATGGTAATGTCTGCGTTTGTTTTAAAGTTTTTACCCTGAGCAATGCGCAGCCTGATGAGCTCTTTAAGCTGGCTTTCGCGCTGATCGAACATCAGTTTAAGACCAGGTTGCTTTAAAAATCGCGTATTGAGGAGCTCCATCGTACCACACCGGTCCTGCGCCTGGCTTGCAGCACTAAACAGTACAAGAAATGTGATAAAGCAGGTAATTGTTTTATAAAAACGTATAATTTGTTGCATTGGACTGGTATAATAAATCAGGGTGCCGCCCATGCCCATGATGATCCGGCTGAGCGAATAATTAATTATTACTACGAAAATTTGATGCCGCATGATGCGACAGTTCTTTATTTAATTTGTTTTTAATAAAACGAACGCTGCATGGAGCCCGCCGCCACAACCAACTCCGGAAATCCCTTACGCAAGATCATCCATATTGATATGGACGCATTCTACGCGTCGGTGGAGCAGCGGGACTTTCCTCAGTACCGCGGCAAACCCATTGCGGTAGGCGGCTCTCCTACCGGCCGTGGCGTGGTAGCGACGGCAAGCTACGAGGCAAGAAAGTACGGTGTGAAGTCGGCCATGTCTTCGGCCAAGGCAATCCAGCTATGTCCGCAGCTCATTTTTGTGCGCCCCCGGTTTGATGTTTATAAAACAGTTTCGTCCCAGATCCGGGACATTTTCAGGCGCTATACAGACATTATTGAGCCCCTTTCGCTGGATGAAGCATTCTTGGACGTGACTGTCGATAAGCAACAGATCGGCTCTGCGATGGACATTGCAGGGCGGATCAAGGCGGCGATCCGGGACGAGCTCCACCTTACAGCATCCGCGGGCGTGTCGGTGAACAAATTCGTGGCCAAAATAGCTTCGGACATTAACAAACCCGACGGGATTACCTTCATCGGCCCATCGAAAGTAGAGACCTTCATCAACAATCTTCCGGTAGAGAAATTTTTTGGCGTAGGCAGGGTGACCGCTGCCAAGATGCAGCGTATGCAGCTGTTTACCGGAGCGGATCTTAAAAAACTTACAGAGGATGAGCTGGTGCGGCATTTTGGAAAAACAGGCCGCTTTTTTTACCAGATCGTACGCGGTATCGACGACCGCCAGGTGCAGCCCCACCGCGAGACCAAATCGCTGGGCCCTGAGGATACATTTACCAAAGACCTCACCGAAATGGAAGATATGTATGCAGAACTCGAAAGGATCGGGGAAACCGTTTGCACCCGCCTGGAAAAGAAGCAGCTGAAAGGGCGAACACTGACGTTGAAAGTAAAATTCGCAGACTTCACCCAGCTGACGCGCAACTATTCTTTCCTGCATCCGGTGGGAGACCTGAACACCATTACGGGTACTGCCATTGAGCTCCTCAATAAACTGGAGATGCAGGGCAAGGCCGTGCGGCTGCTGGGTATTTCGCTGTCCAACTTCGGAGAGCGGGAAGTAGTGCGCCGCCCGGGTTACCCCGAGCAGCTCGAACTTTTCCCTTTAACCTGAAACTTACAGAAGCAATGCATCCACGCGGTGTGCCTGTACCTTGCCCTCGCAGGGTGACCACGAAAATATGGTAAATCGGCCGTCCTGGGACGCCACCAGTGCAATCGTGTCGCGCTGGTCGTACACAAACTGGGCTGCTGACAAATGCCGGGTACCACCGTTCTGTACGGGGTGCACTACCGCCGGAACATTGCCCAGCACAGGCTCCGTCACGAGCATTTCCTCCACCGCCGGCGCTCCTTCCGCCCGGCTGATCTTCGCGCCAAAGGCAAGCAGCTCATATTGCTCATTGATAATGGTAGCACCGTCCACAGCAGTAAGCCCTGCCAGGTGGTCGATCGCGGCAGTGAGCTGTCCCTGCCAGACCACGGGATGCAGCTCATCGCGAAAGCGCCGGTGCACCGAGGATAGCTCGGAAAATGGTTGTACCTGGTAGGTAATCGGATGCACGATCGAGCGCCGCCAGCGTTCACTTCCTTTGGGTACGACGAGCAAAATACCGCCGCGTTCGTGGCTGCGCATGGATACTGCCACTTGCACCAGAATATTGAGTGAGTCATTCCAGATGGTAGAGGCCGTAAAGCCGATCATGGAATTGATTACCGAAGGACAGTCCCTCACCCGCCCGCTCGACTCGTCGACCACTTTTACCTGGTCACCTTTAAGAACCGCCACGTTCACGAATTTTCCAAAACCATCAACCCTCCGGTGCTTGATCACGAGCATACCGGGTTCAATGACTTCCAGCACAAAGCACAGGCCCGGAATGACGCGGGTGGTGCCCCATATTTTCAGCTCGCCACCATAATTCCAGATGCCAAGATGGATGCCTGAACGTTCCACTGCCGGTGCGAGCTTCGTCAGGTTGGCACTTGTAAGCGGCAGGTTCTGACCGAAAATGAGGGGATGTTCAGCAGCCTCCGGCGGCAGGAAGGCAAGTGAAATTTTGGGAGAACGTCCCTCTTCCCTGCCCAGACTGGCCCAGAAAGTGGTATCAATGATCGTCTCGATCATACCAGCCGTCGGGATAGGTGCCAGCTCCTGTTCATAGTAGCTGCGGACCGACAAATGATGCTTCTGAAAGTGCCGCTCAACTTCTGCCGAAACAATGCGGGCTGCTTTATAGGTCGTGACCGGTACCGAGGCTCCTTCACTTACCTCGGGTCTAGGGAGATCAAAAATCATCTGACGAACATTTTAATGGTGATGTTCCAGGCTTGTGAATGCCTGACAAACGGGTTTGGGCCGATTACCTGTATGAACAAACGCAGACTTCAAAAAGTTGGGCGGAGCCGGCACTGAGTATTTTTTTTCTCAACAATCCAAGACTTTTTACCCATCATCAGAAGCGCATTGCTGTGACAATGAACAATTTTCAGCCGCAGAATAAGTGTTTATCTATTTTGTTCTACAAAAAAATGCACCTTGCGTTCCAACCAATCCCGGTACGCTGACGTCGTACACTATATAAAATGCCGGAAGGCAATCGATCCGGCGGCCATGAACATTGCAAAAACACCAATCAAATGAATACTTCAGTAAGAGAACACAGGATGCCGCACCGATGCACTTGTCCGGGTAAAGGCGGGAATAATTGGAGAATAGAAATAATGTTTTTACCAAATGCCGGAAAGGCATAGACAAACCCGGTGATCCGCTGAACCAGACAGTTGAAAGTACCTTTGCGCTTCTTCCAAATCCACCAACCAAAGCCAGCAATCCTTATTCTGCCGTCCCTATTTCAGCTCCGGGCTGCCTATGCCGAAAAAAGAAAGTAACCGGCCATTGACAAGCGTATATAGGTCTGCGAGGCCGTTTTCAGGTCGAAAAGGATGGTTCAATTATTTACAAGTGGATTTTACATTCAAAGCAGAGGGCAATGAAATATGAGTACAAGGCGTTTGAAAAGCATTCCGCTTCCTTCTTCGCCCACAAAGTTTACTTAAAACTGAATGCTATCGGGTACACTATATACTCTACACTTAAACAGGAAGATTAATGAAAAGCATCTCGGTAGTAATTCCGAACTACAACGGAAGACACCTGTTCGAAAAGTATTTCGAGAGTAATTACAGGATTCTTCAGCGGCTCGGCACCAATGTCCAGATCATTGTCGTCGACGATGCGTCCAAGGATGATTCCGTCGCTTACCTGGAAGAACATTACGGTGACGAGATTACCATCATCCGTAAGGAACAAAATTCAGGCTTTTCACACACCTGCAATCTGGGCATCCAGCAAGCAAACAACGATCTGATATTTCTTCTCAATACCGATGTGACCCTTGAAGAAGGTTATTTTGAGAAGCTTTACAAATATTTTGAGCTGGAAGACACCTTTGGTGTTATGGGGCGCATTATCGGAATGGATGACGACAATATCCTGGATGCCGCCCGCTCACCCAAAATCCTGGGGAGAAAGATTAAACCGAGCAACTTCTTCTATTTGCAGGATTCCGATAGTCTTACGCCGACTTTTTACCTTTCCGGTGCCATCGCGCTGATGGATACGCGTAAACTGAAAGCGATCAACGGTTTCAATGAAATGTTTAACCCTTATTACGGGGAAGATCAGGAAATGTCGATCCGCGCGTGGCGACTCGGCTGGAAATGCTACTACGAGCACAATGCAGTGTGCCGGCACGAGGTTTCGGCCAGTACCAAGGGGCATAAGGACAATTATTCTGTCAAAAGAATTTATTTCCGCAACCGGTACTACATGCACCACCTGCACCTGCACGGCATTGACCTGAATCTGTATCATTTGCAGGTAATTCTGAGCGATGTCATTCCCAGTATCCTGACGTTCCAGTTTTATAAAGCGCAGGCTTACTTCGATTTTCTGCAGAATATGAACGAGCTGAAACTGAAGAAGACAGCGTTCACCAAGCAGATGAAAACCTACAAATCGAACATTGGCATCAAGGAAATTATGGAGAACATCCATTTCATGCTACAACACAAGCAGGTAATTAAATTATAGTCACGGGCGGGTTTTCTGCCGATATGGGTTAATTTTGACCCTCTAAAAACCGGAAATCTCACGATTTCCGGCTATTTTACTTTCAGGCGTGCCAGTCGCGCCCTTATTGCTGATGAAGACATATTTCAGATTACTTTCTTTTGCCCAACCCATTGCGAGATTCGCTGTACCCTACATCATTTTCACTGTTCTCGGGGTTATTTTCAATACATTAAACCTTGCACTTCTGGTACCCCTGCTGAGCACGTTGTTCAGCACGAGGGAAACTGCCGTACCCGTGCATAAGCCTGAAAGCTGGTGGGAGGTGACGGATGTCATGACCTACTACGCACAGCTGGCCAACCAGACCTACGGTCCGCATACGGCCCTTCAGATCGTGTGCGGCGTGATTGTGCTTTCCGTGATGTTCTCCAATGTTTTCAAATACTTTTCGCAGCGGGTTATGGAAAACCTGCGCATTCATACCCTGCTGAATCTGCGAAAAACGGTTTTTGACAATGTAATGAACCTGCACACGGGCTATTTCAGCAACCAGCGGAAAGGTGATATTATTTCAAAGATTGCGTCGGACGTTCAGGTGGTGCAATTTTCTGTGACAGGGACGCTGCAGGTCGTATTCAAGGAGCCGCTTCAGCTGATTGCCTACGTGTTCATGCTTTTTGCGATTTCGGTGAAGCTTACCTTTTTTGCAGTACTTGTAATTCCGATCTCCGCATTTCTGATTTCAAAGATTGTCAAGAGATTAAAGGAGCAGGCGACCCAGGCGCAGCAGTTGTTCGGGTTGATGATCAGTTACTTGGATGAAGCACTTTCGGGCATCAAGATCATCAAGGCATTCAATGCCACCCAGGATATCAAGGACAAATTTCATCAGGAAAATATCCGCTACTCCGAGCTGGGCAGGAAAATGGCGCGCCGGCAGCAGCTTGGCGGGCCCGTATCCGAATTTCTGGGTGTGCTGATGGTAGCGGTCATTGTACTCTACGGCGGCACGCTGATCCTCGACAATCAGTCTGAGCTCACCGTGCCCAAGTTCATCGGGTATATTGCCCTGTTTTCGCAGGTGATGCGCCCGGCCAAAGCACTTACAGACTCGTTCAGCACCATTCACGCGGGCATCGCTGCGGGTGAGCGTGTACTTGAACTGATTGACGAAAAACCCGCGATACAGGACGGGCCCGATGCCATTCACGTACAGGAATTCAGAGAATCCATCAGGCTTCACGACCTGTCGTTCTCCTACCCCGGCCGGCAGGTGCTCAAATCAATCAACCTGACCATACCGAAAGGAAAGACGATTGCGCTGGTAGGTCCGTCGGGCGGTGGCAAGTCAACGCTGATGGACCTCATACCAAGGTTTATCGAGGCAGATCAAGGAAGTGTTACGCTGGACGGACTCGATACCCGCCAGATCAGGCTCGAATCGCTCTGGTCGCTGATTGGTGTTGTGAACCAGGAGTCGGTACTTTTCAATGAAACCATCCACGCCAACATTGCATTCGGCGTTCCGGGTGCTACCCGCGAGGCTGTGGAAGCGGCAGCCAGGGTGGCCAATGCACATGAATTTATCATGCAAACGGAGCACGGGTACAATACAAACATCGGCGACCGTGGCGTGAAGCTCTCGGGCGGACAAAAGCAGCGCCTCTGCATTGCGCGGGCCGTACTCAAAAATCCACCTGTCATGTTGCTCGACGAAGCTACGTCTGCCCTTGATACGGAATCAGAAAAGCTGGTTCAGGAAGCATTGAACAACCTGATGAGAAACCGCACTTCCCTGGTTATCGCACACAGACTCAGCACCATCCAGAGTGCCGATTGCATTGTGGTACTGGAAGACGGATGCATTGTAGAGCAGGGCAACCATGCGGAACTGATGGCGAGGGAAGGCCTTTACCGCAGGTTGGTGGACATGCAGCAGTTTACCGAAATATGATGGAAAACGCTGCGCTGGTATCGATTGCATTGTGCACCTACAACGGAGCCGAATTCCTGGAATTACAGTTGCAGTCGGTTATAGCTCAGTCATTCAAAAAATGGCAGCTGGTGGTAGTGGACGATTGTTCCACGGATGAAACCTGGAATATTTTGCAACGCTACGCCGGAGCGGACGAGCGCATCAGTCTGCACCGGAATGCGGATAATATGGGCTACAACCGTAATTTTGAGAAAGCAGTACAGCTGTGTGACGGTGATTACATTGCCATTTGTGACCAGGATGATGTATGGCATCCCGACAAGCTGCAGACACAGCTGAATGCAATGAGTGACCATCAGCTGGTGTACCACGACTCGGCATTGATCGACCAGCACGGTAAGCCGATGCATGTTTCAATTTCTGAAAGATTCAACTTTTACCGGGGCAGTGAGCCCGAAGTTTTCCTGTACAT
The DNA here is from genome assembly GCF_016894445.1 of Dyadobacter sandarakinus. NCBI lineage: Bacteria > Pseudomonadati > Bacteroidota > Cytophagia > Cytophagales > Spirosomataceae > Dyadobacter > Dyadobacter sandarakinus. The sequence goes on from NZ_CP056775.1 coordinate 1,523,871, forward strand.
GAACTGTGTATCCGGACATACGATTCTGATGAAACGCAGCCTGCTGCAGCGTGCGCTACCTTTTCCGCACCACTTTCATTACGACCAGTGGCTGGCATTTGTGGCGGCTGGTACAGGCTCGATTGACTTCATACCCGAAAACCTTGTCCAGTACCGTCAGCACCGGAATAATAACACTGACCTGCTTGCATTGCATGTAAAGAAAAGAAGTGCGCAGGAACGCATCAGACAACTTGAACGTGAGGAAGAGTGGCTCGCCTTGTGCTCGCGGCTAGGAGAAACCCACCGCGAACTCATCGGGCGGCTCTGGCAGCTTTGCCGCATCAGAAACAATTCATTTATGAACCTCCGTTACGGCATTGAGATCTGGAAAAATCGCCGGACGCTTTTATATCTGCTCAAAAAACCCGCTACAAGCAAGTTTTTTTATACGCTGAGGAAAATATGGGGACGCAAAGCCAAGGTACTGGCCTGAACCCCGTCAACAAATAACGTATGAACCCGATCGTCAGCATTATCATACCCTCTTACAACTACGGTTTTGTTATTGGCGAAACCCTGCGCAACATTCAGGATCAGTCATTTCAAAACTGGGAAGCGATCATTGTGGACGATGGCTCGCGCGACAATACGGCGGCGGTCGTCAGGCAATTTGTGGATACGGATGCGCGCATCCGCTTCTTCCCCCAGGAAAATAAGGGCGTGTCGGCAGCCCGCAACCTGGGTTTTCAAAAGGCTAACGGGAAATACATCCAGTTTCTGGATGCCGACGACCTGCTGAGTCGCGACAAGCTGACATTACAGGTCGATTTTCTGGAAAGAAACCCGGATACGGACATTTCGTACACGGACCATATTTACTTTGAGACCAATAAGCCGGACATTCATTATCCGGATTATGAAATGAACCACCACAACTGGCTGCCTAAGATTGACGCGAGGGGGTATGAGGTTGTTAATGTGCTGATATACTCCAACATAGCTGTTGTAAGTAGTCCCTTGCTCCGGCGGGAGATTGTTGAAAAAGTAAATGGATTTCCCGAGTACAGCAACTATACCGAGGATTGGGAGTTCTGGTTTTTGTGTGCCGTAAATGGTGCCCGCTACACTTTCCTCAACCATCCCGATGCCCTTACGATGATCCGCATTCACCAGCGCAATACCAGCCGGAACATCCAGATCATGCAGGCCGGCGAGCTGAAGTACCGTAAAAGGATTGTTGCGAATGTGCAGCAATCTGCATTTTTGAGCGGGGAAGAGAAAGAGCGGCTGCTAGCCAAAAACGAGGCGAGCACCCATAAGCTTTACAAGTACATGATGTACCATGCAAACCTGGCGAGCCCGGAGCAGCTCAGGACCATGTACGGACTCACAAGCTTCAAGACGTTTGTTTCATTTTACTTCAAAGCCCTCAACTACAAGCGGAAGGCGCTTTTCAAAAAATCAAGGTAAATGGTACCCGAAAATGCACAAAGCCCGGTGGAGATCGACATCATCATGCTCAGCTATGCCAGCAGCAATGCTTTAAAGAAGATCACCGAAGATGCCGTCCGGTCCCTGCAGGCTTCCGAAAATCCCGCAGAAGTGAAGTTTAACATTGTCGTGCTGGAATCGAACAAGTCGCTGAAACCTTACCGGTACCCGGGTACGACTACCTTATATCCTTGGCAGCAGTTTGGCTACCACCGCTACATGAACATCGGGATCCGCAAAACCAGTGCGCCGTATGTGTGTATCTGCAACAACGACCTTATTTTTCATCCCGGCTGGGCCAGTGAAATCCTCAAAGCATTCCGATCGGATCCGGAACTCGTGAGCGTATCCCCGGCGTGCAGTGTGCATCATCCCGAGCACGGCATTGCTCTGAACTCCGGCTTACATTACGGCTATGAGGTACGTAAGGAACTCATCGGCTGGTGCCTGCTTTTTAAAAGGAGCATACTGAAAACGACCGGCCGCCTGGATCCTGCTTTTAAGTTCTGGTATGCTGATAATGATTACAGCAATACACTTCAGAAGTTCGGGCTCAAACACGCCTTGGTGACTTCCTCCATTGTCGATCACCTGGAAAGCCGCACGCTGAACACGAAGAATGTGAAAGAGCGGCTTGAACTGACGAGCCGCGAGCGGTTTTACTACGAGTACAAATGGGAAGGTCGAAGCTACTTCTCCTATCTCAACCGGCTGCGTAAATTTTATACGGAGCTCAAAAAAATCCGGTGATCAGACCGACTTTCTCATTCTCACCAGCGCAATCATCAGCTTGAAAGGAAAGGAAAGTGTAGCAACCCGTGACCTCCGCGTACTCCATACCAGGCGCAGCAGCTGTAATTTTGTAAAATTTTCCTTGTTGATACAGTCCTGTAAAAACAAGGTCAGAACATGCCTTTCCAGGCTTTTGAGGTTCTTTTCAGGCAGGTTGTCTGCATTCACCGGGAGAATATGGCTCCATTTTTCGTGCACCTTCACGATTTCTTCCAGCCAGGTATGATCAAAATTCCCTTCGGAAAAATGCCTGAGCAGGATTTCAAATGTGACGGCTACCTCATACGCCTGTCCCGCTGCGATAGCGAAATCCAAGTCATACCCATGGAAGCGCCTCAGTAAATGTTCATCAAACGGATACCTGACCGCCGCTTCTTTCCGTGCACAAAACCAGCAGCCATCCACACAGGCAACGCGCGACAACTTCTCATTCCGGGGATTCCGGAGGTCAGCCTTATCAGGTGCGCCGGAATGCCGGTATCCCTGAATAAGATTGCAGTAAAAGCCGCCATTTTCCTGCAAATGGTAATTGTACCAGCTTGACGGGCAAAGACTTTTGTATCCGCCTCCCGCAATGCCGACGATCCCAAGCCTGGCATTCTCATCAAAAATTTCCACTATTTTCTGCCCCCAGTCCGGTGTCAGCATTTCAATATCTTCATGCATGTAGCAAATGATATCGTACCTGGCCGCACGTGTAACTTCATTGTAAACCGCACAAATTCCCCTCCGAGCCGCAGCATTGTCGATTGCAATAATCTCGTGTGGTACCCCGATGGTGGCTTCAATGCTCGACTTAGCCTGTGAAAGATCGGCAGGCCGGACGGAACAGATAACAATGGAAATCATGAAAAATAGACCGTGAAGATGGTGGGCAAAGTTAATGTTTTAAGTAGAATACGACCCGGCAGCGCATTTATTACCAAAATCCCTATACGTATGAAACGCATTCTGTTCCTCCTGCTGCTGGTAGTCCATACCACGGCATTTGCCCAGCTCAAACTTGCAAGGCTCTTCTCCGACCACGTGGTATTGCAGCGCCAGAAACCCATCCCTGTATGGGGCTGGGCAGCTCCGGGCGAACGTGTGAAGGTAATGCTTGCCAGCCAGACGCTGAGCACCAAAGCCGACGCCAATGGAAAATGGGCCGTACGCTTTGCCCCGCTCGAAGCAGGCGGGCCGCATACCATCACTGCCACGGCAAAGTCGGGCAGCCTGTCGGTCAACGACGTACTCATTGGTGAGGTATGGCTTTGTTCAGGCCAGTCCAATATGGAATGGACCGTTGCCTCGGCCAAAAACTACGAGCAGGAGCGCAAAAATGCAGATTACCCCCAGATACGTCATTTCCGTGTGGACCATGAGGTGACGCTCACCCCCGAGCAGGACCTGAAAACCGGTGAGTGGAAAGTTGCGTCGCCGGAGTCGGTCGGCGGTTTTTCGGCAGTGGGATTTTTCTTTGCACGGGAAATTTATGAAAAGCTGCACGTGCCGGTCGGGCTGCTGCATTCCTCCTGGGGTGGCTCCCAGATTGAAGGCTGGATCAGCAAGGAAGCGATGCTTACCGACCCCGAGCTCAAATCCTATGTGGCAACCATGCCCAAAACCTGGGAGCAGGCGGATGGTATCATGGACGAAAAATTAAAAAAACAACTATTCAAAAAAGCAGGCTATACGCCGTCGCCAGAAGATGAAAAGGCTTACGCGAGCGGAAAAGCTGCTTTTTCAGCCTGGCAAAAAGTCGAAGATCCTATCGGGCAGTGGGACTGGAAAGGTCTGATGGGCTTTCGCGGACAGGCATTTATGGCCAAGGAAGTCGATATTCCCGCTGAAATTGCAAGTAAAGAGACGATCCTGTCGCTTCCTGAAAATGATAGTCCAAATGTGATCTGGATCAATGGAAAGATCGTTCACGAAGGCACTCAGAAAGGAGTGCGGAAGATCACTGTACCGGCCGGAACCTGGTCGGCAGGCAGCAACCAACTTGTTGTTAAAATGGGAAATATGGTGGCAAATGCATGGTTCGGACCGGGAATGATGGGTTCAGCAGGCGACCTTTACGTGGAAGCCGGCGGACAAAAGGTGAGCCTCGCCAAAGACTGGTACCTGATGCCCTCGTTTGCTTCGCCCCACCAGTACGCTCACCTGATGAACAATGTCGGTACAACGATTTACAATGCCATGATCGCTCCATTGGTTCCTTTTGGCATACGCGGTACGCTCTGGTACCAGGGCGAAACTAACACAGGGCGCGCCTACCAGTACCGCCGTACGTTTCCGCTGATGATCAAAGACTGGCGCAAGGCATGGAACGACGAGTTTTCTTTCTACTGGGTTCAGCTGTCCAGCTTCGGACCCGAAACTGACAGCAACAAAGGCAGCAACTGGGCCGAGCTGCGCGAAGCGCAGAACATGACGCTTGAACTGCCCAAAACAGGCATGGCGGTCACAACCGATGTGGGCAACCCAAAAGACATTCACCCCACCAACAAGCAGGATGTCGGTCACCGGCTGGCGGTAAATGCATTGAAGATGGATTACGGGATGGATTTACCTTATGCCTCTCCCCTATACGATAAAATGTCAGTGGAAGGCAGCAAGGCTGTTATCACTTTCAAACATGCGGAGCAGGGCCTTGTGGTTAAGGATCGGTACGGCTACCTGAAAGGTTTTGAAATCGCCGGCGAAGATAAGGTATTCCATTTTGCAAAGGCAGAAGTGGATGGAGGTAAAGTCATCGTGTCGCATCCTGCCGTGACGCGCCCGGTAGCCGTGCGCTACGCCTGGGCGTATGCCCCGGACGATGCCAACCTGTATGGTCAGGACAACCTGCCTGCAAGTCCCTTCCGCACAGACGACTGGCCCGGCACAACCATCAATGCCAAATTCGAGTAAGTAATTCCGGAAACTTATACTGCTGACCCACTGATGCGATTTCTACAATCTGTTGCCGCAGCCGCTGCTTTCTGCGGATTTGCTTTTATAACTGCCGGAGACCAGGACGGTGAAAACTCCGGTAAGAACTGGGCCGAGTACCTGGGCGGTCCGGGCCGCAATCATTACTCTACCCTCAGTCAGATCAACACCGGCAATGTACAAAAGCTCAAAGTGGCCTGGACGTATGCCATGCCGGACTCAGGCCAGACGCAGGTAAATCCGCTGATTGTGGATGGGGTGCTTTATGGCGTGACCAGCGGGGTTCAGGCATTTGCACTCGACGCAGCTACCGGCCGGGAGCTGTGGATGTTTGGGGATAAATCAAAAGTAGGCTCCAATACCAGCCGGGGGCTTACCTACTGGACTGACGGACGCGAAAAGGTGATTTTTCATAGCATGGGCCCGTACCTGTACGCGCTGGATGCACGCACAGGCAAGATAATGGAACGCTTCGGCGATCATGGGCGCATAGACCTGCATACCGGTCTTCCCGATATTGCGCAGGACAAATACATGGTATCCAACACGCCCGGAACCATCTTTGAAGACCTGATCATCATGCCGTTGAGGCTTTCGGAAGAATCGGATGCCGCGCCGGGTGATCTGCGCGCATTCAATGTGCGGACAGGAAAGCTGGAATGGACGTTTCATACGATCCCTTACCCCGGTGAATTTGGCTACGAGACGTTTCCACCGGATGCATATCAAAACACCTATACTGGCGGAGCCAACAACTGGGCGGGCATGGCAATCGACCGCAAGTCAGGGATCCTGTTTGTTCCTACGGGATCCGCCGGATACGACTTTTATGGCGGCAAGCGCAAGGGTGCCAACCTTTTTGCCAACTGCCTTCTCGCAATCGATGCCCGCACGGGCAAGCGGATCTGGCATTACCAGACGATGCACCACGACATCTGGGATCGTGACCTTCCCGCACCGCCAAACCTGATTACGGTGAAGAAAAATGGCAAAACCCTTGAAGCAGTAGCGCAGGTCAGCAAGCAGGGCTATGTTTTTGTTTTTGAAAGAAAAACGGGAAAACCTGTATACCCGATCAAGGAAGTGAATGCGCCCCTGGATGCGCTGCCCGGAGAATTTCCGTGGCCAACCCAGCCCGTCCCCGCCCAGCCGGCACCATTTGCCCGGCAGGCTTATACGCTTACAGAAAAGGATATCAGTCCCTATGCGCCGGATCGCGATTCACTGCGTGCGAAGTTCAGTACGTACCGCCGGGAGCTGTTTGCTGCGCCCAGCCGGGAAGGTACGGTCATTATGCCCGGATTTGATGGCGGAGCTGAGTGGGGAGGCGCAGCCGCTGATCCGGACCGCGGAATTTTGTACGTCAACAGCAATGAAATGGCCTGGATCCTGACCATGAAAGATACGCCTAAGGCAAGTGACCTGGCTGCATTGACTCCCGGGCAAAAAGTGTACAGCACCTACTGCACTACTTGCCACGGACCGGAGCGTAAAGGAAATGCAAAAAGTGGATATCCATCGCTCCTGGGCATCGGGCAGCGGCGTGATCATGCATATGTAAGCCAGCTGCTCACCACAGGTAAGGGCATGATGCCCGGGTTCACCATGCTTTCTGCGGGCGAAAAAGCCGCACTGATCGCTTTTTTGTTTGAAGAAGAAAAAACGGAACCCGGCAGCGATCTGCCTGCATCCAGAAAAACCTTCCTGCCATATCAAAGCACCGGGTACAACAAATTCCTGGACGCAAACGGCCTTCCTGCGATTGCACCGCCCTGGGGTACGCTCAATGCAATCAACCTGAATACCGGCGAGTACCTCTGGAAAATTCCTTTTGGTGAAATCGAGAGCCTGCGTAACAAAGGGATACCTGTTACCGGATCCGAAAACTACGGTGGGCCTGTGGTCACGGCGGGCGGATTGCTGTTCATAGCGGCTACCCGCGACGGCAAGTTTCATGCTTATGATAAAAAAACAGGTAAGCTCCTGTGGGAAACGCAGCTGCCCGCCGCAGGCTTTGCAACTCCCTCGACCTACGAAGTCAATGGAAAGCAATACGTGGTGATCGCGTGCGGCGGCACCAAGCTGGGAACCCGGAAAGGAAATCAGTACGTGGCATTTGCATTGGAATGAAAGATCGGCCGCTATTTTATTCCAGGGTCAGCCAGGTATAACTATCGGCCGGGATTTGCACCGTCAGGGTTATGTGGTAGTCGCGGGAGACGGTGTACGTCTTGCTTTGTCCGCCTTTTTCCCGGATCGTCACGGACTTATGAAGACCCGTATAGTACACTGGAAGGCTGATTACGCGGGTCAGCGGCTTCTCCGACGGATTGTACAGCATGGCCAGCCCTTTTTGCGGCAGTACAGGATTCACATGCAGGATACCGTCCCAGTCACGTCCGTCTGCCCGGCGGAGATGGATGATGTCGGAGTTAAGGATATCGCGGTACTTTTTGTACCAATCCACAACCCCGGCCACAGTCTGCCGGGTCTTTTCCGTGTCGAAAAGCCTGGGCCCGCGGTAGCAGGCCTGCACACCGGCTCCATAGTATTGCGTCATGAGTTGTTCGTAATCGCCGAGATGCTCAGAGAGCGGTTCGAGGATGGCATCGGGCCCTCCTCCCTGGTATTTGGTCAATGGTACAAAGCCCCAGACCATGGAAGGGATCTCATTCCAGGTAGCATCAAATATGTTCTGCCGGTTCAAAATTCTCTGCTGCTCTCTTGACAAGGAAAAATTAACCTCCCGGTAACCGAGGCCGATCTTATTCGTACCGTCAAGAAAATACCAGTCGGGCGCATTGACGTAAATCCCCTGCGCATTGCACCAGCGGTACAGGCTTTTTTGCAGCTCCATCTGCTTCCATTGCGAATCATGCAGCCCTTCGTGACCGGGGTGGGTTACGGATGCGCAAACATCACCGGGGTACGGACCGTCGTTTTCGAAGATTGTAAAGCCTGTGTTGCTCATGAATTTTTTCAGCTTGTCCAGGTACGCCAGGCCCCATTTGCTTCCCAGGCAGGGGGCATTCCCGAAAAACGCGCCGCCGGGTTCCCCGGTTTTCGGATCTATCACATCGTCCTCACGACTGATTTTTCTTGAACTGAACAGCGAGTAACTTCCGATAGCAATATGCCTGCTCCTGGCATAATCTGCAAGTTTCTTCCATTTTTGCAGGTTTGCTTCTGATACATCTTCCATGTCGCAGTGGCTTCCAAAGCTGAGGATCAATGCCTCGTACCCGGTTGCGGCACACTGGTCAATGGCAGTGACAACTTCCTCATCATTCTTACTCACCAGATGCATAAAGATCGGGTTTGAGGTGGTCCACGGAGCGATGGCGCGGTACATGCTGCGGATTGCCATCCCTTTCCGCTCACGGTCGTAAGTATCCTGCAGCAGCTCGTAAGTGCGCACAGATTCGACCGAATCGCCTTTTGCAAGTGTTACCCCCATATTCCGGGTCGGATGTATTTCCAGCAGGCAGGGCGTTTGAAAATCGTAGTTCACCTGCGAGGTATAAGCCGGGTCGGGCATCCAGTGTGTGGCCTGGTCGCTCAGGTTGTAGCGCATGGCATTGTTGAAAGCAAAATTGTTTTCAATGTAAATACCATTGGGCTTCGCCAGCTTCTCCGTACTTCCCACCACTGCACTTTCCTCCTCCGCGACTGCCAGAATTTCACTGATTACCTGGTCAATCAGCACCTTTTGTTCACCTTTGTTTTCGACGGTTACCCATTTGCTCAGCAGCGGAAGTCCGTCAAATACCGCATAGTGCACAAGCACTTCCAGGCCACGCAGTGCAGGTAGCTCGGATGTAAACCGAAACGAAATTTTCTTGCCTGACGCACCCTTTTTGACCCCCGTCCAGAATGCACCCTTCCATTCCAGTACAGGCTGCAATTCGGTTGTTGTAAAATCAACGAAATGAAATGCGCTGTCTGACCTGCGCAGGTCGTCCACCCACTCGGGTAGCAGGTAACCGAGCTCTTTCTGACCGGTCAGCCCACCTACCGGGAAAGTAACTCCATGGATCACCAGCCGGGCTTCGGGCTTCACAGCCCGAAGCAGCTGCTGCCCGTTCCGCATATTGCGGTAGTCGGTACAGGCCAGGTCTGGTGTGATGCGGAAAACCCTTTTAACAAGACCATTGTAGAGCACAATGTCCTTCCGGTCGCTGCTGAGGTAAATGCCTGCCTTTTCCTTGACGGGCGTAATAAGCCAGTCGGCGGGGGTGTGATGCTGTGGTTCGGGTTTCCAGACGGGCAAAGATTGTGTATGGGCAAAAAGACACGTAAAACACAGCGGCATGGCGATCAGCCAGGCTCTTGAAAAAATGAACATGAATTAAAAGGTTTAGGATTAAGTCGCTGCACCACTCTGTTTTAAGGAGAATAGCAGCGATTGGGCATTCAGGTTATAATGTGCTGCAAAAGTCGAGTACCTGCCTCAGATCCTTTTCCCTTTCCAGATCGTACCCGTTGATTTTAATAAAACTTTCGATTTCGCGCTTGTGCCCGGGGTATAGCCTGCCGATACTGGCGCGATTGACAAAATGAAATTGAGCATTGCGGTCCATGAGAAAAAACAGCTCACGCTTATGCAGGATCAGCTTATCAGAACCCTGTAAAAACTGGAAATCGCCATTGTGATTGATAAATGAGGAAAAAGTATCAATTGAGGAAGTTTCGGTATATTGATTGTAGGCAGCCAGTTTTTCATTTCCAGCACGTACCAGCAAAAGCTTTTTACCCAAACTGACATTACCGTAATCGCCAATGAGCTCAATATGGCCGCGTCCCTTGTTGAAATAGTAAGCCTGGGAACCAATCTCAATTTTATGAATGAAATCGTTGTTGGTCAGCAGCAAAGTATCGTTGACCGGTCCAATGAACATCACCTCGCCATGTAACAAGCTGTAATTGAGCTTTGCCCTTCCGGTACGCCCGTTTCTGAAAAACACCTGTCCGTCGGTAAATTCCTGATACTGAAAACGATCATCGTAGGGAATGACCTCGGAGGCTTTGGTACCGTTTTTGATCCGGTAAGTTTTCTGCGGAACCTGTGCGGCTGCATTCGCCATACAGCACAGCACAAGCAAGCTGGATATCAGTGTTTTCATGGAGCTGTTCTTTGCTGGTTTTTCCTTTTAAATTTATACAAATACAAGAACAACTTCAATTCCGTCACCTAAACTTTCACGGGCCTGAAATGCTGAAAACCCGGCTTAGTCCTCGTCCTGATCAGGGTCGCCCAATGATGCCTCCTCCGTTTTCACAGAATGTACCACGGCGTCCATGATCTCGGCGAGTTCTTCCGGAGTGAGGTCGCGCCATTTGCCGGTAGGAAGATTGTCCAGCGTAACATTCATGATCCGTACCCTTTTGAGGCGCCTCACCTGGTAGCCCAGGTACTCGCACATACGTCTGATCTGGCGGTTTAATCCCTGTGTAAGCACAATGTTGAAGACAAATGCGCTCTCCTTCCGCACGCGGCATTTACGGGTAATCGTGTCCAGTATGGGTACGCCCGACGACATTTTCTGCACAAACTCGGGCGTGACCGGCCGATCCACCGTGACCACATATTCCTTTTCGTGCCGGTTTCCGGCGCGCAGGATCTTATTCACGATATCGCCGTCGCTGGTCAGGAAAATAAGCCCTTCCGACGGTTTGTCCAACCTGCCGACCGGAAAAATGCGGCGGGGATGCCCGATGTAATCGACAATGTTTCCTTTTACGTCCCGCTCGGTGGTACACGTAATGCCCACCGGCTTGTTGAAAGCGATGTACACCGCAGCCTGTTTGGCTTTCAGCAGCTTTCCGTTGACTTTTACCTCGTCGGTTTCGGATGCCTTGTCGCCCAGCACGGCCACCCGACCGTTCAGGGTGACGCGGCCTTCCTGTACCAGCCTGTCAGCTTCCCGCCGGGAGCAAAAACCCGTTTCGCTGATCCATTTGTTAATCCTGATCAATGTCAATGCAATTGAAGTAATGTTCTCTAAATCGGGTAAATCATGGCTGCAAGCAAAATTTATCCCCGACCGGATAAAGATTCGGCCTTGCCAGCCCTTTATCAAATTAAAATAACGCTAAGAAAAGAAACAAAGACGCCTTTATGAAACTCCGCTTTCGGCTGCATGCCATTTTAATCTGTATTTCCGTTGGGGCATTTGCCCAGCCCGCCCGTCGCCCGGTCGAGGTGATCGTTGCCGCCGACCATGAAGACTGGACTTATAAGACCGGAGAAAAGGCCAGGTTTACCATACAGGTATTCCGGAATGGCAATCTGGTCCGGAATGCGCCCGTGCGGTATGAAATCGGCCCCGAGAAGCTGGATCCTACGATCACGGAAAGTAAAACAGCCGCCGAAGGCAAGCTGGTCGTCGATGGCGGCACCATGAAAAGTCCCGGTTTCCTGAGGTGCGTTGCCTATGCCAATGTAGACGGTTTGGAAGTGCGCGGCCTTGCTACGGCGGGCTTTGATCCATTGGCTATCCAGCCGACCGTCACCAACCCGGAGAACTTTGACACTTTCTGGGAAAAGGCAAAACAGGAGCTGGCAAACCTTCCGCTCGATGCCAAAATGACCCTTTTGCCCGAGCGCTGCACTGAGAAAGTGAATGTTTACCATCTCAATTTGCAAAACTTCAAAAAAGGCGCGCGCCTCTATGGCATTTTATCCATTCCCAAAAAAGAAGGAAAGTATCCTGCGCTCCTCCGCGTTCCAGGAGCTGGTGTGAGGGGCTACTATGGCGACGTGACGACCGCTGAAAACGATATCATCACGCTTGAAATTGGCATTCACGGCATTCCTGTAACGATGGATCCGGGCGTGTACACCGACCTGGGTCAGGGCGCGCTCAATGGCTATCCATCCTACAATCTGGACAATGCTGACCGTTTTTATTACAAAAGGGTTTATCTCGGTTGTGTGCGCGCCAATGATTTTCTGGTCAGCCTGCCGCAATATGACGGGAAAAACCTGGCTGTAACCGGCGGAAGTCAGGGAGGTGCTTTGTCGATCGTCACTGCTGCCCTGGACCCCCGTGTAAAGTGGCTGGGAGCATTTTATCCGGCATTGAGCGATGTGACGGGTTACCTTCACGGACGTGCCGGTGGCTGGCCGCACTACTTTGACAAAGGCAGTATGGCCATTAATAACACGAAGGAAAAGCTCGCTACCCTGGGTTACTATGATGTTGTAAATTTTGCAAGAAGGGTGAAAGCGCCGGGTTTTTACATCTGGGGTTTCAATGATGAGACCTGCCCTCCTACTTCCATGTATGCAGCCTACAATGTGACCACTGCACCGAAAGAGCTGAAACTTTACCTGGATACCGGGCACTGGACCTACCAGGAAGAAAGAGACATCATGAACGAGTGGCTGATCGGCAAACTGAAAGCAAAATGACATTTAACAAAAAATACTTCACGAACGAAGAGCCTATGGACCGCCGCTCATTCCTCGAAAAATCAACTATTGCAAGTGCGGCATTTTCGGCCCTTCCGTTGCTTTCGGCACTGCACCGGGCTGCTCCCTACCGCACGGCACTGATTGGTGCGGGATGGTGGGGTACCAACATCTTGCGCTGCGCCATACAGGCGGGTGAGTCAAAGATTGTCGCGCTGTGCGACGTAGACGAAAACCAGCTAAACATCTGTGAGACCGAAGTTGCTAAGCTCACTTCGGACAAGCCAAAGCGCTACCGCGACTTCCGCGAAATGTTATTAAAGGAAAAACCGGAGATCGTGATCGTGGCGACGCCGGACCACTGGCATCCCCTGTGCTGCATTGCAGCAATTGAATCGGGAGCGCACGTGTATGTTGAAAAACCTATTTCCCATACCATAGCCGAGGGCCGTGCCATGGTGAACGCCACCCGCAAGCATGGCCGCATAGTACAGGTAGGCACGCACAGGCGTGTTTCTCCCCATAATATTTCGGGTATGGAGTTCCTTAAATCGGGAAAAGCCGGTAAGATCGGCATGGCGCGCGCATTTGTGCACTACGCAGGAGGGGCAGGTCAGAAAGCTGTTAACGAGGAGCCTCCGAAGGGACTGGACTGGGACTTCTACTGCGGTCCTGCTTCACTGGTACCGTACAACAAGACGATCCATCCCAGAGGCTTCCGCAATTACCTCAACTTTGCCAATGGTACCCTCGGTGACTGGGGCATTCACTGGCTGGATCAGGTGCTGTGGTGGTCGGAGCAGAAATACCCTAAAAAGATTTACTCGACCGGAGGGCGCGCCATCCGGCAGGACAGTACGGATGCGCCGGACCACCAGGTGGCAGTTTACGACTTCGACGGATTTACGCTTGAATGGGAACACAGGACGTTTGCTGGGAACACGGCCGAGAAAACGCACCCGCAGCAGGCGGTGGGCGTATACTTCTATGGCACGGAAGGAACCTTTCACATGGGCTGGCTCGATGGATGGACGTTTTACCCGTCCAACCCCAATAAGCCTGTCATTCACCAGGATCCGCAGCTTAATAAACCAGACGACCAGAATATTCAGCAATTATGGGCCAACTTCCTGACCTCCATCAAAACCGGTACGCCGCCAATTTGTGAGATCGAAATTGGTCAGCGCTCTACAAACGTTGCGTTGCTCGGCATGCTTTCGTACAAGCTGGGCAGAAGCATTATCTGGGATGGGGAAAAGGAAATTATTCCCGGGGATGAAGAGGCCAACAAGCTCCTGAGACGGGAGTATCGGGGTGAATGGAAATACCCGGAAGTTTGAGCAAATAAAAAAGGGCCGGCATCTCAACAATGCAGGCCCTTTTTTATTTTAGTCGATCCGGACAACTTCGGCCGGAATATTATACTGGTCTATGACCTCCCGCGTGAACCTCACGTGTCCTCTCGGTGCCATCAGGTAAAGTTTTGCTCCTTTCATCCCTGCCAGCTCACTCAGAAGCTTCCATTTGGAAATGCTTCCCCTCAGCTGATCCGTTTTAACCGAAACTTCCAGGTAATGCCTGTTAAACATATTTACGCCTGTAACATCGGGGGTGAACCTGGTATTGTCGCCCGACCGCTCGTAAGACTTGGGTACCTCATACCCTTCCAGGTTTGCCTGGATATCCTTAAAGCCGTGTGCCTTTGCCCACTTGACAACAAGTGGAATGAACAAATTCTTTTCCATAGGTGAATGAAATTAGTTATTCCCAACCGGGAATTAATGCTAAAAAGTTAACAGGAACTGAACAGAGGAAATTGCAGACCAGTAACCAGGAGGAAGCAGTTATGTACTTATTAAAATAAAGTTAGAATTTTTTTAAGGAAGAACCAAACAAATTTCGGTTTTGCTCAATCGTCCAGCTCGTCCAGAAAGTTGCGGTAGGCCCTTAAAAGCTCCTGGTGCGCTTTCGTATTCTGCTGTGTGATGGCGAGTTCGATCCCTTTCTGGTAAATATTTTCAGCCTTTTCAATTTGTTCCATTTCTGCAAAAAGAGCACCGGCATGATAGTAAGCTGGCAGGTAAGTTGGGTGCTCTGTAAGCAGCTTATTAAAGAAATGCGCTGCCTTCGCCGGCTCAGACTTGGTGTATTCCAGTGCCAGTGCATATACATTGAACGGATCAGCAGGATCGTCTTCGTAAAAGCCGAGCAGATTTTCAAAAAGTGTGCTATTCATGACGTATTTTATTATGCTTGCATACTATTTTAGATTTTGCGTAATTGCAAAAACAACTTATTCGAAGAAAAGTCAAAGTTTTTAATTACAATATCATGAATATTCTTGTTTGTATAACCAGTGTGCCGGACACAACCGCCAAGATAACTTTTACAGACAACGACACCAAACTGAATAAAGCGGGCGTGCAGCTCATCATCGGGCCTTACGACGACTACGCACTGTCGCGGGCAGTGGAGCTCAAAGAGCAGGCTGCCGGCAAGGTGACAGTGCTGCACGTAGGCGGAGCTGATGCCGATCCGCAGATCCGCAAGGCGCTTGCACTGGGTGCGGACGAGGCGATCCGGGTGGATGTGGAGCCCGCCGACTCTTACGATACCGCAGTTCAGATCGCCCATATTGCGAGGCAAAACAGCTACGATCTCATTCTGATGGGCCGTGAGTCCATCGACTACAATAGCGGGATTGTTCACGGCCTCGTCGCAGAAATGCTCGACCTGCCCTCCTACTCGCCGGTCATGAAGCTCGACATCAACGGATCCACCGCTACCATCACCCGCGAGATCGACGGCGGAAAAGAAGTATTGGAAGCCTCACTACCGCTCGTACTCGGCTGCCAGGAGCCCATCGCCGAATGGAAAAGTCCGAGCATGAAGGGCATTATGACGGCTCGTACCAAGCCACTACAGGTGGTACCACCGGTAGAGACCGAACAACTGTCGGTGACCGGCAAGTACACCCTGCCTGCTCCCAAAGGTGCCTGCAAAATGATACCGGCAGATGCAGCCGAGACGCTGATCCGCCTGCTGCAGACCGAAGCAAAGGTTATCTGATTTCCCATTCCAATCATTGAACAAATCATGTCTGTCCTGATATACATTGAGCTGGACAAAGGCTCAGTTAAGAAAACCTCATTTGGGGCCATTCAATATGGCGCGATGATTGCTGCCAAACTCGGTACCACCACTACTGCCCTCTCACTGGGTACGGCCAATTCATCAGAACTTGAACAAGCCGGTCATCACGGCGCAGCGAAGGTGCTGCACGTTGCCGATCCGCGCCTTGATCATGAAAACAGCCTTGCCTATGCAGAAGCATTGGTGCAGGCTGCAGAACAAGAAGAGAGCGAGGTGATAATCATCCCGAAATCCGGGCTGGGCGATGCTGTGGCTGCCCGTGCCGGTGCCAGGCTGAAAGCTGCGGTCGTATCCGGGATTACAGGCTTGCCGGAAATTACCGGGGACACCTTCCGGGTGACCAAGAGGATCTTTTCCGGAAAGGCATTTGCCAGCATCGACATGGCAGCGGCCAGAAAAATACTGGTGATCCAGAAAAACGCCATAGAGACCGATGAAAATGCAACCGGATCTCCGGCACAAGTGGAAGCATTTTCCCCGGTACTGAGCGAAGCAGGGTTTAAGGCAAAAGTCATCAGCACCGAAAAAGTCACCAATGAAATATCCCTGACCGAAGCGGAGATCATCGTATCCGGCGGGCGGGGCTTGAAGGGACCGGAAAACTGGCATTTGCTGCTGGACCTCGCTTCGGCTCTGGGTGCAGCTACGGGTTGCTCCAAGCCGGTATCCGACCTCGACTGGCGCCCGCACCACGAGCACATTGGCCAGACGGGCATTAAGGTAACTCCGGGCTTGTATATCGCATGCGGCATTTCGGGTGCCATTCAGCACCTGGCCGGCGTCAATGGTTCCCGCTGCATTGTCGTAATTAATAAGGACCCGGAGGCTCCGTTTTTTAAGTCGGCGGATTATGGGATTGTAGGGGATATTTTCGAGATATTGCCCCGGCTTACGGACGCGGCCAGGAAGCTGCGGTAAAGCACATCAGACACAATTCGGGCAATCGTTTCCGGTATTACCGGATTTTGCCGGCAGTATTTTTCTTAAAAATCAGCCATTTATCACAATAAGCGTCTTAATTGACCCTGATAATACCTTTGGTAACCCGTGCAGCGCTTTTTTATGCAGCACGGGTTTTTTACTTTTGCAACTTTAACGGACCGGAAATCTGTTATCCGGACGCGTTCACCACAACTGTTGCGCTTTAAGTTTTAACGTGAAAAAAATAAAACTAGAAATTCTGGGTCTATCCCCAAGCCAATCCCAGGCAGGGTCATTTGCTCTTGTTCTGGGTGAAGAACTGGGTAATCGCAGGCTTCCAATCATCATTGGTGTATTTGAAGCCCAGGCCATCGCGGTCCAGATAGAAAACATCGTCCCGAACCGTCCGATGACCCACGACCTTTTCCGTTCCTTTGCCGACGGGATGAACTACACACTGAAAGAAATCGTCATTTCGGATCTGAAAGAAGGTATTTTTTACGCCAAGATCATTTGTACCGACAGCCTGCGGGAAGTAGAGATTGACGCCCGCCCTTCTGATGCGATTGCCATAGGCCTGCGTTTCGATATTCCTATTTTCACCTACGAGGCAATCCTTTCCGAGGCAGGAATTATTTCCAGCACCTTGTCGGAGGATGAGGACGACGAGCAGTCGGTTCGCGAGACCATCAAGCCGGGCACTGCCAAGGAGCAGCTGCGCGATTTTCCCTTTGATGAACTACAGAAAATGCTGGAAGAAGCCCTCGCCAAGGAGGACTACGAAAAAGCAGCCAAGATCAGGGATGAAATGGGCCGCCGCAACTAGGCAGGCCTTTTTACGTTTAAGTTAAAAATAGTTAAGGCAGGCTGTACCAGGCATTGGGTTGAAGTTTAAATCCCTATTTTTGCCGCACTCTGTCCTCCCGATATCCCGAGAAACCGCCCGCGTATGCCCAAGAAAAAAAAGATTGGCAGCTATCCCAATACCATGATCGTGATAAGCCTGACAGCCGCGCTGTTCCTCATCGGCTTCTGCGGTCTGCTGGTAATTCAATCCAAAAAGCTGGTTTCCATTATCCGTCAGAATGTTGAAGTACGCGTATTTGTAGACAAATCGGTTACCAAAGCAGGGCAGGATTCCATACTCAGTATCATCCAGGCGAAACCTTTTGTACTAAGCTCTGCCGAAGCACAACCTATCACGTACGTATCCAAAGAGGATGCTGCCAAGGAATTTATCCAGGGTACCAAAGAGGACTTTGTAAACTTTCTGGGTGAAAACCCGCTCCGCGACAGCTACCGGGTGAAGGTACGCGAGGAGTACTTTGAAGAGGTAAAGCTTGCGCAGATCAAAAAGGAGCTCGAACAGATTACCGGCGTTTACGAGGTTGTTTACCAGGAAAACCTGGCTGATAATATTAACAAGAACGTTACCAAAATATACATTGTACTCGCCAGCTTTGCAGTGATCATGCTGATCATCATTGTATTGCTGGTAAACAATACCATTAAGCTGGCTATTTACTCGCAGCGCTTCCTGATCCGCAGTATGCAGCTCGTGGGCGCTACCAACGGATTTATCCAGAAACCTTATGTCATGCGTGGTGCGATCCAGGGCCTGGTGGGCGGAATTCTTGCCGCGGCTTTGCTGGTAGTATTGCAGCAGGTAGCGGTCCGGAATGTGGAAGGCCTTGCACTATTGCAGGAGTACGAAAAAATCGGCATCCTGATCGGTATTGTTGTGATACTGGGTATCTCAATTGGGATTGCCAGTACTTACCAGTCGCTGGCGCGCTATCTCCGCATGGCCCTCGACGACCTTTATTGATCCGACATTTAATTAACAATCAAGAACTTACCAGCTATGAGCACATCCCGCGACAAGCTTCCTTTTTCCGCCGCCAATTACACGACCATGCTGATCGGCATTGCCGTGATCCTGGCCGGCTTCCTTATCATGACGTTTGATGGCGAGGAGTTTGGCTTTGGCTTTTTCGGCATCACGCTGGGCCCCATCATCACGATCCTGGGCTTTATCATCGAGTTCTGGGCTATTTTACGTAAACCCACGCATTCATGAGTATCTGGCAGGCCATTATCCTCGCGATTGTCGAAGGCATTACCGAATTTCTACCCATTTCTTCCACGGGGCACATGATCATTGCATCCTCTTTCATGGGGATCAGCCACCTGGAATTTACCAAAATGTTTACGGTGAACATTCAGTTCGGTGCCATACTTTCGGTACTGGTGCTTTACTGGAAGCGTTTTTTTCAAACAACCGACTTCTATTTCAAGCTTTTTGTGGCATTCCTGCCGGCGGCAGTGATCGGGTTTCTGCTGAATGACTTTATTGATGCTTTGCTCGAAAACGTGGTCGTAGTAGCGGTATCCCTGCTGGTGGGTGGCATTATCCTGCTTTTCATCGACCGGCTCGGAAACAACTCCCGCGATGACAGGCCGGTGTCCTACGGCACTGCCCTAAAGATCGGTTTTTTCCAATGCATTGCCATGATCCCAGGCGTTTCGCGCTCCGCATCCACCATCATAGGAGGCATGCTTCAGGGACTTTCGAGAAAGCAGGCGGCTGAATTTTCTTTTTTTCTCGCTGTACCTACTATGGCTGCGGCAGGTGGTTACAAGCTGTTGAAAACCTATGAAAGCATCCGTCCTGAGGATATCAAAACCCTGCTGATCGGCAATGCAGTTGCCTTTGTAGTGGCCATGCTCGCGATCAGGTTTTTTATCAGCTTTCTTACCAAATACGGTTTCAAAATTTTCGGGTACTACCGGATCATTCTGGGGCTTGTGCTGCTTGGCCTGCTTGCGTCAGGCTATAAGCTGGATATTGTGTAGTTTTGCACCCTATCCATTGCCCATACTTTGATTGCTATTTTGAACAACGACCCGCCCGTACCGGACGAAGGAGAGGTAATTCTGATCGACAAACCTCTCACCTGGACGTCCTTTGATGTTGCCAACAAGCTGAAACGTGCCTGCAAGTTTAAAAAGATCGGGCATGCAGGTACCCTCGATCCGCTCGCAACCGGCCTGCTCATCCTTTGTACCGGCAAGAAAACCAAGCAGATTGACAGCTACCAGGCGCAGGAAAAGGAATATACCGGCACCTTGGTGCTCGGGCAGACCACGCCATCCATCGACCTTGAAACGGAGTTTGATGTCAGTTTTCCAACGGAACATATCACACCTGAAATACTGGACAATGCCCGGCAGCAACTGACCGGACAGATCGACCAGCTTCCTCCTATTTACTCTGCCCTGCGTGTGAACGGAGAGCGTCTTTACAAAAAAGCAAGGCGCGGAGAGCAGATTGAGATCAAGAGCCGCCCGGTGACCGTTTCTCTTTTCGAGATCGACGCGGCGGACTTCCCCCAGGTGCATTTCAGGATTATTTGTTCAAAAGGTACCTATATTCGCAGCCTCGTGCGTGATTTCGGGTTGCTGGCAGGGAGCGGTGCTTACCTGAGCGCGCTGTGCCGGACACGCATCGGCGCATTCGAGCTGAAAGATGCATGGAACCTGACTGAGTACATCAGCAGTAAAAGAACGGAATTGAAGCTGACGGTCGACGAATGAAAATATATCATAGTCTCGAAACCTTCCCCAGGCTTGAACTGGGTGTTGTCACAAGCGGGACCTTTGACGGCGTGCATCTGGGCCACCGCAAGATCCTAGCCCGGCTCCTTGAAATTACCCGCCAGTCAGGCGGACAATCCGTGGTGCTCACTTTCTGGCCGCATCCGCGCACGGTAGTTTCGGAAGACAGCCAGGGATTACAGCTGCTGTCGACCATCGAAGAGAAAATCGAGCTTTTCGCCGGCCTCGGCATTGACCATCTGGTGATCGTACCTTTCACGAGGGCATTTTCTGAACTGTCTTCCGATGCATTCATCATACAGATACTGGTGGAAAAGATCGGCACCAAAAAGCTGGTAATCGGCTACGACCACCGTTTTGGCCGCAACCGGGAAGGCAGCTTTGAGTTTCTGAAAGAGCATTGTGCCATTTATGGCTTCGATGTGGAGGAAATACCGCGTGAGGACATTGAGAATATGGCCATCAGTTCGTCGCGCATCCGCAAGGCCCTGGCTACGGGCCACATCCAGGAGGCCAATGAACTGCTCGGCCGGCCCTATTCGCTCGTCGGAAATGTGGTGAAAGGCAAGCAGCTCGGACGTACCATCGGCTTTCCAACTGCAAACCTGCATTTGCACGAATCGTACAAGCTTGTACCGATGAATGGCGTGTATGTGATTCATGCCGACCATGAAGGAAAACGCTTTCAGGGTATGCTCAACATTGGCGTGAGACCCACCGTAGACGGTACGCTGCGCACCATTGAGGCACATTTGTTCGACTTTGATCAGGAAATTTATGGTGAAGATCTTAAACTGGATCTGCTGCATTATCTCCGCCCGGAGCAGAAATTTGCAGGTTTGGATGCGCTTGTAAGTCAGCTTATGATCGACCGTGAAAGCGCCATTTCTTTTTTAGCAAAAATGTAAAAATGATATTGCCCGTGCCGCTTGGTACGGGCACACTTTTAATGTTGTCAGGATGGTACAGAACAGCACGGACAAACTGCTTTGCTGAAAACCCATCTTTATGCAACACTACGATGCGATTGTAATTGGCTCTGGCCAGGCCGGTACTCCCCTTTCCAAAAAACTGGCCAACTCCGGTTTAAAAACAGCATTAATTGAAAAAAGGTGGGTGGGCGGTACCTGTGTAAATGATGGGTGCTCCCCTACCAAAGCCATGATTGCCTCTGCCAAAGCAGTGTGGGTATCCGAAAACAGTGCCCGGCTGGGTGTACTCGTGGAACATGCGCATGTTGACTTTCCTTCCATCATCAAGCGAAAAAACGAGATCGTAACCCGCATGCGGGAAAACTCCGAAAAAGGAATTCTGGAAACGGAAAACCTGGATCTGATTTACGGCACGGCGGCATTCTCCGGTATGAAGCAGGTAACGGTCCAGCTGCAAAGCGGAGAAGAACAGGTGCTCACTGCCGACCGCATTTACATCAATACAGGACTGAAACCGGAAGTTCCTGACATTCCCGGCATCCGGGACATTGAATTTCTTACATCTACTTCAATCATGGAGCTGGATACTGTACCCGAACACCTGCTTATACTCGGCAGCGGGTATATCGGTCTTGAATTCGGGCAGATGTTCCGGAGGTTTGGCAGCAAAGTGACGGTTATTGAGCCTTCCGCACGCATATTAAAGCATGAAGAGGAAGATATTGCGCAGAATATTGCGGACATCCTTTCTCTGGAACACATCGACATTCTGGTAAAAACAGAAGTAATGTCGCTCGCCCGCCAGGGTGGTCTGATCTGTGCCACATTGCATTCCGATGGAAGTACACGGGAGGTACAATGCACGCACGTACTGGTGGCTGCCGGCCGCGAGCCGCAGACACCCGCACTGAACCTGGAAATGACGGGTGTTAAAACAGATGAAAAAGGCTATATTACGGTCAATGACCAGCTTGAAACCAGCACAGAGGGCATTTACGCGCTGGGCGATGTCAAAGGCGGGCCTGCATTTACGCACATCGCATTTGACGATTACCGCATTATTTATGAAAACATGGATAAGCCGGGCAGCAGATCGGTGCAGGACCGCCCGGTACCTTACTGCATGTTCATCGACCCGCAGCTCGGACGTGTAGGCATTACCGAAACTGAAGCGAAGGAGAAAGGAATGGATGTAAAAGTAGCAGTGCTCAAAAATGAAAGCGTTGCCCGCTCCATAGAAACCGGCGATGAACGCGGGATGATGAAAGCTGTGGTTGACGCCTATACCGGGCAGATTCTGGGAGCATCTATCCTGGCAGAACAGGGCGGGGAGATCGTTACGATCCTTCAGATGGCAATG
The DNA here is from genome assembly GCF_016894445.1 of Dyadobacter sandarakinus. Classification (NCBI taxonomy): domain Bacteria; kingdom Pseudomonadati; phylum Bacteroidota; class Cytophagia; order Cytophagales; family Spirosomataceae; genus Dyadobacter; species Dyadobacter sandarakinus. The sequence goes on from NZ_CP056775.1 coordinate 1,546,450, forward strand.
ATGGGCGGAATTACCTACGATCAGATCATGAACAGTGTCTTTGCACATCCTACCTACGCCGAGTCACTTAATAATCTGTTCTCAACACTTGAAAAGTAATAACACAGATGCATGGCTTCCAGCATGATCGTTGCCGACAACGTCAGCAAGCATTTTGGCCTGATGGCCGCAGTGGAAAACGTTTCCTTTGAAGTAAAAGCGGGCGAGATCATGGTGCTGCTGGGCACCAGCGGATGCGGGAAAACCACAACGCTTAAAATGCTCAACAGGCTGATCGATGCTACGTCCGGGACGATCACCATCGACGGTCGGGATATCAGAACGCGCAATCGCGAGGAGCTCCGGCGCAGCATTGGCTACGTATCCCAGCACCACGGATTATTTCCGCATTACACTGTTGCTGAAAACATTGGCATTGTGCCCGGACTTGCCGGGTGGAACAAGGCTGAGACTGCCCGTAAGACAGGTCACTGGCTCGAACAGCTCCGGCTCCCGTCTGACATGTACGGCAGCAAGTACCCCGACGAGCTCAGCGGCGGCCAAAAGCAAAGGGTTGCACTGGCGCGGGCACTTGTGGCGGAGCCACCGCTCCTGCTGATGGACGAACCTTTCGGCGCGCTCGATCCCGTGACCCGGATTGCTGTCAGGAATGAATTTCTGGCCATACAGCAGGTAAAAAGCAAAACCATTGTGCTCGTCACGCACGACATACAGGAGGCTTTTGCACTTGGCAATACGATTTGCCTCATGCATGAAGGACGCATTGTCCAGGCTGGAAGTGCACATGACCTGATGTTTGACCCCGCAAATGCATTTGTTGCAAATTTCTTTGATCACCAGCGCTATATGCTCGAACTGAGTGCGCTCAGCTTGCGCGATATCTGGCAGCAATTACCACCGGGAGAAGGATCGACTACTTCAAAGCTAAGCATTGCCAGCAGTCTCTGGGATGCGCTGGATGTACTCTCCGGCAGGGAAAGTGCTGCTGTACAGGTGGCTGATCCCGCAGGCAAAGATGTAAGAGGGCTTACGTTTTCGCACATTCTCGAGGCTTACAGTCGTATCAAAAATGAATATTGATGGAAGAAACGCAAACACTCTGGCAGTTTATGCAGCAGCAGTCCGACAAGCTGTGGGACCAGGTACTGGCGCACGTCGGCCTTACTTCCATTTCACTGTTCACAGCCGTGCTGGTAGGACTGCCGCTCGGCATCCTGATCGCGCGCTGCCAGAAACTTGCCTGGATCATCCTTGGCATAGCTGGCATATTGCAGACAGTCCCGAGCATCGCGTTGCTGGGATTTATGATACCATTACTCGGCATAGGCATGTTGCCCGCCATCACGGCCTTGTTCCTCTACGCCCTCCTGCCCATCATCCGGAACACGTACACGGGCATTACGGGCATTGATCCCGCAATTACCGAATCGGCGCGGGGACTGGGTATGACCAGCCGCCAGATCCTCACGCGCGTTGAGATTCCGCTGGCACTGCCTGTAATCCTGGCGGGTATCCGCACGGCGACCGTGATCAATGTAGGCGTAGCCACGCTGGCGGCGTATATAGCGGCGGGAGGCCTGGGTGAGTTCATCTTCGGCGGAATTGCATTGAACAACACCAATATGATCCTGGCAGGAGCCATACCCGCAGCTTTGCTGGCCATTCTTTTTGACTTCCTGCTATCGCATTTGCAGCAGATGAATATCCGCAAATCCCGGCTTGTGGCGGCAGCGCTGCCGGCTTTGCTGCTGATTCTCTCCTCCTGCTACCTGCTCCCTTATTCGGGAAGTGGATTGCTGGGCGGGTTCACGCCGGAGTTCATGGGCCGGGAAGACGGGTACCTGGGCCTGAAAAGTAAATATGGCCTCGCGATTCCCGTCGTCGTCATCAGTGACGCCGTCATGTACAAGGCAGCCTACGAAAAGAAGCTCGACGTGATCAGCGGGTATAGTACGGATGGTCGCCTCAAAGCATACGATCTTGTGACATTGGAAGACGACCAGCATATTTTCCCTCCCTATTATGCTGCCCCGCTGGTGCGTACAGCTGTTTTGAAAAAATATCCCGGGCTGCAACCCGTCCTCGAAATGCTCTCGGGGCAGATTGATGACGCCACGATGACAGAGCTGAACTACCGTACCGACGTCAAAAAACAGGCGCCTGAACAGGTAGCACGTGACTTCCTGCGGTCAAAAGGACTACTGAAACCGGCACGCTCCGGCCATGCAGGGCAAATCAGGATCGGGTCGAAGATTTTTGGTGAACAGTACACCCTGGCGGCTATGTACAAAATGCTGATTGAAGGGTACACAGACCTTCAGGTAGTCACCAAGACGGGACTGGGCGGTACCAAGATCTGCTTTGATGCCTTGACAAACGGAGAGATTGACCTCTATCCCGAGTATACCGGCACAGGCCTTCTGGTGATCCTGAAACCCCGGCCTGCCGAGCTCGCCAGGGTCATGGGAGACCGGGACAAGGTATTTGAATATGTCAAAAATGAGTTTTCAAGGCAGTACCAGCTGCAGTGGCTGCGCCCGATCGGGTTCAACAATGCATATGCGCTGATGATGCGCCGAAAACAGGCACAATCCTTTAAGCTGAATACGATATCGGATCTTAAACAATATGCATCGAATGACAACCACAGAGATCGGTCAGGCTTATAGCCGTGTACGAACTTACTCCGAACAAATCTGCGAACCTCTTGAAACCGAAGACTACGTACCCCAGCCCGTTGCATTTGTAAGTCCGCCAAAGTGGCACCTGGCGCATTCTACATGGTTTTTTGAAACATTTATACTGAAAAACCTGGTCCCGAACTACAAAGTATACGATCCCGATTTCAACTACCTTTTTAACAGTTATTACAACAACATAGGCGAACGTACCATCCGTACCGACAGGGGAAATGTTACACGCCCCACCACCCGGAATGTGTACGCCTATCGCAAATACGTGGACGCCCAGATGCTCGAACTGCTCGACGAGCTCGCCGATCCTGCCGCACTGGCAATGGTAGAGCTCGGGCTGCACCACGAGCAGCAGCACCAGGAACTGCTGGTTACCGATATCAAGTACATTCTGGGCCACAACCCGCTTTTTCCTGTATACAGGCCGGGCTGCAACCTGGTAGACGGCACCAACCCGGCTACCGGTTGGGAGCAAATTCCGGAGGGTGTATATGAGATAGGTCATGAGGGACCGGGATTTTGTTTCGACAATGAGCTGGGCCGCCACAAGGTGTACCTCCATTCGTTCGAGATCAGCCGGGCGCTGGTGACCAATGCAGAGTACATTGATTTTATCAATGCAGGCGGCTACCGCGACTTCAACCTCTGGATGGACGAAGGTTGGTCGTGGGTCACGCACAGCAATATTGCCGCGCCCATGTACTGGTACCGGCAGGACGGTGAATGGTACTACTACACCCTCGACGGGTTCAAAAAGATCAACCCTGAGGCACCGGTTGCGCATATCAGCTTCTACGAGGCCTCCGCTTATGCCCAGTGGAAAGGCATGCGCCTGCCTACCGAATTTGAATGGGAGATTGCGTCGCAAACCATTCCGTGGGGGCTACGCTGGGAGTGGACCAACAGCGCATATCTTCCATACCCCGGATTCAGCAAGGCACCGGGAGCGGTGGGCGAGTACAATGGTAAGTTTATGATCAACCAGATGGTACTGAGAGGAGCCTCGGTGGCTACGTCACCTGGACACAGCCGATTTACTTACCGCAACTTTTTTCACGCCCACGAACGCTGGCAGTATACCGGCATCCGTTTGGCCCGATAACAAAACCCACTATGTCAGATTCTACCTTCGCCCGTGACATTCATACGGGCCTTTCTGCCGCGCAGAAGTATATCTCGTCCCGATACTTTTACGACGATGCAGGCAGCGTTATTTTCCAGGAGATCATGCAAATGCCCGAGTACTACCCTACCCGGTCCGAGTTTGAGATTCTTTCCATGCAAAGTGACAAGATCATTGCAAAGCTGGATTTTCAGCAACCCTTTAATATCGTTGAATTCGGAGCGGGTGACGGCATGAAGACCCGGCAGCTGCTTAAAAAGCTGATTGATCAGGACGCTGCATTTTCCTATATGCCCATTGATATTTCCAGGAAAGCGATTGACGAGCTGGAAGCCAGCATGCTGCAGCATTTGCCGCAGCTGAAAATCCGGTCAGTAGTGGGCAACTACTTTTCAGTGCTCGAAACCCTTGCCGGGGATGATACGCCCAGCCTGTTCCTGTTTTTGGGAGGAAATATCGGTAACTATGAAGACGCCGAGGTGCATGACCTCATGCGGGCATTTGGTAAAAGTATGAAGCCCGGTGACAAGTTGCTGACAGGGTTCGACCTGCGCAAGAATCCTGCCCTGATCCGCAATGCCTACGACGATCCTGCCGGAATCACCAAAAGGTTTAACATGAACCTGCTGCACAGGATGAACCGGGAACTTGGCGGCAACATCGTTACCAGCCAGTTTGACTTTTACTCATTTTACAATCCCGTAAACGGGGAGGTAAGAAGTTACCTGGTCAGTCTTGCGAAGCAAAGGATACACCTGTCGCGCATGGATAAATGCTATGATTTTGAAGCCAATGAGCTGATCTCGACGGAACTTTCGCGGAAGTACACCCTTCCTGAAATTGAGGCGGTAGCCGCGGCAACCGGGTATGGTGTTGTGGAGCATTTCCTGGATTGCAGGCATTACTTTACCGATAGTCTTTGGGTAAAAAACAGCATGTAAGCAGCATTCACAGCTTGTACTCTTCTATTTTCCGGTACAACGTCGCAATCCCGATTTCGAGCAGGCGGGCTGCCTCCGCCTTGTTGCCCTGGGTGTAGTTGAGTACTTTCTGAAGATGGATTTTCTCAGCGCTGGACATGGAAAATGCAGACATGCCCTTGTGGTCGCGTGCGGCTGGCTGTGTAAGCTCGTAGGGCAGACTTTGCACGTCGAGTACGGGTCCGTCTGTAAGAATGACGCTTCGCTCAATCACATTTTTGAGCTCGCGGATGTTTCCGGGCCACGGATAATGCTCCAATGCCGAAATGTACGCTTCGCTGAGGGATGCGATCTTCCGGTTGGCTTTCAGCGAAAACTGTGCTGCAAAGCTGCTTGCCAGGCTGGCAATGTCGGAAGTTCTTTCACGCAGGGCGGGAATTGTAATTTGAAATACAGAAAGCCGGTAGTACAGATCACTCCGGAATTCTCCTTTTTCGATTTCTTTCTGCAGGTCGCGGTTCGTAGCAGCAATCACGCGGACATTTACACGGGTAGGCTGCGTATCCCCGATTTTGAGGAACTCGCCGGTTTCCAGCACGCGCAACAGCTTGGCTTGGAGCTCATGCGCAAGTTCGCCGATTTCATCCAGGAAAATGGTGCCTGCACTGGCTTCTTCAAACAACCCTTTTTTGTCGCGCAAAGCACCTGTAAATGCACCTGCCTTGTGCCCGAACATCTCGCTTTCGAGCAGGTCTTTTCCAAATGCTGAACAATTCACAGCCACAAAAGGCTTTTTAGCGCGCCCGCTGCCCTGATGAATGGATTGTGCAAAAACCTCTTTCCCGGTGCCGGTTTCACCCAGCAGCAGGACGGTTGTGTCTGTGGGTGCTACTCTCCGCGCAAGGTCTACACTTGCCAGCAGCTTCCGCGACTTTCCGATGATTGCATCAAAGGAATGCTTTTGCCCGAGCTGCTTTTCAAGGTTGATCACGCGCTTGTTCAGCTCGGCCTTTTCCATGGCGCGGTGCAGCAGCGGAATGATTTTGTTGTTGTCGTCTCCTTTGGTAATGTAGTCGAAAGCGCCGTTTTTAATCGCCTGAACGCCGTCTTCTATATTTCCGTAGGCTGTCAGCAGTACCGCTTCAATGGACGGGTATTTCGCTTTGAGGTCTTTCACGAACGTCACGCCATGTCCGTCGGGCAGCTTTACGTCGCAGAGTACCACGTCAATATCCGATTGTTCCAGCTTTTTCCAGGCTGTTTTGATGTCAGCCGCTTCGAGGGTCTGAAAACCTTCCAGGGAAATTACCCGCGCAATGAGCCCGCGGAGCTTGTCTTCGTCGTCAATAACCAGAATTTTACTCATGCCGGCAGATCACGCGAAGGTATTGGGGTGCAGGCAGCTCTGCCAGTACTGATAAATAACCTGAAAACGGCTTTTCAGCTCGGTAAAGTTGGTTTCTTTTTTGAAAAACCCCTGTATGGTATCATCGTAGGCAAGATTGATCACGCGCGGATCGTCCGCTGTGGTCAGGAAAATAAACGGGATCGCCTTTTTTTTCAGGTACTCGTTCCGTTCAATTCTGTCGCGCAGTTCGAGACCGTTCATAACCGGCATATTGATGTCGCACATAATGAGGAATGGCTGCTCCTGAGTAGTTTCCAAAAATATCAGTGCTTCCATGCCGTTCTCAAGGAAGATGACCGGGTTAGGGATTTCCAGCTCCTCGATAATACTTTTGATTAAAAACTGATCGTCAACGTCGTCTTCAATTGAAATAATTGGCCCTCTTCTGGACATTCTTAGTATTGTTAGTTCAATCCGTTACAAATATCCAACATATTCAAACTATTAGCAATTTGCTTCTGTGCATTGTGCGGCCGCTGTCTTTTAATTTTTTAAATGCAAACCTGAGAACCCGCACCATCGGAAAGGCATGGAAAGCCTTTTCAGCAACAAGCCCCGGGAACGTTCCCAGGAACTTGCTTTATTCATACGCTACAAAAGACTCGTCTTTATAGCACCAGAGCCACCGCTCGCCAGGCTCAGCCGAAATCACCACAGGATGGCCTGAACGGTGAAAATGTTTGGTCATGTGCTTGGACGGCGAGCTGTCGCAGCACAGGGTGACGCCACAGGTCTGGCAGGTGCGCAAGTGCACCCAGCTGCCGTCGGTTTTTACACATTCTTCACAAATGAGCTCTGCCGGCTGCCGTACAGTCTCCAATGCATTGATATGCTCACAAACTCCTTCCATTTATACTTCACTTAAATATTGATGAACAAAACTGATGGCCATAGAGCCCTCGCCTACTGCTGAGGTCACGCGGTTCATAGCACCCGCGCGCACGTCGCCGGCCGCAAATATGCCTGGCGAGCTGGTTTCGAGCAGGTACGGGTCACGATCCATTTTCCAGATCTGCCTGAACCGGTGATGCGATTTCATTTCACGCCCCGTCTCTATAAAACCCTTGTTATTTTTGATGATCTCCAACCCGATCCAGTCCGTAAAGGGGCGTGCGCCGATAAAGATAAACAATGCATCGGCGGGAACGTCGCGCTGCTCGCCGGTATTCAGGTCTACCAGCCTGAGCGTTTCAAGATGGCCGTCACCGCTCGCCTCCACGATCTCGGTACAACCCAGCACGGTAATGTTCTCGGTACCTTTGATCTGGTCTATCAGGTACGACGACATGGAGGAGGTCAGGTCGGTTTTCCGGATCAGGATATACACATTTCTTGCAAACTTGGAAAGGTACATGGCAGCCTGACCCGCCGAGTTGCCGCCGCCCAGCACGTAGGCGTCCTTGTTGCCGCAGGAACTCGCTTCTGTGCTCGCAGCGCCATAGTAAATGCCCATGCCGGTATACTCCTCGATTCCTTTCGTTTCCAGCTTGCGGTAGTCGACCCCGGTGGTAATCACTACCGCTTTTCCGTTGATCTCACTCCCGTCGGCCAGCACGATTGTCTTGTAACTGTCTTTCAGACGAATTTCCTGGACAATCTGCGGGGACAGGAACTCGGTACCAAAGCGCGTGGCCTGCATCAGCGCACGCCGGGTGAGCTCGGCACCGCTCAGACCCGTGGGAAAACCGAGGTAGTTTTCAATTCTTGAACTTGTACCTGCCTGACCACCAGGCGCCTTCCGCTCGATCAGTAAGGTACTCAAACCTTCCGAAGCCCCATACACCGAAGCTGCCAGGCCGGCAGGGCCTGCACCAATGATAATGACATCGTAGATCTGCTGCTTGACCTTGGCATTCAAACCAATGTGCGTTGCCACATCGATCAGCGAAGGCGTTTTAAGCAGTGATCCGTCTTCGAAAATAATGGCAGGAAAATCGACCGGGCATAGACTGTTTGTGGCGGCGATCTGCTTGCCGGCATCGCTGAATTCCGCATCAAGCCATGCATAAGGCACCAGATTACTTGCCAGGAAATCCTTTATCTCGTGGGACTTAGGTGAAAATTGATAACCTATCACTTTAATACCCCTGAACGTAGGCCGGTAACTTCCTTCCCAGTCATTCAGCAGCTCGTCGATGGCAGGATAAAGCTTTTCTTCGGGCGGATCCCAGGGCTTCATGAGGTAATAGTCGAGCTGCACATCGTTGATCGCCTTGATCGCCGCCTCGGTATCCGAGTAGGCAGTCAGCAGTACTCTTTTTGCATCAGGGAAAAACATCATTGCCTTCTGCAGGAAATCAACGCCCTGCATTTCGGGCATTCTTTGGTCAGAAACAAAAATGGCAACCTCCTCTCCTTTATTCTGAAGGTCGAGCAGGCTGTCGAGGGCTTCCTGCACCGATGTCGTGCTCAGCACGCGGTACCGGTCGCGGTAGTGGGCTTTCAGATCGCGGCTGATCGCCCGCAGCACCTGGGCATCGTCGTCAATGGAAAAAATAATGGGCAAAGCCATGAGGGCATTGATTATGGAGTGGGAAAGGCGGACAATTTATCCATTAATGGGGAAACAAACCAGAAATTCGGTTTGGCCCGGCTTCGACTGCAGGGTTACCGAGCCATGATGCTGCTTCACAATGCGGCATACCACGTCCAGTCCCAGGCCGGTTCCCTGGCCGATGGCTTTGGTCGTGAAAAAGGGATCGAAGATGCGCGTGCGGATCTCCTCGGGAATTCCGGGACCATTGTCGCAAACCGATACTTTGATAAATTCCTTTTCACGCCGTGTGCTGATGGTAAGCTGTGGATCAGGCTGGTTTTCCAATGCATCCACCGCATTGTCGATCAGGTTGGTCCAGACCTGGTTGAGTTCGCCCACCATGGCTTTGATCGGAGGCAGGGTGTTATCGAACTCCCTCACCAGCTTTACATTGCCTTTTTTGATCTTGTAATTCAGCATTGTAAGGGTATTCTGAATACCTGAATGAATGTCTGTCAGCTCTTTTTCACCGCCGCGGTCCATGTGCGTAAACCGCTTCACGGACCCTACCAGCTCGGCAATGCGGCGCGACGACTCGTGTATGTCCGTGACCATCCGCTCGGTCGTGAGGTTCAGATTAATCCAGAACAATACGGGTGAAAAATCATTTTTGTTGATCTTGCTTTTCAACTCTTCAAGGTCCTGCTCGGTAATTCCGAATTCGACTATGTTTTCAGCCATGTAGTCGCACTCCGCAATCTGGTTGGAGTCGAGCCAGTCGAGGATTTCGTCTTCACGCTCGGACCGCTGCATCATGGAAAGTACAGGCTGAGAAGATCCGGACAGGATCGCGAACATCTTTTCATTGATAATTTCAATCTCTTCTTTGGATAAATGGATCGAGATCAGCTTCCGGAATGCATCCGGCTGTAACTGAAGGTGTTTTTTCAGCAGGGCAGAGCCGCGCACCAGAGCCGCGGCCGGATTATTCAGCTCATGCGCGAGGCCTGCGGAGAGCTTCCCGAGCGCCATCATTTTTTCATTCTGCTGTTCGAGCTCGGTGTATTCCCGTACGCGTGAGGTCATCACCGTCACCAGCGCCTGTGTGAGCTCGTAATTGGTGACGACCAGCTCGCGGAGCTGCTCGCCGGGGAAAGTCATCAGCTGCGTACTGGCTGTGCATTGTGCATAGGCAATGCCCGTTTTTCCGCGCGAAAAAGGCAGCATACCGGTCACGTTGCCCGGCACAAACTCCGAAATGATGTGCTTGGAATTACTCTGCAGCCGGAAAAGCTCGATATGCCCCGAGATAACGACGTGGGTACCGACGAGCGGGTCGCCAGGTCCGGAAAGATATTGCCTTTCTTCCAGCTCGTAGTGCCGGCTTCTGTCGATCATCCATTGCAGCTGGTCGCCCGGAACATCCCGGAAAACTTCCATGCTTTGCAGCTCTTGTACTGTTACGTCCTTCATTGAAGCATTTGTTGAAGTCAATGCTTCAATATCGGGATATTCCCGGAAAAAACGCGGGTCTTAGCCTGTAACTACGCGGCTGTAAATTTTGTACTCGGGCAAGCCATGCATAGGCTCAGCCAGGCTGATCTCCACCCAATCGCGGTTGACCTGGTGCATGAACGCACCATTGCAGACGGGGAAAAGGCGCTGAAGAATGTCCAGCGAAGCTTCGTCCAGGTGGATTTCTTCATGCCCGAGCTCGCTGCTGATATAATGTCCCCGGCACAAGCCGACAGAAGTTTCAAATTCGATCTTCACCAGACTGCCCGAAACTTCCTGCACCGCTACGTCTACAACGATCTCCTCCCGAAGGTCTTCCGCAGTACCAAGCGTATCATCCTGCTCGCTCAAAATATCAATTACACTCATTACAGACGTATTTAAATCAGATAGAAACCTATTTTCCTTGTTTATCTTAGATAAAAAACCATTCCCGCAACACACTGCCGAAAGTGGCACCTGCCGTAAAGCGCAGCATGCTCCCGCCAGGTACATGTGGACTCCCCGAAGACGGACAATGGTAGGACAGGAATGCAGGATTTGATATCTGTTCGTCCGGCATTCACATGCCTGATCTGGCACGGAAATGGTACCTGCTGAATGCCGTCAGAAATCAGAATGCCTGCCTGACGCCCTGTTTAATCACCATTAAGCACATCGGATATGAGCCTCACCAAGTACAAGGAGAAACGCAAATTCGACGAAACGCCTGAACCCGAGGGCGGTAAATCCAACGCCGGAGACCTGATCTTCGTCATTCAGAAACACGATGCGACCCGCCTGCATTACGACTTCCGCCTCGAAATGGAAGGAGTATTGAAAAGCTGGGCTGTACCCAAAGGGCCATCCATGGACCCCGCCGTGAAAAGACTCGCCATGATGGTGGAAGACCACCCTTACGACTACAAAAACTTTGAAGGCATTATCCCGGAAGGAAACTATGGGGCTGGTACCGTGATGGTGTGGGATACGGGCACGTATGAGCCGCTCGAGGAGGCCAAAACCAGAAAGGACCGGGAACGGATACTGCTCGCAGGCCTGCAGGCGGGTTCACTGAAGTTCAGGATGAACGGGAAGAAACTCCATGGTGAATTTGCATTGGTGAAAACAAAGGGCATGGACGAAAATGCCTGGCTGCTGATCAAGCACAGGGATGAATACGCATCCAAGGAGGACATTACCGGGCAGGACCGCTCGGTATTATCGCGTAAAACGCTCGAAAGTATTGAGGCCGATCCGGAACATGTGTATGGTGAAGATGACGAAAAAGGCGACAAGGAGAAGAAGAGCAAAAAGGCAAAAAAGGAAGCAGCAGCACCCGAAGCGGTAAAAGAGCAGCCTGCCGAACCGACTCCCGAGCAGTCCGGGGAAGATCGGGCGGACATTTTGAAAAAAGGAAAAAAAAGTAAGTTTCCGGAAGGCATTGTGCCCATGCTGGCTACGCTCGTGAATGAGCCTTTTGACGATCCGGGATGGGAATATGAAGTAAAATGGGATGGTTACCGTGCGCTGGCGTATATGCACAAAGGTACCGTCTCGCTGCAATCGCGCAATAAGAAATCCTTTGACGAAAAGTTCTATCCCATTTTCGATCAGCTGAAAACCTGGAACATTGAGGCCGTGGTAGACGGGGAAATTGTCGTGGTGAAGGAGGATGGTCACTCGGATTTTGGTGCATTGCAAAACTGGCGCAGCGAAGCCGACGGCAACTTGCTGTACTATGTGTTTGACCTGCTGTGGCTGGATGGAAAAGACCTGACCAACCTGCCCCTTTCTGAGCGCAAGCAGATCCTTCAAAGCCTGGTGCCTGCCGATGGATTGATCCGGGTGGGGTACAGTGTGACCGCAGAGGGTACGTCTTTCTATGAAGCGGCACGTAAGATGGGGCTTGAAGGTATTATTGCCAAGCGTTCCGACAGCCCGTACCAGGCCGGACTGCGTACCCGCGATTGGCTAAAAATCAAAGTGAACAAGCGTCAGGAGGTAATTATATGTGGTTTTACGCAAAATAAAGGGACTTCGAAACTGTTCAGCTCGCTCCTGCTGGGGGTGTATGACGACGGGAGACTAATGTACGTAGGCAAAGTCGGAACCGGTTTCCGCGACAAGCAGCAGCGGGAAATGATGGCGCTGTTTGAACCGCTGTTTACACCCGAAAGTCCCTTCGATAAAATGCCGGATTACAACAAACCCTCCCGGTTCCGCCCCAACCCGCCCGGTGCCAATGCTACCTGGCTCAAACCGGAGCTGGTATGTGAGGTGAGCTTTACGGAAGTTACTTCAGATGGTGTTTTCAGGCACCCTTCGTTTGAGGGAATGCGGGAGGACAAGAAGGCCGCCGAGGTGGTGCGTGAGGTGGAGGAACCTACCGGCAAGGCTGTGGAGCAGGCCGAAGCGCAGCCAGCGGCAGCACAATTCAAACCGATCATCGAAAAACCGGCTGCGAGCTCACGCAAAACCTTGCTCAATCCCAAAGACGACAGCCAGGTGAGAAAAGTGAACGGGCAGGAGCTCAAATTCTCAAATCTGGGGAAGGTTTTCTGGCCGGAGGACAATCTGACGAAGCGAGATCTGCTGAACTACTACTACCAGGTGGCGCCCTACATTTTGCCCTACCTGAAAGACCGGCCACTGTCCCTCAACCGGTTTCCAAATGGCATTCATGGTAAAAGTTTTTACCAGAAAGACGTAACCGGCAAGGTACCTTCCTGGATCAAAACCACGCCCTACCACGCGAATGATGAGGAAGAGGAAAAGAACTTTATGGTATGCAATGATGAGGCTACCCTCCTGTATATGGCCAACCTTGGCGCGATCGACGTCAATCCCTGGAACAGCCGCATTGAAAAACCCGATCATCCCGACTGGTGCCTCCTCGACCTCGATCCTGACACCAGCAACACATTTGAGCAGGTAATCACCACCGCCCAGACGATCAAACACCTCCTGGACGACCTCAAAGTCCCGAGCTATTGCAAGACATCGGGTTCGACCGGACTGCACATTTACATTCCGCTGGGTGCGCAGTATGACTATGACCAATGCCAGCTATTTGCAAACTGGATTGCCAGTCAGGCACAGCAGGAGCTGGATACATTTACAAGCATTGAGCGCATGACCAAAAACCGGAAAGGCAAGCTGTACATCGACTATCTGCAGAACCGTCCGAAAGCGACACTGGCGGCACCGTACTCGGTTCGGCCGAAGCCAGGAGCGACAGTGTCCATGCCGCTGCATTGGGATGAGGTGAAGCATGGCTTGCAATTGCGCGATTTTACCATTCTTAATGCGATGGATCGTATCAAAAGCGAAGGCGACCTGTTCACACCGGTCCTCGGCCCGGGCATTGATCTTACAGCTGTGATTAGTAAAATGGAGGGTAATAACGCGGGCTAGGCGCTATTGATCCAGGTCTACCTTTCGTTTTTTTCGGTCAAAACCGGTGATGGTAATGCTTTGCAGCCCGGTAGCTGAAACGACCGGAACCCGGGTGGATTGGGAAAGATAGCCCGAGCCATAGTACAGTTCCGCGCGCTGCTTGCGCCCATCGCTATACACCACATCGATTGCCACATCGCCGGGCAGCACGGGCACGATCCTTCCTGCCGGTGCTGCCGGCAGCCTGTATGTCAGCATACGATCATTGTTCTGGGCGGCGAGCGCAAGCGTGGCACCGTCAGGAAGCCGGAGTGTGGCAAGGCCTTTGGCATCCCCCTCGACCAGAAAACCACTTTCGCCGGGCGACAAAGCCCGGAAATGGCTGCGGCCATCGCCAGCCAGTACCAGACCGCTGAATGCGTCCAGGCGCCCGCTGATCGACTCCGTTGCATAGCTGTTGCCCGTCATCAAAATATCCTGATGCCCGTCATGGTTGAAATCGCCGGTGGCCAGGCCGTAAATTGTTCCCAGCTGGGCCGGGGCAGGCAGTTTCTGCATGACGAACTTACCCTGACCCTGGTTGACTAGCATGACGGATTCCATGACTTCACAGACCAGCCGGGTAGCACCCTTCATTTCCCCAGGCTTAAACACATCTTTGATGCCCGCTTTCGAATAATCGGCATAGTAGACGAAGCGCTTTTTCAGGAAGTTCATCTGGCTGGTCATTTCGTCCCGGGGGTGTACCGGGTAAAGTTCATTGCCATAGTACCGGCAGAGTACCGGATCCATGGTGCCGCTCCCGTCAAAATCCTTGGCGAACATCGTGACGGGCCTGTTGACGGAAGGATGTCCCTCGGTATTTAGTCCCACATTCCCGACAATATAATCCACGTCTCCGTCTTCATCAAAGTCGGCTCCTGCGAGGCTGTTCCACCATCCGTGGGTTTGTGCGAGACCGGTTTGGCTGCTTACATTTTCAAGCTTTCCATCTTCATTTTTAAAAAAAACAATGGGCATCCACTCTCCGGTTACGATGAGGTCGGTAAGCCCGTCCTGGTCAAAGTCGGTCCACAATGCAGCAGCGACCATACCCAGATTGCGGAGTTCCGGACAAACCTGGTCGGTCACGTCGGAAAAAGTCCCGCCATCATTCCTGAGCAGGTAACTTTCGCCCGGCATGGGATACTGGCCCGGAGCAAGCCGCCCTCCCACAAAAAGATCCAGATCACCGTCATGGTCAAAGTCAGCCGCATTTACAGATGACCCGCTGCCCAGGGTCGCGGGCAATGCATTCGGGTTAGGCGTAAAGTGCCCTTTCCCATCATTGGTATACAACCGATCCTGGTAGTAGGGCGACCCCGGTGCAAACTCGCTGCTTCCGCTCACCACGTACAAGTCCAGATCCCCATCACCGTCGGCATCAAAAAGCAGCGAGCCCATATCCTCCTCGTATTTCGTGCCGGTAGTAAGTACCTGTGCCTTGAAATGCTGCTTTTCGTCCTGCACATAAAATGTACCCGACTGGTTGAATGCCCCGCCGATGTAGCAATCTTCTAGTCCGTCGCCGTTGATGTCTCCTACTGCAATGCCGGGACCATTCTGGGAAAGCAGGTGTGGCAGCAGCGGCTGAATTTTGAAGTCAATGTAAAGGGGGTCTTTGTGGGTAAAGTCAATGCCGGAAATGGTGTCAGGCGCAAACAACGTGGCCGCTCCGGGCGATGGAGTATTGTATGCAGCTGTCGCGCGGCTGTATTCCAGTTGCAGCTTCTGATTGGTCTTTACATTTACCAGTACCTGCATACGTGCATCGGGCCACACGATCCTGACCGAATCAGCTGTTTCCGCTTTACCCATTCCAAAATGGATATCGTTCCCTACCGACGACTGGTAACCGCGGTAGGGCGAGTGCTCGGCATACTGCATATTTCCACCGCTGTAAACCCAAATTTTTGCCCCAAAGCCATAAGGGTTCAGCGGCGTACCCCGGAGCTTGAATGTCAGAAAACGGCGGTCGGGCTTTTTGTCTGAATGGTTTTGATAAATGAATGCTTCTTCGTCAATATTATTGGTAATAAGGTCCAGGTCGCCATCATTGTCCAGGTCTGCATACACGGCTCCGTTGGAAAATGAAGGGCGGTCAAAGCCCCACTCGGCCGATCGGTTTGTAAATGTCAGGTCATGGTTGCTGGCAAACAGGTAGTTGGGTACATGGGCGCCGGGCACTTTTTTCAGTGCCTCCGCAAGCCTGCGCTCGCCTGCCGGTCCCCGCCGCTGCTGGTACTCGGCCATGCGGTACATTACAAAGTCACGGTTGGTAATATCCCGCGGGTACCCGTTTGTGATCATCAGATCACGAAACCCGTCATTATCGTAGTCGGCCAGGAGCGCGCTCCAACTCCAGTCTGTCGCCTGCACCCCGGAGTACCGCCCCGTCTCACTGAAAAAAGGATGGCTGCTACCCGGCCTGTTGCCATTGTTATGCTGCAAAGTATTGCGCATAAACTGCGGCTCGTACCCCATCCGGAGTTCCGACAAATGCCGGTCGTAGTTCATCAGCCCGAACATGTTCTTGCGGCGCTCGTTGCCTTCCGGCAGCATGTCCATGGTGATGATATCGACCATGCCGTCATTGTCGATATCGGCAGCATCATTGCCCATCGCCGAGTAGCTCTGATGCCGGAAAGCGGACGCTATCTCGTTCTTAAATGTACCATCCTGCTGGTTGATGTACAGCAGATCATTGGAAACGTAGTCATTGGAAACATATACATCCGTCCAGCCGTCGGCATTCACATCCACCACAGAAATACCTAGTCCATACCCTTCTTCGAGGATCCCGGCTTTGGCCGATACGTTTGTGAACGTCAGATTTCCATTGTTGCGGAAAAGACGATCAGCATTGGGAGAAGAGCCGTCCGTTACTTTTTTCCGGATGTTGTTGGGACCATTGCGGTTCATCACATTGGTAACCAGGTACACATCCAGGTTACCGTCCCGGTCGTAGTCGAAAAAAGCGGCTTGTGTGGTATTGCCCCGGAAATCAAGCCCGTAAGCCGCTCCCTGCTCTTTGAAGGTATTGTTACGCTGGTTGATGAAAAGCAGGTTGGGCAATGCACCTGCACGCGCAGGACCTGAGCGCGAAATATAAATGTCCTGGTAACCATCCGCATTGATATCCACCAGCGCAATGCCCCTCGCCCAGCCGCCCGGAACTTTAATACCCGAAGTCTCCGTAATGTCTTCAAAATGAATGCTTTCTCCGGGCTTGGTGCGGTTCAGGTAAATGCGGCTTTCGGTCATGTTGCCGCCAAATACCAGGTCGGTCAGACCATCATTATTGAAGTCACCGGCGCCCACACCTCCCCCATTGTAAAAGTACTCGTAGGTAAGGATGTTGAGGCGGTCGTCTTCGCGCAGGTTATTGGCAAAGTGAACGTTTGTTTCGTCTGCCGGCAGGAGTTCAAAAAGGGTATCCGGCTGTCGGCGGCTGCATGCCGCCAGGAAGATCATCAGGAAAATACAGGCAAGTTCGCGGCCGTGGTTCATGCGCGAGGGTTCATTTTTCTTTATTGATTCTTGAAAAAAACCTGACTTCAAAGAGTACCTGGTTTTTTCCGGGAAGATAAGGCTTTTGTGCCTTTTTCAGCACGAGCTGCCGGCTGTCCAGTCTCAGAATCCGGAATGCGCTCATGTGGTTGCCAAGCGAATCGGTGTACACGAGCGAGTCTTTTGCAGGCAGCTGGTAGCGGTAATTTCTGAATTTATCTTTTTTCCGCTCGGTGAGCACGCCGTCTGCATGGTACTCAAACGTCGACCAGTGCTCATCGAAAGAATTATTGGTGTAACTGAATCCGTTGACGATATTCTGGATCGAGTCGGTTTGCCAGGCTCCTTCGAGCGCGCGCTCCTGCATAGCTACAGGCACATTGCACCGGCTCACGCACAAAGCACCAATCACCAGCATTAGTACTCCTTTCCATTTTATACAGACAATACGCTTCAAGACCGGTAGGGGTAATATCTTATTTTTTTACAAAAAAGAAAAACGGCCCCGGCCTGTAAAAACCGGAGCCGCTGTAAACGATCAATAATTAGGATTTTGAACCAGCACCCCATTGCTCAGATCCACCTCACGCTGCGGAAGTGGAAAGTAGTAGTGCTTGGGTTTCACAAAGTTGCGGGCAGGCTTGTACGGCCCGCGCGGGATGCGGTAATGTGCTGCAATGTCGATCAACCCGGCTTTGTCCCAGCGCAGCAGATCCTGGTGACGCTCGTTTTCGCCGGCGAGTTCTACCCGGCGCTCGTGCATGATGTCGGCCATCTTGGCACTGGTCTTTTTCGGCAGACCGGCGCGCGTGCGCACGGCATTCAGTTCCGTATCACCATTTGCACCTGACCGGATTTTGGCCTCGGCTACGAGCAGGTACACGTCCGAGGAG
Organism: Dyadobacter sandarakinus; assembly: GCF_016894445.1. Taxonomy (NCBI): domain Bacteria; kingdom Pseudomonadati; phylum Bacteroidota; class Cytophagia; order Cytophagales; family Spirosomataceae; genus Dyadobacter; species Dyadobacter sandarakinus. Next base: position 1,564,405 of record NZ_CP056775.1, read on the forward strand.
CGCAGGAAGGGGGCATTCAAACTCTGGCTCATATCACCCGAGGCGGTAAATGCCGTGTATTTTTTGAATGCATACCCGGTTACACGCGTCATGTTTGCTTCAAAGGTAGTGGTACCGGCGGTGCCTCTTTCCACCTTGTCGCCCGGACTGTAAATGGAATAAGCCCTGCGCGGATCATTGGTTTCAAACTCATCCACCAGGTCCTCAATCGGCTCGTGAAATCCCCAGCCGCCAAAAGTCTGCGGCGTGTGGTAAAAAGTGGGCGAGTTATCTGTCGTCCAGCCGGTTTCATATTGCAGCGCAAACAGCACTTCGGGATTGTTTTCAGTAACTACCTCGAAATTTTCGCGGTAGTTGCCGGACAGCTTGTAAGCTGCATTGCCGATCACTTTGGTGCCTGCTTCGATTGCCTTGGGCCAGTTTTCCTGGTACACGTACAATTTGGTGAGGAAACCATACGCCGAACCCTGCGTGGCCCTGCCTGCTTCCGCAGCATCATGCGCCACCGGCAGCAGCGAGGCCGCTTTCAGGAAGTCCGACTCTGCCTGCGCACGTACCTCGGCCAGGGTCGACTTCGGCTTGTTGTACTTTTGATCCAGCACATCCTGCTCGGTAAGGATCGGTACCTCGCCGTAGATCAGGGAGAGCCGCCAGTAGATGAACCCGCGGAGAAAATAGGCTTCACCCAGGCTGCGGTTGCGGAGCGTTTCGTCCATATTCACCTTCGGTGCATTGATGAGCACCGCATTTGCACGGGAAATTACCTCGTACTTGGTCGCCCAGGTAGCCAGGATATGCGAGTTTGAAGCATCGAAAGTGAACATTTCAAGCGATGTTTCGTCCGAATGGTCACCCGCCCGGTTCATATCGTCGGAGCAGTTGTCGAAGGTATATTCCGTATGGGCGAAACCGTCTTCATTAAGCAGAGGCGCATAAATGGCATTGGTAGCAGCTACTACGTCGTCACCATTACGCCAGTATTGCTGCGAGGTCACCTGACCGTAGGGAATACTGTCCAGCAGGTCGTCATTACAGCTTGTCAGCATGGCCAGAAAAAACATTCCGGCGAGTATATAAGTCTTTTTCATCTTCGTATTTCAAATAAAATCCGCCAGGTTTCAGAATGATAAGGTAGCGCCGATCGTCCAGGTGCGAGCCAGTGGGTACTGTGCGTAATCCACGTTCAGCTGCTTGCCGCTGTCACTCACATAACCGAGCTCAGGATTGATACCCGAGTATTTGGTAAAAGTGAAAATGTTCTGCCCTGTGACGTAGAACCGCGCCTGGGTAAGCTTGACTTTTTCCAGCAGCGTTTTAGGCACCGAGTAGCCAAGCGTAAAGTTTTTCAACCTCAGAAAATCGCCGTTTTCCACAAACAGATCCGACGGACGGAAGTTGCGGTTCGCATTGTCGATGCTCACCCTTGGAATGGTATTGCTCGACCCCTCTTTGTTCCAGCGGTTGGCTGCATCGGCATACAGGTTGAAGGAATAACTTGCATCCAGGCCCTGCATGCGGTCTGCATTGTAAATTTTGTTTCCGCCTACGCCAACAAAAAACACCGTAAAGTCAAATCCCTTGTAGTTCAGCCCTGCATTGAACCCGTAATTGATCTTCGGCTGCGGACTCCCGATGATCGTGCGGTCGTCATCATCCACGATCCCGTCCCCGTTCAGGTCCACAAACCGCACATCGCCCGGCTTGATCTGCCCGCCGGTCTTGCGTGAATCGTTGGCAATGTTCGGGTCCGAGTCGATCTCACCCTGGTTCTGGTAAATACCGGCAGTCCGGTAGCCATAAAAGGTACCATAAGGCTGCCCCTCGTAAGTTCGCACGATCTCCTGCTGCCCGCGGCCGTACAGCTGTGTTGCCAGGAAGCCGCCCGGCGTAGCGAGTCGTGTGATCTTGTTTTGGATAAATGTGGCATTTCCGCTCAGGTTGAAGGTCACCTGACCTACGGTGCGCCGGTACGATGCTTCTATTTCAAGACCTTTGTTGCGCAGCTGACCAATGTTCTGGTCCGGAATCTGCGCAGTGCCGTTGGTGCCGACAGAAGGCGGTGCCAGCAGCATCTTTTTGGTATTCTTGATAAAATAGTTGGCCGAGAAGTAAAGACTGTTTTTCCAGAGTCCGGCTTCGATCCCGAAATTGCTCATCTCGGCAGTTTCCCACCCTATCCGCGTATTCGCGAGCCGGCTTTGTGCTGCTCCCGAAACATTGTTCTGCGTTCCGCCGGTACCCAGGGCGTAGCGGTACGAAGAATTGATCAGCGCAAGGTACTGAAGGGAAGCCACATTCTGGTTGCCAAGCTGGCCCCAGCCGCCGGTGAGTTTCAGGTTGCTGATGACAGGAAGCGTATTCTTGATAAAGTCTTCCTCCGAGAGTCTCCAACCTAATGAAAATGCCGGAAAATAGCCCCAGCGGTTATCAGGCGCAAACTTTGACGAACCGTCCGAACGGAAAGTGGCAGTCACCAGGTACCGGTCCCTGAAGGAATAATTGGCGCGGCCAAATACCGATGCAAGTGCATCATAGCTGCGGTTGCCGTCTTCCCCGGCCACGGATACGATCGTTCCCGCATACTGAAGGTACCGCAATGTGGGATCTTCGCTCGCAAAGTCCCTGCCCCGCTGCCGGGCTACCAGGTTATTGAAGGTCTGGGAAGTATACCCGCCTACCAGGCTGAGGTTATGATTACCGAACTGCTTGTCGTAGGAAACGAAATATTCCTGCAGAAACGACCAGTACTTCCCGTGGGTCAGGTTCAGCTCGTTATAGGAGTTGGTCCGGAATTGGTCATCAACCTTCACGTCAAAAACGTAGTTTTCCGAAAACGTAGCGTCCATGGCCAGGTTGGCGCGTACTTTCAACCCCTTGGCCAGCTCGAATTCTCCCGTCACACTACCCAGAAAACGGTTCCTGGCACTGTTCTGATCCTGCATGTCTACGGTAAATACCGGGTTATTGATGTCCCCGAATGCACCGATCCCCTTGGTGGTACTGTACGAACCATCGGCATTGCGCACCGGCAGGCCGGGATGGAAGCGGATTGCAGTCCATAACAGGCCGGTCTGGGACGAGGTTGTATTGGGGGCAGTACTGTTGGTATTGGTAAATTGCAGGTTCTGCCCGATTTTCAGCCTGTTCCCTATCTTATGATCCGAGCTCACGCGGAAAGTGTAGCGTTTGTAATACGACTTTCCGATGATACCCTTTTCATTATAATACCCTCCCGAGATCGAGAATGAAGAGTATTTGCCGCCGCCGCGTATGGAAGCATCGTAGTTTTGCGTAACACCCTGCTTCAGGAGCTCCTCCTGCCAGTTGGTGCGCTGGGTCTGGTACTGGGGATCCTGCCAGATCGATGGTACAGGCAGGCCATCATTGGTGTACGCTTCCCTTTTGAGCGCTGCATATGTAGGTGCATCCAGCACATTCACGATCTTGATACGGTTGGTAACACCTGCATATCCGTTTACAGACAATGAGATCGGCCGGTCGAAAGCACCGCGTTTTGTGGTCACAATAATAACTCCATTTGCAGCCCGGGTACCATAAATGGCCGATGCCGAAGCATCTTTCAGGATTTCAATGGATTCAATATCATTAGGATTGATGTCGTTCATGGTCCCTGACGGAATGCCGTCGATCACCACCAGCGGGTCGGAGTTATTGACGGTACCAAAACCGCGGATCTGGATGCTGCCTGCATCACCGGGTGCGCCACCATTACGGATGATGTTGACACCCGCCGCACGTCCCTGCAGCGCCTGCTGGGCCCCGCCTGAGGGCAGGTTTTGGAAATCAGCACCTTTTACGGACGACACAGCTCCGGTTACATCTTTTTTCTCCTGGGTACCATATCCTACCACCACCACTTCTTTCAGTGCACTTACATCCGGCGCCAGGCTGATATTCAGCTCCGCGCTGCTGCCTGCCACGGCATCCTGGCTCACAAAACCGATGAATGAAAAGCGCAGGGTCACATTGCCTTCGGGCACGTTCAGGGTGTAGTCGCCTGCTTCATTGGTGGAAGTTCCCTGCTGGGTGCCTACAATGAGTACGTTTACGCCGGGCAAACCTTCCCCTTTATCATCGGTTACCCTTCCTTTAATGGTCCTGTCGGTAGTGCCCCGTATCGTACCGGCCCCTGTCAGGGGCACCGACCGAGCCTCGTCCTTTTTTCGCAGTAAAATCCGGCTTGTTCCCACTACTTCATAGGAAACGTTCATGGGCGTAAGCAGCTGGTCGAGCACTTTGTCCAGCGATCCCTGAAACTGCCTGGCCGGCGCGGTTGCATTGCTTTGAATGCTGTTGGTACTGTACACGAATTTCACATCCGCCTGCTTTTCGATCTGCTTCAGGATCAGCCTGATCTGCTGCGACTCTGCTTTCAGGGAAATTTCCCGGGTAAGCAGTTCCTGGCTGTACACGCCGCGCGCCATGGATACACCGCAGCAAAGCAATGCCATGAAAAGTTGTCTGGCAGAAGCGCTCATCATTTTGTGAACAGCCCGGTTGATGGGTATTTTTCTATGCATATAACTAGTGGTTTTTGTGGTTATTGAACGACTCTGAAAAGAATTTTTCCTTCTGGTGGAAGGCACACACGTGCTGGATCGGGTGACTTGTATCTGACCTCATTTATGAATGTTACATGTTGCCCGGACAGCCTTCCCCGTCAATGAAAATGGTGGTACCCCGCTGCTCATAGTCCACATTGACCGAGCGGCAAATGAGGCTCAGCTGATCAAACATCGGCAGGTTGTTCAGATCGCCGGTGAAAAGGCAGTTCCTCAGCATATTACCTTCCACTACAATGCTGATCCCGTAGGTTTTTTCAAGCATATCGAGCGCATTGATTACCGGGCTTTCGGTAAATTCAAAGTGCTGCCGGCTTGCAAGCGGCCGGACGACGATCGGATTCTTCACAATCCCCAGCTCCATTTTCTGGGAACGTTTATCAAAAACAATCCGCTGATTGGGCGTGAGGATCACCCCATTCCTTTTGGCATTGCTCCGGCCCGATACTTCATATACTGACACCCTCCCTGTCGCGACCTGCACCTCAATGGAACCCGAACGATCATAGGACCGCACGTTGAAGCTTGTTCCCAGTACCTGGGTCGCCAGGTTTTCGGTAGCGACCACAAAGGGTTTTGAAGGGTCCTTTTTTACCTTGAAAAACGCCTCTCCATGCAGGCTTACCACCCTCTTTTTTAACCCGAAACGTTCGGGATAACTGATCCGGCTGCCGGGCTGCAGTGTCACCTCGCTCCCGTCATCCAGCGTCAGCCGCTGGGGCTTCCTCGATGTATTTTTTACCTCTACCCCTTCCGGCTGATCCGGCAGGAGCGCCGTCAGAACGGTCCCGTAACCTGCATTGCCGCTGCCGAAGTACCAACCCAGTCCGGCGGTAAGTGCGAGGCAGGCAGCCGCGGCGATCCCTGCATTGCGCCACCAAACCGACAGTGGTTTGCGGATGGTGTTGCGGTATAGTTTCCTGCTGATCCGGGCTCCTATTTCATCCTTTTCGGCGATCAGGTCGTGATTTTCCGGCATCGGATTATTCTCGAGATACTGCTCCACCAGCGCATCTTCATCTGCATTGGTGGTACCATTCACGTATTTTGAAATGAGTTCGTTAATGTGGAAGTGATTCATGGCGTGCGTTTAATTCTCGGACTGGTACATCCAGAGACTGTCCTTCAAGGCTTTAAGCGACTTGGTGATGTGGTATTCGACGGCTTTTTCGGAAAGGTGCATGTTTTCGGCAATGTCCCGCACCGACCGGTTTTCAAAACGGCTCATCTGGAAAATGCGGCTTGTTTTTTCCGGCAGCCTGCTCATCACCTCATCCACAGCCCTGGACAGGTCCGAAAACTGGACGATTTCGTCGGTCGCATAGCTTTCCTGTATTTTGTTCAGAATCAAATATTCCTGGTACCTGCGCCAGGTAATCTGGGATTTGATAAAGTTGGTTATGCGGTATTTCATGGCAATGACCAGGTAGGCACCCAGGTTCCTGATGGTCAGTTCGGCACGGCGGTTCCACAGGCTTTCAAAAATGTCGTGAACCAGCTCCTCCGCTTCTTCTCTTGAACCTACCTGATGGTAGGAAATACTGAACAGCTTGTACCAGTAACGCTCGTAAATCTGCTCAAAAGCTCGTTTACTACTCTCCTGAAGCTGTAAGACGAGTTGTTCGTCGGTCAGAAATTTACTCATTGAGGAAGTGGGTTGCGATGTATAGTCAATCCAGTGCAGGGTTTCCCTAAATGCATTTTTGTTTTTTTTTACAAAAAAATTCAGCGCTCGAAGAAATGCCGGAAATCTGAATCTATCTGGAACCAGGATACGCCGGAGGTCAGCATACGCCGGCAGTCTGCTGCCGCATCGGTCAGCATGTCGCCGGATTGATTGTAGTGAAATTTGTTAATAGCCGCAACGAGCATGATACCGTTCGATCGTGCCCAGGTTACATCTTCCTGCGTCAGCCTGGCAGGCCTCTCAAAGAAAAAGTAATCAGCCGCCCGGTAGCCCGGCTTTTTCATGTTCTCTTCGAGCTGGGTACGTGAACAGCTCAGCCTGATTTTACCCGTAAAAAAAGCAGTACTTTCATCCGTACCGATCATCAGTGCGGTGCTTCGGAGATCGTACCGATCCAGCAGGCCGATCACTTTGTTGAAAAGGATTGTATCCAAACCTGCAATCTTGTTGTCGAGCATGATACCCAACTTGTGCGTATGACAGTAGCTCAGGATATCTTCGAGGAGTAGCGGGGAGTTGCCGTCGAGGCTGCTTTTCAGCTTTTTGATGTCCTGCCAGCGGGTTTCCGTTACTTTTTTCTCAACGCCGTAAAACCTGCGGAAATCTGCATCATGGTTCGCGATCAGGACCCCGTCAGCCGTCACGCGAAGGTCTGTTTCAATCATTGCATAACCTTCTTTGGCAGCCTCTTCCAATGCAGGAAGTCCGTTTTCAGTATACTTACCTCCTGTGACGCCGCCACGATGGGCAATCAGGGAGTACGAAACAGGCTGCGTCCACGCAGGTGACGTCAGCAGCATTGGCATACCCATCAGCAGGGTTCTTAAAGCTTGGAAGAGCAGGCGGGCGTTCATAAGAAGGTTAACGTTGATGTACCAAAAGTACCGCGCCGCGCCCTCAAATCCCGGACTTAATAAAAAGTTAATGCCGGTTGCTCATTGCAACCAACCAGTCAATCATCGGTTTTGAAAAGCAGTGATCCTTGTGCTTTGTTTGTGCAAGTAGATACAAGCGAATGTGAGGCACACACTATTGCTATACACACACTAGTCATTTCATATTCTCCATAGTTAAAGAGCCTGTCCGTTTGGTCAGGCTTCTTTTTTTGCAATTTCCGCACGAATCAGCGGTGTAATCCAATAAATCGGCAGCGCTTCAAATCTCACTTTATCCGACACTGCCTTTCCTGTTCGTTTCATTAGGCTAATCACCAATTCGTATTCTTATTCAAACAAAAAAGCCGCATTGCTGCGGCCTGTTTGCTAGTGTGTAATAATGTTATTTGGAGCGAGCCACGAACTTGTTGAAGCGGCTTTCCTTTCCGTCTGCTGTTTTGTCCTGGTACAGGAATTCAAGTTCACTGGCTTCGAATTTTTCAAAAAACTCGTCCCATTCAATTTCTTCAAGCTTGTCTTCACCCGAGTAGCCCGGGAAGTCTACCCGCAGGATGCCGGCTTCATCTCCTTTTTTACCGGTTCCTTTCACAGTGGAAGGCTTACCGCCGCGGCTTTCAATCCATTGCTTGATCTCATCGTGGTCTGTGGTAGCGTGTGAATGCGAATCCCCCGATTTGCTTTTTGAATCGCCGGATTTGCTTTTACTGCTGGCAGATTTAGCTTTTGTGTCGCTGTCTTTGCTTTTGCTCTCGCTGGCTTTGCTTTTTGTCTCCGCAGACTTGCTTTTGCTGTCATCAGCCTTGCTTTTGGTCTCTGCTGCCTTGCTTTTGCTGTCGTCAGATTTACTTTTTGTATCGGCTGATTTGCTTTTGGTATCGGCTGATTTGCTCTTGCTGTCTGCCGATTTAGCGGAAGTACTTTTTGCGGTTTTTTCTTTAGTCGTACTCATGATTTTCATTTGTTGATTCGTACAACCCTGATAAAAAATTATGCCGACAAGAACTTGCCGGCATAAATTAAAAAAGATTTTCCCACCGCATAATAGCGCAGGCCGACCGGCTATAAAACCGTTGTCTTCTGAGCTGAAAAGAGGAAGAGCTCACGCCCTTTTGATATCTGTAAAACCGCTGTGAACGGGAGCCTTAAAAGTGTGTCAGTCATTGGTCTCGATACGCTCACAGATGTTATATTTTCCTGTTGATGTATTTACATGACAAAAATAGAAATAAAGTATTGTCACCTCCAAATATTAAAGCTTAGAAAATGCTTAAAAAATTATATTTTCTGTGTATGCACACAAAACAGGCTCCGGAATGCAGAATTTAGCTCATTATCTCACTTTGGAGCTGAAAATCGGCAATTTGATTTTAACAGATAAAGACCTGTCACACTAATACTCTACTAACCTGATCTACTAATAATACAAGTTTTACATGCTTACTACTTTTAGTATTATGGCCATTCCTGAGGGAGGAGTCTTCGCAGTTGATCCTTCTTTTTTCAACCATTAACTAAAATCCGTTTCCCGTAGTTTTTCAACCTCTTTACGTAGGCAAACCAAGGCTTGTAACCCGCACCTTTGCACACGACATCAGGATACCGGATGCACCAATTCCTGATGGTCTGTTAGCCATGAAAAAATTACCCTCTTCCCTGCCTGCGTGCTGCGTACTGAATGCAATATCACTGCGAAGCATACTGGCAGTCATTACGTACATCTTATCCATCAGTGCATGCGGCCAGGGTTCGTATGCCATGAACATGCCATGGAAGTCCGAAACGATCATCAGTGAGCCGGCAGCTCAGCCGGCAGCATCAGCCGCGTTGTCGGGCAAGACCAGGAAACACCTCGTACTTTCCACGCCACCCGGTACCCTGCGCTGAGCAACAAAAAAGCCGGTACCTTCCGGTACCGGCTTTCATCCATTTCTGCTGGTAGCTGCTCTACTAGTTATTTGGCATGTAACCAGGCATGGAGGCCAGCTTTGCTTCGTCGTCGGAAATCTTACCCCGGAGCGACTCGATGTCTTTTCTTAGTTTTTCCAGGCTCTCCGATGCCTTGCGTGCTTTTTTTGCATCACGCTGGGCAGTACTGGCACTTTTGCCTGCTTTGCGGGCCAGCTTGCGATCCTGCGGGTCACGTCCGAGCCGCTCTGCATTCTTGCGGTTTTCGTCGGCCGACTTCTGTGCCTGGTCCGCAGTTTTATCCGCCTCCGCGGTTTTCTTCGCTACTTCATTTTCCAGTTTGGCCAGTTCGAGCTTGTTGTCAGTCAGCTTCTTATTCACCTCAATGGCGTCTTTACGCTGTTTCAGATTATTCAGCGAATCCTTTGAAACAACCTGTGCAAACAGCGTCATTGTAGTGAAAGTCAGTACCAGGGCGCCGACTATAGTTTTCATTTTCATATCTCATGTTTTATATGTCAAAACAAATTTCAAAAAATCGTGCCTCGGCCGAAATGGCCCTCTGCGGCAAATTTTAACACACTTTCAGGAATTATACCCTTTGGAAAACAGTTGAACGAAGGTGGTTACATGTCATTAAATCCGCAATGTTTTGAGAATCTCTCCTTTTCTTCTTGTCCTGATTGCCCCACTCCTGCTGTCATGCGACGACCTTTTTCAGTACAATCCGAACCAGCTTGTTTTTGGACATGATGAGCGTGACATCAACTTTCACAACATTGAAAAAATACTGGAATTGCCTGAGCAGGATACGCTAAAGTTTATCCTGATGGGCGATACGCAGCGCTGGTACGATGAGACGGAAGATTTTGTAAAAAGTGCCAATAACCAGCCTGGCGTTTCCTTCGTCATTCACGCCGGCGATATTTCGGACTTCGGGCTGACGGCCGAGTTCAAATGGGTGCACGAGATCATGACGCGCCTCAAATATCCCTATGTAACTGCCATGGGCAACCACGACAAAATTGCAAACGGACTGGCCGCTTACCGGAAAATGTACGGACCACCCGACTACTCGTTCGAATTCAGCGGGCACAAGTTCATTTTTGTGAATACCAATTCCCGCGAGTATGCATTCGACGGCACGGTACCGGACGTAAACTGGCTTCGGGGGCAGGTGGCGGACAATCCCGGGAACAAGGATGCGATCGTCATTGCGCACATTCCTCCCTATGCGGCCGACTTCGACCCTAATCTTGAACAAACCTATGCAAAAATCCTCGGGGACGATCCAAATGTGAAGATGAGCCTCTACGGCCACAACCACTCATTCAGCGACGGAGAGTACTACAATGATGGTGTCCACTATTTTGTTACGACTACGGTGGGTGCCCGCGGCTACATGCTGGTGACGGTCTGGAAAGGCGGGTATGATGTACAGCGTGTTGAATTTTAAATGATGAAAAAACTACTCCTCCTTGCAGGGTTCCTGTACGCACTTCCCCTCGCGGCACAAACCGACCTGCCTGAGCCGACCAGAAGAAAATGGTACCTGCCCGACCACATCAAACTGCAGTTTGCAGGAAACATCGGCTTCATGTCGAGCGGGCCGGGCTACATTTCCCGGAACAAAACACTGGAAACCGATTTCCTTTTCGGCTTTCTGCCGATGAAGTACGGTGGCGATGCGCTGATAACCGTTACTGCGAAGACGACGTACTCACCCTGGCGCATTCACCTGCGGGATCATGCGTACATTGTACCGTTTTCAATCGGGCCGTACCTGAGTCACACCTTCGGGCCACAATTCGATACCAAGTGGCCGTCGTACTATCCCAAAGGTTACTACTGGTGGGCTACGGCAGTACGGGCCGGCGCATACATTGGCGGAAAGGTTGGAAAAGATGTAAAGCTGAACGGGCAAAGGCGAAATCTTGAGTTTTACTACGAGGTGGGTTCCTACGACCTGCTGATGATCAGCTATGTACAGAATACGCACTTCCTTAGCCTGCCCGAAATCACAAGCTTATCCCTCGGTCTGAAATTTGGTTTCTGACAGGCTGCTGCCCGGAAGGTCAGGGTTCAAGGCTCAGCACATTGGCGCCCAGCGGCTCTTCCATCACACGTTCGAGCTGGCGGTCGTGTACCACCACCATAATCTCCACAGAGCCGGTACCAACCGTAGCACCCAGCATATGCCCTCCGAATGCATTGAATTTCTTATCGGTCACGATGCCGTGCGTATGCAGCGAAACCTTGTTGTCCTGCCAGGCAATGGATCCGGTCATACTTGCCAGCTCGACATTTTTGAAGTCTTTGGGCTCATACGCCTTGGTTTTAAAATTGAAGTAGCCAAACTGTACATTCACAAACCCCATCCCGGTAAAGTTAGCCGAAGGGATTTTTTCGGTGCGTGCCAGTGACTCGATCTGTGCGAGTACGTCATCACCCTGGCGGAGTACCATCAGGTACCCGGTCGGTGTTTTTACAAACCGTTTTTGTGGCTCCTTGGAAGCCTGGGCGTGACCCTGATTGGCCATCATGGCCAGGGCTGAGCCAAACAGAAAATTAATGACCGGCTTCATGGGAGTTTGTTTGTTGCTGATTTTTTACAAAACATTAAACAATTATGCCCAACGCACGCTACCATCGTGGCAGCGACTGTTTAAATTTGATCAACATTAACAATCCTTTCATGCCGGAACCGATACTAACCTTTCAGAGCCTGTACGACCTATACGCGGCGGTGGGTGCGCCCGTCACCAAACTGGATCCGGACTTTGGTTTTACCATCAGCCAGGTAAGTGAAATGCAAATGCCCCTGCCCTACCGCTCGCCGGGTTTCCGGACAGGTTATTTTTCATTTTTGTTTGTAAAAAACGGAAGGGGCAGCTATACCACGGATGATCGTACATTTCCATTCGGAGCAGGCACTGTTTATTTCACCAACCCCGGCCACTTCAAATCGTTTGAGTGGCTCGAACCCTCCGATGCATGCATTGTCACCTTTACAGAAGCTTTTCTGAAGGAGAATGTACATGCGGATATCTTTACGGAATTCCCTTTCCTGCTCGCCGAAACTGTACGGCCAAAGATCCTGGACCCGGACACATTCGAAGCGTTTGAAAAGCTGACAAACCAGATCGAGGAGGAATATGATGGCACCTCGGTGCTCCGTAAGCGCATTATCGCCAATCTGCTGGTTGTACTTTTACTTAAAATCAAAGAGCACTTCTGGCTGGACTATGACCCCATCGACGAGGGCCGCCGCAGTTCGCAAATCGTCAAAACTTTCCGTGAAAATCTTGAAATGCACTTTCGCGAGCTAAGTGAGGGCAAAACCGACCGTACGCTGCGGCCGCAGGATTATGCCGATATGCAAAACCTCAATGTCACCTACCTCGGCAGCGTGATCAGGAACAAAACCGGCAAGACCATCAGCGCATGGATTACCGAAAAAACTATTGCAGAAGCCAAAACGCTGCTCCGCAACACCAGCCTGTCTTCGAAGGAAATTGCATTTGCACTCGGGTTTGCGGAGGCGGCCCATTTCAGTAATTATTTCAAGAAAAATGCCGCACATACCCCTGCGAGCTACCGTCGCATGCATCAGCCCGGCTGACCTTGCGATTTTGCAATCAATTGTGGCGGATTTGTAACTGCGGGGCCTGATCCTTGCTGCACATTTGTACCCTACTAAAAACAAAAAACAAATGAGTACAGCAAGCAGCAAAATTGCCCTCGTGACAGGGGGAAGCCGTGGATTAGGTAAAGAAATGGCGATCCGTATCGCCGAAAAAGGGCTCGACGTCATCGTCACCTATAACAGTAAGAAAGAAGAAGCAGAGGCTACCGTAGCGGAAATCGCAGCCCTCGGGCGAAAAGCAGCCGCCCTGCAGCTGGATGTTTCCAAAAGTGCAAGCTTCGCCACATTTAGCAATGACCTGAAAGAGACATTGAACACCACTTTTGATGCTGATGGGATTGATTATCTGATCAACAATGCAGGGATCGGCATCAATGCTTCCTTTGCTGAAACCAGTGAAGAGCAGTTTGATACCCTCCTGAACATTCAGCTCAAAGGCCCGTTCTTTTTAACGCAGCAGTTGCTGCCGGTGCTCCATGACGGCGGCGGGATTGTTAATATTTCTACCGGTCTCGCGCGGTTCGTAATGCCCGGTTACTCCGCTTACGCTGCCATGAAAGGCGGCATGGAGGTACTCACGCGCTACCAGGCCAAAGAGCTTGGAAGCAGGGGCATACGGGTGAATATAGTGGCGCCGGGTGCGATTGAAACAGATTTTGGTGGCGGTGTGGTTCGGGACAATGAGCAGGTCAACCAGCATATTGCGTCGGTTACAGCGCTGGGCCGTGTGGGCCGGCCGGATGACATTGGCGGCGTGGTGGCTTTTCTTTGTACCGGGGACGCCAGGTGGATCAATGCCCAGCGTATTGAAGTTTCCGGCGGAATGGTGCTGTAACCGGCATTGTACCGACGTCTTTAACCACAAAAAGAGCGATTGTACCTGCCAGTGCAACCGCTCTTTTTTATGTATGAAAAAACTACCTCCCGAAGGACATTCCTCCAAAAACCAGTTCCCGCACGCTTCCATCCTGTGACAGGGTAAACCTTGCCATGACTTTGCCATTCCAGGTTTTTTCCTGGACGCCATAAAAGCTGTCGTACTCCCAGTGCGGCAAAGTAGCCCTCAAAAAATTGTTGACATTGAAGTACAATGCATCTCCTTTGACCACTACTTCGGCCTCGCCGTACAATGCACTCCGATACCTGCCGGCATACTTGTCAAGCGGCAGTGACGGCTTGGTATCCGCCTGTCTTCTGGATTCAAATGCAATGGTCTGGCGTGCGTTTTTTACGGAAAGATCTTCATAGAGGGCTTTTATCTCACTGTTCCAATCCCGGTCTCCACCCAATGCAAACCAGTCGAGCGCCTTGTACATCAGCACGTGCCGCGCCTCCGCATGGTCCAGGTTGCCGAAGATGAAAATGCCCAGGCCTTCTTCCGGCAGCTGGGCCGTAATGGCCGTGAGTCCACCCAGGCTGCCGGTATGGAAGTTGAGCTTCCTGCCTTTGTAATCGTGCTGGTACCACCCTAGGGCGTAGGTTCGCCAGGCAGGCTTTACGAGTTGCATGGTGGGGTACTCATCTGCCGGGAAGTATGTCTGCGGCTGGAAAATCTCCGTCCAGGTACCCGGCTTCAGGAGCCTGCCTCCATCGTACCTGCTGCTGTCGAGCATGCTGATCACCCACTTGCCGATATCCTCCGCATTGGACCACACGGCCCCTGCCGACCCGATCTCACTGTCGGGCCCATACGGGATCACACGAATCGTATCCTCCATGCGGAAGTGTGGCCGGGTCATGTTGGCGCTTTTGGCCAGTCCTCGCTTGGCTGCGGTACCATCCATGTGCAGGGGCAGGAAAATACGCTCCCTGATCACCTCCGCCCAGGTTTTACCGGTTATACGCTCAATGATGCGGCCTGCAAAGGAATACATGATATTCTGATACACAAATCCATCCCTGAAACTATACGAAGGCTTCACCAGGGGCATCCGCCGGATCATCTCGGCAACCGGAATCTGCATGGCGCCTGTAAAATAATCCGTTCCGCCCACGCCGGTATTGTGCACAAGAAGATCGCGGATGGTGACCTCCCGCGACACATAGGGGTCGTACAGCTGTAACTCCGGGAGGAACTTCTGCACCGGATCATTCCAGCGCAGCCTTCCTTCGTCCACCAGCATGCCCAGCAGTGTGACGGTCATTGCCTTGGTCGTGGATGCGCAGGCAAAAAGGGTCATCGTGTCCACAGGCTCAGGCTTTCCGAGTTCCCGCACACCATACCCTTTTTTAAGGATCACCTTGCCGTCTTTGACAATTGTCATGGCGAGGCCGGGCACTTCCCAGTCTTTTCTTACCTCCTCCACGTACTGGTCGTACGCTGCAATGTGTGCTTTTGTAATGTTGATCTGTGCAAAAGAAAATGCCGGTAAAGCCATAAACGCCGCGGCAAAAAGCAACTTTCTCATCGCACTTCCGGGGTTGGTGGTGCTGACAGGACAGCCAGTGCCTGACCGAGATCAGCGATGAGATCCTGTACATTCTCAATGCCGACCGAGTACCTGATGAGGCTCTCCGGAATACCCAGCAATGCACGCTGCTCCTCCGTGAGCTCCACGTGGCTGGTGGTGCGCGGCGGGCCCGCAAGGGTACTTACGGACCCCAGGCTGGCGGCCAGGTGCACGAGTCTGAGTTTGGGTAAAAATGCTTTTACAGCATCGTACCCTCCTTTTAATGCAAAGCTAAGTACCCCTCCGTAGCCCGACATCTGTGTGCTGGCCACCTCATAACCATGATGGGACGGCAGGCCGGGATAAAATACGTTTTCGACAGCGGGGTGTGCGAGCAGGTACTGCGCGACCTGCATCGCCGACGCATTCTGACGCTCAATGCGGAGTTCGAGCGTCTTCATACCCCTCAGGATCATGTAGGCAGGGTCGCCCTGCAAGCTGGCTCCATTGATTTCCCTGAATCCATACACCTTCTGCACCAAAGCTGCCTTGCCGCAAAGCAGGCCGCCCATCGCATCAGAATGCCCGCACAGGAACTTGGTAGCACTATGGATAACCAGGTCGGCGCCCAGGCTCAGGGGATTCTGGTTAATGGGGGTTGCAAAAGTATTGTCCACGACCGTAACTGCCCCGGCTGTACGTGCAGCCAGTGAAAGCCGGGCTACATCGACGACTTTGAGCGTGGGATTGGTAGGGGTTTCAAGATAAACCAAGTCGCATCCCCGCGCAATTTCGGCTTCCATTTCTTCATGGTTACCGGTCTCGCAAAGGGTCACCTCAATGCCGTAAGCCGGCAAAAAATCAAGAAAAAGGCGGCTTGCGCCACCGTATGTATCTTTGATCGTTACCACCCTTTTGCCCGGCCCGAGCAGTGCCCATAGGGTGTTGCTGATGGCGCCCATACCCGTGGAAAAAGAAGTCGCGGCTTCCGCACCTTCCAGTGCCCTGATCTTTTCTTCGAGCACGCGCACGGTCGGGTTGGTATTGCGACTGTAAATGTAGCCTTCGGCCCGGCCGGTGGCTACCTCATACCACTCGTCCGGATCGCCGTAAGAGAATGCCACACTTTGCACAACGGGTACCGTCGTGGCACCCTTATAAAAACGCTCGGTTTCACCGCCCCAAACGGAGACGGTACCTTTCTGAAGTCCGGAATAACCCATAAAGCCTGATGATGGTTTAACAAAAACCAATATAAACACTTTATCGGCCCGCAGCCCGCATCCATCCTCTCAAATACCGCCTTTATCAATAATTTATTCATCCTGTACCGGCGATCCGGCATCTTTATGCGATCAAAAAGCAATTCTTGAAAATGAAAAAATTTCTGCCAGCCATTCTTGCCCTCTTCATCACCTGCATGACGCCTGTACTTGCGCAGTTTCCCGCAGGCGGAACTACGCAGCCCAAGGCCATTCCGGGCACTGCCGGAGACCAGAGCCCCAAAGGCAGCTCGAAGATCACCGGCACCATCGCAGACTCTGCTTCGGCCAAAGGGATTGAGTTTGCCAGCATTGCGCTTTATAATACCCAGTCAAACCAGGCGGTAGACGGTACCGTAGCGGACGATAAGGGCAAGTTTGAGCTCAGCAAAATACCTGAGGGTCAGTACCGAATCCTCATTTCGTTTATCGGTTATGCCAATAAAACACTTGGTAATATCAAACTGGCGAAAGGCCAGGAACTGAACCTGGGTACAGTTCAGCTATCGTCGAATACCAGGACACTGAACGAGGTAACCGTTACGGGACAGGCTGCATTGATCGAGGAAAAAGTGGACCGGCTGGTTTACAATGCGGAGAAAGACATCACTGCAAAAGGCGGCGATGCCACGGATGTGCTGCGTAAGGTACCCCTGCTCACGGTAGACCTGGACGGAAACGTATCCCTTCGCGGGAGCCAGAACATCCGCGTCCTCATCAACAACAAGCCCAGTACGATCATCGCCAACAGTGTGGCGGATGCCATGAAGCAAATTCCGGCGGACCAGATCAAATCGGTAGAGGTGATCACGAGCCCGTCGGCGAAGTATGATGCGGAAGGATCGGGAGGTATCATCAACATTATTACCAAGAAAAACAGTCTGCAGGGGCTTAATCTGAACCTTGATTCGGGCGTGGGTAACCGGGGCTCCATCCTGTCACTGAACGGCGGGTACCGGAAAGGGAAGGCAGGATTTACGCTCGGGGGATTCGGACGGGCTAATTACAACACCGTGACGCGCACTACCCTCGACCAGACAAGTGTGGTGAACGACCTGACTACCCTGACCAACCAGACAGGAGATGGAAGCAGCCGGGGCCTGTTCGGGAATTATAATCTGGGTTTTGACTATGACCTGGCCAAGAACCAGAGTATTACGGCGGGTGTAAAATACGGCGTGCGCAACTTCACGAGCCAGCAGGACCTAATCACAAGAATCTATAATAACGGGTCGCTGGACGAAACATCGGGCAGGAATGTGGAGGCCAAGAACCTTTCGGGTACGGTGGATGTGAACCTCGACTACCTGCATACTTTCAAGCCGCAGCAGGAATGGAGCATTTCGACCCTGTACAGCCGCAACGATCTGAAGAACAACTTTGATGCCGACCTGCTCAATGGCAGCAGTGAAATCACCAACCGCCAGCGGAACCTGAACGACAACATCAACCAGGAGTTTACTTTTCAGAGTGACTACCAGACACCGATCAGAAAAAACCAGCTGATCGAATTTGGCGGAAAAGGCATTTTCAGACAGGTAAACAGCAGCTACCGCTACCTGATTGCGGAAAATACCGGGGGCTATGTACCTGAAACCGATCAGCCTTCCGGCGACCTGGAATACCACCAGAACATCGCCGCAGGGTATACATCTTATACTTATACAACCAAAAAACGGTATACGATCAAGGGTGGACTGCGGTACGAACATACGTTTATTGATGCAAGCACCAATGAAGGCGTGGTGGGTGTAGGCAACTATGGCGTGCTGGTACCGAGTGTCAACGCATCGAAGACTTTCAAGGGTACTACGGTGAAGCTGGCCTATAACCGCCGTATCCAGCGGCCGGGCCTGCAGCAGCTGAACCCCAACTTCAATGCAGCCAATCCGCAGAACATTACGATCGGTAATCCCGAGCTGCGTCCCGAGCTGACCAACAACTTTGAGGTGGGTTTAAGTAAAAACATCAAAAAAACCTTTGTAAATGCGACATTTTTCGGGCGGGTAACTAACAATGCGATCACCCAGGTGCGCCAGCCGTCGGATACCCTGGAAGGTGCGATCATCACCACTTATGAAAACATCGGGCGGCAGCATGCGTACGGCGTAAACCTGTTTGCCAACATTGCGGCGACCTCCAAAATCAACTTCGGGATTTTTGCCAATGGTTTTTACACCATCCTCACCGGGCAGACGACGGCTCAGAATGGTACTCCCGAGGAGCTGACCAACGATGGTATCAATATCAGCGGGGGGATGTTTGCACAGGCTACCTTCAACAATGGCTGGGCGGCTCAGGCATTCGGTTTTATGCAGGGAACCCAGATCCAGCTGCAGGGAAAGCAGGGCGGATTCGGATTCTATACCGTGGGCGCGAAGAAAGAATTTGCCAACAAGAAAGCGAGTATCGGATTGGCTGCGGAAAACTTTCTTACAAGAAGGTTCAGAATGCGTACGGAGCTGAACTCGATTCAGTTTAACCAGGTAAATAATGTATACCTGTACAACCGCGGCCTGCGACTCACATTTACCTATAAAATCGGAAAAATGACGATGGATGCGCCCCGCAGAAAAGCCAAATCGGTAAATAACGACGACGTAAAAAGCGAAGGCGGCACCCAGGGTAGCGGTACACAGGGCGGTCAGCCAGGAGGCGGACGCCAGTAGTAAGAACCAGTTTAAGAACCACCTTTTAACAAACCACATACCAGATGAAGACGAACAAACTCATTGCCTTGCTTACTGCTACCTGCATTTCTGTTGGTAGTTACGCCCAAACCGTCGACGAGATTGTTGCCAAGCACGTTGCTGCGCTTGGCGGCATGGATAAGATCAAGGCCGTAAACACCCTGGTTACCGAACGGTCGCTGGCCGTGCAGGGTATGGAAATCCCGACGAAGACAACCATTGTAGTAGGCAAATCGGTGCGGACGGAATCCACCGTGATGGGCAATACGATGATCCAGGTAGTGGATGACGCAAAAGGCTGGATGGTGCGGCCGACGATGATGGGCGGTACCGGCGAGCCGGAGGATATGCCCGCAGCCCAGCTGAAACAGCAGCTAAGCTCAGTGGATCCGTTCGGGGGGCTTGTCAACTATAAGGAAAAAGGCAACCAGGTAGAGCTGGTGGGCAAGGAAAAAGTAGATAAAAAAGATGTTTATCACCTGAAAGTAACCAGTAAGGAGGGTATGTCTATGGATGAGTTTCTGGACGCAAATACTTACCTGATATCCAAGATCAAAGTTTCAATGGACGGTCAGGATGGAGAGATCGACTTCACCGACTACAAGGAAGTGGACGGCGTGAAGTTTCCGAATTCAATGGAAATCACCAATCCGCAAGCGGGTACCATATCATTCCTGACCAACAAAATCGTGGTAAATGCACCGGTGGATGCCAATTTGTTCAAGCGGCCGGTGAAGTAGGTTTTGAGAAATATTACGAGCCCTCCTCTTACGGGGAGGGCTTTTTTTGTGCTACGCGGCCTTCGTGGGACCGAACTCGCTGCGGTAAATCCGGATGAGGAGCAAGAAATAGCTGATCAGCAGCGGACCGAAGATGAAGCCCCAGAAGCCGAACAGTTTCAGCCCGACGATCAGCCCGAGAATGGTGGTGATCGGGTGAATGTCGCCGATCTTTTTCAAAAGTGTGATGCGGGCGACATAATCAATGTTGCCGGTTACTACCACACTATAAATCGCCAGCCCGATCGCCTTGCCGCTTTCACCTGATGAGAACAGAAAAATCACCAAAGGCAACCAGATCACAGCGGTACCGACCACCGGGAAAAAGGCGAAGATCCCCGTCATAAATCCCAGCAACACCACGTCTTTTACCCCGAAAATCCAGTAACCCACCGCAGCGCAAAGTCCCTGAATAATGGAAATAACAGGGATACCGATGGCACTGGCACGCACCATCATGTTGGTCTCGTCGGCAAGGCGGTCTATGTTCTGCTGCCGCAATGGAATGTATTCCTGCAGTGTTTTTTCCATTTCCACACCATTGACAAACATGAAAAATGCCAGAAACAGGATCATGAAGAAGTTACCCATTATGGTGGCGGAACTGTTGAGTAACCGGGGAACAAAGGTGGTAAGGCTTTTCTGTATATTGCCCGTCAGGTCTTTGGTTACCAGCTCCTGCCCTGTCCATTGCTGGATCTGGGAAGATACGGACTTGGCGAATGCTTCAATTTGCTGAGGATCCTTGAAAAGGATGTTCAGCTTGTTGTATAACAGCTGAAATGAAAGGTACACCGGCGCTGCAACACAAATCACAAATGCCAGTATGAACAACAGGGCAGTCAGGCCCTTCTTCCATTTTCTCCCAACGGTCAGTTTGAAATACCATTTTCTTGAAAGAATATACAGGGTAACTGCGCCCAGGAAGCCCGGAAAAAAGATGTACAGTTCAAGAAAGATAATGATCCCGATGAGGGTTACAAACAGCAGAAAGTACACCTGCCGGACGCGGTTGTTGAAGTCGATATCCATGTAAAAGCGATTAGTAGCGGATACGAACCTCTATGAAAAACCGTACCACTGCAAAAAGGAATAGGCAGCCTGGTTCTTCATCACCGGCAGGACGCCCGGGCAGAAAAAAAGTACCCCCTGCACGAACACGCGCAGAGGGTTATCGATCAGGATTAGGAATAGGCTCAGGTCAAACTGTTTTCTTTCTCAAGCAATGCAGCGACAAATGCATCATCAACCAGGTGCGGATAGGCTTCAATGACCCGCGTGATCTCCTCGGATTGACCGGGAGACAGGTTTTCGGCCGGGTTTAGCGTCCAGATGCCGTCCAGTAGCCCCTGCCGGCGGAGTACCTCATGCACGCCTGTAATGCAGCCATGGAATCCATGCGCCGGATCAAAGATCGCAGCATTCATGTCCGTCACTGCCACATTGGTTGCCAGCATATTGAGAGCATCCGCAGCAGGTCCGGCCAGCGTACTTTTCACAGCAGCAAGCAACTCCACTGCACTTAGGGTCCATACCGCCCAGTGCCCGAGCAGTCCGCCAACAAATCTTTTCTCGACCATTTGCCCGTCGATGTTAAAGCGGTAGGGCGTCAGCAGGTCGGCCACGATGTTGTCGTCATTGCCTGTATAAAGGGCGATCTCCTCCCGCCGCGACGAGTGGGCAACAGCCCGCACCACGTCCAGCGTTTGGTAGCGGTTGAATGCAGCAATTTTGATGGCGTAAACATTGGGGATTTCGGCAAACTGGCGCCAGAAATCATAGCTGTATGCTCTTCCGCCAATGGCCGTCTGCAGGTAAAATCCGAATACCGGTATGATACCTGCAATGGTTTTTACGTGTGCAATGATTTCTGATTCGGACTCATTTCTGAAAGCCGCCATGCTGACCAACCCCATATCGTAGCCGAGCTTTGCCGCTATCGTCGCCTCACGCGATGCCTGGGGCGTAAGGCCGCATATGCCTGCCACCTTGATGAAGGGCCTTTTCAGGTCTGCTTTCGCAATTTCGTCGGCGGTAATTTCCAGTACTTTTTCAAACAGGTTGACTGCCGGATCGCGGATCTCGAACTGGGTGGTGTGTACGCCAATGGCAATACCGCCGGCCCCGCTGGCCATGTAATACCGCGTAAGGCCGCGCTGCTTTTGCTCATCCAGCTGTAAGGCAGCATTCAGCGCCAGCGGATGAGCCGGTATCACCGTCCCGTCGAACAGCAGGTTTTTTATATCTTCTATTAACATATAATAACATTTTATTACCCAAACACCCCCTCCATGCTCCGCCTGAGCCTAAAATCTTCCTTTCCGCTCCTGAAAATGCGTGGGCTTGTTGATCGTCTGCCCGCCTTCCCGCAGCCATTGGGCTGTAATGCCGATCATTTGTTTCAGGGTTGTTTGCGGATAGCCGAAAAGGCGGAAAGCCTCGGCTGCATTGCTGAGCAAAGCCGTGGATTGTTCCTCGCCTGTAAACTGCGGTTCGATCATGAATATACGTCCGAATTCCTGTGCCAGCCAGCGCAATGGTACGGTTTCAGGCCCGGTTACATTGAGCAGCCTGGCCGGGGTATCACAATGCAGCAGCGACCGGATCGCCATTTCATTGGCATCGCCCTGCCAGATTACATTGACATGGCCCATGGTCACGTCAACCAGCTTCCCGGCCAGCACAGACTTTGCCACTTCGAGCAGCACGCCATATCGGAAATCGATGGCATAATTGAGCCTGTAAATCAGCAGGGGTGTACCGTAAACCGACGAAAAGTACTGGAACATTCGCTCCCGCCCCAGGCACGACTGGCCGTACTCACCCACGGGATCAGGACGAAGGTCTTCGGTGGCGCCACCGGAAAGTACCGGCGTAAACGGGTACACATTGCCGGTTGAATATACCACGATGCGTGCGTTCCGGAACTTGGCAGCGACGCGGCCGGGCAGGTAGGTGTTCATTGCCCAGGTATAAGGCTCATTGCCAGAAGTACCGAACTTGGTGCCTGCAAGATACAGCACATTCCCAACCTCGGGAAGCGCCTGCAACTGGGCGTCGTCCAGGATGTCGGCCACGATCGTTTCGATACCTTCGGCATTCAGTGCAGCAGCCAGGCCTTCTTCACTGAACCTTGACACGCCAATCACACGCTTGTTGCTGCCCGACTGGTCCAATGCCCGGCGCGCAAGCCTGGCAATGCTTGGTCCGATTTTACCGCCCGCACCCAGGATGAGGATATCGCCGTCAATTTGCCTGACAGCGTCGATCAGTGCAGCGGAAGGCGCGAGCCACTTTTCTTCAAGTGCTTCAATGTCAATCATTTTTACTTAAATTACGGATTGTTCAGGAATAATTCTTTGCAGTTGATGATGGCCAGCGAAAAGATGACGAGCAGTCCAAGCCCTGCTACTACTTTCACAAGCGGACTGTTGACCTTGTCGCCCATGATCTCCCGGTCGTTGCCCACCATATACAGGGCCGTACCGATAAAGGGTACAATGAAAATGGTCACGCTTTGTGCAAAAACGATGAGTTCGAGCGGGAGTTTGCCAAACCGGATCGCGATGGAAGCGCCGATGATCATGACCAGTGCCACCAGGTAGCGCACCGACCGGGAGCTGAAATTACTGCCCAGCCCCAGCGCGTCGCCCAGCAGGGTACCACCTACCGAAGCGTTGCCGATTAATGAGGAAAATGCAGCTCCGAATAGCCCGACGAGGAAGAGCGTGGATGCATTGTTTCCGAAAATAGGTTCGAGTGCCTTGGCCATATCCGTGGCAGAATTAACCGCTATGCCTTTGGGATTGAGGATCGCCGCAGCACAAATGATCACGATACTGCACATTCCGCCAAGTAATATGATCCCTGTGGTGCTGTCGTTTTTGGCCTCGCGCAAAGCCGGGTTAATGCGGATGCGTTCCTGGATCAGGTACGACTGGTACAATGCACCCACAATGGAAAAGCAGGATGCGATAAATGCGATGATCAGCCCCTGCGAACCTTCGGGGATGGTGGGTGTGGTGAAACCGCTGACGATTTTACCCGCATCAGGTTCAGCCCAGAAAAAGGTGGTGACAAATGAAAAAAGCTTTACAAAAATGAGCAGGATCATGGTACGCTCCAGTACCGAGTAGAAACTCCTGAAAAACAACAGGCTGATCCCGAATGCATTGAAAAACAAAATCCAGGGAACAGGAGAAGTATGGTACAACTCGCCTACCGCAATCCCAACCCCGATCGAGTTGCCCGCCTGAAACGAGGTAGTCACCAGAAAAACACCAATCCCCATGAGCACCGAGGCCGGCTTCCCCCATTTCTGCCTGACCGACGCCAGCAGCGACTGGTGTGTAGCCACTCCGATGCGCGTGGACATGCCTGTAAAAACGGCCATGAACAAAATCGCTACGATCACGACCCACAGCAGTGAGTAACCGTACACCGCCCCGAGCTTGGAAGTAATCGTCAGCTTGCTCGGGCCAAAAACAAGGGCAGCGGTAATCATGCCGGGTCCGAGCGATTTGAGCCACCGGAGCGTTTTATCTTTCAGGTTTGCCAATGTAAAAAAGGGGTTTAGGAAACGAATGCCTGTGACTTGATGTGAGTACCGGGCACGTGCCCGTAAATGTAGAAAGAAAATTTAAATTCTTCTGAATTGAGGATCAGATATGTAAAGTTTTGTGAAAATAATTTCAGGAAAGATGCTGTTTGCCAAAAAGGAATTCTTACAGCAGGCAGGCTGCGTTAGTTCTGGTAAAACTCGTAGTTTTCCTTGGTTACAATGTCGATGGGCATGTAATTCAGCTTGGTCACTGACGAGTTGACTATCAATCTCTGGTAGAGTGCCATGATGCCCCGGTAACCCTGGTCTTCGGGCCGGTGGCAAATCAGAAAGTCGATGACATTACTTTCCAGGTAACCCACATTTTCCTTTACAAAATCATAGCCGATGAGGGATACATCGGTACGGTGGCTGTTTTTCAGAAATGAAGCCACGGTATGAACACGGGAGTTGGTGACGAATGCAGCGCCGATGTCCTTATTGAGGTGGAAAACGTAGGTAAGGTGCCTGGCCACAGACTGGTAATCGGTTTCGCGGATATCGATGCGGACAATCTCATTCGGCTGATCGTGATCTTTAAAGTACGAGCGGAAACCGTCCTCGATTTCCTGGTAGTTGTAGTTATCGATTTCCTTGCTGATGTTGATGATCAGTACCTTCTTTTCCGCATTGAGCCGGTAGGTCAGCAGCTTGGCACCTACGTAGCCGCTTTTGTATAAATGCGGTCCGATGTAGGTAAGGTTGTGGACGCCCGGCACGTCCGAATCGATGAAGGCAAAAGGGATTTTGCGCTTGTGACAAAGCTCGGCAAACTTCTTGGTCTCTTCAATGAACGACGGAGCGAGCAATATGCCCTGTACTTCCTGGTCCAGGATTTCCTGCACCTTTCCGGCAAAACTGTCCTTGTCGTTCAGATCAAAAAAATGCACCCGCGTCTGTACCCCGTATTGTTTCAGCTCAGCCTCTGCACGCCGCACGCCATTGAGGGGTGCCTCCCAGAAATTCGTTTCTTCGGACACGGCCGGAATCAGGATTGCGAGATTGATGACCTTTCGGGATGCGAGGCGGCTGGCGAGGATATTGGGTTGGTAATCAAGCTCTTTGATGATCTCGTTGATCCGCTGCTTTGTTTTTTCCGACACGCCGGTACGGTTGTGCAATACCCGGTCCACGGTGGCAGTAGAAACATTTGCTCTTCTTGCAATTTCCTTTACTCCGTAAGAAGCATTTTCTTTTTCCATCCGGGATGCCTGGGTTTTTGTGTCATTCAGGAAAGGTAAAGATAGTAGCTCTTTATTTATACCTGCAAAAAATCGCCTGTCGGACAGGCCTGCTGAGTACCGCCCCGGTGCAGCCAAGGGTGGCTCAGGGGTTTAATAAATGGTTCTGAAAGTCAGGTTAATGCGCCTGCCGCTATCCGATTTGCTCTTGGGAATGCGGTGTTCCCACTTGTGCTGCAAATCACCTTTCATGATCAGCAGTGAGCCGCTTTCCAGCCGCAAGGCATACCGGGCGGCATGGTCATCCCTGCTCCTGAACTCAAACTGGCGCGCCTGCCCGAGGCTGAGCGAGGCAATGTTCGGATTTTGTCCGAGTTCCTTTTCATTGTCGCCGTGCCAGGCCACGGAGTCGTTCCCGTCTCGGTAGTAGTTGAGCAGCACGCTGTTGAAAGTCAGCGATGTACGCGCTTCTATTTTTTCCTTCAATGCAAAAAGTTCAGGTGTCCACGGAAGCGGATCAAACCTTGAACCAGAAAATGCGTAGGACTTGCCACTGTCGCCGTACCAGGCCGTGAGCCTGGGCGTCAGCAGCTCTTTTCCATACATCATAATGCGCTTCTGCATCCAGGGCACGGTCGCAGCAAGGTGTTCCAGTAATACAGTGCTTTCATTCCCTGGCAGGAAGTCAGGATAAAATTCGAGCAGGTTTTCAGGGAAACGGAGGCTTTCGGACGGATTAAAAAGATGGAGCTGCTGCATATTACCTGATCATTTTCTTTTTTACTTAACAAAAAACAATGCAGGATCGGTCGGTGACGGTGTACTTTCTGCCGGCCTCCGGCATGCTCGGCAGGAACAAGGGCGTGCAGGCTTGAAAGGTACCTTGTAGTATAATGGTAAAACAGCCTGTATAGTACCTTTTCATTGGAAACATTCAACACTGCATACATGTATCCTACGGAACCAAGCTGCCATACCGACCTGAGCCGCCGCCGCTTCACAGCCGGACTGATCCGCTCGGCACTGACCATATCAGCAACAGGCACCAGCCTGTTTTTACCCGCAAACAGCACGAACAACAAGACCTACACGGTACAGGACATCATTGATCTGATCCTGAAAGAAGGAAAGCTGAGCAAAATTCCGGATACGGTGGATACGATCAAGGCGGGAAGCGGCAGCCAGCAGATAACCAGCATTGTAACGACGATGTTTGCCACTGCCGAAGTGATCAGGAAAGCTGCGGAGCTGGGAGCCAATTTTATTATCGCCCATGAACCGACTTTTTACAACCATAAGGATGCCACCGACTGGGTTGCGGCAAACCGCATCGTGAGCCAGAAGCAGGAGCTGCTCAAAAAACATAACATGGCCATATGGCGTTTTCATGATTATTGTCACTCCATCAGGCCCGACGTGATCAGCTACGGCGTGGTCCGGAAAACCGGGTGGGTACCTTATTACCAAAACAAACCCATGATGACAATCCCGTCGGTTTCGCTCGGGGCGATGGTCGCGCATTTGAAGCAATCACTTGGTATTGAACACCTCCGCGTCATTGGCAACCCTGAGCAGCTTTGCACGCGTGTTGCGCTGCTGCCGGGTGCGTCCGGCGGACAGGGGCACGTGCGCCTGTCGGAAGCCGAGCAGCCCGATGTGCTGATCGTAGGTGAAGCACCTGAATGGGAATCGCCCGAGTATTTCAGGGATGCAGGGCTGATGGGCAACAAAACAGCACTTATCGTGCTCGGACATGCTGCCAGCGAGGAGCCGGGCATGGAGTACTTCGTGGAATGGCTTCAACCCAAGTTGCAGAGCATTAAAATAACACACGTCGCGTCAGGCAGTCCGTTTACCTGGTACTAGGCACTGAAAGACATTTTTTCCAGCCACAGCTGTACCCGGTTCGAAGGCGGCCGGGTATAGCTGTGGTTAACCGAGCAGCTACTTTTGCTTTTCGAAATACATATAGTCGACGTGGAAGAGCGGCCCGGTTTTCTTTTCGTTTTTGAAAACAAAAAACAAGTCAGACATACCCCGGGCACCGGAAAGCGGCACGCGCAGGTCTTTCCAGTCGCGTACCGGATCGGCTGCCTGGCCCCCCGCGATCTCGACTGAGCCGATGAGTGTTCCCGTTTTTGTGCCCCGCCTGATCTCGATCCGCCCGCCAGCGCCTTGCTCCTGCACCCGAAAATGGATGGCGGCAACACCAGTGAGATCAATATGATTGAAGCGGACGAATTTGCCGAAGGTGATATTGGCGATGTAGGAAATAAAACCCGTGTTTTTGGTGGCGATGACCACGCCTGCATTCCCCTCGTCATAATCTTCCATCTGAATCAGCGGATTCCGCAGCACCAGGTGGCTGCTGGTATGTATCGGCTCAATGCCCGCGTGCCCACTGTCCGTATAGCCCGCCTGGATCATATAGGCTCCTTCGGATCCTTTACCCTCATGCCCTGTCAGCCTGACGGAGCCTGTCAGCGGGAGTTGCTCCGGCGTCCGGGCAAGCGAAAGAATGTATTCCGCAATGTCTTCGGCATCTTTTCGCGGGAGGTCGGCGTGAGGAGGCATCGGGTAAGAGCCCCAGCTTCCGCTCCCGCCCCGGATGATCTTGTCGGCCAGCCTGGCGCTCATTCCTGTGCTGTCCCTGTACCTTTCAGCAATCATCTTCAGCGCGGGACCGATGGATTTAGTTTCTACCGTATGACAGGATTTGCAGTCCAGCGACGCATAAAGCTGCTGCGCCCGCACGTACTCCATACCGGTACCACCGGTGGATGCCAGTGCCGTCGCCAGGTCCTTGCCGTAACTCAGGTAGTTGAAGCTCGCAGTGATCCGTTCCGGATTTAAAGTTTGATCCTCTTTATCATTAATGCTGATTTTATAGTCAAATGCGGCATCGTCCCAGTAAAAGCTCCGGTTAGACTGGGAAGTGATCCGGACCTCGGGCGGCGTATTTCCTACTTTGATCTGCGTGGTGGCCGTGCCTTTGCTCCCATGCTGGTCCGCGACGCTGAGCACAACATCGTACACGCCGGGTTTTGTGAAAGTATGTTTCAATTGCTCGCCCTGATACGCCCGGCCGCCAATATTCCACGTATAGGTAAGCTTATCATGTTCATCAAAATCACGCGAACCTTTCGCAGACAACTGCACGGTAAGCGGCACGCCTCCCACATTCGGGCGGGCACTCATCACGGCGATCGGCCGACGGTTTCCCTCTGCATACTCTACCCGGATGATGCCTGAGTTGGTATTCCGCGCAAACCAGTTGGTCCCGTAGGCAAGCAGGTAAATGGCGCCGTCGGGTGCAATCTGCATATCGATAGGTGCGACCACGCGCAGCTCCGGCAAAAAAGGCTCCATGCGTACATAATTGCCTTCCTTGTCCATCGTTATGGCCATAATCCACTTCCGGATCCAGTCGTAGATAAACAGCTTGCCATGGTAGTATTCCGGCAGTTTGTAAGGTGCATTCGGGTATAGATCGCGGTAGTAAACCGGACCGGTCATCGCGCTGGCGCCGCCCTTGCCGACCTCCGGCCAGCGGCGGGACGGACCTTTTCCGTACCAGATCCACGCCGGCTGCGCAGGAGGAAGCTCCCGTATGCCGGTGTTGTTGGGCGAGTCATTCACCGGACGTGCCGGATCTTTGCCGGGACCTTCCTTTTTGGTTGCAAAATCATAATCGGGAAAAACCTCATTCGCCCCTAAAAAATAAGGATAGCCGAAAAATCCCGGCTTACGGGCCTGGTTGATCTCTTCGTAGCTGAGCTTGCCTTCCTCGGCCTTTATTTCGGTATCAGGACCCACATCTCCCCAATACACATACCCGTTTTTGGCATCTACCGAAACCCGGAATGGATTACGCATGCCCATCGCGTACACCTCCGGCCTGCCTTGTGAGCCGTCTCTTGGAAAAAGATTTCCGTCGGGAATCGTGTAGGTGCCGTCTGACTCGGGCCTGATGCGGAGTATCTTGCCACGAAGGTCATTGCTGTTGGCGGAAGTACCCTGGTCATCGGCGAGCTCCCGGCCGGGCCGCTCATCTGTGGGATTGTGCCCTTCAATTTCTTCAGCATTGGTATTGTCGCCAACCGACAGGTACAGCAGTCCCTGAGGATCAAACGTAATGTAACCCGCAGAGTGGCAGCAGTACTGGCGCTGGGTAGGGACTTCCAGCAGCACCTTTTCCGACGAACGAACGAGCTTCTGACCATTCAGTTCAAACCGCGCGAGGTGACTAACATTTTTGTTCCCTCCTACTCCGTAGTACAGGTATAACCAGTGATTGTTACTGAAATCAGGGTCAGCCGCCACCCCGAGCAACCCGTCCTCAATCCCGCTGAAGACATTCAGCTGTGCAATGGTTTTGAGGGTTCGGGCTGTATTGTCGTAGTACCGCAATGCACCTTTGCGCTCGGCAACCACAACATCGTAGTTGGGAAGGATTGCCATTTGCATGGGTTCATCCAGTCCCGACGCCAGGGTGAGGTATGTAAAGCGACTGGAGTCAGGCGCATGCAGGGTATCTGCACGGAGTTCTTCGGAAGCATATTTGTCGGGCGAATTGATAGGTACTGCATGCTTTTTAATATTGAAAAAAAAGGTAGCGCTTGCCGCTATGAAGATGGTCAGGGTTGCTGGCAGAGTAATGTGTCTCAAAATAACTTCTGTTTATTTAAGCGAATATTTTCTATTACAGGTAAGAAATTGTTGCTGAATGTTCATGAGTAAAAAGAGGCACGAAGCGACTACTGATCAGGACTGCTACTTTTCACATCGAACTTTGTCCGCCTCACGAGCCAATTTGTCCATTTGAGCCCTACCCTATTTTAAGGTACACTTCTTTTGATCAATTTTGAAGGTATGTTAATGCAAACTATTTCTAATAATATAACCTAAATTTTGAATTACGCAAGTATTTGAAAGAAAAAGTTAGAAGATCAGCATAGAAAGCATAGCAAAACGTAAATCCACTGGAATTCATAAAGTAATCCCAATCCATCTATCAGACGCATAGTTCAAGTGCAACCAATGAATTAAACAACTAACTAGAAAATTGGTATCCCAACATTAAACAACATCGGAAGCAGCTTGCGAGGTAAGCATTCATCATCTCCCCGCTGATTTCAGTTCATTAAGGATCAAGACACCAGTAGAAAGAAAGTTACTAATTATTGTTACATAACGCCGTCCTGATATGAGAAAGTCAAACATTTTTGTTCTGATTGAGCTGTCAAAGCTTACAGAAAGCCTTACCACAAACCTGTTGCAATGCAAGGAAAATCTGAAAGCGCAAGCCAGTTATTTCCAGCTGATTCCATCCAAGTACTTCTCCGGAGAACTGAACCGGGAGTGGGAAAGTATTTATAGTATCGTGAGCCACAAAGGCCCGCGCTTCAATGAGAGAGGCCAAATCATCCGGAATGCAATCGCTAACACGATTGATCAGATGTCGTCGCAGGAGTGTTTAATGGTATCCAACCGCATCTTCTCGCTGTATGAAAAAGTGAAGAAGGAATTCTCCTGATTAACCAGGTAACTGGCAGTTTATTCAACGTTAATTAGCTTTTGAAATTAAAATTAGCTCGGTAAAATGAACAATGACATTTCAAACTATTTTTTCCCTGAATTTCACTACCCTTTTTCGCATTTAACAAGATTTTTGCAGGCTGGAAAGCTGTTCACCATTTTGCTTAAAGATGGAAGTATCACACACTTCCAACCTGCCAATGTACCTGATTTCAGAGACTGGCTTCTGCAGAACCAGGTTGAAGATTTAAAACACTCCTTCAGAAAGCGGCTCCGGGCCATCTAACTGTCATTAAAGTTCTTACGCAAGCCGTTCAAAATTGATTGAACGGCTTGTTTTTTTATAGGGATTTGATGATGTAAATACCTGGAAAAATCGCTCTACGTATATTGCTTATCGTGCCTTATTGTGCACGGTTTAGGAACCAAATCAGCCCATTGAAAAAGTTGTCAAATTGGAGATTGCTTGTAAAAGACAAAGTTCCCGCAGGCATGTAAAAGCAATGCCCGGCTTCATGGCCGGGCATCGGTTAAAGGAAAATGAAAATAATTTAGCCGGAGGGTCCAATAAGTCTGACCTCCCGGCATCCGTAAGCCTGCTTATTCATGTACCAGCCTGATCCACTGCTGTACCTGCGGACCCGTCACATGCAGGAGATAAATCCCGGCGCTCTGCATTTGCTGTGAAAAATCCAGATGAATGGTTGCGCCAGGCTCTGCGTCTCCATAATGTCCTTTCGCGAGGACCGCACCGGTGGATGACACAAGCTCGTAGCTGATATCTCCGGACACCTGCGGTGCCATGCTCACTGCTATATGCCCGTCCAGATTGGGATTCGGGTAAGCCATCACCAGGCGTGCATCCTGGGCGGGGTTATCAGTACCTTCGCCTGTCAGCATGATCTCGAGCGGATCAATGCGGTCGGCATAGCTGATCTGCAAGGTAGCCACGCGCGCACCCAGCGCCTGCGGCTTAAACAACACAGCTATCTCACTGCTCACACCTTTGCCCAGTTTCGAGCTTCCTTCAGAATCCAGGACGAACTCGTTTCCATTCACACCCGCAATGCGGACATCGCGGATGTCGATCACTTCGTCGCCCACATTGGTGATCCGTACGGTCTGCCGCTGTGACACCGAGCCTGCCTGCTGGCTGAAAAAGTACAGCAATTCCTTGTTAGCAGCGAGTTGGTTGCGCAGCTCGCTGGAGAGTGATTCAATTTCAATGGCTGAGATCTTGGGCTGATTTTTACCTACTTCAAATGCAATGTCGAGATTTCCATCGCGAACGTATGCCGTGTAGGATTTTACCAAAGCCTTCATCGCACCTGCTTCCTTGTAAATGTCAAAATCTTCAAGCTCCACAGCTCCACCTTCTATGTTGACGTCAAACACGCGCTTGCCAGCACCTGCTGCCCCGCCGTCGGTCGCACCCCAGTAAATTTCCGCGAAGTGCAGGTGAACCCGGTACACACCTTCTTTGACCGGAAAAGAATAGCTGAACGGTGTATCACCGCTCCGTTCCGATTTGTAGAGCTCATCAGATGTAGTACCCGCTATGTCCTTGATCGCAGCATTGGAATACACTTTACCTCCCGTAAAATACTGATCGGCCGACCACTGCT
The DNA here is from genome assembly GCF_016894445.1 of Dyadobacter sandarakinus. Taxonomy (NCBI): domain Bacteria; kingdom Pseudomonadati; phylum Bacteroidota; class Cytophagia; order Cytophagales; family Spirosomataceae; genus Dyadobacter; species Dyadobacter sandarakinus. Next base: position 1,597,187 of record NZ_CP056775.1, read on the forward strand.
TATTATTGAGTGTAATTGCAGGCCCGCCACAGTTGATCCGGTACAGCGTTGCCTGCGCAGCGTCGTCACCCGTAGCTCCTGTCAGCGCAATCGTGCTGGTACCATCACCCGCAGTGTGTTTGATCTCAATTGCTCCTGTGACAGCTCCTTCCAGGGTTGGTTTAAATTGTACTTCCAGACTTATGCTTCCGCCGGCACCGATCACAAATGGCAGTGCGGCCGGGCTTGTGTAGGTAAATGCGTCATCACCTGTCTTATTAAGTGCCGTAATTACAATGGCCTGATTGCCCGTGGTATTGGAAATTTTCAAGCTCTTCGTAACGGTGCGGCCTGTTGTTGTTTTACCAAAGTCAATTGTAGAGACGCTTTCCAGCACACCTGCTTTCAGAGCCGTGCCCACCGGAGTGGTAGCATCACCTGCAAAGTACACTTCCTGATTGGTGAGCAGCGGACTGCCGCCCTGGTTGCCTGCCCCGGTAGCTACATAAATTCCCCGGTTATTGACAATCGGCTGCGATCCATGGCGGCCTTGTTTCAGGTTAGCCAGCTTGCGCCAGGTATTGGTATTGACATTTAGCGCCTCGGTTTCGTTATGAGCTTTGGGCTGCGGACTTTCGCCTCCGATGATGATCAGCTCATCGTCCAGCACCGCGGTACCGGCACCGGCGCGCTGGGTAGGGATGTTAGCAGCTGCGGGCAGTGTATTCCATTTACCCGTACCAAAATCATAAACGTCTACCTCTGGTACGGTAAGGCTGAAAACCTCACCGGTACTGCCGGACGACCTGCGCCCTCCTGCTGCATACAACTTATTGTTCACTACGGCAGCCTGAAAGTGGTCTCTCGCGCGGGGTGCGTCTGCCAGCTCTTTCCAGGTGTTGGCAGCAGGATCATACTCATCAAGCCAGGGCACGTGTCCGGTCCAGTGACCATCGAGGATACCGCCTGCTATGTACAGCTTTTTATTGTAAACCACGACCCCTGCGGAACCGCGCCTGCGATCCTCGGGTATGGAGCGGCCCTTGGTCCACTTGTCCGTAAGAGGATTGTATATATAAACATTCGGCACGGGTGTTTCGCGGGGATAGTTGCCGGTGAGCGCACCTACTACATAGATCAGCCCGTCCAGCACGACGGCCTGAAAATGGTGGAGCTCCATAGGTACCTTCGCCTTGTTTTCCCAGGTTTTCCGGACCGGATCGTACGCCTGTACGGCCAGCACACCCCGCCCGCCAAGCAGGTAGAACTGATCTCCCGCCTGAACAAATGCATTCTCCTCCCGTCCGATGATTGCCCCGGACTGGATGTCGAGTGCCTGCCAGGAGCCTGCTCCTGCCGCAGCGTCCGATGTGACGCGGATGTAATCCCAGGTTGCCGTGAAGTCCGCGCCCGAGCCTGAAGAAGCAATAATACCCACGGCCAGCGCCGGGTCATTCTGGATAGAAGCCAGTAAGGTACCGGCTGTTTTTACAATGTCACCTGCATTCACAGCAGTGCCGCCATTGATGGCATATTTAGGCTGTACATTACCGGTTGCAGGATTTACAGCCAGCAACAGATCAATGGTCGTTGCATCCAGGATACCGGCGACATCCACCTGAGTAGTAACCGCCTTTCCTTCATTTTCAAACATAACCTCAATACCGCCTTTGCCTTTATTTCCATTCAGCGCGACTTTCAGGTAATTATCCTGATCGCCGGTACCGATGTAAATGCCCTGAGATTGTCCGTCCTGCGGCGTTCTATTGTTAAAAAAACTACCAAGTATCCGCGCACGGACTGTGAACGGAGCTGTTTCTTTATTGACATTGATCCCAAACTGAAATGCATTTTCCTGATCATTCTGCGCGCCGAGGGCTGTACCTGCAGACACTTTTACAATGGAGAATGCTCCCACGGCACCACCCGCAATCAGGTTATTTTCATCAAATACTTTCAGGTAATCGTTGCCGGCTTTTTTATTGGTCATCAACCCCGTGAACCCGAGTCCGAAGAATCCGGTGCCGGGATCATTGTTGAACAACTCATAGGAAACAGGCAGGCTGGTACCGAGGCCATTTTTGGCATCAATTGCAAACAGGTCCACATCGTCCCGGATCTTGTCATTGTCATCGTCGTCATCATTGATGTCCGAAATCTTATCACCGTCAGCATCCGCTGGCATGCTCGCAGCCGAGCAGGGATCGGTCTGGTTATCAATTTCATCCGCATTGGAATAGCCGTCACCATCGTCGTCCAGGTCAGCGCGGTCTTCGCCTGTGCAGGCAGCAAAGTCCGCCGGCTCAAACACCATGATCGCATCGGCCCCGTAGGTAGCGGCCCAGATAGAACCCGGAAATACATCGTTGTCGCCCTGCGCAATCACATCCAGCGGCTGAGAGCCAAAACTTTGCGCAAAAGCAGCGTCCTGGTTGAGGCGGCTTTCACCCTTTTTATTGAGCACGTCATCGCCTGCCTCATTCAGTTTAATCCTGTAAATACGTCCGTTCCAGCAGGCGGCGAGCAGGTTGCCTTTCATGGCATTGTTGAAGTTCGAAGCCGTGTACTCCGCAATGCCATTGGTAGAAATTGGAAAAGTGAGCAGCGAATTGTCCGTTTCACCAGGGTTCTGGTAGTCGCCCTCAATCGGGTTTGCCATACTCAGCGGCACCGGCGGCCAGTCAGCCGGGAGCGGATGGTCGCCCGTCTTGCTGTTTCGCCACACGCTGTCGGTTGCCGAGCGGGTATATAGTCCTGCCCCGGCCGGATTCGCCCGGATCGGATTGGGGTGTCCGGCGTAGTAGCTGCCCGCTACGTAGGTATCGATGTTGCCTATGTAATGCAGCCCGTCCAGGTTGTTGACCTGCGGATCATTCATCCCGGGCCCGCTCGAACCCGGCTCTCCTTTCACATATTTGTTGGTCACCTTGCCGTCCGTACCTTCATTGTCCGGGCCTCCGCCCCATCCCTGGTTGGCACCATTGTCGACGGTGTACATTTTCCGCGATTGGGTAATCACGAGGTCGTAGGCATTGCGGTACCCGGTGGAGTATATTTTTACCGGACCATCCGTGGTGATCTTGGCCTGGTTCAGGCCATCATTGCCGCCAAAAGGATCATTCAGATCACTGCCGTCCGCATTGTTGGGCCGGGTAGGATCATCCAGCGTGGGCAGGTCATACTTGTATTTGGTATCGCCGCTTCCTTTGGTAGGCAGCGCGTCAATTTTGCCCAGATCCACAGCAATAATGGCGGCAGCCCAGGCATATTCGGTAATGTAGGCAAAGTTGGTCGAGGGAGCACCCGCATTGGTAAAGCCGCCCACCGCCACGTAAAGTGTATTGGTTTTTTTGTCGAGCTGCATGCCATTGTTTGCATGGTTTTCCTCGGAGCGCGGCAATGCGCGGATAAGGTCCACCTTGTCCCAGCCGTCCGAAGTTTTGGTCAGCCGGGATACGATGCCCGAGTTGGTATCCACGTTCAGATCACCATCCGGCCCGCCGATACGGCTGTCGCTGGAACCTACATAGATGACCGGCACCTCCGCGGTACCCGTAACGAGTATGCCGGTAATCTGGCGGTTTTTGACAGTGTTGTTCAGCGACCCGTCGTCATTGTGATTGGGGATTTTGTTGATGAGGCTGATGGTCTCGGTAGCCGTGGCGGTGTAATCGTTTTTCCCGTTCCTCTTGATGGTGTAGGCACGGATGATCCCGTCCTGCTGGGAAACATACAACCTGCCGTCCGGACCAAACTGCAGGGAGGTGGGATTTTTGATTTTGATCTCTTTCAGCCCGCTCGGGGTGAAGTTCACGCTTTGTGCTTTGGAAATGCCTGCATGAAGTAACAGCAGCACGCACATCATTCCTGCAAGCCACCCGATCGGGCGGAAGCCGGTAAAAGATTTTTTCATAGAGGTTTACGTATTAGTAGATACTTTTCACATTTTCGCGGAACCTGATCCTCATTACCAACTCAAAATCATCAACTTATGCGGGACGGGGCATTCCCTGGTTAATAATTTGCCAGGCAAATGGCCGCCCGGCTTGGTGTCATAGCGTTATAAAGTCCCTAAAAATACGGGCAAAGCGATGGAAAATAAAAGGTTTTTAGAATTAAATTGCTGATTGACAAAAACTTGTATCTACAATGTAGTAGAACTTTTGAGTAATTTAAATGCTGTATCGCCCGCACTGATGTATGTTGTTCCGGGAAGAGGTCTGGTGCGAGGGCCGGGGAAACGGTATGGTTTTTGTGACTGAGTTAAAATAAAAAGTTGCAAATCATCCCATTAATTTACCCCTGTTTAATTACATGAACGACTTTCCGATTACTGTCAAGCGATCCATTGAATTACTCGGCCTGGTACTGCTGGTGGCAGTACTGGCAGTAGGCAGTGATATTCTGATGCCTATTATCATGGCCTTCTTTATCAGCCTTGTGCTGCTCCCGGTTTTTCGTTTTTTAATCAAGTACCGGGTGCCGGAACCGATCGCCATTGTTTTGCCGATATTATTGCTGGTTGTTATTCTGGGATTAATCGTCTGGTTTTTTTCCTCTCAGATCAGAGACCTGGTGGCCGACTTTCCGCAGATCAGAAAGAACATTAATATTCACCTGCAGACCCTGAGCAACTGGGTTTACAAAATCAGTGATTACTCTACCACCGAGCAGGTCGAACTCATTAATAAGAATACAAATGATCTGTTGAGCTTTGCAGGAAAAACTGCAAGTGGCGCAGCTGTTACGCTCAGCTCGCTGTTCGTATTTCTCGGACTGCTCCCTATTTACATTTACCTCATCCTTTTTTACAAAAGCATTTTACTGCGCTTCATTTTCATGTGGTTCAAAGAAGATCATCATGAAAAAGTAAAGGAAGCGATTTACGAAACAGAATCTATTATCAAAAACTACCTTGTCGGACTGATGATCCAGGTTACTTATATGACTGTTTTGGTAGGCGGTATTTTGATGGCTGTGGGGATAAAACATGCATTGCTGATCGGTGTAATTTTCGCATTTCTTAACCTGATTCCCTATGTGGGCGCGTTGCTGGGAAATATCATCGGCGTTCTGATTACGCTGACGTCATCAACCGAGTTATGGCCGATTGTAACCGTACTTTGTGTAATTGCAGGTGTACAATTTCTTGATAACAATATACTGATGCCGCGCATTGTAGGCTCTAAAGTCAAGATCAATGCATTGTTCGCCATCCTCGGTGTCATTATCGGCGGCAACATCGCGGGCATATCCGGCATGTTCCTTTCCATGCCTATTATTGCGGTCCTGAAAGTGATATTCGACCGTACTACCCTGTTCAGGCAGTGGGGAGTACTGCTTGGGGACGAACGTCCGCCGCGCAGCCCGATGACCTTCCCGGTATTCCGGAAGCGAATCCCGATCCTGAGCAAAGGAAGCGTTCCCAAGAATTAAGAGCCACAAAAAAAGCCTGTGAAGACGATCTTCACAGGCTTTTAACTGCATAATCTATTTTCTTATTCCGCAACAGTCTCAGACTTTGGTTTGCGTCCGCGGCGTTTGCCGGTGTATTCAGGTTTTTCTTCATTGGAGGTCAGTTCCAATTCAAAACCGGTTACACCTTCCTCGTAATTAAAGAGCGTAACAACAAACTCATGCTTTGTATTGGCAAAATCAATGCCGCCTTTTTGCAGGATCAATGACAATGGAACCACATAACCACGGCCGCTTTTCACCAGTGAAAAAGAATCAGCATCCGTAGTCGGAATCAGATAAAGGTATTTCATTTTTCTTTTACCGTCCTGTGTTCCGATCTTGAAGTGTGCAGCGTCCGGCTCTATACCGAGTTCCTCAAGGGTTTTGGAAGGGAATACCAATTTCCCTGATCCTGAGATATAGCCGCCTGGTTTTGCTTGTGATTTGGTCTCTGTTTTAGGTGCGTTTTCTTCCGGTGAAAAGAACTTAATTGTCTTCGGCTTCATAATTAAATGGGTTATAACATTATTATAAATTACTTCTACAAAAGTAATGGAACATTTTATTTATTCTCACTTTTGCATTCGCGAAATTAAAGTAGTTTTTTATTATAATGTTTATAAACCCATAAACTATTCGCCTGCATCAGATTTCTCTTAACGCTCTTTTCTTCTTTTTCAAGTAAATAAAAGCGGATTGCATTACCCCCCAAACTTCTGGAAAGCAATACAATCCGCTTGTAAAACGATTACCGATAAACCTGTTTAAGGCACCAGGATTCTGCCTGATGCATTTCCCTGCGCACCTTCCGCTTTAATCATATAAGTTTGATTGGGTAGCGAAATTGCGTTTCTAAACGTAGTATTTGCATGACCATTTTCATCGGTTATACATCTTACGGATGCTATTGTTTTACCGAATGCATTTACGATATAAACTTTGACACTTTCGTTTTTTGCAAAATTTTCAAGTTGCACGGAAATGTTTCCGCTCACTGCCGGATTCGGAAATACCACAAGCTTCCGTTCCGTTGAAAATAATTGCGGCAACTCAGCCGCTACCCTTGCCGTGGTACCTGCCGGTGACGAGACGATACCTTTGTAAGTCGTATTTGTTTTGGAACCGCCCGTGTAGAAGAGCATGCCATTGAGGTAGGCTGCCACGCCCGAGTAACGCCCGGCCGGCAGTGGCGTGAGGCTTTCCCAGGTATTGGTTGCCGGAGAGTACGCCGACACCAGCCCTACCGAGGTACCATGCTGTGTTTCTCCTCCCATGACAATCAGCCTGTTTCCTGCAATTACCACACTCGAAGAAATATGCCCGAGCCCGTAGGTGCCCGGTGCAGGCAGGTCGGCCATTTTGGTCCAGGTATTGGTAGCGGGATCATAGCAATGCACGTCCTTCCTGGTCGCAAGTTTTTCGTCATGGCCGGTCTGACCTCCGATGTAGTAGATCTTTCCTTCAAAAACAGCAGTACCGGCATGCTGACGCGGCGTAGGAAGCGGCGCAAGTGTTTTCCAGCCTGCTGCAAGGTTGTCGAGGTCAAGTACATAATGATTGCCCAGGTCCTGCGTCCGTGCAGCATTCGTACCTGCTATGTGGTGCAGCTTGCCGGCAACATATTCCAGCTGGCCTGCTGCAATGCGGATCGGAAGGTCGGGCAGTTTTGAATACGTGTTTTGAGAAACATTGTATTTCCATACCTGCTGCACCCCGAATGTCTGCCCGGTACCATCTGCATTGGAAGTATATCCCCCAGCAAAATAAATGTCGGTACCATCTGTGCCCACACCTGCATGGGTCACCCCACCATAGTTTGCCCCGTTTGGCGTATGCGGAAGATTGGCAATCGCCGTCCATTTATTGGATGCCGGATCATACATATAGGAGCGGAAAGTAGGCGTAAACTTGACCTTCTGCGTATCGAACCCGCCAAAGGAATACAGTCGCCCGCCGACCACTTCACCCTGGGCCTCACTCACGCGGTAGGGCTGGGATGCAGTGGTAGTCCAGGATATGTTTGTAAATGCCTCGGGCACAGGCTGACCATTTACCCGTACCACAGCCGTGGTAGTGTCGCGGGTCGTGCCTGAGCTTGCCACGATCGTGATCCTGAATTCCTGCTGACTGTGGTGGTTGAGCCTTTTACCGGTTGTCAATGCACCGGATGATGCATTGAGGCTGAACATCCCATTGGTATTTCCTGCGATCATCTGGTAGGAAACCGGGCTTCCGCCCGAAGCTCCCGCACGCACACTGCCTACCTGTGAACCTGCCGGACTGCTGTCCACGACCTCAAAGTCGTAGCGGGAAGCATCGAAGTACAGGGGCCGGCTCACGCCGAAGTTGTCAAAATAATAGTTTACAGGCTTGCTGCCATTTCGGTGGGTGGCAAACAATCCAGCATAGGCGCTGCCGCCGGTAAGCCCCATGTCTGCAATGCTGAGCTCTGCAGCCGCATACGCTGCACCCACATTGGAATACGACGCCCCCCCATTGGTGGAGTAGTAACCTGCTGCCTTTCCGGTTTCAGGATTGATCACCATTCTGAGCCGGACGGTTTTGCTGCCTAGTCCGCTGACGACGCCTGTCTGCCGCTGGTCGGGATTGGACGTGCCCGTGGTTTTATTGGAAAGATCATTCAGCTCACGCCGGAACTCAAACCTGTTTTCAGTGACAACCAACTTGATGTATGTTTTCTCACCGAGCCCGAACCAGATACCCGCCTGCTCATCCTGCGACCCATTGAACGGGTTGATCAGGTCTGCCACGATTTCCAGTTCATTGCGCGCATCAACCTGCACGCCCAATGTATTAAGCTGGTTGTTATTATCCAGGTAAGCGATGCCTTTGGTAGACTCTACTTTCAGCTGACCGCCTGTCACCAGCAATTTGGAAGGCAGGTAGGCAGGAAATGATGCATTGGCAACCGCGCCGTCTGCCGCCAGGCGGCTTCCGGTATAATGCTGCACCATCCTGAAACCGGTACCCGCGCCTGCGGCATCCTGAATGGAGTTGGGCACGGAGCCCGCAAAAGTAAGCCTGAACGGCAGCGCAACCCTGACGCTGTCGCAGGGCAATGTGCTGTTGGGGAGACAATCCTGTGCGTTTACAGCAGGAGAACAAACGATGGCACCAGCGCACATCTTAAAAAATAAACGGGAACTGAGGCCGCTGTACCGGGCGAGCCCTGACCGTAATACGGCCGGGAGGTAAAATTTTTCAATCATTAAAAAGAAGCTTTAAGGAGACGAATTGGATGAACTGAAAGAGTTATACAGCTTCGCTGTTTAAAACCGTGTGCCAAAAACATCTTTACAGCTGGTTCTCAATGAAGTGGAACATTGCCCCTACAAAGCCCCAACTAGTTATGTGGAATAAGCTTCTCAGCACATCGGGATTGTACCGCCGGCTGCATACGTAACTGTTTGCTCCCCTAACACTTACCTGTAAACGCAATCCCGCTGATGTATCAGAATGGTAATTCAAATCCAGGTTCTGCCCTCCCAGAAGCTGATGAAATTTCGCGCCAAGTGGGGCGGAAAAAAATACCCGGGTCGGTAGCTGCTGCGGGAGTGGCGGCCTGTAAAGTGTAACTGCTGTTTACATCAAAAAGTGTGTACAGGAGCTTGCAGGGGCATTTAAATCCAGCCAGGCGGTAGTTAAAAATAATTCGCCCGCAGCTGATTTTTTTTCTATAATCAGGTGAAGATTCTATACTTTTAATGCTTGCGCAAGACCTTGCGTGTTCTGGTACTTCATCAACACACCTTCCAAACAACCGCATAACAGCTTTTTACAACCAAGTAGTTTTGAATGAGCCATCTCTCCCTCTCTTCAGAGTCTGACAATGCAGTGGATTACCGCAGTATTGTTCAGGCTTCACCCGATATTATTACCCGCTGGAATACCGACTTCGAGCTGATTTATGCCAATCCAACCCTGGAACGGGTTATAGGTGTGGAATATGCCAGGCTGCACGGAACCAAACTGACAGATTCAGTTCTCAATTCCAAAGCTGCCCTGGATTTTCTTTCGTGCCTGCAATCGGTGGCAGCATCCGGCCAGCAGGATGAGCATTACAACAAGCTTACGACCCCGCAGGGCGAGCTGTTTCATCATACCCTCGTCATTCCCGAGAAAGATGCCCACGGACAAGTACAGAGCCTCCTTTGCTTCACCCGAGATGTGACGGGCATGAAGGGCAGTGAGTCGCTGATGAAAACGATGATCCTGGAAGCTCCCGTAGCCACTGCATTGTATATCGGACCGGAGTTGAGGATCAAGATTGTGAACGATACCATGATCAGCTACTGGGGAAAAGACCATTCGGTGATTGGTTTGCCGCTGGCGGAAGCATTGCCGGAGCTGGCCGGACAGCCGTTTTTAAGCCAGTTGGAAGATGTATACTCCTCCGGTACCACTTATACGTCCCAGGGCAGCAGTGCAAACCTGATGATCAACGGCGAGCTCAGGACATCGTATTTTGATTTTACCTACAAGCCCGTCCGCAACTTTTCGGGCGAAGTGTATGCGATCCTGCACATGGCAGTGGACGTGACCGAGGAGGTGATGGCGCTGCGCCAGATCCAGGAGGCGGAGTCGAACCTGCGCAGCGCCGTGGACATGGCCCAGCTTGGTACCTGGGAGCTGGATATGCGAACCCAGCAGATGAATTTTTCGCCCCGCCTGCGCGCATGGTTCGGGATCAGCCCGGAAGAGGAACTTACGATGGAACGCTCGGACAGCGTGGTAGCCAAAGAGGATGTACCCCGCGTGAAAAAGGCCATTGAATCAGCGACAAGACCCGGCTCCGACGGCATGTTTTCCGTGGAGTATGCGCTCGATCCCGAAGTGGCAGGCGAACGCAGGATCCTGTCGGTAAGTGGCAGGGCATTTTTCAATGAACAGGGCATAGCCTACAAAATGAGCGGGACGGTACAGGATGTGACTGCCCAGCGCTCAGTTGAAAAATCGCTGCAGGAGCTCGTGCAGCTGCGTACCGAGGAGCTCGAAGCCGCCAACGAAGAACTGGCTGCTACCAATGAAGAGCTGGAAAGTACCGTGGACGAGCTGGCCAATGCCAATGACGAGCTGACGAAAAGCAACCAGCAGCTGACCCGCTCGAACGACAATCTGCAGCAATTTTCCTACGTAGCTTCCCACGACCTCCAGGAGCCGCTCCGCAAGATCCAGTCGTTCGGGAACCTGCTCGAAAGCCGCTACGGCGAGCGCCTGGGCGACGGGCTCGACTACCTGCACCGCATGCGGGCCGCAGCAGGACGAATGTCCGTGCTGATCGAAGACCTGCTTTCGTTTTCACGCATTTCCAATAACCAGACCAACATTTCGCGCATTTCGCTCAGCAGCGTGGTGCATCAGGTGATCTCGGACCTTGAACTGAGCATTCAGGAATCGGGCGCCATGGTGAACTTTGACAAGCTGCCCGCAATCCTGGGTGACCAGATGCAGCTTATACAGCTTTTTACCAACCTGCTCAGCAACGCCATCAAATTCAGAAAGCCCGACGGTAAGCCCGAAATCACCATTTCATCTGAAGTAGTAGACGCATCGGACGTGCCGCCGCACGTGCATCCTGCATTGGCCTCGCCCAAGTACTACCGCGTTGACATACAAGATAATGGCATAGGGTTCGACCCGCAGTATGCAAACCGCATATTCCAGGTTTTCCAGCGGCTTCACGGCAAAAGCGAGTTTGCAGGTACCGGGATCGGGCTGGCGATCTGTGATAAGGTAGCAGCTAATCACGGGGGGGCGATCATGGCTACGAGCGAGCCCGGTCAGGGCGCTACATTCAGTATTTATTTTCCATATTAAGGTTAAATATAAAGCTTCACCATCTCCCGCCAGAAACGCGGGCGATGGGCTTCCTCACCCCATATAAAAAGCTGGTGGCTCACGCCGATGTCATTCAAAGCGTGGCTGAGCTCTATGTTATTTTCAAGAAAAGCATCCTCCTCCCCTACGGCCAGGATGATATCCATCTGCTGCAAAAGGCTGATAATGCCGGGCTCGGAAAGTCTTGGGATATAATGATTGGGTGTATGGAAATAAATGTTTTCATCATAGTACCCGTCAAATACATCAGGAAAATATTCCAGTGCCCTGGTAAGATCATACCGGGCGCTCATACCCACCACCTTTACAAAAAGATCAGGATGCCGGAATGCAATATTGACTGCATGGTACCCGCCCAGGCTGCACCCGGCCGCGATCAGTCCCGGCGTTTGGTTGTGGGTCCGGATCATCGGGATCACTTCTTCGAGGATGTAGCGCTCATAAAGCATATGCTGACGGATACGCTCGGCCGGCTCGCGGTCTGAGTAAAAGCTTTCCGAATCGTTGCTGTCTACACAAAAAACCTGAATTTCCCCTGCTTCGATCCGTGGCCTCATGGCTTCGATGACCCGCCAGTTTTCCATATCAAAGAACCTCGCCATGCGAGTTGGAAAGAAGATGACGGGATTGCCCCTGTCGCCGAAAATGAGCAGCTCCATGCATTTACCCAGCACAGTACTGGCAGATTGAAGATATGCCCTGTTCATGACCTTTATATCGTTATGGTTGTGCCGGCGCGCCCAATGCCGCCTTGATGATACGGGTCCAGCATGTGTACCCCTTGGGGCTCAGATGCAGCCCGTCTTCCTCAAACAGTGCGGGATCGGGGGTACCCCCGGCGGTAAGCATCTGCTGGGTAATATCTATGTAATGCTGCGACTCATGCCGGCGGACCTCGTCCTGTATGAGCCTGTTCAGCTCGCGGATGGCTCCGATGATGTTCCAGCGCTGCAAACTCGGTTTGATACTGATGTAGTAGCAGGGTACCTCACCAAATACTTCCGTGATCTGCCGCATCAGGTCGCGGTAGAAAATAAATACCTCCTCGGGATTCCGCCCGTCGCCCAGGTCATTGTCGCCCGCGTAGATCACGATCCTTTGAGGTGCAGGCAGGGGTGCCACAATGCGGTCGAAAAACCAGCAGCAGGCCGCGAGCGTGGAGCCACCGAAACCGAGGTTTACGGGTTTGTACCCGGAGAAATCATGATAAAGGGTTTCCCACTTTGTGAAGCTCGAACTTCCGTAGAAAATAGTTTCCGGTTTGTAGGCCAGCTGGTCTCTTTCCGCCACAACTCTTTCCACCTCCTGTTCATACCAATCCATAAATGTTAATTTTTTCGCAGTTAATAAAGCATAGCGCGCCCCTCCAAAAATATCGTGCAAATGTTACCTGAGTATTACCATACAGATGATTGTCCATTTTGTTATACAGGGTTACAAATGTGCAGCATTTATCGGTATCTTTCTGATTTATAAAACGTACAGGACAAACGCACCTCAACCCCTCCGCTTGCTTATGAAAAAACTTCTGCTTTTTATTTTTTTTACCTCATGTTTCTTCCTCTGTTTGCCTGCAAATGCCCAATCCATTGAAATCAATGGTCCGGCTGGGAGCGGATACTTTGGCGGCCACGTGGTGTTACTTCCCAACGGTAACTATGTAGTCTCAGATGCCAACTTCGACGAAGGCGACAAACAGGATGCAGGTGCCGTATACCTGTACAATGGAAAAACACATGCACTGATGTCCCGGATCACCGGCAGGGCGGCAAATGCTCATCTCGGATTTATCGTAGCGCTGCCCAACAGCAACTTCATCACTTCATCCGTCCTTCCGGAAGGAGGCACGGCATTCACACTCATCAAAGGAAACCAGACCGGCACCGTGGTAGTCACGGCTGCCAATTCGCTCGTCATGAAGGATAAGTATTTGTTTCTTCACTTCCGCAGCAAACCCGATAGCAAGCTCCTAATGGGATTTCCTACCTGGAACGAATCCCGCGGGGCCCTCATCTATTCGGACGGAAATACCCTGCCCAGCGGTCATATCAGCACCAGCAATGCATTTACAGGCACCTACCCCGGGGATAGCGTGGGAGCAATGATGAATTTCACGGACAACAACAAAATCCTGGTTGCTGCGCCTTCTTACCACAACGACCGCGGGGCCGTCGTACTTCTCAGTCAGCCTTTTACGGGCGAGATCGACGCTGCCCGGGCATTGACAGGAACCAGGGAAGGTGACCGGGTGGGCGAGCGTCCGCTGGTTTTAAAAAATGGAAACTTTACAATAGGGTCACCGCAGTGGAATGAGAAACGGGGTGCAGTCACCTGGTACAACATAAGTACGGGACTTACCGGAACTGTGTCACCGTCCAACTCAGTCACCGGTACCTTCCCGGGAGACCAGCTTGGGTACGGCGTATTCGAGTTGTCGGGCGGCAGTTATATTATATCTGCGTCGCGCTGGAATGAGAAGCGCGGAGCGGTCATGCGCTGCGACGGGGTGGCCGGTGCCACGGGTGAAATCAACGCCACGAATGCCCTGGTAGGTTCAGAACCCGGCGACTACGTCGGGATAAACATTTTTCCACTCTCGAATGGTACCTATGTGGTCCAGAGTCCTTCCTGGAACGGCAAACGCGGTGCAGTGACCGTAGGAAATGCAGAGAAGGGCATTACGGGTGAAATCAGCGCGTCCAACTCGCTGATCGGAAGCGATGAAGATGATTGGATAGGTTATCAGATGCTCGATCTTGGTAACGGCCATTTCGTGACCAGCAGCGCGTACTGGCAGCGGTCAACAGGCGCATGCACTTTTATGCGAAGCGGGTCACCAGTTACCGGGATCGTAGGTGAAGCGAATTCCCTGGTGGGGACCAAGTCCGGTGACAATGTTGGCGGTGGTGGAATACATGCACTTACCAATGGAAATTATGTGGTACTCAGCAGCGAATGGAACGGACAGGGCGCGGTGACATGGGGCAGTGGTAAAACGGGGATCAAAGGACTAGTCGGAGCGCAAAACTCGGTGATTGCACACGCATATGGCGGCCGGATTCTGGGCGCAGATCAGCCGGGTGTGGTGCCGCTTGTGAACGGCAACTACGTGATCAATGACATGACGGGCGTCAGGTGGATGGATGGCACCCAACCCTCAACGGGTCCTATCGACAGTACCAATGCATTCGGGGCAGGCGAAAATTCGTGGCCCGGCAACCGGGGCATTTTTCCGCTTACCAACGGGCATTATGTAGTTGTAGGGACCGGCCCGATTTACAATGGAACAATTACCTGGTGTAATGGTACAAAACCGACCACAGGAGCTGCTTCACCAGCCAATTCGCTGATGGGCGACAAAATGTTCGATAATGCCGGAATAAACATCACGGCCTTACCAAATGGAAACTACGTCGTCAGCAGCAACGTCTGGCACAACGCCCCGGGCGCAGTTACCTGGGCAGACGGAACGAGGCCTACCTCTGGGTATATAACCGAATCCAACTCGCTGATCGGAAGTGCTGCTCATGATCAGGTTGGCAGTATCGTGCCGCAAAATGGCGTTACAATACTTCCAAATGGCGACTATCTGGTGGCAAGTCCCTCCTGGAACGGGCGCCGCGGCGCTATCACATGGGGAAGTGCAGCGGAAGGTGTGTCGGGTATGATCAACAGCTGCAACAGTGTCATGGGCGCCAACGTCGATGATAGCTACAATCCTGTCACGGCTTACAGTTCAACCTATGACTACCTGATCGTAGGGCGGCCTTTTGATAACAAGATCGTTATTTTCAAACCCACCCGGGTAACCCTTCCCGAGGGGTACAGCGAGGTCACCGTACAAGTAAATGGAGAAAGCAGCACACAATTCGTGAATGCGAACGATTGTGAAGTCATCTCTTCCCTGCGGGTTTCGGGAGAGCATGCGGCGGCCGGCAACATCCGTGCGAAGGTATGGAAGGAGACTGACGTACCTGCCTGGGAGGGAAGGCCTTTTGTCGGACGGCATTACGAGATCACGCCCGACAACAATGCCGGAACGGCTACCGGAACGGTCACCCTCTACTTTTCACAGGAAGACTTCAATGCATTCAATGCGCATCCGGCCAGCACACTGAAACTCCCTGGTAGCCCGGACGACCTTGCTGCGAGAAGCAATCTCAGGATTGCGCAGTACCACGGTACCAGCAGCGATGCATCGGGTCTGCCCGGCAGCTACGACGGAGCAGAAGTTACGATTGACCCGGCGGATGAAGCAATTGTATGGAACCCGCAGTCCGGCAGATGGGAAGTTACATTTCCCGTCCAGGGATTCAGTGGCTTTTTCGTACACACCAGTATCCCCGCCCTGCCTGTCACCCTCCTTACATTTACCGGAAAAATGGCTGAAAGCCATGTACAGTTGCATTGGGAAACTGTTAGTGAGGTACATGCGCGTGATTTTACCATCGAACGAAGTATGGACGCAAAGACTTTTGAAGCAGTAGGTACGGTGAATGCAGCAGGCAGCAAGACCGAAACAAAGAACTACCAGTTTGCAGATCATACATTACCTTCCTTGCAGCATAAAAAGCTGTACTACCGGCTGAGAATGAATGATGCAGATGGCAGCTATACCTATTCACGGATCATCTCGCTTGAACATGCAGGGGAAGAATCCTACCTGTTTCCCAATCCCGGAGCCGAAGAAGTGAGTATAAATGTTTTTCCCGCAGGCCCGGAGACTGTCTCTGTGCAGCTTTTCAGTGAAAAAGGTATTCTGATCAAACATAAAAAGATGAAAGTATCACCTCAGTCAGGCAGGATCGCGATGAGCCTCGATGGCGTGGCGGCGGGAGTATACTACATCAGGATTACGGGAAAAACGGTGAATCAGAACAAAGCTTTTGTCAAAATGTAAGGTACCCGCTTTCAGGGCAAATGCTTGCAAATGCACGCATTTGCCCTGGTGGATGTTATGCAGGCTTAAAAAACGACGATCAGATGGAACTTGGGATCAGTTCATTTGCAGAAATTACGCCCGACGGCCTGCCCGGCAAGGCAGTGAATGCACATACCCGGATGCAGCAGCTTCTGGAAGAAATCAAGTTGGCCGATGAAGTAGGGCTGGACGTGTATGCGGTTGGCGAACATCACCGGCCCGATTTCCTTATTTCGGCACCGGAGGTGGTGCTTGCCGCGGCGGCCGCCATGACCAAAAATATCCGGCTTTCCAGTGCCGTGACCGTGCTTAGCTCGGCCGATCCCGTCCGCACTTTCCAGAATTTCGCCACACTCGACCTCATATCCGGTGGCCGGGCAGAGATCCTGGCGGGAAGAGGATCGTTCATTGAATCGTTCCCGCTGTTCGGGTACGAACTGGACGATTACAATGCACTGTTCAGCGAAAAGCTCAACTTGCTTTTAGAGATCAACAAAAATGAAAAAGTAACCTGGAAAGGACGCCACCGCGCGCCGATCAATAACCTGGGTGTGTACCCGCGGCCCTACCAGTCCGAGCTGCCGATCTGGATTGGTGTAGGCGGGACACCTGCCTCCGCAGCACGCGCAGGCAAGCTCAACCTGCCCATGACCCTGGCCATACTCGGCGGGCCGCCCGATAGGTTTGTGTCGTTCTCCGATATTTTTCGCCGGTCGGCCCGGGAGGCGGGGCATGATGTTTCCGGATTACAGCTGGGTATCAATACCCACTTTTACGTTGCAGAAACGTCGCAGCAGGCAGCTGACGAATTTTATCCGCCTTATCAACTGCTGATGAACCGCGTAGGCCGGGAACGTGGCTGGTCGCGCCTGACCCGTGATCAGTACGAATATAGCCGCACATACGGTCCGCTCACCGTCGGTAGCCCGGCAGAAGTCACGGAAAAAATCCTGCATTTCCATGAGTTGTTCGGCAATACGCGCTACCTGGCGCAGATGGTCAATGGCCAGGATCTTCCGCATGAGAAGAACCTGAAAGCCATTGAACTGTTTGGAACCATCGTAGCACCGGCCGTGCGCAAAGCATTGGCATTGTCTGGCGAAACAAAAGTGGGCCCGGAAGATAAAGGATAGCCCGCCAGTTGCAGCGTTATGCCTGCTGGTGGATCAGCCCACGACCCTCCTAATGCCGGTCGAGCTGCTTGTCGAGTTCGAGCGCTGCGCTGATCAGGGCCAGGTGGGTAAATGCCTGTGGAAAGTTGCCGAGGTGCTCAGCCTTGTGGCTGATCTGCTCACTGAAAAGACCCAGGTGATTGGCATATCCGTTCATTTTTTCAAAACTATCCAGCGCTTTGGCCACTTCCCCGCTTTTGGCAAGCGACTCGATATACCAGAACGAACACATGTTGAATGTGCCCTCCTCCCCTCCAAGTCCGTCAAACTGGTCGTCGCCATTCCGGTAACGGTACAGGAGTACGTCGAGCCCGAGCTGCTTTTCCACAACCTTCATCGTAGAGAGCCAGCGTGGTTCCAGCGGAGATATGAAATGCATGAGTGACATCAGCAGCACACTGGCGTCCACCTTATCGGCACCCCGGTACTGTACCCATGCACCTACCTCTTCATTCCAGAAGTTATGGTAAATGTCGAGGTAAATCTGGTCACGCAGCTGCTGCCACTCGGCCTGCGGATATGGAAACGACCTGAACTCGGCAATCTTGATTGCCCGGTCCATGGCTACCCAGCACATGAGCCTGCTGTGCAGAAATTCTTTTTTGATGTTCCTGATTTCCCAGATACCGTGATCCGCCTGGTTCCATACCTCCTTCACACATTCAACCTGCTTCACGATGGTCTCCCAGAACTCATAGGTAATGGCTGTGTGCTGCTTGTTGTAGATGTAAACCGTATCAATCAGCTCGCCGTAAATATCTATCTGCAGCTGATCCCGGGCTGCATTGCCCACCCGCACAGGCTTCGATTGTTTGTAGCCTTCGAGGTGGTCCAGCTCACGTTCGTCCAGATCATGCTTACCATCAATCGAATACATCAGGTAAAGCTTATCCTCCTCGCTGCGGTCGTGGATCCATTGCAGGAATGCAGTAGCTTCGTCTGTATATCCCAGCCGGAGAAATGCATACATCGTGAAAGCCGCATCCCGGATCCAGGTAAAGCGATAGTCCCAGTTGCGCCCGCCGCCAATCGTCTCCGGCAGGCTGAACGTAGCCGCAGCCACCATGGAGCCCTGCTCCGAAGATGTCAGAAGTTTGAGCGTGATCGCCGACCGGTTTACAGCTTCCTTCCAGCGTCCCTTGTAGGTCGATTGTGTGCTCCATCCCCGCCAGAAATCGATGGTGTCCTTGTAGGTATGTAACTTGTAAAAATCAATGGGATTGGATTCTTCAATTTTATCGTAACCACATTCCAGTACGAGGTAGGCGGTTTCGGATTGCTTTACTGTAAACTCAGCATATCCTGCATTTTCACGCACTTCCAGCGGCACGTCGGCCAGGAGGCGCAGCAGCGTAGGTTCGGCCGTATCCGACCGGAAGGTCAGCTCGTTGTCTTCCAGCTTGCAGCTATGTCCGACGGTACCATAGTCGAACGCAGGTGCGCAGCGAACCTGGTACCGGATGTTGCCCCGCACACTTTTGATCTCGCGTACAATCGCATTGGATTTGATGGCATGTCCGTTTTTCACAGGCATGTAATCCGTTACTTCTACAATCCCGTCCTCAGAAAAAAAACGGGTGAGCAATACTGCAGTTCCCGGCAGGTAAAGCTGGCTGGTGGTAAAATCGCTGATCATCGGGGCTACCGAAAAACTGCCCCCGCGCTGGTGATCGAGCAAGCTGGCAAATACAGTGGGTGAGTCGAAAGTTGGGAACGACATAAAGTCGATTGAACCATTCATACTGACCAGGGCAACGGTCTTCATGTTGCCGATAATTCCATAATCTTCAATCCGCTGGTATCCCGCTTGTGACTGCATTAGTTCAATTTTGGTACAACTACAATAAAGTGCTGCCCTAAATTATCACGCCAGCATTCTACCCCGTACCCGCACATCCGGTATCTCAAAGGCATGTTCCGCTATGCCGGCAGGCTACCAGGTCGTGGCGGTACATGCCTGCTGAGCGGGATCGTATTTCTTGATGACTTTGGACAGGTGACTGGCATCGGTAAATCCGAGCTCCCAGGCTATCTCCTTGATACTTTGTCCTGAATGCTGCATACGGCTCTGCGCTACATTGACCCTTGCACGCAGGATATATTCTTTCAGGCTCTCCCCGGTTTTCTTCTTGAAGTACTCGCTGACATAGTTGGCAGAAAGATTGAACCGTTCCGCGAGTGCATCTATACGCAGCTTTTCATTGTCAAACAGGTTGTACTGAATGTAATGCAGCATATCGCCCGGCTGCCGGTCGCCGCCCTGGTGCGACTGGCGGAAAGTACGTTCAAAGTTCCGGACGATCAGGTTCATCAGCGCCACCATATTGGTGCGGATGATCGGCTCGGAGTCATCTTCGTTTTGCATAAACTCGTGCCGGATACTATGAATCAGGCTCACAGCCAGCATTTTATCGGTGGACGACGCCAGGATGTCACCGGGCTGCCGGTTATAGCTGCTGAGGATGTAGTGCAGGTTGGTGAACCAATCGCTGTAATCGGTGCGGTTCCATGCATTTTTTCCGAAAAACAATGCCTTGAAACGGATAAACACAAACGAGCTTTTAGCGCGGATCTCAAAACTGTGGCAGTCATAGGGAGGCAGCAGAAAAATCGCACCGGGGCCATAAGGCAGCATGTTTTTGTTGATACATTGCATTCCCTCGCCTTTTTCTACATAAACAAGCTCAAAGAAGGTGTGCTGGTGCGGTCTTTTATTCCAGACTGAGAGTTCCTCTATGCTGATGTCAAAAGGCAGTACTGCATTTTCGGTAAACATGTTGCTTGATTTTAAACCTGGAAATTTACCTGTTATACCCCGAAAGTTACAGCAGACGGGACAGCGGTTCTCTGCAATTTTGCAACAACAAAAAACGAAATAAAGTCAATACAAAAGCTCAAAATCCTATGCAAGCGATCATTTTAAACGACTTCGGCGACGCCGGTCAGCTGATTTATACCGAAGTACCTGTACCGGAGCCCGCAGCCGGAGAAGTCCTCATTGAAGTAAAAGCGTGGAGCATTAACCCCGTGGATGCCAAAACCCGGGCCGGAAAAGGCATGGCGGGCCGGCTCAAAGATCAGTTTCCCATAATCCTCGGCTGGGATATCAGCGGTACGGTTGTCAAAACAGGTGCTGACGTAACGAAGTTTAAAGAGGGCGACGATGTTTTCGGCATGGTCAACTTTCCCGGTCACGGCCGCGGATATGCCGAATTTGTGGCTGCACCTGCCTCGCACCTCGCCCTGAAACCTGCCGGTATCACCCACGCGGAAGCTGCCGCCACCACACTGGCTGCACTGACCGCCTACCAGGCCCTCATCCTGAAAGGCCCGCTACACAAAGGCGATAAGATCCTCGTGCATGCCGCCGCCGGCGGGGTCGGACATTTTACGGTACAGCTTGCCAAGCACATCGGGGCTTACGTAATTGGCACTTCATCCGCAGAAAACCGCGATTACGTGTTGGAGATCGGTGCAGATGAACATATCGACTACAAGTCGCAACGGTTTGAAGAGCTTGTTTCCGATGCCGACTTTGTACTGGACACCATCGGCGGCGACAACATTGTACGCTCCCTCGAAGTGCTCAAACCCAGCGGAACGCTCATCAGTACCCCCACTTCCGTGCAGGCCGAGGCCGTTGCGGAAGCTGAGAAAAAGGGCATCCGCGCCTTCTTTTTTCTAGTGGAATCCGACGGCAGCCACATGGACGAACTGGCCAGACTGCTGGCAGATGGTACCATTAAGCCTTTTGTAAACCTGTATGATTTTTCACAGATGCGTGAAGCACACCGGCAGCAGGAAAGTGGCAAAACCAAGGGTAAAATCGTGCTGACCAAGACAGGGAGCGATTCCTGATTAACAACATACATTTTGCATCCATTATAACCGCACATGAACATGGCAGATACATTCAGGGCACTGGAGGTAAGTGAGTCCGATGGAAAATACAGCCTGGCAGTTGTAGACAAGACGCTTGATCAGCTTCCTGCGGGCGAAGTGCTGATCCGCGTGCATTACTCATCGCTCAACTACAAGGATGCGCTATCTGCCAGTGGCAACCGGGGCGTCACGCGTACTTTCCCGCACACGCCGGGCATTGATGCAGCCGGGATTGTGGTGGAGTCTGCCGCTCACGAATGGAAACCCGGTGACCAGGTGCTGGTCACCGGGTTTGACCTGGGGATGAACACCCGCGGCGGATTTGCGCAATATGTACGCGTACCGGCCTCCTGGGTGGTGATGCTTCCTGCCGGACTTTCCCTGCGCGAAAGTATGATCTTCGGCACGGCCGGCTTCACGGCAGGGTTGTCGGTAGATGCCATCCTGCGCCACGGGGTGACACCCGGCCAGGGCCGCATTGCCGTAAGCGGCGCTACCGGCGGAGTCGGAAGTATGTCGGTGGCGATCCTGGCCAAACTCAGGTACCAGGTAAGCGCCATTACAGGAAAAGACGGAGACCTGCTCACCAGGCTCGGTGCTTCGGAGACGATCACGAGAACCGAAATGGAGGATACTTCCGGAAAGGCATTGCTCAAACCGCGCTTTGCAGCTGCCGTCGATACAGTGGGCGGCAACGTGCTGGCTACCATCCTGAAATCGCTCCAATATGGCGGTATTGCCACCGCCTGCGGAATGGTGGGAGGAGGCACACTGCCGGTTACCGTTTTTCCATTCATATTAAAGGGCGTGCACCTGGCCGGTATTGACTCTGTGGAAGCTCCCATGCCTAAGCGCCTGAGCGTCTGGGAAGCATTGGCTGGTCCCTGGAAGCCTGAGATGCTGGGCACTATGGCTGAGGAAATCACCCTCGCTGAGCTGCCCGCTGCCATCGAAAAGATCCTGCATGGGAAAATGACCGGGAGGGTGATCATCAGGCTTCCCGACTAGTCAGCTGCTACCGACGGGGCGACTCCGAACTGCTTTTTGAATGCAAATGAAAAGTGGGACAAATCTTCAAAACCAACATCCAGGTAAACATCGGACGCGGACCTGTGCTGTTCCCTGATCATATAGTGGGCTTCTTCCAGGCGCTTGTGCAGTAGCCAGCGGCCGGGGGTCTGGTGGAATATTTTTTCAAAATCGCGCTTGAAGGTTGACAGGCTGCGGCCCGTGAGATAGGCAAACCGTTTCAGCTCCACATTGAACTGGTAATGCTTGTTCATAAATGCTTCAAGGTCTATCTTTCCAGGATCCGAGAAGTCAAAGAGTACATTTTTGAGTTCCGGCGCAGCCTGCAGAAGGAGCAGCAGTGCTTCCTTCTGCTTCAATGCCAGCAGCTCCGAAGTACCCGGCTGGCTCAGCAGACCTTCATACGCCCGGAGCGAGGCCATGTAGTTGCCCAGGACCGACGGCGACGGCAGCCGCGTGAAAGTTCCGGCATTGCTGTGACCAGCAGGCTGGTACCCGAGTTCCAGGCTGTACCTGCGCAGCATTTCTTCGGTAAAAAACACTGCTACCGAGCGGAATTCACCATTTTCGGGCGGGCGCTTGTCGTACTTGGAGAGATGGTTGCGGCGGCAGAAGTACAGCTCGCCTTCCCGAAAAACCTGCGTTTCCAAACCATCATTTACCACAAAACTTCCCGAGATCACCAGCCCGATCGCATGGTCGGGAATAAACTGTTCCCCTGCCCTGCTCCTGGCATGGTAGCAGGCATATTGAAGGGGATGCAGCCTTTCGGGTGTATTCATTGCCATTTTCTTCAACCAAAAACCGGACGTTTCCAGCATAACTATCCGATCAGCGCTTTCGGTTCCAGGTAGGCTTCCAGACCATATACCCCGTACTCCCGCCCGATACCCGATTGCTTGAACCCGCCAAAGGGCGCCATCGGATCATGCCTCAGTCCATTGATCGCCACCCGGCCTGCCTGGATTTTCGAGGCCACCCGGCGCGCACGTTCCGGATCCGACGAGCTCACGTAAGCGTGCAGGCCATAATCCGTATCATTGGCAATTGTGATCGCCTCTTCATCCGTCCGGTAGGTGATAACGGACAGTACCGGCCCGAAGATTTCCTCCCGGGCAATGCGCATATCATTGGTGACGCCGGTAAAAACGGTTGGTTTTACGAAGTTACCATCCTCTAACCCCTCAGGCTGGCCGGTTCCTCCCGCCATCAGCTGGGCACCCTCATCCAGCCCGAGCTGAATGTACCCCTGTACGCGTTCATACTGCTTTTTGCTCACCATCGGCCCTACCTGTGTATCCGGGTCTTCCGGCCGCCCGACTTGGGTAGCACCTACCACCTGTTTGAGCAAAGCATTTACCTCGTCGGCACGGCTTTCGGGTACGAGCAGGCGTGTGCCGGCAATGCAGGCCTGCCCGCTGTTCATGAATGCGGCCATCACAGCCATGGGTACTGCGGTAGCAAGGTCGGCATCGTCCAGCAATATGTTAGGAGACTTTCCGCCGAGTTCCAGCGTAACTCTTTTCATGGTTGCCACTGCATCTCGCGCAATCGTTTTGCCTACGGCAGTCGAGCCTGTAAATGAGATCTTGGCTATGTCGGGGTGCCGGGTAATTTCTGCGCCTACCACGGTACCCAGTCCATTGACGACGTTGAAAATCCCGGCAGGTACCGATGCCTCATGAAAGCATTCGAGCAGCAGCTGGGTCTGCATGCCACTCATTTCGCTCGGCTTGATCACCGCGGTACATCCTGCCGCCAGTGCAGTGGCGAGCTTGCCGCAGATAAAGCTGGTGCTGGCATTCCAGGGTGTGATAATCCCCACCACCCCCACAGGTTCAAGCCTGATGAGCGAGGTGCCAAGTGTTTTTTCAAACGTAAAAGATTCCAGGAGCTCCATGTTGCTGGTAAAGCTGTTCAGCGCATTGTCAATGCTCATCCGGGAAAATTGCAGCGTACCTCCATATTCCTCCACCATCGCTGCTACGAGCTCGTCCTTTCTGCCAGCTACTGCATCGTGGAGGCGTTGCAGGATCGCGATCCGCTCCGCTGAGGTTGTTTTGGAAAAAGCGGGGAAAGCAGCTTTTGCGGCCGCAATCGCCCGCCGGGTGTCCTCCACGTCGCCCAGTGTCACCCGCCCGATGAGCGTGTTTGTGGACGGATTTACAAGGTCGAAAGTTTCGGTACCGTGCGGTGTAACAAAGGAGCCGTTTACATAAATCTGATTAATTGTTCTCATTCTGCAAGTGTTAGTGACCCTGCAAAGATCACAGGTACACACCCGACTGACTTTGTTGAGAAGTTCAAGTTTACTTTGTTTAAAAGTTCATGTACCAACAAAAAAAGGCAGGAACGTGTGTTCCTGCCTTCAACTGAATGGATGATAATCCGCTATACTTTCAATTTTCCTTCGATAGAATCGTCCAGGGTCTGACCGATGGTAGCGCCTACGAGGGTTTTTACAAATGCCACAGCATTGCCGTGCTTGTTGTCCCAATAGTATCCGTCTGCAACTTCTACCTTGATAACCGTGATCCGGGGATCGTCCTTACCCTCGGTAAACCAGGTTTTCAGAATCGGGTTCCACAACTCATCAATGAGCGCCTGATCGCGGGAGATGGTCGCTTTACCGTATATGCTCAGAAAATCAGAATGTGCCGATCCCTGAAAAAGTAGCTGCACATGATTGTCGGTTTCGATCTCCTCATTTTTATGGCTGTCCGAGGAGCTCAGGAACCAGAAGTTACCATTTTCATCTACTTTCTGTACCGACATAGGTCTTACCTGCAAAGGTCGGTTTGTTTCAATTTTGGTACAGAAAAAACAGGAATCGGCTTTTTCTGTCAATGCTTTGATTTTTTCACCTGCTTCGCTTCCCCAAAGATCCTGATAGTTCTTTTCGGGCTGCTGCTTGTTGATGCTGTCCATGGGTAGTGGTTTTTGTTTTTTGTTTAAACCACCGAAAGAATCATTCCAGCAAACCATTTTCCTGATTTGCCGGAATTCTGAAACGGCCGCTCAACGGATTATTGATGCTGCTTGTCGACAAATCCGGTTGTTCATCTGCAACCAGCCCGGCACGTTTTGCAGCCGGGATCTCGTACCGTAATATTGTTGTCACGGCAGGCTGCTGCCGCACATAGCCATGAAAGCAGCATCAATCATGAATTAAGCAAGAAGCCCTGCGTCCGGTACCGCCTGGGGGGGAGGTACGGTGACCGGGGCTGACCTGCTTTTTGGTACAATATACGGTCAGACCCGCGGGGTAAACAACCGGATCAGCAACTCCCCTTTTTCATCGGCCTGCAGCAGGTAATGTGCTTTTTCCTGCACCAGCACACCACCCTGTCCATCCTTGATATTCCAGGTAATGGCTGCGCTGACTATAAAGTCCGAGAGGTTTTCAAAATGTTCCAGCGTCCCATCCGCGATGACCATCCCCTGGTGGGTATAGTAGGCCACAGCTTCCTGAAAAAAGTCCTCCACCTGCTCACTTCCGGTCACAGCGATGGTAGCGGCCTCGTCCACGACCAGGGACGGAATTGCCCAGAACCCGGAAATCTGCCGGACATCGGCCCGGCTCAATGCTTCGCCGTATGCAGCCACAAACTTTTCGACGGTCAAATTACTGATGCTCATTTTCGGGTTGATTTGGTGTTTCGCGCCTGACCAAAATTATCAGGCCAGCGAACGCTGCACGTGAGCACACCCGCTGCTTCATAGCGGCAGCTGTGTTTGGTGTACAAGGTACAGGTTGTTATGGCAGGCTTATTGCAGGAATCTCAAACCAGCCTCTGCAGGCAGCTTCTACCAAAAAGACTCGCTATGCTGGGCGCTGGTATTTCATTGGCAAACAAGTTTAACATAATGGAAAAAACAGCACTGGGAAAGACAGACCTGAGAATTGCCCCGATCAACCTGGGCGGCAATGTTTTTGGCTGGACTCTGAATGAACAACAATCGTTTGGCATACTCGACGGATTTGCCGGAGCGGGTTTCAACTTTATTGATACCGCCGACACTTACTCGCACTGGGCGGAGGGCAACAAGGGCGGAGAGTCCGAAACAATCATCGGGAACTGGATGCAGGCACGCGGTAACCGCGACCGGATCGTGGTGGCTACCAAGGTCGGCTCAGCTACCAGCAACCTCCCGAAGAATGTCAGCAAAGAACATATCCTGAAAACAGCCGAAGAATCGCTCAAAAGGCTGAAAACAGATTATATCGATCTTTATTACACCCACTTCGATGACGAGGTTACGCCGCTTGAGGAAACACTCGGGGCCTACCAGCAGCTGATTGAGCAGGGTAAGGTCCGCTACATTGCAGCGTCCAACGTCTCCCCCGCCCGCCTGACCGGCTCCCTGGAACTGGCCGAAAAAGAAGGCCTGCCCATTTACAAAGCCCTGCAGCCGCATTACAACCTGGTGGAGCGCGAGGGTTACGAGAGGGACTATGCGCCTGTTGCTGAAAAATACGGTCTGGCAGTATTGCCCTACTGGTCACTCGCATCGGGCTTTCTGACTGGCAAGTACCGCTCCGAAAGCGACCTCGGTAAGAGTCCGCGCGGGCAGGGCGTTAAGCAATACCTCAATGACAGAGGTCTGGCCGTACTAGGCGCGCTCGACCAGGTGGCATCCGGCCATGGCAGCTCGCCGGCAACCGTTGCCCTGGCCTGGCTGCTGCACCAGCCGCTCATTGCAGCGCCCATCGTAAGCGCTACCAGTGACACCCAGCTTCAGACGCTCATTGAGGCACCCGGGCTGAAACTGACTGCGGAGGATCTGGAGCTGCTCAACCAGGCAAGTGCCTGACCGCTTTTTAAGCATATACCCATGACAACAAGAAGAAATTTTCTGGCAAAAGCATCACTGGCGGGTACGGCCCTTGCTGCTGCGCCATTCATTCCTGCATTTGCCAGCAAGCAGCCGCAGGATTTTCAAACAACATTCAGCATGGAAGAACATAAAAAAACGACCCTGCCCGAAATCCCTCTGAAGGCCGGCATCGGCGGCGTAGCTGCCGGGAACGGGTGGCATGAAAATACGGACGAACAGATCAATGAGGCGCTTGAAGCCGCATGGTCGGCGGGCATCCGTCATTACGACACCTCTCCTTTTTACGGGTTTGGTCTGAGTGAGCGCAGGTTCGGGCATTTTTTGTTTGATAAAAAAAGATCCGACTACGTACTTTCCACGAAGGTAGGGCGGCTGTTTGCTGCCGATCCCAACTTCAAGGCAAATCCGAAAAACCTCTTTAAGGGTAACCTGAATTTCAAATACAGGTTTGACTACACGGCCGACGGGGTACGACGCTCGGTGGAAGACAGCCTGCTGCGACTGGGACTTTCATCCATTGATATCGTGTATGTGCACGACCTTTCGCCCGATACCGGTGAACTGGGCGAGAAGTGGACGCAGCAGTTTGATATTGCTGCCAAAGGCGCATTTCCGGCACTGACCCGGATGCGCGAAGAAGGCATCATCAAGGCCTGGGGCCTGGGTGTAAATACGCCTCAGCCTATCCTGAAAGCAATGGAAGTCTCCGACCCTGATGTCATGCTCGTCGCCATTCAATACTCCCTGCTGGACCATCAGGATGCACTGGAAAAACTTTTTCCGGCTATGCAGCAAAAAGGCGTAAAGGCAGTAATCGGCGGGCCCCTCAATGGCGGCTTCCTCGCAGGATACGACCGCTTTAATTACGGCCCGACCGTACCCGCGCCCATGCAGGAACGACGCCAGAAGATCCAGGCGATTGCCGATCGTCACCAGGTAGACCTGCGCACGGCGGCTCTGCAGTTTTGTACAGCCCACCCGGTGGTTGCGGCAGTGATTCCCGGCGCGAGTACAGCTGCCCAGGCAGTAGCCAATGCAGTATCCATGTCGAAGGTTTTACCGGAAGCTTTCTGGAGTGACCTCAAATCGGCCGGTCTGATTGCAGCCGGTGCACCGATTCCGAAAGCAGTTTAATTTTTTTTAATAAAGAGTAAAGCCTGGCTCAATCGGCCAGGCTTTACTTTTTTACAGCGGGTTAACGCATTCCATCAGCCGGCTGGCCGAAATATCGCGGGCATGCAGGTCGGTGTGCGGGGTACCTTTGAGCTCATGCACATACAGCTGGTCATTGCCGCGGTAGAGAAACGACACGGCCGTTTTAGGCTTGCCCGCGTTAAAGGCTTTAAAACCATTATCGTGGTAGGAGGTCATGAGCCGGCTCAGTAGTTCATGATTATTGAATTCCAGGCATTTGAGTGTAAAACCCTCTCCATCCCCATCCCAGTTGAGGTAGAGCAAAAATCTGCAATCCGGTTCAATGCTGAAATAAAAATTGAATCGCCGGTGACTGGCAAACCGCTGCGAGAGCGTCAGTTCGGCAGACTGCGGATAGTAGGATTTAATCTCAGAACGCAGGTAGTCCAGCGCATTCATATGTAGTGGGTTGTTTGTTGAAAAATGTTATTGTGACAAATGTATCCACTACACAGGATTTATTCAATCCGCTGTACGCATTTTAGCCTCCTGCGGTTACTTGGTCACCGGGTGATGCATCATCAGGTCTTCAATCGTGCGGGTGAGTTCCGGCACCGGTGTTTTGAATTTCAGGTAGGCGTGCGGACCTTTCGGGTCGTCTTTCCATGCATTGTTGCCGCCCTTCGGAATGAAATACCCGCGCTGCAGCCCGAAGTACCTTTCTGCTCCCCTGGCGGCGGCCAGTACGGCCGTCTGGTCCCAGCTCATGCGCCCCAGGCTGTCGCC
The DNA here is from genome assembly GCF_016894445.1 of Dyadobacter sandarakinus. Lineage (NCBI taxonomy): Bacteria > Pseudomonadati > Bacteroidota > Cytophagia > Cytophagales > Spirosomataceae > Dyadobacter > Dyadobacter sandarakinus. Next base: position 1,626,245 of record NZ_CP056775.1, read on the forward strand.
TTTCGAGAAGGACATTGCTTTCGCAAATGCATCTTTCACAGGTGAGTTCCTGAGCGTATCCTGCGTCAGCCGCAAACCGGTCACCACCGCTTTACCGATTTCAAAACCACTGAAAATAATTTCGGTAGGCCACTGCGTAAACACCTTTCCGGATGCGACTGAGTCTACCAGCACGTTGTATTCCCTTCCTTCCGGAAACGCACCTGCCATGGAGACCAGGCGTTTTACTTTCCGCCCGATAAGTTCTTTTCCATTCAGGTCAGAAATCGAGTCGGGCCGGGAGTCCAGCAGGCTGGCCATGTTGGTCAGAAATCCGATGGTAACAATGGTTACGCTGGAATCGGGCTGAGCGGCGAGCAGCCGGCGGTAAGCAGTAAGTGCATCCGGCGCCTCGGTGGACGACCTGATCCGGTGCGGGTACCTGCCGGTGAGCAGCTCAGGCCATCCCTGGCTCGCCCCGGCCTGAGGTGCATTGGGACGTTTTGGCGCAGCGGTCGGCAGGTCAGGGCGGCCGAAATAAGTATTGAGTACATCAATGGTCGGCACAACCAGCTCCTGTGCATTGCTGGCAATGATGGCGAGCGGCTCTACCTCGCCGCTGTCGGCCAGTGCGTGCATCATTGCCACGGCCCCTACGTCGTCGTAGTCGGGACCGATATCAGTATCCAGGATGATGGCGGGCTTTCCGGGCCGGGCAACTTCTTCACCTTTGTGTCCGGTACAACTCAGGATCATGCTCAGCAGTGGCAGAGCAAGGGAGGCATATTTCATGGGGCAGGTTTAGGTAAATACGGTACAACGGGGATATAAGCGCGTCTTATTCCCGGACTACTTCCTTTCTGTAAGGCATTGCGCTTTGCGCTCCGGGCCGCGTCACACTCACGGCAGCAGCCGCGCACGCAAACCTGACCGCATCTTCCAGGTTCATCCTTTCGGAAAGGCCCACAGCCAGTGCTCCGTTAAAGCAATCCCCTGCGGCAGTTGTATCGACAGCAGTAACCTCCGGCGCAGCGATCATACGTTCATACGCATTCGTCCTGATCAGCGCTCCCCTGCTTCCGAGGGTTATCACCACATTGCGGACGCCTTTTTGCAGCAGCATCTGCGCTGCCCTGCGCACGTCCTCTTCGCCGCTCACCGGCATGCCTGTGAGCAAAGCAGCCTCCGTTTCATTAGGCGTGATCAGAAAAAGGTCATGCAGGAGGTTGTCCGGCAGGTGCCGGGCGGGTGCAGGGTTCAGGATTACCTTCGCACCCTTTTCCCGCGCCCTGTTCACAGCTGCCTCTACTGCCTCCGGCTGAATTTCGAGCTGCACCAGTACGATATCGCCGGCTGTAAGCTTTTCGAGGCCGGCCAGCACTTCCTGTCCCATCAGTGCATTGTTGGCGCCCGGCGCTACGGCAATGCAGTTTTCGCCGGCGGCATTTACATTGATCAGCGCAATGCCGGATGGTAGTTCAGGGTCTGTCACAACAAAGTCGGTAACCAAGCCTTCCTGCCTGAAATGATCCAGCGTTCCGCGCCCGAACAAATCATCACCAATTTTGCCGATGAACGTGACCTGGCCACCCAGCCGGGATGCACCCACGGCCTGGTTGGCTCCTTTGCCGCCGGGATTCATCAGAAAACTTTCGCCGATGACCGTTTCGCCCGGGGCCGGCAACTTTTCCGAGCGTACTACCATATCCGTGTTGGAACTTCCTACAACATAAATCATGATCGTCAGTATTAGCATTTACCCGCTGCAATATGATCCAAAATCGGCGGTTTGCCTCATTTTATTACTTTTGACCAGTTTTTCACCAAAGTAAATGTCCCTATGCTCAAAAACTCACTCAAAGTTGCCCTCATCCTGTTGGCAGCATTCCATGCTTTTACAGCATCAGCCCAGACCCAGAAAGCGGATGTTGAAAAACGCCTGACCGAACTGGGCGTGACATTGCCGAAGCTGAATCCTTCCAAAGGTAATCTGCTGCGCGCGGTACGGGTAGGCAACCTCGTTTATCTCTCCGGTCACGGTCCCGACAAGCCAGGCGGCGGACAGATCCTCGGGAAGGTAGGTGATAATCTGACAGTTGAGCAGGGCAAGGAAGCTGCCCGGCTCTGCGGGATTGCTTTGCTGGCATCCCTGAAAGAAGAAATTGGCGACCTGAATAAGGTGAAACGCATTGTAAAGGTGCTCGGCCTGGTGAATGCGACGCCTACCCTCACCCAGCAGCCGCAGGTGATCAATGGCTTTACAGACTTTATGGTAGAGGTATTCGGCGATGCCGGCAAGCACGCACGGTCGGCTTTCGGGGTAGCTTCCTTGCCCTCAGGCATAGCCGTGGAAATCGAAATGATTGTGGAAGTGGCCGAGTAGCTTTGTTGCTGGCACACATTTTCTGATGCAACGTTTAATCGTCCCGTTTGTAGCTCAGCGGGACGATTTTAGGTTCAGCACAATCAACCAGCACCATGACCAGTACACAACCCCGCCACAGTTTTTTTTACCGAAATGGATTAAGCCTGCTATTTATTACGCTTTTTATACTTACCATGGGAGCCCAGGCAGTTACCGGCTGGGCCGAACACAATGAGGAACTTCAGCTGCTGAATGCAGGCCCGCTTACCTTTACAGATTACCTCCGGAGCGGTCACTTTATCTCCGCAACTTTTGAGAATTTTGAAAGTGAGTTCCTGCAGATGAGTGTATACGTACTCCTGACGATCAACCTTCGTCAGCAAGGCTCGGCAGAGTCGAAGTCGCTGGACGAGCCCGAAGAAGTAGACCGGGAGCCTACCCCGGGCAAGGATGCGCCCTGGCCCGTCAACAAAGGTGGCTGGGTGCTCAAATTATATGAAAACTCACTTTCCCTGGTGTTCTTACTCCTTTTTCTCGTAAGTTGGTCACTGCACCTGCGGGGCAGCTGGCTGGATCATAATCAGGAAAACAGGCTCAACAGCCTGCCCGAAGACAGCATTGCACAGTACCTGCTGAAACCTACGTTCTGGTTTGAGACGTTCCAGAACTGGCAAAGTGAATTCCTGTCCATTGCCTGCATTGTAGTTTTTACTATTTTCCTGCGGCAAAAAGGATCACCCGAATCCAAGCCGGTGGATGCACCCGATACTGAAACAGGAAAGTAAGTTCCTGCATACACACACGCTCGTTACCCTGTGACAGTCTAGTTTTTACCTTTAAAAAGAGCCGGCAACCTGCCGGCACGACCCACATCTAAACAATGCAAGCTGTTAAAACCGGACTTGAAATTGCCGGATATCTCATCGTCATAATCAGCCTTATCCCGCTGATCCGAAGTGATTACTGGACCTTCCGCGTATTTGAGTATCCCCGGCTTCAGAAGCTGATCCTGAACATCATCATTACATCGGCATTTTTGATGCTGGGCATGCCCGAGTCGCGCGCCGACTATCTCTTTGTGGGCTGCACCATCCTCAATGCCTGCTATCTTGGCTACCAGATCTTCCCATTTACCTACCTTGCCGGCAAGCGCCTTAAGAAAGCTGACAAGATCATTGAGCAGGATCAGATATGTATTTTTTCATCCAATGTTTTACAGGACAACAAGAATACCGCGGGCTGCATGGATCTGATTTCAAAAATTAACCCTGACGTCATTCTGCTGCTTGAAACAGACGAGTACTGGCGAAAAGGTACGGAGGGACTTGCCGGCAAATACCCGCACCAGGTGCTGGTACCGCTCAGTAACACCTACGGTATGCTCCTGTACTCACGTCTTCCGCTGGTCAACCCGGAGGTGCGGCACCTGGTAGATGAGGAGATCCCTTCCATCACTACGCAGGTGCAGCTGGATTCAGGCAAGGCAGTGACCCTGTACTGTGTGCATCCTACTCCGCCTGTACCCGGCGAAAACCGCTACTCGACCGACCGCGACAAGGAGCTGCTGCTCATCGCCAAAGAAGTAAAAAAAGACCCGAAGCCCACCATCGTCGTGGGTGACCTCAACGATGTGGCCTGGTCGTACACCACAGCCCTTTTTACCAAAATGAGCGGCCTGCTCGATCCCCGGATCGGGCGGGGATTTTACAATACATTCCACGCCTGGTACCCTTTTCTGCGCTTTCCACTCGACCATGTTTTCTGCTCCACGGACTTCAAGCTGGTGAGCCTGAAAAGACTAGCGAGCTTCGGCTCCGACCATTTCCCGATCCTGATCCGGCTGCAGTTTGAAGCTGCTGCCCAGTACCAGCAGGAGGAGCCTGAGCCTACGGCTGAAGAAGTGGAGCTGGCAGAAGAAAAGGTGCACAAGGAAAGTCCGGAGTAATGCCACCCGGCACTACCCTTCCTCTTCGTCCGTATTCCTGATCTTCAGCAGCAATGCATAGGCATTCCGTACCACCAGGCGGGTAGCGGCCGTCAGTTCCGGTGCTTCTATCTGCTGAATGCCCCGGTCGGCAGAACCCGGTTTCACTTCTAACATTTCGAACTTGCCGGCGCCCTGGTCTAGGAAAACATAGTACTTGTTTTCCCATCGCACAACCGCCTCCTCGGGAACGGTGAGTGCACGCTTGCTTTTGACGGATACCTGTCCGTTCATAAACATACCCGGTACGAGGCGGGAGCTGTATTTTTCAAAATGGCAGTGTACCTCCGCCATGCGGTCCTGGTCGAGGCTTTTACTGATCAGGATGATCTCGGCATCGTACTTGCGGCCGGGTTCGTCGTTGGTATAGGCAGTCACATGCTGCCCGATAGACAATGCATTCAGGTCTTTTTCAAAGACGCTCAGCGAAAGGTGGATGTCGCTCGGATCGACCAGCTCGAACAGCATGTCGGTGGGCGCCGTGTACTTGCCTACATTCACATTTACCTTGGAAACAAATCCGTTGATGGGCGAAAGTATGGCCACCGTTTTTGAAATGCTTTCGGGCTGCAGGCGCTCCGGCCGGATGCCGATCACTTCGAGCTTGCGGGCGAGCGCACTCATGAGAATGCGCTGCATTTCCATCTCCGACCTGGCCTGCTGAAAAACCTTGTCACTGCTGGCCTTGCTGGCATTCAGATCCTGCTGACGCTTAAATTCACTTTCCGCCAGTTCAAACTTTTCCTTGGCGGTCAGGTAATCCTGCTGCAACTGTATAAACTGCATATCTTCCAGCTCGGCCAGTACCTGTCCTTTGGAGACATGCATTCCCGGCAGCATGCGGGTCGATTTCAGGTAGCCGCCCAGGGGAAAGCTGAGGCTGATGGTACTCTGGGGCGGAACATCGATTTTACCCTGCAGACTGAGCATGCCGCTCACCTGCTCTACCTGCGGCGTGCCTACTTGCACGCCTGCATTGGTAAGCTGGCTGGATGTAAATGTGACCGTTGTAGTCTCAGCAGCCGTTTCCGGTGCCTCTTTTTCTGCCTCCTTCGCTTCATTTTCCGGTTTGCCTGAGCATGCCAGCAGCAGGCAGGTGAGCGCGGTCAATAGGTATGTTTTCATCTTAAAATATCGTTATAAGTTGTTCAGTCTGAGAAGCTGTATGACAGCCTGGTTATAGGCACCAAGTGCATTCACATATTCATTCCGGATACTGATCGCCTGCCCGGCCAGGATCACCCATTGCAGGTAATCAATCTCGCCTGCCTGGAACTGGCGGTCGGCCGTGGTGAGGATCACGGTGGCATTCTCGAGTGCCCGGGTTTCGTAGTACTGCAGGTTGAGGGTAAACTTTTCTACCTGACCAGCGGCAATCCTCAGCCCGGCCTGCGTTTGCCGCTCTACCCACTCCGCCTGCTTCCGGCCCCGCTCATAGTCGGTTTTGGCAGCAGCGGCCCTTGCCGACTGTGCCTTGAAAAACAGGGGAATGCTGATACCCGCATTCACGTAGCTGAACCTCTTACCCGGACCAAAATACACATCCTGCCCGCCTATCGTCTGATAACCCCTCAGGCTCTGATTGTTGTAGCCGAGCGTGATGTCCGGCAGCTGGCGTGCTTTTTCCGTTTTATACCTGAAAAATAAAGCCTGGGTCTGCAAACCGGCAAGCTCAACAGCCGGCAGGTGGGCGGCCGTGGTGTCTGCCGTTGTTACAGGAAGGTTGATTTTGGGAGATACAATGCCGGGTATCCGCTCTTCGCCTCCGCCCAATACCAGGTTAAACTCACGCAACACGATCGCGAGGTCTTTTTGAAGCAGTTCAAGCTGATTGGCAATCTGCTGCTGCTGGGTTGCGGCTGTGGTCCTTTCCAGCACATTGGTTTCACCTTTCTGAAAACGCAGCTCCGACCGCCGCTGCAGAAGTCCGAAAATACTGTCAGAATACATCAGCAGCCTTTCTTTTTCTTTTAAAACCGCATACTCGTAGAATAGCTCCCGGGTTCTGGCACGTACGTCCTGCTCGGTAAGGCGCACCTGCGCCTGGGCCGCCAGGTAGTCGGACTGTAATACCTTCCGCTGGCTGCTGTACACTGCGGGCCAGCTAAAAGTCTGGCTGATGCCGATACGCGAATCCTGGTAGTTGCTGTTGAACTTGCCATAGTCGGCACTCACAAGCGTTTTGGGCATATCGAAGGACGACGACCGCAGTTGCTCGGCAGCCCTTTGGGCCAGCCTGGAACCCTGCACCTGCTGGTTTTGCTGCACTGCTTTTTCCACCGCCTCTTCGATGCTGACAATACGGGTTTGCGCGTGAACCGCCGGGGCACCGAGTAAAAACAGCAGCATGACCGCCACCTTTCCCGCCGGGCCTGACTTGCTGCCTTTTTGTTCAAACAACAAATACAGAGCCGGAAGTACAAAAAGTGTCAGCAGGGTAGCCGTCACAAGTCCTCCGATCACGACCGTGGCAAGCGGTCTTTGTACCTCTGCACCCGCTCCGTTGCTCATCGCCATCGGCAGGAATCCCAGCGAGGCTACGGAGGCAGTCATCAGTACCGGGCGTAGGCGGTTGCGTGTCCCGGTGAGTACAAGGTCCAGCGGACTGGCAAATTCGCCTTCTTTTTTGATACGGTTAAATTCAGAGATGAGCACAATCCCGTTAAGTACTGCTACGCCGAACAATGCGATAAAGCCCACGCCTGCCGAAATGCTGAAAGGCATCCCGCGGGCTGCGAGTGCAAAAATGCCGCCGATGGCCGAAAGCGGAATGGCCGTGTAGATCAGCGCTCCCTCCCGCACCGACGAGAAGGCAAAGTAGAGCATCACGAAAATCAGCAGCAATGCCACGGGTACCGCTATGCCCAGCCTCGCTTTTGCCTGCTGCAGGTTTTCAAACGCTCCCCCGTATGTAACCGAGTACCCCGGCTCAAACCGCATCCGGGCGGACACTTTCTGCTGTAGTTCTTCCACAATGGATTGTACATCCCGCCCGCGCACGTTAAATCCTACCACGATCCGCCGACGGGCATTTTCGCGCTGCACCTGGTTGGGGCCCTCGATTTCGGCGATGCGGGCTACCTGGTACAGGGGGATCTGAATACCCGTGGGAGTGGAAATGGGAAGGTTCTCGACATCCTGAATGCTTTTTCGGCCCTCTTCTCCGATCCTGACCACCAGGTCAAAGCTCTTTTCGCCTTCATAAATCCGCCCTGCCGCTGCGCCTGCAAAGGCAGCATTGACGGTGGTATTGATGTCATCCACATTGAGGCCGTACTTGGCAATTTCACCCCGGTTGTATTCGATCACGATCTGGGGCATTCCGGTTACTTTTTCAACGTACCAGTCGGCAGTACCCTCCACGGTCTTCGCAATTTCGCCTAGCTGGGCAGCGTAGGCCGCAAGCTTGTCGAGGTCTTCCCCGAAAATTTTACAGACTACATCCTGCTTGGCACCCGTCATCAGCTCGTTGAAGCGCATTTGTACCGGATACTGAAACCCGGTAGTAATTCCCGGAACCACTTCCTGGGCAGTAGCTGCCATTTTTTCGGCCAGCTCGGGAAAGGTTTTTGCGCTGGTCCATTCCGATTTGTCTTTCAGCACAATGATCATGTCACCCGCTTCGATGGGCATGGGATCGGTGGGGATTTCGGCACTGCCGATCCGGGACACTACCTGCGTTACCTCGGGGTACTTGCGCTCAATGGTTTCCGAAACGCGTTTGATCGCCTCTACGGTGGTGCTGAGGTTGGTACCGACCAGCAGGCGGGTTTCCACGGCAAAGTCACCTTCTTCCAGCTGGGGGATAAACTCTCCGCCCATTTGCAGGAACATCCATACGGCAATTCCGAACATTGCAAACGCAGCGCCCGCCACCCATTTTTTGATATGCATGGCCCGCATAAGCAAGCGGCTGTAAATGCTTTCCAGCCTGGCCATGATCCGGTCCGAAATATTGGGCTTATGCACCACTTTGCGGCTGATCACCAGTGAACTGATCATGGGCACGTAGGTAAGTGAAAGTATAAAGGCGCCAAGGATTGCGAAAGCCACGGTCTGCGCCATGGGCTTGAACATTTTACCCTCAATACCGGAAAGCGATAGGATCGGCAGGTACACGATCAGGATGATGATCTGCCCGAAAACCGCCGCATTCATCATGCGCGAAGCCGAGTGGATCACTTCCTTGTTCATTTTCCCCTGTGAAATCTTTTCAAGGCCGGTGTATTTACTGGAAAAATAGAGGTGGTGCAGAATGGCCTCTACGATGATCACGGCACCATCCACGATCAGCCCGAAATCCAGTGCACCCAGGCTCATCAGGTTGCCGCTCACGCCGAAGGTATTCATCATGGTCACCGCAAAGAGCATCGACAATGGAATAACCGAAGCCACAATGAGCCCTGCGCGCAGGTTGCCCAGGAAAATAACCAGTACCGCCACCACAATGAGCGCCCCCTCCAGCAGGTTCCGCTCCACGGTTCCTATAGCGTGGCTCACCATTTTGGTGCGATCCAGAAATGGCTCGATCACCATGCCTCGCGGGAGCGTTTTACGGATCTCAGTGATCCGGGCTTTCACGTTTTTGATCACTTCCGAGGAGTTGCCGCCTTTGAGCATCATAACAATCCCGCCTGCCACCTCGCCCTCTCCGGCCAGCGTAAGTGCTCCGTAACGGATCGCGGAGCCCAGGCGAACGTCGGCCACGTGGCTGATCAGCACCGGTGTGCCGCCTGCGCTGGTTTTGACAACGATCTGACCAATATCCTCGATGGACCCGGCCAGACCCAGACTGCGGATATACAAAACCGAGGGACCTTTTTCAAGGTAGGCGCCGCCGGTGTTCTGGTTATTGCGGTGCAGGGCCGTAAATACATCGCTGATGGTCAGGTTCATGGCTTTGAGCCGTCCAGGATTTACGGCCACTTCGTACTGCTTGAGTTCGCCCCCGAAGGTAGATACGTCCGCCACACCCGGAGTACCCAGCAACTGGCGCCTTACAAGCCAGTCCTGGGTAGTACGCAGGTCGGCCAGGCTGTACTTTTTCTCGTACCCTTTCGCCGGTTTGAGCACGTACTGGTAAATTTCGCCCAGTCCGGTGGATACTGGGGCCAGCTCGGGCTTATTGGCATTTTCATTGATATCGACCTGTGCCAGCCGCTCGCTCACCTGCTGGCGGGCCCAGTATACGTCGGCTTCGTCTTCAAACACGATGGTGATGACCGACAGTCCGAAACGCGACAGGCTGCGGCTTTCTTTCAGGCCGGGGATGTTGCTCATCGCCTGCTCAATCGGAAAAGTAATGAGACGCTCCACGTCTTCGGCGCCCAGGGCAGGCGCGGTAGTGATCACCTGCACCTGATTATTGGTAATATCAGGTACGGCGTCAATGGGCAACCGGGTCAGTTCAAAAATACCGTAGGATATCCACAGCACCATAAACATTCCGATCACCAGCTTGTTCTCTACGGAGAACCGGATGATTTTGTTCAGCATGATGATTTTTGAAAAAAATACATAGCAACAGAAAGTGCATGCACATCAGAAAATGTACATGGTAATCCGGGCCGCAGTGGCCCGGCTGTATGCAGCATGTTTTTCAGGCTCTCGGCGGGCGGAAAAGTGAGCCGAGTGTAATGTAGTAAGCTACCTGCGGCTTGTCCGGACCATAATGCCGGTGCAGCGGAACGCAGCTGTTTTTGAAGGTAAAATGTTCCAGCGAAGGAATGAAAAGCTGGTTGGTGTGGTGGTGCACTTCCACCTTTTTGAATGGAAGCCGGCCATCCTTTTCGTCATCATTGTCATCAATATCCTTGCCCCAGTAATGCATGGAAAGGAAGTCGATGAAGCCGATTTCCCGGTTAATTGATTTATGTTCTACGAAATGTTTTATCAAAGCAGGCACTTTGAGCAGCTCACACAGCGACGTGGCGTCGAGTATGACTATAAACAAAAGGATATTTCGTGCAAACCGCTTCACAGCTGCCAAATTACCCAAAATTCCTTTCCTGAACAAGAAACCGGAATGTCCGGCAGATGCTTGTGCCGCGATTAATGTGCCGCACCAACCGGCAACAACCCAAATTCACGGCAGGCGGCAGGAAAGTTTTTGCCCTCGTGCCCGGACCGGCTCAGCTTGACCAATGCAAACCGTTCGAGCACATCCAGGTACTGCCACTGGTGCAGGTGCGGAACCGGACAAGCCCAGTCGGCGGCTTTTTCCGCCACTTCCGCGGGTACCTGGGAGAGGTCGTTCCAGCTGTCAGCAATGTGCGCAAGCATTTTGGGAGCGTAACCCGACTGTTTCTCGATCAGGTTTGTTAAATAGTTTTTGTACACCAGCACGTCGTCAGGATCACTGCAGGGCATGCAGGCCAGCTGTTCTTTTTGTGCAAAACTGCATTTCACCCAGTCCGCAAGCTGCATTTTCACGCGGCACGCATCGAGCTTGTAGCGCACGATCATCGGAATACAGCGCAGGCTGGCCGCAAATTCCTGTTCAAATTCAAAATAGCGGGGTGCAAGGTCGGCAGCGATCATGACAGGATGGTTTGAATGGGTTGAATGACAAGTTTAAATGCGGACTTCGGCGCATCGCAGGTGGGGCAGCACCAGGCCGGCGGAAGTGACCCGAATGCAACACCGGGTGCGATGCCGCCCAGCACATCTCCCAGTGCAGAATCATATACCGTCAGGCAGTCGGTGCATTCATACAGGCTGGGGGTTTTGCCGGCTTCATTTTTCTGCTGCTCGTTCTCAGCCACCGCTGCTTCCAGCACTTCTCGCGACCGCTGGTTACTGAACCTGCGGCAGAGGCGTTCAAGCTGGCCGGCCAGATGCATACGGAACAAACCGATTTCAAAAGGTACCAGCGTGCGGCTGTTGGGATTGAAGTTTTCGGTATAAAAAATATCGTACACACAGAAAAAATTGATTGTTCCCAGCCGCAGCAGCGGGCGCTTTTTAATCAGGACCGAGCCAAAAACCTCCGATTTCGGGCGCGTCTGAATGCCGAAACAAAGCCCGAAGGTACGCATGTCCTGTTTTTCGAAATACCGGATCAGGTGCGTTTTCAGGGTAAGGCCCTCCTGGTGATGGTCCTCGGTTTGCCAGGCGAGCTCACTGGCCGCATGCCGTACGTTGATGTTGTGCTTGCCGAGGATATTGCTCCATTGTTCCCGGTGCTGGTCTTCGATCCCCTTGACGACGAGCGATTTCCATGGGGTAGTACAGAGCTCCCCGACCCGGGTTTTCATACAAAGTGAACATACGTCGATCAGGAAATCGATGGGGAAATCTTCATTTCTGCGGTACAACCCGAGCCAGGTGCGCGCATCGTACCGGTTAAATCCTTCGTAGTAAGGGAGTGAAAATGAGGGAAGTTCCAGCTCCTGGACCACAGGCTGGGCAACATAGGGCGTGTTCTTTTTTATTTGTTCAAAAACAAGATCGTCATTCCACTCCCCACCTGCCAGCACTGTCGCTTCCAATGCAGCCGAAAGCTTGCCGATCTCGGGACTATACACGAGCTCACGCCACCTGTACACCTGATTTTGCTGCTTCGGGCGGACATACAGGTACCAGAAATGAGGTTCGGGGGAAGAAATAAAATTTAGATTTCCCGTAAAAAAAGGGGTAAAGCTTTGGGCGGCATCCGAAAGATTGATTTTCACGCCGGGCTGAAAATCAAAGCTGTCGAGTACGGTATGGTAAGCCTGCGCATCCAGCCACGACCCCGACCGGAACACGCCTTCGCCGCAGTACGAGCTGATGATGTTGGGAAAACGGTCAGTCTGGGTCTCAAAGAAAGCGCCCAGCTTCCGCAGCTCCTGTTCGAGCCGGCGCGTGTCTTCATAATGTACCGTCATGAGCAGTTGCTGCCGGGCACCGAAGCGGACCTGGCGTACGTCGCACCCGCGGGCCGCGATGAGCAGGTCGCGCAGCGTACCGGGCGACACCCTGCCGCCGGGCAGGTTTATTTTGAGCTGATAGTAGTCTCTCATGTTTTTGTCAGACGCATGTTGTCTCCAATGCTTTTTCCAGAACCGCCCTGACTTCGGGCCGGCACGAGCCGCAGCCCGTACCTGCTCCCGTCTTTCCGCACAAGGCCTGAAAATCGCGGCACCCGCCGGCTATGGCTTTTTCAAGGTTCCCCTCCCCAACATGGTTGCAGGAGCAGATGAGCCTGCCTTCCATGGGGTCGGCCTGCGCACTGGATCGCAGCAGCTGAAGTCTTTTTTCCGACAGCTCGGTACCGGACCCGATCAGCTCCCTGAACTCGGCAAACTCATTTTTGTCCCCGATCAGAATGGCGCCCACAAGCTTGTCGCGGTGTACAATGCATTTTTTATAATAGCGTTTGGCTTCATCCATAAACACGATCTGCTCGTACGACGGATCGCCGGCAGGTGCTTCGGTCAGCCCCATGCTGCACAGGTGCAGGCCTTCCATTTTCAGGATGTTCATGGAAATACTGCCACGGAAAGGTTCCGCCACTTCGCCGGCCAGGTGCGTGGCAATCACGCCCGCCTGCTGCTCTGCTGCCAGGGTAATGCCCCACATCGAACCTTTCCATTCGGCAATTTCTCCTGCGGCGTAAATGTCAGGGTCGGAGGTTCGGAGGTAATCGTCCACAACCACCCCCCGCTTGCACGCCAGCCCGGCCTCCTGTGCAAGCCCGATCGCCGGTACCGTGCCAACTGCCAGGACAACCACCTGGCAGCGGATCTGTCGGCGCGATTTCAGGATAATGCCTTCCAGCGCAGTGCTTCCGGTGTACGTAGATACTTCGTCATGAAAGTAAACCTCAATACCGCGGTCGAGCAGCTCACGGTACAGCAGCTCGCTGGCAAACGGGTCCAGCTGCCGCTCCATCAGGCGACCGCTCCGCTGCACTACCGACACGCGCACCTGCATTTGCCGGAAAGCAGCCGCCAGTTCGAGGCCGAGTATGCCTCCTCCCACGATCACGGCATGCGGATCGGCTTGCTTCAGAAAGGGAGCAAGGGCATCGGCGTCCAGGCGCGAGCGCATGTTGAAAATGCCCGGCAGCGGCGGTACCCCTTTGGGCATCATGGCAGTGCTTCCCATGCCCAGGATGAGCTTGTCATAGGTATGCTCGTGCCCGTCGCTGTCCACCACCACCTTGTTTTTACGGTCAATATGCCGGATGGAGATACCTTTATGCACTATAATGCCATGACCGGCAAACTGATCTTCCCTGAGTTTGACGAGCTGCTCCCAGGGCTGTGCACCGCTGATATAGTCAGGCAGGAGCACGCGGTTGTAAAAAGGATAGATCTCTTTTGAAAAAACATGTATCTCATCCCGGCTGTTGCGCTCGCGGTATGCATTGATAAATCCCAGCCCGGCCGATCCCGCCCCGATCACAATAATCTTTTCAGATGGCTTTTCAAAAACCGCCACTTCCACCGCAGTAAATTTAAAATCCGGCTCTTTCGACTTAGGATCTACCAGGCTGCTGGTCAGATTGTTGGTCCGCAGCGCATCACTTTCCAGCATTTTACCCCAATGCATAGGCAAAAACACCAGGCCCGGCCGTACATCGGCGGTGAGCTGAGCGTGCACGGTCACTTGTCCGCGCCTGCCTGTCACCGCCACAAGCCGGCCGTCTGTAATGCCTCGCTCCCGGGCATCCTGCGGATTGATCTGCAGCACCGGTTTCGGGATGTGCTTGTTCAGCCTGGCAACCCGGCCTGTTTTGGTCATGGTATGCCACTGGTCGCGGATGCGGCCGGTAGTGAGTACGAGCGGAAAGTCTGCGTCGGCTGGTTCGGAGGCATTTTCGTCAGCTACGGCGTGCAGCTGCGCTTTCTGGTTTTTTGTATAAAAAAGATGGTCTTCAAAAAGCCGGCTGGTACCGCTCCGCTCCTCCCCTTTCATCCCTGCCGGAAAAGGCCACTGTATGCTTCGCTGCTTGTCCAGCTCTGAGTAACTTACCCCGCTCACGTCTATGTGGGTACCTGCCGTACATTGCACATACTCCTCATATACCGCTGAAATGTGTGGATAGCTGAATGCATTTTCAAAGCCCATTTTGGCCGCAAACCGGCAGATGATCTCGGCATCCGGCAGCGCATTGCCCGGTGCATCCAGTACTTTGGGCAAATGCGTGATCCGCCGCTCTGCATTGGTCATCGTACCTTCTTTTTCAAGCCAGGCCGCGGCGGGAAGTACCACATCTGCAAATCGCACGGTGTCCGCCCGGTCTGATACGTCCTGCACAACCACAAACCGCGCTTTGGTCATGGCCTGCTCCACGGCATGCATATCGGGCATGCTCACCATGGGGTTGGTATTGATGATCCATATGGCTTTGAGCCGGTCCTCGGCAAGCGCTGCAAACATCTCCGTAGCCGTCAGTCCGGGTGCAGGGGCTATGGAGGCGGGCGTATTCCAGAATGTTTCCATATACTGCCGGTGCGCTGCATTGCTTACTTCGCGGTGGCCGGGGAGCAGACTGGCCAGCCCACCGGTTTCACGGCCGCCCATGGCATTGGGCTGTCCGGTCAGTGAAAATGGTCCGCTGCCGGGCTTCCCGATCTGGCCGGTAATCAGGTGCAGGTTTATCAGCGACAGGTTTTTATCAACCCCGATAACAGACTGATTGAGTCCCATGGTCCATAATGACAGGAATCCCCTGGCCTGGCCGATCCACTCTGCCGCCTGCAAAAGAGCGGCAAGTTCCACGCCGCAAATGGCAGCGGCCTCTTCGGTGCTTCTTTCCATTACTTTCTGCCGGTAGGCTTCAAACCCATCGGTATGCTCCCGGATAAAAGAGGGGTCCACATGCCCATTTTCAATCAGCAGCCGCCCGACTGCGTGGTGGAGCACAATATCGGTACCCGGCCGGAGCGGCAGATGCAGATCGGCCGAGCGGGCCGTGTCCGTACGCCGCGGATCGACACAGATGATCTTCACACCGGGATTTGCGGCTTTGTGGGCTTCCACCCTCCGCCAGATGATCGGGTGGCACCAGGCAGGATTGGCACCGGTGACCAGAAAGGTATCGGCTGCCTCAATGTCGTCATAGCAAACGGGCACACAGTCTTCGCCGAGCGACATTTTATACCCCACCACCGCCGAGCTCATGCACAGGCGGGAATTGGTGTCGATGTTGTTGGTTCCGATGAAACCCTTGATGAGCTTGTTGATCAGGTAGTACTCTTCCGTCAGGCACTGCCCGGAAACATAAAAGGCTACCGAGTCGGGGCCGTATTTACGTATAAAGGTCTGGAAAACCCGGGCAACACGTTCCAGCGCCGTATCCCAGCTTACCTCCTGCATGGGTGCACCCCGGCTCAGGCGCATCTGCGGATGCAGCAGGCGGTCGGACTGGTCCATGACCGTGTAATGCAGGTTCATTCCCTTGGAGCAAAGCATGCCCTTGCTGGAAGGGTGCGTTTTGTCACCTTCAACGGTCAGTTCACCATTATTTCCGCGGCTGACCACAACGCCGCAGCCGACGCCGCAGTAGCAGCAGGTGGATTTGTGGGAGGTTTTCAAGGGCGGGATGATTTGGTAGTGATGAGTTAGTGAGTTAGCGAGTTAGCGAGTTAGCGAGTTAGCGAGTTAGCGAGTTAGCGAGTGTTTTGTCAGGCTTTT
Organism: Dyadobacter sandarakinus; assembly: GCF_016894445.1. NCBI lineage: Bacteria > Pseudomonadati > Bacteroidota > Cytophagia > Cytophagales > Spirosomataceae > Dyadobacter > Dyadobacter sandarakinus. The sequence goes on from NZ_CP056775.1 coordinate 1,642,198, forward strand.
AGGTGGATGGGGTTTAGCTCTGCGGGTTCGGGGATGCTGGCTGTTGTTTCGAAATTGACCAGCGCAACGATGGCGGCCACGCAGGCGATTGCAGCTCCGATGTACATGAATGCCTCACTGTACGATATGGAAGATGATTTGAACAAAAAACCTGCAAGTACTGCACCTGCATTGCCTCCTGCTCCTACGATCCCGCTCACGGACCCAATCGCCCTGCGGTTGATAAAGGGTACGATCGCATAGGTAGCGCCATTGGCCATTTTGAGGAACATGGCAAAGCCGAGCATCAGCAGTACGGCCATGGTCACGCTGCTGCTTTGTGCAAAAAGGGCCATACCAATTCCCTCCAGGGCCAGCAGCAATGCCAGCAACCTTCCTTTGCCCGCCATGCCGTAGCGGCTGCCCACCTTGTCTGCCATGATGCCGCCGACGGCCCGTGCAAAAATGTTCATAAAACCGAATGTCCCTGCCAGTATCCCGGCCGTAGCCAGTGACGTATGGTAATGCTCCGAAAAGTAAAGCGCGGCTACATTGTCAAAGGTAATCTCAATGCCGAAACATGCCCCGTAAGCCAGGAACAACGCCCAGGTACGCGGATCCCTGGCGGCTGCCGCAAGGGTACCTTTTGCTTTTACAGCTTGGGGGTGAATGGCTTCCACTTCGTCGAGGTTGCCGGCCGGGGTATCTTTTGTAAAAAAATAATACACAAATGCAAAGACCAGGAGCAGCACACCCGGGATAACCATGGCCATACGCCATGCTGCACCCGGCATATAGCCAAGCCCTACAAACGCACCGAATACGAGCGGCATGAGCATGTTGGTAACCCCGCCGCCCAGGTTGCCCCAGCCGCCGGCCACCGCATTGGCAGTACCCACGATCTTCTGATCGAACATCACCGAGGTGTGGAACTGCGTAATAACAAATGAGGCACCGATCACCCCGATCACCAGCCTGAATAGCAGGAACATCTCGTAAGATTGTACCAGCCCTACCGTCATCACCGGAATGGAACAGATCCCCATCAAAGCGGCATAGGTACGGCGCGGGCCCCAGGTATCGCACAACTTCCCGATCAGGATGCGGGCCACTACCGTGGCTGCCACAGACGCGATCATGATATTGCCGATCTGCGTTTTGGTGAGTCCCAGGTCGGCCTTGACAACGGGCATGAGGGGCGCCAGCCCGAACCACCCGAAAAAACACAGGAAAAAGGCCATCCAGGTAAGATGGAAGGTGCGCATTTGTACGCCTTTGAACGAAAGAATGGTCAGCTTTTCAAGCGGTTTTGCAACTGTTTTCATGAGAATGGAATGACAGGTGAATGAAATTTATTTCAGCAGATCAGGCTTGATGCTGATCATCAGGTATGTCCAGGCGGCCACTTTCCGGTAGTCACTCACCCCTTTTACCTGGGCCAGTGTGGCGGTGGGCAGGAAGGTGCAGTAACCGCCCTGGAAGGTGATGGTTTTGGTCATAGTATAGTTAAGGATCACGTCCAGCTCGTTGCCCAGTACAGCCCGGAGCTTTTGGTCCTGAGCATTACGCACCTCACTGGCACTTGCAAAATGGTGGATATCAGCCTGCATACTAAGCTTGCTGTCAACCTTAATTGTGCTGCTTACATACCAGTCGGCCAGGCCGCCCCTACCAAATCCGGAGCCCGCATAGAAGTAGTCCATCTGCCCCCAAAACTTATGCGGAGTTCCATAAAGGGGATCAAAAGAATGATTTTGTGGAGCACCCGGCTGGGTACCCGAGGTAAAATCAAAACCTGGTCCGATGGTCCATGTCCGGCTTGGATTGTAGCTGCCGCGCACGGAGTACAGCCAGGCATCGAGCCGTCGGCCATCCTTGTCGCAGCCGGTCTGGTAAAATGCATTGGCGGTCAGATTCCAGTGCTGTCCGAAGCTGGTTTGCAGGTAAGGTCCGAGTGTGATGCGCTTCCAGGTACCGGCATGCAGGAATTTGTTTCCCGTACTATCACGCCCGTACCTTTGAAAATCATCTTTAACCGTCAGGAAGGAAAGGGTTCCATGCCTTATCCTGCGTGCGAGATACAGGAACTGCAGCGACTTGTACATGGTACCGATACCATTGGAGCCCGCCGGGTAACCTGCCGGCACACCATCATACAATGTGCCGGAACGAAGCTCACGGTTCTGGTTATACGCTGCGCCCAGGTGCATGGTAAAGTCCCTGCCGGTATATTTCAGAACAGCAGCGTCATGGCGGCGTGCCTGCTGCAGCCAGTCGAGGTTGCCGAGCACCCGGCTGTCGTCGTAGAGGAGTTCCTGCCGGCCGATTTTCAGCGTCAGCATTTGACCCGTCCTGATTTTAGCCGTGTCCAGCAGCCCGATCTCGGCCCAGGCTTCGTGCAGCATCAGGCCATTGAGGGCCGGGCTGGTGATCCGGTTGTTGGTGGATGCATCCTGACCCCATACACGCACGTCCTGCAGGGTGGCAAACAGTTGCAGGCGCTCGGCCTTGTAGCCTGCATGAAGACGCGTACGCTGGGAGGTAAAAAAAGCGACTTTTTCGTTCCGCGATAAGGGACTGCCCTGACCGTACAGCAGTTCGGTGCGTGTGCGGAGCTGGGCCGAAAGACTGAACTGGGCACTGGCAGGCACACCGGAGGCCACAGCCACCAGGCCTGCCCAAAGCAGGTAAAAGTATCTTTTCATATCCGGGGATGGAAGTACGGTTCAGACGAGCTGCATGCTTTGCAGATATTCAAGTGCGTATGAGGGATGCAGGGCCACTACCTCGCCGATGATGAGGATTGCCGGCGTGGCGATCTGTTTTTCGCGCACAAGCTGCGGCATCTCCCAAACCTGGCCGAGCACACTGCGTTCATCCGGCCGGGTACCATTCTGGATCACGGCCATCGGCAGGTGAGCACGGCCAAACTGCCGGTATAATCCGCAGATTTCGTCCAGCTTGCCCAAACCCATCAGCACGATCACCGTAGCCCGCGACTGGGCTGCAAGCTGCATGTCTTCTGAGAGCTCGCCGGTTTGGGTCGTTGCCGTGATCACCCAGAAACTTTCGCTCACGCCCCGGCTTGTCACGGGTATCTGCAGGCTGCCGGGTACCGCAATGCAGCTGGACACTCCGGGTACTACTTCGCAGGAAATGTCCTGGTCGCGTGCGTGCCGGATCTCCTCGAATCCCCGTCCAAATACAAAAGGGTCGCCGCCTTTGAGACGTACCACGTGGCCGCGCTTCCGGGCAAGCCGCACGATCAGCCCATTGATTTCGTCCTGTGAGAAAGAAGCCTGTCCCGCTTTTTTGCCTACGTAAATCTTCAAGGCTTGTGCCGGGGCAAAGTCCAGGAGCCCGGCATTGGCGAGCTCATCGTACAGTACAACATCAGCCTGCTGCAAGGCGCGGATACCTTTGAGCGTGATCAGCTCTGCATCCCCCGGGCCTGCCCCGATCAGTGTAAGTTTCGGCTCCATCCTGTTTCCTTTAATAGAAGTGAATATTAGAATTACACTATGTATAGTACATTAACACTATACCTGTTAACTGCTCAAAATTAAGACTGACATTTTACAAAACAAGGCATTCGCCAAAATTTATATTATTAAATGACTACTTGTACAAATATAAAATTAGGAAAATGACTTATTGCCATTTACATTTGACTACTCCCAGTAGGCGGTTTTCTATACTTTTATGGGAAAAGTTAAATTTGAAAGTTAATATTTCACAAACTTATAGTTATTATTTACTATGAAAGAGCTATCAACTACCCGGATTGTCGTTGCAGGCAATGGTATGGTAGGCTACAAATTTTGTGAGAAGCTACTGGCAAAGTCCAGGTTTGAGGGGCAATTCTCAATTACAGTTTTCGGAGAAGAGCCGCGTGCAGCTTACGACAGGGTACATTTAAGTGAATTCTTTGCCGGAAAACAGGCGGACGAACTTGCCCTTGCCACCCCTCACTGGTACGCGCAAAACGGGATCACACTGTACCTCTCCGATCCTGTTACGGATATCGACCGGGCGCAGAAAACCGTGCGTTCCCATCATGGGATAGTAGTGGAATATGACTACCTGATCCTGGCTACTGGCTCAGGCGCCTTTGTACCGGCCGTGCCGGGTGTGGAGAAAGAAGGCGTGTTTGTGTACCGCACGATTGAGGACCTGGAACTGATCCGCAACCATGCCCAGAAATCGCGCAAAGGAGCAGTGCTGGGCGGCGGATTGCTCGGACTGGAAGCCGCCAAGGCACTCCTGGACCTCGGCCTGGATGAGGCGCATGTGGTGGAGTTTGCACCCAGGCTGATGCCCCGGCAGATTGACGAAGCCGGCTCGCGCATGCTCCAAAGCCAGCTCGAAGGCCTGGGATTGCAGATCCATTTATCAAAAAACACCCAGTCCATTGAGGGAAGCGATACCATAGAGGCCATGCTGTTTGCAGATGGCTCCCGCCTGGACGTGGACCTGCTGATCATTTCAGCGGGCATCAGGCCGCGGGACGAGCTGGCCAGGATCGCAGGGCTTGAAACGCACCCGAGAGGCGGTATTGTGGTGAATAACCAGCTGGAAACTTCCGACCCGTCCATTTTTGCGATCGGGGAATGTGCACTGGCCCACCACATGATCTACGGTCTTATTGCACCCGGCTATGAAATGGCCGACGCTGTGGCGACGCGGCTGACAGGAGGCGAAAAGGAGTTTTTACCCTACGACATGTCCACCAAGCTGAAACTGATCGGTACCGATGTGGCGAGCTTCGGGGAGGCTTTTGCCGAAGAACCCGCCTGCACGACGGTACGGTACGAGAACAAGGCCAAAGGCATTTACAAGCGCATCAACATCAGTAATGATGGCAAAACGCTGCTCGGGGGAATACTGGTCGGGGATGCATCGCAGTATAACATGCTCCTGCAAACCTGTAAAAACAAGACGGTGTTGCCGCCCGATGCAGAAGACCTGATCCTGGGCTCGCGGGGCGGGGAAGAGCCGGGCGCCGGTGTCATGAGCCTTCCCGATGAGGCACTGATATGCTCGTGCGAGGCGGTAACCAAAGGGATGCTGTGCCAGGAAGTCGGTGCCGGAGGGCATCATACGATCGATGCCGTCAAAAAATCGTGCGGGGCCGGCACAGGCTGCGGCGGATGTGTACCGATGGTCAAAGACCTGATCGCCGGCGTCATGAAGCAGCAGGGCATGTACGTCAGGAATGTGGTATGCGAACATTTCGACCTTTCCAGGCAGGAATTGCTGGACCTGATCAAAATGAACGGACTGAAAACCTATGGTGCGGTGCTCGATACCTTCGGGCGCGGCGATGGGTGCGAAGTGTGCAAGCCGCTGATAGGCTCACTCCTGGCCAGCCTCTGGAACGAGAGCATCCTGCAAAGCGACCGGGCAACCATCCAGGACTCCAACGACCGCTACCTGGCCAATATTCAGAAAGGGGGCACCTACTCGGTGGTGCCGCGCATTCCGGGAGGCGAGATCACCCCCGCGCGGCTGGTGGTGATCGGGCAGGTTGCGGAGAAATACGGTCTTTATACCAAAATTACCGGCGGACAGCGGATCGATATGTTCGGAGCACACGTGGGTGACCTGCCGTTGATCTGGGAAGAGCTGATTGCGGCCGGCTTTGAGAGCGGACACGCTTACGGAAAGTCATTGCGAACTGTGAAAAGCTGCGTAGGTTCCACCTGGTGCCGGTTTGGGGTGCAGGACGCGGTGACATTCGCCATTGAAATTGAAAACCGGTACAAAGGTCTGCGCTCGCCGCACAAGCTGAAATCGGCGGTATCGGGCTGCATTCGTGAATGTGCCGAAGCCCAGAGCAAGGATTTCGGGATCATCGCGACCGAAAAGGGATGGAACCTGTACGTATGCGGGAATGGTGGCTCCAAGCCCCAGCATGCCCAGCTGCTTGCCACAGACCTGGACCGGGCTACCTGCGTGCGGCTTATCGACCGCTTTCTCATGTTTTATATTAAAACGGCCGACCCGCTGACCCGCACCGCTACCTGGCTCAACAAAATGGAGGGCGGGATCAGCTACCTGCGGGCGGTAGTGATGGATGATGTACTCGGCATTGGCGAAGAGCTCGAAAGAGAAATGGAGCAGCTGATTGAGGTATACCAGTGCGAATGGAAAGAAGTAGTAGAAAATCCCGAGCTGCGCCGGCGTTTCAGCCATTTTGTAAACACCCCTGCCAAAGACCCGTCCGTAAACTTTGATACCATGCGGGAGCAGAAAAAAGCCCGGGAGTGGGTCTGAGCTGCCGAAAAGAATGATGTACCGTTTTTACAAAAACAAAAAACTAACCATGATCACAGAAACCGAAGTAACCTGGCACGTGGCCTGCCAGGTATCCGACATTCCCGAAGACGGGGGCGCATGTGCGCTGATCGAGGGACGGCAGATCGCAATTTTCAACTTTGCGCGCCGGGGCGAATGGTATGCAACCGATAATGAATGTCCGCACCGCAGGCAAATGGCCGTTTCCAGGGGCATGATCGGCAGCCAGGGTGATGAGCCCAAGGTAGCTTGTCCTTTTCATAAAAAAACATTTTCATTGCGGAGCGGGCAGTGCCTTACCGGCGATGATTATAAAATTGATACATTTCCGGTGATGGTAAAGGAAAACCTCGTATACATCGGATTATGACCTAAATGGAACGACTCGATAAGCGCGTAGCAGGCAGCCTGACCCGGTTTTATGTAGTGGCTTTGTGCGTGGTAGCGATGCTGACGATCAGCGGGCTGTTCCTGATCAGAAGAGCGATCAACCGCCTCAATCACGACAGCCGGATTGTGAATGTGGCAGGGCGCCAGCGTATGCTGAGCCAGCGGCTGACCAAGCTTGCGGTGCTGAAAACAACCGGCATCCCTCACCGTGACCATGCGGATGCAGCAGCGCTGCTGGATCAATGGAAGAACAGCCACCAGCAGCTTGCCAGCCGGAAGTTGCCGGTGGGCGGGCGGCTGGTGGTTTGGAAAAGCCAGGCTCTGGACTCCATGTTTGCGGCACTTAACCCTGTGTTCGATAGCCTCTTCGTGCAGCTTTCGAATGCAGCGGGCGACAGTACGCCGGTACGCGACCGGCAGCTGGCACTGGGCCATGTACTGGATAAGGAGCAGGAATACCTGGCCGGGATGGACCGCATTGTGTATCAGTTTGACCGGGAAAATGTGGGCCGGCTGGAAAACCTGGAAAGGATCGAATGGATCCTGGACATCATGACGATCCTGGTGCTGTTTGCGGAAGGTTTACTGATCTTTAGACCGGTGGTCAACACCACAAGGCGGGTGGTGAGAATGCTCACCGAGTCGGAGAATGCTTTGCAGCAGTCCAATGAAAAGCTGAAGGAAACGAACCGGCAACTGGTGGTCGCCCAGAATGAGCTGCTGCGGGTGGAAGAGGAAAAATATGCATTGCAGCTGGCCGAAGACCGCGTACGGGCTGCGGCGCTTATTGAGGGGCAGGAAGAAGAACGAAAACGCTTTGCGCTGGAACTGCACGACGGCATAGGCCAGATGCTCACGGCGCTGAAACTGCATGCCGAAAAGCTGAAAAGCGTGCAGTTTCATGAAGAAAAGCATCAGAAACAGTTTGGAAGACTGACCGCGCTGGTGCAGGATATCATTCAGACGACCCGACAGGTATCGTTCAATCTAATGCCCTCGGTACTGAGCGACTTCGGGCTGCAGGCAGCTCTGAAGCTTTTGTGCGGGCAAACTGCGGAAGCCTCGGGCATACGGATCGACTTTGCCGTGGTAGCGGATGACAGCGTAAAGCTCGAACGTGCTGTGGAAACGGGCTTGTACCGCATTGCCCAGGAAGCGCTCAACAATGCAGTAAAGCACGCACGTGCCACCCACATTGATATGAAACTGCATCAAAATCACCACCTGCTGACCCTGGAAATTGCGGATAACGGAAAAGGTTTCTTAATTAGTAACCTGAACACGGAACCTGCACCGCCCCGCATCCATCAAGGAATTGAGAATATCCGTACGCGTACCCAGCTGCTCAACGGACATCTGGAGATCATTTCGAAGGTGGACAGCGGAACAAGGCTGGTGATACGGGTTGATTTGTAAACAAACCTGAACATGCCGATAAGGATTTTGGTTGTAGACGACCACTCTGTCGTGAGGCAGGGCATTATTACCCTGCTGGAAGATGAAGATGACCTGGTGATCGCGGGAGAAGCCGCAGACGGAGACGAAGTGCCTGGTATGGTGGACAAGGTCCGCCCCGACCTCATCCTGCTCGATCTGACTATGCCGCGCATGTCGGGCATAGACGTGATCCGCGAGATCGTACCGGCTTTCCCGAAAGTCAGCATCCTGGTATTCAGCATGCACAACAATCCCGACTACATCCTGGCGGCAGCGCTAAACGGGGCCGCAGGTTACCTGCAAAAAGATACCAGCCGGGACGAAATGCTTGCGGCGATCCGCAGCATTGCCCGGGGTGAGCTGTACTACCCGCCATACGCCTCGTCCATTATCATCCGGAAACTGCTGAAACAGGCACTTCTTAAACCGGAACCCGAACCGGAAGACGGTGCCGGCAAAGGCGTATGGAACATGCTTACACCCCGCGAGCAGCAGATCCTGCAATGCCTGGTAGAAGGGATGAGCAGCAGGGAAATTGCCGAGAAGTTTGATATCAGCGCCAATACCGTGGCCAACCAGCGGGCCAGTATCATGAAAAAATTAAATGTCCGCAACACGGCAGGGCTGATCAGTCTCACTCTGAAGTAAGCCCGGGCATGCGCACAGAGAATTTACAGTAAGGTAACAGTACGGTAACATCGGGCAGTTGGAATTGACCTTTTTTTGCACCCAAATTTTCAAGTCAATTCAATTTCAAGATGATGGGAAACCGTTTACCATTTCACTCCTGCCTGGTTTTGCTCCTGTTCCTGCTGTTTGGAACCGGCGCAATGGCCCAGACTATCCAGGCCTCTATAACAGGTACTGTTACTGACAATCAGAATGTTGAACTTGCCGGCGCAACTGTGCAGGTCCGCAATGAATCCACCGGCTTTACTACCGGGACCGTTACCAATGCCAAAGGTGAATATGCATTCAGGGAGCTGCCGCTGGGCGGTCCCTACACCGTTACAGCCACCTACGTGGGCTTTGGCGAGCAGAAACAGACGGGCTACATCCTCCACCAGGGTGATGCCGTGAAGGTAAAGATGAGCATGGTGGAAGCCGGTCAGACGCTGGAAGTAGTAAGCGTAGTGGCTTCCGGTATCAAAAACAAAATTGAGAACCTGGGTGCGTCCACCTCGATTTCGGCCCGGGACATTACTCGCCTGCCTGTAAACGGACGCAATTTCACATCCCTCATGGACCTTTCCCCATTAAGCCGCGGCGGTAATATTGCCGGGCAGCTGGGCTCTTCCACGGGTTATACCATTGACGGTATGAGTTCCAAAAATCCAACCTCGGCCGGTGCCACGACCAGCCGGAGCGGAGCGCCCTACTCTATCTCGATCGAAGCAGTGCGCGAATTTCAGGTGGTGACCAACCAATACGATGTGACTTACGGCCGCAGCGGTGGCGGTACGATCAGTGCGGTGACCAAATCGGGTACCAACCAGCTGAGCGGTAGTGCATTTAACTACACCCGCGCTGACTGGTTGTCGAGCCCGTATGATATCCGCGGTAACAAAATCAACAACAAGTTTGCTACCAACCAGTTTGGATTTTCCCTGGGCGGGCCCATTCTGAAAGACAAGCTGCACTTTTTTGTGGCATGGGATCACCAGCAAGACAGCCGTCCCCTGATCATTGCCGACATTCTGAGTCCTGTTGACGAAAACCGTTTTAATGTTACCAGAACTACGCTCGACCAGTTTGTAAACATTGCCCGCAGCAAGTACGGCATGGCCGACACGCAGCAGTTTGGCACATTTGACAAAAAGCGCGGCTCGGATGCAGCATTTGCCCGTATTGACTGGCAGCTGAACAACCGGAACCTGCTCACGATCCGCAACAACTACACCAACGACCGCAACAAGCTGGGGCTGGCAGATAATACCACGATCAATGCCTACGAGTCTTACGGAAATGACTACAACCAGGACAACAGCCTGCTGGCATCGCTTCGCTCGACACTCAGCTCAAAACTGACCAACGAGCTGAAAGTGCAGCATTTATTTGTAAAACAAAGAAGTGCGCCCGGCGACCAGCTTCCTTCCGCGAACATTCCGCGGGCCATCGTGGAAAACATTAACTCGGTGCTGAGCGACGGTTCTTCACGTTCGACCAACATTCAGATGGGCGGTCACCGCTTTGCGCAGGAGCGTTTTACCAACAATGTGCTGCAACTGGTGGACAACCTGTATTATAATACAGATAAAGTGGAGTATACTTTTGGTGCGGACATCATGATGACCCGCTCGCATTCCACCTATGGTTCGGAGGTAAATGGTCGTTTCCATTACAATGTGGATGCCGCTGCGGGGAAGACTTCCCTTGACCAGTTCAATGAACTGAAACCTTACCGCTACTACCGGGAAGTGCCTTTGATGGACGACTGGTCTGTAAAAGGAACCATCTGGAATGCAGGCGTTTATGGCCAGTTAAAGACTACCCTCGCAACTGGCCTGGACGTAACCGCAGGCTTGCGCCTCGACTACGCGCATTATCCGAGCTCCCCATTGAACCAGACTTTGTACGACGCTTTGCAAATCCGTACGGATAACAAGATCAAGTCGTTCGTGGTGCAGCCGCGTGTGCAGTTTACCTGGGATGTTAACGACAAGCATACCGACATTTTCCGTCTTGGCGGCGGCGTGTTTGCTTCGGATATCAACAATTATGTGGTGATCAACAACCTTACCTTTGACGGAAAGCACCTGGCTACTGTGGATGTGCGCAGCCCGAACATCCCTACGCCGGATTTTGCAGCTTACCGTGCCAACTACAACAGTATTCCATCCCTGTCCCAGTTTCAGTTGCCGACGATCAATACCAACGGTTCCGATGCCCGGGTACCGGTGATGTACAAGGCCAACTTTTCATACAACAAATACCTGACAGACAAGCTGAAAGTGGGTGTTGCGGGATACATGACCCTGGGTCGCAATAACTATATGTATGTGGACAGGAACATGGTGGATGAGCCGTTTTTCCGTCTTGCCAATGAAGGTAACCGCGGCGTGTACGTTCCGGGAGGCATTGATATGCCAACCAATGGCGCGGGTGACTGGCTGAAAGGACGCAAAAGCACGCAGTTCGGCCGTGTACTGGAACTGAACAGCCAGGGAAAAGTAAATTCGTTCTCCTTTGTAGCAGATGTTAAATACCAGTACTTCCGCGACGGGGAGATCACTTTGAGCTATACCTACAATGATGTGAAGGACAATACCTCATTCAATGGTAACGTAGCAAACAGCGCAACACTTTCCCTGCCGGTAAGGGATGATCCGCGTAACCTGAGCCTCATGTCGTACTCCGACAACCAGTTTCGTAACAAGATCGTATTTTATGGCTCACTGCCAAGCTTCTGGGGTGTCAATGTGGGAGTACGCTACTCGGGAATCGGTGGTACGCGTTATACCCTGCTTTCGGGCGGTAATACCAACGGAGACTTTGTAGGTACCAATGACCTTGCATTTGTATTTGACAGAAACGACGCCAGCGTACCTGAAAACGTGAGAACGGGTCTTCAGGCCATCCTGGACAACCCCAATGCCAGTCAGAGCATTAAGGATTATATCATCAAGAACTCGGGTAAAATTGCGGAAAGAAACGGGGGCATCAACAGCTTTTACGGTGTGTTTGATATCCGCGCTTCAAAACGCATCCGCATCGCGGGAACGCACGCGATCGAAGTATCTGCGGATATCTTCAACTTTGCCAACTTCCTGAACAAGGAATGGGGCCGGAACAAGTCACTGGGTACTCAAAACCTTTATGCACTGGGTGTACCCGCTACAAAAGACACCCCTGCCATTCCTGCATTTGACAGGACCAAAAACCAGTTTGTATACCGTGTCAACACGGCTGGTGTGGTGACGCCTTCGGGCAACCCTTACCAGGTACAGATCGGTTTGCGTTACAGCTTTTAAATGAGTGGATATTATATGCAAAAGCCGCCGGGGTTCCCGGCGGCTTTCTTTGTTTTCAGCCCTAAGCCAATATACCTGCTGCCTCAGCTTTCCCGCAGCGTGTAGCCCCGGCCGATTACGGTATGGATCAGTTTCTGGTCAAAGTCACGGTCGACCTTACGCCTCAGGTAATTGATGTACACATCGATCAGGTTCGTATTTGTTTCCAGTCTCAGGTCCCATACATTTTCAAAAATATCGCTCCTGCCCACGATCCTGCCCTTATTGATCATCAGGTATTCAAGCAGGTCATACTCTCTTTTAGAAAGCTCGATCAGCTGTCCGGCCCTTCTTACCACCTGTGCGTCCATGTCAATGGTCAGGTCGTGAAGCTGCATGTAGCGGGGCGAGTTCACGGGCATATTCCGCCGGGTGAGGGCTTTGATCCGTAAAATCAGCTCCTGAAAGTCGAAGGGCTTGGTCAGGTAATCATCGGCTCCTGCGTGGAAACCGGCAATTTTGTCCTGCAAGGTACCCAGCGCGGTCAGTACCAGCACGGGTGTCTGCGCCCAGTGTGTTTTAATGTACGCGCAGAGGTCAAATCCATTGCCGGGCAAGCTGATGTCGAGGATAACGGAATCAAAGTTGCGTTGTTCAAGAATGCGTTTCCCAATCAGGTCGTCGTAAGCAATTTCCAGGTAGATCTGTTCATTAAAAAAGGTCTTCTGGATCAGGCCGGCCAGTTTGGGATCATCTTCCACCAATAATACATGCATGTCCTATATAAGCTCATTTGAACGCCAATCTATTTTTGACGTCTTATAACGGGCTTAAAGCAAAATTAAAAAGCCATTAAACCAGTTCTTAAAGCCTGCCTTGCCAGCCTGCAGGCAGGTCAACTTTTCAATCTGCTATCTGAAATTGCGGCCGGAATGGAAGATCTCTCCCTGTATTACCTCCCGCACCTGCGTTTTCCTGTTGACTGCCTGCGAGGCATATTCATCCTTTTCGTCAGCGCGTGACAAGGTGAGTACGGCCGGGTCGCGTTTCACGCTGCTGAGCTCGCGCAGCAGAGGCGAAAGGTCATGGCAGCTTTTTACAATCACATGGGTAACGTCGCCATCACGCTGCAATTTGCCTTGTACCATCAGCAGCCGCGCATGCAGGATTTCCTTGCGGTATTTTTCAAAAAGGCCCTGGAAAATGACCAGGTTGGCAAACCCGGTTTCATCCTCAATAGTAATAAAACATACCCCTCCTGCCGTGCCGGGCCTTTGTCTTACCAGTACGAGGCCTGCTACTTTCACGGGCATCATGTTTCCGATAAGGTCCAGCTGTTTTGCGGTAATTACCTTTTTTTCATTCAGTTTTTCCCTGACAAAACCTACCGGATGCGCTTTCAGCGACATGGATATGGAGGCGTAATCATGTACCACATGCTCCGAAAGGCTCATGCCCGGCAAACTGACCTGCGGCTCCCGGCTGCTTTCGGAAGGTTGTCCTGCAAACAACCCCACCGGCCTGTCGCTCAGCGCGGACACTTCCCACAATGCGCTGCGCCGGTCGAGGCCGATGGAGCGGAATGCATCCGCATCGGCCAGCTTTTCGAGAGCCGCCTCGGGTACGCCCGCTTCTCTGACGGCGGCAATGCTTTTGTAGGCACGGGTTCTTCCGGCGAGCAGCAGCTGTATATCCTCCTGCCGTAAGCCCTTGATCTGCCTGAAACCCAGCCGCACGGCGCAGTACCTGCCCGCTTTCTCTTCCAGTGTGATGTCCCATTGAGAAAAGTTGATATCAATTTCCCTGACGACCACATCATGCTTCCGGGCATCACTGACGAGCTGCGCGGGCTGGTAAAAGCCCATGGGCTGGCTGTTGAGCAGGGCCGCAGCAAACACGTCGGGAAAGTAGCATTTGATAAAAGCGGATACATACACCAGCAATGCAAAACTGGCGGCGTGGCTTTCGGGAAAACCGTAGCTGCCGAATCCTTCCAGCTGCTTGAAGATCCGCTGGGAAAACTCCTCGGTATACCCGCGCTCCATCATGCCTTTGGTAAGCTTTTCCTGAAACCGGGTGACCATACCCTTGGCCTTGAAAGTAGCCATGCTCCGACGCAGCTCGTCGGCCTCCGACGGTGTAAAGCCGGCAGCTACAATCGCGATTTTCATTGCCTGCTCCTGAAAAAGGGGCACGCCCAGGGTTTTGGATAAAATCTCTTCAAGTTCTTTGGAAGGATATATTACTTTCTCCTTATTGTTCCGGCGGCGTAGGTAAGGGTGTACCATATCGCCCTGAATAGGCCCCGGACGCACAATCGCCACTTCAATCACCAGATCATAAAACTCCTTCGGGCGCAGGTGCGGCAGCATAGCCTGCTGGGCCCGGCTTTCAATCTGGAATACGCCAATGGTATCCGCATTGCTGATCATTTCGTACACGCCCGCGTCATCCTGCGGCACCGTGGCGAGGGTGTAGGATTGGTTGTAATGTTTTTCGAGCAGATCAAATGCTTTCCGGATGCAGGTAAGCATGCCGAGCGCCAGCACATCAATTTTCAGAAAACCCAGGGTATCAATATCATCCTTGTTCCACTCAATGCAGGTACGGTCTTTCATGCGGGCATTCAGCACCGGGCACAGGTCGGAGAGCTTGCCCTGGGTAATCACAAACCCGCCCGTATGCTGCCCGAGCTGGCGCGGAAACCCCATAAACTGCCGGGTGAGGTCCAGGATTTTCAGCAGATGCGGATCCCCGGGATTGAAACCCTGCTCGGTCACGCGCGTCCCGTCAAACCATTCGTCTGTAAACTCCCAGATAGCGCCGGCAAGCCGGTTGATGGCATCCAGCGACATACCCATGGCTTTGGCCACATCACGCACTGCCCCGCGCTGGTGCTGCTGTGTCACCGTAGCCACAATGCCCGCCCGGTCGCGGCCATACTTCTGGTAAATGTACTGGATCACTTCCTCCCTTCGCTCGTGCTCAAAGTCTACATCAATGTCGGGCGGTTCATTGCGGGCAGACGAAATAAACCTTTCAAACAGCAGACTGAACTTGGTGGGGTCCACTGCAGTAATGCCCAGGCAGTAGCACACCGTGGAGTTGGCTGCCGATCCCCGCCCCTGACAAAGTATTTTTTGCTCCCGGGCAAACCGTACAATGTCGTAAACGGTGAGGAAATAAGGGGCATAATCCATTTCCTCGATAAAAGTCATCTCGTGCTCGATGTTATCAATAATAACTTCCGGAATGCACGGCCCGTAATGGTCCATAGCGCCCTGCCAGGTAAGCACCTGCAGCATTTCCATGGGTGAGCGGTCCTGGGTTGTAATTTCTTCCGGATAAATGTATTTTAAAGAACTGAGTGAAAACTGGCAGGCCTCTGCAATTTCCATGGTGCGGGCCAGGGCATCAGGATAATGCCTGAAAAGCCTTTCCATTTCATCCATGGGTTTGAGGTACCGTTCCGAGTTTTCGTACAGCCGGAACCCTGCATTGTAAATCGTACATTTCTCCCGGATGCAGGTCAGGATGTCCTGCAACTCCCTCCTGCCCGGCTCATGGTAATGCACATCATTGGTAGCCACGAGCGGAATGTCCAGCTTTTCAGATAGCTGTGACAGCCGGAAAAGCTTTTTGACATCATCCCCCTGATACGACCGGTACATACCCAGGTACAGGTCACCGCCCAGCACCTGCCGGTATTCGGCCAGGTTCTTTTCAAAATCAGGATCAAAATGAAACGCTTCATTCAGCGTGGATGGTGGTACGGCTATGAACCTGATGTCCCCGGCATATTGGTACACATCCTTTTTATAGATGTCGCATTTTCCTTTCTCGGTCCGCAGATTACCCTCTGTTAGCAAGGCCGAAAGCCGGGAGTATGCGGGCTGGGTAGTCGGGTATGCCAGCAAGCTGGGCCCGTCGAGCAGATCGAGACGAACCGCGGGAATGATCGTAATGTCCTTTCCTTTGGCAGCCGCATGCGCCCTGACGATGCCGGCGAGGGTATTATGATCGGTGATCGCAATTTTTTTATACCCAAAATAAAGCGCCTGCTCCACCAGCTCCTCGGGATGGGAAGCACCTTGGAGAAAGCTGAAATTGGTAGTAACCTGTAATTCCGTATAGCCCATAGCGGCATTTATTTTCAGGCAAAAAAACCATGTAAAAACCAGGCAGTCCCGGATACGTCATCATAATGCCCGAGCCTGAAAATCCAGTACCGGGCACCTTCTTCGTCCTCTACACAATAATAATCGCGGTGTTGGCCGGTTTCCAGCCACCATTCCCGCTCAATGCGTTCAGGTCCTTCGGCCCGGCTTATTTTGTGAACTTTGCCCTGGTAAATAAAGAGAACCGGCGGGTAGTCGGGCAGCACGGAGGTAACCCTGATCATCTCCGGCCGGGCCAGCAGGTGCACCGGACGTACCCGGTCCGACCGCCAGGAAGTTGCCGCCTTTTCGGTCAGGGAGGATGAAAGCTTTACAGAACGTTCGGGCCAGTGATGCTCGTCGGGCAGGTAGCGGCGCACAATGTCCATTCCAGCCCTGACTGCCAGCCTGTCGAGCAGCTCGGTGAGGCTTACGTCTTCGGTATGCCCGCCCTGGTTCCAGATTTTTTCCTGTACTACCGGCAGGTCCTCCACCACCGGTGCTTCGAGCACAAAGAGCTCAATTCCCAGTCCGGGAGCAATGGTTGAGATTTTCAATGCAAAAAGTCTGAACAAATGGGCGACATGGCCGGTACCCCGATTGGTACCGATGGCGATCTGCCGCACCTGACCGTCGATCCTGTAACATTTAAAAACAGCCGAACGCAATCCTTTCCCCTCGGATGACAGCCGGCCACAGAGCATTTCGAGCAGCCGGCGAAGCGCAATCTCGATACCGGTAGCTGTGAGGATCGGTTCCACGCAGGGCAGCCGCTCATGGTACGGCATCAGCGGCTGCACGGATTCAATGTATTCCATTTGGTAGCCCAATGCCTGATTCAGGCGATCGGGCAGGTGCTGCCCGAAGCGTCTCCGCAAAACGGAGTGCGGCATAGCGATGAAGGTCTGTATCTGGTAGAATCCCAGCCGGAACATCCTGGCCAATGTTTCGGGTGGTAACCGCAATGCTTCGGGCGGCAAGGTGAGCAATGCTTCCCTCTGCCCGCCGGAACGGACAACAGGCTCAGCCTGACCGTACCTTGACACAGCCCAGGCAGCACCGATGGTGTCTGCAACTGCTGCACCTACATCGTACCCCGCGCTCTGCAACTTTACAACCAGGCTCATCAAATAGGCATGCTCGCCACCCCATAAATGTGCACAGCCGGTAATATCGAGGATAAGTCCGTCGGGCGGATCAGCGGCGACAATGGGCGTATAACGGATACACCATTCAGCCAGGGCCAGCAGCAGCCGGGCTGTTTCGCCGGGCACATCGTCCAGCACCTCCACCGACGGAAAAAGTGCACGGGCATCCGCCACAACCATACCCGGCATAATGCCCAGCTGCCTGGCAGGCGGACTGGCCGCCCTCACCACCATACGGCCGCGCTCGGGAGCTGCAAGTACAAAAGGTACTTCCCGCAGATCGGGCCTTTTGCGGATCATGCGGTCGGTGGTCAAATGACGGAACCATATGGTGGCGAAACGTTGCTGCATAACGTTATATCATCTTGTACATGTTTGATCCTACATTACATGAGAGGATAATGATATTGATAGTACCATTATTTTGATCACAATGATATCAAAGATGATGCCAGCTTGCAAATTTTTGTGGTGAAATGGCGGAGCCGGAAAAGACTTTTTTTATAGCAGACAGGTGGGAAAGGCTGAGGATCAGCGCAGAAGGTGCTGCTTTTTTTATAGAGAAAGCAACCTGAAATCAGGGACGCTGGTCATGACCGGGAAACGGGCAGGTGGGAAAAAGGATTCAGGTTTCAGGCACAAAGTACCGGGATTAGTCAGAAATAACGGAGCAGGAAAAAGATCTTTTTATTACACAATCCTTTTTAAATTGCGCATCATCCACTGATCAGAAAATTATGCTTAAAACGACCATCTGCGCACTGCTTTCCCTGATTTCCATGCGTGCTGCGGCACAGTTTACCACCGACTCCCTGCTCATTGAAGGCAAGTACCGGACCTTTGTATACGACCCCTCAGTGAAGGTAAAGCCGGGTGCCAGCCTGATATTTCTGATGCATGGCTCGGGGGGCGAACCGATGGGATTTGCCCAGCGTGCCGGGAAGCTGCAGGCCCGTGCTGCGGCGGAAAACCTGGTGCTGGTTTATCCGGGTGGCTACAAACGTTACTGGAACGAATGCCGCAAAGCATCCACTGCCCTCGCCAACAAGGAAAATGTGAATGAAGAAGCCTTTTTTACCGCGCTGATCGACCTTTTTGATAAAAAATACAAGATTAACAGAAAGCATGTATTTGCAACCGGCTTTTCAGGAGGGGGACATATGTCGTACAAGCTGGGGCTTACCATGCCTGATAAAATTGCGGCTATTTCGGCAGTTGTTGCCAACCTTCCTACGGAAGAAAATATGGATTGCTCGCCCATGAACAAGGCACTGCCCGTGATGATCACCAATGGTACCGCAGACGAAACCAACCCGTACAACGGAGGCGAGGTAAAAACGGCCGGCGTAACGCTGGGTAATGTACGTTCTACCGAACAATCACTGGCTTACTGGTCGCAGCTGGACGGCTACTCCGGTCAGCCCGTAAAATCATCCTTCCCCGATGCGGATCCCGGCAACAATGTGACGGTTGAAAAATACACGTATCAGCAAAAAGGAAAACCTGAGGTGACGCTGCTGAAAGTAATCAACGGAAAGCACGAGTTCCCGACTGATTTTGATGTTTTCGAAGAAACCTGGATGTTCTTTAAAAGACAGATCAGCAGGTAGTCCTGAAAGTAGTTTTAGGAATAATCAGTCTGTGGATCAGGACACATACAAATAAAGCTACTTTAAAAAAACACTTCCTAAGTCCAAGGTCTGAGGCCCTGACCCCTACTCTCAAAAACGCCGGCAATTTGTATTGCCGGCGTTTTTGGTTTCGGATAGCTTGGGCGGGAATGAACTGAAAATATACGACCGTAGTGCGTATAGCGGTGTTTACCGGAATAGTACCACATTTTTCTTTGAACCTTATGTAAAATTCCGTGTTTTAGAGTAAATTTGATTTTCAAATACAACTACTTTTACACGTACACACAATGTTTAGAAAAGGACTGGTAATGGGATGGCTGGTACTGCTGTTTACAGGCATAGCCACCATGTTTTGGTACTACGACTGGATTTATAAACTTCCTACCCCGATCCCCGAAAACTACCAGCCGGTTGTTACCGGCAGCACGGTTGATCTTGGGGACCAGATTCAAAGTCCTGACGGCAAGCCTGTTTTTGTCCACTTTTACAATCCTGACTGTCCCTGCTCGCGCTTTAACAAAAAACATTTCAAGTCGCTGGTGCAGCAATACGGCCGCGACGTTCACTTTGTGGTAGTGGTGATGAGCGAAAAAACCTTTACTCCAGAAGCAATCCGCCGCAAAATGGGTGTCGACCTGCCTGTATTATTTGACAAGTCTATAGCCGACCGCTGCGGTGTATACTCCACGCCCCAGGCTGCCCTCCTGGACCAGCATTCCAGATTGTACTACCGGGGCAACTTCAATGCAAGCCGGTACTGTTCAGACGAAAAAACGGCTTATGCCAAACTGGCCCTGGCCGGCCTGCTCAACAGTCAGCAGCGGGTGGCTTTCGGCGACCTGGCTCAGCGGTCGTACGGGTGCAGCCTGCCGGTTTGTAAAAACTAAACTTCATCGAAGCAAACTATGGATCGACAGTACGCCTTATCCAACTCGCCTGCCGATACTTTTCTTTCCAGCGTCAAGGAAAGATCGGACCGGCTGATGAACTACTTTCTGCTGGGCTACTTCGTGGTAGGCTTGCTGCTTGCGCTGTTTTACGATACCTGGACTATTGCCATCGGTGTTGGCGGCACGCTGCTGATCGCCTACTATTCGGTAAAGCTTGCGCTGCCGCAGTCCGATCTGTACCAATATGTGCTCAGTACGGTTCTGGGTGTGTTTATGGCACAGTTTATCTACCAGATGCACGGCCTTTTTGAAATGCATTTTTTTGCATTTATCGGCAGTGCAGTGCTGATCACGTATCAGAAGTGGGAACTGCAGATCCCGATGATGGTGGTGGTACTCCTGCATCATGCCATGTTCGGATACCTGCAGAATACAGGTGAAGCAGATGTGTTTTTCACCCGTCTGGAATACTTCGACCTGCTTACTTTTTTTATCCATATCTCGCTGGCAGCGGCCATTTTCTTCATTTGCGGACTCTGGTCGTACATGCTCAACCATTATACGGAGCAACAAATCAGTCAGGCATTTCAGATGGCCGAGCTGCGGCAGGAAGCCGAACTTTCAACTGCCCGGAAACAAAAGGAAGAAATTCAGCGCAAGGCCAATGAACAGCTGCGTATCACCAACTCCGAGCTTGAAAAAGCACGGCACGAGGCCGATCAGGCCAACCAGGCCAAGGGCGTATTCCTGGCTACGATGAGCCACGAAATCCGTACCCCCATGAACGGGGTGATCGGGATGGCGGCGCTGCTTCAGGAAACCGAGCTGACGGAAGAGCAGCGCATGTTTACCGAAACGATTGCCAATTGCGGGGATACGCTCATTAACGTGATCAATGATATTCTTGATTTTTCTAAAATAGAATCGGGTAACCTCGAACTGGAATGTGAAGACTTCAACCTTCGCCAGAGCATTGAGGATGTGCTGGATATTTTTGGCAACAAGGCGGCCAAGCAGGGGCTCGATCTGGTGTACCAGATTGACGAAGGCGTGCCTTTGCAGATTGTTGGCGATCAGCTCCGGCTTCGGCAAATCCTGATCAACCTGATCGGGAATGCCATGAAGTTTACGGAAAAAGGTGAAGTATGCGTGTTTGTACATCCCGAAGAAACCTATACCGATGGCAAAATGAAGCTGCGTTTTGATGTGCGGGATACAGGTATCGGGATTTCCGAAGATAAACTGAACCGGCTTTTCAAGGCATTTTCGCAGGTAGACTCGTCTACTACCCGAAAGTATGGCGGTACCGGTCTCGGACTGGCGATTTCCGAAAAGCTGGTCAACCTGATGGGAGGCGAGATCAGCGTTACCAGCATGCCTGAGCGCGGTTCGACGTTTTCATTTACGGTAAAAACAAAAAAAGGCACCAAGGTACTGCCCGCTTATACCGACTATAACATGGATGAATACCAGGGCAAGCGGGTGCTGATCGTGGACGATAATGCAACCAACCGCGCTATCCTGAAACGCCAGATGGAAAACTGGAAGCTGGAACCCGTACTCGCATCCTCGGGTCCCGAGGGACTGGGTGTTTTGTTCAATGACCACCACATAGACCTGGTGATTACCGACATGCAAATGCCCGAAATGGACGGTGTCATGCTCGGGAACAACATCCGGCGCTACGCACCAGACGTCCCGATTATCCTGCTGAGTTCGATCGGGGAAGAACTGGAAGACCAGCACCGGCAGCTTTTTGTGTCCGTACTGACCAAGCCTATCCGCCAGCATATACTCAGCAATCACATCATCAATGCCCTGCACGGACAGATCAAACCCGCATTGGATGCGTTCCGCTCCAACAAGCTTTCGGAAGATTTCTCCCAGAGATACCCGCTGAATTTGCTCGTAGCAGAAGATAACAGCATCAACCAGCATGTGATCATGCGGATCCTGCAGAAGCTGGGTTACCAGCCCGACATCGTCGGTGACGGCAAGGAAGCCTTGGAAGCAGCCAATCAGAAAAATTACGGTCTGATCCTCATGGATATGCAAATGCCCGTCATGGATGGTCTGGAAGCTACCCGCCTGATCCGTAAAACGGTGGTACAGCAGCCCGTGATCGTTGCGCTGACCGCCAATGCCATGGAAGGCAACGAGCAGGAATGCCTCGATGCCGGCATGAACGACTACATCAGCAAACCCGTCAAAATTGACGAGCTCATGAGCAAGATCCGGAAATGGTACGTTACCATTTCACCTTCCTAGGTTCAGCCCGGCTTTATCCGACCTGCCGCAGGTTCTTTTTGAATTGTTCGGCAGACATCCGGAGGATCTGGAATTTGCCGGCAGCCCATTCCAGCTGCCAGCTGCCGGGCTCGCCATTCCGGACTTTGAGCAGCTCCACATTCCATCTCGGAAAACCGACTCCGGGCATGCCCTCTTCAAGCTCGCTGGGAATGGAGGTAACCCGCCACCTGGCAGCACAAGCCAGCGTGTTGATGCGCCTGGGATTATAGCGATGCAAAAGCCCGGTAACACGGCTTTGTTCGACAGCCAGCTGCAGACGCCGGGAAGCCGTCAGCGAAACTTCTTTCAGCTCTCCCACCACCGCGGTCAGCGCATCGCATTTCAGTGCTTCTTCTACGCACCAGAGCAGGTCCTGTTCATTGGTCAGGTCAATAAATATGATCCTGTCGGGCTCCACACCAAACATTTTCAATGCCGGGGGAAACAATGTACGCTGCATACTGATCCACAGGCAGGCCCCGCCCTGTTGCATCATTTTACCCAGCAGGCCAGCCATAAAACCACTTGTGGCCGCTGCGTCGGAAGCTTCCTGGCTGATAAACTCGTGTACCGTACCGGTAGGAAAAATTCCGTTCGGAAAAGCACTTTCCACAGGCCCCAGACCAAATCGCTTCGGATTTCCGTCCAGGGGTGTTCTCATACCCTGCAGGGATAAGATTTCTTTTTGCAGCCTTTCCACAAGGTCCCTCCGATCTGCCGGCTGTTTCATAGAAGTGTTGAGTAAATTGTTACTTTAAATAACAATATTTTGATTCCAAAAATACCAAACACTTGTAATTACTGCAAGGTAAATCGTGCTAATCCTCTGTGATGCTTTTTTTCGGGCTGTCTTTTTTATTACTCCGTTAAATAACACACAGCTGCCGTTCCCTCTTTCATTACACAGAAATGCCCCCTTAAAAACTATCTTGGCGCATGGCCTCCGGCTGCTTACTTACTTTTTATCACACTATGAAAATCCTGTTTACACTTTTGCCTGTCCTGCTGGCTACCATTACGGTGGCCACTGCTCAGAACGAGCATCCCGTAGTTTCACTGAACCATTACGTTACCTTCCTCAACCGCTCGGTGGATATACTGATAGGCAGGTTCGAAATGCTGCAGACCTACCACAGCGATCTGGCGCAGTTTAAAAAGCGCCCCGACATGCTGCTGCGGCTGCCCTCCTCAGGACCGCCGGAGGACTTTTATTATAAAAGGGCCCTGCTTGCCGCGGGACTGAAACCATCGGAAAAGCAGCAGCTTAATGCGCGGGCCAAAGCCCTCTGGGAGCTGCTATCACACCTTGACGAGACGGCGAAAGCGCTTGAAACCTACGTTCGGCTGCAAACGTACCAGAGCGACAGCCTCAGGCAGTCGGAGGTTTATGTATCCGATATGCTGATGACCTTCAACAGGTTCAGCCATGAAAAGGCCGCGTTTTATGAGCTGATCAGGAAAATTTACCGGAAATATTCGCCTGAGACGACTTCCAACGTGTTTTTGCTGACGGAGAAAAATATGGAGGAGGTACTGCAGAGCCAGCAGCAGCTCCTCGACTCACTCCCCTACTATCTGGATGAAACGACCCGCTCGTCGTGGCCCAAAGAGCTTGTCAAAGAAAGTCTGCTCAGAGACCAGCAGCTGCTCGCCACCATTCACCTGACTGCCGAAAAACTCGGGTACCCGGCTTCGTCTGCATTGCTGAACTTCCGGGCGGCACTCCGCAACATGCAAACGTCGAAAAAACGTGCCGTAAATGGCTACAATAGTACAGCAGCCCTGTCGTCCCGGCATGGAAACGAAATGTACCTCTCACTTTTACAGTTGTACAATCAGGACCTGGCGGCTACGTACCAGCTGTTTGCGGAATTTGCCAGTCCGCATCGTCACCTGCTGTACCAGCCTGCTTACAGCCCGGTGGTGCACCTGGCACCGCCTCCTGCCATCGTGCCGGTTACGGGCCAGACGCCCACTTTTACGGACATTCCCTATGAAAATTTTACGGCAAAAAAATCGGCCTCCCCGGCCGGACCCACTACTGTAGCCGTACTGAACCAGTATGTCGAATTTATCAATGAGTCGCTGCGGCAAATGCACATTATGCAAATCACGCTCCGTAATTACCAGAGTTCGGCCGAGCCTTACCGGAGCGCTACCTATGCCCGCCAGCGCGCTGCACTCAGCTTTTCACCACAGGATTTTACAATTCCGTCTGCTGATTATACGCTGCTGATCAGTGCGAGCTCGTCCATCCAGCAGCCTTACCGGACGGCCATTGCCAGCCAGGCTGAGGTACTGATGAATATACTCCGGGAAATGGAGGGGCTTGCCGCCGAGCTGATCGCCTATACTTCCGGAAAGCATTATCAGGAAGACCAGCTCCATAAGTCGGATGCCATACTCGGCAGGTACATCCAGCTTTTCGAGATTTTTGACGAAAGAAAAGAAAGACTGTACAATGACCTCCGCCGCATTCATGCGTCGTACAACAACATGGCACCCCGCAGCTCCTGGACCATTGCCGGAAATGCACTCCTGCAGGTCCTGGACGATGACCGTACGGCATTGTTCGGCGTAAAGGATTTTATGCAGGGTAAAACGGCTACCCCGCCTGCAACCGCAGACCTGGAAGCCGGCGGCAAAAAGCTGCTGGCTGACGAATACATTCATATGAAAGGCTTGCAGCGCTATGGCCGCAGTAATGGTTTGTGCCCGTATTCTCCTTACGAGGACCTGGCTGAAAACTCCATCAGGTTTGCTGAAAAAGTACGGAGCGCGCGTCTTCCTGCCGGCAGCTACGGTGCGCATCCGTACGAATCGTTTTTTTATTTCTACAACAATGAGCTCATTTACGAATACAATAAGTTTGTCGACCTTTCCAAAACTGGCCTGCTGAAAGCTGTACATCAGCCGGACCTTTTTGTTTTTCAGCTGAATAATCCCAAAAACCAGCGTTTGGCCGCCAAACCTGCCGGTACTGAACAATCCCAGACTTCAAGTTCCGCTACTCCGCCCACCAGTACGCCGCAGACTTACAAGTCCATTGCACCCGCCGTAACTACCGGCCGGGACAAGCGGGACACCATTTACATCGAGCGGGTACGTACGGACACCGTTTACGTTTTTCATCCTGCTGCCCAGGAACCTGTACGTACGCTCGACGGGTTTGCACCCAACAATATGGTACTGCTGCTGGATGTTTCATCGTCCATGAACTCGCCTGCCAAGCTGCCCCTGCTCAAACGATCCATCAAATCACTCCTTACTTTGCTCCGGACCGAGGATTATATTTCCATCGTCATTTATTCCGGAAGGGCGCGGCTGGTACTCAAACCTACTTCCGGCAGCAAAGCGTCCGACATCAGCCGCATGATCGACCGGCTTCAGTCCGACGGCGATACGGACGCCGACGAAGGTTTGAAGCTGGCGTATAAAACAGCCGGCAGGCAGTACATCCGCGGTGGCAACAACCGCATTATCCTGGCTACCGACGGTGAATTTCCGGTGAGTGATGAGGTGATGCAAATGATTGAAAGCCAGGCACAGCAGGACATTTCACTTTCTGTTTTTGCATTCGGGAAAAACCAGCGTGACTTCCAGAAACTCAAAAAGCTGAGCAAGGCGGGCAATGGTAACTACGCCCACATCACGGATGCGAGTGCCGACCTGCAACTGATCCTGGAAGCGCAAAGCAAGAAAATGCTGTCAAAATGAACCGGCCCAGCTGCTGGTAACAAGCCCGTATTTTGATATATTTCAGGCCAGCAACAGATACATTCCTTTTGGCCCGACCCAACAGAACATCCGAAATACCGAGGATCGACATTCCTGACGTGGGACCTGCAGGGCGGGAAGATGTGGTGGTAAGCCGGTTTGCACCCTACCTGCACGAGCACCAGAACCTGGCCCTGCCGCATCGTCACAGCTTTTACCACCTGCTGTTTTTTACCCGCGGGGCAGGCTTTCACACCATTGATTTCAGGCATTTTCCGGTGAATGTGCACCAGGTTTACTTTATGTCGCCGGGCCAAGTCCATTCCTGGAATTTTGAAGGGGAAGTAGACGGATTTGTGGTCAATTTCTCGGAAAGCTTTTTCAGCTCGTTCCTGCTCAGGCCGGATTATATCCGCAGCTTTTCTTTTTTTTCCGGGGCAGAAAAAAGTGTCCTGAACCTGGATGCGGGGCTCGCCGCTCAAATAATACCGGTCTTTGAGGTATTGCTGCAAACTTTTTCATCCCAGGCCATCCTCCGCGACGATCTGCTGCGCGCACAGCTTCTCCAACTCCTGATCACCATTGAGCAAACCCATGTACAAGCCGGCCAGCCCGGTGCGCATGCGGGCAACCAGCTTATTGCGCAGTACCGCCGCCTGATCGAAGACCATTTTCACCGCCTCAAACGTCCCGGCGACTATGCAGGGTTGCTGCATGTGACGCCCAACCATCTCAATGCAGTATGCAAGGAGCATCTGGGGGTGCAGGCCGGGGCACTGATCCGTGACCGCATTGCACTGGAAGCCAAGCGGCTGCTTGTGAACCTGGACCTGAGCATTTCCGAGATTGCGTATAAGCTCGACTTTGAGGATAACTCCTACTTCTCTAAGTTTTTTAAAAAACATACGGGGCTTTCACCCGAAATGTTCCGACTGGAATATGCAGCCGTAAAGTAAACGGCATGTGACTGCTACCATTGAATTTTACCATTCAAAGCGTTTTCAGCATCATTCAGGCGGACGATAAATATGGAAATTTGTGAAGTGCCGGTTGATCATGTAAACCGGCCTTTCACTAAAATTTCACAGCCATGTCTGCTCATAACCGAATTTACAGCGTACTCAATAACAAATGTCCCCGCTGCGGCGAAGGCGATTTTTTTATCACCAAAAGTGCATATTCCCTGCGCTTTGATAAAATGCACCGCCACTGCCCGAGCTGCGGCGAAAGCCTGGTGCCCGAACCCGGATTTTACCAGGGTGCATTGTACATGAGCTATGCATTTTACGTGGTGTTTATGCTCCTGTATTTCTTTGTTTTTGTGGCATTCCTGCGCCCATACCTCGATTATTTCCTGGTCACGATCATACCTGTGCTCATCCTGCTTACCCCGTTGTTCTACCGGCTTGCGCGCCGCTCATGGCTGGCCATCTTCATTGCGCCGGACACGCAGCAAGTACACAAAAATGCCTCAGCAGGTAACTAAAACAGCCTATTGCCGGAATACAGGATCATTCCGGCAATTGCTATAAATTTAAATGATAATTGCAGTTGTGGAAATCCGTTTGCAACTTGACGTCGTAGATCACCATCGAAGTCCATTCGTGCAAATTGGCATTTAATGATCCGAAAGTACCGATACCTTACACTTCTCTCCACTCTTCTTGTACTCCTTGGAATTTTCATCTGGACCATCACCCGTAGAACTAGTTTGCAGGTTGCTGAGGGTAAACTCAGCGAGGCAGGCTCCTATGGTGAAATAAAAGGTGTATGGCTTGAATACCAGAAAGACCTGGGTGATAGTCCCGAGTGGATCGACCTTGTATCCTCCAAATTACATGGAACCAGCCTGACGACCACGCAGTGGTCAGACATGCAGCACTGGTTTCCGGCCTGGCAGGAAAGTACGGTAATTCCTGAAAAAACTCCCGCAACTCAGGCACCTTCCCCCCAGCCAGCGCGCGCAGACAGCAGCATTTCAGCGGCTCCGGCAGCTACCGCCAAGCAGGAAGCTGCTTCCGAAAACGGCCTGAGCGGCCCAGAGCTGGCGGCTTTTTACAACCGGCAGGGAGACGAGAAATGCAAGGCATTCAAATCAGCGAGTGCACCGCACCTCTACCACATTGCCAATGAGTATTACCAGCGCGCAGCCGCTATCACCCACACCGACCCGAGCGTATGCGAGTAGTAATATATATCATGGCAGCATGGCTGGGATGCTGCGCAGCTTTTGCACAAACAAAAAATGTGCGTTCGGGCGAACTATGGGCCGTTTGGGAAGAAGCGGAACGTAAGCTGGAAGCCGGCAAATTTGATGATGCGATTATCCTCTACCGCGCCTACGGCAACAATTTTTCGTCCCGGCTCAAACAGGTACAGGCACTGAAGACCCTGTACAACCAAGGACAGGCCCTGCAAAAAGCCGGTAAATATTACGAAGCGGTCAATACATATAAAAAGCATCGTACTTATGAAGGCATAGGAAGTCTGGCTGCATTTGAAAACCGCATCGAAGAATGTCTGTCCCGGATGGAAAATACAAATCCTGCCCGCGTAAAAACCCCGGACCGCAGGATACTCGCAGCCGAGTTTTCGTACAAAGGATTAAAGAAGCTGCGTGAACTCGACACGCTGGGCGCCAGCAACGATTATAATCAGGCGAAAAAATACGGGGGGGACTTCTCTGCTACCCTGAAAGAGCAGTATGAGGAAGGATTGCAGATAACGCGCGCACTGGGCGACTGGGGCTGGCGCTACCGCAAGCTCAAATCCGCAACTGCTACCGCCGAAGCCGAAAAGGAAGCCCTGGAAAGTTACCGCAATATCAAGGGGGTGCCGGTACTCACTTCCGTGGAAACCAGGGTACGGGAGATTACGGCACAGATTGAAGGAAAAAACTCGATGCTGTCGTACGCGCGCTACTGCGATACTGACCTGCTGCTTAATTATGTAAACCAAAACCAGGCGCGTCTCAACTACTCGGAATCGCTCATTTCCACGCTCAACCAGTACAAAAGCATTCAGAACAAGGTAGCCACGCTGAGAGGAAATATTGACAATTCGGGAACGGTGGGCAGCGCCTATTTCAGTCTCGACAGCATGGTGCGCTCTGTACGGGAGTTGCCGGTAGATGTAAAAGCAGGTTTGCTGAATTGTATCAAAGCTGAGAAAACACAGACGTTTACGGACTATGCCGGGCAGGCACGGCGCGCTGGCAACCTGACTTCCGCTCGCAAGTTTGAAGACATTGCAAATGATCGCGAAAACAGCCGCAATGCGGTATATACCCGTGATACGGCACCTGGTACTGCCGCATCCCAGCAGAAAAAACCCGCATCCGAAGCTCCCAGAACAGCCTCTGCCGAGCCCTCGCCCAAGCCGCTCCGGATGTTCAAAGCGGCACTCACCGCAGGCATTGGAAGCAACCGGCCGATATACCGGCTTAACAATCAAAGGCAAAAAATGAGCTACGGACTTGTGGCACAGGCAGGAGGAGAATTTGCTTTTATTGATCACAAAAACCCGATTGACCTGATCCTGAGCGCTGAGTACCTGAATACCTATTACTATACCCTCAATGAGAGCGGCCGCGCTACGGAGTCTTTCAAGTTTGGGGGCGCAGGCATTGCATTGACCATTAAAATACATCCTACCAATACCAACCCCAATAAGCTCCGCCCCTATTTCAAGGTAGGTAGGGAGGCCATTATTCCATTGACCTACCAATACGAAAATTTTTCGCTGCCCTTTCAGGTCAACAGCCGGAACCAGATCCGGAACGTAGTATCATCCATTCATGGCGGGCCGGGTGTGGAGATTCAGAAACCTCATTTTGGCTTTTTTGCAGAGCTGATCTTCAACTATGGCATCGGCGGCATGTACGACAACGGGTCTACCACCCTTGGTGGTGTCAACCGGAAAGTGGATGCCAATTTTATGCGTGGCGGGCTGAAAGTAGGTGTACGTTTTTGGTAAAAAAAGTGCGCTACATGGTTTTGCTCTCTTTGGCATACTCCTTCCTGATCTCCTGCACAAGCATACTTTTGCTGAGCGGCTGCCGGGTGGCACAAGCCTGAATGCCCGCCAGCTGAACCACGTTCAGTATGGCTGCGCCGCTGAGCTCAAAGTTTCGCGCGAGTTCATCAAAAGAAATATCGTCTGACGCAGGCAGGCTTGCGGGGAACGTCTGCTCCCAGAGCAGCCGCCGCTCGGATACACCCGGCATAGTGAAGCTGACCATGGATTGAAACCGGCGTGTAAATGCAGGGTCCAGGTTGTTGCGGAAATTGGAAGCCAGTATCACCAGTCCGTTATAATCCTCAATGCGCTGCAGCAGGTACGACACCTCCTGATTGGCATACCGGTCATTGGACGAACTGACCGAGATCCGCTTTCCGAAGAGCGCGTCGGCTTCGTCAAAAAACAGTATCCAGTTCCTGTTTTCAGCCACATCGAAGAGCGTTTGCAGGTTTTTTTCGGTTTCACCAATGTATTTGGAAACGATCAGCGACAGGTCAATGCGGTACACATCCTTACCAAGCCGCTGCCCCAGCAAAGTAGCCGCCAGTGTTTTTCCGGTACCCGGCGGACCGTAAAACAATGCACGATAGCCCGGTTTAAGCCGCGCTTTCAAAGCAGGATCTTCCAGCAATCTTTCATTGAAATGGAGCCAGTTGTAAATCTGGTCGAGCTCGGCACGGATTCCTTCGGGCAATACCAGGTCTTCCCAGGTCATGGTAGTGGTGATAAACTTGGCCGGAAAGCTGGGCCCGAATCGGGGCCTCCATGTTTCACCGGACGTAAACAGTGCCAGGTAATCGCGCGAAACGGTCAGTCGGCCACTCAGGCCCGGCTCGCCGTCCCGGGATTCTTCCAGGGTTACCACATGCTCTTTCAAAAGCGGGTTTTCATTGGAAAATAAAACCTTCGCCAGTTGCAGCCGCAAGCCTGTATCGGGGCCTGCCAGCAAAAACAATACGGTTTCGCCCGTGGGAATCATGCTGCGCGAATGTTCTCCCCTGATCCCGCCCATTTCCAGAAAATCACCGTCTTTCGGAATGTGGCGGCTGATTTTTCCTTCAAAAAATCCGGGCTGCAGGTGCGGCGCCATGGCGGCCATCAGCATAACATACTCTTCCTTCGTCAGCTGTGTACGCTGGGTAAAAGCATAAAGCGGAGAATCGTCGGCATACAATTTCAGATCAGGAAAGGTGAAGATACCATTGCTGAAATGCGCTTCCAGCCGGGAATCTGTTACCTGCCCCAGGTATTCCAGTGATAGCAGCAGGTTGGGATAGTTGCTTTCCGGGTCAGCAGGCAGGGGTGCAGCTACCGGCTCGCGACCTTCGGTTCCTTCCTGCGGACGGGCTACAAGCCCGGGGTGCTCCGGCCCGGGCAGCAGCAGCTGCTCTTCCTCTGCTTCTTTTTGCCCGCCGAATGCGTCGCTCAGCCAGTTGAAAAAACCTGATGCCATGATTGTCGTTGGTTAGGGTAGACGCTATTTTTTGCCTCCGAGCACGCTCGCCAGATCAATGCGCAGGATCATGCCCGTAAATGCTTCATCGGATGCCAGTATCGTCAGCGAAAGCGGTGTGGAAGGAATAGGGATCGGCTTGTCACGCAGGCTTTGCAGGATCAGCTTGCGGGCATCGGGGTCCGTAATGTAAGCCGCTGCACCGCCTCCCGCGACCATTGCGCCGGCATAACTGCCGAGGAAAATCTGTCCGCCGGTGCCAAGGCTCTTCCAGTCGCCCGTCAGCCGGCGCTCCGCTTGTTCTTTCAGCAATTTGACGGGTTCGAGTCCGCCTGCGGCTTTCAGAAGGTCGCCCACAGTACCTGCACGCGGCTGGTCAGGCGCCGAAACCACGGGGCTGACCCTTGGCGCAGGTGGTGCAGGCGGCAATGCGGGTGAGCCCGGCGGCCGGGGTGCCGCTATGGGCAGCAAACCCAGGCCGGGCCCTGGCAGCGGGTACGCCGCCAGCATCGTGAAAAAGTAATGCGGATCAAGCCACATCGGAATCATTTCCCGGACATAGTCCGGACCGAGTTTCAGCCGGAGGTCCACACCGAGTGTAAGCCGGTCGGCTATGGACGGCAGCCTGCTCCCGAATACAGGAGGCGTGAGCTGAAAAGATGGATTGCCTGTCGGCGTTGCATTTGGTCCCATAGGTATAGCCTGAAAAAATGGTTTTTTAGGTACTGGCTGAAAAATTCTCGGATCTGTAAAGCGCTTTTCCATGTTGATCATCGCAAAAAATCGGTGTAGCTGCCTACCCTTTCAGCTGAGACAGAAACGAAAGATGCTCCCTCAGTTTAAACACCTTTACCTGACTTGGAAAAAGGTCCCCTCCGAGCGCAATGGCCGGTGCAAAGCCGTAAATTTCATCCGCTTCCGGTGCAGGCAGTTCCTGCCGGGCCAGCGTGTACAGCGACTGGAACATGAGCGGATCATAAATTTCGGGCGTGGTGAGCCAGCCGTTCAGTACGGCATCCAGAGCGCTTGTGAATGGTGTAATGGTTTGGTAAACAGGGCAAATGAAATTATAGGCTTCTTTTCCGCTGTGCTCATCATGGCCTTCTGCTGTTTTATCAAAAAAAACCATCCCCCCGAAAGCCGTACGCAGCAACACTGTGTATTGCTCTGCCTTCGGGATAAACCAGGAGAGCACCTCGGTGTACTCCTCCGGATTGACCAGCCAGAAAAACCGGTCTTTCAAAGTCAGTAAACCTTCTTTTTCCCACAATGTGATAAAATAGTCCGGCAGCACAGACCGGTACCTGTCTATGGTTTCCGCGGGTACTTTTGCGTAAGGCTCGACCGGCAGGTTGTATTCATAAAATGCTTTCAGCTCCGTGATCATGGCATTAATTTGTTGATAGTTTTACCTTCATTTTCTGGGTACCGTATACTTCCGGATTCACCTCTCCTACTGCTTTCACCATCAGGGCTACCCTGGATTTCCATTGCGAGCCGATGTGGCTGTTTACAGAGCTCACCCCGACATCCGTAAACACATTATGATCACCACCGGCTACCTGGTCAATTTTGTGGGTTGCGGCCTGGCTGTATTTCCAGAGCTTGTCAATTTCTTTTTCGTCTTTCAGGCCGCGCTTTTGCATAGAAGCCCTGAATTCTGCTTTTTTCCTGAAATCATCGTTCACCTGCTGTCGTAAGGTAGAGTCGGGTATACGCCCCTTGTTTTCAAACACCGAGCGGTTGACAAGCCACTTGGAGATCAGCATGGCATTGAGCGCGAGCTGCTGCTCCTTTAACTGCCGGGCATATTCGCGGGTCAGTGTGGGATAAATCACATCAAACTTTACTTCCACTTCGGTCATTTCTGTGGTTTTACCGGCAATAGAAACCGTAGCAAACAATGCTCCGATGCAGGCGACCAGGTCGCTGATCTGTTTCATCACCTTGTCATTCTCCTCTTTTTCGTTCACGGTGGTGATTTTCAGTTTCAGGCTCCCGACTTTATTAATGAGTGTCAGGATTTCATTGTAAACCTTTTTACCATCCGGGGTGGCACCTATTTCTTTCAGCAGCTTTTTGGCTGGCTTGGGTTTCGAAGCGACCATCAGGTCGGCTTGCTCGTCATGTCCTTCAAAATAAAGGGTGTGGCTTTCGCCGGTTTTATCCGTAAAGCCTTTTCTGATTTTCAGCCAGCCGAGGAATTTGCCTGCCGCAGCCGCAACCTTTTCCTTTCCCTGCGCTACTTTGTCTTTCGCCCATTCCTTACCCTTGTTCACGCCCTCTTTGGCCTTTGCCTCCAGCTTGTCTACGCCGAGCTTTTTACCAAATGCAATGGCTTTATCAAGAATCCAGTCAATGGCAAGGTTCACGGGATCCTGTACCTTTTTGATAATCGCCAGCACTTTTTCAGACAACCCGCCAAGTCCCAGCAGCGAAGCCAGGAACCCGATCGCAATCGGGATTGCCTTTGCCAGCGAATCCTCTACCCGCTGTGCTGCCGGCGCGATCTTGCCCGCCACAATTTCGGCGATGGAGTCGAGTACGCTGTTGACGAACTCCAGGATCTGCTTGCCGCGCTCGATAAAGAATTTGATGATGTCGTAAATGGCCTTGCACGCTTTGATAAATGCCCCTGCGGGATTCATAAGACCAATAATCCATGCTACGCCGGCCATGATCACCCTTTCTTTAAGGAAATCGAGCACCGCGTCGATCACCATCGCTTTGAGATTGTTAAACTTCTCTTTGATCAGCCGCCACAGGCCGCCCAGTCCTTCTTTGATGATGACCATGAAAATGTCGAAGGTCGTTTCCATCGCACGTACCATCGGCTCACCGATCTTTTTCACTGCCCGGGAGCGGATGTTGATCCAGGTAAGGCCCAGGATGGAGGCTGCAAATTTGAAAATGCTGATCAGTTCCCAGTCCTTCGGAATTTCGACGCCCGGTGGCAGTGAACCCAGCAGCCAGGCAAAGAAGCCTTCTTTGAGATGTTTCCAGATGTTCTTTTTAAAGTTACTCAGCCCCAGTTTGACCGCACTTACGAGATTTTTGACAAATCTTATCGGATGTTTGATGATGCTCATGATCACGCTTCCGGCTTTCGCCAGCACATTCAGAAGCATGTCTTTCAGTTCGGCTATCGTCGAGATTACATTCTTGATCGCCCAGGCGGCTTTTTCCAGCCAGCCCATGTGTTCTTCTTTTATTTTTTCAAAAATCGCATTCAGCTCACTGACGCCTTCCACATATTTCTTCGCCAGCGATTCGGCCAGTTCACCCTGCTTTTGTTCCACGGTACCTTCAAGCGCAGTGAATTTTTCGTCTATATCGCCCTGTATTTCCTTCCCGATCTTCTGCTCCTCAGGGTTCATCTTGTCCACTTCGGTTGCCACCCGCCCGCGCCCGTCCCGGATGGTTTGCATGGCCGCTTTCAGGCCGGCTTCCACCTTGTCGGCAATAATATTGATCGTAGCACGCAGGTCGGCCTCGAACCTGGTTTTCTCCTCATCAAAAACTTCCTGCTTGCTGTCACTGCCCGTAAAAAAATCAGAGATCGAGTCCGTAATGCCGAGGTCACCGATTTTCCTGTCGACATTGTTCTTGAACTTCTGGGTTGCCAGTGCAAGATCCAGGACAAAGCGGGTCGTCACGGCCAGTTCCAGCGCGGAAAGCTGTGCCTCTACGGTACTTTTTGTCTGGTCATAAATGTCTTCGAGCTGCTTCCGGATGCGCTCCCGCATCAGCTCGTTCTTTGATTTTACTGCATGCTTTTGCTTGTCCACGCCCCCGAAAAGCCCTGAGCGGAATTTGTTCATCAGCGTCATTTGCCCTGAAACACGATCCTCCGCTTCGGCTTTCCGCGCTTCCAGGGCAGGTGTTTCGGCCTGCCGGTATACTTCGGGCACCTGCCTGGCCTTCTCCTGAGCGCTCGTCTTCGACTTTTCGGCCGACATGAAGGCTTCCTCATTGGATGTTTGCAACTGGTCCTGCGACACACCTCCGTCCTGCATCTGAGTATCCAGCGCCGCAGCCTCTTTTTCCATTGAGACCTCACCTTCCAACCTGGGCTTGGGTGCTGCCCGGTCCGTACTTTCCACCACAGGAACAGCGCCGGGCTGTTCCTTTTTCAGTTCTTTGAATTCCGGCGCAATCACATTGCCCGGCTGGGGTGTTTGTGCGGCAGCGACAGCAATGGGCTGGGTAGCATCATTTTTGGCCTGCTTTACACCGCTGGTCACGCTGCCTTTGAGCGACTGTATTTCGGCAGGTTCATGGGGTTCCCTGGTATTGGCAAAACGCTCCATTTCACCCTTGCTTTTAGGCAGCGCATCCCGGATCTGCTTGTCAAACTGGCGCAGGAAATCGTTGCGGTCAAAGATCTTCGGCTTGACCTTCGTCTCGCTCATTTCCTCCACCACACTGCCTTTGGCATGTGCCAGCTTCTCACCTTTCGGCGCCACGGCCCCTACCTTGCCTTCGTGCAGCTTGTCAGCCGTGAGACCGTGCTTTTTCTGGGTACCGGCTTTTTGTTTCACCTGCCGGTTCAATGCTTTGAAATCCGGATCCTCTGACGGCCGGGCGGGTGCCTTTACCGCTGACGTAGCGGGTACCGGTGCATCCTTCTGATCGGCAGGCCCGGCTTGTGCCGGCTTGGGTACAACCTGTGCTGCGGGACGGCTCCCGCCAATGAGGATTTTCCGGGCAGGACGCACCGGCTGTGTGGGTTTAAGATTTACGGGAGCAGGCGCTCCTGTTTTTGAAGTCGGCGCAACAGTCCCGGGCTTTCTATTACGGGAAAGTTCAGCAATGGATTTTAATGGAAACAAAACAGCTTTATCATACAACCCCGCTGCAATCTGCGGCTGCCGCATCCCTGATTTCGGATGTAATACAGCCGCAAAAAACGGTTTGGCAGGTTTTCGGACTGCTTTTTTGGGTGCTGCTAATGTCGCCTTTTCTGCCATGTCAATGTAATGTTCAGGCCCAATCCACAAACAGCA
Source organism: Dyadobacter sandarakinus (assembly GCF_016894445.1). Taxonomy (NCBI): domain Bacteria; kingdom Pseudomonadati; phylum Bacteroidota; class Cytophagia; order Cytophagales; family Spirosomataceae; genus Dyadobacter; species Dyadobacter sandarakinus. The sequence continues at coordinate 1,678,565 of NZ_CP056775.1, forward strand.
TATCCTGCATCCAGGGCAGGCGTGTGACACCAAAGCCCCAGGGAATGCGGCTCAGCAGTATATCCTGAGCTTTCCGGTCTACCCTCAGCTGCCAGCCCGGACCATCCTCGATGATCGTGAGTTTGCCCTGCCGGCGGAGGAACATTTCCCGCAACCGGTCAGGCGAAATAGTTTTTAATGCCGACCAGTACGCAATCACCGCTTCCAGCAGCTCGTCTGCCAGCAGCACTACATGCGGTTCCAGGGGTACGTGCTGCACAACGACTTCATGCACCGGCATACCGCACAATATCTTGGGAAGTACCCAATCGTTTTCCCAGTTCTTCGTAGTGCCATGCGCGATATAATCCAGCAGGCGTACGGCCAGTCCCATGGTGTTTTCAGAGATCCATGCGTTGTTTTCGGTCCATTTAAGTGCTTCAAAAAGCTGAGGTAAAAAGGGCGTCAGCAAGACCAGTCCTGCATTTTCTACAAAAAAAACGTCCTGCTCCGGCTGTACTGCCCGATGTTTGGAAGTATGTTCCGGCCTGCCGGCTCGTTCCGGAGCTTCCCGGGAAACAGCATTTTCCAGATCAGCCTCTTCCTGCAAATTAGTTTTTGTTTTCAGCCGCAAAAACCACCGCCAGAACCTGCGCTCCTCTGCTGACATGCTACCGGCATCTGCAAACGTACTGCCTGCTTTTTTCAGGAAAAATGACGCAACCACCTCCGTATCTACCATGATCCCGCTCTCTTCACGCATCCACCTGGCTATGCTGGACCTTACCCTTGTACTGCCAAAGTGCTGTATGAGCCGGTCAAGCATCTGAGGTTCCGCTGACGCCAGGGAAGCAAGCTCCTGCCAGTAGTGTGCGTCCGCTTCCGCTATCCAGCGGATCAGTAATTCTTTGATTTTTTCAGCCAGTACAGGCGGCACTCCCACGGGAAAATAGCCGTACTTCAGAAATTGCATCGCCTGCGCCATTAAATAGCTTTCGATGGTCACAGGCGTATCATCCGGATCCGCCTGCGGCCAATCACTCAGGCAGGCTATAATCTTCTCTGCCAATATCCGCTGAAAATCCATTTCATTTTCCGCAGCTACATGAATTTCCAGTTTGGGTATCACCACTACCCTGTCGCCCGGCAGCAGGTCGTCCAGCCTGGTTGCCAGTCCGGCCCAAAACCGCTCAGAGCGGCACCAGCCCGCTACCTCATTTGCCGCATTGCGGGCACCCTCCCGCGAGGTAGCTTCCACGTTGATCCGCAGCTTTTGCAGCGTATGATCCATAGCCGTCAGGATTTAAGGTTTGCGGTAGCCGGCATGGTGAAGTCAGCCACAATGGCGAACTGCGGAACTTCCGGTGCCTCATCTTTTTTACACTCGCTGAGCTCGATCTGCTCACCTCCGGCCGCATCTACGTACACCATCACCAGCACCTGGCCCTGTTCAAAGCCGCCGGAATGCTCCACAGCCGCCACCACGCTCGACACAGTGTACGGCGCGCCTGCACTCACGGCTAGGCGTGCTGTTTGCTGAGCGAGCCAGGTTTTTAATTGAGATACCGGCATACACACGAACCCCGTAGCTATGTTGTACTTTTCCGCAATCGGGGTCCAGTCAGGAGTGACTGTTCCGGCGGCCTGGTCAATCAATGCTTTTTTGCCGATATGCCCTTCTGCGCGCACATAGGGATCGTTTCTCAGGGAAAATGCGAGCGGAAACAGCGTACTTTTCAGATGACTGTAACTGTCTTCCCCGTCAAATGCATTGTACGATTTCAGGTACCGGGTCTCTGCCCGCAACATGGCCCCGTAGTTCCAGAAGTTATGCAGCGAGTACGGGCTGTCTGCATCCAGGGGATAATAGTAGGGAATCGCCTGCCTGTCCAGCGGCTGATCGGGCGTTTGCCCGGGCGTCAGTTTCAGCGGCAGATCTTCCAGGTCTGTGACCCCGTTCCGGTCACTGTCTTGTTCTTCAAAAAAGTCTTGTGCGTCTGCAAATTCCTGTGCCGGAATTATGTAGCGGCCTTTTACCAGCACTTTCTGGTCGAGCCTGAGCTGCGGCAGGTCAAAGGTCCAGATCATCATCAGCAGGCGCCAGTGCAGGAAACGTGCCTCATTTTCCTGGTCGGCCTGCGCTCCGTTGATTGGCGCGGGTTTGAAATAATCCCTGAAAATCACAGGCGCGTACGACGACCTCCCTCCCAGCACCGGGCCGAGGCGCAGCAACCAGTAAACATCTTTCTGATCATTGGTACCGCCATCGCACAGGCATTCACTTTGCAGGGTCACGAGCTTGCTGCATAGCTCTTCATAAGCTTTGACGAGGTCCGAAAGCCAGTCGTAAAAATATTGTATGTAAAAAAGGCACTCGCCCTCCGCCAGAAAAACCTGCCATTTCTCAGCCAGCAGCCGCCGGTACCGGGCCAGGTACGGCTCGCCTTTGTGCGTGAGCACCGCGGCATATAGCTCGTGCAGTTTTTCCAGCGCTTCGCAGAACTCCGGAATAAAGTCATCGAGAATGGCTTTATATTCTCCAAAAATGTCTTTGAAGAGCGTGATCCTGGAAAAGGGATTTGTAAAATTGTCTGTTCCGAAGGGCTGCCCGGGATCCGCTATGGCAAGTTGCTTGTATCCGAACCTGGGTAGTACCGGTTTTTTCAACTGTAAATGCGGGTACTGTGCCCGCAGAATGGTTTCGGCGGACAAGACAGGTTTGCCAGCACCTGGCCTTCCGAATATGCCTCTTCCCACCGTGCCGGCTTCGGCACTTACCGGTTTTTTCAGCGCCTGCTGCAATGTGCCGTCCTTTTCCGCCAGCACCGCCGGACTGACCAGCAGGAACCAGCGCCGGGCACTATCCGCTTTGGACACGAGCATGACCGCAATCTTATCATCGAGCAGATTACGGGTCGGCAGATCGCGCGGATTTTGCTGTTTAAGGGAGTCCATGAGGCGGCCGTCGAAATGGCCGGCAGGTACCAGCTGCAATACAGTACGGTTTACCCGTTTCTGCTCGTCCCATTGATGAGGGAAATAGGCCTGTATCTCAGCGTCGGGCTCTTTCAGGTAGTAGCTGTATGCCTGCTTTGCTGCGGTTATCACTGTTCCGTCCCTGACGATGGCCGTACCGCCGCCAAGCTGCACGTCACAATTGGCATTAACCTGTACCGTGAGGCCGCATACGATCCCGTACCCTTGCAGGCATACGTCTGCCCGCTGCCGGTCAGTTGAAGCTGTCATATTCGTATTGGTTTAAAAGGCTGATCATCGTATTGGCTGCCTTCCGGAGTTCGAAACGCTCGGCGGAAGGATCGGAAAGCAGGCTGAGCCAGGTGTACATATCTTCTTCAAACCGGACCATGGCGGCCCGGCCAAGGCTCACAAAGCGCGGATGGATGTGCGCGGGAAGTTCCTGGCGTACAAGCTGCTGAAAGTATGCATACCGCGCAGGCTCCCTGAACCGCTCCGCCCACGACGGCACGACAATGGTAACCTGGAAAGAATACGCGTCCGCACTTTCAAACCCGGTTTGCAGGACATCCGGCAGCAGTACCAGGTAGTCTTTATCAAGCGGGCGCAGCAGGATATGCTCTACCACATGAAAGTTGTCACTTCCTGCCTGGTCGCCGGTGGTTTCGGTGATCTTGCGGAGCAATGCGCCTGCATCTTCTTCATTGTCAAATCTTTCGGACAGGAGCCATGCATTTTCCACCTGGGGAATGAAAGTACCCGCCGGGTCTGAGAACTGATTTTTCCAGAACCCGACCACAAACCGTTGCTCATCATCCCGCACGATGCCGTAGTGGTCTGTACCGGTTGCCTGGGACAGAAATTTATCGGCTTCCTTCTCAGCATTTTCAAGCTGGCTGAACAAGGCACGGCTCAGCAGCCAGAATCCCGCGCTGCCTTCCTCAGGTTTGATCCCAAAACGGTAGCGCCTGGCCTTGCCTGCCATTTCGAGGCGGGTATCCAGTGTAAACCTGGGCATAAAACTGATGGTACCACGTCGCCAGTTGCTTACACCGAGCTGTGCCAGCACACGGCGCCGGAAGCCCTCCACGTTTTCCGAATCCCAGAAATGCGTATTGCCTGCCTCCCGCGGCGCCCGGTAGTTGAATGCACATCCCCTTCTGCCGGCCAGGAGCGGGATGTTTTCGAGCATCCTTTGCTTATCAGCAAGCCAGTCTTTCAGTCCGTCCTCACTCCCTGCTTCAAGCGGGCGTTCAATGTCGAACATGGACAGTACATCTTCCATAAACGATTCTCCGAAACGTGCCAGCAGGTGGTCCAGCAGCTGGTTTTGTCTCAGCTGCACATTCACAGCACTACCATTCACGAGCTTGTCAAGCGACCGCATGTATGCATTACCGGGATCACTCCGGAAGTTGTCCCAGCTTGCGTCAGGGTCGAGCGCAGTAAAAAGTGTTTTTACAAAAGGAATATCATAAAGTGCCTGGTAGGCTTGCAAAGGCTCACCGGTTTTTTGAATGGAAAGCGCTTCACTTACCTGTGTGAGCTGCGACAGGTAGTTGGCCATCAGCTGATCAAAAACGAGTAAAAATCCTTTCAGCTGCTTCACCTGCGCCTTCCGCAATGCAGGTTCACCCGAAGCAATGCCTTCGCGGCCTACGTGGTAGGTGCGCGGAAACTCCTCCTGTACGCTGGTATACTCCGCAAGATCATCGCGGCGCCTGCCTGCGGGCAGCGGCAAATCCAGCGCGCCGGAGCGGTCGATTTTTGCATTTTTTGCCCGCAGCTGCTGCAGGCGATCCTGCACCTCCCACAACAGTGACTCGCCGGGTGTCACTGCCCGGCCGCCTTTGGTAAAACGGATCTGCGAACAATCTCCTTCCCAATCCACCGCAGGCTGGCAGTCGCAGTCAAAGTGCAGGCACCAGGGTGTGCGTACAGGATGCTCGTCTCCGCACCGGTTCATCACCAGCTTTTGTACACGCACCACACCAGGTACAGCGGACATGACCTGAAACAGGTCGGACAAGTACACAGTCCTGCGCCATCCTGCATTTTCCAGCGCAGCATCTTCGATAAAACCATGGGTAAGCAGGGGTCCCTGGAACACCTCACCCGCCTCGTAAGCAACCGCAACAGCTGAGTGCAGCATACTGCCATATTCTTCCAGCTCCGACGAAGTAAGCAGGGCCGCAAGGGCTGCATCCAGCGAAACACTGCCGATGAGGAGCTGGTTGCGGAGCGGTTCCAGGGCGGTAAGCAGCGCAGCCGGCAGATTTGTATCGGATAGTGTTTCAAAAACATGATCACTGAACGTGTATGTGGCATATTGGTCCATCATCTCCTGCAGGCTGTACATGGTCACAGCAGGTGAAAGAAAGTCGTCCACAGCATAGCGCAGAGCTGCATATACCTCCGCAAGATCCGCACCGGGCACTATTTCGATCACGGCTTCCAGGCCCATCCCCACATTTTCAATAATGCGGATCGCGGGATCAAAGTCTTCGCCCAGTGCACGGCTGGCGTGGAGTACGCCGAGGGCCTTCTGCCTGAGTTCTTCTGCCTGATGCTGGTAACCCTCTTCCGGCTGAATGTACACCCTGTAAACTCCCCGGGGTACAAACAGCGAAACCATGTCGTCCTCATTTTCGGCCACCAGCAAACTGTTTTTAAACAAGATCCCGAAAAGAAAAGGCAGTACAAAAGCCTTTTTGAATTCATTCTGTACCACGCTCATCGCTGCAAAACCATCCCAGGAAAGCAACTCACCCCGCTGCCCCTCCGGTTGTGCCCAATAAGTCGAGAGTTCCTGATGAAGCTGCCGCAGCTGCTCCAAAAAGCCCGGAGAGGCCGGGGGAAAGAATCCGGGACCGAACTGTTTGCGGGCCCACTTTTCAATGGCCGCAAAGTGCGCTTCGATCAGGTAGAGCACCAGCGCCTTCCACTGCGTCCCGGCAGGCACGGCATCAGGAGCAAGACCATCTTCAAAAAAGCCGGATATGGCATCGTTCAGGTCCAGCTCGCAGCCCGCCTCGTCCAGGAGCTTGCGGATCTCACCTTCCTCTGCATCCTCATCAATCCGGTTTAAAATGGCAATGATTTCACCGGCCGTGGTACTTTCGGGAAAGCGCGCAAGCTCGTCGACCAATCCAGTAATGCTGGCCCGGATGCCTGCACTATCCAGCGTTTCCAGGTCTTTTTTAAAGATTTTCAGCCCTGCCCCTGCATGTTCAAGCGCCACTATTGTTGCCCAGGGACTGTCTGCACCCTGCCGGAACGATAAGGCGGGCAGGGCGCGCACATCTGGTGCGAATGCCGCAACGTACTCGCCGAGACGCCCCGACAAGGGTACTTCTATCCGTGCGGCCAAATTGAGCTGAACGGATACTTTTTCCCTGCCGCCTGCTTTAAGCCAGGCATTTTTGACGCCCTCGATGTCAATCAGCAATTTGCGGAAATCCGTTGCGGTGACGGCTGCATTAGGCAGGCTCTCGGCAGCTGTAAAAAACGACTTCTGGCCAGCTCCGGCGGCAAACAGGTCGGCATCCGGCAGCTCGGCCCGGTAGCCCAGGTCGGTGAGGCCATAGCAGAGTACTTCGAGCATGGTAATGCCCGGGTCATGGGTGTTGAAATCGGTCCAGTTCGCCGAGCCAAGTCTTTCGAGGTGGGTAAGCCCCTCCCGCCGCAGCAACTGGTAGTCCATTGCCGGCGGGTAGCTGAGGATACGCGGTACTGTAAGTGATGTAGCCATTTTGTTAAAAATTTAAGATCAGCACCCGCAGTCCATGCAACCGGGTTCACCCGCCAGCAGGATCTCGTGGTCGAGTACATTGGCATTGTCTTCATTCAGTATATCGAGGTAGGTAGTCAGCAGGGAGCGCGAAGTAAAAGGCTCAATGCGTTCCGCTTCTTCAAACGGTACCAGTTGCTCGTACAAGCCAGCCGAATCCCTGTCGGGAAAATGTTTGACCTTCATGCCGAGCACCGCGTCAACATAGTCGAGGTTTTCAAGAAACCGCAGCAGCTCAACGCTGTAAATGCGGGTACCAAATACCAGCGGAGCCTGCGTGTCGGTAGCCCATGGGGCCAGGAAATCCTTCAGGTCATTGTTCAGCTGCTTTTTATAAAAAAGCGCTTCGCGCCCCTTTCTGAATTTGACGCAAACCTGCAAACGCACGGGCTCAAACATTGCATTGCGCACCAGAAGCCGGCTTTTATCTTCCTCACAACCACAGCAGCAGCTGGTACCCCCTCCCTTTCCGCTCACGAAAAAGCTGTTGAACCGGTTTAGAAAATCTTCCATTTCTTCAAGTTCTCCCGCATTGAAAACAGGATAATAACACCCATCACCGGTCATGGCACCCGGATAGGGTACTACGGCCAGGGTCACATATCCCGCAGCTTCCACAGCAGTATCGCGCGTGTGCGGGAGACATTTGGCCAGGGCCACTTTCGGAAATTTTTCGAGGAGCAGGCGCTCATAATCCCAGATCGTAACGGCCCGATTGCGATGCCGCAGGCGCTCCTGTATGCGGCGGTAGTACGAGGTTACATCCGCCGACTCACCCAGGCGGCCGTCGAATGATGCAAATGGCTGTATGACCTGTGAAATCCCCGCATCACGAAACCGGGGCTCTGTAATGCTGCCCGCTGGCAGGCCGGCTGGCAGGTGCCCGAGATCATTGCGGTGATTTTCAAAAACAGCGGTAGCAGCCTGCGGGAAAATGTCGACCAGGTGTGGCATGGCACTGACGTAAATGTTGCGTCGGGGGTTGTTGCGGGCAGAGGCCTGTAACCAGTACAGGTCTTTACGCCCTCCTTCCCCCATGGCGAGGGTATTTCCATTGTTGATATCAGAGGGTACCTGAAACCGTACAATTCCCGTCTTGCACAGCCGGAGAGTTTCATCCAGCAGAATAAACCGGGGAGGAACCCGGACCCACTCATCATTCCGAAGATAGGACCATACAACTTCCTCTGGTGCAATATGGTCGGGGTTGCCGGAACCATCCGCGAAGTGAAACAATAAGGAGAGTGTCTGGCCGGGCAGCAGGTCTTCAAAACCCAGCCGCAGGTTTCCGTCGGCGGGCAGCGTTACAGTCGCCGGATCAGCACGCAGCGGCTCATCGGGGCCTGGTATATTTTGTGCGGGGATAAATGTTTCCTCTCTGGCATCCGCATAGCCGCCAAGGTCGTCGATGTGGTAAAACCTGTGCAGCGCATTACTATCCCCAAAAGTCACTTCCACCGGCTCCGACTGGTAGCTGACCGCTATGCTCTCTGCGGGCAGGGATACCATTTTCAGCGGACCTTCGCCGGATGCAGCCAGGGTATACTCTTTTTTAAAATAGCTGTAAGGGGTAGCCACAGTGTAAGGTACCGGCTCACTGAGGCGCATGTCCGCAAAATGGATGTATTCGGGCTTGCCGGGATGGTAAATCTCTTTTTCCTCCACCGGATCCACAGCGATCATCCCGTGATCTTCCCGTAGCGAGGGCAGGACGAGCACCGGTTTTTTTACTTTCTTGAAAGTCAGCTCAGGCGCTATGACATACAGGGTGTACCTGGTGTCGGCAGAGGGTGAGCCAGCCATCGGGATGTCGGACGATGGTGCGTAAGGTGTACTGCCGACCTGTATACTCACATTTTTCAGTAAAGTATTGGCGGTTTGCAGCGTAATACGATCAAAACGGAGCTCCGCGGCATCCGTGCGGCTGACAAAAGACCGGAGTGTAAACTGCAGGCACGGCAGGTCTGCCGGTACCCACGGATCATTCTGTACGGGCATGATGTCGGGCAATTGTTCCGGCAGTGTAAAGGTGACATCCTCCCCCCGAATGGCCGCATAACGACCGATATCCACCATTTGCTCACTGGTGCTCAGAAAGACGTCAAAAAGCTCGGTTATTTTGGATGTTATTCCATTGATCCGGATCGTGCGCTTCCCACCCTGGGCCAGCCAGAGTTCCGGTGACGCAATAAAGAAGCCGGGGTGACCCATGATGCGGCCGATCTTTTCCCTGACTTCTTCCAGTTCCGGTGAGCGGGAGGTCGATTCGCCCAGCAGGTTTTTGATGAGGTGCCCTTTCTTTTCATATTTTTTGTATAAACTTTCACCGGTAAGCGGTGCCCAGCTTTTTATTTTTGGAGGATAAGCTTCCTGCAGGCCATCACGCTTATCGGCTCCGCGCATGGCTACGGATATGATGCTGCCGCTTTCATCTTTGTAAAAACCCAGATTCTGCTTTTCCACCAGGGCTGCCTGGCTGATGACCAGCTCGTCGGCGAGCTTGTACAGCAGGTCATTCCCGTTTACATCCTGCCCGCCTGTAAAAAGGGTATCTTTTTCGATCTTGTACGAATCCGCCTGCTGCACCAGCTGAAATACCAGATGTACCTTATCCGGAATCTCGCGCCGCTGCTGGAGCCGCAGGATATCCAGATAATAGTAGTTCAGGTGCCTCGCCGCCAGCCCATTGAGCGCCGCCTGGTGGTACCGCCTGAAAAGCAATGCAAAAGCCAGAAAAAGCGCAATGTGCGGCGGATGGTCGCTGCGCCCGTGAAGTGACTGATGAAAAGCCTTTCCGGCCCGTCCCACGATAAAAGTTAGCACTTTGAAAAACTCCAGAAACAGGCGCCACAATGCTTCCTGATCCTGATGGGTTATCTGACGGTAGTCGATACAATTGAGAAAATCATGCACGGTAAGGCCCCACAGTGCCTCATCATCAAAAAATGGCTGGTACAGTTCAATCAGTCCGGTATGCTCGCCAATGCCTTTGTGGTAACTGACAAGGGTGGCGAGCGGACCGTCGTACAACCTGGTTCCGTTCTTATCCGCCACACCCAGCTTGTCCCTGATGAGGGCGGCTGCCTCTGTTTTCAGCGGATGATTGCCGGGCAATTTTCCGGCGATCTCTTCAATGAGGGCAGCTACGTCGCGGATCTGTGCGACCAGCTTGTGCAGTTTGGTCAATGCTTTTTCGCATTGTGGCACTCCCTCTTTCCTTTTTTCGGCTTTACAAGCCCGCACAAACGCAAGCTCTGCATTCCGGAACTTCACCTGAATCTGATCGAGGTCGGTAGCGGACACCAGGGCGAGCAGGGCCGTGGCATCGTGCTCCCAGAATGGCGTCCAGCTGCCATCGGGCTGGTTATACTCGTTCCAGTAGCGTACCTGCCCGGAAAATGATCCCGCAAAGGCCACCAGATCGGCCAGGCTGCGGTCGTCCAGCAGCAGGTTGTCCGGGATGAGGGCTTTGAGCAGCCGCTCGCGCTGCATGGTACCCGTGCGTTCGAGCGGGTGAATGGTAGGTTGCGGATAAGACATGGGCCTGATCGGTTAAAATGCCACGTTGGTACCCTCCTGGTAATAGAAGGGATATACCTTGTTGAAGCGGGTGTTGGTACTGCGCACGATGTAGGTGACGCTGATATCCAGGCGGCCTTCGAAGTCATTGGGTGTGATTGCGACACGTTCCAGTCTGATGCGCGCCTCATGCAGCTGGATACCCTCCCTGATCATCTCTTCCAGCAGGGAAAGCAGCGATACATTCATGGGCGCAAATACAAATTCTTCCAGATTACAGCCATAATCCGGTGTGATGCGGCGCTCACGCAGGCTGGTACTGAACAAGATCTGAAGACTTTGCCAGATATCTTCTTCGTCTGATACCATGACGGGCGCGCAGGTAGCCAGTGAAAACTGAGGCGGAAATGCCCAGCCGGTACCCAGGAAGCTTTTCCGGTCGGCTGACGGAAACAATGGTGTATTTTCCATTTGCAAAATTTTGTTTTAACTGCCAATCGAAACATTGGAAGAGCCGCCGGCAACTTTACCGCCATGCACGGTGGGATCCCCTTTGCGTGCAGCAGGCTTTCCATTGAAAAAAACCGATGCGGAGCCCTTCGCAATGCTGTTGGGACTGCCCGGGCATACACAGATGTCGGTAGCGGTTGCAGCCATGAGGCCGTTGATAAAAACCGTTTTGGGCGCTGCTACCTGGATTATCCCGCCGACATGGGTGCCGGTACCCGATTCCAGCGGAGCGGGACATTGATGGGCATCGTTCATTCTGGCAGCCTGCATGGTGATGATGATTAGTGTTATGGAATTCCAATCGTTTTGATACTATGGATCGTTGATCCGCACCTGCTTACCCTGAATAGATACATTCCCGGTGGCCTTAATCGAGATACCGGATGTGCTGGACAAGTCGATTCCCGCAGACGAAAGTTTGACAGCGTTCTTGTTCTTGTCCCGTATCTCGATCATCCCGTCTTTTTCGCTGAGCAGGATGGAGTATCCCTGGTCCGTTTTCAGCAGGATGCTTTTTTCTTCGTCATCGAATACGAGCTGCATTTTACCTTTTGTGTAAATACCTTTCTGCGCATTCTTTTCAGAGGCCGGGACAGGTGCGGGATGTTTCTTGCTGTACAATGAGCCGAGTACAATGGCGTCGTTCGGGTCGTTGTTAATGAATCCGAGGATCACCTCATCATCTTTTTCAGGACGAAAATTAAAGCCGCGCTTCTCTCCGGCCGTAACTGCCGCCACGCGCGCCCATACGCCCTGTGCATGGGACGGCTGACCGGAAATAACCGGCACCATCACCCTGACGCGATGGTCGCCCGGAAGCTTGTCGCCGCTCACAGCTGTTACCACGCCTATGTGCAGGCCCTGAATGGGCGGCAGCAGTCCTGCTGCCTCCGGGAGGGCGATTTCCGGGGCCGACTGGGCCAGCGTTTGCGTGCTGAGACCAAACTGGACGTCCGTTTGCCAGGTACCTTCAAATACCTGGTGCAGCAAACCTGTAACCAGGTGCTTGCCGTTGAACCTGCCCGCCACCCGCTTGATCTCTATTGTTTTCATCAATGTAAAATACCGTCCGCGCACCTTCACCTTGCCGCGCACCTGCGAGAGCTCACCGCGCTTTTTACCGGCCGCTGCCCAGGCGCTGAGCTCTTGGGTAGACCGGTCACCGCCATGGAAGAATGCAGGCGTCTGTTTTTTATAGAGTACATCCGGAAACTGGTGAGTAGCGTCTTCAATGCCCAGGTCGATGCCTGCCACACTGGCCGCGGCCGATAGTGCATTGCCGATCCCGGCAGTGGCGGAACCTGGCGAACCCGGGTTACTCCCGCCTTTTTCCGACACAAGCTTCTGCTCCGCAGCATTCCAGCTTCCGGTTTCCACATCGGGAAAGTGCGTACGGACATCCATTTCAGCCTCAAAGTCAATGATATCGTCACCCCAGGTTGCTGTAAAATCAGCTTTTGAAGCAGGCTGGGGCGATATGATGCTGATCTTTCCGTCTTCACAAATCACCACCAGCCCGTTTGCCTCGGCACGCATCACCAGAAAATCCCAGTCGGTGCAGTGGTACTGGACCATCTCGGGGTGTACATATGCAGTCGGGTCCAGCTTCCCAGCCGTAATTCCCTGGTCTGCATACGTACCGATCACCTCCTTGAAGATCTGCTGATCCGTTTTATCATAAAAATAACAACTCCGGCGCACCAGGGTCATTTTGACGGCCGGGTCATGACATACGAGTTCGAGCATGGATGCCCGCCCGTGCAGCGCACTGACCCCATGCCGCACGACAATACCCTTGAACACACTTTCGACCTTATTCTGGTAACCCAGCAGTATTTCGGCAGTTCTACCCGGGACAAAGACCGTTGAGCCGCTTTTAGGAAACGTACCCTTTTCTACCTTCCCGTCGGACAAATGGAGGCGGGCGTAGGGGATTCTGTTTACTTCACGGTAAACGGAGAGCGCCATCAGCCCGCCCGGGTTCTGGGTCGCATCCTTACCATCCATGCGGAGGGTCACGGCTACGTTGTGGGTGGGCGCGTCAGTCGCATTGCCGGAAATTGGATTTGATGGCAGGCCGGTCATAATAAGTTTTAATAAATGATTCAGTCTCCTACCGGGGGAAAAAGCAGTGCAGAGCCTGGTTTGAGTTTCCGGAAGTTGGTAAGCCCATTGATGCGCGCCACTTCCAGATAATAATCCGGTTCTTCGTAGATCGTCGTGCAAAGGTTGAGCAGCGTGTCGCTCGCTTTTACCTCCCGCTGCCGGGTAAGATCAGGCGAGAGCAGCGACATAGCGGCAGCAGCGGCGGCCGGCAGGATAAACTGCTGAATTTTCAGGTTTACATCCACCCGCAGCGGGAGACCCGACGAATGAAAAAGCGTGTAGTTCTGGTTCATTTCGAGCAGGGTACCTACAAATACGAGCTTCCCCCAGTTGAGAATGATAAAAGGCGGCCGGTGCGACTCATCCTGAATGCCATATACGACCAGTTCGAGCTGGGCCAGCTTGGCCGTCACAAATGCTACCTGGGCGTCGCCGTCCATTGCTGCAAATGCCTGTGATACAGCATCAATCGCCTGCTTGGGAATGGGCACAATGCCGGTACCGTCGATGGTAAATTTCAGGTCAAGTACCTCAGGCTCCACCGAGCTGAACTGCGCCTCGGCCTTTTTCTTGGACCCGCCGATCTCAGAAGGATTGAGATAGCGGATCTTAAACTGACGCTGGTACTGTTCCGGATTGATCGGCAGCTCAAAAATGCCGCCCGCAAGGCTCTGGGCTATACTGCTCGCAGCGGCCAGCGGAGAGCTGAAGTCAATGCGCACGGATGTGATCCGAAGCTTGTTAACGTATGCTTTTTCCATTTCAGCGTTCTTTTTGGCGTTCAATCGTGCTCATCACTTTCCGTACTACTGACTCGGTAATGCGGTCTTCCAAAGCACGCAATGCATCCGGATCGGGTTCCGTTGTGTCCTGACCGCCCTGGGTTTCGCCATAGCTGCGCCTGTCGGTAAAGCTGGCATGTACGGTCATTTCAATGATGTAGAACATGGCTTTTATGCGGGGAATGATTTGGTAAAATAATGGTACTGCAGCTCCACGCTCTCGATCACCAGCTCATTGTTCATGGCATTGAAGGGCGAAACCGACCACTTTACAGGATAGGCATGCACCACGTGCCAGGCTACCAGCGGGTTGTGCAATGAGTCCGGCAAGGCAGGGTCCAGCAGGAAAATATCCAGGTCTTTGGGACTGAACGAAAACTCGCCGATCGCCTGGCTGCACCAGTCATGCAATGCCGAACTGACCTTAAAACCCCTTTTCAGCACCAGCTTATCCGAGCTGGTACGCAGGGGCAGCTGGTGCGTAAACCGGTTTTCTCCTCCTTCCCGGAGTGCCAGCGTTTCCAGCATCATAACCAGCCCGGCCACTTCCTGGAAATCCGCCTCAGCTTCGGGAAAGCCGTCGATGCTGACCTTGAAATAAAATCCGACAGGCGGGTAAAAGGCCATTTTTAGGGGTATTTAGTGGTACGAGACAGTCACACCTTCGTGCGCAAGCTCGATGGTTTCAATAGATACCTCGTTGCCGTCGGCCTTCATGTCGCTGAACTGTACCTTGGTCGGGAAGGCATTCTGCAGGTTCCAGGATACAACCTCCACAGCTGCCTCGTCCATCAGGGTGACTGTGACTGTGCGGCGGTAGTCTTTTCTTTTTACCAGCGATTTTTCATTGGCTTTATCCCCTCCGTCAATCCAGTCGTAAAAGTCCCTCACGCCCTTGAACACGCCCCGTTTAAGTACCACATTACTGAACTTCCGGTGGCCTGCGATTTTTCTTTTGGACAGATTGGGATCAATGCCATCGCGGTACTCGATCACATCAACCTGGTAGTCCAGCCCGGTCACTTCGGTAAAACCGATCTCGGTTTCCCGGGAAAGCGAATCCCACTTCACCTTGAAGCGAAATTTGGGTATAGGATAAAATATGTCTGGCATGGTAGTGAATATTTATGGTGGTTTTCGATTAAACCCTAGGCAGCATTGGCCTGGAACTTGTGCTCATAGCGCAGGATGATGAATTCAGCCGGCCGGGCGACCCGGAGCTTGATCTCGACGATCATCCGTCCTTCCAGAATGTCCACGTCGGTCATGGTTTCGGGCAGCCCTACATTTACCTGAAATGCCTCGTTCATGGTGTTACCAAACAATCCGCCGGATTTCCATATCTCAATCAGAAAGTTGCTGATCATAGCCTTCACCTTGATCCAGCTATCGCGGGTATTGGGTGCAAAAACAAAGTCCTGCATGGCCCTTGCGACCGAATCTTCGATGAAATTGAATGTGCGGCGGACAGAAATATACCGCCACTCCAGATCGTTGCCGGTGAGCGTGCGCGCTCCGAAGACCAGGATTCCTTTTCCCTCATAGGTGCGGATCGCATTCACCGACTTGCCCGAACCGGCATCCACGTTCAGGTCGGCATGGAAGTCGTCGTCGATCTCCACGGTTGGGGCAATGACCGCAGCCAGTCCGACATTGGCCGGTGCTTTCCAGACACCCTGGGTAGCGTCTGTCTGTACCATCAGTCCGGCGATGGCCGGGCTGGGTGGCAGGATCACCGGTACTGCATTGATTGCCTCACGTATTTTGTTGAACATCAGATTATTTGAACTTTCCAGATCGCCCATTTTGCTACCTGCGGGCAGAAGTCTGCCTGCCGGCAACTGGTCGTCAATCTCCTTCTGAGCAGCTTCAAATTCGCCAGTTCTGGTATTTTTAGCAGTATCGAAGTCATCGAATGCTTTTTTAATGTCAGCCTTTGCAGTATCCAGGGTAGCACCCGGCTTTTTTAACGCGGCCGTGACTTCTGCGGGAACCGGTAAAGCTTTTTTGCGCAATGCATCTTCAACCTCCTTGCGAAGGGCTCCAAGGTCGGCCGCCGTACTGGCCGCCGCAACATCCTTCGCTTCCGAATAGCCTTTTGCCTGTACGCTCAGCTGGGTAATTGCCTGCTGTTTGAGCAGCAGCGCAGAGGTGAATGCGTGGTGTGAGGCAATGGTCACCCCGGCAGGGTCAAAACGGTAATCTATTGTTGTCTGCAGAAACGGATAGTAGGCACCGCCGTATTTCAGGCTGATATCCTTGGGTATCTTCGTCCTGAAATTATCGCCAATGTAACTGATGTCGGTATTTTTATCATCCACATCCACCACTACGATCCGGTTCACCATTTTCATACAATGTTTGAGGGTGTATGGGATCAGGGTGCCATAATGATCATCGTCGTTGAGGTTTTTACCCGCGTCAGGGAAGGACAGTATGGTGACATCTTTGGCCAGCCGGGCAGCGTCAACACCTTTCTGAAGATCAGCAGCCGCTACGGTATCATCCTCATAATTCCCGACAGAAATAATATAGCCG
This sequence comes from Dyadobacter sandarakinus, assembly GCF_016894445.1. Taxonomy (NCBI): domain Bacteria; kingdom Pseudomonadati; phylum Bacteroidota; class Cytophagia; order Cytophagales; family Spirosomataceae; genus Dyadobacter; species Dyadobacter sandarakinus. The sequence continues at coordinate 1,694,765 of NZ_CP056775.1, forward strand.
GGTCCGCCGCCATTGGCATAGTAAAGCTTCATGGCATAATACATTTTGAACTTAAAATCGTCGGCCGGCTGTACCCGCACATCGGTGCGGATGCTGGTAGCCGTTTGAAGATCATCGACAATTTCGAGCAGATCGACACTGATTGCCTGGGCGGGGGCTGTGCCAAAATAGTTTTCGTACTCCCGGAGGTTACGGATACGCACCGGTTTGAGCAAGACATCCTCCCCGTTTTTACTCGCAAATTCGGTATAGCCGATGAAGCATGGCACGGCACTGGGCACCACTCCTATCGATGGGGGTATGGTGGGTACTTCCACCGTAAACACGCCGGGCATCCGGGTATCTGGTAATGCAGCCATAATCAGGTATTTTAAAGTTTAAGGATTCAGATATTGTAAAATATGAGCGACTGGTCGCCGCGTATCCGTACGGTTGAAATATCGGGTACGGGCAATTTTGCATAGCTGGTGTTTCCGCTGATCCCCAGCGCGATCGTAGGCGGACGATGTTCAAGTATGGGGATCGGAACGGTGCTGCCGAATACAAATACATCCTGTACAGAATCGGCATTGCTGTTCCGGATCTTATCGATCGTCGCTTTAAGCCCGGCATCCAGCTCGGCTTCGGACAAGCGGGTAAATTCCACCTGGGCAGGAGATACCACATCACTTACGTGACGGCTGTACGAAATGCGGATATCGTCGCCGGTTCCATAAGGTACTTTCTTGTTTTTTACATCGATCAATACATAATGCCACGCAAGCTCACGATAAGCTATATACGTCACGTACTGTGTACCTGCTTCAACACTGTCATCCAGGCAGAGATCAACAATCCCGAAAAAGGGTTCACTGCTGCCGGCTTCGTCACTGGCATAAAACTCCGGTCCTCCGGGTACCAGCGCAGCGGGCAGGCGGTACAAGCCGGGAGCGGGCAGGTTTACTTCAAGACTGTCGGCCCCGGGTATGGCGGCAAGTGCCGAAAGTACTTTCCAGCCTGCTCCACCTACAAACTTCTCGATCAGAATCTCGCCCGGCCAGGCTGCCACATCCAGTGTAAACCGCTCCGGGCGCAAAGGTGGGAGCACATCCGCATCAGACAGTGCCGCTTCTTTGGTAAGACCAGCCCTGAGCGAACCGTCGGTAAGGTTTGCATTGGTCAGGTAAAACCTGCGTGTGCCCGGCGACACTCCGGTACCGTTACTCCACGAAAACCGGCTTACATTTCCAAGCAATGGATTATTCAGCAGCACTTTAAAGGACAGGCAAACGGGTTTGCTGATGGGAACCTCAGGCTGCCCCTCCTCCATTTTCTGCAGAATCAGCACCTGGTCTCCGGCTTGCCTCAGCACCAGTCCGAAGCTTTCCAGGACCGGTACGCATCCGGCCGCAGGAACCAGCGTGAAGTCACGGCTCCGCCCGTTTTGATAATAGCTGTGTGCAAATCCGATTGAACACAAAAGCCGGTATGCAATGTGCAGCATAAACAAGTCATTTAAGGGTTTTACCTTACTCAGTTAAGATGTTCGACACTGTCGATGTTCGTAATTACGTCGGCACCGTTCAACGGTGACTGCTGTACGTACAGGAGCCTGGCTTTATACAGCACCGACGGCATCGAATGTCCGCCCAGCACTGTCCAGAGATTATGCAGGTTCTCAAAACCAATGTTGTGTATCGTAAAAGTGAGCTTGTGCGTGTTGCTGAACTCGTCGGTATAGCTCATGTGCTGCTGGGCCTGAAAAAACTGAAGAACCAGCCCGAGGTGTTTCAATGCCTCCGCATACAGTTTGAAATTGGCCGAAAACAGCAGGTATAGGTTCAGGTGCAGCGCCGGCTTCTGGTACATGCTCACGGATTGTTCCTGGTGTACCGGGTAGTTATTTTTCAAACTGTTTTCCTCTTCCAGACTGATGAGCGTGAGCACCAGCTTGTCCTGCATGGAATCATCGGATTCCTGCTGTTTTTCATGCCTGGCGATGTCGGCCAGCACCAGCGTTTCCAGTATGCCGCCACCGTTGAGCACAGTCTTGGGCAGCAGGGCAAAGTCGTTGAAACGCGTAACGATTTCTTTCAGACAATTTTCCAGCATGATTACATCCGGTATCTTGAAAAGTAATGCTGTACCTCAAAAGTGTAAATTCCGGAGCGGCTCGAGGCCGGCTCACCGCAATGACAGGGGCTGGTTCCCCGGTCGTTTTAACAAACCATCTCTGAAAAGCAGATCCAATCGATGCTCAGAAATATGTGGTTTTTTTTTGTGAAAACTTTATGTAGCAGAGTCAGGTAGAAAGTCGGACAGAATGTCCTGTACTTGGCAATTTTTCTATTCCGCGAAAGTGGGCGTCGTGTTACAGCAAACCAAAGGTAACAGAACATTTGTCAAAAAAAAGTGAAAGGATTGTGTTGTTATTAAGCGGCTTATGCGCCCTTTTCAATCCGGCACGAATATAGTAGCAAGCGCCGCCTAACACCATATTTGCAGAAAAAATGAAAAACAGAAAATGGCTGATCATACTACTCGTCCTGCTGGCCGCTGCCGCAGTACTCTGGCTCTGGTGGCGCGGGCAACATCCCGGTCCCGTGAAGCAGGAAGTAACCGAGGCGCTCACCCCCGACCTGAGCCTGGCCAATCTCAGCATCACGGACATTGACGATGACCGCATCAAACTCACCAGCAAGGTGACTGTCCATAACCGGCTGCCTATGCAACTGAGCGCAAAACAAGTTGATTATCAGATTTATATAGATTCCGTAAAAATCATTGAGGATGTGTATCAAAAGCCGCTGGTACTCAAATCGGGAGACAGTACCACGCTCACCATCCCCATGCAGGTGCTGAAACATAACCTTGTCGGACTGCTTAAACATTTTGACAAGGCAAAAACGGACAGTGCGGATTACGGACTCAGGGCATCGTTCGAGACAGACGTACCTGTGGCGGGCGAAAAGCTGATCAAATTACACCTGACGAAAAAACTACCCGCTATCCGCATTCCCAAAATCGACATCAAGGATGTGGATATTCACGCATTTGACCTCAAAAACAAGGGTGTCGATGTCACATTGCAGCTCTTTAATCCCAATCAGTTTGCGATCAAAATGCGGGATGCGGCATTTCATTTTGCGATGGAGGATGCCCTGCAAATGGAAGGCGTGCTGCAACCCGCCACCATCAGCCTCGAACCCAGATCGTCCAGGACCATTAAAGTACATTGCGAGGTAAAAGAGCGCAAGTTTCTGAAAGCCGGCTGGGAGCTGCTCACCAATAAGAAGGACACGCACTTCAACACGGTGTTCAAAGCACTGGTTCTTTCGGATAATGAAATGCTCAACAACAGCAACATCCGAACTACTGTAAAAGGTACCATGGACGAGCTGCTCCACGTAGCCGAGTAAATCCGTTTCTTCCAACAAAAAAATAGTCCCGGCGCAGTACACCGGGACTATAACCATATGACTTCGTTCCCGAAACCGACTGTCATTACACAGGAATTCAAGAACCTGCACAAGGTACGTGAATAGAACTAGTTTTACGTGTGCTACCCGCATTTTTTAGTAGGACTATTTTCGCGCAAAGCTGATTATCAGATCCAATCATTTCGGGAACAAAGGCCCAGCCTGTGCGGAACCTGTCGGCCTGTGCAATTCGGTGCGGATTCTTGTGAGTTCTACATAGTTTTGTTTAGTTTGCTAAGTAAATCAATAACATAATGCAATCTCTTATTCAGGTCTTCATAGTGGACGATGACATCGACGATCAGGAGATTTTCTCGCTCATTTTTGAAGGTGCTGATGACAGGGTTTCGTGTACATTCGCCAATAACGGCCTGCATGCGCTTGACAAACTGGCAAATGGAAGCGTGAACCCGCACCTGATATTTGTGGACATCAATATGCCTAAAATGAATGGCATTGAACTGCTTACCCGCCTGAAATCACAGCCTCACCTTCCCGATACGCCTGTTTACATGCTTTCCACCTCTGCGGAAAAAAACATTATAGAACAGTGCATAAGCCTGGGTGCTACGGGGTTTATACAAAAGCAAGCCAACATGGACGAGCTGAAAACGGCATTTATAAACATCATTCAAAATCTTGCCTCCTCTTTGTAAATGAATATGAATAACGGTACCTCGCTGGAATTTCTGGCCGGGGGTGGCGAAATGGGAGACCGCATCCGCAGCTTCGACTGGGAAGCTACGCCCCTGGGAATTCCGGAACACTGGCCGCAGAGCCTCCGGACCTGCGTACGGATTATGCTCAGTTCCAAACAGCCCATTTGGATCGGCTGGGGCAGTCAGCTGATCAAGCTCTATAATGATGCTTACATCGATATTGTGCGCGGCAAGCACCCGATTGCTTTGGGCCAGCCGGCATCGGTGGTCTGGAAGGACATATGGAGGGATATTGAGCCGCTGCTGACCAAAGCGATGACTACCGACGAGGGTACTTACGTGGAGTCGCAGCTCCTGATCATGGAGCGCAGCGGATTTCCGGAAGAAACGTATTATACCTTTTCATACACGCCGGTCCTGGACGAAGGCGGGCGGCCGGCAGGCATTATCTGCTACAACACGGCCGATACCGACCGCATTGTCAATGAGCGTCTGCTACGGACCATGCAGCAGCTGGATACGCTGGCGCAAAAGAAGAATGAAAAGGAAATATACGAGCAGGCCGTGTGGGCACTGGGCAGCAACCCACGTGACTTTCCGCTGGCCATCATTTACAAGATAGACAAAGAAGGTACGGAGGCCCGCATGGCTGCGGCATCCGGCATTATTGAAGACCATCCTGCCCTGCCCCCGGTGATCAACCTGCAAAACCCGGATACGGCGGCTGAGACCATGAGCAAGGCGGTGCTGGGAAACCGCATCGTGGAATCGACGGGCAACCACCGCTGGAAGGATCTGCCCAAAGGAGTATGGGACGTGCAGCCATGGCATTATGTGGACATTCCGATTAAATCAGGAAATAAAAAATACCCGCTTGCGGTGCTCACCGTAGGGCTAAACCCTTACCGGAAGTTTGATGATGCTTACCGGAACTTCATACAGCTGGTGGCCGACCAGATATCGCTGGGCGTGAACAATGCGCTGGCCTATGAGGAAGAGCGAAAGCGCGCGAAGATGCTGGAAGAGCTCGATAAGGCAAAGACCTTGTTTTTTACAAATGTCAGCCACGAGTTCCGCACGCCGCTTATGCTCATGCTCGGGCCGCTGGAAGAGCTCCTGAACGACCAGGACGTACAATCCGCCGCCCACGAAAAGCTGGAAGTAACACACCGTAATGCATTGCGCCTGCTCAAACTTGTGAACACGCTCCTGGATTTCAGCCGGATCGAAAGCGGCAGGATCCGGGCATCGTTTGTACTGACGGACCTGGCCGATTATACCTCCAACCTGGCCGCCAACTTCCGGTCGGTAGTGGAGAAGGCGGGTTTAAAGCTGGTGGTGCATGTAGTTGATAATCCTTCGCCCGTGTACATTGACCGGCAGATGTGGGAAAAGATCATCTTCAACCTGCTTTCAAATGCATTCAAATACACGCTCGAAGGCTCCATTACAATAACAGTCTCGTCAGAGCACGGGCAGGCTGTGGTGCGGGTTACCGATACCGGCGTCGGGATCCCGGCGAAAGAGCTGCCCAAAATGTTTGAGCGCTTTCACCGCATTCAGAATACGGCCGGCAGGACCTTCGAGGGTACGGGTATCGGCTTGTCGCTGATCAAGGAGCTGGTGCAGCTGCATGAAGGAAGTATTACCGTGGAAAGTACATCAGAAAAAGGCAGCACGTTTATTGTAAAACTTCCGGTTGGCAAGAGCCACATCAGGCCGCAGCAGGCTTTTGAGGAGGATCCTGGTTTTGACGACATCGTATCTGCATTTTATATCGAAGAAGCTTCCAGCCTGCTGGACCAGCATGCGGACACGCAACAGCTACCCGCGCCGGTGAGCAGCGAAATGGCTTCGGCGGAAACAATCCTCATCGTGGACGACAATGCCGACATGCGGCAGCATGTGCAGTCGCTGATCGGCCGCCGCTACCAGACCCGGACGGCAGGGAATGGTGTGGAAGCCCTCAAAGTCATTGCGGAATTCCAGCCTTCACTGATTCTCAGTGACATTATGATGCCCGAAATGGATGGTATTGAGCTGCTGAGGCGCATCAAGGATAATCCGGCCACCGCCAGCATTCCCATGATCCTCATTACCGCGCGCGCCGGTGAAGAATCCAAGATCGAAGGGTACGAGATCGGGGCGGACGATTACCTGATCAAACCGTTTTCGGCCAATGAACTTATTGCGCGGATCAAGGCCCAGCTGAGGATTGCAGGCGCACACAGGCATATCCAGAAAAAGCTCGAAAGCTACCTCATGCAAATGCCCGCCGGGGTAGCGCTGGTGGAATGTCCCGGTTTCAGGTACACGATGGCCAATGCATTGTTCCGCAACATATCAGGAACTACCCAGCTTACCATGATGGGCGCCCGGCTCAAAGAGGCATTTAAAGACAAAAAACTGGACCTCAATGCATTGTATCGCCAGGTATATACAACCGGCAAACCATTTACCTGTCGTGAGCTCGCGTTTGAACCCGTACATACCGGACTGGCTGCGGCCATTTACTATGATGTGCTGATCTACCCGATCCGTGACGCGGATGAGCAGGTCAGTGAGATCATGGTGCATATGGTTGACACTACGGCACAGGTGGAGGCGATGAAACGGATAGAGGCCAGCGAGAAGCAATTCCGCAGCGTGCTGCTCGAATCCCCCAATATATTCCTGATCCTGCGCGGTGCCGAAATGCGCATTTCCTTTGTAAACCCTCCCCTGCTCCGGTCGTGGGACAAAACCGAGCAAATTGTTGGAAAAACGCTGCTGGAAGTTCTTCCTGAACTCAGGGGACAGCCTTTTCCAACATTGCTGGAACAGGTATACCGTACGGGGAAACTGTACTATGGAAATGAAGAAAAGGCTTCGATCCTGATAAAAGGGGTAGCGCAGGACTTTTACTACAACTACGTTTACCAGCCTATTTTCGACATCGAGAACCGGATTTCGGGCATTACGGTGATGGCTACCGACATTACGGAGGAAGTCCGCTCCCGGCGCGTGATCGAAGAAAGCGAAGAGAAGTTCCGGATGCTGACCGAAACGCTGCCGCAGCTGGTTTGGATGACCGACAAAGACGGAACGCTGCAGTTTGCTTCCCGCCAGTGGCTGGAATACAGCGGAATGATACTGTATGAAGGGAACGTAGTGGCACGCCTGATCCATCCCGACGAGCAGCAGCATGTGGTAGACGTCTGGCAGGAAAGCCTGCGCACGGGTAACATTTTCCGGGTAGAAGTGCGGCTTAAAAACCGGCATGGCGATTACCGCTGGCATTATGGGCAGGGTGTGCCCATGCGCAATGAAGAAGGTGAAATCCGCAACTGGATCGGTACATACACGGACATTCACGACCAGAAGATGTTTACCGATGACCTTGAGAAAAAGATTCAGCAGCGTACCCTGGATCTCGTAAAAGCAAACCGCGAACTGGAATCCTTCAACTACATTGCCAGTCACGACCTGCAGGAGCCGCTCCGGAAGATCCAGACTTTTATCAACCTTATCCAGAAGAGCCCGGACGACAGAGGAGCCACGGAGCGGTATTTCACCAAGATCTACTCCTCAGCGGAACGCATGAGCGAGCTCATTCACTCTGTACTGGAATACAGCCGGCTGTCAAATACGGGCGACGAATTTGCAGAGGTCGACCTGAACAGGGTGCTGGAAGATGTGAGGACAGACTTTGAACTGCTGATCCAGGAAAAAAATGCAACGATAGAGTATGACCAGCTGCCGGTTGTTCGCGCCAATGCATTCAGAATGAGCCAGCTGTTTTCAAATCTCATCAGTAACTCGCTGAAATTCACGCAGCGTGATCCCGTTATCAGCATTGTATGGGAAAAGGTTCCGGGAGAAAGCATTCCTGCGGCGGGAGGCATGGATGCCGGGAAGGCGTACATGCATATGGTGTTCAAAGACAATGGGATCGGCTTTGAACCCGAGTTCAGTGAGAAAATCTTTACGCTTTTTCAGCGGCTGCACGGCAAGCACGAGTACTCAGGCACAGGAATCGGTCTGAGCATTGTGAAAAAGATCATAGAGCAGCATGAAGGCTTCATTGCCGCAGAATCGGAGCCTGGCAGCGGGGCTACATTCCATATCTGGCTCCCCGCCTGACATGCCGATCCAGCCTTAAACAAGAGGCTGGATCATTTTTTTATACAAACACCTGCATGGCACTGCCAGGATCCATCCTGCCCGGCTACCAGAGTTTTTCTTCCTTCATGAAGCCGGTAGCAGTGAGTACCTGCATGAGCAAGCTGGTCACCAGCATGGCACGAACCAGGATAAACAGGATCCGGTAATCGACCTGAGGTTCGAGCTGGACCGCAAAATAGTACAAGGAAATGTTGGTTACGACGAGTAAAAGAAAAGTAAAAACTTTGGCGATCATCTGATTTATGAGGTTTTTAACTACTAAATTAATAAAGCTGTTTTAATTTCAAATACTGTAATAATTATAAAGTCTGCTTATGGAACACAGACAATTGGGAGCATCCGGGCTGCATATTCCCGTTCTTAGTTTCGGTACCGCTACCTTTGGCGGTGGCAATGCATTTTTCAAAGCATGGGGCGACACCCAGCTGGACGAAGCACGCAAACTTGTTGATATTTGTCTGGAAGAAGGTGTTAACCTGTTTGACACCGCCAACGTATATTCACAGGGGATTTCGGAAGAGATTCTTGGCAAGGTGCTGCAGGGCCGGCGAAATGATGTGCTCATTTCTACCAAGGCCACATTCCCGATGGGTAAGGGTGCCAATGATTTCGGCTCGGGCCGGTACCACCTGATTACCGCCTGCGAAGCCAGCCTCAAACGCCTCGGCACCGACCATATCGACATTTACCATATGCACGGGTTCGACGGCAACACCCCGGTTGAGGAAACCCTCCGCGCACTCGACGACCTGATCACGGCCGGAAAGGTACGGTACATCGCCTGCTCCAACTTTTCGGGCTGGCACCTGATGAAATCGCTTTCGATCTCGGAAAAACATGGCTGGGCCAGGTATGTGGCCCATCAGGCTTACTACTCGCTGCTGGACCGGGAGTTTGAATGGGAGCTGATGCCCGCCGGCATTGACCAGCATGTGAGCACAATCGTATGGAGTCCGTTGTCATCGGGCAGGCTGAGCGGGAAGTTCCGGAGAGGGCAGCCGCTGCCGGAAGACAACCGGATGAACCAGGGCGGGACCCATGGTCCGGCGACGAACTTCGAGCTGCTGTACAATATCGTGGATGCGCTTGATGAGATAGCGGAAGAAACGGGCAAGTCCGTAGCACAGGTTGCGCTCAACTGGCTTCTGCAGCGCCCGACGGTGGTCAACATCATCATCGGCGCCAGAAATGAAGAGCAGCTGCGGCAGAACCTCGGGGCTGCAGGCTGGAACCTCACCCTAGAACAGGTAAAAAAACTGGATGCTGCAAGTGATCGCGACCCGGTTTATCCGTACTGGCATCAGCGGCAGAATACCCGGCTGAACCCGCTGCCCGGATTTTATTAAATTCCCGAAAAAGCCTTGCAGTACTAACTGCAAGGCTTTTTAAATGCCCAATGCCAGCTTGATTGCCTGCGCTACCGGCGTATGATCCCCTCCTGCATTCAGACCGAGCGGACTTTTAAGTTCCAGCGCAGGCTGCGCCAGAAACCTCGGCATTGCTCCCCGGTGTGCCTGAGCTGCATGTACCAGAAATGGGTGACAAAGGTACACGGTGCCGGCCGGGCCCGTGGCAAGTACTTCCGGGCGCGCAGGCAGGAGGTCAAGCCGGGATGCCAGCTCCATAAATTCCAGCCCGTCCTCAACGGCTGTACTCAGCAGGCGCGCCACATCCAGATGTGAGCCGGAGCGAATCCGTGTAGGCGCGTCGGCAACAGTGATGTCAGAGTAAAGAAAAAGCATCAGCAGCGCACGTCCCTTCGAACGTACATTCACCCGCCATTTCAGATAATTATCGGGTTCGTCCCCGGGGAATGCAGCATCCACATGCCAGCCGTCGTCGCCTGGCGGCTGGTCGGAAGGGAAGCGTACGGGAAAAGTGCCCATACTCTGCCGGGGTATCCACCGGCTGCGTCCTACCAGCTGGTCGAAAGCCTCGTGGAGCACTGGTGTATTGGCAGAACTTACAAATGCAGGTTCGGAGTACATGCCCAGGCGTACCACGGGCAGAGTCCAGGTTGCAGGATCAGCTCGGTCAAAAGGCAGGTCCTGCCAGAGCCTGTCACGCACCTCCGCAGCCAATGCCGCGTCGAATGCATGGTCAATGCGCACAAAACCTTCCTGAATAAATTGGTCAATCTGCTGATCCGATAAGGCCATACATCCGGAATGTTGAAATGAATGTTGATCAGAAAGCGGGCAAAACGATTGGGTTACGCTGCGGCTTTTTGTTTTTACATCATGCATGCTTTTAAAAGTATAGCATACATACTATTTGCAAAAACAAAAAATTACCATGTAATACTAGTTCGTATATTGATCAAAGTTTTTCATTAAATTAGCGCTCCGTTTACAAAACGTTTCACCTCAATCAGTAACCTGTCATGAAGTATTACCAGGTGCAGATGAAGACTGCACGTGATTGGATAACCCTGAATCATTACAACCGCCGCACCGGCTTTGTCACATTTCGTTCCGATGAAAAACTGTCGCGCGAAGAAGCGGAGACCCGTTTTCTGAAATTCCGGTCGAGCTACCGGGGATTGCAGTTCCGGATTGTTGAACTGGCTTTTGAATCTTACAGTATGTAAATACTTTACTACTCATCCTTTCCGGCCGCATGAACCTGTGCAGCGGTGTATTTTCACCGCTGCATCATCTGAGCCTCTTCCTCGAAGTGCCGGCCCCGGCTGCGGTAGCCGTGCAAGCCGGTGCTGACGAGCGTTATAGCCGCCACGGCAATCGCGGCATAGGCAATCCCGCGCATATCATTCCAGTTGGCGGCAGCCACGGCTACAATTCCCCATACACCCGCAATCGAAGATTCGCGCAGGTTGCGCGTCCAGGTGAGTGCAATAAGAATGAGACCGGCAACAGCCAGCATAATGATCGTCCATACGGATTCTGCAATGCCGAAACCATTCCAGTTCATTTTGGTCAGAAATGCGGCTACATTGGCGACCAGTGCCACAATCACCCAACCGAGGTAAATGGCAAACGGCCACCAGACCAGCGCCAGCTTACGAAGGGGAACAAGGTCGAGCTCCATGCGGGTGCGGTATACGATAAGCACGAGCGTGGTGAGCAAGCCAACCATGATCAGTACTGAAAGTCCGGTATAATCATAGAGCCAGGCAATGATCCAGAGGGAGTTAAGCAGGCACGACAACACAAACAACCACCCGATCTGGCCTACTTCTTCAGGGCATGGCTTCGCATTGAACAATCCCCTGCTCTGGTAAATCACAAAGGCACCCAGACCAACATATATCAGGATCCATATCGAGAATGCGTAACCGTCGGGTGTGAAGAAGTTCTGGTAGGCAGCCGATACGGTGGCCATGGTACTGTCGGCAAAGATGCCGGTATTGGACAGATAGTTGATCACCAATGTGGCCAGCAAGGCGATAATATTGGCAATCTGTAGGGTTTTTCTCATAAATTCCGGGATAAGCAGGTTGGTGTTCCGGCATGAGAGGTTTAAAAATTATGCCATGCCCTGTCCTACTCGCGATACCGCTCCCGGGCTTCGGCTACTTCCTTCCTAATCCGCGCATTGATGTCCGTTTTTGCATTTAAAAACAAGAAAACCGTGGTACCCTGCTCCCGGGCATAACGATTGGTAACTGCACCGGTAGCAAAACCCTGCTGGAAAAAAGGCCCGGTCTCAGCCATTTCAAGCTTGTTTTCAGGCCAGGTCTTCACGCGTATGAGGTGCCTGTACTTTGTTTTCAGGTCAAACCAGAAAACATAATCGGCATTGAAAGACACGGCCTGCACATGGCGGCGTGTATAAAAATTGATCGCACCCGCCTGGCCGTAATTATCGCAGAGTACCAGCGTAGCTGCCGGGTCGGGAGAGGCCGCGTAGGCCTTGTCTACTTTGGCGGCAAGTTCTTTCCAGCCCAGCATGTCGGCAAAATCCTGCGGCAGCGGATGCTCACGGCCATCCTCCCAGCGCAGCATCCCCACTTTACGGTAACGTTCGGGCTCGTCGATGAAAGCCTGCGGACGCTTGTTGGGGAATGCGATCCGGTACAGCGGGATAAACAGCAGGACAGGCAAAATCACCAGCGCGGGCCTGATGATGGCCGCCCACCGGCCTTTGACACGATTGGAAAGGAAAACCGACCCGAATGCAATGTAAATCGGATAAAGACCGATCGCATAGTAACCTTTTGCCCTTAAAAACAGAAACACCGCCAGGGTGATAAAAATGGAAAAGAACAGGAACCGCCAGCTGGCAAAGGGCTTGTAAGTCAGCAAAGCATACAATGCAGCCGCAATCACGACCCACGATCCGGAAAAGTAAATCAGCTGTTCTTTCAGGAAATCGGCCCGGCTTACGTTTACGAGCTGGGTTGCGGCGAGCTCTTTCATATGGTGAAAAACCGGAAAATGGTTGGCATACTGCCACACCAGGTTCGGCAGTACCAGTACCAGCGCAAGCAGAGCCGCCAGGTACAGGTGTTTGTCCAGAAAAATTTTCCGCTGGGCCGTCAGCACCCACGCAGGCACGAGGCCGACAGCCAGGAATGCAATGTTGTATTTGTTTAAAAAACTGAATGCAAATACGACTCCCGCTGCATAGATCCATCCCGGCCGGAGCGTGGCCGTGTACCTGATCAGTGTAAAATAAAGGAGTGTCCAGCCGAGCACATCGGCGGAGTTGGGCTGGTAGAGCTGGTTCAGGCGCAGCAGTACCGAAAAGAGTACGCAGGTAGCAGCCAGTATCCGCGCAAAAAGATCTCCGCCCAGTGCCTCCACCGTTTTCCAGACCGTCAATATCGTGAGCACACCGAACAAAGCGGGCACAAGCCTCACCCAGAACACACCCCCGCCGAGCAAGTGGATCACCCACGAAACCCAGGAAGTAAAGGGCGGCACAGACAGGTAGCCCCAGGCCAGGTGCCGGCCCTGGTCGAGGTGCAGGTATTCATCGCGGTGCAGGTCATACTCCGGACTGATCAGAAAGTATTGCAATGCGAGTTTTAAAACAACAAAACCGAGCAGGATGGCAGTGTTACGGTTCATGGGAAAGCAGGCGGGAATAATGGCCTGTATGGCGCAAAGTATCAATCTTTGCTGAAAGCCTGTACATCTGACGTTTGTAAATACATGAACGGATTACAGCTGCATCGAATGCCGCTTTGGCCAGGTGCCGGAATGATGCACGGTTGAGCCTGCAATCCCGACAGTTCAACGATGCTTTCCGACGTCCCGGGAATGTGCCTGTTACAGGTTGCTGCCTGTGCTGGTATCTTTAAACCGTCAACCAAACCATCGTCCCCAGTATGAGAGCGACCGTTCTGCCTACCAAGGAAGTGTATGATTTCAGCGTGCTGCCCAATCCCCTGGGCGTGGGAACTCAGCCTGCCTCTGCGCGGGACGGCTACGATGTGCATGAACATCCGCAGGTGGGACGGATGGAATTTCATAATGAATCGTTCAGGTACATGCATGTGGTGGATATGAAATGGAAATCGCGGGAGGCGGTAAGCCTGCTGAACGACATTCCGACCGACACGGTGAATTTCAATTTCCAGCTGCGGGGCAACAACTTTGTCAAGTTTACGGGTTTCAAAGAGGGTATATCTTCCCATAGCGGCGAGCATTCCATTTTTCATCACCCCGAAGGCACTTTTTGCAACTCCATACCGGCTGATTATTACATGGAGGTTTTTCATATCAGCCTCGACAAGGGATTTTTTGCGTCGGCCATTTGTGGGGACGATCGCTGGACGGAACAGATGCAACGCAACCTGAACCTGCACCGCTGCTTTACAGGCTATAACAAACCCCTTGAAATCACGCCCCGGATGTGGCAGCTCATCGGGGAAATCCGCAGCTATCGCACAGGCGGGCCGATGCGCAACCTCATGGTACAATCCAGGGCGCTTGAACTGGTGGCACTGCAGATCGAGCAGATGCGCACACCTGCTGCAATACCTCCCGACTTGCGGCCTGACGAGGTAGAAAAGCTGCATTTTCTGAAAACGTACCTTGATGCCAACTTCCTGTCGGAGCTTACCCTGGCTGAGCTGAGCCGCTGCTGCGTGCTGAATGAGTTCAAGGTAAAAAGGGGTTTCAAGCTACTTTTTGAAATGTCGGTTTTCAGTTATTTGAAAAAGAAAAGGATGGAATATGCGGGCGAACTACTTCAAAAAAAGGGTTTGACTGTGGACGAAGTTTCGGATATATTGGGTTATGAGCATGCGCAACATTTTTCAACAGCCTTCAAAAATTTCATGGGCGTTAGTCCTTCCGTTTACCGCAGGCAATGAAAGCGGTACCCGCATGGCATGGGGTGAGAGTTTGGTAAAACCGGGGCGCGGCGACCGTGCGCGCATGTTCGTCATCCTGCTTGTGCTGTCTCTAATGGTGCCGCTGGCCGGTTTTGGATGCTGGGGAAACTACTACTTCACCTCCCTGCCGGTATTTGCTACCGGAAGTATGCTCAATGCAGCGGTGGTGCTGCTGGCGCTCCATGCCGGCAGGTTCAGCTACCGGTACGTGGCCGGCCTGTACAATCAGACAAACCAGTCGGTGTACCGAGTACTGCTGCTTTTTCTGCTGTATGCAGGCACACATCTGGCGCTGATGTATTTTGCATTCCTGATCTACGACCGGTTCAGGCTGTTCGGATTTCAGCTGAACACAGGTAGAGCTTTATGGATGACGTTTTTCGTGGCGAGCGGCTCGCTGATTGCTGCCGGGCTCACGGAGCTTGTGTTTACGTTTACCCAGTGGCGTGACAATCATGATGAACTTCAGCAGCTCGAACAACGCCAGCTCCAGAGCGAGCTGGAAGCTGTAAAGCAGCAGGTCAATCCGCATTTTCTTTTTAATTGTCTCAACTCACTGTCGGTCCTGATCTCGGAGGCACCTTCTACGGCCGAGAAGTTTGTGGATGAAATGTCGAAGGTGTACCGCTACCAGCTCAGCGTAGCCGGGCCGGACAAGGAGAATGTGCTCGTGCCGCTCGATTCGGAGATCCGTTTTATCAGATCATATACCTACCTGCTTGAAACGCGGTTTGAGACAGGCATCTGCATCACCCTGGATATTGCCGACCTGTACCTGACCGGGCAAATGGCCCCGCTGACCCTGCAGACACTGATCGACAATGCGATCAGGCACAATGTAGTTGCCAATGACCATCCCCTGCATATCAGCATCCGCACGACCCCTACCGGGCAGCTTGAAGTGCGTAACAACCTGCAGAGACGATCCGTGCGCGCTCCGTTCAACAGTGCAGGGCTGAGCGTGCTGATCTCGCGGTACAGGTTTCTGTTCAAGCAGGCCGGTACTATCCAGGTTCGTGAGGACAACCAATGTTTCACCGTGACGCTGCCGCTGATATTTACATGAACGCATTGCCTGCATACAGTTCCATCGGTCGTACCATCTGGGTAAGCCTGTTTGGCAGGTGGATGTTCGCCCTGCTTGTACCCTGGTTTGTACCGACGATCAGCTACCTTCTCATTGGTCCGCCCTACCTGGAAAGTTTCAGCAACTTCGCACTGGGCACACTCATGATCTTTGTGATGACTGTGGTGGCGTTTGTCCCGCACGACTGGGCGGCACAATATGTAGCGCGCAAATACCCGTCGCTCAACATGTCGCTTAAACGGGGCTTTTACACGGCCCTGGCTTTCTGGATCCTGACGTTTCTGTACGTATCATTTTATGCGCTGCTCATCATCCGCTTCAAACCTTTTCACGCGGAGCTTGATGCCGGGAAGATGGTTAATGTGTACATTTTTGAATTCTTTGCGGTACTGCTGCTGACCGGCCTTTATGAGCTTAATTATTCCCTCAATAAATGGCGGACGATCAACATCAACAAGGAAGCTATGAAAAAAGCGGGCATGCAGGGGCAGCTGCAAAGTCTGAAAAGCCAGGTGAATCCGCATTTTTTATTCAACAGCCTGAATACGCTTTCGGCCCTCATCACCGATGAGCCGGAGCGGGCCGAACAGTTTGTGGATGAGATGGCGAAGGTATACCGCTACCTGCTGCAGACCAACCAGAACGAGCTGACTACCGTCGCTACCGAAGTGCGGTTTGTGCAATCGTACTTCCACCTGCTGCGCACCCGGCACGACACAGGCGTGGAACTTACCATTGACATTGCAGAGGCCGACCTGCACCGGAGCATTCCGCCCCTGACCCTGCAGCTGCTGCTTGAAAATGCGGTCAAGCACAATGCAATCCTGGAACAAACTCCCCTGCACGTCACGATCAGGTCCATTGGTGATGACCGGCTGGAAGTGAAAAACAACGTACTCGAAAAATCGACCCCGGTGAAGTCAACCCGGCTTGGCCTGGCCAACATCATGGCCAAATATAAACTGCTTTCCGACCGCAGGCCGGTGATTGAGGCCGGTACGGAATCCTTTACCGTCACACTCCCACTGATCGACGTAAAAACTGAACATCCATGAACGTACTGATTGTTGAAGATGAAAAGTTCGCTGTGCGCAAGCTTACCAAGCTGCTGGAAGAAACCGCGCCCGAACTGGTGATCAGCGGTATTACCCCGAGCATAGCCGCAACGGTAGAGTGGCTTGCCGAAAACCGCCGACTGGGCGGCAGTGAGCCTGATATCATCTTTCTTGACATTGAGCTCGCCGACGGTCAGAGTTTTGAGATCTTCAACCGGATCGAGGTAAAAAGTACGATCATTTTCACGACTTCGTATGACGAGTATGCCCTGCAGGCATTTAAGGTCAACAGCATTGACTACCTTCTGAAACCCGTACAGCAGGAAGACCTGCAGCGCAGCATACGCAAGTACTACGACCTTACCGGCACCCAGAAATCGGCGGCAACTTCGCTCCTGCCGCCCGATCTTGAAAATATATTGCGCAACCTGCAGTTACAGCAGCCACAAACCGAATACCGGAGGCGTTTTCTCGTAAAGCAGGGCGCGCGCCTGCTCTCGGTAGAAACAGGTGATATTGCTTACTTCTACATTGAAGAGTGCATCAGTTTTTTCAAAAATCACCAGGGCCAGAAGTTCGTGATCGACTATAAAATGGATGATCTCGAAAACGTGCTTGACCCTGCGAAGTTTTTCAGGATCAATCGCGGAATGATGATCACGCACCAGGCGGTCTTACAGATCCAGCCCTACTACAATCACCGGCTGGCTCTCACATTGAAGCCGCTTTACGAAAAAGAAACGATCGTGAGCCGCGAACGTGCGAATGATTTTAAAATCTGGATGGGTAAGTAGGCACTTTCAGCCGGGCACTAATCCGTGGGATCGTCAAGCACGATCCATACCGGCGCGTGGTCGCTCGTTTTTTCCCAGCCGCGCACATGCCTGTCCACCCCGGCGCTGCGCAGCCGGCCGGCAAGCTGGGGACTGAGCAGAAAATGGTCGATCCGCAGGCCTGCATTACGGTCATATGCTTTCCGGAAGTAATCCCAGTAGGTGTAAATGCGCTCGTCGGGATGCAGGGTGCGCAGGGCATCTGTCCATCCCTGCCCAACCAATGCGGCAAATTCTGCTTTGGGTTCAGGCATGAAGAGCGCATTGTCCAGCCAGCGCTCGGGTTTATACACGTCCATATCCGTCGGAATCACATTGTAATCTCCGACGAGTACCACGGGTACATCCTCCGAAAGCAGGTAGCGTGCATGCTCCTGCAGGCGCTTCATCCACGAAAGTTTATAGTCGAACTTGGGCCCTGGTGCGGGGTTGCCGTTGGGGAGGTAAAGGCAGGCGATCAGGGTTTTATTGATAATTGCCTCAATGTACCGGCTATGCGTATCCGTGTCGTCGCCGGGCAGCGTGTTGCGGACTTCCTGCATGGCATGGCCTCTCGAAAGTATGGCTACCCCGTTCCAGCTTTTCTCACCGAGCCAAATGGCCTGATAACCCGCTTCGAGTATGGCCTGCTCGGGAAAATTTTCCTGCGGGGCTTTCAGTTCCTGCAGGCAAACCACATCGGGCTGCGTTTCGGCAAGCCAGCGCAGCAACACCGGCAACCGCGCGTTGATACCATTGATATTATATGTAGCAATCCTCATAACCTTTCCGTACAGTTGAAAAGCCCTGCCGCCGGCCGGACGTTTCGCTGAAAGACTTCAGCAAAAAAAACCCGGTTCCGGCAAAAGCGGAGCCAGGTTTCCCGACTAAAATATTCGCGCCTGAGGTTACAGCGCAGTAAGTTGTTTCATTGTTGTATTTACAGACACAGATTGCCAGTATGCGACAACCGCTTCGAACAGGCTTTCCGAAGCTGAGGGAAAACGTTCGATCAGGGCAAATTCATGCATTCCGGGGTCTAAAGGCAACACTCCGGCTTGCGCATATGCTTGCGGAACAAAGTCGCTGCCCGTCAGGATCACCGATGTGGCATACCGGCTGAGTCCTTCCGGATCGTGACCTTCGGAGCGGCTGACCAGGCAAAAAATATTTCGTGAGTCATTCAGAATATAGCTGACAGCCTCAGGTGTATTGTCGAAAACGAGCAGTGTTTTTGACACATTCAAATGGTCCAAAGCTTGTTGTAGCCTGGCTGTGAAGTCGGAACCTGTATCGACTATCACAATTTTGTCCTTTCTTGGCATTATAGGTAAGTTGTGAAGTGAGAGATAAACTTCGGCCTAATACAAACGCAGCCGTATTACAAATGTAGTATATTCTAATTATAAAGTAGAATATATTCTAATATTTTATTAAAGTATTTTTGTACAAAACACTTAATGCCGGCAGCTTGTGGGCTGGCTAAATGCAAACTCGCCGCAGGTGCCCCGGGCATCATGCGGGTAGTTTTGTCTTGTATAAGCCTGAAAATCAGCAAGTCTTACTTCCAGGTATCCAGCGGAGCCACCTTACCGACCTCATTTTTCGCCTTAACAAAGAATGCATTCACCGAAGCTTTGCTCCCGGCAGGCAGTTCTGCTTCAAATCCGACGAGTGTAGTACCCGGATTAGGTGCATCATAATGGGAAGGCGGTGCGGTAGACCATGTCCTGATCTGAATGGGAATGGAGCTGTCAAAAACAAGCTGCATTCTTTTACCATCCTGGCTGAGCTCGACAGTCGTGGCATCCACTATATTGACGCGGGCCTTGGTCAGTAGCGTCCAGCGGATCGTCGCCGCCTGACCTGATCCTTCCAGTTCATCCCTTACCACGGTATACCGCCCATTTACAATCGCAATCCCCCGCTCTGCTTTGGCCAGCTGCCCGGCATATACCGGTGTGATGTCCGCAATCGCGCTCATAAAATCAGGATCGTCAGACACCCTGCCCATACGGGCACTTCCGTCTACCTGCTGCAATTGTCCGTTCACCGTCAATGTATTGTGCACCATATTGGTGTACCTGAAAATAGACCACCGCTGCGCTGTCTGCCCTTTTCCAAATACACTCACTCCCTTGCTTTCCAACGAATTATAATCCTGCATACCGAAGTCCATGGCCCATCTTTCACCATCCTGGTCCAGCACAAACGAGCCTATGTCCATGTGCCCGTGGCTGGTAGCTGGCGATCCTGCCTTGAATCCCACAAAAATGGCATTGGGATCTGTCCAGCTGGTACGCATGTAGGCTACCGGACTGTCGCCCTGGCCCGTCCACACCAGCTGCTTGGGCGGCGTCACCCGATCCAGGTCGAGCTGCGCGCCCCATATAATTGCCAGGGGCAGGAGGCGGTTCCCTCCTGCGGTTTTCACTTTATCCCTTTCCAGGAATTTGAGCTGGTTGTACACGAGCGTGGGATCTTTTTCACGGTATGCAAACCAGAATGTGGCAGGATTGATATGGTCGCGGTTGCCTGAGTCGCCCCAGTTGTGCACCAGGCCGGTGGGTCCGGCAATATGCTCCACAAACCCCGCAGTTTTCAGGAAGCCGGGCGTGGCGCACAATCCATAATCTGTGCCCAGGGCTTTTTCAATCGCGTCGATAAACAATGCATTGAAGCTCGTACCATAATCCCAGTAAGAATAGCCTTCCGGATATACACCGTCGGGACTGTAGGAAATGGCCATAATTTTCGACAGCCCGGACACGGCACGCTGCACTACTTTCCCGGCGAGCTCGGGCTCGTCCTCGGCGATGGCGAGCGCACCAAAGGTGATGCCGGTGTTGCACACCTGGTTCCAGTTGTTTTTGGCTGTTACAAAACCATTATACTGCTTGTCAAAGGACGGCCTGATTCCTTTTTCCAGAATGGCAGCCCTGATCAGCTGGCGGCTGCTCTCCGGCAGTCCGTCGTACAGCCAGTCGTAGCCGATGGCAAGTCCAAGGGTCATCTCGGCCACGTCGAGGAAGTGCGTGGGGTTCCAGTCTTCAAACTGGCTGACGGCCAGCATTTCCTGCTCAGCCCGGCGGAGAAAACGTTCGTCGCGGGTAAAACGGTAGGCATAAGCAAGCTGAAAAACGCGGCGCAGGCACTCCCTGGATTTGTCGAGCAGGCGTCGCCCGATCTTTTCCCTGGCTACCGGCGGCAGCAGGATGATCTTTTCCGACTCCGCGATAATAACACGGTGCAGCCCCTGCCACTCATCATGTTTTGACAGCTCGGAGCGGATGCGCTGCTCATCCGATGCGCTCATTAAAAGTCTGGGATGCGACTGCGGCATCCGGTCAAGCGTTATCTGTGGATTGTTACTTTTTGGGCCGGGCTTCTTTTGCGCGAGGGCAGGCATAAAGCCGGCAAGGAGGATCAGGTACAAATAGCTGAAAAAGCGTTTTTTCATTATGGGCAGGTTTGGTGCTGGTAAAATAATAACGTGAGCCAAGAGTATCTTGCATAAATGCGTGCTAGAAAGATCTGTCTTCCCGCATCGGTCGCTAACTACTTCTATGGAATGGTTTTTTACAGGTCACCTGCAAATCTGTCATAAGATTAAATTAGTGGGTTAACACGAAAGAGGTTTCCACGTTGAGAAACCTCTTTTTTCTTTTTCAAGCCGCCATGTGCAGGTGATGCGCATGGTCTTGTGCGGTGTTTTTTCTACAATATTACAGCCTGCCATTTCCCTCATTCCCCAGTTTAGCTGCACTTTTATCCCGCTCCATACAGGATTTCACAACCATGTCAAAAAATTTCGAAATATTTTCCACAAGCTACTTCACCCGTTTTGCGGTTACGTATAGACAAGTGAGTCAAAAATCGGTGACCGGCCGGGATCAGCCGTCATCAGGACTGATTTTTTAACATCAGTGAAAAAGAATCCCGCTGAAGGATGCCTTCAGCGGGATTCTTTTTGCAACAGTAAGCCAGCCAGCACGTGCATCTATCAGCCATGTCCGCTTTTACTCAACACAATCATGCTACCCGCACGTTGACGCCCTTTGCCCCAGGCGGGCCGGCCCTCACCTGACAGAGCCCGGCCCGCGCGCCGAGTATGCGCGCGACCTTTCCAGCATTGCAATTTGCACCGTATCTGTCCGTCCGCTTTACAGGCGTATTTGGCCCTTCTGTGGTCCATGACTTGGCAACAAACATTTCTGCGCGGATATTTCCGTGTTATACTGCGAATATTGCTGCGTAGTCCTTCATCAAAACTCAGCTCTTTGAAAAATTCTCTACGTTTACCGGCACTCTCCGAAGACAATGCATTACTCAGGCCGGCCGGGGTCACGGACCGTGTTCAGATCGTAGACGTGCTCCGCGGCTTTGCCTTGTTCGGCATCCTCGTCATCCATTCGGTGCAGAACTTTGTGAATGCAACCACCGTCGGCCTGATGGGCCTTGGTCCTAAAAATACCTTTGTAAAAACGTCCCTCGAGTTCCTGATCGAAGACAAGTTCTTCATCATCTTCTCATTTTTGTTTGGGTGGAGCTTTTACCTGATCTACCAGCATGCTACCCACAAGCGCAAGCCCTTCGTGCAGCTTTTTGTGTGGCGGCTGGTGATCCTGCTGGGCATCGGCATTTTCCACTCCTTTTTCTACCGCTCCGACATCCTGCAGGTATATGCCGTGGTGGGCTTTCCGCTGATCTTCTGCCGTAACCTCAGCAACCGGAGTCTTTTGCTGCTGTGTGCCACCCTGTTTTTCAGCAGTGTTCCCTGCGTCATTTACCGGGACGAAATCGCTCTCAACTTTGCACTGCTCAAACAGCACCACATCCCGGTACCAAGCAAGCTCAGCTACAACTTGTCGTCCGGGAGGCTGTTCGTGACAAGCTCGATGTTTGTACTCGGGCTGTATGCGGGCAAAACAGGCATATTGCAGCACATAGCCGGCCAGGATAAACTTCTGAAGCGGATTGTGGCGGCAAGCGGATGTTCCATTGTTCTTACGGCCATCGGCATCCGATCCGAGACGCTGAACCTGGGCCTGACCCACAGCGGTATTTACCTGAGTAATGCCATTTTTTATTGTTTGCAAAATATCGCGTTTTCGTGCTTCTATGTATCGCTGGTAACTCTGCTGTACTCACAGCGCGCGTTCACCTCTTCCCTATCGTGGCTCGAACCGCTCGGACGAATGGGCCTCACGGCCTACATTATGCAGTCCGTGTTTTTTCAGCTTTTCTACATTTACTGGGACGGGCTCGAGCTGGGTTTTCCCGGTGCCATGCTCGTTACTTTTTCTTTTTATGCGGGCCAGATTTTAATGGCTGAGTTTTGGTTGATGCACTTCCGGCACGGTCCTATGGAGTGGATATGGCGCTCGCTTACTTACCTGGTCACCAACAAGCTTCCCGCGAGCCTGGACAAAGATTGAAAACCGACGACACACATGAATTATCCTGTGCACATTTTGAAAGCCGGTCTTGCAGTATGGCTGTGCCTGGCCGCAGCATTTTGCCATGCACAATACCCGAGGCTGCACGACCACAATGTGATAGGCTGGCTGGTGTACGAGGGTGACCATGCGATTTCGTCCCGATGGGCGGTGCATACGGAGGCACAGTGGCGGCAAACCGTTTCGCGCCGACAGCAGGACCTGCTCCGCCTGGGATTATCCCGCAAGCTTTCCGACCGCATTGAACTTTCGGGCGGGTATACCCATTTTCGCTCGCATGCCTACGGCTCCTATCCCGAGGTACCCGGCCGGGCTGAGCCGGAGCACCGCATATACGAGGATATCAAATTAAAGGACGAACTTGCCCCCGTCACCCTCACCCACCGGCTACGATTGGAGCAGCGCTGGCTTGGTAGCAGGGATGCATCGGGTCAGGGACCTGTTCAGGCCTGGGCTTTTCAGAACCGCATCCGGTACCAGCTTTCGGCAGAGCTTCCGCTGCAGGGCTCGTCCGTGGATGACCATGAATGGTACCTCAATGCATTTGATGAGGTTTTTATTGGTTTTGGTAAAAATGTAAAGGATAATGTCTTTAATCAAAACCGCCTTTCCGCAGGTCTCGGATATCAGCTGAACGATCAGGCGAAGCTGGAACTGAACTACATTTACCAGCTCCGACAGCATGCAGAACCGGATGCGAGTACACAAAGGCAGGTATTGGAAATCAATCAGGGCGTTCGGGTGACGATTGTCTGGCAAATGGATTTTACAAAGTAAGCCGTACAGAACATGAAATTATGAGATACTTCTTATTGCTCTTTGTTGCACTTACCGGCTGCCGGACGTTGAAAGACAGTCCCAAGTACAAGTTCAGCGACGGCATTTACCATACGCGCACCGACGGGGAGGAAAAAGGACTCGTGTACGTGGAAAATACTGAAGACTCCGTGGTGATATATTCCATTAAAAAAGGCTGGCAGGCAAAAAATCCCGACCGCTCGGCACTTGTGCGGAAATCATTGCCCCATACTTCATCCCGGAAAGACATCCAGACGAACCGCTACTGGCAGAATGGATTTGATATTGATATTGTAACGGTCCCGTTCAAGTTCAGGCCAAGCCGTACGTCATTTCCCAGGCAGCTGAGCAACCACCTCAATGGGGCCTTGTACCTCGGCTACCGGAACGATACCTATGAACTTGCGTATAAAAAGAACCCGATCGGGAATACTGACCAGAGCATTACCCACCTGGGATTTTCTGCGGGGATCATTACCGGGCTCGGTACCACCCCCATGAACTCCTGGGTGACCAACAACCAGCTGTCCATCGAGTACGACGGCTTTGTATGGTCCAAGGGAGCTGCCGTGATCGTAGGGGTTGACAAAATCACATTCGGCATCATGGCCGGCATCGATCATCTCCTGGACGAAAACCGGGCATTATGGCTGTACCAGGGCAAGCCTTATGCCGGATTTGTGGTAGGTCTTAACCTCAACTGATTCCATAAAAAAAGCGGACAGCTACGCTGCCCGCCTCAATTCTTCCAAAACTTACCTTACTTGAATGCCTCTTTGAACCGGGAAGCTGCCAGTGCCTGCGCTTGCTTTGCCTCGGGTACAATGGCCGCTGTACCGAAAAATTCGTGGGTTGTTCCAGCATACAGCTGGTAAGTGGTCTGCACGTCGGCAGCCTGCAGTTTTTCATTCAACAACATGCCCTCGGTTGTAAGCGGATCGATCTGTGCTGCTATAATCGTGGTGGAAGGCAATCCTTTCAGGTCGGCGGCAACCAGCGAAATGCGCGGGTCTTTTGCCTCTGAAATGTTGTTCAGGTAATGTCCCAGAAACCAGTACAGCGAAGGTACGTCAAGCGGTTTTGCATTGTAATACTGCTTGTAGGAAGTCGACATCGTGTCAGAATTAGCTACCGGGTACACGAGCAGCTGATGTTTGGGAAGCGTAATCTTCGCATCCCTCGCCCTGATGCTGACGTTGGCTGCCAGATTTCCGCCTGCACTTTCACCCGCCACACCCACTTTGGCAGGGTTTGCTTTCAGCATATCCGTATGGGCAAGCACCCACTGGTAGGCTGTAAATGCATCATTATGCGCTGTCGGAAACTTGAATTCGGGACCTTTGCGGTAGCCCACGGAAACTACCACCGCACCTACCTGCTCAGACAGTGCTGCCGCAGACGCATCATACACGTCGATGCCGGCAATCACCCAGCCTCCGCCATGATAATAAACAATAACAGGGTATGGAGCGGTACCGGCTCTGGGCGTGTAAATACGCGCGTGCACCTTTCCACCGGCCACATCGATGTCTGCACCGGTGGTATCCACCTGAGGTGCTGGGGCCGTAATGTTGTTTTCGGCCAGCAGGTCAGTTACTGCGTCTTTCACCGTGTGGTTCATGCGGGCCTGCTGGGGGGTAAGCTGCGGAATGGGCGTGTCGCCATAGCTCAGCAGCTTCTCGATCACGGCCCACATCTCATCATGAATGTCCGGCGCCCAGGCGGGCTTGGGTCCTTTCGGATCAATGGAAGAGCCCGGCGGCACCTGGTGGTCCTGGGTACAGGAAAAAATAGAAACAGAAGTAAAAGCAATCAGTGCGATAAAGGCGGCTTTCAGTGTTGATGAACGTTTGTTGTTGATTTGCATAAATGGTTATTGCGTTTACGATAGAATTATAATATCCATACCATCCTCAAACCCTCCTTCCAGGCACCCAATTGGAGACAAAACCGAACACAAACCCCGCTGATCGCTTATAAACGGGGACACCTTTCAGCAAAAAGCGACGGACTGCTTTTCGCCGCCCGTCGCCCTGACTATTATTTTACAAAAGACTTCCGCACAAGGCCAGCCCGCCATTTGTTAATTCTTCCTATTTCCCTGCGGCGCCTGGTGACGATTTAAAAAGCTTTTTCGCCATTTCAAGATGGTGTTTCAAAGCAGGGATCTTCCCGTCAGCCCATTTTTTCACATCCGCATCCTGGCCTTTGGTCGATTCCGTCTGGAAAAGTCCGATGGTTTGCTCATGGGAGGCAATCATCATGTTCATATAAAGCATGTCAAACTGCGTCCCTGTCTGCGAAGCCAGGCTGTCGTACTTCTGCTGCTTCATGGGGCTTAACGAAGCCGGTACATTCAGGTTCTTTTTCTTGGCCAGGGCTTTCAGTTCATCATTTACCTTGGTATGGTCCCTGATCATTGCTTTGCCGAAGTCCTTTACCTGTGCTGAGGTTCCGCTTTTAACAGCCAGCTCTCCCAGCTTTACTTCCAGCAAACCACCCTCGGCTGCCTGCGTTACAAATTGCTGATCCTGTGCCTCGGTCTGCAGTGCGTCCGAAAACGATGCAAGCGTGACGATGGATATGCCTGCGGCGATTAACCAGTTTGCCTTCATGTTGATTCAAGTTTGCGTTTGATGTATAAAACTGCAATGCCTGGTGGCAGGCCGGTTAATTGAAATCATCGTTCCGGTTTCTGCCGGTACCATGCTGACCGCGGCCGCCTTTTACCTGCTCCCTTTCTTCCAGCTCGTCCTGGGCTTCGGGCGACGACTTGTCGATGCCGTAATCGTCCGTGGAGCCATCCTGAAAATTATCATTGGCATTGCGGCCGCGGGCAAGTGCCTCCCGTACTGCCGGATCTTTTACTTCGTCGGTCTTTGAATTTTCTTCGTTGGGTTCCATTGTTTGTTGATTTTTTGATGGCCTTTGTGCTTCAAAAATCGTTCCCATACAGGCTGTATGGCGAATTCCAGTACTGCGTGGCAATATGCTATGTATTGGCAAAACCTTGCTCCTCCGGTTAATCATGTGCAAAAGCCCGGCGCGAGGTGAGTGTTGCCGCTGCAATTTCAAACAGGCCAAATACCAGGTGCGGGATAAAAACCTCGTCGGCAAAGCCCAGCAGCCAGGGGGATGCCGCCAGTGCCAATCCTGAAAAAGCGTCTACGGCCAAATGTACCGGCATAGGAATGCTGCGAACGATCCCGCCTTCATAATCTGTAAAAAGCGACATGATCACTGCCACAAAGCCGGCGATGATGGGCATCCAGCAGCCGGGTCCCGTATCATTGAAATTGAAGATCCACGGCGAGGCGATCAGAAACAGCCCGACAATGTAATCGAGCTTCGAATGGAATTTAGTGCTGATGAACTGCATTTTGCTGATGATTTAAGGTGATTGTTATGCGTCTGAAAATGTTGCCGGTGAGCTTATTAAAAAGATGCCAGCACTACGGCCCATGCGAATGCTTTATAATGATCAGTCGGTGACGACTGAAATCCCCAGGCTGTGGCAGGGCATGATCTGCCGGGCTGAAATGTGCCTGACTAGGTATAAAACAGTGACTTACAGAAAAATATCCGGATACCCTGCCCCGGGTACCGGCCAGTAAGCGTGGTTCCGGCACATTATTTATTAAGAATGTCAACGCGCCAAAAAAGGCGGTTTGTTTCACCTTTCACCTAATCTGAAATTTATGCACGTGCGGATCGGTTACCACGCGTCTCACGAACAGTTTCGTCCCAGCGAGCTGCTCCGGTTTATTCAACACGCACAGCAAGCCGGGTTTACGGATGCGCTGAGCTCCGACCATTACTTTCCGTGGAGTGAGGCCCAGGGCGAGAGTGGCTTTGCATGGAGCTGGCTCGGTGCGGCCATGCAGGCAGGCAACCTGACCTACGGCATTGTCAATGCGCCGGGACAGCGCTACCATCCTGCCCTCATTGCCCAGGCTGTGGCAACTTTATGTGAGATGTTCCCGCAACGTTTCTGGATTGCTACCGGAAGCGGGCAGTTTTTAAATGAACACATTACCGATCCCACCTGGCCGCTCAAACAGGCCCGGAATGAGCGGCTCCGCGAAAGCGTGGATATCATGCGGGCACTCTGGCGGGGTGAAACGGTCACGCATGAAGGCCACATCAAAATATACGATGCCAAACTATACACCCTGCCAGGCTATATCCCGACCGTCATCGGTGCGGCACTGACCGAAAAAACGGCCAAATGGCTCGGGGCCTGGGCCGATGGTATGATCACGACCTCACGACCACCCGAAGAACTGAAAAAAATCATTGCCGCTTTCCGGGAAGGCGGAGGAGAAGGCAAGCCCGTGTACCTGAAAGTGCAGCTCTCCTATGATCCGGATTTGTCCACAGCACTGACAACCGCGCATGAACAATGGCGGAATAACGTATTTGCGTCCACGCTGCTTGGGGATACACGCTCGCCCCAGGGACTGGATGCAGCGGGTGTGATGGTCAAGAAAGAAGATATGTTTGCTTCCGTGCGCATTTCGGACAGCCTCGACCAGCATCTCGAATGGCTGGCAGCAGATGTGGAGCTGGGTGTTGAAAAACTGCTTTTGCACAATGTCAACCTGCGGCAGGAGCAGTTTATAGATGCCTTCGGCGAAAAGGTACTGCCGGCCTTACAGCGTCAATTTGCATCCTGAACTGACAACAGTCATTTGCTTTGAGTTGCTTACATCAACAAAACGGCTGCCGGAGTATCCCGAGCAGCCGTTTTGTTTTTACCTTAATGTACTCTTCCGGACACGCGCGACCTGATGGTTCGATGGGCGGATACTGCACAAATAAGCATAAATCGCTTCCAGATCCTGCTCCTTCATCCCGGCATACATAGACCACGGCATGGGCGTATTCACATCGCCGCTGCCGAGGCGAGGCGCCTGGTAGGTACTGTCTGCATAGGCTTTAAAGCGTTTCACGAAATCCGCCTTGGTCCAGTTCCCGATACCGGTTTCCCTGTGCATGGTGATGTTGGGAGAGCGCATGGTTCCGCCGGCACTACGAAACTCCGTGCCTCCCCCGAATTCAGTTCCGGGTATTACTTCTCCCTTGCTCGTCTGGCTGTGGCAATCCACGCATCCCGCAGCATTGACCAGGTATTTGCCATAAGCGACAAGATTGTCAGGTGCCGGACGCTTCGTAAATGTAGCCCGTTTGGGCATGGTGTTGATGAGGAAGCTGACCGGAAAGTCGGGCTCAGAGGCCGGTACGTCGTGCTCCACGGCGGGCAGTTCCCTTATGTAGGCAATGATGGAGTAAATATCCTCGCGGTCGAGCTGACCAAACCGGTGGTAGGCCATAACCGGGAACAATGCTTTGCCTTCCTTGTTGACGCCGCCTGTTACAGCTCTCAGAATTTCGCCGTCCGTCCAGTCCTGCAGGGCGTAGGGTGTGATGTTGGGTGAAAAAAAACGGCCGGGAAATCCCATTTCAGGAGTAAATGCCTCGCCTCCACCCCCGTATCCGCCGGGCAGCATCGGACCTGCGTACCGCGACCAGTCACGGGTACTGTGGCAGTCCATGCAAACCATAACGTGGTTGGCCAGGTACTTGCCGCGCTCAATGCGGTCGAGGGTCCGCTCGATCCTGATCTCGGGCGGAGGACCGGTATCGGGCAGCACCAGCCGGATATATAGAAGAACAGCCCCGATCACAATACTGAGGCCTGCCAGAATTTTCCCTGTGACCTTCAATGCTTTCACACCTTTTTCATGTTACTGATTTTATGCTGCACCGATGAACAGTACATGCTGCTAAAACCGGGCCGGTCTCTCCGGCCGTCAAGGTATTTTTAAAAACATCCAAAACTAGGTAATACTGATTAAAATGGTACAATAATGCCGGAAACTGAATCAAAGTACTTACACAATCATGGCGTGTAGCCGTACTGCAAACCAATTCTGAAAAATTGTACGGGTCACCACCTCCCAGCCGCTGGCGCAACTTTTTTGGCTGCGGGTTCATGCAATTATTATTGAAATACCTTCGCCCGCATTACGCTTTGATATTGCTGGCCTTGCTGCTGGCAGGTACCGCACAACTTCTTACCTTGATTGATCCCGTCATTTTCGGAAAGATCATCGACCAGTACGCCACCAACAAGAACCATTTACCTGAAAATGAGATGATCCGCGGCGTGACACGCTGGCTGCTGCTCGCCCTCGGCATTGCAGTACTTGCCAGACTGTGCAAGGCCGCTCAGGATTACATTGCGCGCAAGGCGGTGGCCCGTTTTGGTATGTACATTTTCAACGACGGGCTGCGGCAAACCCTGCGGCTATCGTACCAGGAGTTTGAGGAGAGCCGCAGCGGCACTACCCTCTCGGTTCTCCAGAAAGTAAAAACGGACGCGGAGCGTTTTATCAATTCTTTCATCAATGTACTCTTTTCGTCCCTGGTGGGCGTGGGATTCCTGATCTGGTACAGCATCAACCGCAACTGGCTGCTGGTTCCGGTCTTTTTTATCGGGGTTGTGCTTCTGGGTTCACTGACCGGCCTCCTTTCCAAGCGGATCAAGACGATTCAGCGGTCGATCAACCGGCAGACAGACCGGCAGGCGGGTGTGATCACCGAAAGCCTGCGCAACATTGAGCTTGTCAAAAGTCTCGGGCTCACCTTTGCAGAAATAAGGCGCCTGAATGCCCTCACCCTGGGAATCTTTGAGCTGGAAATGCAGAAGGCCCGGAAAGTAAGCATGCTGTCGTTCCTTCAGGGTAACTTGTTGAACCTGCTCAAACAGTCCATACTATTTATCCTGCTCTGGCTGATTTTCCGCAAAGTGCTCAGTACCGGCGAGCTCATCGCCATGCAGTTTATTTCCACGGCCATCTTCACGCCTTTACAGGATCTGGGCAACATGATCATCCTCTACCGCGAAGCCGATGCTTCCCTGAAAACTTTCGATGCATTGATGCACAAGCCGGTCGAAAAGCGGCCCGAAAATTCCATTGAGCTTGGCATGCTGGAAAGTCTGCGTTTCAGCCACATTGTGTTCCGCCACAAAACCGCCGGGTACAATGCCATCGACGACATTTCCTTTGAAGTAAAACTGGGACAAACCATTGCATTTGCCGGACCGTCGGGTGCGGGGAAGTCTACGCTTGTCAAGTTGCTGGTAGGGCTGTACACGCCGGTAAGCGGCGAGATCTTCTTCAATGAAACCCCGGCAACCGTGATCCGGTACA
The DNA here is from genome assembly GCF_016894445.1 of Dyadobacter sandarakinus. NCBI lineage: Bacteria > Pseudomonadati > Bacteroidota > Cytophagia > Cytophagales > Spirosomataceae > Dyadobacter > Dyadobacter sandarakinus. The sequence goes on from NZ_CP056775.1 coordinate 1,725,778, forward strand.
ATCCGCTCCGCAGGCAGATCGGCTTTGTGAGCCAGGATACGCAGCTGTACGCAGGCACCATCCGCGACAACCTTCTGCTGGTCAGGCCGGCTGCCACGGACGAGGAGCTGACCGAGGCGCTGCGGAAAGCCTCGGCCCTCGGGCTTGTTGCCAAGGCTTCGCATGGACTGGATACGCTTTTGGGAGAAAACGGCATGAAGCTCTCGGGAGGTGAAAAGCAGCGCCTGTCTATTGCCCGGGCCTTACTGCGCAATCCAAACCTGCTGATCTTTGATGAGGCAACGTCTGCGCTGGACTCACTGACGGAAGAAGAAATTACAGCTACGATCCGCGAGATTTCCACGAACCGGCATAGGATGACGATCCTGATTGCCCATCGGCTGTCCACGATCATGCATGCCGACGTCATTTATGTGCTTGAAAAGGGCCGCATATCCGAAGCCGGCTCCCACGCCGAACTGCTCGAACAGAAAGGACTTTATTACTCCATGTGGCGGCAGCAGGTAGGAGAACGGCGGAAAGACATGTCGGGTGTATAGCATCCTTCAACTTTTCCAAACGCAGAAAACTTTTTCATAAAACATTTGGTTGATAGATCAACCTATAATAAGTTTGCAAACAGAAAAATCAAGCAGTACCGTGAACGACAGCAATCCCGAATTCAAGAAAAAGATTGAAGAACAGATGGGCGCACTGGTGATGTTCAACATCCACCACATCTCCCATTTGTTTGCTAAAAAAGGCAATCGTGAGCTGGCAAAGTCGGGTTTTTCGCTCCTCCTGGAACAACTTCCCGTTTTGTTTGTAGTGAATGCTTCGGATGCATTGTGCTCGCAGCAAGACATTGCCAACCATTTGCAGAAAGACAAAGCAGGCATACAGCGCTCCATACAGACTTTGGTGCGGGACGGCTACCTGCGGATCACCGTGGACAGTACGGACAGGCGCAAGAATCTGATACAACTTACGCCCGCTGGCAAAATGGTGGTGGAAAAGGTGATCGAAACCGCTCAGGGGCTGGACAAACTGGTAACCGATCGTCTGGAACCGCAGGAAGTGGAGACGCTCACCCGCCTGCTTAAAAAGGTCGCGCTCATTCTTGAGGCATAAAAATTTTTTAACTAAATCGTTGATAGGTCTACCGTAGACACCTCAACAGTCCTATTTTTTCTTACATACTTACAATCATGAAAAGGATCATTGTCTTACTTTCCTTTCTTATGCTGACCGCTGCATTGCCCGGACAGAGCCAGAATAGCTGGTCGCTGAAGCAATGCCTGGATTACGGTCTGCAGCATTACGGAACAGTGCGGCTGGCTGAGTACCAGAAACTAACAGCCGATCAGCAGGCCCGCCAGGCACTGGGGCTTTACCTGCCGCAGGTGTCGGGTACCGGTAACTTTATCGACAACATCAAGCTTCAGACCTCGGTGATTCCTGCCGGGATTTTCGGACCTGAGCCTACACGTATTGCATTTGGGCAGAAGTACCAGACCAACATGAGCGCCACGGCGACCCAGGCCATTTACGACCAGTCGCTGCTGCTCGGACTGAAAGCCAACAAGCCCAACCAGCAGCTGGCTGAGCTGAACACCCGCCAGACGAAAGAAGAGATTATTTACAACATTACCAGCAATTATTACCAGGTATACGTGGCGCAGCAGCAGATCGGCCTGCTCCGGGATAACCTGCAGCGTACCCAGCAGGTGCTCGACATCCTGAAACTGCAGCGCGACAACGGGGTGATCCAGCCGGTGGACTATACCAATACGGAAGTGACCTACAACAATACCAGCTCGCAGCTTTCACTCGCCGAAAACGACCTGAACCTGGCGCTCAACAGACTGAAGTACCAGATGGGCCTTTCGCAGGAGCAGCAGCTTATATTACCCGATTCCATGCAGCTGGGCCAGGTACCGCCCGTAGAAACCATGCAGTTTGACGTGCACAACCTAGCCAGTTACCAGCAGGCCGAAACCAACCTGGCCCTGCAGCGTTTACAGCTGAGCCGCATCCGTGCGGGCTACCAGCCTACCCTGAGTGCCTCGGCCAGCTATGGTACGCTCGCGTTTGCCAATGATTTTGGCGGTGCGTTCCGGAATTTCAACAGCTTCGGGAGCATCGGCGTCACGCTGAAAGTGCCCATTTTCGACGGACTGCAGCGCGATGCGCAGGTAAAACAGCAGAAGCTGACCGTACTTACCCAGGAAGAGCAGCAAAAACTTAATGCATCGGCCTACCAGCTGCAGTTCAACAATTCGCAGTCGCAGATGCAGCGCGCCCAGGCGACTGTTCAGAATGACCAGCGTACGGTACAGCAGGCGCAGGAAGTATATAATGTGACCACGCTGCAATATAAACAGGGTGTAAAAGGACTGACAGACCTGATCAATGCGGATAACCAGTACCGCCAGTCACAGTCCAACTACATCAATTCCCTGATCAACTTTTACCAGGCCCGTCTCGACCTTGAACAGTCGCAGGGCACTTTGTTAACATTTTATAATCAACTCTGAGACTCGAATTAACATCATGAAAAAGTCAACCATTTTCGTCATAGTAGCTATTCTGGCGATAACTGCGCTGATCGGCTTCCGGCTTTCTTCCAACAAAAGGAAGATTGATGAAAAAAACCAAATGCCCACGAATACTAATGTAGCCATCCCTGTGACCGTCGCCAGGGTTGCCGAAGGAACCGTGACGCAGCAGCTGGTAAAAACCGGCAACCTGATCCCGTTCAGGGAGGCGAGCATTACCGCCACCACCGGCGGGCAGGTTTCGAGGGTAAATTTTGAGCTGGGCTCCCATGTAAAGGAAGGGGCCGTGCTCGTGGCACTGGACAACCGCCTCAGAGAACTTTCCCTGGAAGCAACCAACCTGAATATTGAAAAGCTGGACAAAGACGTGAAGCGTTACAATACCCTGCTGGCTGGTAATGCAACAACCGAAATTCAGGTGAACGAAACCAGGTTCAATTATGAAAACGCCAGGAACCAGGCTGAGCAGATCAAGAAGCAGATCCAGGATGCCAATGTAAAGGCGCCGATCAGCGGACAGATCGTTGCCAAGGATATTGAGCCGGGCGAATACGTGGCACCGGGTACTGTACTGGGTACGGTGCTGGATGTAAACCGCCTGAAAGTAAATGTACTGGTCAATGAAAGTGATGTTTACAGCCTGAAAATCGGTCAGAATGTACGGATCTCGGCGGATGTTTTTCCAGGTAAAAAATTCAGCGGACGCATTTCCTACATTGCTCCCCAGGGTACCGACGAGCATAACTATCCGGTAGAAATTACCCTGCCGACCTCAGGCGGGTTGAGAGCCGGAACATTTGTGAATGTCGACTTCTCGCAAACCTCCAACCAGAAAGCATTGCAAATCCCGCGCTCCGCACTCGTGGAAAGTATCAAAAATCCGTATGTGTACGTGATTGACGGTACTTCGGCCAGGCAGCGCAAGATCAAGGTAGGACGCGATATGGGTGATACGATTGAAGTAACGGAAGGCCTCGCGGCTGGCGACCAGGTAGTAACTACCGGTCAGTTGAATTTGACAGACGGCAAGCCCGTAACCATCACAAAATAATTTAGAAAGACTATGTCAGTAACCGAAGTTGCCGTCAAACGGCCGTTGTTGATCCTTACGGTCTTCATTGTACTGATTCTCTTTGGTGCATTGAGTTATAAGGAACTGTCTTACAACCTGCTTCCCAAGTTCGAAGCAAACGTGATCAGCGTGGCGACCACCTACCCCGGAGCTTCCGCGGACGAGGTGGAAACCAACGTGACCAAACGCATTGAAGACGCGCTTTCATCCCTGGAAGGTCTGGACAGAATGACCTCCACCTCGCAGGAAAGTGCCTCCATTATTGTTATTCAGCTGAAAAACGGGGTGAATACCACCCTTGCCCAGCAGGACGCGCAGCGCAAAGTAGAGCAGATCCTCAATGACCTGCCCGATGAAGCCGACCGTCCGATTATCAATAAATTTTCGACCGACGAAATACCCGTGCTGCGGATGGGGGTAACTGCCGACCTGGCACCCACTGCACTTTACGACCTGATCGATGATAACATCAAACCACAGCTTTCGAACGTTTCGGGCGTGGGACAGGTGAATGTGATCGGGGGCAGCGAGCGCGAAATTCAGGTGAATGTAGACCAGGACAAGCTGCGCGCTTATGGCGTGTCGATTACCCAGGTATCACAGGCGATTGCCGCTGCCAACACCAGTTATCCTGCCGGGTCGGTAGAGACACGCGACGAGCAGTATTCCATCCGTTTTGATGCAAAAGTGGAAACTACAGGCCGCCTCCGCGACCTGATCGTGGCACGGAAGTCAAACGGCAGTGAAGTACAGCTGAAAGATGTGGCCGAAGTAGTGGATGCCACGACCAAGCCGACTGCGATCAACCACATCAATGCACAGCCTTCGATTGGTTTGCAGATCCAGAAACAGTCCGATGCCAATGCGGTATCCGTGAGTGAGCTGACACGCGGCAGGATTGCGGAGCTCGAAAAACAATACAGCAATATCAAGCTGAAATTCAACATTGCCAATGACCAGTCGGTGTACACGCTGGCCTCGGCTGATGCCGTAGTGTTTGATATGGGACTGGCGATTGTGATCGTATCGGTGGTGATGCTGCTGTTTTTGCACAGCTTCCGCTCGGCCATGTTCGTACTGGTGGCCTTGCCTTCTTCCATGATCCCGACATTTGCATTGATGTACCTGATGGGCTTTTCGCTCAACCTGATGACTTTGATGGCGCTCTCGCTTGTGGTAGGTATCCTGGTAGATGACTCGATTGTGGTGTTGGAAAACATCAACCGCCACCTTGAAATGGGTAAGAACAAATTTACCGCTGCACTGGAAGGCCGGAGTGAAATCGGGTTTACGGCATTGGCAATTACCCTTGTGGACGTCGTGGTGTTTGTGCCGCTGGCAATGACAGGCGGACTGATCGGTAACATCCTGCGCGAGTTTGCACTGGTGGTGGTATTCTCAACCCTGATGAGTTTGCTGGTTTCCTTTACACTTACCCCGCTGCTGGCTTCGCGTTTTGGGAAAATAGAATTATTGAAGAAAGATACCTTGTGGGGCCGGCTGAACCTGGCTTTTGAAAATATGATCACGCGCATTACCAATTGGTACGGGCGCGTACTCGAATCGGCGCTGAGCCGTAAAAGGTGGGTATTTATTGCGGTGATCCTCCTGCTGGTTGGTTCTATCGCACTGGTACCGGCCGGCTTTATCGGTGCTGCATTTATGCCGCAGGCAGATCAGGGCGAAATGGCGATTAATATTGAGCTCGCTCCTACCGCGTCCATTTACCAGACCAATGCAGTTGCGCAGCGTGCCGAGGCGATTATTATGAAGCACCCGGAAGTGGTGAATGTGTTCAGCAACGTGGGATACAGCAGCAACGGTCTGGCTACGGCTTCCAATGCAAATATTGCAGACATTAACGTGAAGCTGATCGACAAAAAACAGCGTACCAAGTCTACCGATGATTTCGGGCAGATGCTGAAAAAGGAAGTGCAGCAGATACCGGGTGTGAAGGTAACCGTAAGTCCGGTGGGACTTGTTGGTAACTCTCAGGCGCCGATACAGATTGCAGTGAAAGGAACCGACCTGAAAGATATCCGGGCGGCAGCAGAAATGGTGTTGAATGTGACGAAGTCAGTACCTGGTACGCAGGATGTGAAGTATTCGGTAAAAGATCCGAAGCCGGAAGTTTCCGTGAGCCTTGACCGTGAGAAAATGGCCCAGCTGGGCATCAATGCAGCGGACGTAGGTATTGCCCTGCAGAATGCATTCCGCGGGAACGATCAGTCGAAATTCAAACAGAATGGGAATGAATACGACATTTTGATCAGCCTCGACCGGTTTGACCGTACCAGCTCCAATGATATCAGCCGCCTTACTTTTGTGAACAACCAGGGCAGGACTTTTGAGCTGTCCCAGTTTGCGACCGTGCAGGAGCAGATCGGTGAAAGTGTGCTCGAACGTGTGGACCGGCTTTCGTCTGTGACCGTCAATGCGCAGGTAGTAGGCCGTCCGGTGGGTACAGTGGGTGCGGATATCCAGGCCAAAGTTGCGCAGCAAAAGCTGCCGACCGGCGTGAGCATCGAGTACCTGGGTCAGTTGCAGCAGCAATCCGATGCATTCGGCTCGCTGGGACTGGCATTGCTGATCGCGATCGTACTGGTGTACTTTATTATGGTGGCACTTTACGAAAGTATTATTTACCCGTTTGTGGTATTGTTCTCGATCCCGGTAGCATTGGTGGGTGCCTTCCTAGCCCTTGCGCTGACGATGGAAAGTTTGACCGTATTCTCGATTGTGGGGATGATTATGCTGCTGGGTCTGGTGGCCAAAAATGCAATCCTGATCGTGGACTTTACCAACCAGCTGAAAGCCGAAAGCAAGGATGTGGTACATGCGCTGATTGAAGCGGGTAAAGAACGTCTCCGCCCTATTTTGATGACGACCCTGGCGATGATCCTGGGGATGTTGCCGATTGCACTGGCGAGCGGCGCGGGTGCTGAAACCAAAAATGGGATGGCTTGGGTGATTATTGGTGGGCTGAGCTCGTCGATGATCCTGACCTTACTCGTGGTACCTTCAACATATCTGGTTGTGGACCGGCTGAAAGCGCGTTTTACGAGAAAGCGTGTTACTCCGAAAAAGCCGCAGGAGACCGAAGTAGGTCAGGCGATCAGCTAGCTTATTCGGGATAGATTTTGTGGGCCGGGCGCGTTTGTGCCTGGCCTTTTTTGTTGCCACGGATGCACGAATTGACACGAATGTTTTGCTGGACTTTCTAATCCCTTTAAAATTATTTACTACAACTAGTTTTACATTTACTATTAATGCGGCATTATATATAACTTTGGTTACAATTAGATTCTGAATAATACCCTATCGATTACAAACTCTATCTGTTCCCTATTATGTTCAACAAATTGCTTGGAGCCACACTGGCCAGTGTGCTGCTCGTGGCCGGATGCGCCCCAAAAGTTCGCACGAATATTACTCAAAAGTACCCGCCGCTTCATTTCAGCGATCAGGTGGTAGTAATCCCCAAAACAGGTGAAGCCCCTGCTGGCGCAGAAGTCCTGGGAACATTGCATGTGGGGGATGCGGGTATGACCACCAACTGCAGCTATACTGTAGTAATTGGAAAAGCAAAAGAAGAAGCCCGGAAAACAGGCGGCAATGCCATCCGCGTTACCCAGCACAAGAAGCCGGATTTCATGAGTTCCTGCCACCGCATCACTGCCGAAGTACTGCGCCTTTCCAATGACCAATTGGCTGTATTCCGGGACAATGAAGCTGAAATTGATTCTCTGCTGGATCATGCAGTGCTGTATGTCTACCGCGACGGCGGGCCAGGCGTCATTGTCAACTATAACATAAGCCTGGGCGACTCAGTGATCTGCCGGGTATCTCCCAAATCCCGCCAGAAGATTGAAATCAGAAAAGAAGGTGACTTTGAACTTTGGGCCAAAACCGAATCCAAAGCCTCCATACCGGTCAATTTTGTCAAAGGCAAAACTTACTATTTACGCTGTGGTGTAGCAATGGGCATTATGGTGGGTCGTCCTACCCTTGATCTCGTTGACCGCGCCACGGGCAAAAGCGAATATTTTGCAAAACGTAAATAATCTTCCGGTGAAAAAATATTTAGTTCTACTACTTATCAACCTGGTATGGGTTGGCAATAGCATCGCGCAGGACCTGATTGTTACGACTGCCGGAGATTCTATTTTTTGCAAAATCACCCGCGAACACGACGGTTTTGTGTATTTCAATTACATCCGGGAAGGGGTACCCAGCAACACGCTGATCGCCGCAGACGCTATTGCAAGCAAGCAAAAGGGTATGTATAAAGCGCGTGTCAAATATGCCGGTTAGCAAAGTTTCCCGCGCTGGCAGTACCGTTTTCAAGGCGGCTACTCGCGGCGGATTGCCAAGATCAGCGATCAGGTTTCGCCTGGTATGCAAGAGTATCTGAAACAAATGCGGTCGGGTTTCGTCCTGGGTGGGGATATTCACCATTACTTTTCAGAACCGTTCGGATTGGGACTGAAATACAATTACAATGCCTACAAATACAGCACTATGGATTTCGACGACCGCAACAAGTTGAATTATATAGCATTGTCCGCTCTCAACAGGGTGATCGCGCGCAGCGGAAATGAATTTCTGTTTGGCGCGAATATGGGATACCAGTCTTATCTTGATAAGCTGCAATCAAGTGGGACAGCACTGAAAATAAGCGGCGGAACAGTAGGCTTTGGCCTCGAAATAGGCTATGCAATCCGCCTTGCCCAATCTGCCAAGCTGTTTTTCAATCTTGCATTAATGTCTGCAACCATTTCCAAAATTAATGTTGAGTCTGACGGAAGGAAAGAAACCATCAAGCTGGATAAGAATGAAATGGAAGGTTTGGGCAGGCTGGAATTGACAGTTGGAATGCATTTTGGGCATTGATTTGCTTTTCTGACAAACTGATTGGGGGCCGGGCGCGTTTGTGCCTGGCCTTTTTTGTTGCCACGGATGCACGAATCTGACACGGATGTTTTGTTGGATGATTTTTTAATAAAGTTTTCTAACTTGACCCTACAATCACTCACGTTCCATTGGATGAAATTTTTAAAACAATGAAAATCAAACCAATGAGTATCGAACTAGCAAAAGAAGAGCTTGCGCTCGCAGATCTGAATGCGACGCGGAGTTATTTGGATGAGATTAGTTATAACATCCGTGACCTATTTTACGGTGAGAATACAGATCTTCAGGAACATAAGCCGGTAGACATTGCAGAAAACCTGATTGTGGCACTGGATATTTTCACTTACACCCTGGAAAAGATCACGCAGCTTGAAAGGCATGAACGCGATCTTCCAAAAATAAATAGCATTCTTTTATCGGTTAAGTCAATCTTAACCAATGCCCGGTCGGTTGCGGCAATTGTGCAAACCGAGATTTCAGACGCATATCACCAAATGCTGCTCGACAGTCTCGATGGACTGGAAGAGACGGTCGAAGATCTCGAAGAAATCTTTTTCGTGCTGCCTCATGATAAAAGATTCATGGCTGCGGCTAATCGCCTGCTTTGGGCTAAATGAAGGTTTATTGCACCGGGCTTTTCAAATCAGAATATCGAAAGCTCATGAAATACAATGCCTATAAGGTGTTGGAACAGCGGATTATTGATGGCTTTTTCACAGGAACAGACGAGCAGATTCGTCACGGAAGAACAATTCTCGAAGCACCGGAACGGAAACTTATCAAAAAAAGACTGGGTGGAAGTCGCGAATTCCGGACATACTTGCTGAGCTATGCTTTTGAGGGATCTGTTTATTTGGTTTACGTTTATCCGAAAACGGGAGCCGAAGGTAAAATCTCGTTGAACAAAAGATTCACGGATGAGCTGGTCGACGAGGCTGTTGAGGCGATTAAGAGGAATGCAGTTTATGAACTGACAGTGCACAATGGTAAACTGCATTTTGACTGGTTGTATTAAGCGGAACAACTCGCAGCCAGGACAATCCCCTCCTCCCCAAGGCACCGATGCAAGAAAGTCTGCGCGGATTTCTCTGAAAAGTCCTCAATGAAGCTCCTGGCAAATGCACCATCAGGGAATGCCAGCGTTTTCTCCAGCATCGGCTCCATGCCATTTGCGGAGGCAACGAGCGAAGTGATCCTGACAATTTCGTCCCCGGCTTCGTTGCGGTCGCGGTGGAGGCAGATTTCAATTTGATTGTCTGGCAGCGTCAGGATCTTAAAGTTCATAGCTTTGATGTGTAAGTGTAAGGTTGAATTGTTGGTAAAAAGAGTTTTACATATTTTACACTCAACATAAACTCTCATACCTAAGAGCGAATATAGTTGCTCTTAGGTAATTTTCAAATAACTATAAGGTTTTTATTTGAGGACTGATGCTTACTAGAATAATAACAGTCTTAAAGGTTAAAAGACTGAGTCAAAAAAATGCTGCTGAAATCATGAATATTTCGGGAGCAAAAATGAGTAAGGTGATTTCTGGCCATCAGTTTTTGTCTGCGGAAGCGATTGGATTATTGATTAAAGAATTCAACATTCATCCTAACTGGCTTTTTGGCTTTGAAGGAAATGATGACGAGATCATTTATATGTCCAGTCCTAATGCTGACAGCGAACTCGCGAAACGTGATAAGGAGATCCAGGACCTGAAACTCGAACTGGGCGAAGTTTACAAACAACTCGCAGAAGAACGCCGCAAAAAGTAAATTCCTGCAAATCAATTCCTTCGTAAAAAGCACTTCAAAACATCCCTTTCTGGCACAATTTTAGTTGCCTTTCCCGACCAATTACAATATTTTTTGACTTTCATCAACGCATGTAAGATTATGGGAAAGGATCAATCAGGAGGGTTTCACCCTCCCAAGGGACAGCCCTCAGGCGCCAACAAGCAGGAAGGACTTGGAATTTCAACCACACCACCGGAGCAGCTGGAAGATTACCTGCAGCGCACCGACGAATATGTGGTCGATGATGAAACACTCGACCCTTCCCTGCCGGTACGCAACCCCAACCGCCACATGGCTCAGCCCGATGGCGGCAGGGCTAACCTGCGCGAAAAAGATAAAACCATTGAGCTTGCCATTGACAGTGACGTAGATACGGTTCCCGAAGAACTGCCCGGCATACTGAGTAAGGAAATGTTCACCGAGCTGGCCGACTATGAGTCGGATTGCTGCATCAGCATTTACCTGCCTACACACCAGTCCGGCGTAGCCGTCAATGAAAAGCAGGATGCGATCCTGTTCAAAAACACCTTAAAGGATCTGTCCGCAACGCTCACAGAAAAAGGAATCGACCCCGCACGTGTGAAGCAGCTGCTCACGCCCGGGTTTGAGCTCTTGCAGCAGGATACCTTTTGGGCTAACATGGGCCAGGGACTGGGCATTTTCATTGCAGAAAATTATTTCAGGTACGTCAAAATGCCTGTAACACCCCAGCAGCATGTATCATCCGCGACGCGCTTTTTTGTAGCGCCCCTGGTACCTACCCTGGCATCCAAAGAATACTTCTTTCTGCTGGTGATCAGCAAGCACCGCTGCCAGCTTTTCAAAGCCGACGCATTCAGCATGAAACCGGTAGATGTGGAAGGGCTTCCGGAAGATATGATGTCTGTAAAAAGGATCAGTGAAAAAGATGCGAGTACCGTCCGCATTGGAGTGAGCTCGGGAGGCAGCGCAAACTTCCACGGTATGGCAGGCGGCAACCCCGACGAGAAGGACAATATCGCCGTGTACTTTGAGGCGGTGGACGATATTCTTTTCAAGGAAGTGCTTAACAAGGAAAATGCACCGCTGCTGCTTGCCGGCGTCGAGTACCTGATCCCGATTTATCGGTCGGCCTGCGATTACCATAATGTATGTAAAGAGGCGCTTACCGGCAGTCACGAGCACGATGAGCTGCATGCATTGTATGCCCAGGCCAGGGAAATTATGGCCCCATACTTCCGCAAGCCACAGGAAACAGCGGCCACAATGTTTGCCAACCAGTCGGCTACACCGCTCACGAACTCTATGCCCGAGGGCGTGATCCCGGCTGCCTATTACGGCCGGATCTCCCACCTGTTTGCAGCCAAAGGAGAGCAGGTTTGGGGTACTTTCAATGAGACTACCTCTGAACTGAAGCTGCATGCACAGCAACAGGACGACTCCGAAGACCTGCTCAACAGGGCTGTGGTAAAAACCCTGGCGAACGGAGGAGAGGCTTTCCTGGTAGAGCCGGACGAAATGCCAAGTGAAGGCCCGCTTGCGGCCGTGCTGCGCTACTAGCGTTTTGTTTTACATTCGACAATCAAAAGCCCCGCAGATCAGCTGATCTGCGGGGCTTTTGATTGTCGGATTCTAATGAAAATCCTAGTCGTTACCCTGTGTTTTAACAATCTTGTTGTAAACGCCCAGCAACAGGAACGGTGCCGCCCACTGACCTACAAACAGTGCTGTATGCTTCTGTCCTGCAATTTTAAGTGCAGCTGATACACCCATGCTTGCAAGCGCTGCCCACAGGAATACATCCGATGGCAATTTTGCAGTCTGGTTTTCGATTGTTTTTGCAACTTCTCCTTCTTCGTGTTCGGTGTTTTTTGCGATATCCATAAGACAAAATATTTTAGTTGAATTTGCGCCGGTAATAAAAAAAACCGTTCCATGAGGCTAAGCATCTGCAAATACCCCTTTGCTGTGCACACGATTACCCGTGTTCCGGTCCTCACTAAGCCTTTTTTTCCAATTATACCGCATTTACCCACCTCAGTTACGCGGATGAACATAACCAGGGCATGAAGCACCTCACTGCATCACTGTACACTGCCTCAGCAAGCAGATCGACACACTGATTTGACCTATATGCTTCCAGGGTCTTCCGGATTGTTTGAATTTCGCAAGTATCTCATTGAATTTGGCAAACGCCTCCCCTTCCGCCCAGGCTACCTTTGTCCTGTTAATAAAACGCATTTAAGTCATGGACAATCAACAAGTATGGTTTATTACCGGAGCCTCTAAAGGTTTCGGACTCGAATTAACAACACAATTGCTGCAGCAAGGTCACCTGGTAGCGGCTACTTCCCGTAACATCGACGAGCTGCGTGAGGCAGTTGCTACTACCGCCGCAGGTTTTCTTCCGCTTGCCGTAGACCTTGGCTCCGAAAAGAGCGTCAGTGAGGCGATTAATGCCACCGTTGCACGGTTTGGCCGGATAGATGTGGTGGTCAACAATGCAGGCTACGGGCAACTCGGCGGTATCGAAGAGCTGACAGATGCAGAGTCACGCGCTAATTTTGATGTGAACGTATTCGGGCTGCTGAATGTAACCCGCCAGGTTTTGCCGCAGCTCCGCAGGCAGCAATCCGGTCATATCCTCAACATTTCTTCCATTGCAGGCATAACCGGCAACTTTCCGGGCTGGGGAATTTATTGTGCTACCAAGTTTGCCGTAGAAGGTCTCTCTGAGTCGCTGGCAGCTGAGGTGGCGCCATTTGGCATCAAAGTTACCCTGATAGAGCTGGGTTACTTTCGTACAAGCTTCCTTAAATCAGGTTCCCTGCGCCTCCCCGAAACCCGGCTGGCCGAGTACCGCCTTATCCGGGAGTCGGAGGCATACCACGATGAGCTGGGTGCGGCCAACGCCCAGCCGGGTGATCCCGTAAAAGGGGCCGCTGCGGTCATCCGGATTGCAGCCGAAGCCAATCCTCCGCTGCACCTGCTGCTCGGCCAGGATGCCACTGAGCTTGCCGCTGCCAAGATCAGCGCCATGCAGCAGGATATGGAGCAGTGGAAATCATTGTCCCTGTCTACCGGCTTCGACGCATAGTCAGCTGCAGTTTCAGAAAAGTAAGCGCCCGGAGCGGCAATTCAGTAACATGCATAGCCTGCTCCGGGCGCTTTTTCTAATTGAAAATCTACATCAGATCACGGGCAATGCGGTAAGTATTCATATGTGCTTCCAGAATAATGCGTAGCTGTGAGGAATAGCCGCCGCCCATACTGCATTGTACCGGGATACCGTGTTTTTTGGCAGTACTGAGTACCAGCAGGTCACGTTGCCTGCATCCCTCAATCGTGCACGACATGCGTCCCAGCTTGTCGGTGCTCAGAATGTCCACTCCTGCCTGATAAAAGATAAAGTCCGGCTTCACGCTACTGATCAGTCCGGGTATAGTATCATGCAGCAGGCGCAGGTAGGTATCATCACCGGTACGGTCGTCCAGGGGAAGATCCAGGTCGCTCTGCTCCTTCCTGAACGGGTAATTATTTTTACCATGCGCAGAAAAGGTAAACACACGGGGTTCGTCCCTGAAAATCTGCGCCGTCCCGTTTCCCTGATGCACATCGAGGTCAATGATCAGTACCTGCTTTACTTTACCCTGGTCCACCAGCAGCTGCGCGGCAGTTGCCTGGTCATTGATAATGCAGAATCCCTCACCCTGAGCCCGGGAGGCATGATGGGTGCCACCGGCAATGTTAAATGCAATGCCTGTTTCCAGTGCCAGCAATGCGCCCTGTACGGTACCGTTGGTGATACGCAGCTCCCGCTCTGCCAGCACGGGTGTTTGTTCAAAACCAATGCGGCGTATTTCCTGGCGCGTCAGCATACCGGCCACAAACCTATCGGCATAGTCGCGATCGTGCACCGCATATACGGCCTGCATATCCACCGGCCCGGGCGCAAAAAAATCCGCCTCCGTGGCGACGCCCTCGCGCAGTAGCTGCAAAGGAAGCAGCTCGTACTTGTCCATGGGAAAACGATGCTCCGCGGGCACCGGGTACTTATAAATAGGATGGTAAGCAATAGGAAACATGCATTCAGCGTAAGCCGCAAAGCCGGGATTGAACTTCGGGCACAGGAATACGGAAAAAATCATGCTCCGACCACTTACACTGATTATCGCACATTATAACTGGTACTAGTGGCCGGCGTCAGATTCCTGTCCGAGGATCGCCAGGCGGTATGGCTGCGAGGAGACTTTCACGCGCCTTTTTCTGGAAAAATCATTGATATCCACTACCAGCAGCTCACCGGTTTTCGGCTGGGTAATGTACAGAAAACGCGACGTAGCTTCCAGCTGGGGCTTTTGAGTTTCCTCGCTGGCAGTAGCCGGCAATACGGATCCGCGCTTCGGTGCGCCATTTGTTTTCAGATCATAAATATGCACTTCCCCGCTGTGCGTTAACACAATCAGTTGGTTTCCGGCGTAATCGACCTTTGCCTGCATCACATCAGCGCCGGCATGGATGGGTGTGATGGTATTGGCGCCAGGATCAATGAGGTAGGCACCCTTCGCAGCCGTAAAGCCAATGAATTTGCCGGCACCTCCGGCTTCCAGAACAGAACCAAACCACGCATCACCGAAATCAGCCGGATAGGCGATCAGACGCTGCCTGCCGCTTTGGTCTACCACCAATATACCGCTCGCAGAACCAAATAAGGATAGATTGCCGTCGCTGGCATTGCCGTGAATGCCCGCAGTTTGGATAGTAGATGCAAAGAGCGTCCTGCCCGACCTGTCGATCACCCTCACACGCTCCGGGAGGGTACCGGGAACACTCCCGTCCTTCTCGGTGACGGCATAAGTACCATTATTGAACCTTGTCATCGCACCATGATGCGGCACTCCCCCAAAGCTGATCACCTCCATTTTTGCGTTCGCAGTGTGAAAATCTGCCTCACGCGCCACGCTGAGGGTACCATCGCCGTCATTGAACGTGATCACTTCATCGCTCTTGCTTTTGAAGTGCGTGGGCCGGTTCCCCGTTCCGGTAAGCGCAGCCCATTTGGGGGTGCCGGCTACGTCCACATGGTCACCATGCCCCTCCAATCCTGAATCAAAAAACTGCACGAAGTTACTGGTACCATGCACGAGAGCCCCAAACCGCCCTGCCTCGGTCCGGTACAAGGCAGCCTTGGGAGCACCCGCCTCAAACGTCTCGACTGTCAGCTTTACAGGGTCAACCAGTGAAAGGGTACGCGCAGTTTCATCATTGACCATGACCCGGATAAAACGGTACTCCCGGGCATCTTCCGGCTTTACTTCTTCCTCCTTGTTCGTCTCGCAGGCAACAAGTACCAGGGCCGCAAAGGCCAGTGATGTGATGTTGGATAAAAAGTTTTTCATCAATCAGTTTTTTAAATGCAACAATGATGCAAAGATAGTTTTGGTAATGACAAATGCAACAATGATGCAAATAAAAGAAAGTTGCGCCGGAGGATTCGTCAGCGCGGGCAGCAGCAGAGATAGTGGCGGTAAGTGTAAAGGTGCAGGTACATTAGGGTGGAACAAAAAGAGAGCGGACTGGCAGCCAGTCCGCTCTCTTTTTGTTTTTATAAAAACTTACTTCTTTGTATCCCTGATTGCCTTGATCGGGAAATCGCCGTACTGAGTAGCGACGATTCCGGCGAGGGTATCGCCGGTTTGGGTAAGATTATATTTGATCACTCCGCCGTCGAAATCCATGGCGAACGTTACTTTACCCTGAGCTACCACCAGATCCTTCATTTCTCTTTTTTCAGCGCCCATATACCCTACTGTCTTGCTGTCTTTTTCCTCGAATGTAAAAAAGCCGGTTTCATACTCGGGCGGAACATCGGAGATCCTGTAGTTCCACAAGCCGGCGATACCATCGGCGGTGAATTTCTTGGCTGCTGTAAATGAGCAGATTCCCAGCACTACGAGCATCATCAGAAAGTACTTTGCTTTCATCATGGTTTTAATGGGTTAAACAGTTAATAAAAATGAATACATTATTTTCTTAAAACTATACAAAATTATTTGCGTGTCAAGCACACTCCCTGTACTGGAAAGTGTACCTCATGCCATCACCGAGCACATACTGAGCACCGGCTCGCCCAATGCTGCATTGCCGCGGATGGTGACGAGGGAAGCCGCTTCCAAGGCAGGGATGCCTTTTGTGAAGATGCGCCAGGCAGCCGGACCGTCCAGCTCCACTTCCGCCGCGGGCAGCAGCTGCTCACTGCCTGCGGCCAGCTGCCAGCGGCCGGCATGGTAGTGCAGGTACCAGGCACCCGGCAACCCCGTAACCCTGAACACCACCAGCGTACCTTCCGCAGCCTCCACCAACCTGTACGTATGCGGCAGTGCGCGCATAAATGTGTCTATCAAAGGCTGGTAAAGACGTACGCTCATCAATGTTTCCGGCTCACCAACCGCCAGGCGTATCTGCTGCTGGTGATGCCAGAGCTCGGTGTACTCCCGCGCAATGTGGAACCAGTTGGGCGACACGTCCTGGCCTGCCCAGGCTACCGGGAAGACAGCATCCGCATCCGGCGGCAGTGCCTGGAAAAGCCTGCAGACTTCCGGACCAGCCTGCCTGATCCAGTCCAGCAGGGTAGCGGGACTTACTCTGCGCGTGGCAGTTACCCAATCGCGATTGAGCTCATTGAGGTAGCTCACCAGCGACTGATAGGAATCAATGCGGGGTATGTCCGGTGCTGCATAATGGTCTCTGTACAAAGCAATGCGGCGAAAATGTCCGTCGGCAATGTGTGAGGCAATATCCTTGACATTCCAGCCTTTCAGCACGGTCGGTGCATGCCACTGGTCGGCGTCGAGTCCTTCCAGGAGATAGATAAGGTGATCGTGCAGCTCGGGAAAAAGCGGGATGGTGCTGATCGGCGGACAGGGTTGCAGAATCATGGTAAGAAGCGATGTGGTGCGCAGGGCAATTTAATAATTGCACGGGCAAGTTGCATCCGAAAGCAGCAGGGAACCGCATTTTTAACATTCCCGCCGAATACATAACAATTGGTTAACAGCCCCTTAATATCGCAGCGAAGAGCGGACGATACCTTTGAGGTTTTACAAAAATGCCCGGCTCCATCGCTCCGGCAAACTCACTTAACCTTTAACAAACTCCTATGAAAGTACGGTTACTGCCGGCATTCTTTGCCTTGCTGTGCGGACTTGTTATGCACCTGCACCTGTCTGCACAGTCTCTCACCATCCGCGGTAAGGTTACCGCACCAGCCGGCGATGCCCTGCCGGGCGTCAATGTGCTCATCAAGGGCAGCAGCGCGGGCACTACCACCGACGAAAGCGGCAACTATTCCCTCCCTATGCCGTCTTCCAATGCCACCCTTATTTTCTCAGCCATCGGGTTTCTTCCGCAGGAGCGGGCAGTTGGCAATCAGTCGGTGATCAACGTTGCTTTGCAGGAAGATACCAAAATGCTGAATGAAGTGGTGGTGACTGCTTTGGGGATCAAACGGGAAGAAAAATCGCTGGGCTTTGCGGCGCAGACGATCAATGAAAATGCGGTAAAAGATGCCAAATCCAACAACTGGGTCAATACACTTTCCGGAAAAGTAGCCGGACTGAACATCCAGGGCGCGGGCGCGGGACCTATGGGCTCGGCCAGGATCACGCTCCGGGGTGAGTCGTCGCTGAACCTGGATAACAACCAGGCGCTCATTGTGGTCGACGGCGTGCCTGTGAGCAGCAGAATCACGGGTACGGGTTTCAACTCGCATTTGTCGGCCGACAGCCCGGTAGACTATGGGTCGAGCCTGTCGGACATCAATCCCGATGATATTGAGAAGGTTACCGTGCTGAAAGGTCCCGGTGCTACGGCATTGTACGGCAGCCGGGCCGCGGGTGGCGCGATCATCATCACGACGAAATCGGGCGTAAGAAAAGACAAAGGCATTGGCATAACCGTCAATTCAAATTTCAGTTTTGACCAGATTAACCGCTATCCCGACTATCAGTTTGAGTACGGCGAGGGTCGCACGAGCGCGTACTACTCTTACCTCGACAGCGAAGACGGCCCGAATACGGGTACCACCGTAGCTGCCGGCCGTGCCTGGGGACCCAGGTTTAACGGCCAATCGTACTTCCAGTACAACCCCGATGCACCCGATGGCCGGCCAACGATGCGTACGCCCTGGGTCGCCCACAAGGATTACATTTCCGGATTTTTCCAGACGGGTACTACCTTTTCCAACAGTGTGTCCATTGAAGGCGGCAGTGAAAACAGCTCGGCACGCCTCTCACTCACACATTTGAAAAACAAATGGATCATACCCAATACCGGCTTTGAGCGGCTGAATGCAGCATTATCGGTAAGTCAGCGCGTTTCGGACCGGCTCAAAATCAATGGAAAAGTTAATTATGCCAATAAAAAGAGCGACAACCTGCCGATGGCCGGGTACAACAACCAGTCGCTCATGTACTTCCTGATCCTGGGCACCACGCCCAACATCAAACCGGAATGGTTTAAGCCATATTGGGAACCGGGACTCGAAAATGTGAAGCAGCGCAGTCCATTTAATCCCACACCCGACAATCCGTACCTGGGCATGTACGAAATGCTCAACAAGATTAACAAACACGGGGTAATTGGAAACGTATCAGCCAGTTATGAAATCTCAAAAAAGTTTGACCTGCTGGTACGCACCGGTCTGGATATGGCTTTCGAGTTCCGCTCGCAGCAGCGGCCTTTCAGCATGACGCGCTACCCGCGAGGCATGTACCGTGAGCAGAATGTGTTTACCTACGAATCCAATACGGACTTTTTACTCAGCTACAAGGACAAAATTGCCGGGCTGATCGATGTGACTGCTTCGGGTGGAGCGAATGCCATGCGGCAGTCGTACGACTTTGCGGGCATCTATGCCGACCAGCTTGCGCAACCCGGCATTTACCAGATCTCCAACAGCCTTGACCAGGCTGTAGCCGATCCTTTGAAAACCAAAAAAGCCATCAACAGCATATATGCAGCCTCCCAGTTTTCATGGGACGAGAAGATTTTCATTGATATCACGGGCCGGAACGACTGGTCGAGTACGCTGCCTTATGGCAACAACTCCTTCTTTTACCCCTCGGTGAGTTCCAGCTTTTTGTTGAATGAACTGTTTGCATTGCCCCAGGCAGTTTCGTTCGCCAAGCTTCGTGCCTCCTGGGCGCAGGTCGGGAATGATACCCGCCCCTACCAGACCGCCCGGTATTATGACCGGATTTACGGCAACAGTTTTACCAACTCCTCCACCCTTTTCAATGCAGACCTGAAACCGGAAATTACGGCGAGCTACGAGTTCGGGCTGGACCTGCGCCTGCTGAAAAATGTGGTGGGACTTGACGTGGCCTACTACAACAACAACAGCCGCAACCAGATTCTCGCCATCCCGCTCGACCCCGTTTCGGGGTATAACAATGCGCTCATCAATGCAGGGCTCATCAACAGCCGCGGCGTGGAGGTAAAACTTACGGGCAAACCGATGACCCGCCGCAATTTCAGCTGGAACACTACTTTGCTCTGGTCGAGCAACCGCAGCTATGTGCGCGAGCTGGCGTCGGGCATTACCAACCAGGTTATTTATGCGCACAATACCAATGTAAGCATTGAGGCCCGCGTGGGCGGACTGATGGGCGATATGTACGGACGCGGCTTCCAGCGGTCTCCGGACGGACAGATCATTTACTCGTCGGTGGGGCTGCCTGCCGCGCTGGACCCTGAAAACAAGAAATGGGGAAATGCATTTGCAGACTGGAAAGCCAGCTTGTCCAATGAATTTACAATCAGAAACGTGCGCGTCAGTCTGCTCCTGGATGGACAGAAAGGCGGAAGTATGTTTTCACAAACCAATCATAAGAACAATACCCTGGGCAAGACCAAAGTGACCCTGCCGGGCCGGGATGAGGGCATTGTAGGCCAGGGGGTGGTAAAACAGCCGGACGGAACATTCACGCCCAACACCGTGCGTGTGCCGGCGAGCTCTTACTACGACAACTACTATCAGATCGCGAATGCAGAGACCAATATTTTTGACGCTTCTTTCTTGAAAATCAGGGAGCTGCGTGTGGAGTTCAACCTGCCCCAGGCGCTGTCGGCCAGGCTGCGGCTGCGGCAGACGAGCCTTGCGTTTTTTGGCCGCGACCTGTTCAACTTTACGAAGTTCCCCGGCTTTGATCCCGAGGGCGGCAACCTGAATAACGGTACGCTCACGCCGGGCGTGGAGCTGGCCCAGTTTCCGTCTACCCGCACGATGGGAATGAACCTTACCTTGAAATTTTAATTGAAAAAGATCATGTTTAAAAAAGCATATATTCCTTTTTTCCTTTGTCTGACCCTGCTGGTATCGTGTACCAACGGGTTTGAGGAGCTGAACACCGATCCCAACCGGCCCAAAGAAATCACCCCGGGCGTGATGCTGGGACAGCTCCAATACCAGATCGTGAACAGCACGGTGAATGCAAGCCGGAATTTTACCCACGAACTCATGCAGGTGGACGCACCCCGGGCCAGTGCGGGCGGAGGCGGGCTGCACCGGTATATCGTGAACCCGGGAAGCGGGGTTTGGAGTAATTTTTATACGTATCTCAATGATATCGAGGACATTTACCTCATTGCCGACCAGCTGAATGAGAACAACTACAAGGCCATTGCGCTAATCTACAAGACGTGGAGTTACTCCATTCTCACAGACTTGTACGGGGACGTGCCTTATTCACAGGCAACCAAAGCGATTGAAGGAAACTTTAAGCCAACATTTGACAAGCAGAAAGACATTTACATCCAGCTGCTCAGCAACCTTGAAACTGCCAACACGCTGCTGGATCCGACGAGAGCGCTGACTTACGGAGGAGATATGCTGTACAACTCCAATGCATTATCGGCCGGACAAAATCCGGGGATCCTCAAATGGAAAAAGTTCTGCAATTCCCTGCGACTGCGCCTGCTTTTAAGGATTTCAAAGCGCGAGGGCGAGGTGAATGTAAAAGAGCAGATCACGGCCATACTCGCCGATCCGGCAAAATACCCGATTTTTACAACCAATGCAGACGAAGCGATTTTCCGGTATCCGGGTACATTTCCGTTTTTCAATCCTTTCTACAATGCAAGGCAGGTCGACTGGCGCGACGGTAATTACTACACCAGATTCTTTATGGATTACATGAACCAGGTCAATGATCCGCGGCGGGCAGCATGGGCTACACAGGTAAAATCGGCCACCGAAAACGTGTATCGAGGCATTGAAAGCGGCTATCCCACCAGTCTGGAATATGCGGTAGGCAGCAATTCCAGCTACTCCGACGCACTGAAAACCCTGCCCCAACTCGGCGTTATGATGACACTCGCAGAAGTAGAATTCATCAAAGCCGAGCTTGCCCTCAAAGGATATGTGACCGGCGCTACCCCGCAAAAGCATTACGAGTCCGGTATTGCAGCCTCCATGAACCAGTGGGGCGTAACCCTGCCCGCCGGCTTTACGGAGCAGCCCGGTATCATTTTCAATGCAGCCGCAACCGCCGACAAGCAACTTGAACAAATTATGCTGCAGAAGTACTATGCCTACTATTTTGTGGATTACCAGTCCTGGTTTGAAAAGCGGCGGACGGGCTATCCGGTGCTGCCGCGCGGTGCAGGCATCCCGGCGGAGAACAATTTTCCGAATCGTGTTCCCTACCCTACTTACCTGCAGTCGCTCAACCCTGAAGCCCTGGCGGGTGCCGTGGCATCCATGGGCGGCGATGACAGTGATATTAAAGTCTGGTGGGACAAGTAAGCTTTTTTGAAAAAATATAGAATGCAAATGATGTATAAAAACAAAATAACTACCTGGCTGCTGTACCTGCATTGTACCCTGCTGATGGTCGTGAGCGCGGAGGCGCAATCCAAAGTTCAAATGCCCGTGCGGGGGTTGTGTGCCCACCGCGGCTGCATGGATACGCATCCGGAAAATACGCTGCCCGCCTTCCGGGAGGCAGTGCGCCTGGGAGCGCAGATGATCGAGTTTGATATTCAGCTGACCAGAGACAGCGCGATGGTAATCATGCACGACGATGCCGTGGACCGTACAACGGATGGTACCGGCAAGGTTTCGAACCTCACGTTTGCACAGGTGCGGGCCATGGATGCAGGCATTAAAAAATCGCCGCAGTTCAAAGGCACACAGGTGCCGACTTTTGAAGAAACCCTTGCAATGATGCCCGAAAATGTGTGGCTGAACTGCCACCTGAAAGGCGACGAAGCGGTGGGCGCGAAAGCCGCCGCAGTGCTGGCGAGGTCGGGCAGGCTGCACCAGGCTTTCCTGACCTGCTCCGAAAAGGCGGCCGGAGCGGCGCGCCGGGCTGTGCCGGGCATCCGCATCTGCAATGGTGAGAACAGCTACCGGAAAGACACGCCCCGGTACGTGCAGGCCACCGTCGGCATGCATGCCGATTTCATACAGCTCCTGCGCCATGAACCCGGCGAAGACAGAAAAGAGGTGATGCAAATGCTGAAAAATAACCAGGTAAAGGTCAACTACTTTTATGCTAAAACACCTGACGAGCTGGGTGCTCTCTATGCAGAAGGGGTTGATTTTGTACTGGTAAATAACGTTGCCGACTTTCTGCCGGAAGCTAAAAAGCTGGGTATCAAACCGGTTATACCAACTTATGGCAATACCCGGGCAGCGGTTCAGCAAAACAGTCTGAAATTAAAAAACAAGACCCTCATCGTCTTCTTCGACGGCCTGCGTCCAGACTACATCACGCCCGAGCAAATGCCCAATTTGTACGCTTTTAAACAAAAAGCCTCCTACGGAAAAAATCATCACAGCGTGTTTCCGACCGTAACGCGGGTAAACTCCTCTTCCTATGGTACCGGCTCCTATCCGGGCACGCACGGACTGCTGGGCAATGCTGTGTTTTTCCCGAAAGTAAACCCCGCCAAAGCCGTGGGCACTACTTACGAGGACCTGATGAAAGTGCAGGAATCGGAATCCGGAAAACTGCTCACAGCGGTCTCCATGGGCGAAGTCCTGGACGCTGCGGGCGAGCGGATGATGGTTTTCAGCTCAGGAACCACAGGCCAGGCCTACCTGCAAAATCCTGCTGTGGGCCGCGGTGCGATCATTAACCATGAGCTCATCCTGCCTGCGTCCCTCCGCGATCAGGTGATGGCTGAGCTCGGCCCGGTCAATACCGGAAATGGTGACATTTATGCCAAACACAAGTGGGTAGCCGACGCCCTGTTCCGGTACGGACTGCAGGAGGATGGTCCCCTGGTAAGTGCGATCTGGTTTTCTGACCCGGATGGTGCGGCGCACAAGTACGGCATCGGCTCGGAACAGGCAGTGTCTGCGATCAAATATGTCGATGGGCAGTTTGGCAGAATACTCGACACGTTATCGGCAAGAGGACTGCGCGAGCATTACAATATCCTGATTTCTACGGACCACGGTTTCGTAACCCACACGGGCAAACAAAACCTGAGCGATCTCCTGATTTCGGAGGGGCTGAAAAAAGACAAGGATTCAGATGATGTTGTGATTGCCGAGGGCGCCATTTATGTCAAAAACCACCAGGAAGATACCATCCGGAAAATTGTTGCAGTCCTGCACAAAACGCCTTGGATTGGTGCTGTTTTTACAAAACCCAAACAGAAAAACAGCTTGCAGGGCTGGGTGGACGGCACGCTCTCCTTTGACGCCATCCATTACAATCATCCGGTGCGCTCGGGCGACATCCTGGTAGCGCCCAACTGGAACGACTACAAAAATGACAAGGGATATGCAGGTTCGGATTTCTCGGGCGGTGTGGCCGGACATGGCGGTTCCAGTCCTTACGAGATCAACATTGCCCTGATGGCCGACGGGCCGGATTTCAAAGATGCATTCCAGGGAGATCTTCCTTCTTCCAACGTTGACATTGCACCTACGGTACTCGCACTTTACGGTCTTCCGGTTCCCAGGGTAATGGACGGCCGGGTACTGACCGAATACTTTGTAAAACCTGCCAAATCAACCGGAAAATCAAGAAAAGAGAAGATCCGGACTGAGGCTGCCTATCCCTGGGGTACGTATAAATTACTGCTTGAAACCACCTTGCTTGGGCCTTACCGCTACATTGATTTTACAAAAACAGAAAGGACAGGCAGCCCGGATGCTAAATAAAGCAGCAATGCGAGACGGTTTTAAAAAAGAAGCATTGTGCCGCATTTGAGCAGCTCGTCTACATGCCGGGCAACATCGCACCCGGGAGTATTTTTAGTAGGATAAATAGATAATCAGGCGCCCCGCCTGATCAATCCGGGGAGCTGCTCAAAGTCACCTTTGTGTTCGCACAAAAAGCCCATTACATCCCTGATTGCATTCAGGTTAATGGGTTTCAGCAGAAAAGCACTGGCACCGAGCCGGTAGCTTTCCTGCGCATATTCTGCCTGGTCGCGGTTGGTCATCATCACTACGGGTACACCCTGCCAGTCGGGGTGCCTTTTTACCTGCAGCAGCGTCTGAAAACCATTCATACGGGGCATATCGATATCGAGTATCAATACCTCCGGCGTTCCCTTTTTCTGGTCGGATGCAAGTTCCAGATGTGCCACCAGGTCCAGGCCGCTCCCAAAAAAACGGATTTGCTGACCCGGCAGGAAAATTGAAAAAACCTGTTGCACAAGAAACCGGTAATCAGCCTCATCATCAACGAGGTATACTACACATGGCTGATCAATCATACATTCCAACATAATTCAATTCTTTATTAGACGTCTTCAATCTCCTTCGGGCCCGGGCAACGGTCCTGAAAACCTCACCTCAATCCGGGTACCTTTTCCATGTTCCGTTTCAACCACCAGCTGACCGCCCAGCAGCGTGCACAGGTGTTTGACGATGGCCAGTCCGATCCCCTCACTTCCCGGCACCCGGGGCGTATCCCCTGCTTCACCTGCATGGGTTGCCGGCACCTCGCCCCTGAGCCTGCCCACAATATGTCCGGCCAGGCCAGGACCCGTGTCTGCCACACTGAAGTACCAGCCCTGCTCACCATCCACAAGGCCCCAGTGAATGGTAACACCTCCGGCATCCGTGTATTTCAGCGCGTTCAGCAGCAGGTTCTGGGCAATCCTCCGCAGCTGCATGGCATCCGTTTCTACTTCCAGCATCGCCGGTCCGCCTGTTTCCAGCCACAATCTCTGCTCTTCGGCTACGGCTTTGGTACCTACCACAAGCTCCTGCAGCAGCTCAGCCACATTAAATCGTGCCGGCGTAATTACCTCCTGCCCGGCTTCGAGTCTTGCATAATCAAGCAGACTGGTCATCAGGTTGGTCATCTGGCGGATGTTGCGCTGGATCATCTGGATCATGACCCCGTTGTTCGCCTCACTCCCTGCCATCCCCAGCAGCTCAGCTGCCGAAGCGATCACCCCGACCTGCCCTCTCAGGTCATGCGATGCAGCCCGCAAAAGCTCACCGCGCTCTTTAAGCGCGTTGCGAAGCTCACCCAAAGCCTGGGTACTCTGACTGGCTTTTTCAAGTTCACCCAGCCAGAACTGCTGCTGCGCCTGTGTTTGCCTGAGTTCCGTTACGTCAATGCCGGTAAGCACTACCCCATCATCCTGCCGGCTTACCCCTACGGCAAGCCAGCGCTCCTGACCGTTGATATTCAGGTATTTTTCATTATACCGCGGCTGATCGGCGGCGTACACCCGGGTAAGTATTTCAAGCGTTTGCGACTCCCACAACAATGCATTGAAGTACTCAGCCGGCTGCCCGACCAATTGGGGCAGCGGTTGTCCAAAAAACTCTGCCAGCTTCTGGTTCCCCACTGCGAGATTGAAGTCAATGATTGCTCCGCGATCGTCCCGAACCACTTTCAGCAGGCCTATGCTTGCCGGCGATGCGTCCAGTACGGCCTGAAGATTCTCGGCAATGTACCGGATCTCCTGCTGCGCTTTTTGCAGCTCGGTGATGTCACGGGCGATCGCCAGCACACTTTCCACCAGGTTATCGGCCCCGCGCTCGGGCACCATACGCGAATAGTAATCCAGTTGGCCGTTTTTGGAAGGCAGTGAATTGTAATGTTCCTGAGCGGTACCGGTCTCAAAAGTTTTCCGGAGACTTTCCGTATACGGCACAGCAATATCATCCGACTGTCCCATTTCACTGTTGGTCTTCCCGAGCAGCGCCTCGAGACTCTGACCTGTTTTTTCTACAAATGCACTATTGGCAAATACGAGACGGAGGTTTTTGTCCCAGCGGGTGATCCCATCGGGCGTATTCTCCACAAGGGTACGCAACTGGGCTTCGCTCTGGCGGATCTGTTCCTGGGCGAGCGTTTGCTCCGTAATGTCCCAATCGATGCCTAACAACTTCCCGGGTTCCCCATTTTCACCAGGCATGACCATCGCCTTGATTTTCAAATATCTTATGTCATTATTGGCATTGATCCGTAAACCTCCTTCGTAGGGCTCCCGGCCGCCTCTGAGCCACTCCATCAGGCGGGTGGCCAGATGCTGATCCGCATCAATGGTTTTTGCTACATAAATATCCTCCGGCACGGGCGTACCGGCCTCCAGTCCAAACAGGTGGTACATTCCCTCGGACCATACAAACTGCCCTGTTGCCCTGTCATATTCCCAGCTGCCGGTACGGGCCAATGCTTCAGTCTGCTGCTGAAGGGTGAATTGTTTCAGAGCCTGAGCCTGCTCGGCCCGTTTTCTTGAAGTGATATCACGTGCAATGGCCGACACGCCGATCACCCGCGAGGCCGCATCCTTTACCGGAGATATTACCAGTTCCAGGTGCAGGTCACGGCCATTCTTTTCGACCCGCAGTGTATCAAAAACTTCAACCTGCTGCGACTGCCTGATTTCATCTGTGGAACGTAATGCATTGGCCAGGTCTTCAGGGAGCTGTAATGTATTCAGTACTTTACCGATGACAGCAGCCGCAGGATAGCCGTAAAGTGTTTCAGCGGCCCGGTTCCAGCTTGTAATTACACCGGCTAAATTGATGGTCAGGATTGCATCTCCGGAGGACTCCGCAATGGAAGCCAGAAACGATTTTGCTTCCTCGGCGGAGCGGTGCTCGGTGAGGTCGCGCATGATTTTTACAAACCCGCGCAGGTTACCGGCGCTGTCTTTCAATGGTGATACCGAACCGGAACCCCAGAACCTGGTGCCGTCTTTGCGCAGATGCCAGCGTTCATTTACGGCACGTCCCTGCTCACGGGTTACCTGCTCCTCCCGGTCGGGTGCACCGGCCTGGCGGTCTTCCGGGGTGAAGAGTATATCCCCCGACTGTCCCATAATCTCAGCCTCCGGGTAGCCCGTCATCATCTGGGCACCTGTGTTCCACCCCGAAACCTGACGGTGCAGGTTCAGCGTGACAATGGCATAATCCCTGGCACTCTCGAAAATCAGCCGCATATGTTCTTCCGACTGGCGCATAGCCTCTTCGGCATTCTTCCGGCGGGTAACGTCCACGAAAGTGAGTACGATCCCGTTAATCCTGTCTTCGGCCGTACGATAGGGCAATACACGCATCATAAAAACGCGCTCGTCTACGGTCTGCACCTCGCGTTCAAGTGGCTGAAGAGAATTCAGGACGGTAATCGCATCATTCTGCAGGTGCTCGTAGTTCAGGCGGTTGGTGATGTCGCTGAGAGGTCGTCCGATATCCGATGTGATGAGATTGAAGATCGAGCGGGCTGCGGGTGTAAACATGTGTACCCGCAGGCTGCGGTCCAGAAAAAGCGTGGCAAGGTCCGTGGAGTTGATCAGGTTCTGGAAATTGTTGCTCGTCATCGAGATCTCTTCCAGCTTGATTTTGAGTTCCTGATTCACGGTTGTGAGCTCCTCATTGATGGATTGGAGCTCTTCCTTGCTCGTTTCCAGCTCTTCCGCGGCCGATCGCAGCTCTTCGTTCATCGCCTGAAGCTCCTCATTGGATGCTTTCAGTTCCTCAGCCTGCGTCTCGTGCTGCTCGTGCGAGGACCGGAGCTGTGCCTTCACCCGGATCAGTTCTTCTTCCAGCTGACGCGCTATCGGCTCTTCCGAGCTGAGGACACTTTGTATGGATCCGGCAGCCTCACCGACGATTTCAAATAATACGAGCAGGAAACCGCGCGCAGGATTGCTTCTGGAGGGGTCATTGTCATCCAGCACAGGACGTACGTGCAAGGTGACAACCTGTAATTTTTCGTCAATCCGTACTTTCAGATTGCGTGCCTCCACGTTCGTTTTTTGCTTCACGGCCTGGTAAAAGGCCCTCCTCAGTTCAAGCCGCAGCTCTGGGCGGATCAGTTTGAGCAGACTTTTGGATGGTTCTCCTCCTGCAATCTGCAGGTATTGCCCGGCCCGCTCCGACAGGTGCAGAATATCAAGCTCCTCATTGACAATGATGGAAGGCGGCGCATATTGTTCAAGCAGTTGCTGGTGCAGCTCACCGAAATTCAGGCGGCTGGTATAGGACCTTGGCTCTGCCTGTGGCTGCGGCTGGGACAAAAGCCTTCGCTCCTGCGGAACCACCGGCGTATTTTCAGGAACCGGGTACGACCTTACTGCCACTGGCCGGCTTTCGTATATATGATGCTCGCGGCTGAGGGTTGCGAAAAGGTCGCCGGCCCCATCCGTCGTTTCGGAAAGGCCAAGCAGCAAATGCCCGCCGGGTTTGAGGGCAAAGTGAAAGGTTTCCATGACCCGCTCCTGCGCAGTCTGATTGAGGTAGATGAGCAGGTTGCGGCAGCTGATCAGGTCAAGACGCGAAAAAGGAGGATCTTTCAGCACATTATGCTGGGCAAAAAGCACAAGCTCCCGTATTTCCTGCCTTACGCGGTAATCGTCTCCTTCCAGCATAAAAAACCGGCGCAGCCTTTCGGGCGAAACATCTGCGGCATCGTTCAGGGTATACCGGCCCTCACGGGCTATGGCAATGGCGGCTTCATCAATGTCGGTAGCAAAGATCTGAACCTTGGGCGCGTCGATCACGCCGGTGGTTTTCTCTGCGAGCAGCATGGCAATGGAATACGCCTCTTCACCGGTTGCACAGCCGGCCACCCAGATCCGGATGGTACTTTCGGCATTTTTATTTCTTGTCAGCAGCGGAACGATGTCTTTCTCCAGCGCTGCGAAAACCTTACCGTCCCGAAAAAAATTAGTGACTGATATCAGCAGATCTTTGAGCAGGGCCTGGGTTTCTTCAGGATGCTCCCGGAGAAAGGCAGCGTATGCGGGCAGGCCGGGCAGGCTCCTGACAGTAATACGCCTTTCCAGCCGGCGCATGAGCGTGGGCCTTTTATAATTGGAAAAATCATGACCCGTACGAAGGCGAAGCTGGGTAAAAATTTCGCGCAAGGCCTGCTGCTGATCCTCGGGCCGCATTTGCGCTTCAATCCGGATCGTCACCTTGCCCATGCTCTCGCGGTAGGCCACAAGCCGCGCAGGAATCTGGCCTACCGGGAGGATATCATCTACCAACTCCGTAGAAATCGCCTGTCTTGGCATTTCATTGAACGCGGCTTCCCTGGGATTCTGAACAAACACCGACCCGCCGTTTTCCTTGATCCGCTTGATACCCATCGATCCGTTTGCACCTGTGCCGGACAGGATAACTGCAATGGCCCTGGGTCCGTGTGAGTCGGCCAGGGTACGGAAGAATATGTCAACCGGCGCACGCCTTTCTTCTATGCGCAGATTTGGAAAAACAACAATCTGGTCACCCTGTACCTGCAAATGCTGATCCGGCGGGACCAGGTAAATGTGGTTCGCTTCAATGGTCACATTTTCCTGCACCTGTGACACAGGGATTTTAGCAACGGGACGCAAAATTTCGGCCAGTTTGCTGTCGTAATCAGGTAATAAATGCAGTATAACCACATAAGCCATTCGCGAGTCTGCCGGTACCTGCGCAAAAAACTCCATCAATGCTTCTACACCACCGGCAGAAGCCCCGATGCCGACAATGAAAACGGCGTCGTCCTGCGACTGGCCCTGCGTCTCCTTTTTAGATTTCTTCTTGCTCACTTATTCACATGTTAATGCCGGTGCTAAGCTAATCTATTTACACGTTTTCAAAAGGTAAAACCTCTTAAACCGGCATTTTCGGATTCTCCGGAGCATCCGGCTCCTCATCATCGGCGGACAGCCCTGCCAGGCGAATGGCCTTTCGTACCATTGCAGCCTGCTCGCTCACCTTTGTGGCGCGCTGAAAATAAACGGCCGCTGCCCTGGGCTGGTTGGCTTCCGCAAAATGGTCCCCCAGATGGTTCAGCAGGATCACGCTTTCATCCACTCCCCTGATCGCATTGTACAAACTGTCTTCTATACTTTCAGTGAGAGCTTCGAGTAATGCATCAGCCGAAAACGCATGGCCTGTATGACACCGGAAACGGGTAATGTTTCCATCTTTCAACATGGTGAGTACGCCGTGGCACTCCGGACAGGCGTATGTGCTGGGAACTCCGAACTGAAATATGCTGGTGCCCGAAGCGGTATCAGCACCGGCGATTTCCAGCTCTGCTTTTGTTTTCTCATCTTCCTCCATAGCAATCGGTGTATCCTTATTAGCAGGATCCTGTACCAGCTTTGCCAGTAGCGGCCCCATCTGCTCTGCCGGAATAATATGGTCGATGGTTACCTGACGAATCGCACTATCGGGCATAGAAGATACCTCTGCATCGATGGGATCCTGAACTATCGTAAGCCCTCCCCTGTACTTGATCGTCCATAAACCCGCAGTGCCATCATCAAGCGCACCCGACAGCACCACCCCGATCACCCGGTTACCATAGGTATACGCTGCCGAGCGAAAAAGCGGGTCTACTGCCGGCCGGAAGCGGTTTTCCTTCGGACCATGACTGATCCGGATACGCCCCTGCTCAATCAGCATGTGATGGTCGGGGGGCGCTATATACATCCGGTTGCTTACGATAGGCTCACCGTCCACGCCGTGCGCTGCATGTATGGCACTTACCTGGTTCAGAATTTGCGGGAGCACGCCCCTGACTGCAGGTGCCATATGCCAGACAATGAAAACCGACGCATTCAGATCAGCCGGCAGGCTGCTGCAAAGCTGTTTTAATGCACTAATTCCTCCTGCGGATGCTCCAATGACAATGATGTTCCGGTTTTCCATGCTGGTTCAATGATTAATACTGCCTTTATGCAGGCTGCATCCGCGCTCCTGCAGCAGGCAGCAGTCTACAACCGGCCAGATCCGGGTCAGGGAATACATCAGGTCCGAAGGCAAACAGTAAATGGCGGCAGGCTTCCGCTGCAAGAAGCCCCGGATGCCTGCCGCCATCAATAATGCGGGCGTGGTTCAAAAAATACGTGCCACCTGCAACATGCTATTTAGGACTAGCGGCACAAAATGACGGAAAACAAGGTTGCGGGTGTACTCCCCTACTATGCTGTACATGGAGCTGGCTCTGTCTTCGGCCATTGCCCGGGCAGGCTTGTGTCAATAGTTGGGATTCTGGGTCAGGTTCGGATTCAGATCGATGTCGGATTGCGGTATAGGGTACCATTCGTCCCTGCCTTTCCGGAAATTGGTAAACTCAGGGTCGCGTACCGCCAGCTCAGGTCCCAGGTCTCCCCATCTTTGCAGGTCCGCGAAGCGCCATCCTTCCCCTGTCAGCTCCGTAATGCGCTCGTGCTTGATCTGCGCCAGGAACTGCGCCTGGGTCATTCCGGGCTTCACCTGCGAGAGCGGCCGCAAGCCTGCGCGCGCCCGCACCATGTCCACATACGGATAAGCCTGGGCAGTCTGGCCAATACCATTAAGTGCCTCCGCATACATCAGCAGTACGTCGGCATACCTGAGCAAGCGGTGGTTATTAGGGGAGCGAAAACCTTCTGATGTCCTGCCCGGCTCATTGTCATTGAGCTGCTTGCGAAACCAAACTGTACTGCTTTCACCGGTTGCAGTGCCGTAGCGGGAAGCAAAGGTCTGACCATACACCATGGTGAACTGCGGTCCGCGTACATCGGTAGAGTCAAAGAGCAGCGTAACCGGCAGCCTGGGATCGCGCGTGCCGAGTGCGGTTTTTTCTTTTTCAAATTCCCCTACCAGCCATCGCCGCGCTGCACCATCGGAAAAACCGACTCCTCTCGGTCCATAGAACTGTGCAATGGAGGTGCCAGTATTGTTAATACGCGTTTCGTCCACGTCATCGTCGGTATTTTCATTCGGATTAAACCGGAACTGGATTTCGAAAACGGACTCGCTGTTATTTTCCGTGGATGCTGTAAAATTTTCCTGATAATCAGCCCGCAGGCTGTACACGCCTTTACCCTCCCCGGTCACAAACCAGGCCAGCCCATTGGCTGCATCCTGGTACCTGCTCTGCTGCAGGTAGGCTTTGCCCAGCAATGCATAGGCAGCACCACGCGTAGCCCGGCCCACATCGTCGCCTGTGTAGCTCACCGGCAAAGCCACGGCTGCTTCGGCCAGGTCCTTTTGTACCTGCACCCAGGCTTCCTCGTTGGTCGCGTTGGAGGGTCTGTCCGTAGGTTCGGATGGTTCCAGCACGAGCGGCGGACGGCCGAAGTACAGGGTAAGGTTAAAATAGAACAATCCCCGCAGAAACTTCGCCTCCCCGATGATCCGGCTTTTCAGGGCTTCATCCATAGGAATGGCGGGCACATAGGCGAGTACCTGATTGGCCCTGAACACACCAATGTACAGGTTTTGCCAGGTACCCGCAGTCAGGCCTTCGTTGAAGTTTGTCTGGTTGAAGCTCATTACATTGTTAAGTGTAATGTCCCCACCCGAGCCATAGCCCTCATCGGAGCGCAGCATGCCATGATAAAATAAAAACCGCGAGTACAGCGTCGCCGTCCGGTGAAAGGTACTGTACACCGCATTAATCCCCTTTACCGCATCTGTCTGCGATTTCCAGAATGAGGCGATGGTAGGATTGTTGGGGTTAGGCTGGTCGAAATCGCGGTTACAGGCTGTAACCGCCAGCAGGATGAGCGTGGTAACCAGATATATCTTTTTCATCATCAGGTTCTTTTGGTTCAAATCGGTTTGTCAGAATCCCAGGTTAAGGCCGAAGGAAATAATGCGTGATGCAGGATACCCGCCGAGGTCTACCCCGGGCTGAAGGTTAAAGTTGGCCCCTACTACATCCGGATCAAGCCCCTGGTATTTGGTAAATGTCAGCAGGTTTTGTGCACTGACATACACCCTGGCGCTGCTGATCGCAAGCTTACCGGTAACGTTCTGGGGGATCGAGTAAGACAGCTCGACGTTGCGCAGGCGCAGGTATGAGCCGTTTTCCAGCCAGCGATCCGTGTTCCCGCGTACATTGGACACAATACCGCGATCGGCCGTAGCAGGGTCACCAGCTGCACCCGTCGCATAGGATACACCGAGGCGCGGGAAGTCCGTACCCGTATTTTCAGGAGTCCAGGGATTGATGCCGCGGCGATAGTTGGAGTAGCCCAGTCCGTCGATCTCACGGCGTACATCGTTATACAACTTCTGACCAAATGCACCGTAAAACTGGATGTTCAGCGACAGGCCTGACCACGTTCCGTTAAGGATCAGCCCGGAGGTAAGCTTAGGCCAGGGACTGCCCGCAAAATTCCGGTCGCGGTCGTTGATGTCGTCGGTAGTTCCCTGGTCTACGCGGTTGACGTACCGGATGTCGCCCGGCTTGGCATAGGATGCCTGGGCACGATGAGCCTGTACCTCTTCATCATTCTGGAACAAGCCGTCGGTCTGGAGAAGGTAGTACTCCCCGATGGAGCGGCCTACCTGCGAGCGGGTATTGCCTGACTGAATGTAGTTTCGCGGTTCGCCCGTTTCTTCGTCGATGCCCAGGTTGCCGAGTTCGAGCACTTTGTTGCGGATGATACTGAAATTAGGTGCAATACTCCAGCTGAAAGGACCAGCGTTCTGCCGGTAGGCCAGTTCCAGCTCAATGCCCTTATTTTCGATTGAACCAATGTTAACCAGCGGGTCGCCCTGCAGGTTGCCGATATAAAGCGGCAGCGGCAGGGACAGGAGCACATCCTTAGCCACCGACCGGAATGCATCGACCGTGATCGCCAGCTTGTTGTTAAATAAAGTGACGTCAGCACCGATGTTGGCCGTAGCCTTTTGCTCCCATTTCAGGTCCTCATACACAAGCCGTGCCTGGGTGGCGCCCGGAAACTCGGTTTGTCCTGCGCCAAATACCGCCCGCGGTGCCTGGTTGAGGAAGCCGGTAAACTGATAGTTGCTCAGGTTAGCGGATCCCAGCACCCCATAGGAGCCGCGCAGTTTCAGCTCGTTGATCACGCTCGATTTAAAAAATTCCTCGTTACTGATCTTCCACGAAGCCGCAGCGGAGGGGAAGTAGCCGGTACGGTGACCAGGTGAAAAACGGGAATCCTTATCAGCCCGGAAGGTCAGCGTGAGGTAATATTTTTCAGCAAAATTGTAATTGAGCCTGCCCAGGGCGGAATTGATGAGGGTCTGTGCACGGGTACCACTGGATGTCATGCCGCCGCTCGCCGAATTGATGGTCGTAAAATAATCACCGCCATACACCCCGAGCTGCAACCTGCGGCCACCCAGGTCGTCAGTGCGGATGGTTTGCTGGGTATAGCCCACCACACCATTCAGGTTATGTTTGTTAAATGTAAAATTAAAATTCAGGGTATGCTCGAAAAGGTAGCTCAGGTACTGCGCCCGGGTTTGCCCCACGCTGCTGAACTCCGGCGACTGGTTCCAGTACCAGAGGCCTTCCTTGCGAATATCATTGGTTTTGTCAAAGCTGGTTTCAAGCCCTGCATTAAAGCGGTAACTCAGGTTTTTCAGGATCTTGAAATCAACAAAGGCATTGCCGAGTATTTTGAAGAAGTTGAAGGTGGATTTGGTAATGTCATTGATCGCCACCTGGTTCCGTGAAAAAGAACGTGCATTGAACGAGCCGTAACCCCACCCGCCCGGATTGGCAGTACTCACGAGGTCGGGACTGCTCACCGGGATGATCGGCAGGCTGGTCCACATGTCGTACCAGGCATTTCCTTCCGCGAAGCCACCCTGAAAAGGCGTATTTCGCTCAGTGCTTGATACCATCAGGTTTTCGCCGAAAGTGAATTTGCTGCGTGTGGCTTCGGTGTTGATCCGGAGTGAGCCGCGCTGAAAATCGCGGAATTTGAGTACACCTTCGTCAGCAAAATATGAGCCTGAAATAAGGTACTTGCTGTCCTTGCCACCGCCTGAGAGGCTCACATTATAATCCTGGATGGAACCTGTATGCAGCAGCTCATCGGCCCAGTTGGTGTTTACCGTCCCGTTATAGCCGGCCACTCCGGGCTGCAATGCATATCCGGCGGCCTGGTAGGCGCGGGTGTTGGTGGCTACGTACTCGGCAGCATTCATCATATCCCACCTTTTCGGAATGGACGACAGGCCAAACCGGGCCGAAGCATCCACTTTCAGGGCACCTTCCTTTCCTTTTTTGGTCGTAATGATGATCACCCCGTTAGCAGCCCTCGATCCGTAAATGGCTGCGGCGGAAGCATCTTTAAGTACCTGGATCGTTTCCACATCATTGGGATTGACCGTGGTATTAGCGTCTGCAAACATGCCGTCGATCACGTACAGGGGATTGGCATTGCCGAAAAGCGTGCTGAGACCCCGGATGTTGACCACCGCCTCCTGCCCCGGTGCCCCGCCGTTCCGGACGGATACGCCGGGCGTCATGCCCTGCAAAGCCTCGGGTACGGAGCGGGCAATGCGTTTGCTGGTATTCTGAGCGTCAATGATGCCCGTAGCGCCGGTGAGGTCCGTACGCCGGACCGACTGATACCCGATCACCACGAATTCTTCGAGCTTCTGGGCGTCTTCTTCGAGCTGGATGGTGTAGGCATCCTGTTCTGTTACGGGTACTTCGGCGGTCAGGTAGCCAATAAAGGAAATGCGTAGAACCTGGCCTGTAGCGGCGGAAAGCGAGAATTTTCCGTCAGCATCGGAAATCGTGGCATTGGTGGTGCCTGTTACCAGGATGGTTGCACCCGGCAGGGTTTCGCCGGTAGCAGCACGTACGAGGCCGGTAATGGTTCGGGCTTGTCCGTACACGATGCCGGCAGACATCAGTAATGCGAGTGTACAGGAAAACAGCAGTGTAGAATACCTCATAGATAGATGCTTTGAGATGAAAAAGATGCGACTCTTGCGGAAGACCGGTGCGCAAAGAGGTTTATGATTATATAAAGATTGTGCCATCATTTTCCCGAATTGTACAGTTTCAAGATCATAACCCCCGAAAACAGGCTGGAATGACGGAACTACTACAAAACCGTTAAATAAATCACATTCATATTAAGCACCTCATTATTAGCTTTTTATCAAATCAGAAATGATTTACAATCGATACTTTTTACCGAAAGAACTAAATTACATACCTATTGCACTAGTATAAGTTCTACAATCGCTCCTCCACTGAAACATGCATACAAGGCACTACGATTACTTTCGGGAAGTCCCGAATTTTCGCATTGGTATTTACAACCGTATCATCGAAACATTCCCCGGCCATCAAGTCCCTTTTTCAGTCTACCAGCTTTCCAAAGGCGCGCTTTATTACCTGCTGGACGAGCAGCTAAACCGGCTCTTCCTGTTTCGCGATCGGTTTGGCCGTCCTATCAACAAGAAATCGGAGATCGGGAAAATTGTTCTTGCCTATTACATGGCTTATCCGGAAAACCAGCTGCATTGCTAGCTCCCGGTTCCTTCCTGCAACTGCCGGCATAAAGTCATATTTTTTCTCAGGTAACATTTGCGTAGCTGATTGACTACACATATATTTGAAGTTAAATGGCTACACAATGAATCTGAGACGTGACGTATTCCAGGCGATCGCTGATCCTACCAGGCGGGCGATACTCGTACTGGTAGCTTCCCAATCGATGACGGCCGGAGCGATCGCGGCCAATTTCAACACGGCGAGGCCGACAGTTTCCAAGCATTTGCAGATACTGACCGCCTGTGAGCTGCTCGCGCAGGTGCAGCACGGACGCGAGATCTACTATCATTTCAATGCTCAGAAAATGAAGGAAATAGCCGACTTCATAGAACCGTTCCGGGACATGTGGGATGAGAGATTCAACAAGCTTGAAAGCATGATGAAGCATTACAA
Organism: Dyadobacter sandarakinus; assembly: GCF_016894445.1. NCBI lineage: Bacteria > Pseudomonadati > Bacteroidota > Cytophagia > Cytophagales > Spirosomataceae > Dyadobacter > Dyadobacter sandarakinus. Next base: position 1,763,201 of record NZ_CP056775.1, read on the forward strand.
ACCGGAAAAATAAACGTCTGATGGAGCGGAAAACGCGTGTTAATGCCGAGGCGGGCAAACAGGAAATTGTGGTCACCAGGGATTTTGAATTACCACTGGAACTCCTTTTCAAGGCTTATACCGACCCGGACATTGTTGCCCAATGGATGGGAACAAAAGTGCTGAAACTTGACAGCAAGCCACATGGAAGCTACCGGTTTGAAACCTCCGATCCTGCCGGGAATGTAGTATTTCGTGCTAACGGAACGATTCATGAATTTGTGCCGGGCAAGAAAATCACGCGGACCTTTGAAATGGAGAACACACCCTTTCCGGTGCAGCTCGAATTTCTCGAATTTGAAAGCCTTACTCCCGACACAAGCCGCTTGGTGATGCAAATGGTTTTTAAATCTGTCGCCCACCGGAACAATATGTTAAAGCTGCCTTTTGCACAGGGTATTAATATGGCGCACAACCGGTTGCAAGAAGTGGCAGGTAAATACAGGTAGTCAGCTGGGAAACGTTAACCGGATTGTTTAGCAGCTTGCCAGTCTATGTATAAAAAAGAGTAAATGCGGTGCAGCTTCCGGTTTATCTGATTGCTTTTATTCGTCAAATCAAACCATTTGAATGTATGAGTATAACGCTGCAGGAGACACTCACACAGCTCGAAAAGCTGGGTACCGACAAAATGCGTGAATTTAACCGTAAACACGGCGCACACGATAATCAGTATGGTTTGAAAATGGGTGACATACGCGCACTGGCAAAAAAGATAAAAACCAACCATGCCCTGGCGCTCGAACTCTGGAACACCGGAAACATAGACGCCCGCCTCCTGGCTACGTTGATCATCCAGCCCGAAAAACTGTCACACGAGGAGCTCAATGCCATTGTAAAATCTGAAAGATACTCGCAGGTTACCGATAGGCTTTATAGCCATGTGATTAAGGATTATCCCGATCATGAGATCATGCGAAACGAATGGATGTCGTCCGACCATCCCATGTGCCTGCGGGCGGGATGGAGCCTTACCAGCGGAAGGATTGCCAGAAATCCTGGCGGACTGGATATACCGGCCCTGCTCGAAAGGATCGCAGCTGAGATGCCGGCAGCCGATCCGGAAGTACAATGGACCATGAACTCAGCCCTGGCGCAAATCGGCATTCACCATCCGGAGTACCGGGAGCGTGCGCTGGCGCTGGGTGAGGCAATGGGAATTTACCGCAACTACCCTGTTTCCAAAGGCTGTACTTCGCCTTTTGCACCGATCTGGATCAATGAAATGGTACGCAGACAGGCGGCGGGCACATCCGATAACTAGTATCCCAATAACACTGTGAGCCATATGAGTAAACCACCAAGAGCACTGCCGCCAGACCGGCGCGAAGCGTTGCTGAACACGTTGAAAGCCCGTTTTGAAAAAAACAAAAACCGCCACCAGGCACTCAGCTGGGACGCTGTGCAGGCGAAGCTGGAAGCCGACCCTGAAAAATTATGGTCACTGGACGAAATGGAAGAAACCGGTGGCGAGCCCGACGTGGTGGGCTATGACAAAGCGACGGATGAATACATTTTTTTCGACTGTGCTGCGGAAAGTCCTAAAGACCGGAGAAGCTTTTGCTACGATCATGAGGCGCTGGAAGCACGGAAGGCCAACAAGCCCGCCGACAGCGCCGTGAACCGGGCTGCCGAAATGGGCATTGAACTGCTGACCGAGGAACAGTACCAGCAGTTGCAGCAGCTCGGCAGCTTTGACACCAAAACGTCGAGTTGGCTTAAAACACCGGCAGATACCCGCAAGCTCGGCGGCGCGATCTTCGGCGACCGGCGTTTCAACCGGGTGTTCATCTACCACAATGGCGCTGATTCGTACTACGCGGCCCGTGGGTTTCGGGGAGTACTGCGGGTATAGAGAGTGCGGCCTGTCTTTTCAGGCTGGTTAGGGCAAAAAAAGATCGGGGCCGGCGTACCGGCCCCGATCTTTTTCAGTAATCCTCTATTATTTTTTCACAAGCTGGAAAGCCTGACTGCTGAGCGCAGTCTCAATCTCCGCTTTCGTGGCGCCTCCCTTTTTCTGCCAGACGATTTCATTGTTTTTATACAAAACCAAAGTAGGCAGGCCTACCACGCCCAGCTCTTTCACGAGGCTTTTGTTTTCGTAAGCTTCAATTTTGATGACCTTAACCTGGGATGCCTGCTCGGTTTTGATGCTGTCGATGACGGGATCGAGTTTTTTGCAGCCCGGGCAATAGCGTGAACCAAAATCTACCAGCACCAGCTTGTCACTTTTGAGTGAAGCCTGATATTCGTCCAGCGACAATCCCTTGCCGGTTGTCGAGATCACCGGCCGGCCCAGCCCGATCCACTTGCTGAGTCCGCCGGGCACTTCGGTCACGTCCCTGAAACCGGCCTCACGCAGCTGTTCCGCAAGGACGCCGCTCCTGCCATTTCCGATGGAGTAAATAAAGGTGGGTTTGTCTTTGCTGAGCTTTGCAGTCTGTTTTTCAAAATCAGCCGCATCGGCCACGCTGAAACTGACGGCACCTTCCAAATGGTTCTGAACGTACTCCTCAGGCAGGCGGGCATCCAGGATCTGTGCGTTCTTACCTGCCGATTTCAGTTTTGCCTCAAAGTCGGCGAAGGACAGCAGCTCCCGTTTTTTCGTTTGTGCAGACACTCCCGTCACCATCGCGGCAGTAAACAACAATGCAATAAAGGATCTAAACATTTTCATTTTCTGGTTGGTTAATCGTTTGAAATGGATTTGTGTATTCCGGAGTCGGTCGCTGGTGCCTCAATAACTTCTTAAAAAGTAGGCGGCCTGCGGTTGGGCTGTGCAACTACTCCACCGAGCGGAGTAGCAGGCTTTATCTTGTCATAATCCACTACCCCGGTGCGCTCGGCCCATTTGGCATAGTCGGAGGAAAGTTCATTGACGATTTCGGTGCGGCTTGCAGCCAGATCGGCGGTCTCGCCCCGATCCGTTTCCAGGTCGTACAGCTCCCATTTATAGGCCGGAAAAGTGGATACAATCTTCCATTTGCCCTTGCGCACCGCCCGGTTACCGGCGCGTTCCCAGCAGATCGGTTCGCCGGCCCGGTCCACTTCGGCACTTTTACCGGTAAGCACAGGCACCAGGCTTTTTCCAGGTAATGCATTTGTTTTGACACCCTTATAGGTTACAGGATAGGTAGCTTTGGCCAGATCATAGAAAGTTGGTGCAAGGTCAATCAGGTGGCCTGTACCTTTGGTGATGGTACCGCCTTTGATCTGCTTTGGAAACCAGGCAATAAACGGAGCACTGATCCCCCCCTCGTGCATATTGTTCTTATAGCTGGCGTGCGGCGTGTTGGAGACGTACGCCCACGGCTGGTCCTGGTACACGTAGGAGCCTGCGGTACCTGCCGGACCGGTATTGCGTTGCGGCCGCCGGGGCGACAAGCCTGCATAGCCGCCCTGTGCACCATTGTCTGAAATCAGGATAATCATTGTATTATCATCCTTTTTCAATGCTTTCAGCTTTTCGCGGAGCTTGCCGATGTTCTGATCAACCCGATCGATCATTGCTGCATAAATCTCCATTTTCCGCTCCCAGAGCAGTTTTTCGTCGTAGGGCACATTGTCCCAGGGCACCACATCTGCATCACGCTGGGCGAGTGACTGGCGGGGGTCGGCTATGCCGATGGCCTTTTGCCGGGAGAGACGTTCCTGGCGGAGCGAGTCCCAGCCAATGCTGTACCGGCCTTTGTATCTGGCAATATCCTCCTCCGGTGCCTGCAAAGGCCAGTGAGGTGCATTGTAGGCCAGGTACAGGAAGAAAGGTTTCGGTGTTTTGCTTTGCTCTTCGAGGTAGGAAATGGCGTGGTCGGTGATCTCATCGGTCAGGTATTTATCAGCGGGCAGGTTTATGCGGCGGTTGTCTTCCACAAGCTCCACCTTGGGACCTTTTCCGTATTTACCAAGATCATAGTAATTGCTGGCACCATTGATAAATCCGTAAAAATGGTCGAAGCCGCGCTGGTTGGGCCAGGCAAGACTGTCATTTCCCACATGCCACTTACCACTCAGAATCGTGCTGTAACCCGCATTCTGAAGTACTTCTCCGAATGTGAGTGACTCTTTGTTCAGGTATCCCTGGTAGGCAGGCAGGCCGAGGTTAACATTGAAATACCCCACCCCGGCTTTGTGCGGGTACTGACCGGTGATCAGCGATGCACGTGTAGGTGCACAAATGGAATTATTATAAAACTCGCGGAAACGAATGCCTTCACCTGCCAGCTGGTCAATGTTCGGTGTCCTGACTTCGGAGCCGTAAGCGCCAAGATCGGAATAACCGAGGTCATCCACCATGACGAGAATGATGTTGGGCCGGGTGTCGGCAGGTGATTTCTTTTGGGCAAATGCGGAGGTACCCGCAAGGGCAAGCACAAGGAGTGTAGAAAACTTCATTTGTTAACCACTTTGTTTAGCAATCATCCCACATTCCGGAGCGTACCCCGGAATGCTCAGAGAATAACGTGTAAAAAAAGGTTCTGCTGGTGGTTAACAGAGTATCCTATTAAACTTATAGACAAAGTAAAGTTTTAATAACGAAACAAAAAAGCAATACGTCCGAATTTTGAGATGTTTGCATCAACTTTACCCATGAAAAAGCCCGTTCTCCCTGATGCAGAACGGGCTTTTTCAAGAACTTACTCTAAGCAATGCACATCCCTAGCTTGTAATGAAGTCCTTTACCTTATCGATGAAGCCATCGTCCGGCCTTACACCCTGCTCAACTTGTCCGTGTACCTCCTTATCGGCAGGTGACAACTTGGGTACGCCGCCCACAGGCACACCGGGTTCAACCGTAAAAATGCCTTTTCCATCAATGGAAGTACCTTCCGTCCAGCGCCCACGGGCCATGGAGTCACCATCCACACGGGTCGTAACAAACTTGTAGGCCACATCCTGGTTCTGCAGACTTTCAGGGAAACTGTTTGGTATCGGGTAGGTCTGGTTTACGCCCAGCTCTTCGAGTACGGCCATCCACTGGTTCTGGTGCATGGTGTCACGGGCAATCAGAAATGCCAGCATATCCTTCATACCCGCATCATCCGTCATTTCGTACAGTCTGGTAGCAAGTACCCGGCCGGTGGTTTCGGCCATCACGTTGGCATGCATATCGGCTGCAATGTTGCCGCTGCTCACCACCCACGATCCGTTGAAAGGTACGCCATTCGCATCGGCGGCCATGGCACCCAGTCCGGCAGACAGGATATGGCGCGGATCGCGACCGCCCATAACAGCTTCAACCATGGGATTGGAAGCAACCATTTCATCTTTTACCGCAGTTGATGAACCTTCGAGATTCAGACAAACGGCTGTGGCAAGCATTTCGATATGCGCAATTTCCTCGGTTCCGGTTTCGAGGAGCATGTCGCGGTATTTCTGCGGACCCCGGGAATTCCAGGCCTGGAACAGGTACTGCAGACAAACTCTCATTTCACCTTCTATCCCGCCGATCGCCTGCTGAAGAAGTTTTGCAAATTGCGGATTGGGCTTGTCAACCCTTACATGGTACTGGAGTTTTCCATCGTGGTAAAACATAGACGTTGCTTTTTAGTTTGTGAAAAGCCACGCCTTAGACAAAATGTATGCCACACCATGTACCCTGCCTGCAAATTATTTTTTTTATTTTCCATCATTGCATGCATGAAATAGTAATAAGAAACTGATTGTCAGTTAAACATTTGTTTCTAATGCACCACCGCTCTGTGCTTGCTAATTCAACTGAAAATTAATCGGAAGGTTATACTGCACCCGCACCGTTTTCCCGCGCATCTCTCCCGGATTCCACATTCCGTTCATTCCTTTGACCACCCGGAGTGCCTCTTCGTCCAGCCCGAAACCAATGCTGTTCAGCACTTTGTAATCGCACATGGTACCATCCTCGCAAACCACGAAAGTAAGCATGACCTTCCCCACAGCACCCCGCCGGGCAGCCTCGCCGGGATAGCGGATATTTTGAGCGAGATACCTGTAAAATGCATTAATCCCGCCCTTGAACTCGGGTTGCTTTACGGGGTTTGAATAGGTAACCGAGTCGGTGCCGTAGTAGGATACGCCTTTTTCAAGCATGCCATTATGGTAAAATTCCCTGTAATGCAGGGTACTATCCGGCCGCTTGCCCGTCCAGACTCCGCTTTTTGCCCCCGATACGATCCGCCCTTCTTCCAGCAGCGGCTTGTGCTCATAATCCAGGCCCATGGCGCGCCAGTAGCCGTTTCCATCTTTCAGGTTCTGGGTTCCGTCGGGCTCCCAGGCATCGGAGTACATGTCGGTCCCTTTGATTGCGGGCTTGTTGGCCGGATGTATTACCACGCTGCGTATCTGTCCGTTGGAGTACCAGCGCACTTCGGTGTCCGTACTATCATCATGGATATGCATTTCGCGCAGCAAGCCATTGAGATCAAACTCTTTCCGCAGGGAAGTTTTTCCATGCTCGTCGATCTGTGTGAATGCGAGCAGGCGGCCGTCTTCACTGAAAACTGCCTCCGGCGCATAGCTGGCCAGGTTTTGATCCTGTACAAAAATGCGGTAAGACTTTACAGAGTCGGTGATGGTACGCACGTACTCGTTTTTGTAATACATGCTTTGCTTTCTGAAAGGCACAGTGAAAAGCGGCTTCCATTTGTTGCCCCGCCGCTCGTCAAAACGCACATCCTTGTTTACATATCCATCCTCATTAACCGATAGAATGCGGCGGAATTCAGCTTTGTCAGGCTGGTCGGTGAGGCGGAATTTATTGTCCAGATAAATGACCATGGCATGCATGGAGCTGTCAAAGCTGGTTTTGGGATCCTCCCTGAATGTAATCGGGAAGTGTACGATCTGCCGCGCTGGCTTTCCATTCAGTTCGGCGGGTGTCCAGGCTTTGTAAAGACCCAGTACCCTTTTGGCCTCCTCGTCACACTGAGGATCAATGCCGCGGGTGACCTCGATGCCGGTCATACTGCCGTCGGGCTCCACCACACCTTTGAGGTACACCCGGCTATTGATCCCGCCGAGCGCACTGGTGAAAGGGATCCGGAGATTACTTGAAATAAACTGGTTCAGCACCTGAATGCCGCCTGTCGGCACAGCCTGCCGCGTAACTTCGTGCGGCTGCAGGGGATCCTGTGCAAGTGCGGGAAGCGCAGCCAGGATCATGATGGTTAGAAGCAATTTCATAAGTAGATGAGTAGGTAAGCACAAATATAAAAACGGGCTGCCGCCCAATGCGGCCAGCTACCGGGATTGCAGCGTTATTTACTATTCGGCATTGCGCTGTGTGAATTATTTTATTTTTACAAAAAACCAAACTGCTATGAGTGACATTATTATCCGGGAAGCACGCGCCGGGGAACTGCCAGCTTTACTGGCATTTGAACAGGGGATCATTGAAGCAGAAAGACCCTTCGACGAAACTTTTGTGAGCGGCGATTTCCACTACTATAATCTGGAAGTCATGATTGCTAACGAGCAGGCTGCCGTGATCGTGGCCGAGCTGAATGGTGAGCTCATCGGATCAGGCAATGCACGCATTATGCCTGCCAGGCCCTACAACCACTTTAAGCAATATGCATTCCTGGGATTTATGTATGTACAGCCTGCCCATCGCGGCAAGGGTATCAACAGCATGATCATCGCGGAACTGGTACGATGGGCCTATTCGAAAGGGCTGTATGAAGTAAGACTGCAGGTATATGCCGAAAATGCACCGGCCATCGCTGCTTATGAGAAGGTAGGATTTAAGAAGCACCTGACCGAAATGCGCCTCAGCACGGATGCGCCGGTACGGCAGTAAATACCGCACCGGCCTTCCTGTTTAATGTTTCAGCACCTTGCCGACCGTGATGGACTGACCGTGGGTAAGCTGGTAAAGGTAAAGCCCGGTAGCCAGCGAACCTGCCTTGAACTCCACCTCGTGCCTGCCGGCATCCTGCACCGCATCTACCAGCACCTGCTGCATTTTTCCGTCAGTGCTGTAAACAGCGAGCTTCACCTTGCCCGGCTCGGGAAGATGGTAGGAAATGGTTGTCTGCTGCTGGAAAGGATTGGGGTAAGCCATCGCGGCCTCCTCCTGCCGTACTGCCGGGATGAATTCAGGACCGGCAATCCGGGCAAGTGCACCCTTGTAGGCATCCGCCGGATCCGCCGAGAAAAAGCTTAGACTCAGGTAATCGATATTCGGACCGCTGGTACCATTTGCCGCGACACGGATCTTGTGCGTGCCCGGTTTAAGGAAAATTCGCGTGGCCGAGTAGAATGCCCAGCTATCCCAGCTGGTCAGGGTAATAAAGGTGAGGTTGCCCGAAGGCACACCGTCCACGGACAATGCAAGCGTGCGCGGCGTGCTGGCATTTGCAAACTTGAAGCCTACACTGTACGTTCCCGGGGAGCCTATCTGCACGTTCCATTCAATGTAGTCGTTGTTTTTATTGATAAAATCGGCAAAGCCGCTCCCTGTGTAGAAACTGTGATCATTGGCCTTCACTACGCCTGATAAAGTTGCATCCTCTGCTTCCAGGTTTAAGCCGGTGGGTTGCTCTACGGCAGCAACCAGGTAATTGGCTTTGGCTCCCTGCGCTGGCAGTCCCAGGTTTGCGCCCAGGATAAAGGGCCGCGGATATATATCCCAGAACTCCGTTTCCTTGCTGTACACATCCAGGGATTTCAATGCAGCATCGCTCGTACCGATGACATCACCGGTTTTGTGCCAGCCCTGTAACCATGCGGGCAGCACCGTGGCGCGCGAATCATACGCAACGTACACGATCACCTGCTTTTTCATAAAAGTAGTCAGCCAGGCGTCGGGTGTCTGGCTTTTGTCTTCCATGGAAGTTTGTATAAACGAAGCACCCTGCATATAGGAAGGCACAGATGTAACCTGGTAGTCACGGTCGGAATATACTTTGGCTCCATTCCGGAGCTTTGCCACCGGATACGGACGCCCGCTTACAGCAGATACCTGGGTGATAAGATCGTCTTCGCCCGGCTTTTCAGGCACTGCGGGCTTTTCACTTTGGGGTGCCCGTGCATCGATCCATCCCACAAAGAAATCCAGCCCGGCCGTCTGTGTTGACACCATCCAGCCGAAATGTCCCAGCTGGGAATAGGTCTGGTCAATGGCTTCCAGGATAGGAAACTTGCTGTATCCATCCCCTTTGTCAAGAAAAACCTGGATCAGGCCGCTGCGATAACGGGAGATTTTGAACTTGTACCACCTGGCATCTTCGAGGGCTGGAAAAATACTTACCGCATCCAGGCGCTCGGGATAGTACACGTTGTCCGTAGACCGGCCCAGAATGAGCTGCCCGCCCGAATCGGGACTGTAGCTGAGGACATAGGCGCGGGAGCTGGAAGTGCTGGCCTGGCCAAAGAGGAGCCTGAATTCGCGCCAGTACGAACCCGACAGGCCTTTTACCGAAGTTTCGATCACATAGGAGCTGGCATTGAAGGAGCCCGAGGTGAGCAGCGACCCGTAATCATTGGGATTGTAGGCCGAGCCGCTTACGACAGACCAGTTCTCGTCGGCAATCCAGTCCTCTCCTAATTTCGTCCTGTCAAAATCATCCCTGAAAGGAAGCTCGGCTGCATGGGTTGTACTGATGGCGAGCGTGCATAGTAGCGCCAAAACGCATTGATAATGCCGGTAAAATGCCGGAGAAAACTGTAGTATTTTTTTCATAGTTAATATTGGTATATGCCTGTTTGTAAATATAACCAAGTATAACAGAATTTATACTACCCTACTTCCCGACATTTGGCCTCACCTGCACACTTTAATGAATAATATCCGCAACAATGGTGGTGATGCTTCTCCCTTCGGCTATGATGGTATTTTCTTCATTGTCAGCAGCAACCGGTTTCAGATCTTCCTGCGCTGAGGTTCGAAAAATTTTTACGTTAGAAAATTGAAAATCCTGTGCTTTCAGATCGATTGCGGCTTTTTCTTTCTGCTCATTCACAATTACGGCCACCAGCTGGTTATTTACGTTTTTATAGGCAGAAATCAGCAGGCCTGGCTGATCGGACACATCGATCCGCGTAGCACCCGGACGCACAAAGCGGCTGTAATTTCCCAGCGTCCACAACATCTTGGATGCTTCAAAATTTCCGTCCGTTTTGTTTTTATCGATATAAACAAGCCCGTCCTTATAGTTGTAGGCTGATATGGAAGTCCACCAGTGCCACGCGCTTGCATTGGCATTGACCAGATCATTGTGTATCACTTTCGCCACGTACAATGCAGCGTCTATCCCGAGGTCTTTTCCATTGCCCTGGATTTCACCATCATTATCTCCCAGAATACAGTATTCGGACATCCAGTATTGCAGGCCCGGTACCTTCGCGACGGCCGCAGCGAGTTCACGGCGCTTCTGCGAAGCCTGGTTGTAGGGCGATGTAGTGAAGTAGCTATGTCCCGATATTGCCTGGGCAAGGTTGGGCAGGCTGCCGATGTAATCCGGGGATGTTTTGTCAAAAAAAGCATGGATCTGGTTGCCTCTGCCCTGCTTGTTAAAAGGCGAGTACAGGTAGTCGATCTGCCCTGCCTCGGCGATGTTAATCTTTGCAGGCAGCTTTGCCTTCACCAGCGAGGCACTGAGGGCGCGTACAATGCCGGCGATTTCATTGTTGTAAAATGGTGTTCCCTCCTGACCTGCGTCGCTCCAGTCCCACTGCGGCTCATTGACCGGACTGATGTACTGGATCGTCACGCCCGTTTTTTTCTGAATACCGGCGATCACACTGGCGAGGAAGTCGGCATAGAGGCCGAAGTTTTCAGCCGTCAGGTTGGGCTTGCCGGCATGGGCATAGCCTTTTTTGTTGATGGTAAATTGTACCGGCGGACTGTTTGGGAAAACCAGGAACTCGGGTACGCCGCGTTTGCGGGCAGCCTCTAAAAACCAGACCTGCCCTGCCTGCTTGTCCCAGTTGTAGGTAGTACCGTCGGCATTCAGGAAAGATTCCGCCCGCCTCCATTCATCGCGGATGTCGCTGGCTGCGCCCTGTTCAGCCGTACCCGCTCCGATATTGAAGCGCCACAGCGACAGGCCAATGCCTTTGGGCTGGCCGCCTGCCAGGGTATCCCTGCTGAAAAGCAGATCGGCAAGTGCATTGCGCTTTGCGTCCGGCCAGGTGCCCACAAACTGGCAGGCCCATGCATCCGACCCGCCGAAGTGGCTGATGGTTTGATATTGTTTTCCGGCAGTGAGCGTGACGGTAACCGGCTGAGCATTCACCTGGACGCCCGAGGCACCCGGGTCGGTACCCATGCAGGATTCCAGAAAGAACCCCAGTACAAGGGCTGATAAAAGTTTACGGGATGGTTTCAAGGATCGGAATTATGAATTTTTATAATAAATAAAAAAAGGCGGCGTACCGTGTTCTTAATACAGTACGCCGCACCTTCGTTTCTACCGTTAGTAGCCTGGGTTTTGTTCAAGCTTGTTGTTGGATGCCTGGATTTCCGATCTCGGAATGGGCAACCAGTACTGCTTCTCACTGAACGATTTTCCGGTGAGCGCTTCTTTCTGCTTGTAGGTAAATGCGTTGCCGCTTCTGCCTATCTCGATGCCGTAGGCAGGGGTATTCTCTACTACGGGTGCGGTTTTCCAGCGTCGTACATCGTAGTAGCGGTGTTCTTCAAACGCGAGCTCCACCCGGCGCTCGTTGCGGATACGCTCGCGCATCTGCGCCTGCGACAATCCGGCAGGGATCACCGGCATCATCACGCCCGGGCGCTGCCGCACTGCATTGATCGCCGCGTACACGGATGCATCCGGGCCGGAAGCTTCATTCTGGGCCTCGGCATAGTTCAGCAGGATTTCAGCATAGCGGAAGTAGATCCAGGTTTGTGTACCCGCCACATCCCACGGATTGTCTATCGGCAGGTTATCGTTCATGAATTTACGCAGGTAGTAGCCTGTTTTGGAAGTATTCCAGTTCGAAGGGCCATCCTTGCTGTCTTTGCCGCCGGGCGTATAAGTCTGGATCGTACTGCCCCGGTAGGTGGCACCATTGTACAGGATCGTTTCGTAAAACCGTGGATCACGGCCTACATAGGGGTTCTGCGGATTGTAGCTTGTTTTGGCATCATCAACCCTGGTACCATCCATCATCTCGTAGTCGTCCACCAGGTTTTGTACCGGCACATTACCGCCCCACGCATTGTAGCTGTTGGGACCGTTGGCGATTTCAAGGCACACGTGGCGCGCGCCGGGCGCATACAGGCGCCCGAAAATGATCTCAGGGTTATCATTGGTGATAAATAACTTGCCGTAGCCACCGGTGTAGAGGGTGTATTTGTTCAAATCCATCACCGCTTTGGCAGCTGCGGAAGCCTGCTGCCAGGTCGCTGCATTGTAGAGCGGGCTCGCGCCGTACAGCAGTGTCCTCGACTTCAATGCCAGTGCGGCACCTTTGGTCGCACGGCCCAGCTTCCAGGCATTATTGTCATTATCCGACGGCAGCAATGCAGCGGCTTCGTCCAGCTGTGCAGCAATGTATTCAATCCCCGCCTTGATCTCGGAACGGTTAAAAAGCTCCATATTGGTAAGATCATCGCCGAGCTCATACACCTTGTCACCCACCAGTACCACCTCGCCGTAATTGCGCACCAGGTCGTGGTAGCGGAAAGCGCGCAGGAACTGCAGTTCGCCACGCAGGCGGTTTCTCCTGCCTTCGCTCATGGGAACCTGGGCCAGATTGGCCAGCGCATAGTTGATCTCGCGAATGCTCCGGTAGCTCCTGCCCCAGATGGTACCCGCGATGCCCGTATTTTCCGGAGCGATCTGCCCGCGCTGGATCAGCCAGGTATTGTCGTCGTTATTGTAAATGGACTCATCCGTGAGCGACGACCACATGGCGTACTCAAATCCGCGTCCGAAGCCGGGCAATGTTCCCTCCGCTTCCTTATCGGTGAGCCGGGTGCCCATGTAGCGGTTCACCACATAAGCTTCAAACAGTACCGAGTCGGACAAAATGGAGGCGTCGGAAACCCGGTCGGTAGGTACTACATCCAGGAAATTTTCCTTGCAACCGCTGAAAAGCAGGGTCAGCGACAGCAGGCAGGATGTGATCGATATATTTTTTACTTGCTTGATCATATTTCAATTTTCAATTAAAACTTAATATTCAGACCGAGGTTCAGGATGCGCTGCTGCGGGTAAAACTGTCCGCTGTTGCTGTTGCCTTCCGGATCATAATCCTTCACGCTGGTGATGGTAAAGAGGTTGAACGCACTGGCATAGATGCGCAGCGACGCGATCTTGATCTTGCTCAATGCCGCTTTCGGAAGCGTGTAGCCGATTTCCACATTTTTCAGACGAAGGAATGAAGCATTGTTCAGCCAGAAAGTACTGTTGTACAACCCGCCATTGACCGACGAGGATGCACGGGTATCGACACGCGGATAGCTGCCATCGGGATTGGTCGGGCTCCACCGGTTATCGGCCCAGCTGCTGTAGAAGTTCCCTACCTGGCCCGACTCCGGCAGCACGTACTGGCTCACCATTCCCTGACCTGAAAACACGACTGATGCATCGAAAGCCTTGTAGCCCGCATTGAGCACCATGCCGTAGGTAAGCAGCGGCACGTTTCCGTAAGGTGTGCGCGTCTGGTCGTCGGCAGTGATCTGCCCGTCGCCATTATGATCTTCGTAGATCAGGTCGCCAAGCTGTGCGCCCTGAAGGTGAGGGTGGGCATCCAGGTCGGCCTGGCTGCGGAATATACCGATTGCATTGTACAGCAGGTTGGTATACAGCGGGCCGCCGGTCTGGCGCTGGTAGTCGAGCAGGCCGGGAGCCTCGTCAATAAAGACGATTTTACTTTTGGCATACGTAATGTTCCCTGAGATACCGTAGCGGAATGCTCCTGCATGGTTGTAGCCCAAAGTAGCCTCCACACCCGAACTGTTGACCTTCCCGATGTTCTGGTCAGGAACGAGCGCGCCTGAACCGTAAGGGTTTACAATACCCGATACATTCGGAATGGATGCATTGCGCGCTGCCAGTATATCCGAGCGTTTTTGTTGGAAGTAGATAAATTCAAGGCTGAAATTTTTGAGGAAAACCGCATTGATACCCAGGTCCATTTTCTTCGCCACCTCCCAGGTAATATCAGGGTTGGCCAGCTTGGTCAGGTCGATGCCCGGTGTGATCACATTTGAGCCAAGAACATACTGGTTGTTGAAGGAATAGTTGTTGTAAAACTGGAACTGTCCTACGTTATCATTCCCCAGCGAACCATAAGAGGCCCTGAATTTCAGATCATTGACAAAGTTCACATTGTTTTTAAACCAGTCCTCCTGGGAAATCCGGTAGCCCACAGACACCGACGGGAAAAATCCGTACTGCTTGCCTTTCGGGAACACCGACGAACCGTCGACACGGGCCTGTACTTCGGCCAGGTATTTTTCTTCAAAATCGTATGCGATACGGCCTATAAAGCTTTTTCGCGTGAAGTTGTAGCTGCTGCCGGAGTTATTCTTGTCGGTAGCCGCGGCGCCTCCCTGTGAAAGTTCCGGCGTGGAAGCCGTCGGGAAGTTGATGCGGGAAGCTCCGAAGGAACTTTCGTTACGCTTATTCTGCTCGTAGGCTGCAAATGCATTCACATGATGCCCGCCAAATTGCCGGACATAGTTGAGGCGCAGGTTCTGAGTGATGTTGGTAATGTTCACCTGCGACTGGGTGAGCGAAGCCGCACCTGCTGATCCGCCCGTCACCACGGGTGAGTAAGCGCCGCTGGCAGCATCGTAGCCGTACAATGTATACGGAATACTGAAGCTTTTTGAAAAATTGAAAGACTTGTCTACGGAGTAAAATCCGTCAATGGATAATCCTTCAATAAAAGGCAGATGGTAGCTCGCCTTCAGAATCCCGTTAAAAACCGAAGTGGGATTGTTTACAGTACCACCCAGGTCGGTTCCCAGCACGACCGGATTGCTGTTTTCAACACCGGTGGAGTAGTTTCCATTCGGGTAGCGCGCAAGAACAGTCGGGTATGCCCGGTAAATGGAGCGGAACGTATTGCCGGCTGAAGAAATCGGGAACTGGCGGTTTTCCTGGCGGCCTGAGAGAGAAAGGCTTACCTGAAAATCCTTCGTGACATTGGCATCAATATTGGAGCGGAAGTTGTATTGCTTGTACTTGGTAGCGCCGTTTTTATACAAACCATCCTGGTAGATCGTCCCCAGCGACACATAGTATTTCACATTTTCGGTACCGCCATTGATGCCCAGGTTATGCTGGTTCTGCAAGGCAAAGCTTTTCAGCGTTTCTTTCTGCCAGTCGGTATTCGGATAATTGATCGGGTCAGAACCGCTCCTGAACTTCTCAATTTCCTCGGCGGTGTAATACTGGTTCATGCCGCCCGCAGGATTGTTATAGTAGTCGATTTCGTTGAGGATCGTTGCATATGTGCCTGCATTGGCCAGCTTCGGCAGGCGCGTGGGCGATGAAAAACCCTGGTTGAAGCTGTACGAAATCACCGGCTTGCCCGTGGTACCGCGCTTGGTCGTGATCAGGATCACACCGTTGGCGGCCCGGCTCCCGTACACTGCCGCAGAGGCATCTTTCAGGATGGAAATGCTTTCAATATCATTGGGATCAATGCGCTCGAGTCCGCCAACCTGGCCGGGAATTCCGTCCACCACGATCAGCACATCATTATTACCTGTGGATGCAAAGCCGCGGATCGTGTAGCTGGAACCATCATACCCCGGCTCGCCGCCGCGGTTATTGGCCACGAAGCCCGAGAAACGTCCCGCTAGCGAGTTGGACAGGTTGGGCTGCGGACTTTTGACGATATCCGCTCCTTTTACTTCCGATACCGAGCCGGTGAGCGTCGCTTTTTTCTGCGTACCATATCCTACGACCACGATCTCATCCAGGGTTTTATCATTGGTAAGCAGCTTGACGTCGATCACACTGCGGCTGGTGACCGGCACCTCCTGGTTCACATACCCGATGTAGGTAAACACGAGCGTACCATTGCCATCGGCAAGACTGAGGGAATACTTGCCGTCGGCATCCGTAGTGGTACCGGTGGATGTTCCTTTCAGGATCACGCTTGCTCCCGGAAGCGTTTCCCCGTTTTCGGCCGTGACGGTACCTGTTACCGTAAGGGTGGTTTGGGCAAAACCGCAGAGGGCGGTCATTCCCAGGAAAAAGGCTAGGAGCATGCGCGCCGGTCGCACGGTTCCGCGGAACAAACGTGGCGATGCGCTGCGCTTTTGAAAAAATTTCATCATAAATAATGGATTTGAAAATGGGTATAATTGGTCGTCAGCTTTTATAAAAAGACCAATCAAAAGTAGGATTATTTGTATCCGACCAGCAGGGGACATTCTCACATTAAAGAGGGGGCAAATCGGTAAGAAGCTATTTTTTCGGGGGGTGAAAAGCTACATTTTAGCAGTATAATGCTACTGCTACCCCGAAATATGAAATTTCGGCGCAAAATTGGAGCAACAACACTGGCAGGATGGCGCGGCACCCGGCAGCCCTGCCCTGACGGCTTATTCCTCTACTTTATTCTGAAAAACACCCCGATTTACATGAGCGCTGACGTGAAATGGGTTCCGGAATTTCTTGACGTACTCGGAAGGCTTCATGCCAAACAGTTTGAAGAACTGCTCCCGGAAATACTTGATGTCATTGATCCCGACCTGGTAGGATACTTCCGAAATCGTGATGTCGGTAGTAATAAGCATCTGCGCAGCCCGGCGCAGGCGGATGAAGCGGATGAAGCTGTTGGTTGACTGGCCCGAAATGGCCTTGATTCGATTATACAATGTAGAGTGGCTCATGCCGATCTCGGCCGCCAGTACCTTAATGGAAAATTCAGGGTCAGTAAGATGACTTTCAACAACCCGGATGCATTCTTTTAGAAACTCCTTGTACTCGGCGGAAATTTTGAAGTCATTGGCCTGCAGAGTGATTTCATTGTAAAAATACCGCTGCAGATCGCTCCGCCCTTTGAGGATCGCATTGATCCGGGCTACCAGCATCTCCTTGTCGAACGGTTTGCTGATATAATCATCCGCTCCGCCTTCAATGCCTTTCAGCCGGTTCTCCTGGGAAGTGCTAGCTGTGAGCAGTACCACCGGAATGTGGCTCAGCGTCACGTCAGTTTTGATCTGCAGGCACATATCGATACCGCTCATGCCCCCCATCATCACGTCACTGATCACGATGTCGGGTACATGTTTACGGACGAGCGAAAGGCCGTCCTCCGCATTTCCTGCCTGTAAAAGCTTGAACTGGCCCGCAAAAGCCTGACCGATGTATTGCCGGATATCCTCGTCATCCTCCACGATCAGCATGGTTTTGATGTCGGAGCTGAGTTCCTCCATGATCATCTGCTGGCTCGGAATAGCCGATGCCGCGAGCATCACCTCTCCTTCTGAAAGTTCTTCCAGCAGTACCGAGTTACCTTCCGGAGTGACAGCAGGCGCATTTTCTGCAATCAGTGCGGGATGCGATTTGTAGAGCAGGATACTGAACACCGTACCGGTACCGGGCTCCGAGTCAAAGGAAATTTCCCCAAAGTGGCTTTCCACGAAGGTTTTGGTCAGGTACAGTCCGATCCCGAACCCGCCCTTGGAGGGAGAACTTTTATCCTGAAACTGATGAAAAACGTTGTACACGCTGTCTCTTGCAGATTCAGGAATACCCGGACCACTGTCGGCCACACGGATTTCGACCTGCTCACCTTTGTCCACAATTCCGAGGCTTACGCTCCCATTTTTAGGCGTGTATTTAAGCGCATTGGAAAGCAGGTTGAACAAGGCGATCTCGATCTTCTCACGATCTGCGACGATCTCCATATGCTCGTCGCTGCTGGTGAACGTATAGGTAATGTTGCGCTGCTCGGCCTGGTGCGTAAAGCAATGGTACACTTCCAGTCCGAGGCTCGTAATATTGCACACGGCCGGGTTCAGCTTGTCGGCATGGAGGTCGGCCTTGCGGAAAAGAAGCAGCTGATCCACCAGGCTGAGCAGCC
This sequence comes from Dyadobacter sandarakinus, assembly GCF_016894445.1. NCBI lineage: Bacteria > Pseudomonadati > Bacteroidota > Cytophagia > Cytophagales > Spirosomataceae > Dyadobacter > Dyadobacter sandarakinus. Next base: position 1,781,213 of record NZ_CP056775.1, read on the forward strand.
GCTTGGCATTGCGGTACACAATGTTCAGACTTTCCCGGGCGGGATCAGGGGCATCGGCTTTCAGCAACAGCTCCCGCACCGGATTGATGATCAATGTGAGCGGTGTACGGAACTCGTGGGAGATGTGGGTGAAAAATGCCAGCTTCTTCTCATTCAGCTCTTTTTCTTTACGTGTCTCAAAGTGGGCCAGCTGCACTTCGTACCGGAGACGCGCCTGCCGGATTTTGTACTGCTGGTAATAATAAATCAGCAAACCCGCAGCAGCCAGGTACAGCAGGTAAGCCCACCACGTCTGGTACCAGGGCGGCAGGATCCGAACATGGAGCGAGGCAAACTTTTCAGACCATACACCGTCCTGATTGGCAGCTTTTACCTTGAAGATATAATTTCCGGCCGGCAGATAGCGGTAGGTCGCTGACCTTTCATTTTTTACGTAATTCCAGTCTTTATCCAGCCCCTCCATCTGATAGGCAAAATTGTTGAGGTCAGGATAGGCGTAATTGAGCGCAGTATACGCAATGGTAAATACGGACTGGGCGGGCTGAAGGGTAATTTCCTGCTGGCTGGAGATTTTGCTTTTCAGGATCACATTCCCGTCCCGCTCCTCCCCGATATGTACATCCTGACCAAAAAGGGACAATCCGCTGAGCATAACGTCCGGCTTGAAGTCAGAGGCCCGGATGGCCGCAGGATAAAAGAGGTTCCAGCCCTGCGTACCGCCAAATACCATGGATTTTTCTTTGGGATTGTACAAGGCCGAATTGGGATTAAACTGCCCGCCCTGCAAACCGTTGCTCTGATAATAATGCTCAAAGCGGTGTGTGGCCATGTCCAGGCGCGACAACCCTTTGTTGGTACTGAACCAGACCTTGTCTGCACTTTCCGGCTGAATGGCGTACACCACATCATTGGGCAGCCCGTTTTTTTCGGTAAAATGTTGGGCCCGGCCTTTTTCAGGCTCAAAAACGACCAGTCCATTCCCTTCTGTACCTACCCACAATCGGTTTTTGACATCATAGTACAGGGAAAATATGATGTGGTTGGAAAGATAAACGGCTCCGCGCGGATCATTTAAAAATGATGTAAACTTCATAGTCGGCACGTGGAGGTAATTGAGGCCGCCGCCGTAAGTCCCTACCCAAAGGTTCCCGCGGTGATCCTCCGCGATGGCCCTCACATCATTGGAGTTGATATTGCTGTTTCGGGTAATGAAGTGTCTGAATCTGCCCGTTTTCCTGTCCAGCAGGTCGAGCCCTCCCCCATTGGTACCCACCCATATATTTCCTTTTTTGTCCTCATAGATGACCCTCACATCATTTTTGGCCAGGCTGGCGGGGTCTTTTGGATCATTGGCAAACTGCCGGAAGGTCTCTTTGGCAGGATCGTACAGAAACAAGCCCCTGGCATACGTCCCGAACCATAACCGGCCGTCGCGCCCTCCATGGGCAGCGATAACCGCCCCGCCCCGGAGTGCGCCGGGGCGGTCGCTGCGCGCGTAGTGCCTGACGATCTCACCATTGGTGCGTGTTTTATAAATACCATCCCCATCCGTTCCCAGCCACAGGAAGCCGTCGGCATCCACGCACATCCCGTAATACCTGAGGTAACTTTCTGCCCTGCTATCCTGTACCTTGCGGGTAAAACTCCGGAACTTGGCCGGAATGCTGCTGATCAGGTACACGCCCTCGCCGTAAGTACCCAGCCAGGTATTTTTGTCACGGTCAATATATATGGCCTGCACAGACCGCTGGGTAATACCCTGATTTGCAGAGTCATTTACCTTCACAAACTCGAAAGTTTCCGGCTCTCTCCCGCCTACCTGGGCCAGATCGAGGCTATAAAGCCCGCCGTCCTGCAACCCGACGAGCAGCTGGCCGCGATCGTTCTTGGCAAGCGACAGGTAAATATCGCTGCGCAGATTGGCCGGCAAATGGAGCACATGCAACGCTCCCGATGACCGCTTGTACAGGATCAGCCCCTTCGCAGAAGCGATCCAGATGTTATGCAGGTGATCTTCAAAAATTGCATTGATCCGCGCAGAAGGTACATTTTTCAGGTCGAGGGAAGCCTTGTGCAAAGCTTTGTTTTTGCCTTTTTTAAATACCTCTATACCCGACTCCCGCGTACCCAGCCAGAGCATTCCGCGCGAGTCTTCAAATGCATTCAGGATGGAGTTGGTTGAAAGTCCCGGCAGGGTGCGCTTGTTGTAATAGGTAAATGCAGCTGTTTTCTTGTCAAAAAGCGCAATGCCGGACCCATTGAGTGAAACCCATAAGTTGCCGCCGGCAGCCTGGGCAATATCGCTCACATCATTCCCCGGCAACCCGCCACCGGGGCTGGGTATGTACCGCCGGAAGGTTTCCTGATCAGCTACAAACTCATTGAGCCCGTTCCGGGAGGTAGTCCAGATGGTACCCTCCCGGTCTCTGAAAACCGATCTCACGTAATTCCCCGAAATGCTGCGGGGATCGTCGGGATTGTTCTTGAAAACCTTGAAAGAAGTACCGTCAAAGCGGTTGAGACCGTCACCTGTGGCAAACCACATCAGGCCGTCAGGGCCCTGCACGATACTGTTCACAATTCCGAAGGACAGGCCCTGGCTCAATGAATACTGAAGCACCCGGCCGCTTTCCGCAGCAGAGCTGAAAACAGAATTGAGGCCCAGCAGGAAGAGAAGCAAAACATAGCTTCCAGTCCTGGCCCCAAGTCTAAACACATCCATATCTCACATTTACTTTACATAAAGTTAATGGATTTACGGCGTAATCTCTGATTAGCTCCGCCAGATGGGCAAGTATTTCCCTGTCCTCACGATAGGATCGGCACTGCGGCGGACACCAGCAATACCGACAAAAGCATGGACAGAAACACAAGGATCGAAGACTGTTCCTCGTCTGCTTTCAGGAAAGCTGCAAATACGGTTACGTTAGCTGCAATAGGGAACAAAGGCACCAGGGCCAGCATGGTATAGTCGTCTTTTTCCAGACTCTGGAAGATGAAATGCGCAGCCAGCACAATGACGGCCATGATGGCAGCAGCAGCCAGGGTCCTCACGGTCATCAGTTTCAGGTAGTAGCCGAACCGGATGTTCCGGAAGTCTACATCGGCCAGCTGGAAACCGACGATCATCATACCCAGGGCCGAAACCGTAAAGCTGACTACACTGATCGCGGGCTTTATCGCTTCGGGCGTTTCCACACCGGCAAGCTTGCAGATTACCCCGGCCACGAATACATACAGGAAAGGAATACTCAGCATTTCCGTCAATGCTTTTTTGCCGTCGAACTTGGTCCGCGCTACCTGGTAGTAGCCGATTGTATCGCCATACAGGGCCGAGCCGAGGTAAATGCAGATTAAGACACTTACACTTTCCTTCCCGAACATGGCCGTGACAATGGGGATACCAAAAAATGCAATGTTGAAAAAAGAAAAAGAACTGCGCAGCAGCAGCGGATCGGTATCGCTGCCGATTTTCTTGTGTACACCTTTGGCCACATAGTTCATGGACAAAGCCAGCAAGAAAGTCAGCACCGGCAGCACGAGCAGCTTGGAGGGCTCGGCGTCGAGCATGTTGCTGAACACGAGTGCCGGCAGCAGCACATTGATCAGCGGCTTGCTGATATACTCCGACTTGAAATTGAATTTCTTTCCTACAAAATACCCTACCGCGATGAATGCCATTACCGGCAGGAGCTTGCCGTACACTTTAAGAAGCTCTTCCAAGGATCTGGCCGGTTAGGTGGCGGCAGAGCTTGCCAATCATTTTTACATTGAACCATACTGCATTCACATCTAGCAGTACACCATTGGTAATGTGACCGATGGCATAAAAATGAGGATTGACCTGATTGTCCGTGATCACCTGCATGGTTTCGGTATTTACCTTGATACCCCCCACCGGATCTGCTTCCACCAGCCCGTCGGCAGCCAGGCTTTGCATCAGCTCGGACTTCATGGTCTTTACCGAAGAAGCAGGCCCTGTAGCATTGATCAGGTATTTTTCAAATGCCTCCTCACCTTTGCCGTACTTCATACAAAAGCCTTCCTGATCATCGTCGTACTGCACATCTTCCAGGTGACTGAAAACTTCAAGGCGGTTATCGTGAAACAGACCGGCCACGCGCTCCGCATTGTAGAGGGGCATGCAGTGCCGGTTGATCGCCCAGAAACGCCCAAGCCATTTCTTGAATTTTTGTTTCTCATCCGCATCCAGCCACTTCCACATTTCTGAACTGTCGTACCTGAGTGAATACGGGATGTTGATGAGTGCATCGCCCCCGTCCCGGGCAATGGCGATATCTTCATCCAGTCGCTCCTGCGCAGATTTATCTTCCCGGCTTACAGCTTTCCAGTCGATTTTGCCGCCTGCATAGTTCTCCGCTTCCTGAATAAACAACCGGAACACCTCTTTGGCGGTCGGGTTCCTGAGCTTGCTTCGCTGTATTTCGTGCAGGTTTTTGAGTGTGATAAAGTTGCGCTCTACCACCGCCTGCTTGTCGGGCTGCACGCGAGGCATGAGTCCGTCGAGGGCGTAGCAGCGGATTTTACCCGTATAACCATTATCGGCCAGGGTCATCAATGCATCAATCGCGCTCAGGCTCGATCCCAGTACTGCTACATCGGCCTCTTTGGGAATTTTGGCGAGAATCGGGTCTGATGGCCAGGGCGAACCGAAGTAGTTTTCCTTGTCATTCAGCTCGGGATAATTATCCGCTACCGGCGTGCCGGGTGCCAGTACCACAAAGTCGCACTGGTGTTTACGGTTATCAGACAGGCGGATCTCAAATTGCTCTCCCGACTTGGTGATGCTGAGCGCCCTGGCATGAATCACGTCTACCTGCATCCCCTCTTCCTTGGCGAGGGCAAAGTAATGGTCAAACTGCTCTTTCAGATAGTCACCGTAAAGCCGGCGGGTCGTAAATGCTTCGTCGCGGCCCTGGTTGTCCACCACTTCATGTCCGACGCGCTGCTCGTGGCGGATAAGCCACTCACTGAAATGCTCAGGCTCGCTGAAATGGATACCCATGAGATCCGCCTGCGTGTTCAGGATGTGGCCGGGCTCTTTGGTACCGAAGGCGAGGCCTTTACCTACCTCTTCGTTTTCCTCGATGATTGTGATGCCTACCTCCTGGTGGCGAGAAGCGATGCGGAGTTGCAGAAAAAGCTCAATGTACGCCGAGATGCCGCACGCACCTCCGCCAATAATCGCAATATTGGTCAAACTCATTATGTATGTTCCTGTTCGTTGTTGTGTAAGCCTGCATTGCAGGTTTAAGTAGAAGTAAAAAGAACCGTGCTAAGGCATTACAGCACAAGCCTGAGTAATCACGACATCAGAAATACTCCCCCGGTGCAAGCTGGAACCCACCGGGTAAACTGCGCGGTAACAAAAAAGCGGCACCCTGGAAGAGGGTGCCGCCGTCTGCGGCCCGAGCCGCGTATTTCAGCCAGGATTTAAAACGAATACCTCAGCGTTACGCCGTAGGTTCGCTGGTCGCCTACGATACCGGCATATTGCCCGTAGCTGCCCGGGGCTGCAAGAAGCAGCTCGTAGTAGTCTTTGTTGAAAATATTTCTTGCCCAGACAAAAACTGAAATTCCATTGGAAGCCCGGAAGCCCGCGCGACCGTTGGTCAGTGAGTAACCGTCAATGTTCAGGTACTTCGAAGGTGACGGGCTTGATGAGAACTTGGAGCGGGCAAACACGTCAACACCGAGGAAATAGTTGCCTTTGAGTCCCAGGAACGTTCCTTTGGTATTTACCTCACCTCCCACGGAGCCCGACCATTTGGAGATACCCGGAAGTTCCCCGCCGGAAACATCCTTGAAAGCCTGCGGGCCGCCTACTTCTTCCAGCGGTACGGGCGCATTGGCAAATTTCACATACTTACCGTCGGTGTACGCTACTGCCGCGTTCAGTGATAAATGCGGCCAGCGAACGTTTCCGTCCAGCTCGACCCCTTGTACACGTACTTTCTCTGCATTTGCCAGGTAGCCACGGTTCACACCCGGTTCAGGCGTTTGTACCTGAGTCTGGTAATCACGGATGTCTGAGCGGTACACGGTCAGGTTCAGGATCGAGTTGGCAGTAGGCTTGGTTTTGAATCCCAGCTCCTTATGCTCCACATGCTCCGGTTTTACGTTTGCAAGGTCCAGCAGGATGGCACCATTTGCGGTAGGCAGACCACCCACGTTCACACCGATGGGCTTATAACCAATCGAGTAGGTTGCAAATGCATTGAACCGCGTGCTGGGACGGTATTGGGCGGATAGTTGGCCCGAGAAGTTACCCTGGTCATAATCCGTGTCAAAGGCCTGATCAGAGTAAACACCTTTTTTCAGCGTCAGCAGCGCTGCATCGGTGGTCTGCAAACCTCCGTACGTTTCCCTTTTATAGTTTACAACCTTCTTATCGTAGTTGTAGCGCACGCCGGGCAGTATATGAAACTGGCTGGTGACCGCCCAGTCAACGTTGGCAAATACCGCCAGTGAAGTGCTCTTGATGCGGTTGGTGGTACGGATCCCGAAGTTGTCAAACAAGCCCGGTGTTTTCCAGAGCTCGCTGGTAGAGCTTTGCGCAAACCGCCATTGTGCCGATCCCGCTTCTTCCGTCTGGACCGGATCCGATTTCAGGTCCTGCCACAATCCGAACAACCCTACTACCCCGCTCAGCTTGGGCGAAATTTGTCCTGAATAACGAAGCTCCTGCGACCATTGATCATGTACGGAGTTCCCCGACGAGATCGTGAACACGGGCAGGCCAATGTAGTCGCGGTCGTTGAGCGGCACCCACTTCCAGTAGCGCCAGGCCGACGTGGAAGTCAGCGTACCGTTCCCGATTTTGATATCCGCATTTACCGAAACACCGCCCAGGCGATTATCGGCCTTGGAAGGTGTATCCAGGTCGAGTTTTCTTTCAAATGCACTTTTATAAGGAAGTGAATAACCCAGGTCTGCAATGATCGCGTTGAACTGGCGGTAAGCAGGGCGCAGCGTAGGCACCACACCGGCTACGGGCCAGCCATAACCATTGGGTTTCTGATCGGAAAGGTCGCCGATGACCGTAATAGCCACCTTGCTGCTGGGAGTATACAGGAACTGGCCGCGTACCCCGAGGTTATTGATGTCGTTGATCGGCTGCTGGGTATGTACGTTGTAAAACAAACCATTGCGCTGGGTACCTGTAAAGGAAACCCTTGCTGCGAGCTTTTTGCTGATGGGGCCGGTCACGGAGGCTTTTGCCTGCACAAATCCGAAATTTCCATAGCTCAGCTCAAAGCTGCCGCCCGGATCAAAGCTGGCGGCGCGGGTTGTAATATTGAAGGCGCCGGCAGTGGTATTTTTACCAAAAAGGGTACCCTGCGGCCCACGGAGAACTTCAATGCGGTCAATATCAATGAAGTCGAGCGCGGTGGCAGCGGGCCGTGCATAGTACACCCCATCCACATAAAACCCGACGCCAGGGTCTATCCCGTCGTTCGTAAGTCCGTAGGTGGAGCCCAATCCGCGAATGTTCAGCGTGGTATTGCGTGCATTGGATACATAAAGCTGCACGGTAGGCACAAGCTCCTTCAGCCTGTTCACATTGAATGCGCCTGCGTCCTCGGCGGCCGATCCCCTGATTACCGAAATGGGGATAGGTACTTCCTGGGCCGATTCCTGACGGCGGCGTGAAGATATAATGACGTCTTCCAGCTTGCCCGCAGCGGGATCAAGCTTGATCGTGATATTGCCGCCGTTTACCACCACTTCCTTTTTGGCATACCCTAAAAAAGAGACGATCACTGTGAATGGAAGTTTCTGGCCTGTTACCAGCTCAAACTGACCGTTCGCATCGGTGGCGTCACCATTGGTAGTGCCTTTGATGGTCACCGTGGCACCTACGAGCGGGGTATCAGAAGTGGCATCGAGCACGGTACCCGTAACGGTTGCATTGATAATGGGCTGATCCTGAGCTTGGGCAAAAAATGAAACAAGAAGAAGACTGGAAATGAAGATGGTTTTAAAAAATGGCTTCATACAAGAGGTAGTTCTTTCGGGATTTTTTTGATGGTGTTAAAGGCTTCGGCAGGCTTGGGTAGTACCCGGCTGCAAAGCTTTCCGGTAAAGCAGGAGCTGGTGACAACAGTGAGGTATAATCGGTGGTTGCATAAATGGATTTAAAAGTTTGCGGGCAAAGCTAAACAAAAATATTAAATATATAGAAATGGTAGAGTACTGTTTTCAGTGTCTGCTCCGCAACCCTGGGATGAATTACCCGCACATTCAAAAAGCCCGGCGTTCCTTTTTCGCGGCAGGCCGGAAAAAAGGAGGCTACACGGTACAATTCACCTGCTCGGATCTTTAAATAAGTCAAAAACATTTTTTTACTCTACCATACCGATAGGAAATAATGTTTAATCTCTTTTTAATACCTTTGCGGAATATTTATTGATCCTGCTGCAAGAACCTGTTGCTAAGGCCATGTACACCAAACATAATTTTACAAGAACTAAGAACCTGATTAATTGTTTTTAATCTGCAAGGCTGCTGACAGCATGTTGTTTTACCAAAATCAACTCCTACCATTCTAACAATAATGCAATCTATGAAACTACGATTTCTCTACCTGTTTTTTCTGACCCTGCTCACCGGCGGCTATGCCAGCGCGCAGCAGCGTGTTATTACGGGGATCATCACGGATGCAGACGACAACAGTCCCCTGCCCGGCGCCTCAATAGCGGTAAAAGGCACATCCTCAGGAACTTTGTCGGACGCTGACGGTTCATTTTCATTGAATGTGGCTGATGATGCCTCCGTTCTGGTGATCTCTTTCATCGGCTATCTCGCACAGGATATTCCCATCGGCAATACCAACAAGTTTACCATCGCCCTCAAACCCGACACCAAAATCCTGAATGAGGTGGTAGTCACCGCACTCGGTATATCCCGCGAAAAACGTGCATTGGGCTATGCAGTGCAGGAAATCAAAGGAGAAGCATTGCAGACGCGGCCGACCAATGCACTGAGCGCATTATCGGGCCGGGTAGCAGGTTTGCAGGTAACCTCTTCGGGCGGCAATATGGGCGGTTCGTCACGCGTATTGCTGCGCGGGATCAACTCGATCTCGGGTAACAACCAGCCGCTTTACGTAATTGATGGTACGCCGATCGACAATGCGGACCTGAACAGCGCGGCCACCAGCTCGGGCTCGGGCGGAAAGGACGTGGGTAACATGATCCAGGACTTAAACCCGGACGACATTGAGAATGTGTCGGTGCTAAAAGGTCCGTCTGCGGCGGCACTTTACGGTACCCGCGCGGCAAATGGGGTCATTTTGATCACCACCAAAAAAGGCAAGGAAAACAGCAAGGTGAATATCACGCTGAATACAGGCGTGGAGTTCGAAAACATCGTGCGCCTCCCTAAACGCCAGAAACTGTACGGCGGCGGTTTCAACCCGACATTCCAGAAAGCAACCATCAACGGAACCGAGTACAACATCGCAGAATATGCGGTAGATGAAAGCTGGGGACCAAAACTGGACGGTACACCGGTGTTGCATTGGTATAACCTCGATCCTGAAAACACAGCGGAATACCTGAAACCTGAACCCTGGGCATATCCCAAAAATGATGTGCATGGATTCTTCGAAACCGGGGTGTCGAATACCAATAGCTTATCTATGAGCGGCGGCAATGCAAATTCTACCTACCGCCTTTCCTACACCAATAAAAATGTAAAAGGTACTGTACCGAATTCTTCCCTGAAAAGGAATTCGATCAACTTCTCGGGCTCGACACAGCTGGGCAAGTTGAAGGTGTATAACAACTTTAACTACATCAAAAACCAGTCTACCGGCCGGCCATGGACGGGTGCTACCAACCGGAATATTATCCTGGAAGCATTCCAGTGGGGACAGGTGCAGGTAGATTACGACAAGCTGAAAAACTACAAACGCGCGGACGGAACGCAGATCCTCTGGAACCGCAGCGGCTACCAGAACACTCCGGCGGGGGAAGCTGCCAAGTTTATCGATAACCCCTACTGGTCGGCTTACGAAAGTTACCTGGAAGAGAACCGCGACCGTTTTTACGGAAATGTCGGGATGGTTTACGACGTCAACGACTGGCTGAAAGTAAGCGGCAAAGTGAATGCGGATGTATACCAGTATCAATACCAGGATCGCATTGCGGTTTATTCCAGGACACAGTCGCAGTACCAGGAGTACAACAACAATTTCAGCGAGTTCAACTACGAGCTGCTGGCTTCGGCCAACAAGAGCTGGGGAGATTTTTCATTGAATGTAAATGCAGGTGGTAACATCATGAGTCAGCGCCGCCGCATCAGCGACGCAGTGACGCAGGGCGGGCTGATCATTCCTGAATATTACAACTTGAAGAATGCAAGCTCCGTACTTGTCAATTCCAATGCATACCGCAAGCAGATCAATTCGGTATTCGCGAGCTTCTCGGCGGGTTGGAAAAGTCTGTTGTTCCTCGACGGAACCCTGCGTAACGACTGGTCTTCGACTTTGCCAACTGGCAGAAATTCCTTCGCCTATCCTTCCCTTACCACCAGCCTGATCCTTACGGAACTGAATGGAATTAAGGATGTCAACTGGCTGGATTTTGCCAAAGTACGTCTCGGCTGGGCGCAGGTGGGTAATGATACCGATCCTTACCAGTTGCAGCGCGCATACGAAGCCACGCAATCTTTCGACGGGCTGGCTTCTTACCGGCTGCCCAACCAGCTCAACAACCAGAACCTGAAACCCGAGATCACCAGCTCCTGGGAAGCGGGTATCAATTTGCAGGCATTCAAAAACAGGGTTGGTCTGGACGTAACTTACTACGACAATGTGAGCCGCAACCAGATCATCAACATCCCGGTGTCTTCTGCATTTGGTTACGATTCAAAAGTGATCAATGCGGGTAAGATCAACAACAAAGGGATTGAGGTAACATTAACCGGCACACCGATCCGGGCGAGTGGATTTGAATGGAATTCGAGCCTCAACTGGTCACGTAACCGCAACAAGGTGATCCAGCTGGCGCCGGGCGTAAATACATTCCAGCTTGCGAATAGCCTCGTTACCTTAGTAGCGCGCGAGGGGCAGCCTTACGGACAGATTCTGGGCAACGATTTCATTTACGCCGCCGACGGACAAAAAGTGATCAAAGCCGATGGTACCTACGACCGCGGGCAGCAACTGACGCCGCTGGGTAGTGTTTTGCCAAAATACCTGTTCGGCTTCCAGAATAATTTTACCTACAAAAACTTCAACCTGGGCTTCCTGGTAGATGGTCGCGTGGGCGGCAAATTCTTCTCGCAAACCTATAAAGTGGGTATGTACTCGGGCGTGCTCGACAAAACAGCAGCCAACAATGTACGTGAAACGGGTGTGGTGCTCGAAGGTGTGAAAGGTACCGTGACCTACAATGCAGACGGCAGCTACTCGGTGAGCAATACTTCGCCCAACGATACCCGCATTACGGCACAAGCCTGGGCGCGTGGCGAGTACAGCGGCCCTACCCCGCAGACGATCTTTGATGCAACCTTCGTGAAGCTGCGCGAAATCACTTTCGGGTACAGCCTGCCGCTGGCCAACAAAACGGTGAAGTCGGTCTACTTCGGCGTGTACGGACGTAACCTGGCGAACATTTATACTGCCAGCAAATACATTGATCCGGAATTCACCAGCAGCGGCGGCAACATACAGGGACTGGAAGGCGGAAACATTCCGGTGCCGGCTACCTACGGTTTGAATGTGAATGTGAAATTCTGAACCGCACTATTAACAAGTTAAAATCTGAAGACCATGCAAAAGCACATATATAGTAAAAGCATCCTGACACTGGTTTTAGGCGCAGCCTTGCTGTCCTCCTGCGACGACTTGGGGGATATTAATCAGGACCCAAACCGTCCGACCAATGCGACCACCACCACCATTTTGCTCAATGCAGAAAAACAGGTGATCGACAACATCCGCAACGAAAACAGTTCATTACGCGGCTCGCAGCTGTTCGCCCAGTATTACAGCCAGAATATTTACAGCGACCAGTCCCGCTACGATATTCCCCGCTCCTACTCGGACACCTATTGGAGCAATGCGTACAAGGCGCTCAACAACCTGAATGAGATCATTATTCTCAATGCAAACCCGGCCACGAAAGATGTGGCGGCGGCAGGTACAGCCGGAACGAATGCCAACCAGATCGCGATCGCACGCATTCTGAAAGCTTACACGTTCCAGAACCTGACCGACGTTTTCGGGAATATTCCGTATCAATCGTACGGAAACCCCGATCCCGAGTTTCAGGCTTTGCAGCAGAATCCCGAGAACCTGAGCCCGGCTTATGCGAGCCAGCAGAAAATTTACCTCGACATCCTGAATGAACTCAAAGCAGCCGGCGACACGCTCAATAAGTACAAGGCAGCGACTACTTTCGGTAACTATGATGTGATTTACAAAGGCAAAAACGAGCTGTGGGCGAAATTCGCGAACTCACTCCGCCTGCGCGTCGCTACCCGAATCCGCAAGGCTGCACCCACCGAGTCGAATACGCATTTTGAAGATGCGCTGGCGAATGGTGTTTTCACTTCCAATGCGGACAATGCCGTTTTCAGATACCAGTCGCTGGCGCCCAATGAAGCGCCTTTGTACCGCGCCACGGTGACGGCCAACCGCAAGGATTTCGCGGTTTCCCACGTGTTGGTTGATGTTTTGAAAGGACAAAGAGGAACGGTAAAAGTGCAGGACCCGCGTCTGGCGGTTTATGCAACCAAAAATGCAGCGGGTGAATATGCGGGTCAGCCTTACGGATTACCGGTTGCTGCCGCCGGCCTGCTGACTGCGACAGATGTAAGTCTGCCCGGGACCGCAGTGAATGCAGCCAATTACGGTGAAGTGCTGCAGGAATATGCAGAAGTAGCATTTCTGATTTCGGAATACAAAAACTGGGACCAGCAGGAGTATGTGAATGGGGTAACTGCATCGCTGCAAAAATGGGCAGTTCCGCAGGCGGATATTACTACCTATGTAGCCGCATTGCCCAAAGCCGACAAAGCCAATGTGCTCAATCAAAAATGGCTGGCACTATACACCCAGGGCGACGAAGCCTGGGCCGAGGTACGCCGCACAGGTTATCCTGATTTCCTTGTGAAACCCGGAGAGATTGTTTGGAAAAGGACGGCCAACGGACAAACGACTGATTACAAATTTGAGCCGCTGTTTGGCACCGGCGTCCCGCAGCGACTGTATTACCCGCCGAAAGAACAGAGCGTAAATCTTGCCAATTACCAGAATGCGGTAAAGGCACAGGGCAACGACGATATTACCACACCGCTCTGGTGGAATAAATAAAGGATTAACCATTATTTTGAAAGCGCGGCTCCGGACGGAGTCGCGCTTTTTTGCTTTGTACGTACAACCTTTCTACTGCATAGCCAAGGCCACGGCATGTGCCTCCTTGCTGATGAATTAAGCCCCCGGTAAAATCATTTAAAATCTATTTTTAATTATATATAAAATTAATTTATATATTATTTTCACTTCCATCACGAAACGAACTGATGTTATGAAAGCAGTAAAACTTCAACTCAAATTGGTACCCGTCCTTCTGACGTTACTGGTCATCTTGCTTGTGGTGGTCATCTTTATGTTCAGGCAGGTTCCCGGGAATGAAATTGTGATCCAGGGTGATATGCAGCGTAAGAACTCCTACCTGGAAGGCAAAAAGGTATATTTCGGTCGTCAGGAAACAAAGGAATTCCTGGACTCTGCCATTGTCAGGGATGGAAAGTTCCGCCTTACGGTAAAAACCGGTGCAGACTTTGTGCCTTTTGAGGCCACGCTCCTGTATGCAACCGGCAATCCCGCTTATCCTTACTGGATGCTTGGATTCAAGAATCCGTACCGGAGCAAGACCTTTATGAGTAATTTTTATGCCGACAAAGGAACCATGGACCTGGTAGTAGATACCTCGTCCTCATACCGGAAAAAGGAAGTGATTGCTTTTCGCATTCTCAACATTAACAAGCAAACCGAAGCTGCATTCAGGATGCTTGCCTTTCAACCTGCCGGTGGGGCCGGGAAAGATGCGGCAACTTCCAATGCGAAAATCATCGGCATGTTCCCGTCGTCCATGTACCTTCTTAAGCAGCTCGACTGGCAGAAAAAAAGTCTTGGCGATGCAGAGGTCAGTACCTTGCTGTCAGAGTTTGACAAGTCCGTGCATCAAACCCCGTTGTACCGGCGGCTCGTGAAGCATGTAAGTTTTCAGAACAAAACCGGCAATGCATTCCCGTCAGAGATAACATGCTTCACGCCTGACCTCAGGCCTGCCACGAAGCTGCTGGATCATGAAAAGTACAACCTGGTGGTTTTTTGGGCGAGCTGGTGCGCGCCGTGCCGGCATGAAATCCCGCAGCTTCGCCAGTTGTTTTCAGCACACGCAGACAAGGTCAATATCGTAAGTGTGTCCATTGACACGAAAGAGCATGCATGGAAGCGCGCGATGGAGCAGGAACAAATGCCGTGGCAGCAAATGCTGCTGCGCCGCGACAATTCCTTTGTCAAGTTCGACAAGACTTACGGGCTCAATACCATTCCGCTCTGGCTGCTTTTCGACAAGGACGGCACGTTTATGGCCAGCCATACCGGACTGGAACAGGGAGAAGCTGCCGTAAATGCAAAGGTAGCCAGCCTGATCACCACACAGTAGCGTAATGAGAATTTCAATCTGAGAGTGCCTGATTGTGTCCTGGATCATCCGCATGAAAGTGAAGCTTTTCGATTTTAGACGCAGACTTTGTAAATAGCATTTTTATTTTCTCCGTAAAACAAGAAAAGAATGCTAAACAATGCCACATCGCTGCGCCCGTTTATCGGCTCAAAGGATTTCCTGGTTTCCAGTAGTTTTTATAAAGATCTCGGGTTTGAAGAAGTGACACTCGGTCCGGGCTTTTCCTTGTTCAGGACCGGGAAACTGGCTTTTTACTTGCAGGACTATTATGCCCGGGAGTGGATCGAGAATACGATGGTATTTCTCGAAGTTGACGATGTGGAGCAATTCTGGAAGTACCTCGAAGGTCTCGATCTGCCCGCTCGGTACGAAGGTGTGAAGCTTACTCCCATTCGCAAAGAACAATGGGGAAGTGAATGCTTCGTACACGATCCGGCCGGTGTACTGTGGCACTTCGGTGCATTTGCTAAGTAGGACGGGGCAAAGTTCAGTTCAGCTGAGAACCGTATTTCCTGGCTTTTCTTTTCGACCATACCATCGGGCTGTCAAGGTCTGAGCTGAACCGCACCTGGTAATGCGTGCCTGTCAGGTGCCGCTCGTACCTGACAAAATCCTTTTTCGGCATCACCCTGAACACATCACCCTTGTACACCCTGTACAGGTGGCCCGTGCGTCCGCGGAAGCCCCATACTTCCTTTTCGGGGACCTTTCTTTTCTTCCCGTTGGTATAAACAACTTTCAGATTTCTGCTCAGCGGATGGGATGCGATCCGCTTGATCACACCGATGGAGTCCTTGGTGACGGCGTGCTGGCTGTCATACATCAGTGCCGCCTGCTGGCCGAAACTATGTGAGCAGTATACAAATACAATAATGATGGTCAGGATAAATTTCATGACAGGAAGTATTTAGAAAGCCTACTCAAGATACCTGGATTCTGTTTTTTTTCAAACTAAAAAAGGGAGCTGCTACAAAATGGCGGTGCATGAAGCATTCTGGTTCAATGCTTTAAAAACAATCATTAAAATGAGATTAAAAGCGAATTAAAATATTTTTCAACCCTTTAATCCACCGTGCGGACAAGTGCGTATATCATTCCAATCAATACTCACTTTACTCCAATCATGAATGAAATGTTTTAAACATTACGTGGCAAAAGCAGGACTGGCGATGGCAATCGGCACTTCCGCATTGATGTACTCCTGCGACGACCACCGCGTCGCTCCCACTGAACAAACCCTGCCCGACCGCATCTTTTTCGCGCTTTCGGATAATAATCAGCTTCATGAAATCAATGTCCGGAACACGGCTTCGCCCCTGCGGTCGTTCGCCATCACGGGACTGGAAAGCGGCGACGTGCTTTCGGGCATTGATTTCAGGCCAGCTACCGGGCAGCTTTATGCGATCAGCGCACAGAGTAATTTGTATCAGGTAAATATCAAATCGGGTGATCAGCAGGGTAAGGCCACACGCATCGGCACAGCACCTATTGCTACTACCCTCTCAGGAACCCACATCGGATTCGATTTCAATCCGACCGTCGACCGGATCCGCGTGGTGACCAATACAGCCCAGAACCTCAGGCTGCATCCCGAAACCGGAGCCGTAGTTCCCGGGGATGCACCCCTGAACGGACCCGCAAGCCCGCAGGTGGGGGCCGTCGCCTATACCAACAGCCGCGCGGGCGTTACGGCTGCTCCGGCTGGTGCAGGTACCACGCTTTACGACATTGACGCCACTTCGGACATGCTTTACATCCAGAACCCGCCTAACCCGGGTGCGCTCGTTGCGGTAGGCGCATTGGGACTGGACATCCAGGAAGTTGGTGGCTTTGATATTTCGCCGGACGTCAATGCAGCGGACGTTTACCCGATTGCATCCGTAAAGTTTGAAAATAAGTGGGAACTCGACCTGGTTGACCTCAGCTCGGGCAGGCTTCAGAAACTGGGGAATTTGCCGGCCGGAGTGAACATCATCGGCATTGCCATTCCTTCACTGCCGGTGGCATATTCGCTGGACGTATCCAACAGCATCCGCATTTTTGATCCGGCATCGGGAACAGCATA
Source organism: Dyadobacter sandarakinus (assembly GCF_016894445.1). Lineage (NCBI taxonomy): Bacteria > Pseudomonadati > Bacteroidota > Cytophagia > Cytophagales > Spirosomataceae > Dyadobacter > Dyadobacter sandarakinus. The sequence continues at coordinate 1,798,004 of NZ_CP056775.1, forward strand.
CGGCACCAAGGCTGTGAGCGGATTGCCGGCTGGCGTGATGCTGCACGGCATTGATATCCGTCCGGCCAACGGACGGCTGCATGCGCTGGGAAGCGACAGCAAAATTTACGGCATCGACCTGGGGTCGGGTGCAGCAGCGGAACTTGCCAGCCTGAAACTTGCCGATAATACGCCGGTCACCATCAGCGGGGCTACTTTCGGCGTCGACTTCAACCCTGCGGCCGACCGGCTGAGGGTTGTCAGCAACACCGGCCAAAATCTGCGCATCAACGTTACCGACGGAGTTACGACCGTAGATGGTCCGCTTAAAATCGGCAGCATGACGGGCGCGACACCATTTGCGACGGCTGTGGCATATACCAACAGCTACCCGGGCGTTGTGGCAGCCAATACCACGCTGTTTGACATCGACAGTCAGTCCAATACCCTGTACAAGCAAAGCCCGCCGAACGACGGGATCCTGATTGAGCCCAGGACACTGGGCGCAGATGCGGATGCAAATATCGGGTTTGACATCGGCAATGTTTCAGGCATCGGATACGGCATTTTCACCGTCGGCGGTACAACCAGCTTTTACTCGGTAGACCTTGCTACCGGCGCCATGCAGGTCAAATATCCGTTCAGCGCTCCTTCCAGAGGACTCGCACTCGGATTTGGTTTATAAAACAAAAAAAGAGCTGGCTGCTGCCTGGCCAATAATTTCTTTAGCCGTCGTAAACACGTTTTACGACGGCTTTTTTATTGTGTAACAACCGGCGCGATCATCATCCGGTATGCTTTTGGCGACATTTTATGCACTTTCTTAAAGCAGCGGTTAAAGTAGGATATGTTCGTGTAGCCGCATTCCAGCGCAATCTGCGTGACAGGCAGGTCCGACTGCTGTAACAACTTGCAGGCAAATGCGATGCGTACTTCATTCAGGAAATCGGAAAAAGTACGGTGGGTTAGTGATTTGAAAAAACGGCAGAAAGAATGAAGCTGCAGACCCGCCACGGATGCTGCCTGCTGCAAGGTAATATCGTCCTTGAAATTCTGCTGGATGTACTGCATGAGCTTGTGCACGCGTCCCTGCGCCTGGCCTTTGTATACGGACAAAAGGTTGGGCACATTCAGCCACACCAGTTCATCGGGATCCAGCAGGCAGTTGAGGATCTGGGTAAATGAAGCCAGTAGGGCAATGTTTTTTTGCTCCGGCATTTGCTGCAGAATATCCGTGATCTGCTGCTTTTTGGCACCGCAGATGCTGATCCCCCGTTCCGAATCCTTAAAGAAAAGACGCAGCTCCTGTGTGTCGATCAGGGCGCCGAGGCTCTCGCTGACGGCCTCAGGATTAATGTAAAGCGCGACCGACACCGCCTCGGTTCCCCTGTAATCCGCATCCGCCTTGCTGTACCAGACGTGCGGCACATTGGGCCCTACAAAGGTCAGGTCACCTTCCTCAAACTGCTCTATGGAATCCCCGATAATGCGCGTACCAGAGCCTGACAGCACATACACCAGCTGACATTCATTATGAAAGTGAAAGTCCGTTGAAAAATTCGGCCGCTCGATCCGCTTGACAACAAAGGGTTTCCGGGCCTGCGCAAAATCGGGCAAAAGGGCATACGTCGCTTTCATATCTTGAAAATTCAGATTAATGCAAATATAGTACTATAAAATATCAACCCGCCATCAACTTACTGGATTAAGCGACAATAAATTTGTACAATATCATTAACAAAAATGGCAGCGTAAGTAAAGGATTGATTTACAGGAAGTGGCGGAAAGCAGCGGAATCACTATTTATACTGCAAAAACACACATTATAATTCCATTAAAACAAGGCAGACCTCTGAACTGCATCGACCCGGGAGCAAGCATTTACACTGATAGCATATTGACATTTATTACCGGATGCACATTAAATCGATCACTATAAAGGACAAAAGGTTTGACCTTTCCGACGGCGCAGGTTCGGACGCTACGCACACGACACCGCAATATGCCTATGCGGTTTGCTGCCTCCACACGGATACCGCGGTTACCGGCGTAGGGCTGGCTTTTACGCTGGGAGCAGGCAATGACCTCGTGTGCAGGGCCATAGAATACCTGGCTGCTCCCCTCGCCGGCCGGGAAATCGAGGAACTGATGAGCGATTTCGGAGCGGTATACCGCAAAATGGTGGATTCTCCTTCGTTCCGCTGGCTTGGTCCGCACAAAGGGGTGGTGCATCTCGCCCTGGCTGCGGTGGTGAATGCCTGCTATGATCTCTGGGCCAAATCCCGGCAGGTGCCGCTCTGGCAATTACTGCTCGACCTTACACCCGGACAGCTGGTCGCCACCCTTGACCTCAGCTACATGGAAGACGTGCTCACCCGGGAGCAGGCTGTTGATATTTTGGAAGAACATCGACCTACAAGGCAGTCGAGAGAGCAGGTATTGGCTACGGGATATAAAGGATACGATACATCGGTAGGCTGGTTTAATTTTTCCGATGAAAAAATAGTCTCCGGCACCAAAAAAGCGATGGACGGAGGATTCACCGCATTGAAGCTCAAAGTAGGCTCCGACGATCCCTCCCGTGACATCCGTCGCGCGAGGCTGATCCGGGAGACGGCCGGCAGCGAAGCCACGATCATGGTGGATGCCAACCAGAAATGGAATGTACCCGAGGCGCTGGACATCTGCCGGAAGTTGGGTGAGATCAACCCTTTCTGGATCGAAGAACCGACGCACCCCGATGATGTGATCGGCCACCAGACGATTGCCAGAAGCATTGCGCCCCTGAAAGTCGCCACCGGGGAACACATTCCCAACAAGGTGATTTTCAAGAATTTTTTCCAGGCTAAGGCACTGGACTTTTGTCAGGTAGATGCCGTGCGTGTCGGTGGTATCTCCGAATTTCTGACGATCAGCCTGCTGTCGCGGAAAATGGGCATTCCGGTGGTGCCGCACGTGGGCGATATGGGTCAGATCCACCAGCACCTGGTACTGTTCAACCACATCGGGATGGGCCACGAGCATTTATTCCTCGAACACATACCGCATCTGAAACAATACTTTGTACATCCTGCGGAAGTTAGCGGCGCCTATTACCAGGTACCTCAGGAGCCCGGAAGCAGCAGCGATTTAAAGGAATAGCGCATTATCTGAATACTGTTTTAAAAATATGAGTGCACTGGCAGATAAAGTCATTTTCCTCACCGGCGGTGCGGCAGGCATCGGAAAAGCATGTGCCCTCGCCTACCTGCGGGCCGGTGCGAAGGTGGCTGTGATGGATAAGGATGAAGATGCATTAAAAGACCTGGAAAATGAAATATCCCGGCAGTTGTTGTGTGCCATTTCAGGGAGTGTCACATCCGGAGAAGAGGTAAAAGCCGCACTGGAAAAGACCGTGGCCACTTTTGGCAAAATAGATGTCATCCATAACAATGCAGGCATCGCAAACCCGTCCAAACCGCTCGATCAGACTACGGATGAAGAGTGGGACAACCTTTTCGATATCAACCTGAAAAGTGTGTTACGGACCACCCGCTACGGGATCGGACATTTGAAAAAAACAAAAGGCTGCATACTGAATACCAGCAGTATGGTGGGCGGGATCGGTCAGGAAAACCATGCGGCCTATGTAGCCACAAAAGGCGGCATGAGCGCACTGACCAAAGCGATGGCGCTGGATTATGCACCGTTCGGGGTACGCGTCAATGCCGTTTGCCCGGCCGGAGTATGGACACCCATGTTACGGAAATGGTCGGCAGAGCAGCCCGACAGGGCGGGAATTGAGCAGTACCTCGACAACATTCATGCACTGGGATACTGTCCCGAAGGCGACGTAATCGCTGATGTAGCGGTATTCCTCATCTCGGATGCCGCACGGTTTGTAACCGGGTGTGTAATGCCTGTGAGCGGCGGGGCTGAATTGGGCTATAAAAAATAAAGCGGAATGGCTGTAAAAAGAACCTGTATGGCCCTGGACCTGGCCCGCGATTCCCAGCTGGTTGCGGAATACCTGGACCTGCACAGCACTTCGGGCATGTGGCCGGAGATTCCGGCGGGCATCCGAGAAGCCGGTATTGCCGACATGCAGATATACCGCATCGGATACAGGCTCTTTATGATTGTAGATCATGACGAAGATACCAGCCTGACCGACGCTTTTGCAAAAATGAGCACCATGCCGCGCCAGCCTGAGTGGGCCGCATTGATGGCGGGCTTCCAGAGGAAACTTGCAGACGCAAAGCCGGACGAACATTGGGCCACGATGGAACCTGTATTCCTGTTAAACGATCACATCCGATGAAAAGCAGCAAATCCGTGGCAGTGCCTTTGTTGGTGGTGATGAGCCTGATGTTTATCTGGAACCTGAGCCGGAACATCAATGATATTCTTATTCCGCATTTGAAAAGAGCCTGCCAGCTCACTGATTTCCAGTCTTCACTCGTGCAGTCGGCATTTTTCGGGGGTTACTTTCTGCTTGCCTTGCCGGTAGGACAGTTTATCAGTAAATATGGATACAAAGCAGGGATGGTTACCGGCCTGCTTACCGCCGCTGCGGGCACATTCCTGTTTTTCCCGGCAGCAGACACCCGCTACTATCCCCTCTTTCTGGCTGCGCTTTTCATCATGGCAGCCGGCTTCACCTTCCTGGAAGTGACGGCTACTCCCTACATTTCCATCCTTGGCGATCCCGACCGGGCGTCGAGCCGGCTGAGCCTGGCTTCGGCGGTGGGGTCACTCGGAGCCACAATCGGCCCGTTTGTCGGGAGCCGCTTCCTGCTTCACGCCACCGACGTACCCGCCGCTACTGCCGCCAGCCTCGATGCTGCTGAGTTAAACCGGTACCTGAATGCCGAAGCCCAGCTTGTAAAAACCCCATACCTGAGCCTGGGTGGACTCTTTCTGGCCATCGGGCTGCTGTTGTACTTCATCCGTCTGCCCAAAATCGAGGAAGAAAGTGCACCTGCCGGCAGTCTGAAGTCCGTGTTTGCGTTCAGGCATACCGTGCTGGGCGCATTGGGGGTGTTCTGCTACCTGGGTGCGGAAGTCGGCATGGTCAGCTTCATGATCCGATATGCCCAGTCGTCCGGCATTGCCGGGTTGAGTGAGCAGGATGCCGCCTTGTTTATCACCTTTTACATGGCGCTTGTACTGGCCGGGCGCCTGGCCGGTGCCTACTGGCTGCGGATGCTTAATCCTTCTAAAATGCTGGCTTTCTGTGCGCTGGCTGCCATAATCCTGATATTCATCTCCATGCTGGCGACGAAGTATACTTCCCTATATGCCCTGTCGCTAATCGGGTTGTTCACCTCCGTCATGTATCCCATTCTTTTTACACTCAGCATCAAAGACCTGGGTACTTATACCAAAACGGGCTCTTCGCTGATCATCATGAGCATTGTTGGAGGAGCGGTGATTCCGCCGCTGATGGGATTGGTTTCAGACGCTTCCGGGATCAAAACCGCGTTTCTGGTTCCCGTATTATGCTATGCTTACCTCATGTATTATGCCCTGGCCGGTCACAAACCATTGCCTGGCAAAACCGGTATGCAGCCGGAAAAAATTCAGATCAAAAGTTCGGTTTTATGAAAAAGCTACTACTCATTTTCCTGCTCGCCTGTTCGGGTTTTCAGGGTTTTGCTCAAAAACAATCCGCGCAGCCCATGTCGCTGGCTGAAAGATTAAAATGGTGGCAGGATGCTAAAATGGGCTTGTTTATACACTGGGGCCCGGTGTCGCTGATCGGACAGGAAATCAGCTGGTCGCGGAAGGATTACGGACCTGAAAAGTATGATGCTTTGTACAAAAAATTCAATCCTGAGAAGTTCAGCGCAAAAGAATGGGTGGCACTGGCCAAAGCCTCGGGTATGAAATACATGGTGCTTACTGCCAAACACCATGACGGCTTTTGTCTTTTTGATACAAAAACAACCAGCTACAACATCATGAATGCCCCTTTCGGGCGGGATGTATGCAAAGAGCTGGCACAGGCCGCACACGAAGCCGGCATGCCTATCGGGTGGTATTTCTCTGTGGCGGACTGGAAAGACCCCGATTGCCGTGATCCGCAGCGGAATCCGGTCTTTGCGGAAAGGGTACTGAAGCAGGTCAGCGAGCTGTTGACCAACTATGGTAAAATCGGATTGTTATGGATTGATTTTGAAGGCTGGCCGAGCCCGGTCGAGCCCAGGAAAGTGTATGACCTCGCGCGGACATTGCAGCCGGAAATCATCATCAACAACCGCCTCGAACCCTTTACCCCGGATGAGTCGCACGGGTATGTAGGGCAGTACGCGGACTATGCGACGCCCGAAGGATTTGTGGCCGGCTACGGTACAACCGCCTGGGAAACCTGCACCAACATGGGCCACCAGTGGGCGTGGAAGTTTGGCGACCATCCTCGCAGTCTGAAAGAATCCGTGCACACGTTGCTGCGCTGCGTGGGTGGAAACGGAAACCTGCTTTTCAATATCGGGCCTGATAGTACCGGCGTTTTTCCGGCCGATTTTGTTGCCCGGGCGCATGAAATGGGAAGCTGGATTTCAAAAAATCAAGCTGCCATTTACGGTACAAAAGGCGGGGTTTACACGCCCGCAGCCGATTATGTAAGCTCCTACAAAGACAACAAACTATACATTCACCTGCTGAACGACACGCAAACAGAGCTCACCCTGCCGGGCATTCCGGCAAAAGTTAAAAGTGCTGCCCTCGCGGACGGCAGCCCGGTCACTTTCAGCCAAAGTACCCAGCGCCTGAAAATCCAGTTCCCAAAAGCAAAAATCGATTCCGTCGCAACGATTGCGGTACTCACGATGGACAAGCCTCTGGCTTCTCTTTCACCGGTGATCCCGTTCTCGACTTCCCGGTCCCTGGCTTACGGTAAAAAAGCAACTGCTTCAAGTGCCGTCGGACAATTCTACCACGACCCGGCCGCCGCATTTGACGATAATCCGAAAACCTGCTGGAAGATCGGCCGGCGCAAGGACATTGACGTACATCAGGTTTATGGTAAAAACATCCACTACCTGTCCGAAGAAATCATGTCGCTGTATGAGCCGAAAGGCTGGCTGGAAGTAGACCTCGGCAAACCCCATCCGGTAGGCAGGATCAAGCTGGGCGAGTCGCGGTACAGCGATTCTGCCATCCGCAGGTTCAAGGTACAGTACCTGGCGGGCAGCACCTGGACAGACCTGGCCGAAGGAAGCAGCATGGGCGACTGGCAGAAGGAAATCAGACCGGTTACCGCACAGAAGTTCAGGCTGGTGATCGACGAATACCAGGGCTACTTCGGCGTCAATGAATTTGAGTTATTTCCACCAAACCTGTGATTATAAAAGCCGCATCGATTATGAAAAGCACATCTAAACTTTAATCCAACCGTTCCTGAACCTATGAAACATGTTTTTTACCAACTGCTGCTCGCGCTCGCTTTTTCGGGCGCGGCATTTGCGGGGGCTGGCCACAACCACCTTCCGGTGCTACCCGCCGGCGCCGTCCAGACCATCAAGGGTAATGTGAAAGATCCGCAGGGTGCGGGCCTGCCGGGTGTCAATGTAATTGTAAAAGGAACCCAGCGCGGTACTGTGACAAACGCGGACGGTGATTTCACCATCGAAACCCAGCCCGGCGACGCTGTACTCGTTTTTAGTTTTGTAGGTTACCAGTCGGTGGAGGAAACCATCGGAAGCCGGACTGAGATCAGCGTGGAGCTGACCCATGAAGACCGTGCGCTCGACGAGATTGTGGTCGTAGGCTACGGTACCCAGAAAAAACGGGATGTGACAGGTGCGGTGGGCAGTGTCAAAGGCAGTGACGTAAAAAGCGTGGTGGCGGCAGATGCATCGGCACTCCTGCAGGGCAGGCTTGCGGGCGTCACGGTGCAACAAGGCGGCAGCGCGCCGGGCCAGGCTCCCGCCGTGGTGATCCGGGGAACCGGTACCTTCGGCAACGACCAGCCGTTGTATGTGATCGACGGGATGATCGCTGCTTCCATGTCGTACATCAATCCGAATGATATTGAATCCATGGAGGTATTGAAAGATGCATCGGCAGCGGCGATCTATGGCAGCCGGGCTGCCAATGGTGTGGTGCTGGTAACCACCAAGTCGGGCAAGGCAGGCGATGTGAAAGTAAGCCTGAATGTAAAAGGCGGCATTCAGACACCGAGTAAAAAACTTAAATTCCTCAATGCGCGCCAGTATGCAGACTGGAACAACCAGGCGCATGATAATGACGGCCTGGAACGTGCGCCGGGTAATGATGCCAAGTTTGATCCCGCCATTGATACGGACTGGCAAAGCCTTGAACTGGGTTCTGCGCCCATGACAGACTACAACCTGAGCCTTTCGGGCGGCAGCAACACCGCCAAGTATTTTATCTCAGGTCAGTATTTTGATCAGAAAGGCATTGCGACGGATTCGTGGTTCAAAAGATATAACATGCGCGCCAACTCCCAGTTCAACAAGGGCCGCTTCAAGTTTACCGAGTCTTTGAGCCTTTCCCGCAGCATCAACAATCCCAATACTTACGTCGGCCGCGAAACCGGACCATTGCCTACGATGGCGGTGTATGATGCAAAAAACCAGGGTGGCTATGCCGGCCTCGATCCTGCGTTTGCCGGTGTGGCGCGCGTGGTGAACTGGTACGGACTGGCGCATATGGACGATAACCGGTACACCACGGACCAGGTGCTGGGCAACATCGGACTCGAATACGAGATCATCGACGGACTTCGATACAAGCTGAATGTCGGCCTTGATTATTCCGTTTACCGACAGTACGATTTTACACCGGCATTTTTCATGAGCAACTCGCAGGAGGCATTTCAGCAGCAGGCAACGCTGAACGACTCCTACATCCAGTCATTTACGACGCTTGTTGAAAATACACTCACCTATAACAAGTCCTTTGGAGATCACAACTTTGAAGTACTGGCAGGTTACACGACGCAAAACGGACAGGCCCGCAGCCTGGGCGCTACTGCAGCGAACTTTCCGTCGAATGATCTCCGGGTAATCAATGCGGCAATCAACCGGACGGTAAACACGAATGGTGATCTGCAGGAATTTGTACTGCAGTCGGCACTTGCGCGGATCAATTATAATTATAAATCCAAATACCTGCTGACGGCCACGATCCGGCGCGACGGTTCTTCCAAGTTCCTGTATCCGCACAATACGTTTGCCACTTTCCCGTCGTTTTCGCTGGGCTGGCGCGTGAGCGAGGAAAGCTTCTTTCCCAAAACCGATCTTTTTAATGATCTCAAACTCAGGGGAAGCTACGGTACGCTCGGCTCGCAGAACATTGGCAACTACCTGACGTCGCCTACGTTCAACCTGACTTCGGACTACTATTTTGCAGGAGGCGCGCAGCCGGGCATTGCCGTGACGCAGTATGTGAATCCGGATCTGAAATGGGAATCCACCAAGACAAGCGACATTGGTTTTGACCTGAGTATGCTGCGCAATGCGATCACGATCTCGGCGGATTATTTTGATAAAACATCCTCCGATGTACTGGCGAGCATTCCCATCCCTGCTTATGGAGGTGCGGGCAGCACGCTCACCAAAAACGCAGCCACGATCAACAACAAGGGCTTTGAAATGGCAGTAACCTATGCCAGGCCCGCCGGGAAGGATTTCAATTACAGCATTACCGGAACATTCAGCACGGTTAAAAACCGGGTGATCAGCCTGGGCGACGGGGTAAGTCCCATTATCGCCGGTGGTTTTACCCAGCAGTCGCTGCAGGCAACCCGCACCGACGTGGGCCAGCCCATCGGCAGTTTCTGGGGATACCAGGTGCTGGGGATTTATCAAAGCAAACAGGAGGCTACCGAGGACGGCCGCACGGATGCTACGGCCGGTGACTTTAAGTTCAGCAAAGAACCGACCTGGCTCGGCAGTCCGTTTCCAAAATTCAACTATGGCGCAAACTTCAATGCGACGTACAAAAACTTTGATTTCGGTCTTTTCTTTCAGGGTGTGAGCGGCAACAAAATCTGGAATGCCAAAGGACGGTTCCAGTACATTCTTGACTACGGCAGTAATAAAAGTCCGGAAGTGCTGAATGCGTGGACGCCGGAAAATACCAATACCGACATCCCGCGCGCCACGCAGCTGGACCCTGCAAACAACAAGCGTTCTTCGTCTTTCTACATTGAGGACGGTTCCTACGTGCGCTTGAAAAACCTGACCATCGGCTACACCCTGCCGCAGTCGCTGCTGAACAAAGCCAAAATCAGCAATGCCCGGTTTTACGTGAGCGGACAAAACCTGCTGACTTTTACAAAATACAAAGGATATGACCCCGAAGTAGGCCGTAACAGCAACGGCGGCAGCAACCCGAACAATATCGGAAGCCTGCTCAACAATGGCGTAGACCAAACCGCCTATCCAAATGCAAGAATCATGAGTATTGGTCTTGATCTAAACTTTTAATCCGACATGAAAAAGATATTTGTCAACTACAAAAAAGGGAGATTCGTCACACTTCCCCTGGTTTTCGTGATGGTTGTCATGGTGACCGTAAACTGCAGCAAGGACGACCTGAACCTGACCAATCCCAATGCGCTGAGTACGGCCAGCTTCTGGAAAACCGCCGATGACGCCGAGAAGGGCCTGGTGGCCTGCTATGGTCCGCTCACTACCACCCAGGGCTGGGGCCGGATGCTGGGCGCCATCCTGACAATTCACCGCGGCGACGATGCCAATGCATTCTCCTGGCCGGCCGTGAGCGATCCCGGAACCTTCACCGTCGTTCCTACCGACGGGCGGGTGGGCGAAGGCTGGGGCGAGCTCAATGCCATCGTAGCCCGTACCAACTCGGTACTGGCTTATGTGCCAACCATTGACATGGACGAGGCGCAAAAGAAACGGATCCTGGGAGAAGCTTATTTCCTGCGTGCACTGGCGCATTTTTACCTGCTGAACATGTGGGGCAACATTCCGCTGATCCTGCAACCGGTAGAAGAAGTGAACGACCTGTTTGTAGAGCAGGCCCCGCAAGCCGAGGTATGGGCTTCCATCATCAGTGATTCCAAAGCTGCGCAGGCATCATTACCCGAGACAGTGGATGCCGCTAACGTGGGCCGGGCAACCTGGGGAGCTGCCACTGCTATGCTCGGCAAGGCTTACCTGTTTACAAAGGACTGGACCAATGCCGCTGCCGAGTTCAAGAAGATCATTGATAAACCAAACCTCTACCGGCTCGTCTCCAACTACCAGGACAACTTCCTCACTGCTACCAACAACAATGCGGAGTCGATCTGGGAGCTGCAGTATGAAAGCAACGTGAATGCAAGCTGGGGCACCAGCGGCACCCCGAACGTAGGCAGAGGCCAGGCTTATGAGCCGGACATTGCACCTCCTGCTTATTCAAGTCAGGGCAGTATTTCTGTAAACCGGTGGGTATTTGATTTGTTTATGAAACAAAAAACGAAAGACGGAAAGATCGATCCGCGGGCTTATGCGACCATGATCTGGAATTATCCGGGGGCCAAGATTTACCAGGATAACTTTAAAACAAAGATGACAGGCGCGGACACCAACCGGATCTGGGACCGCAAATACCTGAACTTCGACCGGGAAAGCTCATTGGTACCGGGCTCGTGGTGGTACGCTTCCAACAACCGGAGAATGATCCGCCTGGCCGACGTACTCCTCATGTATGCCGAAGCCAGGAACGAAGCATCCGGCCCGGACGCGACGGCTTACGATGCCATCAACCGGGTACGCGCGCGGGCTAACATGCCCGACATTACGCCGGGCCTCAGCAAGGACGCATTCCGTGCAGCCGTGCGGGATGAGCGGGTGCTGGAGCTGGCGCTCGAAGGCGACCGGGTATTTGACCTGCTGCGCTGGGGCACGATGGCCGAGGTATTTACCAAGCACCCCGAGTACCGCTCCAACAGCGGCGGCAAGTTTATCCCGAATAAAAACGAGTACCTGCCGATCCCTTTCAACGACGTGAGTGCCAACCCGAAACTGAAACAGAACCCGGGTTATATCAACTAAATGCTATTTCCCTGAGAGGGGGTTCATCCGTTCTCTCAGGGAAAATCCTGGCATCTGCCCTCCGGTCCCATACCGTCCATTTTTGCAAACCATGAAGGTTTTTTTCCTACGCTTATGTTACTTGATGCTTCTCCTGGACACTTTTGCCTGCAGGCGAAAAGGCGACACGCTTTTTTACAAACTATCGCCCGATGAAACCGGGATCCATTTTGCCAACAACATTGCAGAGGGCGACACCATTAATGCCTTTACTTACTACTACTGCTACAACGGCGGCGGCGTAGGCATTGCGGATTTCAACAATGACCAGCTGCCAGATATCCTTTTTACCGGGAACATGGTCACGTCCAGGCTGTACCTCAACAAGGGAAACATGCAGTTTGAGGACATTACAGTACAAGCCGGGCTCACTACATCCGACTGGATCATGGGGGTATCGGTAGTGGATATCAACCATGACGGTTTTACGGACATTTACCTCAATGTAGCCGGACCACGCTTTGCAAAAAAGCACCATAATCTGCTTTATGTCAATCAGAAAAACCTGACTTTCAGGGAAGAAGCAGCTGCATACGGGCTGAACGACAGCAGCTTTTGTGTGCAGTCGGCTTTCCTTGATTACGACCGGGACGGCGACCTCGACATGTACCTGCTCACGAATGAAGTAGACGAAATAGAAAAAACCATGATCATACCCGCAGGCTTCCCGATTACACGCGGGAAGACGGCAGATCAGTTTTACGAGAATGTGGGCGATACGCTCGGGCATCCTATGTACAAAAACGTATCCGTACAAGCCGGGGTGCGGCAGGAAGGATACGGGCTCGGGCTGGCCGTGGGCGACCTCAACCAGGATGGCTGGCCGGACGTGTATGCCTCCAATGATTTCATGCCCAATGATCAGCTGCTGATCAACCAGCGAAATAAAACCTTCCGCGAATCGGCCCGGGAAAGCTTGCGGCATCAGACTTACAATGGAATGGGCGTTGACATCGAGGATATTAACAATGATGCCAGGCCGGACATTATGGTGATGGACATGCTCCCGGAAAACAACGAGCGTCGTAAAACCATGATCGCGAAGGCGGACTACGAGAAGTTTTTCCTGCGCCAGAAGGCCGGGTACGTAGACCAGTACATGCGCAACACCCTGCAACTTAACCAGGGTACCAGTGCAAACGGGACAACTTACTTTTCCGAAATCGGGCAGCTGACGGGCATGCAGGCGACGGACTGGAGCTGGGGCGTGCTGCTCGCAGACTATGATAATGACGGACTGCGGGATGCCTACATTACCAATGGTTTTGTAAAAGATATTACCGACCTGGACTTCCTGGCCTACAATACCGATCACAGCATGTTTGGTACCAACGAGGTAAAGGCCAACCGGACCAGGGAACTGCTGAGCATGCTGAAAAGCGTAAAGCTCTCCAACTACATGTACCGCAATAAAGGCAACCTGGATTTTGAAAATAACACCACCAACTGGGGACTCAAGTACGACTCTTTTTCCAACGGGGCAGCCTATGCCGACCTAGATAACGACGGCGACCTGGACCTGGTTGTGAGCAACATCAATGAGGAGGCTTTTGTATTTGAAAACACATCTATAAAGCAGGCCGGAGAGGATCACTACCTCCAAATGCTCCTGAGCGGAAGCCCGAAAAATCCCGCTGGCATCGGTGCCGCAATCACCCTGTACTGCGGGAACGACCGGTTCTACCATTATTTTTCTCCGGTAAAAGGTTACCTGTCCAGCATGAGCGGACCGCTGCATGCGGGACTCGGGAAGCATGCTTCGATCGACTCGCTGCGGGTTATCTGGCCCGATGGAAAATCGCAGCTCATGACGTCGGTGCAGGCTGATCAGCGGCTTACTTTAAATTATCAGCAAGCTGATGACGCCGCGAGCCCTGCCGGAAAAGCTGCTGATGTGGTCTTTTCCAATGCCAATGACACCTACGATGTTCACTGGAAACATACCGAAAACGAATTCAACGATTTTGTCGAAGAGTCGCTGCTGATGGCCATGTACTCCCGCAAGGGCCCGGGTATTGCAGTGGCTGACGCGGATCAGCTGAATGGTACCGACTTTTTCATCGGCGGCGCAGCGGGCTTACCGGGTACGCTTTTCCGGCAGACGAAATCGGGAACCTTCGAGCACCAGCAGATTCTTGAAGACGATGCACGGTTTGAAGATGCGGGTTCGCTGTTTTTTGATGCCGACGGAGATGGAGATCAGGATCTGTACATCGTAAGCGGCGGTAGCGAATTCAGTAATCAGCCGGGTGCTTACACCGACCGTTTGTACCTGAATGACGGAAAAGGACATTTTACCAAAAACGGACAGGCACTCCCGGCTACCACTTCCAGCGGGAGCTGTGTGGCGGCAGCTGATTTCGACAAAGATGGTGACCTGGACCTGTTCCGGGCGGGCGCGGTGCTGCCTGGCGAATACCCCGGCCCGCCCCGGAGCTACCTGCTTACCAACCATGCAGGGAAGTTTACGGATGCCACGGAAATGCTCGCACCTGCCCTGCTGCATGCCGGTATGATCAATGCCGCAGTATGGACCGACTTTAACAATGACGGCTGGACAGACCTGATCGTCACAGGGGAATGGATGGCGCCTGTTTTCCTGAAAAATCAAAAAGGAAAACTTACGGATGTTACCGCACAAACGGGGCTTCAGAACATGCATGGCTGGTGGAGCAGCATTTACCCGGCCGACCTGGATAATGATGGTGATACGGACTATGTGCTCGGAAATGTGGGCGACAACATTGACTACCGGCCCTCCCATAATGAGCCGCTGGAATTATACTACGCCGATTTTGCGGGAAACGGGAGGCCTAAGCCGGTGATGACGCGCTACATGACAAATGCCGGCGGCGACAAAGAAAGCTTTCCCCTCTCCTTCCGGGATGACCTTTTCCGCACCATGCCGGTCCTCAAAAAGAAGTTTAATACCTATGAGCCTTTCAGCCGGGCGAAGCTGGATGACATTTTCAGTAAAGACCTGGTTTCAGGTGCTAAACATTACACAGCCGAAACCTTCCGGAGCTGTATCCTGATCAACAAAGGCAGTGGAAAATTTGAAATGAAGGCACTTCCGGCTGAAGCACAATTCTCCTGTATTTTCGGAATACTTCCCCTGGATGCCGACGCCGACGGCAACCTTGATCTGCTCCTGACCGGCAACTCGCATTCCAATGAGGTCGTGTATGGATTTATGGATGCATCGGTGGGCATTTTGCTGAAAGGTGACGGGAAAGGCAACTTCCGGCCGCTGCCTGCCGAAATGAGTGGGGTGTTCCTTAGCGGAGCTACACGCGGCATCGGAATGCTGTACGACTCGCGAGGCCGGCAGGTGGTGCTGGCTACGGCCAATGCAGACAGTCTGAATATCCTGACAAACCGGAACCGGCATTTGAGGGAGGTAATCCGGGCAAAGCCAGAGGATGTGTATGCTGAAATTACCTTTAAAAACGGCGTAAAAAGAAAACAGGAATTTAACTACGGCGCCGGCTACCTCTCTCAGCAGGAACGCGCCATCGGGATTTCCGACGGAATCAGATCGGTGCTGATTTTTGATAAAAATGGAAAGAACAGACAGGTATACAGTTTAAAATAGATTCGTTTAAAAATGCAGTACAAGAAAATGAAACAGGTCTGGGCAGCTGCCTTCTTCCTGCTGGCTTCCGGATTATTTACAACAACTTGGGCTCAGAAAACAGCAACTACCCGGTCACTTGTGACCTTGCAGCAAGACTTTGTCAACCTTGGTTTTGGCATGTTTATCCACTATAACATACCTACTTACGGCAAGGACGACTGGGCCGATCCGGATGCTTCTCCCGCTGTTTTCAATCCCGGAAAACTTGATACCGACCAGTGGGCGGCTGCGGCAAAGTCGGCTAACATGGCGTACGGATGTCTTACCACCAAGCACCACAGCGGTTTTACAATCTGGAATACCAAAACGACCGATTATAATGTGATGCATAGTCCCTACGGAAAAGACATCGTTGCCGGATATGCAGATTCCTTTCGCAGGCAGGGCCTGAAAGTAATGCTTTACTACTCCATCCTGGACACGCACCACAAGCTTCGCCCCGGCCATATTACGCCGGCGCACATTCAGATGATCAAGGACCAGCTCACCGAGCTGCTCACCAACTACGGCGAGATCACCGCATTGATCATCGACGGCTGGGATGCGCCCTGGTTGCGGATTTCGTATGATGATGTTCCGTTTGAGGAAATTTACAGCCTGGTAAAATCCATTCAGCCCAACTGCCTGCTCATGGACCTGAATGCTGCCAAATACCCGGCGGAAGCATTGTTTTATACGGATATCAAGTCTTACGAACAAGGCGCAGGCCAGCATATTTCAAAGGAAAGCAACAAGCTGCCTGCACTTTCGTGCCTCCCGATCAATCAGTACTGGTTCTGGAAACCGTCCTTTCCGACAACCCCCGTCAAAAAAGCGGATGAGCTGGTGAACAAAAACCTGGTGCCTTTTAACCGGGCTTACTGCAATTTTATCCTGAATGTAGCACCCAACCGCGACGGACTGATTGACGATAATGTGATTGCCGAATTGAAGGAGATCGGCAAGATTTATAAAAAACCGGTCAGCTTACCTTCCCTCCTGCCCAATGACGGGCCGGTGATTGCTTCCAATCTGGCCAGGAACAAGCCTGCTGATTCGAGCTGGGGCGATGATATGATGATCATGGATTTCGCCAATGATGACGATTTTAAAACCAGCTGGAACTCCAACCCTGCCGTAACCCAGCCGTGGCTCGAAATAGATCTGATGAAGGAAACCGGATTTAATACGGTCGTACTGACATCCGCAAAAGCGAATCCGCTGCACTACCAGCTGGATTACTTTGCCAACAACAAATGGTATCCGCTTACTGCGGGTACGCAGGAGGGGCGCACGAAGGTCTTACGGTTTGACCGGGTGACCGGGCAGAAAGTCAGGGTCCGGTTTTCGGGCTTTAAAAATCCGCCTACTGTCGCTGAGCTCGGGATCTACAATGAGCGAAGGTGATATTAATTCGAAATAAAAGCCGGCCTGCATGAAAATTACTTCGAGCAGGCCGGCTTTTTGTATACGCATTGCCAGGCTTATTCAAATCCTGTAACATCCTAGCAATCAACAAACTTATGAAAACTTCATCTACAATTCCGTCCAATAACCTGCCCAAAATCCTCGCACTGGTCGGGCTGCTGATCATCGTTTTTTCACTGGTGTTTTCAGATATCGCCAGGCAAAACTTTGAAAAGCAAAGAACAGCCTATGAAAATACAGGTCCGGACGGCACCGGCACAAGCTCCATGATCAGCAATACGGAGGGGCTGGATATTTTTAATACCATCGAGCTCTTCGGATTTCTGATCGGGGCGGGACTGCTGTTTTCAGGCATCTGGACCTGGTACCAGCGTGCGCAGGTGGTGTGGGATCAAACTCTGAAAGAAAACGGCACTACTGACCCGGAGCAGATTACCATCATCTGACCTGGTACAAGGCAGCATTTGCATTGCCGATTTTATTGGACAAACATTCCCCGACTTGCATTCACCGGCAAATAATGAGAAATTGCGCGCCCAATTTTTGAAACCATGAGTGACTCTGTTTTTTGCGGTATTGATTTCGGCACTTCCAATTCGAGCCTGGCCGTGGCTGACCAGGATAAGGTTTTTCTGGTTCCGGTAGAAGGCGACCATTATACGATCCCGAGTGCCATGTTTTTTGCGCGGAAGGATAACCAGGCTTTTTTCGGACGTGAAGCCATGGAGCGGTTTCTTACCCGCCAGCCAGGGAGGCTGATGCGCAGCCTGAAACGTGTACTGGGGTCGCAGGCGATGCGTCAGGGAACGATGGTAAATGGCGAACTGATGCGGTTTAACCAGATTATTGCGGCATTCCTCGACCAGATGAAGCAGAAGGCAGAGGCGACCTGCGGCACGGCGCTCCGCCACGTGGTCATGGGCAGGCCCGTCCATTTCACAGACAATGATGCCGCGGCAGACCAGCGGGCTGAGGATGAGCTCAAAGCCATTGCAAAGCGGCTCGGGTTTGAGGAAGTCGGTTTTCAGTTTGAGCCGATTGCGGCTGCATTTGCGCATGAGGCAAGGGTTACGGGCGAAAAGCTGGCTATGGTTGTAGACCTTGGCGGCGGCACTTCCGACTTCACGCTCATCCGGCTTTCCCAGGCAAATGCCCGCAAACACGACCGGAATGAGGACATCCTGGCCAACACGGGTGTCAGGCTGGGCGGCAACGACTTTGACAAGGACCTGAGCCTGGCCGAAATGATGCCCGAACTTGGCTTCCGCTCACGATATGGTGCCAAAAACCTCGAAGTACCATCGTATCATTACTTTGATCTTTCGGAGTGGAGTAAGGTTAATTTTCTTTATACAAATAAAACCATTTTCCAGGCCAGGCAGCTGCTGCGCGAAACGCACGATCCCGTACGCTACGGCAGGCTCATCAGCGTGCTCGAACAGGAAACCGGACATGCGGTGCTGGCCGCAACGGAAAAAATTAAGATCGGACTCGCCAGCAGCGAGCAGTATGCGGCGGCACTCGATTTTATCGATGAATCCCTGCAGATTGACGTTGCCCGGGCAGATTTCAATGCTGCGATTACGATCAAAACGGAGCGGATCATTCAGGCAGCCCGCGAATGCCTTCGTGCCGCAGGTATCGGGCCGGAATCGGTGAGCCTGGTAATTATGACAGGCGGTTCTACCGAGATTCCCCTGATCCAGGAACAATTCCGCCAGCTTTTTCCTACGGCAGACTGGTCTGAAGAAGACAAACTTTCGAGTGTCGGACTGGGACTTGCCTACGATGCCCGCAACCGGTTTTCGTAAGCGCGTCCTGGCACGCGATTTTACACAACTATGGCCTTGATTGTGTAGTAATGCTGCTCTTTATTAGAACGGCACGTCGAATTTCTTAAAGGCCGTATGGAGGAAAATTCCGCTTTTTTCACCGGAAGTCAATCAGGGTTTAACCCCTGAACACTTGATATTCCACTAAAACTATCTACTTAATCTTTTATATACCTTTACACGAACCTGTTACCAACCGACGGTTTTTTTCATATTCATCAAACAACTTATGGAATGAAGTACATTTTACGAAAAACGCAATTGTCCGCAATTGCTTTGCTATGGTCGCTCGGGATGGTAAGCGCGCAGGATGCCACCGTGAGCGGTATTGTGAGGGAGGGACAGGAGGTACTTCCCGGCGCTTCGGTGTTTGTGCAGGGTGGTGGTGAGGGTGTTATTACCAATGCCGACGGTACCTACTCGCTTACTTTACCTGCCGGTACCTATGTTATCACGGCCAGCTTTACCGGCCTCACACCCGAACAGCATCCTGTAACAGTACAGGCCGGGCAGGCACTCACATTGAACTTTGACCTGCAAACCACTTCCCTCAACGAGCTGGTGGTGCTGGGTTCCAGGGGAGAGGCTCGCTCGCAGCTGGATACGCCAGTACCCGTGGATGTGATTGATGTAAAAAACCTGATCAGGGATGTCGGACAGGTCAGCCTGAACCAGATCCTCAATTATGTTGCTCCCTCGTTCAACTCCAATACGCAGGTTCTGGGAGACGGTACCGACCATATTGATCCTGCGTCGCTCCGCGGGCTCGGGCCGGATCAGGTACTTGTGCTGGTCAATGGAAAACGCCGGCATACCACTTCACTGATCAACATCAACGGTACTTTCGGCAAAGGATCTGTGGGTACCGACCTGAATGCGATACCTACGTCGTCCATCAAGCGCATTGAAATCCTGCGTGACGGAGCTTCGGCCCAATATGGCTCGGATGCCATCGCGGGTGTGCTGAACATTATCCTCGAAGACAATGTGAGCGAACTGCGGGCAAGTGTCACTGCCGGCGGATATGCTTCCAGGAATTCAGAAGATAACATCGACGGCGAAACGGTGCAAGCCAATGTGAACTACGGCTTGCCGCTGGGTACGAAAGGCGGGTTCTTCAATCTTGCAGGCTCATTTGATTTCCGCAATCCGACCAACCGGATGAAGGAGTTTACGGGTGTCATCTTTTCGGATTACAACAATCCGGCTCTGTACCCGAGCCCGACCGGCGCGGATATTACCAATGCCGAACTCGAACGCAGGGGTATGTCCCGCTCGGACTTTACGTCCAGGATCGGCCAGGCTGCGGCACGCGGGGGCGCGATTTCATTTAACAGCGCGGTACCCCTTGCCAATGAGGCAGAGATATATGCTTTCGGCGGACTGAATTACCGGCACGGAGAGTCTGCCGCATTTCGTCGCATGCCGGCCCAGCTGACGCAGAACATTGCGGAAATATATCCGCTCGGCTACCTGCCGCTGATCGTTACCGACAACTACGACCAATCCCTGGCTACCGGTATACGCGGGAAAGTTGGCAAATGGAATGCAGACCTGAGCAATACCTTCGGACGCAACCAGATCGACTTTGCGACAGCGAACTCACTGAATGCCTCGCTGCTGAAAGCCTCTCCTACCCGCTTCACCGATGGCGGCTACCGGTTTACACAGAATACCACTAATCTGGACATCAACCGCAATTTTGAAAATGTCCTGAGTGGACTGAACGTGGCATTCGGGGCCGAGCACCGGTATGAAAACTACCAGATCGTGGAAGGTGAAGAAAAATCGTGGGGAGATTACGGACGCGCCATCAAAGTTGGCGTGGGTTCAAATGGAGCCGATATCCTGATTCCGAGCCTCACCGGTAACATCTTTACCCTCAAAGCCGCAAACGGCAGCAATTATGCCGGTGGCGCACAAGCCTTCCCTGGCTTCCGGCCGGAGAACGCGATCGACGTTTCCCGGACATCCGTAGGCCTGTACACCGACCTCGCGCTGGACATTACCGACAAGTGGCTTGTAGACGGGGCAGTACGTTTTGAAAACTACTCGGACTTCGGCTCAACATGGAACTGGAAACTTGCGACACGCTACAAAATCGGGGAAAACTTCGCACTCCGGGCTGCCGCAAGTACGGGCTTCCGTGCACCTTCCCTGCACCAGCGTTATTTCAGTGCCACTTCCAGCCTATTTGTGGAAGGACAAATTATCCAGTCGGGCACATTTACCAATGAAAGCCGGCCCGCAAAGCTGCTGGGCATTCCGGAGCTGAAACAGGAAACTTCCGTCAATTACAGTGCCGGGTTTACAGGAAGCTTTGGTAAATTCAAGCTTACGGTAGACGGATATTACATCCGCATCAACAACCGGATTGTGTATACCGGGCAGTTCAGCGGCAGCAATGCAGCCACTGCCACCGACCAGGACCGCGAAATATATGAGCTGCTTTCGCAGGCCAATGCGCAAACCGCGCGCTTTTTTGCCAACGCCATTGATACGGAGACCCGCGGTATTGACGCGGTACTTACATACAGTGAACGATTTGGCAAATCGCGCTTCCGGGCCGACCTCTCAGGTACATTTGTAAAGACCAACATTGCAGGAAATGTAAAAGCCTCGCCCCTGCTGGCCGGAAAAGAAAACAGCTATTTTGACCGTTCAAGCAGAATTTACCTGGAATCGGCAGTGCCGCGCGTGAAGAGTAACCTGACACTCACCTACAACATCAGCAAGTTCGGCGTGTTCCTGCGGAACGTGTATTTCGGGCCGGTGAATGCGGCTACCAATGTGGAAGCCGATGCACAAACGTTCGGATCCAAGGTGATTACCGACCTGGCGCTGAGCTATGATATTTCAAAAGCGGTACGGTTTACGATCGGGGCCAATAACCTGCTGGACGTTTACCCGGACGAGACCATCGGAGGGAACCGCGGGGCCGGATACTTCATCTATTCGCGCACGGGCCAGCAATTTGGTTTCAACGGACGATTCGCTTTTGCCCGTCTTAACCTGACGCTATAATCCAGAGTATGAAGGTCATTTAATACAAAAGCCCGTTTATCAGTAGATAAACGGGCTTTTTATATGGAATGCATTCTGGCTTAACGTAAATCATCAGTTAAAGTAGCTGATCTGCTACTCATCTGATTTCGATTTCAGGCTTTGCTTGGAATCATTGTTCTGATAATTACCGGTAAAGCCTGTGTGATTTTTCGTGTTCCTTTCAGACGATCCGCTTCCTTCTTTCACAGTTACATCCGGCTCGGTCATGTTCTTTCTGCGAATTTCTATGGCTTCGCGTGAGTGCGTCATAGACTTGGAATCCTCATTCTCGGAGTACCGGCCTACATCGTTCGCGTTTTTGTGAGATTCACCGCCGGGCCTGGTGGCACCATCCCCCGCTGTGGTTTTCTGGGCCTGCTGTAATGGCTGGCCGCCGCCTTTGTCACCATTGGTCTTCGTCGCAGAACCGCCCCCCGGCTTGGTGGCACCCGGAGTTTCCTTCCGGCTGTCTGTATTGGATTGGCCTGTGGCATTGGAAGCACTGCTTTGGGCGTATGATACCGTGGCAGCGCTCAACATAGCAGCTACGGCAAAGATGATCGACTTTTTCATGTTACTTGCTTTTAGTTTTGATGAATGATATCGCGATTGTTTTTCTAAAACTATGCCAGTCCACGTTCCTTCCTGCTTTAATCAGGTTCAATACCCTGTTTACCTCTAAAACAATATGCTTGTCTGAGGTTAAGAAACTGCATTGAAAATCTAAAAGGAAGATATTTTCTGCTGAGAATGTACCCTTATCAATTCACTTTCTTTGGTTGGTTTGGAGTCAGTAAAAAGCAGGTTTTAGGCTTGCGGCAATCGCAGGAAAAAAGCAACATCTGTGGTATGATTTTTAACGGATGTTCACTTTTTTATTACCAGTGACATGAAAAAACAAATCTATATTATAGATGACAATCCCGACTATCATTTTCTAATGTATACGCTGC
Organism: Dyadobacter sandarakinus; assembly: GCF_016894445.1. Taxonomy (NCBI): domain Bacteria; kingdom Pseudomonadati; phylum Bacteroidota; class Cytophagia; order Cytophagales; family Spirosomataceae; genus Dyadobacter; species Dyadobacter sandarakinus. The sequence goes on from NZ_CP056775.1 coordinate 1,820,907, forward strand.
TGAGAAAGCGCGTTCCGGCTCATTCACTTTCAATGTTTGAGAACGGGCAGTCTGCGTACCGGCACCTTAATTCATTGCTGATAAGAAAGGATTATGATCAGTTTCCCGAAATGATGATCATTGATCTGAAAATGGAAGGTATGGCCGGTCAGCAGCTTCTCCGGCTGCTGAAACATCCCGAAAGTGAATTTTACCCGTTTTTTGCGGAGCGCCCGATCATTATCATGAGTGCAGAAACGAGTGAGGCCAAAATCCGTAAATGTTACCAGGAAGGTGCCGACGCGTACGTGATCAAACCATTCACATTACAGGAAACCCAGGACGTGCTCGACCGGATCTGCAGGTTCTGGCTGGATAAGGACAATGTACAGACTTACTGATCCCTGCCCCCCGGAGGAAAGCATTTCAACTATCCTGCATGGTATACCAGGGATGCGGTACAGGGGCATTTTCCCGTATCAGTTCCGGTGATTATTGATGTAGAAATTTTTGATCAAGGAAAGCGTTTTGCCGGTCAGATCACGTTTATGCGGATTATCAATAGCCGGAAAAGCAGCCTTCAGCTCGCCCATATCCTTGCTGGTCATGGTCGAATATCCCATGGACCATTTCTGAAAGGAACGGTCAGGCACCATGCCCGCAAACAACCGTGTGACCTGTGTATGCCGGTGGTCACGCAGGATCCTTCTGAATGTGTCCATCACTGTTTCTTCAGCCCCTTCGAGCACCTGGATGATATTGCCATTGCAATACAACAGTACGCCCGTAATATCCTTCTCTGAATTATTAAGTCTGCTTTTGGAAATAATGCTTTCCAGTTCTTCATCGGCCAGCAAACCGGATGACGAACTTACATAGACAATCGAATAAACCATATACTAATGCTGCGTTCCGAAAAAAGATGAAGATAGCAACAATTCTACAATATACATCGGGATTGTTGCCTTTGTAAAGAAATACTAAATCCCGGCCAGCACGCATTACATCCACAAATCTTTAACTGGAATGAGCGAAGTCCTATACCGTTTTTGATAAAACGCTTATCAAAATGATAGGGTTTATTTGGCAGGCATGCAAACCGGATTATGCCTAAAACACTGAAAAACAAGCGATAAGGTTTACAGATGTTTTTGTGGTATGCCAATGGAACAGGTTGTTGAAAAAACAATTGCAATGAACCATCTTTTTTCAATCCATATGACCCGGACACGTGGCGATTTGCAGCACCATCTTTTAAAAATTTTGCCTTATGTTAACAATCCTCTTGCTGGCCGCGGGCTGCCTCTGCTTTGCCCTGTTTTACAAAACCATCACATTTTTTGAAAAAATCTGAAATCATGGCTGCATTGTTCATCGTCTCCCTTGCCGTGTTTAGCTACATGTGCTACGTGCTGATCAAACCCGAAAAATTTTAATCTGATCGCATTCCGGGTTCGCCAGACAACTGCCGATAACCCGGAATGCCATAAACCTCAAAAAAATGAATACAGAAATACCAGGTGTCGTCGCCATGTACGCATTGACCATCCTGATGGCTGTCCCCTTCGGGAAGTACATCGCGAAGGTTTACGCAGGTGAAAAAACACTGCCCGACACCCTGCTCAATCCGCTTGAAAAACTCTTTTTCCGCCTCAGCGGCATCAACAGGGCTGCTGAAATGAACTGGAAGCAGCACATGGCTGCCCTGCTCACGATCAACTTTGTGTGGTTCCTGCTCGGCATGTTCCTGCTCATGAACCAGAGCTGGCTGCCGCTGAACCCGGATGGAAATCCCAGCCAGACCGCCGACCTGGCCTTTAATACCACCATTTCATTTGTCGTCAACTGTAACCTGCAGCATTACTCCGGCGAGAGCGGCGTGAGCTATCTTTCCCAGCTGTTCCTGATGTTCCTACACGTTGTGAGTGCCGGAACCGGTATGGCTGCTGCCGTGGTCCTCTTCATGGCTTTGAAAGAAAAAACCACGGACAAGCTCGGCAATTTTTACAACCTGCTGGTCATCTCCTGTACCCGTATCCTGCTTCCGGCGTCTGTTCTGGTAGCAATGATCCTGACGTTCAACGGTACGCCGATGACCTTCGAAGGCAAAAACAGCATGGTAACCATGCAGGGTGATACCGTGGGCGTGTCCACGGGACCGGTAGCTGCCTTTGTCGCCATCAAACACCTGGGAACCAATGGCGGTGGCTTTTACGGGGCCAACTCGGCGCACCCGCTGGAAAATCCCAATTACCTGACCAATGCCGTCGAGATGATCTCGCAAATGATCATTCCGCTCGGGTTGATTTTTGCAATGGGATTCTTTCTGAAGCGCAGGAAAATGGCCTGGATGATCTTTGGCGTCATGACCATCGGCTTTCTTGTCCTTTGTATCCCCACGGTGATCTGGGAAGTTCAGGGTAACCCGGCACTTGCCGCTACGGGCATCAACATGAATGCCGGGGCTATGGAAGGAAAAGAAACAAGGCTGGGTGCGGCAGCGTCGGGGTTCTGGAGTATAGCCACGACCGTTATTTCCACGGGCTCTGTGAATGCCATGCACGACAGCAGCATGCCCCTTTCCGGAATGATGCAGATGCTGGCCATGATGACCAATGCATTTTACGGGGGATGTGGCGTGGGCATACTCAACTTTTTCGTGTTCATCATTCTGGCGGTCTTTATCAGCGGACTGATGGTAGGGCGGACCCCGGAGCTGCTGGGTAAAAAGATTGAAGGAAGGGAGATGAAAATCGCCATGATCGTTGCCTTGCTGCACCCTTTGCTGATCCTGGCCGGTACCGCCCTGGCTGCGGCATTTCCCGGGATTACGTCTGCCAACCTAAACAATCCCGGCTTCCACGGATTCAGTGAAATGCTGTACGAATACACTTCCTCGGCAGCCAACAATGGCAGCGGGTTTGAGGGATTGGGAGACAATAACCTCTGGTGGAACATCACAACCGGCTTCGTGCTCATCCTGTCCCGCTTTATCCCGATCATCGGGCCAGTGGCCATTGCAGGACTGCTGGCAGATAAGAAGTACGTTCCCGAAAGTGCAGGTACACTCCGGACAGACTCAGGCACTTTCGGTATGATGATCCTGGCCGTGATCTTTATCATCACTGCGCTCTCATTCTTCCCGTCGCTGACCCTGGGCCCTATTGCAGAGTATTTCAGCTTGTAGCGCCTGACTGCGGTTTTTTACAAAAATTCCAGAACATCAAAAACGAGTGCCGGAAGCGATATGCCGAAAGCCTCCACCATCCAATGAAAAATCAAAATGCATCCTTGTTCCAAAGGGAGCTGGTGAATGAAGCCCTGAAACAATCGTTCATCAAACTCAATCCCAGGATCCTGTTTCGTAACCCGGTCATGTTCACTGTCGAAATCGGCACGTTCGTGATGCTGGCAGTGTGTGTGTGGATCCTGGCTGGTGATACCACACAGGGCAGTTTTGCTTACAACTTTGTTGTCTTCCTGATCCTGTTGCTTACATTACTGTTTGCCAACTTCGCCGAAGCCATCGCTGAGGCAAGAGGAAAAGCCCAGGCCGACAGCCTGCGCAAAACGCGCGAGGAAACACCCGCAAAACGGGTCATCGAAAACAAGCCGGGCTTTTCCGTGGCAACTCAGCAGGTAATGTCGGCGGGGATGAAAAAAGGCGATATCTTCATCTGCGAAGCGGGCGACAACATCCCTACCGACGGGGAGATCATCGAAGGACTGGCCACCATTGATGAGAGTGCCATCACAGGCGAGTCGGCACCCGTAATCCGTGAGGCAGGAGGTGATAAAAGCAGCGTAACCGGCGGCACCAGGGTATTATCGGACAAGATCAAGGTGATGGTCACGACCGCTCCCGGTGAAAGTTTTCTCGACAAAATGATCGCGCTGGTAGAAGGTGCAAGCCGGCAGAAAACGCCCAACGAAATTGCCCTCACGATTCTGCTGGCAGGATTTACGCTCGTATTTGTGATTGTCTGCGTGACATTAAAGCCTTTTGCCGATTTCGCCAATACGCCCATCACCATCGCTGCATTTATCTCGCTTTTTGTTTGTCTTATCCCTACGACCATCGGAGGTTTGCTCTCGGCCATCGGGATAGCCGGTATGGACCGTGCGCTTCGTGCCAATGTGATTACCAAATCGGGCAAAGCCGTGGAAACTGCCGGGGATATCGACGTGCTGCTGCTGGATAAAACGGGTACGATCACCATTGGAAACCGGAAAGCAACGCATTTTCATGCCGCCAGAGGAATAACCGACAATCACTTTATCAAAGCAGCGGTCCTGAGCTCGGTAGCGGACGAGACGCCCGAAGGAAAGTCTATCCTTGAACTGGCCAATGCCACACCGGCTACCTACCAGGTAGCCGACCCCACCTTCATCCGTTTCACGGCCGAAACCCGCAGCTCGGGCATCGACTTTGAAGGAACACGTATCCGTAAAGGAGCCTTCGACTCGATCAGGAACCTGGTGATCCAGGCCGGCAACCACTTCCCGCCGGAGACGGAGGAACAGGTAAAAACGATTTCGAGCAATGGAGGCACCCCGCTCGTGGTTTCCGAAAACGAGCGCGTACTGGGTGTGGTAGAGTTGCAGGATATCATCAAACCCGGCATCAGCGAGCGATTCGAGCGGCTCCGCAAGATGGGCGTCAAAACCGTGATGGTGACGGGAGACAATCCACTGACTGCCAGATTCATCGCAGAAAAAGCTGGCGTGGACGACTTCATCGCCGAGGCCCGGCCCGAAGACAAGATGAACTACATCAGGAAAGAACAGGAAGGCGGCAAGCTCGTGGCCATGATGGGTGACGGTACCAATGATGCCCCTGCCCTCGCCCAGGCGGATGTGGGTGTGGCGATGAACAGCGGTACCCAGGCCGCCAAGGAAGCCGGCAACATGGTAGATCTCGACAACGATCCTACCAAGCTGATTGAGATCGTAGAAATCGGCAAGCAGCTGCTGATGACGCGGGGCACGCTCACGACCTTCTCCATTGCAAATGATGTTGCCAAATACTTCGCCATTATTCCGGCTTTGTTCATTGCAAGCATTCCTGCCTTGCAGGGCCTGAACATCATGCGGCTGAGCACCCCTGAAAGTGCGATCCTGTCGGCAGTGATCTTCAATGCAATCATCATTCCCTTCCTGATCCCGCTTGCACTGAAAGGCGTGGCCTACAAGCCCATCGGAGCCAGTGCCCTGCTGAGACGAAACCTGCTGATCTACGGTCTGGGAGGCGTGCTGATTCCCTTCGCGGGCATCAAGGTCATTGACCTGCTGGTGAGTATCTGGATTTAAAACGCATTTAAAAAAACAAAAAAATGAAAACGAACATAATTCCCGCTATCCGGCTGACGATCGTGACCCTGGTGTTTTTCGGGGTGGTGTACCCGGCCCTGGTATGGGCAGTAGCCCAGCTCGCACCCAATGCCGGACAAGGCGAAGTGGTGATTACCCATGGTAAAAAGTATTATGCAAACATTGGCCAGACATTTACAGAAGACCGCTTTTTCAATGGTCGTCCATCGGCTGTGGGCTACAATGCAGCAGGTAGCGGCGGCAGCAACAAAGGTCCGTCCAACCCTGAGTACCTGGCGATGGTCCGGGCCCGCATCGACACTTTCCTGGTACATAATCCCGGTGTGACCAAAAAGGACATTCCCGTAGAGCTGGTGACGGCCAGCGGCAGCGGGCTCGACCCGGATATATCGCCGGAAGCCGCCCGGATCCAGGTCAACCGGATTGCATCCGTTCGTAAAATACCTGTTGAACAAATCAGGCAGCTCATCGATGCCAATACCGAAAAACCACTGTTCGGATTGTTCGGGCCGGCGAAAGTCAATGTACTCAGCCTGAACATGGCACTCGAAAACTAAGGGAATGCCTTCCGGCTCCCACCGGCAGCGACGCGGGAACCGGAAGGAAATTTGAAATGCGCCGCTACATTCATTTTCAGTACTATTTTCAATGAAGCGTTTATTACTGAGTGCGCTAGGATGGGCGATTTTGCAACCAGCCTCCGCACAGGATTCCACAGACATCAAAGGTACACTGACCGTAAGCGGGTATGCAGAGGCATATTACAATTACGATTTTAACAGGCCGCTCAACAACACCACACCTGGATTTCTGTACAACTTCAATCGTGCCGGGGAGGTCAACCTCAACCTGGGCTTTATCAAGGCAGGCTATACTGCGGGCCGGCTGAGGGGTAACCTCGCACTGGCCGCCGGTACCTACGTGAATGCCAATTACGCCGCTGAGCCGGGTGTGCTGAAAAATGTTTTTGAAGCCAATGTTGGTGTGAAAGTATCCCGCAATGCCAATCTATGGATCGATGCCGGGATCATGCCTTCGCACATCGGATTTGAAAGTGCGATAGGAAAAGACAACTGGGCACTGACCAGAAGTTTGTCAGCCGAAAATACCCCCTACTATGAATCGGGCGTGAAGCTGGGCTACACGTCCAAAGACGACAAGCTGTACCTCGCCGCCATGTACCTCAATGGCTGGCAGCGCATCCAGCGTGTTGACGGCAACAGTACGCCGGGCTTCGGTACGCAGGTGACCTACAAGCCTGCATCTTCAGTTACACTGAATTACAGCACGTTCGCGGGTAATGATAAACCGGACAGTACCCGGCTGATGCGCTACTACCATAATATCTACGGCATTTTCCAGCTCACAGAAAAGCTGGGGCTGACCGCGGGCTTCGATTATGGTATGGAGCAAAAACACAAAGGCAGCAGCGACTACAACAACTGGCTCGTGCCAGTACTGATCGCCCGGTACACGCCGGCCCCGAAGCTACATATCGCATTGCGCGGGGAGTACTTCCAGGATAAAAATGGTGTGATCATTGGCACCGGCACGGCAAACGGATTTAAAACGTTCGGCTACTCGGCCAATGTGGACTATGCGGTTTTTCCGGGTGTACTCTGTCGGGTTGAGGCCAGGAACCTGAGCAGCAGAGACCGCATTTTTACACAGCGGACAGATCAGGATCTAAGTAAAAACAACTTTTTCCTTACCACATCCCTGTCAGTGGCATTTTGACACCATGCAGCCGACAAAGTATATAACGAACTGATTCACACCCGAAAATGTCCGAGACCAACCCCAGCGCACAACATTTCCTCGACCTGATCAAAAAGTCACGCCGCGGCAAATTCAAGATATACATCGGCATGAGCGCCGGGGTTGGCAAGACATTCCGGATGCTGCAGGAGGCACACGCACTGCTCCGCAGCGGCATCGATGTCAAGATCGGGTACATTGAAACGCATAACCGGAAAGAAACCCACGACCTGCTCGACGGCCTGCCGGTAATCCCGCGCAGAAAACTTTTTTACAAAGGCAAAGAGCTCGACGAGCTCGACGTGCAGGCCGTGATCAGCCTTCGTCCGGAAGTGGTCGTGATCGACGAACTGGCACATACCAACATTGAAGGCAGTAAAAACGACAAGCGCTGGCAGGATGTGCTCGAAATCCTGGAAGCCGGGATCAACGTCATCAGCGCTGTCAATATCCAGCACATTGAAAGCCTGAACGAGGAAGTAAAAGCCATTACCGGCGTGGAGGTGAAAGAACGTATCCCCGACAGTGTGCTGGGCACCGCAGACGAGGTGGTCAACATTGACCTCACTGCCGACGAGCTGATTACCAGGCTCAAAGAGGGGAAAATTTATAAACAAGAAAAAATACAGACGGCGCTCAGCAACTTTTTCAAGCCAGACCATATCCTCCAACTCCGCGAGCTCGCGCTGAAAGAAGTGGCCAGCCAGGTGGAGCGGAAAGTAGAGTCCGAAATACCGCGCCTGGTAGCACCGAAACGCGAGAAATTCCTGGCCTGCATCAGCAGCAATGAAAATACCGCTCGGCATGTGATCCGGAAAACGGCACGGCTGGCGAGCTACTACAACAGCAAATGGATCGTGCTGTATGTGCAGACGCCGGGTGAAAGTCAGGACAAGATCGCGCTCGGCAAGCAGCGGCACCTGATTAACAATTTCAAGCTTGCCACGGAAATGGGCGCCGAGATCGTGCGGGTGCAGAGCACAAATGTGTCCGAAGCGATTATCAGGGTGGCCGAGCAGCGCGAGATCACGACCATCTGTGTAGGTAAGCCGCATATTACGTTGATACGGGTAATTATGGCGACCAACCTTTTCAATAATCTTTTGAAAAAACTATCTTCCTCGGACATTGACCTTGTGATTCTTTCATGAGTTTTACCAAACCATTTGCAGTAGAAAAATGAAAATCAAAACCAAACTGCGGCTTGGACTGGGGCTTCTTTTCCTGATGATCCTGACTTTGTCGCTGATCGCAGCACGGTATGTATATGTGCTGAAACAGGATACCGAAAATATTCTTCAGGACAATTACAAGACCCTCGACTATACCCGCAACATGCTGCTGGCATCCGACGGACTGCTCTCCGAGGTGCGCGCCAGGAACATGTTTGAAGAAAACCTGAAACTTCAGCAGCAAAATGTAACCGAACCCGGCGAAGGTGCGGTAACGCAGAAAATAGCCAGCCACCTTGCATCCCTGTCTCTGCAAAAAAGCAATGCAGGATTGCCCGCGCTGATCCGCAGCGACCTGGCCGAGCTTACCCGGATCAACATGGAGGCGATCCATGGCAAGAGCGACAAGGCGCTGCTCACGGTCAGGTCGGCTTTTGTGTGGATCGCTGTGGCCGGTACAATCTGTTTTCTCATTGCATTGACACTGCTGGTGAACCTGCCGGGTAACATTGCCAATCCGATCCGCGAGCTGACCGAAAGTATCCGCGCCATCGCTGCCAAAAACTATGCGGAGCGCCTGCATTTTCAGGGTCGTGATGAATTCGGCGAGCTGGCGAGTTCTTTTAATTCCATGGCCGAAAAGCTGGAAGAATACGACAACAGTAATCTCTCGCAGGTTCTTTTCGAAAAAAAGCGCATTGATGCTTTGATCAACAACATGCACGAGCCGGTGATCGGGCTGGATGAAAACAAGCAGATCCTTTTTGCCAATGAAGAAGCCCTGCGAATTACCGGGGTAGCGGCTGCCGACATGCTTGGAAAATCTGCCAGCGAGCTGGCCGAACAAAATGACCTGATCCGGGTTTTGATCGAAGAAAAAAATGGCCAGAGCGGAATCAATGCGTCCGGCAGCGCAGCTTCTCTGAAGATCTATGCAGACAATAAAGAAAGTTATTTTGAAAAGGAAATCGTGGATATCACCATTGTTCCGACCGGCGAGCGCGTCAAGAAACTGATCGGCCAGGTGATTCTCCTGAAAAACATTACCCCCTTCAAAGAGCTCGACTTTGCAAAAACCAACTTCATAGCCACCGTTTCCCATGAGCTTAAAACACCCATTTCGTCCATTAAAATGAGTTTGCAGCTACTTGAAAACCAGCACACGGGTTTGCTCAATGATGAGCAGGCGCAACTGCTGACGGGTATCCGCGAGGACAGTGACCGGCTGCTGAAAATTACCGGCGAGCTGCTGAACATGTCGCAGGTAGAAACGGGCAACATTCAGCTGAACATTCAGCAAAGCAGTCCGTACGAGATCCTCCGGTATGCGGCTGATGCAGTAAAAATACCCCTCGAACAAAAACATATCAGTCTGGTGGTACAGACTGACGATGAGCTCCCGCACGTCAAAGCCGACATGGAAAAAACGGCCTGGGTGCTCATCAACTTCCTGACCAATGCAGTCCGGTACTCGCAGGAAGAAAGCCAGATCCGCATACAGGTGACAGATTCCGGGCAGACTATCCGGTTTTCGGTTCAGGACGAAGGCAAGGGGATCGACAGTCGCTATCGCACCAGGATCTTCGACCGCTACTTCCAGGTACCCGGCAGTGCCAAAACCGGAACCGGTCTCGGACTGGCGATCAGCAAGGAATTCATAGAAGCGCAGGGGGGCAGCATCGGGGTTATTAGTGAAATAGGAATGGGCAGTACCTTCTATTTTGAACTTGCGAAGGCGTAGGCCAATGCACCACCAGCTTTCTTTATACCACAGCTGAGCCGCACCGCACTGCGGTATGGTTGTTTTATAAAGCTAAGCCGTTGATTGGTAAATGTTTTAAAAAAGATCTCCATGTGGGTACTCTGGGCAATAGGTGCGGCTGTTTCGGCAGCTTTGGTAACAGTTCTGACAAAGGCTGGATTAAAAAAAGTAGATTCGAGCCTGGCATTTGCAATTCAGGCCATTTTCATTTTCTGCATTACCTGGGCCGTCGTGGCCTGGCAGGGTACATTCTCACAGGTGAAAGAAATCGAGACCAAGGCTTGGGTGCTGCTGGTACTGGCGGGGCTGGCCACTACCCTTTCCACGCTATTTTCGTTTAAAGCACTCTCCATGGGGCCCGCCTCCTACGTGACCACCATCGAGCGGTCGTCCCTGGTAATTGCGGTCATTTTATCCATTTTGTTTTTAAAAGAAAAACTTACCTGGCAGCTGGCCGTGGGCGGGATGCTCATTATCGGGGGAGCCGTACTGATCGTGATGTCCGACTCAGGTAAGTAGTGTATTTCAGGCACAAAAAAAGCCCGTAACAGCAGTTACGGGCTTTTTTTTTGTTTTTAATGATCAGCCGCCGCCTACTTTGGCTTGTTCCGGCGATTCGTTATATCCTCCCGAGCGGTCAGCCGTCACTGCCGGATCCTGAAGGTCGTTCTGTGTCACGGTTTGTGAGCGAGGTGCCTCATTCTGACTTGCCTCCGTGTTTTCACTTTGACCTGCCTCAGCGTTCCCGCCGTTGTTTCCTCCCGACAGGTATGCGGCAAGATCATCCAGTCCTTTCTGCCAGCCTTCCTCGTGTGGCTTCACCAGCTCGGGTCCTGAAAAGCCGTCCTGCGTCACATGCAGCTTGCTTCCCTCTCCTTCGGACGAAAACTGAACGGTAAGTGTGTACCCGCTTTCGGAGCCTTCATCGCTCATATTCCAGACCCAGGAGTACACCAGCTTTTCATTAGGTACCACCTCGCTGTAAGTACCCGATATTTCCAGTCCCTGGTCTCCTGCATAGTACGCCACTACACCGCCTTCCTTCAAATCGTTTTTCACCTCAGTGAGCGAATCTCCCATCGGGTGCCACCATTTTTTAAGGTGTTCAGCCTCCGTCCAGGCTTGAAAAAGCGTTTCAACATCCACGTCAAACTGCCTTTCTATTTCAATCAAATGCGTTTTCTGGTTCGTTTCCATTTGGTAGATCCATTTTTGTTTGTTGATTCTCGAAGTCAATATGCGGGGTAAGCTATAATAACTGTGCCTTGAGAAAACCTTTGCATGCAGGATGTTCAAGATCAACGCACAAAAAACGATCTGCTCAATTATTTGTGTAGATTGGAGCTATGAACTCGCTCCTCGAAAGCCAACGTCTCCGTTACTTTTCTTTCTTCTATCTCTACATCATGCAGGGGGTGCCGGGAGGCTTCGCTTTGATCGCAGTAACCAACTACCTGTCGGCAAGACATATGGATGCCGGTACCATCGGGACTTTCGGGGCGCTGGTAGGACTGCCCTGGGCGTTCAAGTTTGTGTGGGGACCACTGGTCGACCGGTTTCAGGGTTCGGCCATGGGACGCAGGCGGCCATGGATCCTTGCCGCACAGGTAATGGCATTTCTGGCTTCGCTGGCTTTATTGCTCGTCGGCGATCCTGTGGCGGATTTCAGGCTGCTTGTAGGTGCATTTGTTGTTCACGGGGTATTTGCATCCCTGCAGGATATCAGCGTGGATGCACTTGCGATCACCATTGTCCCGGAAGAAGAGCGGGGACGTACCAATGCGCTCATGAAAATCGGGATGGTCATCGGGCAGGCGCTGGGCTCGGCCGGACTTGCGCTGATCATCCATTTTGGAAGCTTCCGCTATGCGGTACTGACCCAGTCGGCCGTATTGTTTCTCCTGACGCTGCTTACATTTTTCATCAAAGAAGAAGCCGGGCATGCGCGTTTTTCATTCAAAAAACTGGCAGGCACACAAGCAGCGACAGGCTGGATGTTGTTTCCGGGCATGGTGAGAGAGCTGGCGCGTGCGCTGCTCGTGAAAAGAAGTCTGCTCCTTTTTGTCTCCGTAGCGGCGGTATTCGTCTGTGAGCGCCTTTTTCAGCGCACCTTCGCACTGCACCTCATCCAGAAGCTGGACTGGACAGATACTTCGGTTTCTGTCCTGAGCGGTACCTACGGGAGCATTACGGCTGTGGCCGTGGCTTTGCTCGGTGGCTGGTTGTCCGACCGGATCGGCGCTCTGAAGTTACTTGTGATGGTGACCATGATGATGGGTGCCGCATTTGTAGCATTCTCACTGGCCAGTACGCTCTGGATACACGAAAGCTTTGCAGTAGGCGGACTGATGGCCAGGCAGACTTTTGAATCCCTCTTCAGCATTGCCGCACTTCCTGTGCTGATGGGCGTATGCCGCAAAAGCATTGCAGCAGCGCAGTTCGGTTTTTACATGGCGCTGAGCAACCAGGCGGATGTGGCGGGCATTTACCTTTCCGGACCCTTATTTAAGCAATTTCCGGTATCTGTAATCGGACTTGCGGCGGGACTGGTGATTATCATGGCGGCTGCAATGATCGGTATGTTATGGCAGCGGAAATTCCTGGCAGCCGGTACCCAAATCTGATACCGGGAAAAAGCCAGGGGGTAGTTGTATAAACAGTAACCTGTTATTTATGTTCAGGTCAGTCTGCATGTACGGATAGACTTTACCCATTCTTCTTTCCGGCAGCGTGAGCAACTTTGTGCTCCATGCGGAACATGCTGCACATGGCCGCAGTAGGTACAGGCATAATCCCCTGCTTCCTCCACCTGCGCACTTCGTTTGTTGTACAGCTTGGGCAGTACCGGCAAGCCCGGTTTCACTTCCTCATCTTCGTAGTAGAAGAAGCTTACATTTCCGTTTGTTTCCAGAATGGCCGTGCGGACCTGCCCGAGATGCTCAATACCCTCCTGCCGCATTTCCGAGAAAAACTCATCCTTGGCAAAGGTTTTCTCGCCCGTTTCAAGGATAAACATACCCTCTTCAATAATGTAAATGGGATCTCCTTCCAGCACACTTTCAAAGCGCTCGTTTTTGGCTGCGATCCAGGTGATGAGCCTGTAAATGCCGAGCACCGTTGCAAATACCAGTAAGGCCGGCAACACGGCCTGATCCTTGTTGGACATCGGATCACCCGCGGCAGATCCAAGACCTATAATAATTGCCACCTCAAATATGGACAGCTGCCTGACGCCCTTTTTCCCGGTCAGCCTCAGAAAAATGAGAATGACCAAAAACATAATGGTCGTGCGGATCAATATCTGCAATGCAAAAGACCAATCCAGATCATTAACAAATATTTCCTGCCAATCCATTTCCCCGAGTTGTTTGATTCAGCCTACGAGGCGGAAAACAATTGTTCCATGGAGTGACGGCTGCCGTCAAATAAGTCCTATTTGCACCCGGTACGGCTTGCTGCTGCATTCTGATGTCCCCGTCACTCAGGCTCCTGTCATCAGCGTAACCATCTGACTGATTGCTCCGGGCGAGTGCAGCATTGCGGTAGCTTCCAGGGTGATCTTTGTAACTTCTGCGGTACGTTCAAGCATTTTTTGTTCAAATGCACAAAATGCGGCCGGAAGATCTTCCGGGCTGGCCATGATCGCTTCCGAAAGTTCGAGCGCGTCCTGCATGGCCATGTTCACGCCTTCGCCGGCATAGGGAGGCATGCGGTGGGCAGCGTCTCCGAGGATGGTCAGGTTGGGCATGCTCTTCCAGGTTTGATCGATTGGAAAATGGTATTGGGGACGTACGATGAAAGAGGTGTTCTCGCTGCTGACAAGCTCATGGAAGAGCGGATGCCAGTCTTTGAATGTCTGTGCAAACCAGGCCGCAGCCGACGCAACTTCATGAAACCGCACTCCGGAAGCAATACTCCAGTTTTCAGGCACCTTCATGCCGGCATAAAAGGAAAGGCTGCCATCACCTTTGCTGCTGACGATCAGCGAATGCTCGTCGCCAAAAGCAAACAACTTACCGCCCCGGACCAGCGCGTTCAGCCCGGGCGCGTGTATTGCCGCGTCATATACATTCCCCTCTACAATGGTCACGCCCGAATACAGCGGCGCTATCCCGGTGACATACGGCCTTATTTTAGAATTAGCACCATCCGCACCGATCACCACGTCGGCATACACTGCCTCTTGGTTGGTGAAATACAGCTTCCATCCGGCACCTTCCGGCTCCATATGACTGAACTGGCAATCCCATACGATGGTACCCTCATCCAGCGCGTCGATCAGCAAGTCGCGGAGCGGCCCGCGGTCAATTTCAGGGCGGTCGCCTGCATAGGTGCCAGAGGCGTGATCGTCCAGCACGATATGGGCATCCCGGTCAGTGACCCGCAGCTTTTCCGCGCCGGGCCGGTAGGCCTGATAAAATTTTTCAAGCAATCCCGCCCTGCGCAGCGCCTTCAAACCCGACGCTTCATGCAAGTCGAGGGTTGCGCCCTGTACCCGCACATTCCGGCTCTGGTCCCTTTCGTAAACTTTAACACGCATACCGCCGAGCTGCAGCAGCCGCGCCAGGGTAAGTCCACCCGGGCCGCCGCCCACGATGGCAAATAATTTCATTTCCGCAGCATTCATAGCTTTTTGTTTTTTTACAAAAGCAAAACTAGGATGCGGATAAGGTTGAGAATTGTATAAATCGGTCGTTGCTGTTCCTGGAAAGCTCCCCCGGCACAACGCCCGCAAACTTTCTTACATCCCGGATGAAGTGGGACTGGTCTGTGAAATCCTGCTCCGGGAACAATTTACCGGCTTTCAGGTGCTTGAATGATGCCCTGAAACGCAGGATATCCAGGTAAGCCTTCAATGGAAGACCCAGGTTTTGCTGAAAGTACCGGTTGATCTGCCGGCTGCTCCAGTGGCAGGCAGCAGACAGTTCACCGACCGTTGCCGCTCCTTCACTCGCATACAGCAACTCCGCCAGCCGGAGTTTGCGACTGTCCACGGCCCCCGGCAGCCTCGCCGACAAGGTATCTGTAAATAGCCTGGCAAATGCTTCAAGCGAATCAAACTGTACATCCGCTCCCCAGAAATCAGCTGGTAAAAAGCGGATATTATTGGGTAAAACGGGCGCATATGGCTTGAAAAAGAACTCTGCCGCAAGGAACCGGAAGCTGATCGCAAACATGCGCGTGGCCGGCGGAAAGGCAGCTTTTTGCGCCTTGGTTTCCAAGCCGTGCAGGACAGATGCCGGGTTAGTACCCATATTAAAGGAAACATCCATGCGACCATCAGGCAGTACTACAATGTCCAGCGGACTTTCACCCGTATTGGCAATCATCCAGAAGCTGTCGACATAAGGTACCAGGTCTCCCTCTGCCCTTATTTCCTGATAGGTAATGTGTTCCAAGGTATTTGTGCGGGTTAACTCCTGTGTACTGCACGACGAGCCATTGCCGTGCCCGCAGCGACTAGCCGACCGCTGGTTGCGCCTGGCACTAGGCCAGCTGCCGGATTACCCGGCAGGGATTGCCGGCTGCAAATACGTCCGCCGGAATATCTTTGGTGACCACACTCCCCGCTCCGATGATGGTGCGGTCTCCGATGGTCACGCCCGGATTGATGACAGCGCTTCCGCCGATCCAGACGTCTTCACCGATGGTGATCGGTTTGGCAGCTTCCACCCCGGATGCCCGCGTGACATGATCAATCGGGTGCGTAGCGGTATATATCTGAACATTGGGACCAAAAAGGGTACGGCTTCCGATGCGGACGTACGTAACATCCAGCACCACACAGTTGAAGTTGAAAAAAACCCGGTCGCCCACGATGATGTTGCTTCCGTAATCGCAGTAAAAAGGAGGCTGCAGCCAGAGCTCGGTACCCGCATTGGGGATCAGCGCTTTCAGGATCTCGGCCCTTTTTTCAGGCTCGTCTTCACGGCCATTGTTCAGTTCGAGCAGCAGCAGCCGGGTACGGGTACGCTCTTCTGCCAGTTCAGGGTCTAGTGCCAGGTACAGCTCGCCGGTGAGCATTTTCTCTTTTTCGGTTTTCATTTATTTATCAGAATTTTAAACATATTAAAAGGTATTTATCAAAAGCAGAAAACCAGGCCTGCACGTCCATACCGGACTTTTTCAGCAAAACGTCTTACAGGTCTGCAATCCTTTTTGCTTCTCTCCTGCGGCTGTCGGGGTACTTGGAACTGCCTGTTACCTGCGAAACGTAAATGCCGCGGTTCCCTGAGCAGCAGTACGCCACGATGCACGCGACGGCTGCATACACGCCGCATTCCGCCCCGAATAGCTCCATCGCCATCAGTGAACAGGCCAGCGGGGTGTTGGCGGCACCGGCAAACACAGCCACAAAGCCAATGCCGGCGAGCAATCCCGAAGGCAGTGGAATAAGCCAGGAGAGTGCATTGCCCAGTGTGGCGCCGACGAAAAACAAAGGGGTTACTTCCCCGCCTTTGAAGCCGGCCCCCAGCGTAAGTGCCGTCAGGATGATTTTTACGGCAAAATCGTACCAGGGAAGATGTTCAGAGAATGAACTGACAATGGTGGGGATACCAAGTCCGATGTACCGGGTGGTACCTGATGCAAAAACCAGAGCAGCTACCAGCACACCGCCCACCACCGGCCGGAGGGGCGGCCAGGCAATGTACTTTTTAAAAATGCCTCCTGTAAAATGCGTCAGTTTGCTGAACAGGGCCGAAGCGAGCCCAAAGGCAACTCCCGCGAGCATGGCCCACAGTACAGGTTCCGCTGCCAGGCCGGGCACGGCGGGAATGTGGTAATGCGTGTGCCCTGCATTCCAGGCGCGGGTCGAAAGGTCTGCAAAAATGGCTGATGCAAAGGCCGGGAAAATGCCCTCGTACCGCAACCTGCCCACCCAGAAGACTTCAAGTCCGAAAACAGCGCCCGCGAGGGGTGTCCCGAAAACGGAGCCGAAACCTGCCGCAATCCCCGCGATCAGGATCATCCGCCGATCTTCCTGCCTGAGGTGGAACAAGCTCGTAAACTGATCGGCGATGGCACCGCCCATCTGCAGGGCGGTACCTTCCCGCCCGGCCGAGCCTCCGAATAAATGCGTGACGAGCGTCCCGAAAAGTACAAAGGGCACCATTTTCAGGGGAATGATTTCGGCGGGACGATGGATGTTATCCAGCAGCAGGTTATTGCCAGCCTCCACGTCACGACCATAGTAATGATATATACATCCCACCAGAAAGCCCCCGAGCGGCAGCAGGGCAATGATCCAGATGTGATTTTCGCGCCAGGCCGTGACCAGGTCAAGTGATACCAGGAAGAATGCGGAAGCCGAACCCACCAGCACGCCGACCAGCCCGGAAAGCAAAAGCCATTTTATCAGAAAAAAAAGCACCGGAAAACGCCTGAGAAGAAGAACCAGAAACCGCCGGGTGCGAAAACGGGATGGTGACATATGAGATACCTGTTTTGGCAAAGGTATAAGAGAAAGCAGGGATTGCCGGAATCATTTTTGCAGCGATTTTGCCAGTTTCTGCCCGACTTTGCACCGGATTACACAGCCGGCCTGCCACTGCAAGATAGGATGCCTGCTGTTTTCCTGCCTATCTTGGGTGTTCATTCAGTCAGATATACCTGGTACCGGCGGACTTTCCCGGCTGGTTGCAGCACTTTATTCAATACAAATTATGCTAGTTATGCCCAGGCCTTTTGATTTTGGTGACACTTCGGAAATGCAGCGCATTGAGCTCGCCCTTGACCTGGCAGGGGTCGGGATGTGGGAGTTTGACGATCGGACCGGCCGGCTCAGCTGGAACGGTCAGGCTGCACATCTGCTGGGTTTTTACAATCAGAATCATATCAGTCTTGATATATTAAAAGAGCAGGTGCATCCTGATGACAGGCCGCTGTTTGCAGCGTGGACAAATTACCTACCGGGTAACGATGCGGCATTTTCCTTTGAATTTCGCTTGAATGGCTCTGACCCAAGCAGGCAGCAGTGGATTTTCTGTAAAGGAAAAAACCACTTTGACCCAAACCTGAATACCATACGTACCCTCGGTACATTTACAGACATTACCAAAGAGGCCGCGAGCCGGGCAGCGGATGCGGAGCAGCAGCAGCACGCACGTAGTTTTCAGACGATCGTGGAGCAGGCGCCCATGGCCATCGGACTGCTGACCGGGCCCGACCAGGTTATTGAGCTTGGAAATGAAAAGATATTTGAAGTGTGGGGCAAATCGCCTGCGATCACAGGCATGAAGCTTGCCGATGCACTGCCCGAAATCAACGATCAGCAGTTTCTTGACCTGCTGGCGCACGTTTACCAGACGGGCGAATCGTATGCAGGCAGCGGTGTTCCGGCCCGATTGGAGCGCAATAACCGTATGGAGGAGGTGTACTTTGACTTTGTATATACGCCCATGCGGACAGGCGACGGATCGGTGAGCGGGGTGATGGTACTTGCGCATGAAGTGACCGGGCAGTACCGGATGCTGAAGGAGCTGGAAGCCAGCGAGGCAAAGTTCAGGGCGCTCATTGACCAGGCTCCGGTGGCAACCTGTCTTTTTGTGGGCCGGGAAATGGTGGTCGAAATGGCCAATCAGCCCATGATCGACTACTGGGGCAAAGATGTTTCCGTAATCGGCAAGCCGCTCCGGGAGATATTGCCCGAACTTGAGGGACAGCCTTTTCTGGATATCCTGGATGACATTCTCCGTACCGGCGTGGCTTACAGCGCAACAAACGCGGAGGTGGAGCTGGAAGTAGCGGGTAAGCTGGGTACCTATTATTTCAATTTTACGTATAAACCCATTTTTGACAATACCGGAAATATTTACGGCATCATCAACATGGCGATTGACGTGACCACGCAGGTGCTGGCACAAAGAGCCCTGGAAGAAAGTGAATCCAAGCTGAGGACTGTGATTGCCTCCGCACCGGCTGCCATCGGCCTTTTTGTGGGGCGCAACCTGATTGTAGAGCTTCCCAACCAGACTTTTATCGACATTGTAGGAAAAGGCCCTGACATTGCAGGCACACCGCTCAGGGAGGTAATGCCCGAGCTTGAAAGTCAGCCCTTTTTACAAATACTCGACGATGTTTTCACCAGTGGTGTTACCTACCGGAGCTTTGGGACGCCGGTTGATATTGTGCAGCACGGCGTGATGACACACAATTACTATGATATTACCTACTCCCCGGTGTACGACAAAGACGGGCATGTGTATGCGGTGCTGGACATTGCAATCGACGTTTCGGAGCGGGTTAATGTAGAAAAACAGATCCGTGAAAGTCAGCTTCAGCTGCTCGCCCTTTTTGAACAATCCCCTATTGGTATCGCCATGATCCAGAAGGAAGGCCTGACTTTTACGATGGCCAATCCTTTTTACGGACAAATGGTAGGCAGGCTGCCCGGAGAAATCATTGGAAAGCCCCTCTTGGAAGCCTTGCCGGAGATTGCCGGGCAGGGCTTTGATACGTTGCTGGATCATGTAATGGAAACGGGCATTCCGTACATCTCCAAAGAACAGCCCGTAGATATCAGCTATGACGGTGAGCTGAAAACAATTTATGTAAACCTTGCCTACCAGCCTCAGCGGGACCGGGAAGGGACCATTGCCGGTGTACTTGTGGTGGCCACCGACCTCACCGAGCAGGTACTTAGCCGCAAGAAAATAGAAGAAACACAGACCTTTCTTCAGGGTGCGATCGAACTTGCCGAGCTGGGCACCTACTCCATCGACCTGAATGCCGGCACACTTCATTATTCGGACCGGCTGAAACACTGGTTCGGACTGCAGCATGAGCGCGTGATTACGTTTCAAAAAGTATATGCGGCCATCAGCCGGAGTGACCTGCCCGGGGTGATCGCTGCGGTGAACCGGGCCATTGCGCCGGGTTCCGACGGGCATTACGATATGGAATATACCCTTGACGCGGAAAAAACAGGCGCTACCCGCGTGCTGCATTCTCAGGGAAGGGTATTGTACGACAGCCAGGGCCGGCCGCATACGATGATCGGTACTGCGCAGGATGTAACCACCCAGCGAAGGATAAAGCTGGCCCTGGAACAGCAGGTCCAGGAGCGTACCGAGGAGCTTGAAGCAACCAATGAAGAACTTGCCGCATTGAACGAGGAATATGTATCCACCAATGAGGAACTGTCCGAAGCCAACAACATGCTGCAGCAATCCAATGTGAATCTGCAGCAGTTTGCCTACGTAGCTTCCCACGACCTGCAGGAGCCGCTGCGCAAGATCCAGTCCTTTTCCGACTTACTGGTGAACCGCTACGGGGAGCAGGTGGGCGAAGGCATTACTTACCTGCGCAGAATGCAGGGATCTGCCAAACGCATGTCCGACCTGATCGCCGACCTGCTGGCCTTTTCCAGGATTACTGCCCAGAAGGAGGTACTGAGTTCCGTATCGCTGACCGGGGTCATCATTGATGCCGTCAGTGATCTCGAACTGGCTATCACCGAGTCGGGTGCGATGGTGCATATCGGCAACCTGCCCGAGATCAAAGGCGACCCTATGCAGCTGAGCCAGCTTTTTCTCAACCTGCTGAGCAATGCCGTCAAGTTCAGGAAGCCCGGTGTCAGTCCTGTGATTGAAATCACCGGAAGTGTCATCCCCGGTACCGAGCTGCCCAAGTCCGTCAGGGTCGTTCGCCAGACCAGCATGTACCACAGGATTGATGTCGCTGATAATGGAATCGGCTTCAACCAGCAGCATGCAGAGCGTATCTTTCAGCTTTTCCAACGTTTACACGGCAAGAGCGAGTATTCCGGAACAGGCATCGGACTGACGATCTGTGAAAGTGTGGCAGCCAATCACGGCGGCGGCATTTCGGTAACCAGCGAGCCGGGACAAGGCGCTACGTTCAGCATTTTTTTCCCGGGGGGTTAAGCCGTACTTAAATCTTCCCTGTGCGCTTGTACACGGTTTCTGTGGCTTTGTCTTCTTTTCCTTCCGGGGAAATGTTGTAGGCTGTGACAGTAAGCTGGTCGGGATCGTTGAGCTGAAATACGGTACGCCAGCCCCATTGCTCGGGGTACTCGGGACTGCCATAACTTCCCAGCACAGTAAAACCGTGGGGTACGGAGTCACCTTCGGAATGCATGATGGCCGTACCCATGTGAAAGCTGTCTATCCAGGATACCTGAAATCGTGCATTGGCAATGTCATACCCGATTGTAGCGGAGCCTTCAAATGCATCCCCGCTCAGGCTTCCCTGGTACTGATAGAGCAAAAAACGCCCGCCGAGGATAGGCCGGATGGTGCCCGACATGGGCGATTCGTCAGCAGTCACACCGGGTTCAAACCAGGTTTTGGTTGTACCTTCCCACACACCGGCCATGGCCTGAATGTGTTGGTGAATGCCGGATTCCAGCGAAATCTCGAATGTTGACTTACTCATATCCAGTAGTTTAATCGTGAGCTTCTTAGCTCAAACTTCTGAATTTCGGTGCGGTTTGCCAATTATTCAAACAGATATTTTCCAGCGAAGCCCATGCCGTGCCGATTCACATTTCCTTGGAGGGATGCACAGCCAGTGACCAGTAGGTATAAATAGCACTGAGCAGATTTTTTAAACCCTGAAAATCACTCGGTTTCTTGTAAAAACCCTGTACAAGCGACTGATATGCCTGGTTGATATCCTTCGGCCTGATGACCTCCGACAAGAATATAAACGGAATGGAAAGACCGCGGATTGAGTCTTCCTGGTTCAGTGTCTCCCGTAGTTCCAGACCGGACATTCCCGGCAGGTTAAGGTCACAAAGTATGATAAAAGGTTTTGTGTGAGCAGAATTCAGGTAATCCACCAGCTGTGTGCCGACATTGAAGTAGATTATCTCATTCTCAAACCCAAGCTCGTCGAGGGCGGAGCCGACCAGGTACCGGTCATCATCATCCCCGCCGACATATATAATAGGACTCTCCTGCATTGTTTAGTTTTTTCAATGCACTTAAATAATGATACCCGACCTGCTCAGTACATTCAGTGCGTTCAAAAGTGGTACTTTTCCTACAAATGCAGGAGAACAGCGGATGGCAATATGTAAGGAGTTTCCCAGCTTACGGCCCACTGAGCTACTCCGGAACCACATTTTGTATCAACTTGTGCAGTAAGGCATGCAGTTGCTGCGCCTCCCCGCTGCTTATACCCAGATGTTCTGCAAGCCGGCCTCCCACCCTGGGAGCTTCCTCCCGCAGCTGCTTACCCTGGCTGGTCAGCGAAATGATCACGCTGCGTTCATCCTCCCTGGACCGCACCCGGTCGATCAGGCCGGCATCCTGCATTCGTTTGAGGAGGGGCGTGAGGGTATTGGATTGCAAATAGAGCTTTTCGGACAACACTTTGACGCTTACCGCATCCGTCTCCCATAAAACGAGCAGTACCAGGTACTGCGGGTAGGTCAATCCCAGCTCGTCCAGCACAGGCTGGTAGCACTGGGTGACGAGCCGGGAAGCCGCATACAAAGGAAAACAAAGCTGGTTTTCGAGTTTCAGCGATTCTTCGTTTGCCATCATCGAAAAAGTTTTCGGTCAGACCACATTAAGCGCCACATCCACATTGCCGTGGATTGCGTTGGAATACGGACATACCGTATGCGTTTTTTCTACCAGCTGACGGGCTTGCTCCTTGTCTATTCCAGGAAGGGAAATTTCGAGGGCAACATCCAGCCTGTACCCACCCTGTCCGTTTGAAACCAGTCCGACGGTTGCTTTTACCTGTGAAGGTTCCGTCGGTTTTACCTTAGCCTGCCCCATCACCAAGTTCAGTGCGCTGTCAAAGCAGGCAGCATAGCCGGCTGCAAACAATTGTTCAGGATTGGTATGGCCGCCCGCCCCGCCCAGTTCTTTGGGTGTACGCACTTCCAGTTCCAGGATACCATCCTCACTTTTCACTTTTCCATTTCTGCCACCGGTTACTGCCACGGTGGTCTGATACAATGCGCCCATTATTTTATATCGTTTAAGATTATATCGTGTACGATACAAATATAGGTAAATGTTGTTGGGATTACAAACTCGTAAATAAATCGCTGGAAAAGTGAGGCCAGGCACATGGGTACGGAAGGCGGCAGATCAGGGTTTATAAGTAAATTCAATGATCGCTCCCTGCTCCTTCGACTCCTCAGGATTTTCGCCCGACGGCCCGGAGGTAACTGCGGACTTGTCGGTGATCAGGTAAATTTTTGTTCCGTCGGCAGATACGGCTACATCGCGGTAGCGTACCTTATTGGTAAAATAATCCTTTTCCTCTTGCACGCGGGTACCCCCAGCATCCAGCTTGATCCGCACGATCTTACCCTGCTTAAGGGAAGTAATCAGCAGGGAATTTTTCCATCCCGGTATGGCATCATACGGGTAGGTGTCAATGCCCGAAGGTGCCAGCGACGGCCAGTCCGGGCTCTTTTTGCCGGCACGTATCGTATCTGCGAAGCTAAGCAGCTGCTTATTGTCTGTGGGATAAAAGCTTTTGAGAGGCGGTTCAAAGTTCTTGAGCTTTCCCGCATTCTGCTTTTCGCTGGTGATGAACGGGTAGGTCGTGTTCCATTTCCCGGGCAGGCTGTCCTTGTCGGTGACCCCGGCCGAAAGTCCGTCGTAGTTACCGTCTGCATAGCCGATCACCAGCGGATGCCCGTAGTTGCGCCCGCCTTTGATGATGTTGATCTCGTCGTCAGAAAACGGGCCGTGCTCGGAAGAATAAATAACCTCACTGCCATTCACTTGCATTGCAGCGAGTCCCTGCGGATTGCGGTGACCGAGCGACCATACGGCATTTTGCCTGCGTCTGTTAAAAGGATTGTCATCAGGGATCCACGCATCGTCCCGATCCGTATCCTTATCGGGTTCCGTATTGAAGCGCAGGACCTTACCTTCGTACACATCCGTCTCCTGGGCATGATTGGCCCGTCCTGCATTCTTGAACTGCCCGGCACCCATATCCCCCACCGAATAGAACAGGTAATCTTTCCCGTTTACCTTCGAAATCAGCAGCCGCCCGCCATTATGGTCATTACTCCCGGAGATTTTATCGCAGATCGTCTCCGGATTTTCGAGCTTGCGGCTCTGGAAATTGTAGGTACACCGGACAATTTTTGTTTTAAAATGATAGCCGTGGTCTCTGGGATCCTGCCCATCGCCAGGGCGGTCTTTACCCTCAAAATCGTAAACAAAGGCCAGGTAAACAAAAGGTTTTTCGTGGAGCAGGCCGGGATGCAGCGCCATACCCATCAGTCCTCCCTGCGGCATTGGCTTACCGCCATCGATGGAGTCGCTGAGCTGGTCGTAATTCGGAAAGCTTTTTTCGCTGCTGAGATCGATCAGGACATCTTTACTCCCGGAAGCAGGCTCAATCCTGAGCACACGGTAATCTTTGGACTCGGTGACCCAAAGGTGCTGATCGGGCCCGAACACAATTTCCCACGGGTCGGAGGTACCTTTTGCAATGATCCTTTTTTCAAACTTTTCCCCTCCGGCCTCCTGAGCATAACCAGCTGTAAAAACCATGCAAAAACAAAAGGCCGAGAGGTATAAAGGCAATCGTGTAAAACGTGACATAACAGATGTGCAGGTAACGAAAAATGAAAACGCTACGGACGTCTATGAAAACTATGCCACTTTGCAGTTGATATTGGTACCCCGCCCATTTACAGGAACCGGTGATTTTTAAAATACAATCCCAAACTGGAACCCTGCCGTAAAGGACGCGGCATGACCGTTTCCGAGACGTATGGGTAGCGGAACAGCCACGAAATAGCTGTTTGTAGGACCTTTCTTAACGATCTTGCTGAACACCGGCGTAATACCATACCGGCCGGATGTTTCAAAGGCAAGCCTTCCGGCAAAGGTAAAATCGTGTCCGAGGCCGACCAGCACGCCCGGATGAAAAACCACATTCGACACCCGGCTGGTGCCATTCTGCGCGCGGACTACGGGTACCAATTCCACTGAAAACCCGAGTTGCTTTGTTTTCCAGAGATTGAGGCCGATGGGAAACCCAACCACATAGTAGTGCCTGAAATTGGTTTCGGAGCCGTTTTTATCAAGCGTCACAATCGGGTGCAGAATACCCTGGTAGCCACTCACCCGGGGAAATACCGGCGCCGGCGCGGGTGTCTGACCATGTGCTGAACCAGTCAGCAATACAAGGATGAATAGGGAAACAATGCGGCTTGCAAGACGGCCGGAGCGAAATGAAAATGTTTGGATTGTCATACAGTAATCTTTGAAATGCCAAGATTACCGCTTCTGCTCCGCCCGAAATAGAATGCATTTTAACCCTTTGTACGTATTTTACCTTTATCCGATTTTCTGTACGCAGAAGGAATCTGACCCATTTGCTTTTTAAAGATGCGTGTAAAGTGACTCTGGTCCGAAAAGCCGGTGAGGTAGGCGATTTCGGTGAGCGTGTAGTCTGTGGATTCGAGCAGCTGCACGGCCTTGCCGATCCTCAGCTTACGGATGTACTCCCCGAAAGAGAGGTCGTCGAAGTAGCGCGCAAATGTGCGGGAAACATAAGCCGGATTGACGTCCACACTTTCTGCAAGTTCGGTGAGGCTCAGTGCCAGGTTGGCATCAATCTGGTCCTGGATCATGGATTTCAGTTCGAGCACCCAGTCCGGCGGTTTCCGGCGGTTTTTGGGATCCATATAAGTATGCAGCACCGCAAGCAG
Organism: Dyadobacter sandarakinus; assembly: GCF_016894445.1. Lineage (NCBI taxonomy): Bacteria > Pseudomonadati > Bacteroidota > Cytophagia > Cytophagales > Spirosomataceae > Dyadobacter > Dyadobacter sandarakinus. The sequence goes on from NZ_CP056775.1 coordinate 1,846,573, forward strand.
GAGCTGCTCCGTGGGGCTCTGCGTGTGCCTGTCCGATTGCAGATGTCTGGCCCAGCTGTACAATGCATCATAAATCACCATTCCCTGCGCAAGCAGTTCCTGGTCGTCTCGGATGTTATGCGCCAGTCCGGCGGATACGGCCCAGAGGCCCGAAGCCTGTGCCGCCAGCGAATGGTCATCGGTATCCGCGCCGCGGATGATCGGTGCCATGGCCAGGAGCGCAGGATCCGTAAGCTGATGTTTTTGAATGAAATAATCGAACGTGCACCGGTCTTCGTAATGCGTATACTCTACGCCGGGTATGTCAAACGCCGTGGCACCCCTCGCCTCGGCCTCCTCAATTACACGGTCTTCAGGCACATAAGTAATCACCGCACCGGGATCAATAAACCGCCGGATCAGCCACGGACATGCGAGGCGGTCAATTTTGGGTCGTTCACGGGTGATCCATTCCATAAGTGCAGTATGGATTGATGCGGTTTTGCTGATTTAAGATAACTCGTCCAGAAGTGCCTGATACTTTTCGACCTGGCTCTCAAAATTCCTGATCCCGGTTTCGTAGATAAATTTCAGGGATTCCAGGTCATCAATATCCTTGTCGTATACCTTCCCTCCTTCCACATCCCGGTTCAGCACGGCCAGTAGCTTCTGCAGTTTTTTCAATGATCCCGCATTTTCCCTGGCACGGTAGCCGTACCAATCCAGCAGCATCTTGTAATTCTTTTTCAGGTCGTTTTGTGCAGGCATTGATGTATGATTTGGTTTAACCGGCTTGCAGTTTGCATGGGGCGCAAGGTATAAAGATCATTCCATTGGGCGCCAGCACCCGGGTACTAAAACCGGTTCTTTGCCCGACACAGCTTCCGGCTCCCCAAAAACATTCTCCATAAATAATCTGATTTTCAGGCGCAAAGCACACCGTGCAGGCACAAAAATTTACCATGGTGCGCGCTAATCAACGTGCGTACTTTTTTGTTGATTCAAAATGGTTAGTTCAGGAAAGCCAGGAACGATTTCGATCCTGGCTGTTCTTTTTTTGAAACCATCACCCGGTATCCACTGTTCGGTTTTAAGGCAGCCGGCCCGACGGGCCTGCCCTGGTAAAGCTTTTCACACCCTTGTCCGAACCTATGACGTATCACAAATACCTCTTTTTGACAGTGTTGTCCATGCTCGTCCTGGGAGGTTGCCAGGATAGTAAGCGAAAACAGGAGCTTGATCTGCGCGAACAAAGATTGCTGCAAAAGGAAAAGGAGTTTTCCCTGAAAGAAGCAGATTACCGCTCACTTGTGCGGATGCGCGACAGTCTTTTTACAAAAACAGACACTGCAGCAGTGGTTCTCCAGTGGCCCGACGACATTGCCGGTACCTGGAACGGAAAGTCGCTTTGCAGGGAATCCACCTGTCCCGAATACGTCATCGGCGACCAGCGGTCCAATAGCTGGGAGTTCATCAGCGACTCGACCGGCTTGTATACCCGCGTGACCAACAACAATAACCAGGTCATACGTGTATACTCCGCCACGTTCGACAGTACACGCATCCAGCTGCATTTTGCAAGCGATTCATCGGCCAGTAAAAACATGGAACTGGCGGTTGAGCTCGGCAGGTCGGGTGCCAACCTTCTGAAAGGCCTGCAAACCATCGGCATTGACAAATCCTGTGCGGCAAAATTTTCAATAGAACTTACCCGCTCACTTAACCAGTAGTTTATGCCGCTTTTGAACATACATGTCGGCAGCCTGCCCATTGAGGATCCTGTCCTGAAATTCCTGCTTGAACTGATTATCATCCTGGGTGCGCCGCTTTTGCTCAATAAAATCAAAGTACCCCACCTGCTCGGCCTGCTGATTGCGGGTGCGCTCGTGGGCCCCAACGGACTCAACCTGCTTTCCCGCGACAGCAGCGTAGTTGTTACCGGTACCACGGGATTGCTCTACATCATGTTCCTGGCCGGACTAGAAATTGATATGGGCGATTTCAGACGGAACAAATGGAAAAGTATCACATTTACGGTCTACACCTTTGCGGTTCCTTTCCTGCTGGGCCTGATCGGCGGTTATTACATACTGCACTTTTCCCTGCTTACCTCGGTACTTTTCGCAAGTCTTTTTTCATCCCATACGCTCATCTCCTACCCGCTTGTGAGCAAGCTGGGAATTGCCAAAAACCTGTCTGTGAACATCACGGTAGGCGGCACCATGCTCACAGACGTACTTTCGCTGCTTGTACTGGCGGTCGTGGTAGGTATGACGCAGGGCGAGGTGGATAGTGCGTTCTGGTTGCGGCTGGGACTTTCGGTAGTCGCTTTCAGCCTCGTCGTGCTGTTTGTTTTTCCCATTATCGGGCGGTGGTTTTTCAAGAAAGTCGATGACAAGATATCGCAGTACATCTTTGTGCTGGTGATGATCTACCTGGCTGCGGTACTGGCCGAGCTGGCCGGTATCGAGGCAATTATCGGAGCATTTTTTGCGGGACTTGCATTGAACCGCCTCATCCCGCATACCTCCGCACTGATGAACCGCGTGGAATTTGTGGGTAATGCCATTTTTATCCCTTTTTTCCTGATCAGCGTGGGCATGCTGATTGACTTTACCGTATTTTTCAGAAGCCTGGAAACCCTGGGAGTGGCCGCTGTGATGCTTGTCGCTTCCATCGGCGGCAAGTACCTGGCTGCCGTATTAACCCGGAAAACATTCAGGCTGACCAAAGATGAGGGTACGCTCATTTTCGGGCTGAGCTCTGCGTCCGCCGCGGCTACCCTCGCCGCCGTCATGGTAGGTTACAACATCATCGTTTCCGAAACTGCTACCGGTGAGTCGGTGCGTTTGCTGAGCGAGCACGTGCTGAACGGAAGTATTCTGCTTATCCTGATCTCCTGTACCATTTCATCTTTCGTTTCCATGTCGAGCGCCGAGCGTATTGCGCAGGTCAACAAGGAAGCCACAGCCTCAGGTATTAATCCGGAAGTCGAAAATATCCTGATGGCCGTCAACTATGAGGAAATTGTTGAAAAAATCGTAAACCTGGGCCTCCTGATCAAGGCGTCGCACAATGATGACCGGCTTTTTGCATTGAATGTCATTAATGATGAAAAAAATGAATCGTCTGTTAAAAATGCCGAAAAAACGCTCCATATCGCTGTGGACACCGGTGCGGCTGCCGACGTGAAGATCCAGCCGCTGACCAGGTACGACAACGATGTGGCCACCGGGATCAGCCATGTGATCAAAGAACAGAAGATCACGGACCTGGTGATCGGGATCCAGCCGGATAAAGGGTTCACTCCGTCATTTGTGTACAACCTGGCCAATGGTTACCTGCAGAATGACAATGTCAATACCCTCATATACCACGCGGCCCAGCCTATCTCGACGGTCAAGAAATACATCGTGCTCATTCCGCCTAAGGCAGAAAAAGAGCCCGGCTTCTTCCAGGCGCTGCTCCGCATCTGGAACATTGCCAAGTCGTCGGGTGCATCCATGGCATTTCACGCCAGCGAGCCGGTCATCAGTATCATTGAGCGGGTTGTCAAAAGGTCCGGCATTGAACTTTCCCTGCATCCGATTACCAAGTGGCGCCAGGCCGAGCTGGCGGCGGCTGAGCTTGCCACGGACGAGGGATTGATCATCTTTATGGCGAAACGCGGCATGACCTCCTACTTTCCCCAGCTGAGCCTCATCCCCGAATTCCTGAACCAGCATGCACGCGAAAACAACTTTTTGCTGGTATATCCCTTCTCACAAGAAAATCCGGATGAAATGGAAAAACGCTCTGTCAGCAACCACGACGATTTTGTGGAGATCGGGCGGATGATCGGGCGCATTTTCCCAGGTTAGGAGAAATGCAGGAACAGGGTGCCTTGTATTTCCGTCACGATTTTACCGGTTATTTGATCAGGTCCCAGTCTACTACGCCTACTTCCTTCGCCCATTTGAGATACTGTATTTCCAGTTCCTTTACTTTGCCGGGATATTTTCCTGCAAGGTTCCGGGTTTCGGTGCGGTCGGTTTTCAGGTTGTAAAGCTCCCAGGGCTGATGGATTTCGGCTACGAGCTTCCAGTCGCCGCTGCGCATCGCACGGCTTCCCTCATGCTCCCAGAAAAGGGTACGCGCCGGGGTAGCGGCGGATCCGGTCAGCACCGGTTTCAAACTTTTTCCGGAAAGCGGCGTCAGCTTTTTACCATGCAGTTCCGCCGGGTATGACAAGCCGGCCCAATCGAGGCATGTCGGCATGAGATCGATCAGGTGCCCTACCTGCGTGCCGGAATTTCCGGCTTTGATCCGGCCGGGAAACCAGGCGATGAAAGGCGATGCAATGCCGCCTTCGTGCGTATTCTTTTTGAAAAGACTGAAAGGCGTATTGCTGGCATTGCCCCACTCGGGATAATAGCTGTCTATGGAAGCTGCCGAGCCGGGCGCGCCATTCTTTTGTCTTACATACGCCCATTCCTTCACCGTATCCGCACTGCCTCCATTATCAGAAACAAAAATGACAAGGGTGTTTTTATCCTGTCCGATATCCTTTAATTTCATGAGAATGTCGCCAATGCCCCGGTCCATGCGGTCGATCATGGCGGCGTAAATGGCCATACGCGTATCCCACAGGTCGCGGGCTGAGGCATCCAGCTTTTCCCATTCCTTCCCCCCACTGTACCGTGGCGACAGCTGCCAGCTTTTATCCACGATACCCAGCTGCTTTTGTTTTGCAAACCGTGCCCGGCGCAATGCATCCCAGCCCTGCATGTATTTGCCTTGATAACGTGCAATGTCTTCCGGAAGCGCCTGTATAGGCCAGTGCGGGGCCGTATAAGTGACATATAAAAAGAAAGGATCCGGGCTGGACCGGAGCTCTTCCAGTGATTTCACTGCAAAGTCCGTAATCGCCTGTGTGAGATACCGGGAAGTATCCTGCCGCTCGGTTTTCTCACCATTCAACAGGAAAGTCACTGTCCTGCCATCGTTATAAATCGGCTCCGAGTTGAAGTAGCTGCTGCCGTTGTTGAGCATGGTAAATGATCTGTCAAAACCGCGGTTGTGCGCCAAGGCCGAAGGAACCAGGCCCACGTGCCATTTGCCCGATACAATGGTATTGTAATGGGCGGCTTTCAGAAGCTGTGCAATGGTGGCGCTGCTTTCACGAAGGTACCCCTGGTAGGCTGGCGATCCCTTGTCCTGCACCATATCGCCTATGCCCGCCTGGTGCGGGTACAGACCGGTGAGCAGTGCAGCCCGCGACGGGCAGCATCGCCCGCTGTTGTAAAATGAGGTAAGCTTCATCCCCTCCCTGGCAAGGCGGTCGAGATGGGGCGTATTGATCTCCGACCCGAAACAACCCAGGTCCGAAAACCCGAGGTCATCCGCCAGGATCACGATGATGTTCGGCGCCTTTTGAGCCGGCTTGAGGGATTGTCCATGCAAGTGCCCGGCCATCAGCAGGCCCAGCCACACAGCTGCTAATTTCATCTGCACTTGAAGCTTGATTAAAGTGGGCCGTGCCCAAATAGCGGCCTGGCCTGATTTGATAGAAAGTGTGCGCCCCCCTGCATTGACCCAGTCAGCACAAGCAGCTGCCACGCTGACAAAAGTACCAAAACTACGTATCCTACCAATTTTATAGATTTCTTATCCCTGCAGTTACTGATGTTTCAGAAGGCTCGGGAGCACCGGGGTTTACATACCCCACATTCTCCTGCGCTTCCTCTCAGATTGGCAATACCACGATACCGAAGTGCATGGGGATGGAAGAAGTTTGAAAATCTTAATAAATCGTTTGATTGTCGTAACCGATCCGGCTGCCTTTGGACAGACATTTGTAGTGCCTGATCAATTCTCAAAACATTAATCACGGGCGCGACCTAAAAATGCCGGCAGCGTGCGGGATGCGGTACAGATTTGTTATGCATAAACCAATAGTTAAACCATTTGCAATGCAAGTAGTATGATCAGTGAAACTGGCCAGACCATATTCGACCGGATGCAGGCCGGTGAGGTCATCAGAAAGGAAGATCCCGGGTATGCGGATTTCGGCAGCGCCGTCGCACAGACCATCCGGTTATGTGTCGAAATGAATGCAGCGGCCGCTACCACAGATGAGGTAAGACGGCGGCTCAGCGAGATTACCGGTCGTGAGATTGATGCGTCGACCGTCATTTTTCCTCCGTTTTACACTAATTTCGGCCGGTTTACTGCGCTGGGCAAAAATGTGTTCATCAATCATGCCTGCTCGTTCCTGGATCTGGGCGGCATTCTTATTGAAGACGATGTACAGATCGGGCCGCGGGTGAATATCACCTCGGAAAATCACCCCCTCGACCCTGGCGATAGGAAAGCTCTGATTCTCAAACCCGTCGTGATCAAGCGCAATGCATGGATCGGTGCGGGAGCTACGATTCTGCCGGGCGTGACCGTGGGTGAAAACGCAGTGGTGGCAGCCGGAGCCGTCGTGAGCCGGGATGTACCGGCGGGCGCAGTAGTTGCAGGTGTACCTGCCAAAGTGGTTAAACAGCTAATATGAAGACCAATTTTTAACAACATGATAGAAACAACAAACGTCCAGGCTTACGGAACAGACGCAGCCGAAGCTCCCCTGAACCAACGCGGTATCGACCGCAGAAAACCCACCGCGCACGATGTGGAAATCGACATCCTTTTTTGCGGGGTTTGTCATTCCGATCTGCATACCGCCAAAAATGAGTGGCACGGCACGCAGTATCCCTGCGTTCCGGGCCATGAAATCGTGGGCAAAGTCATCAGCGTGGGCGACCATGTAAGCAAGTTCAAGGTGGGCGACGTGGTGGGTGTAGGCTGCCTTGTAGACTCCTGCCGCGAGTGCCAGTACTGCCAGGAAGGCCTGGAACAGTTCTGCGAGCCGGGCGCCACCCAAACTTATAATTCGCCCGACAAATACCTCGAAACACCTACTTTCGGAGGTTACTCGGAACGGGTTGTGGTAGACGAAAACTTTGTCCTGCACATTCCTGAAAATCTCGACCTTGCTGCAACAGCTCCTTTATTGTGCGCAGGAATTACTACCTACTCCCCCCTCCGGCACTGGAATGTAGGTCCCGGCAAAAAGGTAGGGATCGTGGGCATCGGCGGACTGGGTCACATGGGCATCAAGATTGCCAAGGCGATGGGCGCCGAGGTAGTTGCATTTACAACTTCCGAATCCAAGTTTGCAGAAGCCAAGCGCCTCGGGGCGGATGAGGTTGTGCTCTCCAAGGACGAAGAACAAATGGCGGCTTACCGCGGCAAGCTGCATTTTATTCTTGATGCAGTTTCTGCCGAGCATGACATCAATGCTTACCTGGGCCTGCTTCGTGTAGACGGCTCCCTGGCACTGGTAGGCGCTCCCGAACATCCCCTGCCGGTAGCTGCATTCAGCCTGATCGTAGGCCGCAAAAGCTTTGCGGGTTCCATGATCGGCGGTATTGCTGAAACACAGGAAATGCTTGATTTCTGCGGTGAGCACAATATTGTTGCGGACATAGAGATGATCGACATGCAGGACATCAATACAGCTTATGAAAGACTGTTGAAAGGTGATGTCAAGTACCGCTTCGTAATTGATATGGCTTCGCTCAAAAGCTAAGGTGAGATAACTTAAAAAACTAAACAAGGTGGGGCTCGCTCCACATTGTTTGGTTTGCAGGCATCGCCAAGACGGACCTTCTTTTTGTACCTGTTTTTTTTAAACAAAGAAAAAAATAGCATCCCTCCTGCCAGCTGGCTGTCAGAACTCCCGCTCGCCAAACTCGCTTCCGGGTAACTTTGCTTTTTTAACGAACTGATTCAGGTTGAAAGTAACGTTGAGCAAAAAGATGTCTGTCTCCTGGATATAATTAGTAGTTGTAAAAAAATCGCGGCCGAATGTAGTGATGCGCTGCTTGTTGCTGTTCAATAGTCCAAGGTCTATATTCTGCCACTGCAGGGATGCAGAAAGCCTGCCCGACCAGAATGTCTTTTTAGCCGTTATTCCCGGCGTAAGAAATCCCGAGTCTCTACCCTGTGCCGTGACCCGCTTTGAAAGATAGCTGACCGAAGCCTGCACCTGTGCGGAGGGAGACAGCCGGAAGGTCGTATTTCCGTTGACCGTATACACCATGCCCGCCGCATTGACGAGCACTGCCCGCTCGAAAAGCGAACCCTTGATACGGTAATGATAGACATTGGCTCCTGCATAAAGCTGCCACCACCGGGTGATATTGGCCGTGCCGCCAGCTTCGGCGCCCCAGGAAAGGGCCTGGCCCGCATTGGTGTAAATGCGGTTGATGATGGTATCATTGAAAACACTGTTGACACGGTTGACCACATTCGCGATCCGCTGATGGTAGAGGTTTGCAAATGCACTTCCCTTCCCCGATTCCCGCACGACTCCTGCTTCATACAGGTCTATAAACTCAGGCAGAATGTTCGGATCGCCCGACTCGAAGGTTTCTGAATGTTCCCGCTCCGGGAATGGATTCAGTTCGCTGTTGGTGGAACGCTGGACACGCTTGCTGTACCCGGCCTTCAATCGCCATGTTTCAGTCAGCTTGTACTGGAAATTCAGTGACGGGAAAAAATTGGAAAGATTCAGCTCACGCCTGTCAATGCCTTCAGCTGCAAATACCCGCTCTGCATATTCGTAACGCAGGCCGACTGCATATTCCAGCCGGGGCAATTTGCCTGAATACATGGTATATACGGCATGAATGCGGTTGGCAACACGTGTGCTGCTGCTGAATGCAGGGACCCGCACAAACATACCCGACGCCAGGTCCAGGTCAAGATAATTGAAAATACCCTTCTGAAGCTGGTCGCGGTACTGGTATCCTGCTTCCAGCTTTCCTGCACCCATGCGGATGTTGTAGTCCGCCTTGATCCGGAACGCATCCAGGGGATTGGTGGCAGGGTTGCGGGTACTCTGCAGAATGGTCACCCGCGCAGGTTCGGCCAGATTCAGGTTGGTTGTCAATCCTTTCAGGTCGGCACCTTCGTACAGGGCCGATATAGTTACGGACGATTTCTGGCCGAAATTGTGCGTATAGTCAAAGTTCGCCAGCGTGATATTGGTGTTTTTGCGTGCAATGTTGGAGTTAAAATAAGTCAGTGCACCGAGGATTTCACCTGTGCGGAGGTCTGTTTTGGTATTCTGATAAACAATATCAGCCCGTCGTGACTGGCTGCGGTACCCATTGTAAATGCCCACTGAGAAGATGTTCTGCGGATCTGCCGTGAAAGTAACCGCTGCACGCGCCGTATAGTTATACCGGATGAAGCTCCGCTCGCCTTCCGAGGGAAAAGAAGTAAATACAGACCCGATGGTGGTATTGACATCCCCGACCCTTCTTCCCGCAATGTCGTTGCGCAGGTAGTTGCCGCTCAGGCTCACCTCCCATTTTCCGGACTGGATTGTATAGATAAAGTCTCCGCCGAAGCGCAGCGGTTTGTGCAGGTTGCCGTAGTCGCTCACGGACGGCAGCCCGCCCTGTGCATTGACCACCAGGGAAGTACCTTCGGCAGGTTTTTTGGTAGTGATATTGATGATCCCGGCCTTTCCGTCCGGGTCAAAGCGCGCCGAAGGTGCTGTAATGATTTCAATGTTGCCGATGGTGTTCGCAGGCAGCTGGTTCAGGAGTACGGATGGGTTTGTCTGGACGGGCTTTCCATTCAGCAGCACCATAAACCCATTTGAACCCCGCATGGTAATGTCACCTTCGGCATTCACGCTCACCGACGGTGTGTTTTTGAGAACATCCAGCGCAGTACCTCCCTGCGCCCCAAGAAAACGGTCGGCACGGTACACCTGGCGATCAGCCCGGTTTTCTATCGTACTCCGCGCTCCCTGGACCACCACCTCCTGCAATGCATTTGCAACCGCCTGCATCCCGATCAGCACCGGACTTTCGGAAACCGGAACAAGCGTACGCTGGTAGCCTACATATTGTACCAGCAGGTAGTGCGGACCTTCACCCGGATTTTCAAAACTGAAAGACCCGTTTTCCTGCGCCAGCACGCCTGCAACCACCGACGAGTCGAGCGGGTTGCACAGGGCTACCGAACAATATGCAAGTGCCTGCCCGGTAGCTGCGTCTTGCACGCGGCCGGAAATGGCTGTTGTTTTTTGCGCCTGTACCGAGCCCAGGCATACCATGCCGCAAAGCAGCAGAAAGAAAAAGTTTTTAAGGAACATTGTGTACGCCGTCAGGAGCCGCAAATATATATCCTACTAACTCGCTAGACTTTGTACATTCCGTCCAATAACTGGTACATTCAGGAAATTCCTTTCCGGTACTCGCCCGGGAGCACGCCGGTTTGTTTCCTGAAAAACTTGTTGAAGTGCGAAGCATCGGCAAAGCCCAGGGAATCGGCTATCCCGGAGAGGCTTTCGAATGAGTAAAGCAGCTCGAGTTTAGCCTGGGCGGTCAGTTTGTCGTCGATGACGGTCCCTGCAGTTTTCCCGACATACTTCTTGCAGGTTGTATTGAGCGTTTTCGGAGTTATGCCCAGCTCCGAGGCATACCAGGCCACTTCCCGGTTGGTTTTGAAATGCTGGTCGAGCAAAACGAAAAATCGGGCGAGTACGGGCGGGTACGTCAGCAGATCGCTGCTTTTGATTTCGCGTTTGAGGAGATTGAAGAGCAGGAGCAGGTAAGTCTGGATGACGGCCTGGTGATTGGTTTCCTTCTTTTCATATTCAAGCTCAATATCCCTGAAAATACCGGTGATCACCGGAGCTACATGATCCAGCAGGAACCGGTTTGGAAAAGGCAGCGGGAAGGTTTGAAAAAGCTGTTTGTAGAGCGGGTGATCAAGCAGGTAGTCCTTTTGCACCATAATGACAAATCCTTTGGGGATGGCCGTGAGCTCCCACTGATGGATCTGGCCGGGCAGGATGAGGTAAAGGCTGAACGGCTGCACATCAAACCGGAACTGATCGATCTGGTGCGTTCCGGCACCTTCGTGCAAATAGATAATTTCGAGATAATCCTTGTGTCCGTGCGGGTTGGTGGTTTTAATCACCTCCTTCATCCTGCGGATCCTGAAAAGCTCCCGGTCGTCGAGTTTGTTTTTAATGGGTACCTGCATGGGGCGAAGTTACGGCTCAAAGGTATTTGTTGGTTGCTGAATCACAGGCCGGGTCATGGCCGGGATGCATACCTCCGGGCAATTGCCTGAATTTGGCATGATTATAAATGAATTATCCATATCACAACGATTAAAGCTACAGATGATTCACTCTACCCCTTTTTACACCCGGCTCGCTCAGGTTCTGATCAGCATAATTTGCCTGGTTTACATTGCAATCATTGGTCAGACGCTGCTCGCGCCCCTGATTTTTGCCCTTTTGTTCGCACTCCTGCTGCTGCCTTTTGCGGGTTTCCTGGAATACAAGTTCAATTTCCCGAGAGCATTATCCTCCATGGTAGCGCTCCTGACGCTGATTATAGCCATTGCGGCCATTTTCACGCTGCTGGGTTCACAGCTTACAGCCCTGGCGCAGGACTGGCCTGCATTCAAGCAGCAGGTGCTCGACACCACCATTGATCTTCAGAAATGGATCGAGGTTACCTTTCATGTGGACAGTGAGGAACAGATGAATTACATCAACGATTCGGCTTCGAAGGCAGTCAATACGGGTACAAGTATCCTGGGGCATACAATCCTTTCCGTTTCGTCCATTCTTCTTTTTCTCCTTTTTATTTTCCTGTACACGTTTTTTATCCTGCTGCACAGGCGCCTCCTGCTGCGGTTCATCGTCATGGTTTTCGATCAGCAGCACAGCGTAGTCGTGTATGACATCGTCAGTCAGATCCAGTACATCGTTAAAAAATACATCGTCGGGCTTTTTCTGCAGATGCTTCTCGTAACCGGACTTTCGTGTATTGCATTCTGGCTGCTGGGCGTGAAATACGGATTTCTGCTTGGACTGATTACCGGAATTCTGAACCTGATTCCCTACATAGGTATTCTGACGGCCCTGCTGCTGGCAAGTCTTATCACCTTCGCCACTGCCGGTACCAGCCAGCTGGTCTTTGTATTTATCGCCATTGTAGCCATCCACCTGGTCGACAGCAACTACATCATGCCCAAGATTGTAGGTTCCAAAGTGAAGATCAACACCCTGGTGGCGCTGATCGGACTGGTACTTGGGGAAATGATCTGGGGAATTACGGGTATGTTCCTGTCTATTCCGGTCATCGCCATTTTCAAAGTTATTTTCGACCGTGTCCAGGGGCTTAATCCATGGGGTATCCTGCTGGGCGAAGATGATAGTCATCCGGCTTCAAAACCCGCCATCCGCGAGGTAATCGAAGACGAGCACAACCAGGGGAGCACACCGGCGGTACGGTAGTACCACGCACATCACTGACGATCCTACAAGCAGTTCCAGATGAGAAAAAAAGGAAGAAAATGGTTGCTGAGGATACTGATGATAGTCATCATGCTGACGGGAGCTGCCAGGCTGTTCATGTACAAGATCAGAAATGGCTTTCCCGTCAGCTATGAAACCGACCCGCCGCGCACTGACTTCCCGAAGGGAAAGCCGGCGGTTCTTGTGTTTTCAAAAACAACCGGGTACAGGCATTCCGGCTCCATTGATGCTGCGAAAAAAGTATTTCAGCAGTTAGGGAATCAGCATGGCTGGTTTGTTTATGAAACTGAAGAAGGCGGCGTCTTCAATCCTGCGCAGCTGAGGCGCTTTCAGGTGGTTATTTTCAATAACTGTACAGGAAGGTTACTGAACAAGCAGCAGCAGCAGGCAGCCATGCAGTATGTGACCGCAGGTGGCGTGCTGATGGGGATTCATGGTGCCGGAGACTTTTCGCATGATGACTGGCCCTGGTACAAAACGCACCTGGTAGGGACCGAATTCTCGCATCACCCGCTCAAACCGCAACTGCAGGCAGCCAGTGTACATCGGGAAAACGCTGCGGCTGCAGCTCTGCTGACCCGTATCCCTGCCACGTGGACACACACCGATGAATGGTACATTTACTTTTCCCAGCCCCGGAATGTACATGTTCTTGCATACATTGACGGCACCCGGATAATCCCTGATGGTAACCTGCCTTTGATGGGTGGTAAAAATTTCGGAATGGGCATGTACCATCCCGTAGCCTGGTACCGGAGCGTGGGCAAAGGCAAAACTTTTTACACCTCTATGGGCCATAACGCGGCCGTATGGAAGGACAGCAACTTTGTGCAGCTGCTCGACAATGCCCTTCAGTGGTCAGTGAAGCCGTAGCGGACGAAATAAGAGAATTATTGGATGTACCTATCAGGGAAAAACAGCTGTATTTCTGAAATTCCGTAGTTTACCTTGCCTCGATTGTTCCGACCGAATAGTAGAGCTCTGCCACTGCTTTCTGGTAGCCCGCCACGAGCTCTGCCATTTTTATCCTCATATCGATCAGCTTGGTTTCCCGGCTGTTGATCAGAAACAAAGTACTTTCTCCCAGCTCAAATTTTGTCAGCTCTCCATTTAATAACAACTGTTGGTTTGCAATGCTTTGGTTTTGTATCGCCAGCTGTGATTCGTAGGCTACCAGGTTGTTAAAAGAACTCAGGATGCTGGTATTGATCTCACGTCCCGCCTGCTGCACATCGTATTGCAATGCGAGCTGCTTTACTTTGATCTCCTGTAATTTTCCGCGCTGTTCCCGCAAAAACAATGGAAATGAAAAATCAATGCCCAGTTTGTAATTGCTCCACCGGAGATCGTAGTAATCAGGTACATAGGAGTCGAAATCGGTGCGGCTGGTGATCAGCGAGGCACTCAGGTTCAGCTTGGGTTTGAGCATTTCCCTGCGGTAATTTCTTTCCAGTTCCAGCTGCCGGCCCTTGTTTCTGAGCATCAGCAGCTCAGGATGTGCGCTGGCTGCATTGCTGATCAGCGTCTGAAGCTGGTTGCGGTAAAAATCGGAAACCGGCGGGTTGGTATCCTGCGGAACTGAATTATCGGGCAGTTCCAGCGGTTCTTCGCGCTCATTCCACAAATGGTTGGACATCAGCAGCCGGGTATTGTTCAGCTCCACTTTGATCTTTTCAAGTTGCAGGCTGCGTTCCTGAAAAGTAATCGCCGCCTCTACCGAATCAATAGCCGGCTTATCACCGATGAGTACCTGATTTTTGACAAATAAAAATCTTTTATAAGCCAGGTCTGTTCCGTTGCGGATAAGCGAATACTGGCGGTAGGCATAAAACCAGTTCCAGTAATCCTTCACCGCATCAAACCAGACTTTATTGATCTGCTTGATCTTTTCTGCTTCGGCATAGTTTACCATCACTCTCGATTGCCGCAACGTATTCCTCCGGGCATCAATCAACAGTCCCTGGCCGATCGGAATGTTCAGCCCCAGCCCAGCCAGGCCAGGCACGCCGGTCCGTGTCTCGGGATTGGTATACTTTCCGACAAAACGGTCATACCCGATCTTCAAATCCGCACCAGCAAGCCAGAGGGGCACTTTAAGTTCGTTGGACCAATTGTTATAGTACTCGGTACCACCAAAAATTTTTCTTCCGAAATAACTTTTCAATGCAGGATCAAAACTCCCCCATGCCTGCTGTACTTTGGCCTGAGCCTCTCCGGTGAGCAGGCCCGCCTGTTTGACGATCGGGTGATTGGCAAGAACGAGCTGTTCCAGATCATGCAGCGCAAACACCCGGGATGCACTACCCGCTGTATCGGTCTGCGCCATGCATGCTGAAAAGCCGGTAACAAGCCAAACCAGGCATGCAAGCGCAGGTTTACTTTTTATCAGGTACTTTCTCATAAACATCACTACCACTCTTTTCATCTTTGTCATTTGGCGCCTACCTGCACGGCCGGTTCGGCTTTCAGGCTGGGCGGAAATCCGTTCAGCAATCGCCATATTTCGTACCACAGCGGAACAGACCTCAGGATTACGCGGCCATATACGCCCGACCCCTGCCTCAGCTGCTTAGGCCAGGGCTGGTCGTTTTCAGGCACCGGAACCGCGGGCTTTACCAGCAGGCGGTACTTTCCGCCCTCGCTGCTCACCAGGTCAATAACCGACACTTTCCCCGCGAAAGTACCCACTGCCACCGACGGCCAGCCCGAGAACTGGACGGACGGCCAACCTTCAAACTGAAGACGAACATCGCTGTTGTTCAGGATCAGGGGTACGTCCATGGCATCCACGTAAATTTCGGCTGCTACCATGGGTGCCTCGGGCTGAAGCGTCGCAATGGATTCGCCCTCCTTGATATTTTCCCCAATCCCGGCTTTCAGGGTTTTTACCACAAAGCCGCTTTGCGGAGCACGTACCACGTACAGGCCGCGGCGGATGTTGGTATTGGAAATTTCATTCCGCAATTTGGATATTTCCCCCTGTGCACTCACTCTGCTCGACACCGCCGAACTCATATCCGACTGCGCCTTAGCCAGCGACTGCTCGTATTCCGCCCGGATGTTGTCGAGGTCAATGCGCGCATTCCGGAGGGATTGTATCGAATTGTTAAGCTTGTTTTGCTGACTGATGACCTTTGCATTGTCTTCCTGTAATTTCAGCCTCCTTGACTCGATGTCGGTCAGGGAAAAAAGACCGTTCTGGTACCCGGCCTCATAGCGTGCGAGGCGCGACTTGGCAATTTCATAAAACCGCTGGACAGCGACCAGGTCGGCACTGTCTATGCTCACGTAATTTTCAGCCTGGCGAACCTTGTTTTCTGCTGCACTCAGCTTGATGGTCAATCCCTTGCGCAGTGCATTCATCTGTGCGGTTGTAGCGGCCATTTTCTGGGCGGCTGCATCCTCACTGCCTTCTTTGGCGGCCAGCTGTTCCTGCAATCGCACGGGAAGTTCGGGGTCAAAATAGGACTGGCTTGTTTCGGAAATGATCAGGATCGTATCCCCTTTATTTACCTGCTGCCCTTCCCGGACTGCCCAATGCTCTATCCGGCCACCAATCTGGTTCTGTACGGTTTGAGGCCGGTCTTCGGGTCGCAGCGCAGTTACATTACCCCGGCCGGGAATTGTCTGCCGCCAGGGCAAAAAGAGGATAATGATAAAGAGCAGCAACAGGGCCAGCATGATTTTACCCAGCAACTTGGGGTTCCGCGTTTTCAGGATTTTGACCCGGGAACGAACCCCCATTTCTTCCCAGTTTCCATTTTCCAAGAATCTGCTAGCCATGGTTCACCTCACTTTCTTCCAGTTCAAGGTCAGTGACCACCGCCAGCTTTTCGCTGCCCGTTACCATATCAAATATTGTATTCAGGTTAGTCATAAACTTTTCAACTGCATAGCTGATCTGCACGATAATTACCTCGGCAGCTACGAACTGCCCGAGGGTCATTTCCCGCTCGATCACATAGTAAGAACCCATCAGCAGCAAGCCGCCCATCAGAATGGTACGCAGCACCACCGAGCTCGCAAAGAATTTTCTTAATATTTTAAAATGCGCATTTCTTGCATCCAGGTACCGGGCGGTAATCTTATCGGTTTCCTGAATTACCTTGTTCATCTGCACCGGATGGTTCCTGTACTCGTCCAGGTTAGCCGCTACGCCTTCAAGGTAGGCGACCACCTCGTATTTATACTCCGACTCATCAATGCTCGTCATCACGCCCCGCTTGTAAAAAAGTGCCAGCATCAGCAGAATGACCAGGACGGTAAAAATCCCGAATACAATAAATACAGGATGGTAAAAGGAGAGCAGAATCGCCGCAAAGAAGATCTGCACGGTGGATGCCACCACGTCCACGAGTAACTTGGTAAGCCCTTTCTGAATGGTGAGCACATCAAAAAACCGGTTGACGAGCTCAGGGGGATTTTCACCGCTAAGCTCCGATCTCTTGATTCTGGGAAAACGAAAAGCAAATTCCAGCGCGGCTTTTGCAAAGATTTTCTGCTCTATGACTTCTACCAGTGTCAGCTGCCCGATCAGCAAAAGTCCGCCTACCACCACCCCAACCAGCACAACACCTATCAAGATATACGTAGAACTGTACACAGCCCCATTCGAAAGGAAATTGAAAACCGCCGTCGTGCCCAGCGGGAGTGTCAGCCCAATAAGGCCGATCAGGATGGCATAAATGAAGATATAATTGATCGTGGTCCTCTCTACATAAAGCATTCCCATGAGTCGTTCCCAGGGAGTTGGCACCTCTACATGATGTCCTTTTTTCATTGGTTAATGTTCGTTAAACATAAAATTCCGGAGTTCCTGAACGAGCCGGCTGCCATACTATGGCGAAGTTTGCCCAGTGGAAAAGTGCTCCACAGGTCTTCCCCGGCAAAGCAGAACTTTCGACTCTCATCCCTATACGCCACCCAGTCCCGGCTCCGGTGTCTTAAAGCCACATTCAGAAATGTATAAGGGGATCAGCCCGGCAGCGGCTGTCGATTTTTGAAGGAGAAGATATAAAGTCATGCTTCGTCAGTTGAATCCCAACCTGACTATCATAAAAAGACTGTGCCTGTAAACAAAAATGGAGATTCGGGCACAAACGTGCCTGATGTGAGAAGGTACCCTGAAATCATCCGGGCTGGGAATTATCGCGCTTATGCCAGGAATAGGCAGCTATTGAATTTTTCCAAAAATATTTCTCTGACGCGGCAAGACCTTTTTCCTGAAAATAGGCACGTACCAGGTTCAGCCCGGCTTCAAAGGGAAGCCACTGATCGCTGTTGGGCCAGTCGCTCCCGTACAGCACCCGGTCCTCCCCGAACGTTCCGTACAGCTTGTCCAGGTTGCCGCGGTAAAAATCAAGCGACGTCGGAACAGAATCCTTCTCCTTGCGCAGTACTTCGGAAATCTTCACGTATATCTGAGGTCTTTGCCCAATCTCCCGGAGGCTTTCTTCATACACTTTCCGCAAGGCGCTATCGGCCGGTACAGCCATTTGCGGAAGATGATCAATGATGATTTTAAGGTCGGGAAGCTTGTCTGTAAGCCTTACGATTGCGGCAAGGAGCGCGGGGTCAGGATTGGCAGTGTCGAGCACCAGCCCGGCTTTTGAGAGACTGGCCAGACCGGCTATAAACCGGGGATTTTGGACCTGAGCGCCGATGTCATGGCCCCACAGGTTGCCGTACCGCACGCCACGAAAAAGCTGGTTTTCAGCAAAACGTGCCAGCTGCTTTTCAAACCCGGATTTTTCGGGTTCAAGATTTCCGATCACGCCTACAATGATGTGATCGCGCGCGGCTGTATCCAGTACCCACTGATTGTCTTCGAGCCAGGGACTCGCCTCCACGACAATTGCCCCAACCACCCCCGATGAAGCCACCACCTGCCGGTACCTGCCCGGCAGAGCCGGCTTGTAGAGCAGCTTGTCGCTTTTTTCAGGCCAGGGTATTCCCTGTGGGCGGGCCGGGTCAAACAGGTGAATGTGGGTATCGATCATGGGCACAGAAGCATACTGCCCGGCGGTAGCAGGAAGGGCGGGCGCCAGTGCAGCAGCGGCAGACAATGCAAGAAATTCTCTACGGTTCATCGGTTCAGGAGTTGGGGAAAAAATCAGTGCTGGTATTTTCAAAAACGAAATACCAGCACTGATATCTTAAAATGATTTTTAACTCCCGTTTACTCGTCTGAATGAAATTCCCAGGCTATGCATTGCTGTGCAGGCAGCTATCCTGAATGCGTTTTTATTTTTCAGGGAACCGGACAGGAACATTATACCACATCGCCACGGGGCGGCCACTTTGCCGGGCCGGGATCCACACAGGCATATTTTTGACTACCCTGATCACCTCCTCGTCCACTAATTTATTCACAGGTTTCAATACGCGGACACTGTCGATTGCACCCGAATCGCTTACGATAAACCGGGCGAAAATGACCTTACTCCTGTACTTATCATCAGCTTCGGCCGGATAGCTGAGGTGATCGGCGAAATATTGATCCATAGCCTGCTGCCCTCCGGGAAATTCGGGCTGCTGCTCCACAACCGTAAAAATGATGCGGTACTTTGGCTTATTGGATGGGGCTTGCTGGGCGAATAGCCCGGTTGCCGCCAGCTGGACCAGCAGACATCCGATACACAGCACGGAGCAGGTTCTCCGCCTAAATACTTGTTTGATTATCAGCATGATCAGTATGTTTAAGGTTACACAAGGTTGATAATTTCCCTGAGCAAACAACGACCGATCGCTAATTGAAAATTGCTGCTTTAGTTAAAGTAAAAAGTGGCGGAGTTACAGGATATACCGCCGTCTCAGGGGCGGATCAAACCCGCAGTGCTGCACGAGATGGTCCAGGTAATTAACAGAATGTAAGTAATCCAGATTGCCACAGAAGTGTTGCGGAATGTTTTATCATACTTTTTCATCTGGTTGTAATTCCATTCGAGCCCATAAAAATAGAGCATTCCCGGCCGGTGCATGGCCAGAACTTCGGCAGCTTCGTCAAAATTTCCTGCCTCGTACAACGCATAAAAAGCGTTTTTCCAAAGCTTTTCGTCGCATTTATCCAGGTTTTGTAACATAACTAATGATGAAGAATCAGAAATTAGCGGACATTTAGCCCTATATAGACACAAGGCAATGCCGGATACTGGAAATATTTGAAAAAAATTTTCGAATGCGGATTTGAGGAAAATTTGACATTGAAAAAGCAGGGGCACGACTCCGGAAATATACACCCATACTCACCTTCAACCATTTACAATGCGCCATATGGTCCGGCACACTGTGCATGGCAGGCAGGGAACAAAAAAGCAGGTATGTTCCGAAAGGTACGACCTCTTCGAAACACACCTGCCTGATAATTTTTTCTTCCAAAAAGAGAACCTAGCGTGAGGCTGTTACCTCCTCTTTCCGCGCCGGCCCGCCCATCAGCTTTTCAATGGCGGCCACTTTTGCATCCATCGCTTCAAGCCTGGCTTTCAATCCGTCATTTTCCTGCTGCAACTCCCTCGTCCGTTTTTCCAGGGCCTGTATGGCAGCCATGTTTACGCCGTCAAAATCGCCGCCATTGATAGTTGTATCGGTACCAATGCCATCGCTCCCGAATGCCGCATAAAAATCCTGCGCCATAGGCCCGACATGCCTTATAGCAGCAGACTGGGCTTTGTAGTTCCAGCTGGTTACGGGCATGTTGGCTATTTTCCGAAGTACCTGCTCGGCATCAAGGAGGGTGAAGTTCTCCTTTTTGCGCCTGTCACTCACCATATCCCAGGAGCCGCCACCCGTGGCCAGCGTTACGCCGCTGGTCATTTGCTGATTTGTAAAAAGCCTCATACCACCCGCAAAACGCATGGTCAGCTGGTTGTTGGCAGTACTGTAAGCACTATCGCTGCTGAAAGTTGCACTGGCATCACTGATGACGACAGATCCCTGGTGTTTCACACGCGCATTTTTGCCCAAAGCCATGGAGAACTGGCCCCCTGCACTGTTCTGCAGTCCGATGGCAACGCCAAAGTTTCCTCTGGCGATAGAGGGTCCGAGCACAATGGAGGCAAGTCCCGATGCGATGGAGGAAGGACCCATGGCCAGTGCATCGTCATTGGTTGCCTGCGCACCACTGCCAAGCGCGATAGCTCCCACCGCACTTGCGAACCCATTGAATGCAAGGGTACGATCAGCAGAAGCATTCCCATTGGAACCAAGCGCCACGGATTGGTTGCCGCTTGCACTGCTTTCAAATCCCATTGCAAAAGCATGTTCCCCGGAAGCCCGCGTATGCTGACCGGCCGCAAAGGAATAATTTCCGACATTATCATTATCCCAATACGTGCTGGCGGCTGCACCCACATGTCCGGCTCGAAAGGCCGCTTTATCCGCAAACCACATCATCCGGCGTCCTTCACCCACAGCAGGTATGCGCGAAGGGGAGCCCGGAATATCGCCCGGGGCAGAAAAAAGAACACTGCTGTCTGCCACATGCAGTCCCGCCTGCGGCGTGAGGGTACCAATCCCGACCTGAGCATTGGCGCAAACAGTTGTAATAACAAAAAGGAAAGTGAAAATACGTTTCATAAAGATGATGTAAGAAGTAAGAAAAGGTTACTCAACAACCAGCTTGTGGCTTACGACGCTATCGCCGGATGCCGATCTGAGGAAATATAAACCGGCATGGATGCCACTGAGGCTCACCTGCACGGAGCCGTCGGCCAATGCAGAGGTCCGAACCGGCACCTGGCGGCCCAGCATGTCCCATAGCGTTACCGATCCTGCGGAAGTAACCGTCACCATGCCGGTTCTTCCGGCAGGATTAGGATAAATTTTTGCAAGGTGGTCGGTACTGTGGGAGCTTAGCGACAATGCCCTCGTGAGGCTGAATGTACCGTCGTGATCAACAGCCCGGAGCCGGTAGTAAACCGTTTGCTGCTGGCCGGGAAAAGACGGATCCGAAAAGCTGTACCGCCTGAGCACCTCGCCGGTGCCAGCCGACTTTACCGAGCCAATCTTCCGGTAACTCCGGGCATCGAGGCTTCGCTCTATATCGAAATGGGAAGCATTGTCCTCGCTGGTGGTCTGCCATTCCAGCAATGCCGTATTTTCAACCAAACGGGCATTAAAACTGATCATCGTCACCGGCAACCCGGACTCTGAAACGACACCCAGCGCAAACGGACTCCATGTACTGATCAACGCGCTCGTAACGCTGCCCGCAGCCGGCGTCCCCGCTCCCCCGGAACCTTCATTAACCCAGTTGCCGCCGGTCAGGTGGGCCACGCTGTAAACATTCAGGTTTTCGGACGTGGTAAGTGAAGGATTTCGGAAATCGTCCCAAAACAGGGTGACCCGGCCGGTTGCGGTACCTGCGGGTATGATATCCCAGTACTCCTGATTGTTGTATGCTTCCAGGGCAGCCTTCGTACCGGCGCCGGCAAATGGTGCTGTGCCTGCATCTTCGGGCACATAACGCACAATCAGCCCATTGCTGTTTTCTGTAAGATCTACGGTGACAGGCTGGTATCTTCCGTTGCCTCCGGTAGGATATGTAAAGCTTCCCAGACCGCGCTTCAGTATATTCCCGGTTACGTGGCTTACATCGGACACGCCTTCCACAATGGCATTTTCACCTAAGATCAGCGGAACCTGCGTGGCATCAACCGCACCGTTGGTGAAAGTTACGGTTCCGCCCGCCTCCACGGGATTGTTCAGCACAATACCCGCAGGATTGTTTATCGTCAGATGGTTGGACAGGTAAAAGACGCTGCCGCTTACCGTTTGTAGGGTATTCCCGTCAAAGGTGATAGTTCCGGTATCCGCCGTAGTCTCGGACTGGTTGTTGACGAGGTTACCGGAAAGAAAGAAATTACCATTGTTGGTAAATGTTCCTCCATCCAGTTGCAGGTCTCCCTTTACCTGTAAAATACCGCCTTTCAGCGTCAGCGCTCCCCCCCGGCTGGACAGTCCCTGGGCCGAAGCTTCCGCACCCAATCCTGCCACTGCCATGAGTACACCCAGCGTCTTCATGATGCGGCGTCGTACCATCAAGCCCCTGAAGAAACCAGCCAGTGCAAGCACCAGTAACCCGGCACCTGCCATTTTTTTCCAATCATGCTCCTGATCATGCAGCGTCTGACGCAATGCAGCATTATCGGCCCTGAGGCTTTCGAGCTCCGATGCGAGGTTTCGCGTACGTTCCTCCAAGGCTTTGATGCCTGCCATCGCAACCCCGTCAGCATCTACCGTACCGATGCTGCGCTCGTCGCTACCCAGGCCGAATGCCGCGTAGAAGTCCTGCGCCATGGGTCCGATATGCCTGATCTTTTCAGGATCCGATTTATAGCTCCACCGTGTAACCGGCAGCCTGCGCAGTTTTTCCAGGACATCCTCATTGGAAATCGCTTCAAAAAGGTGTTTCCGGTGAACGTCAGAAGCATTCTGCCATACGCCGCTGGTCGTCAGATAGGCGCCCGTCGAGGTGGAAATTACAGCAGCAGGCTGCCCCCAGTTGCTCATAGAAGCACCGCTCTGAATGGTTACGCCTGTGGAAAGATTGGATGTGGTAAAAATCCGGAACCCGCCGCTGGTCCGCCAGTTGGCCGAGTGGTTCACACCGGCACGCAGCGTATCCACGCTGGATCTGTCGGAAAATACAAAGCTGCCCTGCCGGGCATTGGTATGTGCATGGTACCCCAATGCTACGGATGCAGCACCGCTGGCATAGCTGTCTTCACCAGCGGCAAATGAGGAGGGGCCAACAGCACCCGTACGCAGCCCGAATGCCGTGGCCGCCTCGCCCGTAGCACGTGCTCCATTACCCATGGCTATGGAATACTCTCCAATGTAAGCATCGTCCCAAAGTGCATTGGATATGCTGCCTGCCCTGAATGCGGATTTTCCGGGGTACCACATGAGCCGTGTCCCTGCACCTGTGGCAGGCACGCCGATTTCAAAGGGATTGTAGACGCCGCTGAGCACGAACCCGCCGCTCTGAAAAACGGTCATACGGGCATTGGAAGCTGCATCTCTCGCTACGAGCAAGGTATCGGTGCCTTGGGCATAAGCAGACGCAGGTGCGATCAATGCAAGCATCAGCACTTTGAGCCCGGATTGCCGCCAGGCCCGGCGAGCCGGATGTAAAGTAGCAGTAAATTGTACCATCATCGTAGATCAGAATAGAAGTTATAATACCATAAAGAACATGTTTCCAAATGTAAACAGAAATTACTTCTACGCAATTTATTTGTCATTTACGTAGAAATAACTTTTAAAAATATCCCTTGGGTTTGAAGAAATGCCTGCCTTGAAGGCGGATCAAACTTGCCGCTTAATACTTTCTTGATGCAGGGGGTCTTTGACTTAACATTCAGGTAAAAGGGGGGACAGTAGCTTTGCAGTGAGATAAAACCTGAAAATAATGCGCGTAATCAAAAGACGGGAGTTTTTCACCAGCAGTTCAGCCGGGCTCCTTGCTGCCGGTTCGGTACTCAGGAACCAGCAAGCTGCTCCTTTTTCCAAACCCAGACCCAGTGCCAAAAACATCATCTTCATGGTGAGCGACGGCATGAGCACAGGCACACTGAACATGGCCGACCTGCTGCTCAGCCGCAGGGAAGGACGGGAGAGCAGCTGGATGAGCTTGTACCGGGAACAAACCGGCCGGCGGGCATTTATGGAAACCTCCTCATTCAATGCGCTGGTCACAGACTCCGCCGCCGGCAGCTCCGCCTGGGGCGGCGGCAGGAAAGTCCCCAACGGAAACCTGAATGTCAATGCAGACGGAAGCTTCAATAAACCGATCCTTCAGAAGTTCAGGCAATATGGAAAATCCGTGGGCTGCGTCACGTCGGTGACGATTACCCACGCCACACCTGCGGGCTTTTGCATTAACAACAAATCGCGGGGCGACGAATCCGAGATTGCCGCTCAGTACCTGGACCTAAGATTCGATGTGATGATGGGTGGAGGTGCTGAATTTTTCATGGGCGATAAACGGGAAGACAAAACTGATCTTTTCTCAGCCTACCAGCAGGGCGGATACCAGGTGGTGCGAGACCGGGACGCGATGCTCGGGCTGCAAAATCTGCAAAAACCGGTTCTCGGCGTATTCTGTGAGGGAGCCCTCCCCTACGCGCTGGACGCTGCCGCTACGCCCGACCTTCAGAAATCAGTACCTGCACTGGCAGAAATGACCCGCAAGACACTTGAACTGCTTTCTAAAAATCCAAAGGGATTTGCGGTGCAGATCGAGGGTGGAAAAGTAGACTGGGCTGCGCATTCCAATGATGCTGGCGGTTTGCTGTACGACCAGATTGCCTTCGACGAGGCGGTGCGGGTAGCTCTTGATTTTGCTGAAAAAGACAAGGAAACGCTTGTGATTATCACGACTGACCATGGCAATGCCAATCCCGGTCTGTTTGGAAGTGACAGGCAGTTTGACCTGCTCCAAAAATTTAAACATACCAACAACTGGATCCTGGGCGACCACCAGGAGATCCCTTCCGCTTCCCAGCTGATTGACCGTATTGCGTTTGCACAAGGTTATGCGATCAAAAAAGATGAGGCTGAAAAACTCGTGAGCCTGTTCAGTGCCAAAAGTGAAAGCGGATTATACATTGCCAACAAACCCCTTTTCCGGGAACTGGCGCTCATACAAAGCCACTATACGGGCATCGGCTGGGCCGGGATGGACCACTCCGCCGACTATGTAGAGCTGGCCATGTTTGGTCCCGGCAGTGAGGGCCTCAAACCTTTTGTCAGAAACACCGATCTGCACAATTTTATGCTGGACGTAACGGGTACAGTCAGGGCTTAGGCGGGTGGTTACGGGTAAATGCACCCGGAAAAAGCAGCCTGATTCACGCAGTATTTTGCAGTGTGCGCTGCTGTTGGCATAGTTTTAGCTTGCTTGGGGCATTTCACTTAAACTTCGGAGACAATGAAATCAAGGTATGAAAATGATGGTGCGGGCGATTCAAACGGCAGCTTTACACTGGGCTTGCTCGTAGGAGCCACTGCGGGAGCGTTTGTTGCAATGCTGCTTTCCCCGAAATCGGGCTACAAGTTGAGCAACAATCTCAGAAGCATGCTTTATGACCAGAAACAGAAAGTACAGGGAAAATGGGAAGCTACGAAGGCGATCGCCGCGGAAAAAGTGGACGAGGCCCGTCTTAAACTTGACCTCGTAGCCGAGCATGCCAAAGATACCGTTGACGACTATGCAGACAGAGCGAAGGAAAAAGTAGATCAGCTGGCAGACGGTACGAAGGCAACCGTGGAAAAAATACAGGGCAGATACTGATACAGACCACCGTGCTGTGCGGCCAAAAGAAGTTACTTCTATAAAGTACGCTAGGCCCGGAAAGCAACATGGTGCACCCGGCAAAAAAGCGCCCCGGCAATCTTCCGATCGCCAGGGCGCTTTTACTTTTTGTATAAAGAATTAAACGCCCAGGCTCCACCCGTCGCGGTAAGTGCGGCGAACGTACTGGTTTACTTCGTCGAAGTTGGTAACCTTCATATTCTGGGCATCCCAGAGCATTTTCATGTTGCTTCCCGGATACGTGAAACCTTTGCCGTCCTCCCTCGCTTTGGGCATGTCTGCGCCGCGGATGGCCAGGTTTGCACCCAATATAGCCTCTGTAAGCGGTCCCGCCAGTTCAAACGGTGAGCTGAGTTCCATTTTCCCATACCCGGCAATGCACCCTTCAACCCACTGGGCGTAGTGACCCTCGGCACTTCCGGGTACCCGGGCAAATTTCTGTTTTACATTCACTTCCTGCATTTTGCTCAGTGGCAGCAGGCGCGGATTAGCCGCGTATTCGCTGGCCATCATCTTTCCTTTCGACCCTACAAACAATATCCCGCTGTTTCCATCTCCAAAAAGCTCGTTCGGGCCAAGTTCTTCCGGACGTTCCGGCTTGATGCCGCCATCCATCCAGTGCATGGTAACAGGACCTTTTGTTTTTGGTGTTTTAGGGAAAGTAAGCGTCGCGTGGCTCGACGGCGGGCAACTGTCGGGGAAAATACCTCTTTTACCAAAAGCTGTAAAGACACTGCCCACACTCGCCTGCATATCGGTGGCATATTTCAGTCCCAATACCCGGAATGGAGCCTCCATCAGGTGGCATCCCAGGTCGCCCAGGGCGCCGGTACCATAGTCCCACCACCCTCTCCAGCTACCCGGAATGAGGTTGTCAACATAGTCTTTTTTTGGAGCTGTACCCAGCCACAGGTCCCAGTCGAGTTCCTTCGGGACCGGCGGTTTTTCTGCCGGCCAGGGAATGCCCTGCGGCCATATCGGGCGGTTGGTCCAGATGTACACCGTGTCCACATCACCGATGATGCCGGCGTCGTACCACTCGTGCAGTGTCCTCACGCCATCGCCGGATGAACCCTGGTTGCCCATCTGCGTCACTACCTTGTATTTTGCTGCCGCCTCGGTGAGCTTTCTGGCTTCGTAAATGTCGTGGGTCATCGGCTTCTGCACATACACGTGCTTGCCGAGCTGCATGGCTGCCATCGCAACCACGGCGTGGGTATGGTCCGGCGTGGAAACGGACACTGCATCAAAGTTCTTGGATTCTTTTTCGAACATTTCCCGGAAGTCTTTGTAATACTTCGCCTTGGGGAAGTTGGTGATGCTGGTTGCGGCCCGGCGGTCGTCCACATCGCACAGGTAGGCAATATCTGCCTTGCCGCTTTTGAAAAAGTTGGAAAGATCCGACGTTCCCTTACCGCCTACCCCGACGCCGGCCACGGTCAGCTTGTCGCTGGGCGCAACAAAGCCTTTTCCCAGTACGTGCCGGGGGACAATCATAAAACTGGCGGCGGCAATTCCCGCCGCTTTTACAAAGTCTCTCCGGGAAGCGGCCGACTTTTCATTCAATGTAAGCTTGTTTTCCATTTCGGGTTTTGGTTTAATGCTTTTTCCAGCAAAATATCCAGCCTTTATCCAATTTGTAACCTATTCAGTTTGTTAAGCCGGCTATTTTCTTAATTTACTCGAAAATTGTTGATATGGGCTCCTGTCCCTGCTTGGTACCTCACAACTTCCCGGAAAAACTTTCGCTATGAACTTGAAGATCTTACCTGCATCTGCCTGTGCTGCCGCCACGCTGGACAAGGCGGGAATGGTTTTGAATACCAGACTTACACCCGGTGAAGAAACACTGGTTCCCTACCTGGCCAGGCTGTCGGCCCATTAAACAACGGAAATACGGTAACCGGCGGCTTCCGGCAGATTAAATTATCATTCATTTTATGCAAAAATTCAGTACAGACCAGATTGCGGAGCTCGAAAAACATTTCAGGATCAAACTGATCAACAGTCTGGTTGGCTACAAATCCCTGAACCTGCTCGGTACCATGAGCAACGGGCAGGTGACAAATCTCTGCGTCGTAAGCTCGGCATTCCACCTTGGAGCCAATCCTCCCCTCATAGGTCTCGTGATGCGCCCCGAGCGGGAACACAATGATACGCTCCGCAACATCCGGGAAACCGGGCAGTTTACCCTCAACAATGTGCTGCCCGACTGGTACAAGCAAGCGCACCAGACCAGCGCCAGCTATCCTTCGGGCATATCCGAGTTTGACGCTTGCGGATTTGAGCACTACTACATTCCCGGGTTTCAGGCACCTTTCGTGCGGCAATCCACCGTGCGGATCGGACTGCAACTCAGGCAGACCATTGATATGGAAATCAATGGCACCACCATTGTGGTCGGCGAAATAATGGAGATCGCCATCGACGATGATTTGCTCGGCAGCGATGGCACCATTAACCATGTGAAAGCAAAAACCATGACGGTTGCCGGGCTGGATGCCTACTTCATTCCGCAGGCCGTGGGCCGGCTTACCTATGCAAAGCCGGATACGGAACCCGGCGAACTGGATATGGAAAAGTGAAATTGCCCCGCGCATCCGATGCCAGCCAAGCGAGGTGCCGGGAATGCAGGCGTATATTTGTGTCCAATGCAATATGTAACATTAACTAAGCCCCAGAAATGGTATCAGCGCTGATCACAACCATGCGGAAGGATGTGGAACTTGAAGATGCCGAGGCAGCCTACATCCTCTCGTTTTTCAAAGAACGCCTGTACAAGCGGGGTGCAATCCTTTTGCAGGCCGGTGACCCGGCGTCCGAGGTGTTTTTTATACTGAAAGGCGCATTACACCAGTTTTATCTTGACGAATCCGGCACGGAAAAGTCGTGCAACTTTGCTTTTGAAAATGAATTCATCACCGACCTGGAAAGTTTTTCAAAACAGGCCGGCGCTGCTTCCCATATCAAATCCCTGACCGAAACGACCGTATTGTGCATCAAGTGCCATGACCTGGGCATGCTGCTGCGCGAGTCGGCTGCCACGGCGGTATTTTTCCGTGTGCTCGTGGAGCGCATTGCAACAGAAAGTATGGAGCGTACCAAATCCCTGCTGGCCTACACGCCCCAGCAGCGTTTCCTGACGCTGGCCCATTCACGTCCCGACATTTTTCAGCGGGTACCGCAGCGGTACATTGCGCAATACCTCGGCATTGCGCCTGAAAGTCTGAGCCGGATCCGCAAAAGATTGTTTGCGGAAGCAAAATCTTAACTTTCGTCAACATTTAGTCCTGGCTGCCTGCGGTACATTTGTTAAAAAAAACGGTATGCAAACGATACTCGGCGCAGGCGGCGCCACCGCCATAGTCCTGGCAAAAGAACTGAAAAAATATACCGGTCATATCCGGCTTGTATCCCGCCGCCCCGCCCGGGTCAATGCGGACGACGAATTGTTTCCGGCGGACCTGCTGAATGCCCGGGAGGTGGAAGCTGCGGTCCAGGGTTCGGACGTGGTTTATCTTACGGCAGGCCTGGAATACAACATTCGGGTATGGAGGCGCGACTGGCCGGTGCTGATCAAAAATGTAATCAATGCCTGCCTGAAAGCGAATGCACGCCTTGTTTTTCTGGATAACGTGTACATGTACCAGGCCAGCGAGATCCCAAATATGACCGAGCGCTCAAGAGTAGAGCCGCCGAGTGAAAAAGGAAAAGTACGTGCCGCCGTGCAGGACATGATCTTCAATGCAGTGAACACGCAGGGCTTGCAGGCATTGATCGCCCGCAGTGCTGATTTTTATGGACCCGATGTTAAAAACAGCCCACTGAGCATTTCGGTACTGGACGAGTTCCGGAAAGGAAAAAAGGCATTCTGGCAGGTCGATGCCGGCAAGGTGCATTCCTTTACCTACGTTCCCGACATTGGCAGGTCTCTTGCGCTGCTCGGCAACACACCCGATGTCTGCGGGGAAGTGTGGCATCTACCTACTTCTAATGAAAGGCTGACAGGCAAGGATTTTATCAACATGATTGCAGCAGAAATGCAGGTGCAGCCCCGCTACTACATCATTTCCCGGCTGATGATGCAGGTACTTGGCTTGTTTATCCCCATTTTGAAAGAGCTCAAAGAAATGGCCTACCAGTACGACCGGGATTACGTGTTTGACAGCAGCAAATTCGAAAAAAAATTCGCCTACAAGCCCGTGGGATACGCAGAAGGAATCAGGCAGATGGTTCAAAGCCAGGTTGTCTAGCTGTAAGATATTTACCAAAACAACAAACCCTGTACGCCTAGGCGTACAGGGTTTGTTCC
Source organism: Dyadobacter sandarakinus (assembly GCF_016894445.1). Classification (NCBI taxonomy): domain Bacteria; kingdom Pseudomonadati; phylum Bacteroidota; class Cytophagia; order Cytophagales; family Spirosomataceae; genus Dyadobacter; species Dyadobacter sandarakinus. Next base: position 1,876,561 of record NZ_CP056775.1, read on the forward strand.
TTTCAGACCTGCGTGAGCTTCTATTTTCAGGTTTGAAAAGAGGGTCAATTCTGCATTTACCTGCCTGAATACGACTGCTACGCTGACGGTCATGTGGTTGAGCAGGGGCACCCGGGCCGGTGCCTGGTAGATTGCCGCAGCTCCGTCGCCCGGGATGGAAAGAGTACCCAGGAGCGGGTCCGCGTGGTTGGTCAGGTCGACGCCGTTGACGCGCCAGTTTTTTACATCTTCTTTTTTCAGCTTCACAGGCTCAATCAACGGCTCCAATGGAATCCCGTCGTCTGCATGACCTTTCTGGTAAAAAACCGTCAGCGGTACCTGCTCTCCCGGCCATACAGATCGTTGGCCAGGCTCCATAAAATAGGCTTTATAAAAAGCAACCGGCAGCATTTTGGTGACCGGGGCGGTGACCGTCTTGCCGGCTTGATCGACGAGTAGCTTCCCCTGCCCTTTCCAGCTCCGGTCGGACTGCTGGTAGCCGATCCCCAGCGCACCGGGAGCCGAGCCGGCTATATCCGCATCGGTATAATGCCAGATCAGCGTCGCCACTTTGGATAATTCCAGGTTTTTGGGTCCAAGCTCATAACCGAGGCCGGTGCCGCCCCAGGCTTTGTTTTCTACGGGTTGGACAGAAATAAGCGTGTCAGCACTCAGGGCACCTGCCGGAATCACCAGGGTTATAACATGATCGGGGGTAGAGATCGTACCACCCGCAGGACCTATCCTTTTCTGTACCGGCTCACCTGCCGGCTTGCCAGTATCGGTGGGGGTTCCCCCGGCCGGAACCTGTGGCTCGGGTTGCAATGCCGGCTCGCCTTGCTGGCAGGCGTACAACATGCAGCCTGCTACCAGCATGCAGCATATCAGTTTCAATGTTTTCATGGCTAACATGTTTTAATCCGCTAAGCGGAAGCTTTGCCATATAATGCTACGATCAGTCCGGGCTTGCCTGACTGCGTCCCCGTATGCTTGAAAATGGTGGCGCCGCTTCCCGGAGCGAGCATGCGGATGGGCGTTTCAAATGACAAATCTTCCTTCACTGGTTTGCAGGCGGGCAGGCTCAGGATGATGCAGGCTGAGGTAATTTTCATGGCAGATCAAATTTTTATTGAGCCACAAAATTAGGGCAGTACAAAACAGCGCGCATTCACATAAAGATGTGATTTGAACAGGGTGCCGGCGGATGAACAGTACTCAGAATTTTAACCGGAAACTTCCACCAATGCCCCGCACAGGCTTTTTCAGGGGAAATGTGAGCAGGATTTCGGTGCCACGCTGAGGCGAAGCATTAACAACAAGCTTGCCCGACAAGGCAGCCGCCCGCTTTTTCATGTTGGACAAACCATTGCCCCCGCTCACTGCATCGGTGTCAAAGCCGGTACCATTGTCAGCGACCAGCAGCGCCACGATACCATTCCGGCAATGCAGACTGATGGTAACCCTGGTGGGAGACGCGTATTTGGACAGGTTGTTGAGGGCTTCTTTATAAATCAAAAACAGGTTGCGCCGGTCGTCCATGCGCAGTTTGAGCATCCTGTCGCCCTCGGTACTCTCGAAATTAAACGCAATATCCTGCGGTTCAAGCACGGATGCTGCATACTCGCGCATGCGGGCGGCCACGCGGTGCAGGTAGTCATTATCAGGTTTGATGCTCCACACAATATCATCCATAGCATCCATCATCTGGCTGCTGCTGGTACTGATCCGCCCTACGTATTCCTTCTCACGCGCCTGTGCAGGCAGCAAAGTATTGGAGACCACTTCGCTCAAAATGGAAATGGAGGTAAGATTGGATCCCATATCGTCGTGCAAATCACGCGCAACGCCTTCCCTGATCTTCTGGATGGCCAGGATGCGTTTGAGCCGAAGCACGTAGAAAATGTAAAATGGCAGCACCGCCCCCAGGATCAGGAGGGCCGTAAACCACCAGGTCTGCCAGAATGCCGGCCGGATGCGAATGGGCAGTTTTGTAATATGGGGTGAAAAAAGTCCGTCCTTGTTTTGTGAGCGCACATGAAAAACATAATCGCCCGGTTCGAGGGAGGCAAAAGTGGCCGAGTAATTGTTTTCAGACCTGATCCAGTTACTATTGGCTCCTTCCAGCCGGTAGTAGTATGCAGGCTGCGGCTCGCTGCCGTAGGTAAATGCAGAAAATGCAATCGTAATGAAGTTCTGATTGTGGCTCAGCGTTACGGTTTTTGACTTTATCAGAGAATCAAGCGGCAGAGACTGGTCAAACAGCTTGAAGTCGGTGATCGCCACATCGGGCGCCGGGCGGGCTGAAACCATTTTGACCGGATCGAAAATAACGAAGTTCTTCTGCGCACAGAATGCCAGCTTACCGTCGGGAAGCCTGCCCGAGGTGAGCATCAGATTACTATGGTTGGACATGGTGGCCAGACCCAGACTATGATCAAACAGGTGAAACTGGCCGGTTTTAAGATCCAGCCTGCATATGCCCGATACCGTGGAAAGCCAGAGCCGTCCGTGCACATCCTGCTGCACGGACGTGACTACGCCCGCCGGCAAACCATTATACATGCTCACACGATGCGATTTTCCGGTATTTAAATGCAGCAGATCAAAGTTCGCGGTCGTGACCACAGCCAGGGTGCTGTCGTTGACCGGCATCAGATCTGAAACCCGGTCGGTTGTGAGTGCATTGTGCTGACTGTCAAAATGCCTGACCAGGCGGTTGGTAGCCGTATTGTACTGGAAAATGCCTTTCCCGTCCGTTGCAACCCAGAGGTTCCCCTTTTTGTCACTGCACAACTTGACAACCGGATGTTTAAAGTCGGCAATCTGGCTGTAAGTAGCGCCCGTCTGCTTGACCAGCAGGCCGGTATGGGTGCCAAACCACAAATGCTTCGCCGTATCGGCCGCGATGGACCGGATGGTTGACTCTTTGAAAATAGCCGGCACCACGAATCTGGAACGACGCTGCTGCCGGTCGTGGTAGATGAGCCTCCCGTGCTGGCAGCCAATGATGAGCATCTTGGATACGGGCTGCTCGAAGACGTCCCAAACAAATTTGTACCATTGATCGGTGACGGGTACGCCCCGGTAAATAGCAGCCGTCAGGTCATGATCTTGGCTGAGGTGGAGCTGCGCATCGTACTCCAATGCCGTCAACCCGCTGCCCCAGCTTGAAAACACCAGCTTGTTATCATGCAGTGCTTTCACACCCGTCAGATTGGCTCCATTCAGGTTCGGGATCGTGCCGTTTCTGACATGATCGCCGATGATCGCCATCGTATACAGACCATTGTCAGTTGCCACCCACAGATTTTTGTCCCTGTCTTCAAATACCTGCCGGATGTGATTGGCATTGATCCCGTAATCGGCATTCGCAGGATCGTAAAACCCCTGAAAGCCAGCTTCATCATCTTCCAGCATATTGAAAATATCTGTCCCGAAGGCCCAGATGATGCCCTGTTTTTCTTCAAAGGAAGTGAGTTCGTAATAATTGGAATGAGGAAAAGGATGGCACTGCAACGTTTTTGCGAGCTTTTGCGCAGGATCTACCAGGAAAGTGCCGGAAGCTCCCTGCTCCGGCCAGCTATGGATGATCAGCCTTCCGCGGCTGTCGATGAGAAAGTGGGTGACTGCCTGAATGTGCCCGGCCTTTTTCAGCGTTGACTGGAAGGCGGATACATCCGCTGCCGAGTAGTACCGGCTCTTTGCAGGACTGAACACGCCCATTCCCGATGCCGAACCTATCCAGATATTCCCTGCGGCATCACGCTGCAGGGATGTCGGTTTCAGGTTTTCGGGATAGCTGATGATGGAGGGATCAGACTCGAAAACATTCTTTGCTGCGTTATAAACCAGAATTTTCACTCCCCGCATAATCAGAAAAACATGGCCCTGCCGGTCGGCTGTGAGCTTGTAGGCGTACTTGGGCGATGCGGAATGAGGCGCTGGAATTGTTGCCGTGTGAAAGATAAAAGTCCTCGTATCGAATTTTCCGATGTGGTTGCCCATGCGTACAAGCAGCTGCTTTCCATCCCCGATGCTCAGGATTTCATCAATGGGCAGCGGCGGAATGCGGTTGGGGCCGGTAACATGAAACTGGTGGAAACTGTTGCCATCAAAGCGGTGAAGGCCGTTTGGCGTGCCCACCCAGATATAGCCTTCGGAGGTTTGTGCAACACAATTGATAAAATTCGTCCGCAATCCGCCGTCTGCATGCACCCGACTGAAATGAACTTCAAACGCCAGGGATTGGGTTACTCCGGTAATCAGTAGTAAAAAGTAAAAACCAGCTAACAAAAAACGCGGCAGATGGCCAGACAAAAATCTGTAAAATACAGTATCAGTAAAAATCATATCGGGTCAGTGAAGTTCATCCTGGCGGCCATTTTCACCTGCATTTCTCACTTTTCATCGGCGCAGGACATAAGCTACAAAGAATGGCAAAAAGAGGCAAAGGAGAATATCAGACTTCTTCCAAAATACGGAAATAAACCAAAAACCAGGGCTCAGCTGGATGCCGACAAACAGCTGATCGAAAGCTATATAAAGCAGGAAGGAAGCAGGCAAAAAGCCTCGGATATGCTGATCGAAGCTGGTTTCCAGTATCTTCAGGAAGGTGAGGTAAAAACGGCCATGTACCGCTTTAACCAGGCGTGGCTCTTAAATCCTGATAATGAAGACGTTTATTGGGGATGGGGAGCCATCTACTCTTCGTTCAGTGACCTGGCCAAAGCCCTGGAACAGTATGATGAGGGTTTGAAAAAAAATCCCAAAAATCCAAAATTGCTGACGGACAAAGCGACCATTTTCATAAGAAAATATGATAATACCGGGGATCCGGCCACCTTGTCGGCAGCTATTTCTTTGTTTTTGAAATCGTATGCGGCCGACAGCTTAAATCCAAATACATTATTCAAGCTGTCTACGGCATACTTCCGCGCCAATGACTGTGTTCAGGCAAGGCGGTTTTATGAGTTGCGCAAAAAAACCGGCAGCTACCCGGTACCGCAGGAATATACCGAAGCCCTGGCTCGCACCTGTGGTTCGGGGCGCACGAAATAAATGGGCCAAACCTGCCATACCCATCCGGGTTCGGCAGGTTTGATCCGGGGTGTTACCAGCCTGGATTTTGTTTTAAGGTCGGCGTCCTTTGCAGCTCGTCCTGCATAATCGGGAACAAGTAATGCCTTGGTGCTACAAAAACGCGGCTTTCTATAAAGTATCGCTGCATTTTGTAAGTTTTGCCATCCACCACAATCTTCCCTGCCGGGTCTTCAACCGGTTTCATCCCATTGATCATGCGCTGCGCTTTGGGATACGGCCACACATTCTGCGAACGCTGGTCATTCGTAGTTCCCGCACTTTGCCAGGCTTGTTCTTTGGCGATTTCTTTCGGTGAGCTGGGTTCGAGGTACAGGCGCGATGCCCATATCCTGTTGTTTTCATAAAAAAGCTCCACCCTGCGCTCCCGCTTGATGTACTCGTCCATCAACGCCTTGCTCGTCATTGCCGCCACTGGTATGGGCGCCATGAATGATCTTTTGCGGACGGTGTTCAGCATGTCATAGATCTCCGCATTCGGACCGGCGGTTTCGTTCACAGCTTCACAATAGATGTACATGAACTCCGGCAGGCGCCAAACCGGCGGACCGCTGATGGAGAAACTTTTATCCCTGTTCCAGGATTCTCTCAGGATTTTCCGCAGAAAGTACCCCGTGGTAGTGGAGTTGGTGGCTCCCACCTTGTCCGGTCCCGAGGCCGTGTTGATCACTTTTCCCTTGAATGTGGCACCATGATAAATGACATCCCTGTGGAAACGCGGATCGCGTTTTACACTTTCGTAAGGATTGGTATCGTCATATCCGTCTTTTTTGGCGCGGGCTGCATATACCGGGTATCCGAACCCATCGGGCGCAATGTACTCGTACTCATCCACCTGCTCCTGAACCGGCATCTGACGCGAGCTTCCTCCCCAGCTGGGCGGATAAATGTCGCCCTGCCAGTTGTTGTCCTTGTCACGTGTGACAAAGAAAATGGCCTCATTCTGAAATGCTTCCATGCTGTGATACATGTCCCAGAGCCGGGCCGGCACTTTCGAATTGTTATTATCAACACCCGCATCATCCCTGAAATCAGAAGCATCGTGCCCCTGGTACAGGGAATAGCGCTGCCGGCCATCCACTTTAAAATCGATAACTGCTTTCGCGGCTATTTTGGCAGTATTCCAGCGGTCTGCATTGTACGTATATTCCGATGCGAACTGTCGCGTATCATTCGGAAATGATCCTCCGTTCCACATGGGTGTTGCGGCCATCCAGGCTACAATGGCTTTCAGGCCCAGACAGGCACCTTTATCAATCCTGCCAAAATCAGCACCACCCCAGCTGGCTGGCACCAGCGCCATGGCAGAATCACAATCCTGGTAAATTTTGGAAGCAATAGAATGAAAAGATTCCTGCTTGAAGTCCATCGGGTCACTCGGATTAATGGTGTGGGTCACGTACACCACTTCGCCATACATTCGTGCCGCCAGAAAATGGAAGTAGGCACGCAGGAAGTATGTTTCGCCCAGTCGCTTGTTGAGGTCTCCTGCCTGCAAGGGATTATCGGGCGTATTGTACTTCCGTACACCTTCCAGGATCACGTTGGCCTTGCGGATCCTGCCGTACAGATCCCACCAGTACTGGCCCCGGCTGCTCCCGGCCGGCATTACATTCGCATTCCAGTCACCGTTGTTGAACTTGTTGGTGAGGCTTCCTTCGGCGGTGGAACCCTCGGCTTCATCGGTTACGGGCGCTGTGGAAAAGTGGGAAAAGAATACCAGCGGACTGTTTGAGCCTTTTGCATTGTCGTACAGGTCGGTAATGAGCTGATTGGTCTTGTTATATCTTGTAAAAACCTGCTCGGCATCCACCTGATCATCGGGTTTTCTGTCCAAGAAATCCTCCTTACAGGCCGATAGCAATGCGCAGGTGAAGAAAAGGATAATCGTATATATGTTTTTCGTCTTCATAAATGCTCGGATTTAAAATCAGAATGTTAAATCAACACCAAAGTTCAGCACCTTCTGGATCGGGTACCAGTCGCCGGTACCTTCCCGGGTTTCAGGGTCCATGTCCACCTTTTTGAGGCCGTCCCAAGTCAGCAGGTTAAGGCCCTGCGCATAGAACCGCACCTGCTCAATGCCGATTTTCTTGATGGCTGCCTTGGGCAGGTTGTAGCCCAGTTCAATTGTTTTCAGCCGGACGTATTTGGAATTGTACATGAACAGGCTGCTGTTCGGATTTTTGTTGTTGCTGTGGTCTCCGAAGTGGAGCGCAGGATAAGTGGCTGTGGCAGCAGTTTCCGGTGTCCAGCGGTCCAGGTGCATCGGTTTTACTTTACCGTATTTATCCTGATTAAACAATGGAAAATCGTACACAGCAGCACCCGAAAGCTGAACGGAAGCCCGCGACGCACCCTGGAACAGCATACTGAAATCGAAGTCGCGGTACCGCGCGCCCACCGGCAGACCAAACATGATTTCCGGGTTGCGCGGATTGCCCATCGCGGTACGGTCGCCCAGGTCGTCTACCCTGCCGTCGCCATTCAGGTCCTTGTACACCACGTCGCCGGGCCGTAAAGTTCCCCACGACTGATAGCCACTTCCGGAATTCATTCCGTTGAGCTCATTGGCCTCCTCCTGGTTGCGCACAAAGTGGTCGAATGCATAGTTGAAATGTTCGCCGATGCGCTTGCCCGTGTTGGCACGGCCTGCCATTGCGTAAGGTATTTCATTCATGAAAACGATATTGTTGCGCGCAAAAGACAGGTTGGGACGGATGAAGTAAGTAGCATGCTTACCAATGCTTCCCGACCAGCCTACTTCCAGATCGAACCCGCGGTTATTCACAATCCCCGAGTTGATGTATGGCGCGTCTTTGCCGACGATGTCCGGATAACCCAGCTTGTCGCCTCCGCCCATGTCCGTGATAATGTCGTACCGGTGTTCATGAAAAAGGTCCACTGTCACGGTAAGGTGTTTGAGGAATGTGGCGTCGATACCGATGTTGGCTTTCCTGGCTTTTTCCCAGGTCAGGTCAGGGTTTGCAAGGTCACCTTCGGACAGGTATCCCCCGGCACCGGAGCCAAAATTGTCCGTCCCGAAATTGTAGTCACCATCCCGTCCCCCGAAGTACTGGAGGTAGATAAACCGGCGATCATTGGGTACGCGGTCGCTGCCTACAAGACCATAGGAACCCCTGATTTTGAATGTGTTCAGCCAGTTTTGGGTACTCGTCATGAATTGCTCCTTGGAAAGTACCCAGCCCGCAGAAACCGATGGGAAAAATCCGTAGCGCTTGCCTTTGGCAAAGTTCTCAGACCCGTTGTAAGCCGCATTGAATTCAAAAAGATAGCGATCATCATAACCATAGGTCGCCCGGGCGGTAATACCCTGGTAGCTGAATGGTACCTGGTTGTTGATGATCCTTTTGGAACGGTTTACCAGCACCATCCCGGTTACGTCATGCATTCCGAAATTGCGCAGGTAATCCAGCTTGGCCTGCATATAGGACCGGCTTTCGCTGTCTTTTTTGTCAAACTGGTTGCGGATCGTCTGGTCAATATCGTACTTGTTGCCCGACTTGTAGGCACCCGTATAAACACCGGGCTCTCTGTAAATATCGCTGCCTGCCTCGGGAACGAACGTGGCATAGCCCGGGTACTCGCGATAACCTTCGGAATAGCTTGTCACATCCCGCCGGATCCAGCCCCCGTCTGCGGCATCATAAGAAAATATCCCGTCGACAGAAAGTCCTTTTGTAATAAAATCCAGCTTGTGACCGAGCGAAAATGATCCGTTGAGGTAGGTATTTTTATCATTCAGAAAACCGGTACGGCTCAGCTCTCCCAATATGTTGAAACGGTAAATCTGATCACCATAGAGCATGCCAAGCGGATTATTGGCTTCGTAAACGCGGTTGGCAGGATTTCCGTTGGGTTCCAGCGTGATCGGCAGGTAGGAAGGCTGGGTATTGGCCATTTCCACAATCCTGGCGGCCGTCGTACCCGGTGCATTACGGTCGGTGATCCTGGCCCCGATGTCCAGTCTGGCGAAAAAGTTATCCGTAATATCAATGTCAATGTTGGAGCGGAAGTTATAGCGCTTGAAAACTGCCTGGGTGTTGTTGGGGCCGAGATCGGTATGCTTGTAATTACCGTCCTGCTGAAAGTAATTGGCCAGAACGAAATATCTGGCCCTTACTGATCCACCGCTAATAGACAAACTATAATCATGCTGTACGCCCGGCTTGAAGGCGTAGTCAAAGTAATTCCAGTTGTAACCCAGGCCGTCGGAGTTGTCACCCTTTGCCTTCCTGAAATTGGCAATGGCCGTCTCCGAAAACAAATTGAGGGTAGACGGGTCCACGCCGGGATTATCATTCCGGCGCGCCTCATTGTATAGCATGGCGTAATCTGCCGAGCCCAGGTAAGTCGGGAACTTTACCGGCTGGTTTACCCCCACCGATGCTTTGAAATTCACGGTGGCCTTATCCTGTACTTTCCCCCTTCTGGTCGTAATCAGGATAACTCCATTGGCTCCCCTCACCCCGTAAGGTGCTGTCGCCGATGCATCTTTCAGGATCGTAAATGTCTCAATTTCAGAGGGCGCCAGGTAATCCATACTTCTTTCGAGTCCATCAATAATCACGATGGGCGACTGGTTGCCATAGGTGGCGGTACCGCGTATGAATATGTCACTCCGGTCTACCCCAGGCTCGCCCCCGCTGAACTGGTTGGCAAAAAGTCCGGGAAGCCGCCCTGCCAGTGCATTGGTAATGCTTGCCGTCGGACTTTGCTTTAAATCTTCTGTGGTGATGGTGGCGATGGAGCCCGTGATGGTTGCTTTCCGCTGTGATCCGAAACCGACGATCACCACCTCTTCGAGCCCGCCCAGATCCTCTTCCAGCTGCACGTCAACCGAGGTTTGAGTACTGATCGCCTGCTCTTTTCCCAGGTATCCGATAAACGAAATCACCAGCACATCGCCCTGTTCCGCCTCAATGGTAAACTTTCCGGTCGCGTCGGTCGAAGTCCCCTTGTCGGTTCCTTTGACGATGACGGTTGCTCCCGGGAGCGGCGAACCTTTCATATCCCGGATGGTACCGGTAATTTCTCTGATCACAGCCGCAGCCGGTTCCACGGCAACAGGAAGTGATTTGATGGCAGCGGATTGCGGCGCTTCATCTTTTTTGAAAACTGCGATCTGTTTCCCAATGATTTTATAGGACAGATCAGATCCTTTCAGTGCCCGCGTGAGGATGGCAGGTACGGTTTCGTTTTTGAGATTGAGATTCAGATTTCCTCCTTCAGTTTCCGAAAAGAGACCGTCACGATAGAAAATCCTGTAATCGGTTTTTTCCTGAATCTGCTTAAACAATAACCCGAGATGGCCGTTGCGGATCGTTACGTCCATCCGGCTTTTCTGCGAATAGCCCGTGGCGTGAACCCCCATCATTCCGATAAACAGCAGCAGAACTACCAGCTTCATAATCCTAAGCAATTTTTTGGGATACAATTCTCCCAGAGGGCAATACCCTGAATGGTCAAATTTTTTCATAAATTTGAATTGACTTTTGTTGATACAATGGTTTAAAAATCACTTGCTTACCGGCAAGTGGGACTATCGGGAGACGTTGCCGCGTCTTCCGTTTTTTGTTTTCGGGTAATGCTTTATCTGAATATAAACCTCCTTTCTGTTTGCTGATAATTGAGTGATGTGGTTGCCGCGATGATATCCAGCACCGGCGCAATGTCTTCCTGTAAATCCAGTCTTCCGGAAAATGTCATGTTCCTTGCATCGGCACTTCCGAGTGAAATATCAGCCCGGTAATAGCGCCCCAGCTTACGCAGAATGTCTGGTAAAGGCACTTTATTGAGAATGAGGTAACCCTCTTTCCAGGAAATGTAGGATGCCACATCAACCTGCGAGGTCTGCAGTTCCGAGGTTCCGGGATCGTAGGCGGCCATGGTTCCGGGCGTCAGCTTTTTCTTTTTTGAGCCAAAAAAGGATTTCTGATTGGCGGTAAGCTCAATACTTCCTTTGACCAGAACAGCCGTACTCTGCGGGTCGTCGTCGTAAGCGCTCACGTCAAATTCGGTCCCGAACACCTGAACTTTCATATTTTTGGTATGCACAAAGAAGGGTATATCGTCGGCGTGGGAGACGGAGAAGTAAGCCTGCCCTTCCAGGTAAACCTCCCTGGTTTTTCCATCCGATGTGGAAGGATAAACCAGCTTGGAACCGGAATTAAGCCATATTTTGGTACCATCCACCAATGTTACGGTTGACCTTTTGCCATAAGGGACCGTCAGGGTGTTGAATGCCTGGTCGGCTGTGCGCTGCTCAACCACCGATGCGGAATCGATCTGGATTCGCAAGCCATCCTGCTTATACACCAGGTCTGCATTTTGCTCGGACAGCCGAACGATCCTCCTGTCGGCAAGCTGCAAACGTGTATCAGCCGTATCGAAAGTGAGCTTTGAAGCTTCCTCCTGCATGGCCGAGCCCGTATTTTGCCGAAGCAAAAAGTAGCCGGACACGCTGACCAGCAGCAATGCGACCGATGCCGCCACGGCCAGCCATGTCCCGCGAAAGGTACGGGTACCCTGCAGCTCAATGGTTTCCTCCATGCGCAGGCGCAATGCCGTCTTTTCCAGCACCGGCAGAGCCTCCTCCTGTACTGACTTCATTAAAATGCGGGTATTGGCGGCAATCCTTTTTTCATCTTCCGAAAGATCCGGCGATTCGGACTCAGGCAGATGTTCACTTTTGCGTACGCGTTTCTTCATTTAAGAACTTGTTTGACCTACAAGAGAAGAAATGCGACCAGACATAGACGTCTGAAAAGGATTATTTTAACAAAAAAAGAAAATATTTTACGCCCAGAGAATAATCAGGGCGAAAGAGCCACACGCCAGCTTGCCGCGGAGCTGTTTGATTGCACGGTAAATGAAGGTTCTGCAGGTGGGGACGGAGATCTGCATCATTGAGGCAATTTCCTCATAATCAAGATCCTGATTGAATCGCAGGTACAGAATTTCCCGCTGCCGCTCCGGAAGCTGGTTGATTTCGGAAGCCAGTTGTTCGAGCATTTCGCGCTGCTCCTCGTCTACAATTATTTCATGCTCAATGCTGAACGATAATGCCTGGACGCCAAAAGTTTCGTCCGTATTCCACCGGTTGAGATTCAGCAGGCTCGACCTGCGGTGGGCAGCATGCAATTTCCTGCGGAATGATTTAAGCAAATAGAACCTGACATTCACCTCTCTGGCCAGGCTGGGCCGGTAGGTATGCAGGTCAATGAAAAGATCATGGATACAATCCTTGACAAGCTCGCTGTCAGCAGTATACCGCATTCCGAACTTGTAAAGAATGTCCGTGTAAGCATCGTAAAGTTCGCTGAATGCCGAAGAACTCCCTGAAACAAAACGCTCCCAAAGGTCATTTCCCGGATCTGTGTCTGTCATGAAAATGTAATCGATAGAACAAGCCCAAATACTGAAAAGAAAAATATAATGTATGCATAAAAACGCACGCCAAAACCTACGTTTTTCAATTCGGGCGCAAATTTTGAAGTTAGGAATATAATATGCTTCGTCAAAAACGATCCGGCAGGACCGCTGTTGAGCAGTATGCATGCGGGGCACAGCTTACAGCCCGCCCCGCCCCTGCTGCGGTTACTGATCTGCCACCCGGTAGGTAGGATCTTCAATGATATTGACATCGATCACATCGTCGGCATTCTGAAGCAACCGGCGGCAGTCGGCGCTCAGGTGTTTCAGGAGCACCTTTTTTCCTGCTTTCTGATACCGGGCCGTAATTTTATTCAGCGCCTCAATGCCGGACATGTCAGCAACCCGGCTGTCGGAGAAATCGATGATCACTTCCTTCGGGTCTGTCAGCACTTCGAATTTCTCATTAAATGCCGCGACGGACCCGAAGAAGAGCGGACCATAAATCCTGTAATGCCTGACCCCGTTTTCATCCGTGGATTTGTGTGCGCGGATGCGTTTGGCACTTTCCCACGCAAATACCAGGGCGGAAATGATCACGCCTACCAGCACGGCGAGTGCGAGGTTATGCAGGTAAATGGTAATCGCAGCCACCAGCATACCCACCAGCACGTCCTGTTTCGGCATTTTATTGATAATCCTGAAACTGGCCCATTCAAATGTACCGACTGCCACCATGATCATCACGCCGGTCAGTGCCGCCATGGGTACCCGTTCAATGACGGGCGCACCCACCAAAATGATGGTCAGGATTGTCAGCGATGCGATGATACCCGACAGTCGTGCCCTTGCCCCGGCGGAAAGGTTTACCAGCGTTTGCGCGATCATCGGGCACCCGCCCATCCCGAAGAAAAAGCCGTTGAGGATGTTGGCGCTACCCTGCGCAATGCATTCGCGGTTGCCGTTTCCTTTTGTTCCGGTTAGTTCGTCCACCAGGTTTAACGTCAACAATCCCTCGGTGAGCCCCACGCCTGCCATAATCACGGCGTAAGGCAAAATAATTTCCAGGGTAGCAAGGCTGACCGGGACTGCGGGCATATGGAAAGGAGGAAACCCGCCACTCACAGCGGCAATATCACGCACTGTTTTGGTGTCCAGACCGAAACCCAGTACGATCGCAAAGACGACGATAATGGCCACGAGAGACGGAGGAACTGCTTTGGTGAACCTTGGCAAGATGAGGATGATACCAATCGTAAGCAGCACCAGCGCGGTCATCATGTAAAGGGGGGTGCCGGTGAGCCATACGGATTCGCCGGCGACGACAGTTTTAAACTGTTCGAGCTGGGACATAAAAATGACCACAGCCAGTCCGTTGACAAAACCGTACATAACAGGTTGGGGCACCAGCCTCACAAACTTCCCGAATTTGAAAATGCCGATCAGCATCTGGATGACGCCAGCCAGTGCAATTGCAGCAAACACATATTCGATACCGTGTGATTTCATCAGCGCCACCAAAACGATCACCGTGGCACCGGCCCCGCCGGAGATCAGTCCCGGCCTGCCTCCGAAAACTGACGTCACCAGCCCCATGATAAAGGCTGCATAAAGTCCGGTAAGCGGCGGAAAACCGGCCAGGATCGCAAATGAGAGCGATTCCGGCATCATCGTCATGGCTACGGTCAGTCCGGCCAGTATTTCGGTTTTATAGTTGATTTTTTGTGAAAAATCGAAAAGATCTAAATAGCCCTTCATGAAAAATGGTTGGATAAAGGTTTTTACATGGATAAAGCGCAATGCTTTTACCGGGGATATGCCCGGTGTCTGCGCGTGCCAAGTAAGTGACCGGAAAATAAAAAAGAGATGAAGCTGGCGGCGTGCCGATCGCCAGGCCCGGCACTCAGGGCGGACTGCCGGCGGGCAATGATATGGATTGGCAGGAATGCGCTTGGGGTTTCATTGGGCGCAAAAGTATAGGATACGTGTTATTCAACCTAGTCGCAGCCTGAATTACAGTTGTCCTAATAAGGCCGCAGGAGGCATTAATTTTTAAAAAAATAAAGACAGCCTTCCTGAAATTCCAATGGCTAGCACAATTATTGTTAAGTATTGCTAAACTCAAACCATCTTACTTCAACTTGTTGACGCCAAACTGTCCCTTCTTATGAAAGCTGACGACCTGCTATACTACGTTCGGCAACGGGCCAGTCTGATCAGTCAGTTTCAACTTGAAAGAAAAAAATTGCTCGATAAGCACGCGGGTGAACTATCAGCCATTTCCGAATCGGACAGTGCCGCGCTGTCGGAGTTGCAGCAAAGACATGCAGCAGCCACCCTTTTGCTTTCTGAGAAGTACGCTGCACTCCTCAAAGCGCTCGAAAAAGAGCAGCCGGATTCAGATATAAAGAAATAAAAGTATCAGGAATGAAAATAAAACTACCGCATTGAAGATGATGATCACGGACGCAAAAAGAATGCTCGATTACCTGAAAGCGAGGACAAAGCTGACCTCGGAATATCTCACCAGCCGGAATATGCTGCTGCAGGAGCAGCTTGTTCAGCGTTTATCTTTACGGGATATGGATGAACTGGAACATCTGACAATGGACCTTCATCACGCAAAAGAATCAAAACTGCTGGCTGACAGGCTGTCTGTTGAGATAAAATCACTGGATCTTTACTATATTGACATCTTACAACCTTACTGAAATCACATTGTGATCATCCTGTTTTAAGATTTCGTCTCTATATTTCCGTTTCTCTGATCATCCCTTAAACAAAAAAGCAAATGTTAAAAGAATTCAAAGAGTTTGCCCTGCGTGGTAATGTCATGGATTTGGCCGTCGGGGTAATTATTGGTGCGGCATTCGGCCGGATCGTTGATTCCGTCGTGAATGACCTTATTATGCCGCTGGTTGGAAAAGCAGTGGGAAATGTTGATTTCAGTAATCTGTATGTGCCGCTTTCCGACAAAATTACACCGGGACTTTCGCTTGAACAGGCCAAAAGCCTCGGGCCTGTGTTTGCTTATGGACAGTTTCTTACCATTGTGATTGATTTTATCATTCTGGCGTTCATTATATTCCTGCTGATCAGGTCTATGAACCGGCTGATGCGCCGGAAAGTAGAAGAGCCCGGAGTACCTCCTGCACCTACAAAAGAAGAAGTATTATTAACTGAAATCCGCGACCTGCTCAGTCAATCCCGGCCTGTACGGTAATTTCTCGTTCGGACTTGAATGTCCGGTACAAAAAATAATAAGCAGTAAAAAAGGACGGCCCCTCCAAGTATGATGGAGGGGCCGTCCTTTTTGTTATCATTCAACTAACACATTCCCGCTGGTGACGGTACCATCCTTACCCGTCAGGATCAGCAGATAGTTACCGGGCTTGACTCCTTTTACCGGCATACGCACCGTACCGTCTGTAGAGGCACCCTGCCACTGGCTCACCACCGATCCATCCTGCCGCAACAGCTTTATTCCGAATTTCCCAATCAGATTTTCTGATTGAAGGTTGATGGCATCACGCGCAGGGTTTGGATAAATGGACAATGCAGGTTTGCTGACGACTGCATCACCTGCTGCTACTTCGGGTTCCGGTACCATAAGTCTGACAGCCCGGTCGGATTGCCTGGCATCCACATTCAGTGAGCCTACGTTATTAAGGGCAAGTCTTTCACCTCTGTAAAGGAGTGTACCTCTATAAGAAAAAGTCCCGCTCAGGCCCTGGTCAGCATCCCAGCCATTGGCACCTACACCCAGCTGGAAGCCCGTATGCCTGTCGACCGGCGTATGCGCCAGACTCAATGTACCGGAAAGCAGCCCGGTACCTTTGAGATAACTGTCACTGCTCAGTTCCCAGAAAGTCCAGTTAATATGGTTTCGTCTCGCGGCGATTTCGGCCTCGGAAGCATAGGTGGAATAAGTGCGTCCCCTGGCACTCCAGGTGCTCCAATCCTGCTTGCTGACAAGTCTCAGGTACACTTCAAATCCAACCTCCCTGTTTTCGCGGCTGACAATTTTACCCGTGATAAAGGTTGACCGGCCATCGGTAAGGTAGGCAGCGCCGTCCCAGGAAAAGTTCTGGAATATCCTTTCATTCAGCTGGATTGCCCATGGACAGCTCAGGCAGCCGGTCACGACGGGCCGCCAGTCATAAAGGCGCAATTTTCCCAGGTCAGGCAACTTAATGCGTGCGGTTTCGTAGGCACCCATATCCACCGTGCTGCCCTGAATGCGTGCGCCGCCGATGAAGTCTTTGGTAACTCCGGCCAGTCCGGCAGCCGCATTGTTACCCACATCGGTCACGGGCGCGTATGCAGTTGTCCGCAGTCCGTCGTCGGAAGTACCGGGCAGATTGTCAGCCCCGTCGGCATCAGCCGTGTTCACGAAGCCGGGATTGGTGTCAATGTTATTGCCGCCATCGAGGGCCAGGCTGCCATTCCAGCCCGCGCCGCTGCCGCCCGATCCTTTTACCAGCGAATAGTAAATGGTAATCCTGGCAGTCGACGAGCCCACTTCCGGTCCGCTTGTACTCGCCATGTCGTTCCATAAAATGGCGTTTTCAACTTTGGCGTTAAGTACCTGCGCACCTTTGTAGATATATCCCTGGTTGTAGATCGCCCCACCCTGCTGGCCGGCCTGGTTGTAATAAAAGGTACAGTTGGTAAAAACAGGCGTAAGTTCCGGCACAAACCCGGTTGCTACACTGATCACCCTTGCAAAATTCGCCACGGCACCGCCCAGATTTTGTGCCTGATTGTTGGTAAAAACACAGCCGGTATATGTTGGACGCAGCTTTCCACCATCGCTCAGGTGCACTGCCGCGCCACCCCAGGCAGATACATTCCCGCTGGCGACATTGTTATAAAACCCGCAGTTCACAAACTTCGGTTCCGAAATGCCCAGCGTATTCGACTGGGATTCGTTCACTGACATGTACACAGCTCCGCCCCCGCCGCCTTCAAATGGGCCCGTAGGATTGCCGGTGGTGGTGTTACTGTCGAATATACAGTTTGAAAAACGGGCATTGGAACCTACCATACCCACGCCCCCACCTGAGCCCGGAAGCGTGCTCTTGTCGGGAGATACAGCGGTCACCATGTTGGCCCTGAAAGTCGTGGAATCCAGTACGGCATGGTCGCCGATCAGGTAAATGGCCCCACCGCGGCGGTACGCTTCGTTCTGCACAAACTCGCACTTTCTGAACTGCGGCTGGTAATTGCCCGCACTGAAGGAGCCCATATTGACCGCCCCGCCTGCAACGTTGGACTTGTTGGAAATGAACTTACAATTGGAGATCACCGAAGCTACGGTGCCGCCTGCCAACGCAGTACTGAACAATGCGCCGCCTTCTGACTCGGCATAATTCCCGCGGAAAGTCGTATTGGCGATCGTGGGACTGCTTGCATTGGCAGGACTGCCGAGGTGATTGTACCAGCCGCCGCCATCCTGGTTTGCATCCGTGGATACGCCGCTGCTTTTCGCTCTGCCTGCGGTGACGATGAATCCGTCGAGGCGCGCTGCGGCATCCACGTTGCGGGTGTAAACAACGTGGAATGCATTCGCTCCCTGGATATTACCCGTATTCTCAGCAATGTTGTTGCCGTCGACATTGGAATCATTGTTATCGATATCCCCGCTCAGGATTGTGAGGTTGGCGAGGTAATTACGCTGGCTGCGGAGCGTTTCATTGCCGGCAAAGCCGCCGTACACGGCAATTCCCGACCGGATCCTGAACGTTACTTCCTGTGCTTCCAGGGTACCGTTTCCATTGATGTCAAATGCAATCGAAGGTTTGTAAACCCCTTTTTTGACCCAAATTTCGTCTCCAGCGACTGCGGCAGCGAGCGCGGGTGCCAGCTTGGTATACGCATTTCCCCAGCTGCTGCCCGAGCCGTTCCCACCTGCTGCGGGATTGACATAAATGACCGCAGCCGACAGGCATTGCGGTAAAAAACAAAATGCTGCCAGGCAGATCTGCCGGACAGCACTTTTGTTGATTTTCCTCAAAAGGAAATTTCCTAAAACTTTGTAAAAGAGGTCCATAGCTTACAGGCGTTTATGTTGAATAAAAAATCGCGCGTAAATTTAGGACGTTTGCAGCCTTGTAGTTCAAGTAAATAAATAAAGATTTAATATTATTATTTTCCGGCTTGGAAAATAAATGCAGACTGCGCTGTAAGGAGTTTGCACTGTAAAATGACAGGATTGCGATCAGGGTACCGACCGGCTAAACAATCCCCTATATACGTCATGCAGCTGATATCGCTGACGGGTTTGCGACCAAAAATTCTGAATCAACTCCGGAACTGTGCCAAGCCTGAATTCGTGACCGGCTTAAAGCTCCGTGGAATAAAAGCAGTTATCTTTTTTTCATTAAGTAAAAATATTCCCGAATGGCCAGGGTATCGGCTTTACCTATGGAATTTACATAAGATTCGTCAAATTCATTAAGCGTCTTACCGTATGACGAGGCTTTGTATAAATCAGGATGCTGGAAAAATAGCGAATCAAAACTGGTAGTCCACCAAACACGCAAGTACTCAAATACAGACATACTCAGTTCAGAATAATTTCCATACCCCACCATCATATTATAGGTACTGAACTTATTATCCCAGACTGGTTCAAACTCACTCCTGTATTTTAACATATTAAAGCTGGACTTCATCTGTCCTTGCGTTACAATCTGCTTTTTGGTTGATTTAAACAACAACTGCTTATCATTTTTGGTGATTAGAAATGAGCTGGACGAGTTCACCATCTCAGCAGAATCAGGAGAAATGAATTTTATATATTCATCGCTGACAACTGAAGAATCTTTTAGCCTGAACCCTCCATTGCTTTCCACGAACCTGTCGATGATGGCCTGATCCGTTATTTCTTTTTTAGCTGTGTAAAGGCGGACTTTGGATTTGATGCTGATACGGCTCAGGTATAATGTCGATGGAAATTCAGCAGGCTGTTCTATCTCCGGCCTTTCACAACTTAGCAAACTGATAAAAAGCAGAGCGTACAAATATTTCATAAGCAGCAACAAGGTATTTTCCTGCAATATAGACATTTTCTACCCTGGCATAAACGTGCAGAAATGCAGCTTATGCAGCTATTAAAATCAGGTTTCCATTGAAATATACCTTTCGTTTAAACCAAGGCCTGTTCACGCGCTTGCCGCTGGTACTTTTCAATGGCAGCGCCTTTCCCGGCCTGAAGTTCTTCCAGCAAGCCAGGAGCAACGACGGTGGAGCAATGCCTGCTTCCCCACAAAATCAGCTCGACAATGATCGGCACGGTATCGATCCCTTTTTCGGTCAGGCGGTAGGTGAACTTGGATTTTTTATCCGCCGCCACCGCCTTGGTTAAGATGCCCTGCGATTCCAGTACCGCCAGTCTGTCGGCCAGAATGTTGGTCGCCATCTTTTCCGCCGACTGCAGAAACTGTCCGTAAGCAGACTTCCCCGCAAATACCATATCCCTGAGAATGAGCAGGGTCCATTTATCTCCAAGTATGTCGAGCGATGTACTGACTGGGCACGTAGAACGCTGATTTACCTCTTTCATAAAAAACCAATTTAAATTTAACTTGCTTTTTGCAAGTATTTAATTTTACCTTTACACTTGCAAATCGCAAGTAAATGTACGCAGATTTTTAATTCTTTTCATCATGATCTTAATAACCGGAGCCACCGGCGGATTGGGCCGCCAGACCATTGATTTTTTGCTTACTACCACCCCGGCCTCAGAAATTGCGGCCCTGGTGCGTGATACCAGCAAAGCCGCGGATCTTGTAAAACGGGGAATAGACGTTCGGAAAGGCGATTATTTTGACTATCCTTCGCTGGTGCAAGCCTTTCAGGGCATCGACAAGGTGCTGCTGGTTTCGGCCGTGGCTTTTACCGACCGGGTGCACCAGCACCGGAACGTCATTGACGCTGCCAGGGAAGCCGGCGTCAGGCATCTTTTTTATACCAGCATCCAGCGGAGTACCGATTTTGTGATGCAGGAGGTTACTGAAAGCGACCTGGCCACGGAAGCCTACCTGAAAGCATCCGGGCTGGTATATACCATTCTTAAAAACGGCTACTACTTTGAAAGTCTGGGATATATCCTCGGGAGCGAGGTGCCGGATGCGGAACTGATTTTTACGGCGGGGGAAGGCAAGATCGCTTTCGTCACGCGCACCGAACTGGCCGCAGCCACAGCTGCCCTGCTGACGAGTGAAGGACATGACAATCAGGAGTATACCCTGTCTGGCAGCGAAGCCTATTCGTTTCACGACATTGCCAGCGAACTTACGGCACTGGCGGGCCGGCCTATTAATTACCGGAACAGTGAAGTTGCGCCCTTCATTGCGCAGAAAGTCGCTGCGGGTGTGCCCGAAGTGGTGGCCAGTTTCCTTGCGCAGTGGGGTGCCGCCGCCAGAGATGGCATGCTGGCCGGAACCCACGATACCGTTGAGCGGCTGCTCGGTCATCAACAGACTAGGCTGCGGGAGTACCTGCAGGCGACCTATTTCCCGGCTACCTGAACGCTTGCAGCCTGGGCTACCTGCCACATTTTCGGAAGCAAAAAACACATGCTCAGCATACGGCATTGAGCCCGGCTGGTTGCCGGGCTCGATGGTTCCGGGCTGTGGCGAGGTGAAATGAATTAATTCAGAATGACATTAATTGCATCTTGATCAGTAGTGCATGCCTCGCGAAAACGAACAGTTGATTTAGTGATAGCTGATCATGCAAAAGCGCTCCTAAAAAAGCTATGCTATTCATGTACGCCAAGCATCTTCCCAATATACTTTTTGAGCCGGGCCGGGGTTCGATGATAGTTGTGTATTTCCATGAGCAAACGCCTCATTTCACCATCATCTTTATTGGAGACCACGACATTACTCCATTCAGCATCCTGTATGATCGCATATAGCAGCGTATTACTGTTAACTTCATTCTTTTTAAAGGAGGAAAATGTTTTTCTCAAAACCTGGTAATATGTCTCTGCATTGGCATTCTGCATTGCCAGCAGTGCAATATGCTTGTAGCGCAGATCGAGTTTTGGATCTTTTAAGATTTTGCTATAACAAGCCAGATAATTATCAGGTTGTCTGAAAATCGTAGAAAATAATGAATCTTCTTTAATGTCCGACGACGCAAAGGGAAAACCATACCACGTATCATCGTCATCATCGGGCGATAAATGAATTTGCTGACGGGAAATCATTTCGTAGAGCGAATCGCACTTTTGCAGATTATTGTTTTGCAACTGAAAAGTATGATCAGCAAAAAAGATACAGGAAGTGATGTTAGCCAATAAAATGCTGAATGTCATTGATGCGTGAGAGTTACCTTTTTAAGTTTTCCCATTTACCCACTGAATATAACACTGGAAAACATCAATTTCATACTGCAAATTGGAATTGGAAATGATCGGTGCTCTTTTACAAACAATTAAGTCACAGAGTGATATTCCTGAACGAAGTTGTCTGAATCGAGACGCAATTTTATCCTTTCCAATGCAAAATGAAAATCGAAGTCCCCTTACTCTGTTATGACAACCCTAACCATTTCCGTGGAAGCGTGGGATTGGATTTTCAGCAGGTAAATGCCAGGCTTTAATGCAGCCCTGGTAATGTCGACTACTTCATGGCCGGCAGACGGGCTCAGCTTTTGTACATCATACACTGTTCCCGCCTGATCAATTAACCGCATAGAAACATCGCCTTCGTGCTTGCTGGAAAGCTTGAATCTGAATGCTTTTCTGACGGGGTTCGGGAAAATTACGGAGCTTCCATCCTCTTTTTGCCATGCATTTTGCAAAGCAAATGGTGCGGCTGATTTCCGGGCCATACTGACGACCGGTTTATTGGATGTGACTACCAATTCAGGGGCAAGCCCTGATACATTTTCCTTGCTGTGAAAACCCAGCTTCTTATTCGCGGATGTCGGATTTTTCACGAGCAGACTGACTACCTTATCGTTCATGACCTGATTCTGCACAAATTCTGTCAAGTCAAATTCACGGTACGCGAGCAGGTGATTGATCGTTGTATAGGTGAGTTCGCGACGGCTGCCGACAGGAGCATTGCTGAAGGTAATTCCTGTTTCAGTCCATGCATCATCTTCGACGCCGTGCACCGCCGTGCCTACGTTCATGGTCGTTTCCACATTGGCACCGTAAATCCGCAACCTGGCAGAGGTAATGTACTGGAAAGGGCGCAGATCAAATTTCAGGTAAGTATTTCTGCTGATATTATCCCCGCCGGCTTTTACAATCAGCTCGGGGTCTGTACCAAAATTCTGATCCGGAAAATGGGTGTGCACGTAGGCATCTGCCGCCACAGGCAGTGTCAATACTGTTTTGAAATACTCATCCTGCGGAACAATCTCAATGGCAGCCACGGTAGGCCAGTTAGCACTCCCGGTAATAAAATCTACATTGATCATGCCGTCTGTAATATCGACCGGAAATGCCTCTTCCAGGGCAGTAAAGTTTCCGTTGGCTTTCGCATACGGATCATAGTCTGTAAGCTTTCGCTCACCTTCGACATCTACATGAAACATCCGCAGACCCGGTCGCGCCGGCCTTGCAATGGGAGAGCCGAACCAGATTTCGGCAAAGTGCAGCACCACCATATAGCTGCCGTTTGTGACCGGAATATCGTATTGAAAAGCGTCGGCGCTGCGCTCAGACCAATACAGCACATCGTCCGCTGTATACTGAATTTCCTGCGTATCCTCGGCCCGGTACACACGATCTGTTCCGTGGTAAAACCGGTCCCGGCTGAATACGCGCCCGTCGGCCGTCGTAAATCCGTCGCCCCCGGCATCAATCCGGATTGTGACGGGCGCATCTGCTGATTTTATGTTTAAATGGATCAGGAGCGTATCGCCGGTATAGCCTGGTGCACTCGCAATCAGCGTCGTCTGATAGGTCCCCGGGAGCAATCCTGCCGCATCCACTCCGATCTGCAAGCGGCCGGCCCCGGTGGGCGGGATCAGCCAGGAAACATTGGGCGATGCCGTAAGCGTCACATCAGGCGTACCTGAGTTGGTAATCAGCTTGACAGATCCAGGTTCAGCAACAGAATCCTGCACCACAGACAGGTCAAGGCTTGAAGCCGAAAACCTAAGCCGGGTATCAGGTGTCTGCGGTGCCAGCTTCACCAGCCAGTAGTCTTCACCGGCACGGTTGGGTTCAGACTTGTCTTCTCCCGTACTCGAATATGAATTGGCCGCAAGAATATAGCCTCCGTCCGGCGTAGCTTCAAATGCGATGAGATGATCAACCATGTGTCCCCCGATGGTTTTATCCCACTGCCAGGCACCATTTGCATCTGCCTTGACGATCCACACATCCAGCCTGCCCTTGGGGTATTCCGACTTGTCGTTCCCGGCTGCCTCATTAGAGAACCCGCCCATCAAAAAGCCGCCATCTGCCGTTTCCCTGACCGTCGACATCGCCACATCGGGTAACGGATAAGCTGTCAACCCTCCAGTGTATGTTTTCCGCCACGTTTGCGTGCCGCTCCCATCCATTTTGAGCAGCGAAAAAGGCCGGTTAAACTCTCCTACCAATTCACTGACAGCCGCCGCGTACCCGCCATCGCTGGTTGCAATCATATCCCAGACCTCACTGTTGGGCACACCCAAGTCGCGGCTCCACAAAACGGTTCCATCCTCAGACATCCTGGCTGCAAACGCCCTCGCATTAGCTTCATCTTCTGATTTAACGCCACCACCCAGGATGTAGCCGCCATCCGCGGTGACGGCAATGTTTGCATTGCGGTCGGAGCTGCCGCTGCCGATGGTCCGGTCCCAGATTATGTTTCCTTTTGCATCTACCCGTACAAGCCAGAAATCCTGAAGGCCCGCAGAAGGTTGTGTTTTGTCGGCGCCTGCTCCCGAAGTGGACGAACCGGCCAGGATATAGCCACCGTCGGCAGTTTGTTTGGCATCTTCCAGTATGTCGTCACTGGTGCCGCCTATAGTCTTGTCCCAATTTTTGCTTCCGGTTGCGTCAATTTTGACTAACCAAAAGTCGCCCCGGCTGCCTCCGCCGGCGATTTGGTCGTCGGCTCCCTTCTCAGCGTAAGCATCGGATTTAGAATGTCCTGCCAGCATATAACCGCCATCGGACGTCTGGAAAACCTGGACAAGCTGGTCGTCCATCTGGCCACCGTAAGTTCTGTCCCACTCCTTGGTCCCATCGGCTGCAAGTTTGACAACCCAGAAATCAAAGCCGCCCCACGACCCCCTGGATTTATCACCATCTGCCATGGAAGCAGACGATCCTGCTGCAATGTACCCGCCGTCTGCCGTAGGTTTGACGCAGGCGATATTGTCGCTTGAACTTCCTCCGAAGGTCTTGTCCCATTCAATGGCCGGCTGTGCCGAGAGCCTGGCGGGAAGTTGGACAAAGGAAACTGCCAATACACAAAATGCATGGATCCAGGTCACATGCTGCCGAAGTAGTTTTGATTTCATATAGCAGCGAAATTCCTTGACAGATAGTTGTTTAAGCCAAAGAACTCAGCGCATTTAATCTAATATACCTGTGATTGATAAAGGTGATAAATAATAAAAAGCAGCATAATAAGTGCTGTTTAATATATTTGAAATGACATATAATTTGCCGTACAACAGCAGGATAAATACTGTATATTCCACGATGAAAACAGACGCAAATATCCAATATGCAATAGGAATAGCCTGTAAGCCAATACTTGCATTCATTACCCTGCTGAATTATGAATTTGATTTGAATTACATCGCTTTAATTTTTGCGCTTGGTACATGCATGGCAGCAGGAGGCATATTCTTACCCGGATTCCGGCAGCAATATGCTAATCTGATGATCGCGTGTATCCTGATGTATATCGGGCTTTTTAGTTTTGTTTTAACCAAATCACCTGAAATCAGTTTCGAAAAATTTAAAGATGATACTTTTTACTGCTTTGTAATTGTCACAGTGTCCAACGGCTGCCTGTTTGCATTCAGATTGTTCAGACCGAATCTCAAATTAAGCATCGAGCGTGTTAGTCGTATCTATACCCTCGTATCAACGATTTTAATCTTTTTAATGGCCTTCACCATCGTGTATTTTTATAACAGATTCGTTCATGGCTCAGGTTTTTAGCGCTTGGTAGGACTGCTTGCCATCACCGGATGGTTTATAAATAGAATTGCTATTTGGAAGAGCTTTTTTTCAACGTTTATCCCAATACTTTTTCTGGGTGTAAACTGGCTGCTGCTGGTCCATGGTCCGCTCAAATTGCTCCGGTTTATATTGCATTGGCAAAATGGTTTTTGCCGTGTAGGCAACTGTATCGCCTGTTTGCTGCTGCCACCGGATCAACCGCTTTTTCAGCCTTTCCTCTTGCTTCCGGTATGCCGGTTTTCCCGCCAGGTTTTCGAGTTCGAGCGGGTCTTTTTTGAGGTTAAATAGTTGGGTATAATCCCGGTTCGGATAGCGGATCAGTTTCCATTCCTGATCTCGCACAGCGCGTACGAGGTGGCGGTAGGCGGTAAAGCTACTTTCACGCACCTGCGCAGACTTCCCGCTAATTACATCAGAAAGATTTTTACCATCAATCCTCTCCGGCTCAGGCAGGCAGGCCACGGTGGTCAGTGTGGGAAAAATATCGAAAAGATACACCAGTGCGTCGGTAGCGCTGTTTTTGGGAATACCCGGGCCGGTCAGGATCAAGGGTACCTTCATGCTGTGCTCGTACAGACTTTGCTTGCCAAGCAGCCCGTGACTGCCTACCGCAAGTCCATTATCGGCGGCGAAAACGATGATCGTATTTTCATAAAGCCCCTTCTCTTTCAGCGATTGGATCAGATCCCCGATGCGCGCATCCAGATGCGAGATCAGTCCATAATAATCTGATAAGGTAGCTTTGATAATTTCCGGAGTACGTGGCCACGGAGCCAGGTTTTCGTCCCGCACCTGCGCATCGCCGAAATCAAACGGGTGCACAGGCTTGTAGTTGCCGGGCAGCGGAATATCCTTCTCCGGGTATTTACCAATGTAATCCTCCCGGGGAGAGCGCGGATCGTGAGGTGCCGTGTAGGCGACGTAGCAGAAAAACGGGTTTTTCCTGCTTCCTTTTGCATACTCGTCCAGATAGGAAAGCGCCGATTCCGTGAAAATATCGGTCGAAAAACCTTTCACAACCGGTTTGCCAAGCTTTCTGTTTGCATCCAGATCACACACAGGCACTTTAAAGTGATCGCTCATGCCACCCAGCATAATGGTTTTACCCTTTTGAAATGAAGCTTCAAAGGTTTCGGCTCCGTTATGCCATTTTCCCGTACCGAATGTTTCATAACCGTTTTCGGCAAAATGCTGCGGCATGGTGTGCACGCCATCCAGTTTGTCGTACACGTGAAAAAGACTTTTCCCGCTCATGAGCATGGCGCGGCTGGGCGCGCAAATGGCACCATGATGCCCGCCCATCACGTAACAATTTTTGAAATGCGTCCCCGAAGCGGCAAGCTGGTCAATATTTGGGGTCTGGATGATTGTGTTACCGGCATATCCCAATGCATCCGCCCGCAAGTCATCCGCGAAAATGAAGAGAATGTTAGGCTTCGCGGCATGCTGCTTTTCACTCGTCACGCTGATTTCCGAAGCGGTAAATCCATAGCAGGCAGCCTGCAAAATGGTGAGACCGATCAGTATTCTTTTGGTAAAAATTTTCATACAAAATGTGTTTTGCTAGATGCGGTATTTGCTCGGAATTGCCGGATTAAGCTGGTACCCGAGCCCGGGTGCGTCGGGAACGTGGATGTAGCCCTCGTCGAAATGCTCGTCGGGCGACAGCAGCTCCGCACGCACTGCCTCGATTGTTTGTATCGCATAGTCAATGTCAGACTCAACCTGGATTTCACTGCTGGATTTCAGCGGTTTCATATCATCAAAAGGTGCCGGTTTTACCGCTCTAAAGCCGCTTTTCAATGCATTTTCCGCATTGCGCTGAAAATCCGGGATCAGCCTGCGGCCATTTGCATCTCGGGCATTGATGGCTCGGTTGATGTTGGCGTATACTTTCAGTTTATCCCGCAGCTTTCCACCAAGCAGATCGTGCACCGGCACACCCAGCGCCTTCCCTTTCAAATCCCATAATGCATGCTCGATCGCGCTGAATGCCGTAATCGAGGCTTTTCCGCTCTCCGCCGCCGACTTCAATCCGCGCTGCCAAAACTGCTCGATATGGAATGGCGACTCGCCTTTCACAAGCTCGAAAATACGCCTGATCTCCTGGTGCAGCTGTCCCGGTCCGTCTTTCACCGCGAACCGTGGGACGCCTCTCCCAGCCCGGTCAGCCCTTTATTGGTTTTCAGTTCCACAAAATGCCAGTTGCCGCGCGCATTCACTTTCACTTCATGGATCAGGATTTCGGTAACGATCAGCTTCGGATCGGCAGGTTCAACCTGCGATAATAACAAAGCGGCCCAAATACCAGCCGTCTGCCTGGTAAATGTTCTTCTGTTCATTCAAGTCAAATTATGATGGTTGTCCGGCATTTCCCGTGACTGCTGAAGTAGCAGTTACAGCCTTCTTAATCGATGTAATGTAAATTCAAAAAACCGGGTATAGAAAAACGGGAAAGACGACTGCCTTCCCTGGTGGTGGTTGATCTCAAAAGTAAAGAAACATACTTTCACCTGGCGACCGACAAGCGGCCTAAGGAAGAATTTTACGACATTGTTAAAGATCCGGGTTGTTTGAAAAATCTGGTAAATGACAAAAGCGTAGCCGGCCAGCTCGGGAAGCTGAGGAAGCAACTGAAAGACTATCAGCTGGCGACGAAAGACCCGCGCGAAACCGGCGATGGAGACTACCTGGAATCGTTTCCGCGGTTAAATGGAGAAATCAGAAGTTTTCCAAAGATTGACTGACACTCCGGTTAATTTTGAAAGTCTGCCCGAAATGGCGACGACTAAATGTTGGTCTTTAATTTAAATTCATCCAGCTCATCAGACAAGCTCAGCGAAGAGTACCGCAGCATTCGTACAAAAGAGTTCACTGATGTGAGAGATCTGAAAGGGCCTGTGGCTTTTGTACGTACGGCAAGAATGCTCAGGTGTCAATGGTTTATAATATGCAAAAGATCCTGATTACCATCATCGCGCTGGCACTCGCGCTCACGCACACCGCCTTCGCGCAGGGTTCCAGAAAGCCCAATATCATCTTCCTGCTGACCGATGACCATCGGTGGGACGCGCTCGGCGCGATGGGTAACAAAATTATCCAGACCCCACATCTCGATGCACTGGCGAAACGGGGAATTTTGTTCCGTAATGCGCACGTAACCACAGCAATATGCATGGTGAGCCGTGCCAGTTTGCTGAGCGGACAATACATGTCGCGGCATGGTATCAATGATTTCGATACGGATTTCAAACCGGATGCGCTTGCTCAGACTTATCCCGCTTTGCTGAAAAAAGCAGGTTACAAGATTGGTTTTATCGGAAAATTCGGGATTGGGGTGAAGAACCAGCCGGATACGCTGTTTGACTACTGGGCAGCGAAAAAGGAAAGTCAGCCGCCATACGAGCTGGTCAACCGATCCGCTGACTGCCGGGCCGCCATACTGGAACAGCCTCCCTGCATTCTTCCGCACCGACCAGAACATCGGCCGTGACCGGTGGAAACTATTGCTGTCGACGCCCGAACTACGGCAGCAAACCACCCGTGATTACTACCGCCTCATCACCGGTGTGGACGAAGTGGTAGGAAGCCTAGTTGCTCAGCTCAAAAAGCTAGACATTGACAAGAACACGCTCATCGTTTTCATGGGTGACAATGGTTTTTTGCTTGGTGAGCATGGTTTGGAGGGTAAATGGTTTGGTTTTGAAGAATCGATCCGTGTTCCGCTGATCATTTCCGGCGGCGCGATGCCGAAAAGCTTGCAGGGTATTTCGTCCAGGCAGCTTGCATTGAACATTGACATTGCACCTACCCTGCTTTCCCTGGCCGGCATCCACCCGCCAGATTCCATGCAGGGTTACGATCTTCTGGCCGTCGAGCAAAAAAAGCGACCAGCCCGCCGGGATTTCTTTTACGAGCACACCTACCTGGGCAGCCCTCGTCTGCCAAAAGTAGAAGGCGTAGTGACATCAGATTTGAAATACATGCTGTATACCGAGCACGGATACGAGGAACTTTACGACCTTGCAAAAGACCCGCACGAAACGCTGAACCTGGCAAAGCATTCTTCTGAAAAAGTACGATTGGAGAAGTTGCGGAAGCGGTATGAGGAGCTGAAAAGGCAGGTGAAGTAAAGATTGGCTCGGGACCGTAAGCTGCGATCAGGAAAACTAGCACATTCAAGTTGGTACTTTGTAAATGGAAATATCGGATTTCAGGTCCGTGCGTCGAAGCAAAACACACGATACAAGCAGCTGAGAAATCGTGAAATCCGGGTTCTTGCTATTCAGCTATGTAAGGCCCGCCTGTTTCGCCCCAGCCCCATTTTGGCATGGGTTCGCTTTCTGTAACCGGATTGTCGGTGAGATGTGAATTGATGACAGCCAACCTGGTGCCCCATTCAATGTATCCCACAAAAGCGGAGCGAAATTCGGGATCGCTTTTAAGCCCTACTTCGTCCGCCGTCTGCAAGAGAAGTTGCACCCAGCGCTGCCGTTTTTCTTCGGTGAGCATTTTCCCGATGTGCTTTCCAATCATGGACGCGTGGCTGCCATGATCCCGACCCGTATACAATTGCTCGCCGCCAAAAACCTCCGCGACAAAGTGGGCGACGTGCCTCTGATGATCCGGGGACATATTTTTGAAAACATCCCCTAATAGTTCATCCTGCAACACCTTCTCATAAAAACGGGAAAACAGGGTCTCGAAAGTATGCATATCTCCCGCCCATTGGTAGAGGGTTGGTACATCTTTTAATATAGGCATAGACAGATTGAATTTACAGGTAAGCAGGCTATCGGAAGCCTCTAAAATTCAGAAAAGCACGCTATATTTTCAATGGCGGCCCGACGACTTTCATTTCATTGGCCTCGAATATTTTGGCGACTTCTTCCTGCGAGGGTTCGTGATCCAAAGCTGCCATTTGTGTGAAGAAGTTTTCCAGTTTTCCGGCCGGCTGCAGGGTGACCAGCATTTTGCCTTTGGGGGATGCCTGCGTCCAGGCGTGCGGGACTTGGCGGGGAAGAAAGATGCTCTCACCTACGGTAAGGCTGAACCTTTCTTTGCCTACCAGAAACTCGTAAGCACCTTCGATCACATAAAAAACTTCGTCCTGCGCAGGGTGCACATGCAGCGGAGTGCCGCGGCCCTGGCTGAGGGAAGTTTGCTCAAACATCGCCAGCCCGCCATTTGTATCGCTGCCGGAAATCTTAATATCAAGCACATTTGCATTAACACCTTTCAACTGAATGTGGCCGTACTTGCGACCTTCGCCTGCTTTGGTTTTAAAAGCTTTTCCAATCTCCGCTGCCAGGCTCGCAACCTTGCCCCATACGACCGCAGGACATAAAGCAACCCCTGCGAGACTTCCGATAAATGCATGCCTTTTCATAGAACAGATCAGGTAAAAAGTGAGAAATTCCTGAACGAATGTGCTTTGTGTGAGGAAGATATGGAAGAACAAAGCTGCAAGACCCAATTTAACAACAAACCGTCTGATGTGTATTACCTATGAGTAAATTTAACTGTTTACGGAAATTTAGTTGGGACTTTCCCAGAGGCGATCCATTCAGCGGAGTAGATCCTCCGATCGTGCGAATCGCCTTTTTTGATACCTATGAAACAAACGGCGCCGCAACTAGAATCATGGGCACCAAGCTTTCACCAGTGCAATGGTTTCTGATTTCAATCATTTTGACAATCTCAGACCAAAATCATACCGCTTTTCAACCACCCGGCTTATCATTCCAATCTGCCCGCAGTGATACATGGTGTGTTTAATATTCCAATCGATTGCCTCGAATTTTGTGGTGGCAATGGGATGCGGCACGGGTGTGGGTTCCAATGGGTCGGCGAGCTCCGCAACTGACAGGGAGGACAGCACCTCGACAGACTTTTGCTGCATTACTTTCAGAGCTTCGTACAACCTTACCGGATCTACCTTTCCTACCGAAAGAGAGGGATTGGCTACCGTAAAAAGCTCGCTGTATTCCTTGATGGGAAGCTTTTGAAGCACATCCATTTGGTGGCCCCTGATGACCATGACCGAGTGAAAGTAGTGACTGACGATCAAATGCCCTACCTGCCAGTTGATGCTGGTATCCACAACGTCGGGAATGAGATCCCATTTACCTACCGGCACTGCATCAAGCAGCCGGTTTGTCCATTCGTAAGCATTGATTGTCTGTTGTATTAAAAGTTCGGGTTCTGTCATTGGAATAGGAAAGCTTGATTACAATTTTGATTTTGTCAAAGATCTGCTTCTTATATGTAGCATTCAACCTCCTTTTCCTCAAAACTGACATTTAGATATGTTCTTGCTTCGATATTTTTTATGGCTGGAAATGCCAGTCGGCAGGTATTAGATACACTTTTGGAAGGAAGTAATTCAAAACTCCACATCAGGATTGTCAAGGGAGAAAACACACCTATTCTCTTTGAATGCGGCGGCGGACTTGATGCATCACAGTGGGATTCTATTGCGCTCGTATTACATGATCAGCTTAAAGCCACAGCTCGCAGAAGACAGCTCTCACAGTATCGCGGATGACCAGCCGGGGCTGGTTATTAAATCAATTGGAGATTTCTATCGGGAACTCATTCATTGACCTAAGCTTGGTTAATAATGATACTTACTTTCTTTACCTTCAAAACTCAAAAGCCAACCTACCCTCAACTGGCAGCGCATCTCCATGAAGACCTTTGCTCATAGCCTTGCTTTTTCTTTACTGTTACTCCTTTCACTATCCTGCAAAAAGAAAGCTGAACCTGAGCCTCAACCTGAAATTGACAATCGTGTGAGAATTCCTGACACGGGTTTTGTTTTCGGAATGATTGAGAATAGCATATTTGAGATTACTCAACGACCTTCCTGCGACAGGGACGTGACGCTGAATCATATTAGTTTCCGGCTTCGTCCAGCCACAGCGGGAGAGTCCCCGGACGTGCAGGCATGCGGCGACATCAATCCAGCGGATGGAACGATGGTCACCGGGTCGGTGCTGGTCGCTGACGTTTCGTACTATTCGGGGCTTGTGCAGGTGTGGGTTGGAATTCAAAAGTCAGCTGGAAAAGGCAATGCGGCAAAGATCATTCTTTATGACCTCGACGGCAAGATTGTCGACACGACGCTTGTTCCAGCAGGCACAATGCATATGCCCATCTATTTGAAAAAGAACCTTTCCCGCCTCAAAGAAGTAGCAATTATTGCAACCAGGGACGTAAGCGTTTCAGACCTGGCTTTTTATTAAAAAATGCAAGAACTGCTACCTGATTAACTACATCGGCGAATCAAGTACCAAGCGACAGTTATGGACGCATTGCCGCAAACTCAGTAACCGCAAAGCTGCACTACCTGGCGATATGCAATATACCCGGCCTGCTAGCTGAAAAGCGAGCCCGTGTACATATCTCAAAGATCTTTAATCCATTGGGACGCGTCACCTTGCGAGGGAAGCTCTTTGACCTTGCTGCCGTAGGTGCGAATAAGCTGGTCGGCTGCTGCGGAATCCCCGGGCTCAGCTGCTTGTGGACTGTCTGTTTGCGGTTGTGTGCTCATTTAGTTGCATGTTAAGTGTGGTACAAGCCTTGCCTTTACGCTGACTGCAAAGCACCGATTGTTGCGCCCCGGTCTCAAAAACATAGCCAGGTAAATTACACCCCCGGGGCCTGTAAAATATCCGGCAACATCCCGGCAGATTTCCATAAATTGCCTTTTTAACCAAAAACCGATTTCAGCATGACACATACTACCTCCAACCCGAAGATTCACGAAGGCCGCAATTTGAAACGTTTCCGCGAGATGCTGGGGATCAAGCAGGACGCGCTCGCATTCGAACTTGGCGAAGACTGGAACCAGCAAAGAATTTCCGTTTTGGAACAACAAGAAAAGATCGATTCAGAGATTTTGGAGCAGGTTGCGGCTATTCTGAAGATTCCAGGCGAGGCAATTCGGAATTTTGATGAGCAACAGGCAATTAATATTATTTCCAACACTTTCGACAATGGATCGGCGATATACCAAACCAACAATAACCCGGTCGACAAACTAATGCAGCTTCATGAGGAGAAAATTGCTTTGTATGAGCGGATGTTGAAGGAGAAGGATGAGATGATGGAGCGGTTGGAGCAGTTGATTGGGAAATAGCAGGAAATAGCACACTATTAAACAGTAGGAATAATATGGCTTTATTTGATCCAGCCCATGCGGGCGGATTTATTCGAGAAACCCTGGACTGGATTTATCAGGAAACAGGGCAAAAATTTACAGTTGAGCAGGTTGCCGCAGTATTAGGGACAACCCATAAAACGTTGTCTCCGATTATTAATGGAAAATCTGCGGTGTCGCCGGAAATGGCAATTCGTTTAGGCGCGGCATTCCCTAACACGGACGCAGAGTTTTGGTTAGCCGTACAGAAAAACTATGATCTTGCACAGGCGAGGAAGCGGGTTGATGCTTCTAAAATTCGTGGGCTATGGGAGCCGAAGGTATTGCAGCAAGTATAATTTTTTTAATCTATTTAAACCTACGTTGTTTTCCGGCCAAATGCCTTGTATTCTATTTAGCCGATTAATAGGGTAATGTTGCATTCATGTTATAAGGGGTAGCATTTGAATTGTAGTTAATGGTAAATAATTATGCGTCGCAATTAGTTACCCACCTTAACCCCAATCAACTCCACTCCCAAAACCTCCTCAATCCGTACAATCGTCTCAATCGTAAAATTGCTGTTTCCTTTCACCCAGGAATTTACAGTCTGAGGTGTTACGTGCAATTTCTCTGCTAAATCCTTCTGGCTCATCCCAATGTGTCTCAACCGGGCGAGAATATTTACGGCAATAATCCTCGACTTTTCAAGTGCTTTCGGATTTTCAGCTTTACGCGCTGCGCGCTCTTTCCATTTGCTGGATTCAGCGGCCGTAACCGACTCCAATTTTTGCAATATATCTTCTCTTGTTTGCATAGTCATTCAAAATCAATGTATCCCCAATCCTCCACGGTTTCAATATTCATTTCTCTTAAAAACTTCACCAGCACTCCCTGCTTTTTGAGTTCCTCCTGCAAATGTTCACGCTCATTCATGGTTTTTGTCAGTTTGATGGCACTGCCGGAGATTACAAAAAATTCGTAGTGAAGTCGAACAGCATAAATTCTGAGCCATGATTTTGCGCCGGTTCCATAAGCTTTGCTCTTTTCATTTACGATTTTAATTCTCTCAGTTTTGTCAAGCGGCTTGAAAATATCTCCCAACCTTCTATCCAGAACCTGTCCTTGCGCCACACTTAATAATTGCCTTTCAAATGCATCGGCTTCTGACAGGGTGATCGAAATTGCCTGGTTTATTGAGCAGTAGCCGTAAAAATCTTTTACAAGATCCTGCCGATGTGTGGTAAAAAATGCATCCAAATACTCCGGATCGTTCCAGCAGTCAAATGCGCGGTCAAATTCGTTTTCCTCATTTCCTTCAAAACGCGCTGCCCACAGCGTTTCAGGTATAATACGGGTAAGCTCAACAATCTTCATGAATATTACCGCACGTTTGCGGCTCGATAATGTGTGTACAAACTCAAATGTATTCGTTTTCAAAGCTAGTAAAGTTTTAATCAAATCAGATTATAACCTTATTTTTAAATGCTGATGCAGGTTGATAGTAAAGTAGCTGTCTTGGGCAAAGTGCACTCTGACAATAAGTAAGCTAGACAGGTAATTAACAAAAGGAGTCATGCTCTATGACTCCAAAAACTCCCCCTTCCTAAGCCCCCGCATTCACTTAGGCTTATAAAAAAACAGATGCAGCAAGCTGCATCTGTTTCCCTACTCTTTCACAATCCGCACGACCTGCTTGCCTTTCGGATGCTCTATTTTTAACAAATAACTTCCCGAAGGATGATGCAGCATGTCCACTTCTGCGTCGGTTGCTGTAATGCTTTTTGTCCAGATCACCTGCCCGTTCGCGCCGTAGAGGGTCAGGGTACGCTTGTGGCTCGTTTTGAAATGCAGCTGTACGCGCTCCCGCGTCGGATTGGGTCCGAAGGTGATTGGCTCTGCAACCACTCCCGGTTCTTCTGCGCCCAGAATCACCGTCACCAACACCGACGATGGCTGGGTGACCATACCAATTCCGCATCCGTTGGACACCGACAGCAATTTGAAATAGGCGGAAGGCTCCTTGCTTGAAATGAGCAGGGTATCGGGCGAGCGGTCCGCATAGCGGGAAACTGCCCTGAGGTCATTCCCATAATCATACCGCCACGGCCCTGTGCCTGTGAGCAGTACCACTGCCCTAGCATTGCCGTTTTCATCCAGTAATGCTTCGCTGCCCGCAAAGGCTGCCGTCGCCTTGGTACCCGATCCCAGGCCAACCGGAGAGTCGGACGAAGCGGTATTGGCATCGCTCGCAGTGATGCGGATGCGGTACGTTTCCGTGGTCAAAAATCCGGAAGGCACCACGATTGCCAGCGGCGAAGCCTTGCCGGTGGAAGGCACGGTGGTCACGAGTTTGCCCTGACTGTCATAGAACCGGACCGAAAAACTGTTGTTTTGCGAGAAAGTACCCGAGGTCACGAAATAGACATTCAGTGTATCCTTTTCGCACAACATACTTTTGTTCAATCCGGTGACCCGTACAGTTCTGGCTGCGGCCGCGTTGACGGTCACGGTGGCACTGCCGGATACTTTTGCAGCACCGCAGGAGCCTGTTGCCGACCGGATCGAATAGGTAGTCGTCACGGAAGGTTTAACCGATGCATAGTAGGCCGTACCGCTTCCCCAGGACGAAAATGAAAACCGGGTACCATCGGACAAGACCACATCCAAAGGTATATTTCCTTCATTGGTCGCCCGGAAAAGCAGGTTTGCGGATTCCCCGGCATTGATCGTGGTGTTGCCGGTAAGCTCGATATCCGGCGTGGAAAGCAGCGTAATCAGCCGCGACTCGGACAGCTCCGAACCCGAAACTCCGCACACCAGCTGATACGACCCGCCCGGAAGTCCCGCAGGCATCGGGATGGTCATGGTGCCGGACACGGCATTTACCGACATGAGGTCAAACCGGGTATCATTCATGTTTTTCAAGAAAAAAACGATCTTTTCTCCCGGCGGAATATCGCCTGCAACTTTGTAAGTAACGTTCAGCCCCTGTCCGCTGCACAGGCTGGTTGCCTCAGTTTGAAAAGTCACGATTTGCGGCTTGATACGCACCGGCACACTGCCCGATACCGTGCCAAAACCGCATTGGTTGCTCACGGATTGCAGCTCAAAAACCGTCCCCTTGCTCAGCTGGTAAGATACCGAAGCCGGTGAAGTCGTCGCTGTAAAGTCTCCCCGGTCTTTTACGATTAATTCCCAGGGCCCCGCGCCTGTCAGGATGTAGTTGATGTAAACCGGTTGTCCGTAGTCGATCTCGGCATTGGACTGGTTATCGGAACTGAGCGTTGCGGTGGGTATTTTGTTTACATAAATCCTGTTACCCCCCGCGCTGATCCCCGCGTCTGTCATGATCCGTACAAAATACTCTCCCTCCATGGAAGCCGGAATGGTATATCTGAAATCTTCTACAACCGATTTCGTCGCGATGGTGGTGTAAGTGCTGGCATCCTTGCTGACCTGCAACAAATAGCTGGTACCTGCCGGAGCCACTCCGCCGCTGACTTCAAACCCGACCACTAGCTCCTGCCCTGCGCAGAAGGCTTTATCATCCGGAAAATATTTCATTGACAAATTATACCCTTTCCAGAACAGGTAGACCGTGTGGTTCACTTCCGTGGTACCGCAGGCATTGGTCAGCGATTTGAGCGTGAAAGCCACTACTTTCGACCGCGGCATTGCAGGACGGAAAGCATCATATTGCAAAACCTGTTCGAAGTGGTAATCTTTCGTACCGTCGGTATATTCAGCAGTGTAGGGCGAATAGCTGTTGAGCTGCGTGTAAATGTAAGGTCGCTCGTCCAGGTTGAAAACCCTCGGGCGATCGGCGCCGGGACCGCCCAGCTCTCCGGGATACAGCAGAACCGGCTTGGTATCAAAGATGATCGGCAGCTCCGAGCCGGCCTCCACCTGCGGCTGGGTAGACCTGATCAGGACACCTGAATATGCATTCTGGTTGAGCAGTGAAGCGGGTATTTTGTAGCGGCCCGGCTTGGTCACTGTAAGCCAGGGAGCGCCCGGATTGTCTCCCCGGATGATCTGAAATTCATTTCCGGCTGCAAATTTCCCGAAGGCCTCGAAGTACACTTCCACACTGTCCGGCCCGCACAGGTATTTTTGCGAAGACGGGTGCACGACGATCACCGGCTGCTGGCTGGTGTATGCATTGACTGTAAGGCTGACCTTAGCCGGTTCACTGTTGGTGTAGCAGCCATTGAATACGGATTTGGGGCCATAGGTGCCGGTAGCGGGCACGAAGATCTTTTGTCCCAGCGGAACGTATTCGGCCGAAGTACGGTATCCCTGCTCGTCCGTCACCGTATAGGGTGTGCCGCCGGAAACATGCAGATCATACTCATAATATTGCTTTCCGGTAAGGATAACACCCTGGCGCGATTCGTACGAAACCCTCGGGATACCCCTGATATTAAAGCCGGATACATACTCGGACACCAGCTCGGGACTGGTTGTGCGGATCCTGAAATATTTGATGTTGAAATAACCTTCGTCGATCCAGGTCTCTGGTGAATGCGGTATCAAAAACTCGATGGAATCATTGACTATTTTTCCTTCAAACTGGTAAAGTTTGTCTTTATAAGTACGTCCCTCGACGATAATTTTCGTGCTGGCGGTAAGAGCTGCATTGGTCACGAAAGGCAGCCGAAGGCGCTGGTTTTCACAAATTGACCACGTCTGCTCCCTCGCCGCATGGATCGCAATCCCGGGCGGGACGCGTGCTACCACGGTTTGCTTCGGCACATCGGTCGTCACGCCACAGGCAGTACGCAGCGAGCGGATGGAAAATATCTCGGTTTGAGTGGGATACACATTGATGTTCCGGTTGCCGTCGAGGAGGTAGGATTTTCCATTATTGAGCTCAATGGTATAGGGTTCCGGGCCCTCGATGGCAAACCGGAGATCAACCGCCTGACCGATCTGCACCGAGCCGCTCTGACTCTGAAAAGAAACGGTCGGTTTGTCGTAGATCGTGGCTGATTTGAGATACGAACTCACCAGCCCCGGCTTGTCCACGAGCACGGCGATATGGAAAGTGTTTGAGTACGACACCATTTTTTCAGGAATACGGGCTATCAGGACACCATCCGATTTCTTAGTAGCAGTTACTTCAAAAATCTGCTGCTCGCCGACATTGGGGTAAGGTTTGAAAAAACGCAGCCTGAACCTGGCCGACTCCGGGATCGCGCCTCCTGATACGGCATAACTCAGTTCGATATCCCCGCCTTCGCACAGCTTCGTCAGGTTATTCACCCGCAGCGGGGTGATCGTAATAGGATTCACCACCACAGGCACTTTTCCCGAAAAAGGCACCGGCACATGGCAACTGTTTACCGCCCTGACGATAAAGATTTCAGTTGTTTTGGAAGCCACCAGACTGATCGCCTGCTGGTAGTAATTCGAGGGGCCAATCTCCTGCACCGAGCTGTCACTCAGCGTGACGGTCACCGGGTTGTTGGAGTTCATATTTACATTCAACGTGTACCCCATCCCTGCATTCAGCGTGTCGGAAGTACCCACGGGCCGGGCGAGGGAAATCTCGCCACGGGTAAACCAGTTGTTGGAATAAATGCTGGCAGGAGAAACCGGGCTGGTGGTCAGTATGCGGTATTTGATCCGGTTGTAATTCTCCGCTACATCCCCTCCGATATCGAAAAGCAGGGCACCGTACTTCAAAACTGCCTCATAGCGCGCCAGCGGCTGGTCGGAATCATACGACAGCAGTTCGACATAAAAACGATTGTCGGCATTGAAGCTGCCGATCACCTGAACCGGAATCCTGCCCTGGGTATTGGCGCAAAGCTTGCTGTCGTATGAATTAACCGGGATGATCTGAGGGGTTACCACCTGCGCAGCGGTAACATAGCCGAGCAGGCATAGCCCGGCCAGTAAACTTTTAAATTTCATTTTGAAGAGGTAGTGATAGATATTCTAGAATTTCACAATGCGGTAGGTGGCCGCGGATCGGTTTCTTTTGACTTGTAAGAGGTACACGCCTGCCGGGACTGCTGACAAATCGATGTTGACGGTCTTATCAGCATATTTTCCTGAAAAAACCTGCTGCCCAGCGACGTTCAGCAGTTCGATTGTGCGCGGCGCGGCATGCTCAAACCGGATTGTCAATGCATGGCTTGCAGGATTGGGGCCGAAGGTAATCTGCTCCCCTGCCGGCTCGGCAGCCGTGATGAGCTCGATGCGGAAAGTCGATGGCTCGTCGATGGTGCCGGGGCCGCATTCATTAGTGAGTTCCGAGATCCTGTACGTAGCCACTGGGCTCACGGGCATCAATGCGATTGTATCCGAAGATCTGACAGCATTACGGTACCGGACAAAATTATCGTCCCCGAACCGGTAGGAAACCGGACTGCTGCCTTCCAGGCCTATCACCACATTTACAACCTGTCCGGGCTGGTAGGTCACCGATGGCGTCAATACTTTGCCCCGTGCCCGCGCCCCGATCCGCAGGACCTCGGCAAAGGTTCCGCCGCTCACATTCGGTTCCTTAGAATTGAGGCGAATGCGGTAAAAGTTCGATGCGGTGGTACCAGCCGGGATGATCGCCGTCACGGGTGAGAACTGGCCGGTGGTGGGCAGTGAAACAAAGTTTTTACCCGTACTATCCGACAGCTGCACCTCGTAGCCGGCTGTATTCGTCTGGTTTCCCTGTAAGTCAAAATAAATCCGTACCGTATCCGCACTGCAGACGTTTGATCTCCGCAACCCCTCTACACTACGAACGGAAATCCATTGCGCCAGGCGGGGCTGGACCGTCACCGTAGCTGATCCCGAAACTTTGCCCGAGCCGCAGACGGACTGGACAGGCTTTAAAGTGTAGGTGGTCGTCGCGGCTGGTGATACGATGATTTTGGTAATCCCGCCCGGGTAGGCCGCGGTATGATTGTATGTTTTGCCGTCGGAAAGCTCGAATGCGGTATTGTAGGCAAATGAAGAATTGGCACGCACAAATAAGGTCGTAGGTTCCCCGGCGGTAATGGTGTTATCGCCATAAATCGTCATGTCGGGTGTTGCAAAAAGCTGATACTCCAGTGATTTTGAGATTTCCATGGAGACGATCTCTGCTTTGATCGCAAACCGCTGACCCGGGATATTGCCAGGTACCGTCAGCTCGATCCGCCCGGAAGTCCGGTTCACAGAATCCAGTTTTACAGCAGCATTTTTTTCATTTACAACCGAAAAAATCAGGTAGGTACCCGCAGGCAGGCTGGCACCCCTCAACGCAAAATCGACATTCACCTTTTGTCCCGGACACACCGCCGGGTCAGCATTGGCGGGAAATTTACTGATCTCCAGCGTTGCTTTGACACTGACCTGCACGGTGCCGGATGCGGTACCATAACCACAGGAATTCCAGACTTTCGCGATTGAAAAAGTTTGCGGGGCCGTGATCGTGGGGGCATACTGGCCGTAACGGCTCGTCGTCCGCTGCAATACGCCGTCGCTGAAAAGGATTCCCCATGGATCGCTGCCCGTCAGGTTGGCTGTCAAAACAACCGGGGTACCATACGGCACAGTTGCATTTGAGCCCCCCTCCACCGGGTAGGTCACGCTGAGTGTAGCCGTGGGCGCCTCCCCAATCAGGATGTTCCTGACGTTTGAATAAATGTTATCGGATGAATAAATCCGTGCATAATAATTTCCTGCCGGCAATGCAGGCACCGTAAAGCCGATCATCCGGGTGTCGGTCGCCGATGCTACGTCGGTATAGGAACCGGCCTCTCCCGACTTCGAGAGCTGCAAAGTGAATTTTGTTCCCGGCCGGGGTGCTCCGCTTTCGAAACCAAACCTCACCTGAGCTTCCGACCCTGCGCAATGCCAGAAAGTTTCCGAGGGATTTTGCTCGATCTTGTACGCGATCCCACGGAAGTAGGACGAGATCTCGCCGTTCCAGGTACCACAGGAATTTGTGATGGATTTAAGTTTAAACTCGGTTGTTTTTTCATGCTGTAAAGGCAGATTCACTTCATACATCCCATTGTGATCCAGGGTGACCCGATTGTCTACGCCGTCAATGGAATAAACGGCTGCTGACCGGCCACTTCCGCCAATCACGACCGCATGCACTTCTCCAAGATACATGACGGTGGGGTTCTGCATGCTTGTTTCCGGTGAAATCTGCGGTTTGCGTGGAGGAATGCCCAGGTCAAATCGCTCGGTTTCCGAAACGAGCCGCGGCAGCGACGAGTCCAGTTGCAGGCTTGCGGTGTAGACCTCACCCTCCCTTTTGGGTAAAACTATCTTGTAAATACCCGGCTTGGTAACATTCCGGATCGGGTACGTGGTGCTCTGGGCGTCGCGGAGGTACGACAATGTAAATACATTTCCGGCCTCGAACCTGCCGCTGAATGCCAGCTCCACCTCGACGCTGTCGCCTGAGCAGTACGTTTTTTTAATCAGCCTGGCCATCAATGCGGGCGTGGTACCTGCCGGATCCGCAACCTTCACGGGGAACGTGGGCGGGTTCGTATTGGAAAAACAGGAATTAGACAGTTTGACGAGCCTGAAAGTCGTGTCACGTTTTACAAACTGCTCAAACCATACGTTCCGGTAATCGTAAGTCGCCTTGGATCCGTCGGCCTGTTCCAGGGTATAGGGTCCTCCGCCAAAAACGTCAAAATCCAGCCGGATCTTGGACGGGAAGGGCACGCTTTGTTTCGAGTTGGCACTCAAAACCATGACGGGCGGGCTCTGGAATTCCATCGAAATGCTTGGCGAGGTCAATGCAGGGTTGGCCGACTCCACGGTTATGCCCCAGATCTCACCATAATCGAGGTCGCGGTCTGCGCTCGTATTTTTAGGTACCGTAAATTCCAGTGAATCGCCGGCCAGCCTGGCTGCAAACCGAATCTTTTTGCCGGAATACGTCTGGGCTGCTACCATGTAAGTAGTTTGGGCCGAAACGCCATTGGCCCGAAAACCAAGCCGCGCTGTTTGTCCCTCACAGATGGTCCTCACCGGAACGCTAGAAGTCGGCCCGGCCAGCACAAGACTTGGCCTCACCGTGATCGTGACAGGAGTATTCGGCGGATTCTGGATGATACCACAGCCCGATTCAAATGTTTTTACCTGGTAGCTGGTCGTTTTCTCAGGACTTACTGCTTTCTGGTATTCCATTACTTCACCATTGGTCATGGTGATCTTGAATGGCGGCAACCCGGTAGGATTTCCGGACAGGTAAATGACCTCGCCAATATCCATAGCGGTAGTTTCGGCTTGCAGACTGAATGTAGGTTTAGGCGACAAGTTTACCACCAGTGCCTTGTTGAACGACACTGCCGACGGGCTTTCGGTCACGATGCCAAAGTAGGTGCCATAGTTCACCAGCTGACCCGGCAGCTCGTCGGGAATGCGCGCAGTGAGCTCATTTTTACCGGTCAGTGTTGCGGGAATGTCCACATATTGGTAGGAGTCGATGTAAATATTATCGCCTGCCAGCCTGATTTTGAATTTGGTATCAGGACTAAAATTTCCGCCGTCGGTATTGAAC
This sequence comes from Dyadobacter sandarakinus, assembly GCF_016894445.1. Lineage (NCBI taxonomy): Bacteria > Pseudomonadati > Bacteroidota > Cytophagia > Cytophagales > Spirosomataceae > Dyadobacter > Dyadobacter sandarakinus. Next base: position 1,919,851 of record NZ_CP056775.1, read on the forward strand.
CGGACCTTGATTTCGCTGCCCAGGCAAGGCTGGCCGGGACTGACGGCGACCGGCATAAAATCAAAATTGTTAACCTTCAATGCTACCTGACCACTTGTGGGCAATGGTCCGCAGACATTGGATGCCTCTTTGATGGAATAAACACCGGCACGGGTCCTGGGCAGGGTCACCACCGTGGGATAAGGTCCATTCCAGCCACTGGCGTAAATGAGCTCAAACTTCTCCCCGGTGCTGAGCGTCACGCTGCCCGGAGAAGGCGGCGTAGTAATAAGCGAAAGCGAAACCTGATCGGTAGAATTGACGGTGTCGGCGCTGAAACCCCAGCGTGAGGTGAGCTGTACCGATGCTTTGGTCAGTGCCCGCATCGGGTAGCTGCTCTCCGTTTCTGTTTTCGGGTTGGAGCTGATAATTTTCAGTGCAAAGTTCTCACTATTGGCGAGTGCCGGGTCTTTCAGGATGGTGACCAGCCTGGTGCCCCTGAGCTCGGCGGGATACTCCCACCGTTCGGCTCCGTTGTTTCCAAAGCGGGACGCTTCCACGGTAAATTTATTGCCGGCGGGAAAAGTACCCCTGATATCGACGTCTATACTCAGTTCAGTGCCGAGGCAATAGTTTTCCGAATTGATCCTGATAATGCTCAGGCTGGGAGTTTGGGCGAATGCGGAAAATGAAAAAAGGGATAACAGAAAAACGCGTAAAATTTTATTCATGAAGTTAGAGGAGGTTGTTTGAGCCCAGCCGAAAAACCGGAACTAGATTGCCTATGCAATTTCCCGGTTTCCACGGATTAAAGCAACTGAAAATTGTCCTATTCGTTAGTTTAACATGCTGTCATAATATATAGGGTGATAAAGTCTGTCCTTCCGTTTTCGCTTTGGTAAAAAACCTTATCTGTGTTTAAAATGATTAATGCATTTTCCATCCTGATTATATCATGTGATTACTGTTATAAATGAACCATAATACGCAACATGTATGTGGCTTGTTAATAGACTTTTAAGTAATATGGAAACGTTCAAACTGGATTCCCGTTAAACTTTGTTCGGCTATTCGAAGGCAGCTGCTATTAAATAGCGAAAAAAGAAATAGCGTGAATCAAGCGTTTTTGTATTTGGGTTTTACATAAACAACCAAATTCCTCATCACAGACTATTCTTGTGCGCCGCTGATTCCGGAGTGATACACTTTTCCGCTCTTCATGAGCACGCACGGAGAAGAAATAGTGCTGTTGGTTGAATTATAGGACTGCCAGTTTCTGACGCCCGTAGCAGCATCAAGTGCATACAGGACCAATCCGGGAAAGTTGCAATTATATACGACACCACCGGCCACGGTCGGGCTTGAAAAGACAATGAGAAACATCATGTATTCCCACTTTTTCAATCTGGTGGTCACGTCAACTGCATTCAGCTTATTATCGTCGATGGTGGCGAAGTACACGATTCCATCACGGACGGTTGGGCTTGTAACGCTGTTGTAAGTGTTATATTCCCATTTTATGGATCCGGTGACTGCATCCACCGCGTACAATTTTCGGCTGCGGGACAGCGCATATACCACACCGTCGGCAACTGTGGGAGACGAAGCGACACCGGAACCTTTCAGCGCTTCCCATTTTTTTGCGCCGGTTGCCGCATCAATGGCTACAAGTTTTTCACCATCGCCTGAGTACACGAGACCAGCGGAAAATGTTGGGCTTATTTGCGGATTAGTACTCGACCAGCCCATTGTAAACGCCCATTTTTTAGCGCCGGTGGCTGCATCCAGTGCGTAAAGATTATTATCCCGGCTTCCTGCGTATACCACGCCGTTCACCACCATCGGACTCGATGAAACACCTCCATCCGTTGCAAATTCCCATTTTTTGGTGCCCGTAGCTGCATCTACTCCGTATACTTTTCCATCATCACTTCCGATATAAACCATTCCGTTGGCAACCATCGGGCTTGAACGAATCATGTCGTTAGTGGAAAACTCCCATTTTTTCGTTCCGGTCGCAGCATCAAAGGCATGCAGCTTTTTATCATTACTCCCCACATATACAATCCCATTTGCCACGGTGGGACTGGAATGAATTTCTCCTCCCGTCGCCGACTCCCATTTCTTCGCTCCCGTGGCTGCATCCAGTGCGTACAAGTTATGATCATAATTACCCACAAATACAGTTTCGGCAACATCCGGCATGGGGTCAGGCTCAGGTTCAGGAGCAGTTTTCTGCTTGCAAGATGTAAAGCTGTATATGATTATGACGACGTTTAATATGTGAACAAACCTCATTAATTCGATTGGATAAATATATAATTCTACAAATTAATTCAAAAAACTACACACCTTACCTATCCCACCTATTAATTATCATGACGCATAGTGATGCAAAAACGATTAGGATATGAATGGCTGAGTGTACTGTGCGAATTATGCTTTCCTGGTTCAATGCATTGACACCGGAAAGTTCATCTGAAATACATTTTGGCGGTCATAGTGAGCGCATTTTCTACTGAATAATCAGCAACTTATGCGTTTCCGTAAATATCGTCGACCGCACGTTGATAAGGTAAATGCCAGGCTTAACACCCAAAGGAGTCAGATCGATCTCTGCTTTGCTACCGGGAATAATGTCTTTCGGCAAATGAAGCCGCATACTTTTTCCTGATACATCAATCAGTTCAGCTGACAGATTGGAGTCGTGCTTATTGCCAATTTCCAGGGTGAAACTTTTCTGTGCCGGATTTGGGTAAACTGCTGTTTTTTTGACGTCAATATGAGATGACAGTACAGGAATTTCAGAACCGATGCGCGCAGTTAAGGCATACGGGGCATTGGTGTAGATCACCAGCTGCGGGCGATACCTGCCCTCTTTGCTTTCAAATGTAAGTTTCTGGTTTGTGCTCCTGATGTCCCTGAGCATAAAAGTGGCCACTTTGTCACCTGCCTGCTCGGCGCGCACGAATCCGGTTACATCCGTTTCATAATAGTTGTTGGAGTCGTAGCTCGAACTGATGTTGGTTGAGCCGATCGGCTGGCTTGTTTGGGCCGGCGCATTGTTCCAGGTGATGCCGTTTTCTGTCCAGCTATCATTCTGAAGCCCAAAAACGGAGAGTGTGACGTAATCCGATTTCTGATACTCCACATTTCCACCATACATGCCGAGCTTGGCCAGCGTAATATCCGGAAAGTCACCCAAACCGAATTTAAGATAGCTGTTTCTTAATACATCGTTACCAACGCCGGTTTTGACGATCAAACCCGGGTCGCTGCCAAAATTGGTATTTGCAAACTTCCCGTCGTTGACATAGGCGTCGGCGAGCAGCGGCAACTCTATTCTGGCCAGCCGCTCTACCAGGATGACCTCGATGGCGGCGATCCTGGGCATATCCGCAGCCCCGGAAAGGAAGTTGATGTTGATCACGTTATCCGTAACAGTCACCGGAGTGGTTTCCTGAATGGCCCGCATGGGACCGCCTGCCCGGGCAAAAATGTCATAATTGGTAAGCCTGCGCTGGCCCTCGATATCGACATGAAACCGGCGCTTTCCTACACCTGCCGGGCCTCTTCCCGCTACGCCGAACCAGGTTTCGGCAAAATGCAGCACTACCCGGTAATTACCGTTCCGGACAGGAATTCTGTAATCAAAGTAAGGCGAGCAGCGGCCGGTGCGGTAGAGCTCATCGTCACTGGTTTCGGCAATATCACCCTCCGGAACGGTACTGACGCGAATGGAGCCGTCGTAGTAGTTATCCGCAATGAAGCTGCGGCCGTCGGCTGTATTAAGATCTGGTCCGGCTGCATTGATCCGTATCGTTTCTATATCGGATCTTTCGGACACTGTCACGGTCATCGCCTGTTCATCGGAAAGTACCGGCGGCCCACTGGTGACACCTTTAATGTTAAAAGTGTATGTTCCGGCCATGTTCGGCGTCCACTCGAACAAGCCTGTTGAGGGGTTGATCATCGCGCCTGCAGGGCTGTCGGTGAGGGAGTAAGTAACGGTTTGGCCAGGTCCTGCATTTCCTGAAATTTCGAGGCTGATGGGTTGATCCACTAACAGTGACCTATCTGCTACATTTTCCAGGCGAAACCGGGTGGTGGCTTCCCGGGCATGTAATGTTACCTGCAGGATCGCCCGCTCGTAGCCGGGAGCGGATGCCGTGACCAGGGTTTCCGAGGTTGCATTCCAGACAATGCCAGATGCTGAAAGCCCGAATTGCAGAGGGCCCGTACCAGGATCAGGGACCACCAGCCAGTTGGATCCTTCACGTACGCCCAGGCTGACGACCGGTGCACCGGCATTGCCCGTAAGGGTTACTGTTTGTGGCGGAGGCAGCGGATTGTTGCGCGTAGCTTCAAAAGTCAGGGTTTGATTAGAAAACATCAGTTTTCTGTCTGATCCCTCCGGCGTTAATTTGACAAGCCAAAAATCCTGGGCACCGTTATTGTCCTGGGTTTTGTCTCCTGAGGCTATCCCCGTATCTGTATCGCCTGCAACAAGATAGCCTCCATCGGGTGTTTGTAACACGCAGCTCAGATAGTCACTAACGGAGGTTCCCAAGGTTTTGTCCCATATTTTTGTGCCGTCAGAAGTAACTTTTACCACCCAGTAGTCACTAAGACCTTTTTTGGGCTGTGTTTTATCCACGCCGGCTCCGGACTCTGAATAACCTGCCAGAATATATCCTCCGTCGGCCGCCTGCGTTACTGATTTCAGGTATTCTGCTTCATAGCCGCCGATCGTTTTGTCCCACTGAAATGTTCCGTCTGATGTAACCTTCACAATCCAGTAATCGTAGCTGCCCCTCCTGCTATTTTCGGATTTTTCTCCTGATTTCAGGGAAGAGGAAGTACCTCCCAGCAGGTAACCGCCGTCGGCTGTTACCGTTACTGCAGTACATTCGTCTATGTTACTGCCACCATAGGCTTTGTCCCATTGTTTGGTGCCGTCTGATGAAAGTTTAACAAGCCAGTAATCCGCATTTCCCCTCCTTTCCGCAGACTTGCTCGTGCTGACGGGCGAGCTGGACGTACCAGCCAGGATATATCCTCCATCCGCAGTTTGCTTCACAGAGGCAACCCGTTCCTGCAAAGATCCACCGATAGCTTTGTCCCACTCTTTGGTACCGTCAGCTGTAATTTTGACCACCCAGAAATCCGTCAGGCCTTTGGATCGTTGCGACTTGTCGCCGCTGTTGCTGGAATTGGAATTCCCTGCCAGTATATACCCGCCATCACTGGTTTGCGCCATGGATTTCAAATCGTCAGTTACCGTCCCTCCAATGGTTTTATCCCACTGTTTGGTGCCGTCCGCAGCTAGTTTTACAATCCAGTAGTCTTTCCTTTTGTTGCCATCTGACGCCTGATCGTTCCAGGCATCCTGGGATTTCTCTCCGCTTACATTAGACCACGACGTACCCCCTGCGAGGTAGCCTCCATCCGAAGTGGTGATGATCGTGGTTAACTGATCCTGACTATCTCCCCCAAGCGTTCTGTCCCATTGCTTGCTACCGTCTGCGCCGATTTTCACGATCCAGTAATCACCGAAAGTGTAGGGAGTCTGGGCGGCAGGTCCACGGTTTGGCTGACTTTTTTCACCCGAAATGCCCGAATTGGAGTTGCCAGCCAGTATATACCCGCCATCCGGAGTGGCAATCATGGTAGCCAGACGCTCAGCCATATTACCTCCGTACTTCTTATCCCATTCAATACCGGGCTGCGCAAAGAGCAGGGTGGCGGGGCTCAGGAATAACAGGATGCAAACAAGTGCAAGTCTTTGAATGGATTGTAAAGGGTGGTGGATAAAGGTTGTTCTCATTTCTATGATCATTTTTTACCATTAGACGGAACAACATCCTACATACTGGCCACGTGGGAGATATTTACAATAAAAAGGCGTCATCTTCCGATACGAGCACCTGTATGTCTTTCCTTATAAAGTTGTTACGGGTTAATTTCCAGGTACCTACCAGACTCTTTATGATGCATCTGACATGCGAGAGAAATCACTTTAAGCTTTTCAAATTGTAAATGGATCTATTGAACAATGGTTTGGGATTTGATTTTCATCAATAAGTTCGGCTTCCCGACGCGCTCCCCCCGGCTTTTTTTGAAAATCCGCTTTTTCATCTAGCTTTGCCACAACTTTAGGGGTGTCCCGATGTGCGGACTGAGATCATACCCTTTGAACCTGATGCAGCTAGTACTGCCGAAGGGAAAAGCAGGAGTTACCGTGTTCCGTAGCTTCCTTCCATCTTTTCTTCATAGGTCCATTCCTAAGGTTTTTCATTTAAAACTGTATATGGAATGGAAATCAAACTAAACGGTCAGGCAACTCAAATCGACGCTACGTGTTCCGTGGGTCAACTCATTTCCGAATTCTATGAGAGTTCCGGCAAGGGCATTGCAGTTGCCGTCAATCAATTCGTCGTCCCAAAATCCGACTGGCCCCATCGCAGGCTTTCCCCTAACGATCACATCACCATCATCACCGCCACCCAAGGCGGCTAGATCGAAATCGGAAGCAAAATCATTTGTAAAATGGACTTAATCGTGATCACACATCCGGAAATGCTGCCGGATGAAGCAGATATCATCAACCGCCTCTTCGCACTGGGGCTACCGCGCCTGCATGTGCGAAAACCGGAAGTATCCGAAGCGGATATGAAGGCATTGATCCAAAGTATAGCGAAGACGTACCGGGGCCGCATGGTACTGCATCAGCATCACCAGCTTGCGGCGGTATTCGACATCGGTGGCATTCATTTCACGGAACATAACAGACTGATGCAGACAGCTGATGATCTGAACGAATGGAAAAAACATGGGTTTACATTAAGCACGTCCATCCACGATCCGGATGCGCTTCAAAGTCTTTCCCACAGCTTTGACTATGTATTTCTGGGACCTGTGTTTGACAGTATTTCAAAACCTGGTTACAAGTCCCGAATTCCGGATGAGTTTTATTTGAATAAATACAATTACACCGGAAAGGTATTTGCCCTGGGCGGCATTGATGTTCACAACATCCAAACGATCGCCCAGATGGGCATGGATGGTGCCGCGGTACTCGGCAGCATCTGGCAAAAGCCGGAAAATGCGGTGAATCAATTCAGGCTTCTCGCCTCATTGCCTGATTTTTCGGCAATGAAATCGGAAGTGAAAATTGAAAATGACACCTCCAAGAATGCCGACAAACGTAGCGCTGGACATTCCGATCAGCAATTTCATACCCCGGTGATCGGCCGGCTACAGTTTATTTCGCAGGAAACGGAAGAGATGTCGCACCTGGATAGCATCCGGCTGGCCCTGGAAGCGGGTTGCCGGTGGATTCAGCTACGTATAAAGGGTCGTACCGAAGAGGAAATCCTTGCCATGGCCCGGGAAGCCATACAATTGTGCGACCGGTTCGGCGCCCGGCTGATCATCAATGATCATCCCCGCGTCGCCCGCACTGTGCAGGCTTATGGACTGCATCTGGGTCTTACCGACATGCCGATCCCGGAAGCACGGTCACTGGTTAGCAGAAAAATGATCATCGGCGGCACGGCCAATACCTGGGAAGACATTCAGTCACGCATCGCCGAAGGTGCTGATTACATTGGTCTGGGACCATTTCGTTTTACCAGAACCAAACAAAACCTGAGCCCGATCCTGGGCACAGATGGATATGCAAGACTCATGCAGCAAATGACCGAAAATCGCTTTCAAACGCCCATTATCGCTATCGGCGGTGTTACGCCGGAAGATATTGATGTGCTTCGGCAGACTGGCATTTACGGCGTAGCGCTGTCTTCCGCATTGATCGGTGCCGCCGACCCGAAAGCCACCGTTTCACAAATTCAACAAGCCCTATGCTAACCATCGCAGACAAAACTTTTCAATCCCGGCTGTTTACCGGCACGGGCAAATTCAGCTCAGCCCAGGTTATGGAGCAGGCATTGCTGGCCTCCGGCTCCGAACTGGTTACCGTTGCCCTGCGGCGCGTCAATGTACGCGACCGGTCCGACGATATATTAAGCCACCTGGATCACAGCCAATTTCATCTTTTACCCAATACTTCCGGCGTAAGAAATGCAAAAGAGGCCATTTTTGCCGCTCAGCTGGCGCGGGAAGCTTTGGAAACCAACTGGCTGAAACTGGAAATTCACCCGGATCCGAAATATCTGCTCCCGGACCCGATTGAAACCCTCCTTGCAACCGAGGAACTGGCTAAGCTGGGTTTTGTCATCTTACCCTACATCCACGCCGATCCCGTACTCTGCAAAAGGCTTGAAGATGCCGGCGCTTCGGCCGTGATGCCGCTAGGCTCGCCGATCGGGAGTAACAAGGGACTGAAAACCATTGATTTCCTCGAAATCATCATCGGGCAGAGCAAAGTTCCGGTTATCGTGGATGCCGGGATCGGTGCCCCTTCGGACGCTGCAAAGGCGATGGAGATCGGGGCGGATGCCGTGCTCGTGAATACGGCCATTGCCGTGGCAGGCGATCCGGTGGCTATGGCCGGGGCTTTCAAAATGGCAGTACAGGCCGGACGCATGGCTTATGAAGCAAAATTAGGAATAACCGGCGCGGCCAGTGCCAGCAGCCCATTAACCACATTTCTGGATGAGCTTTAAAGAGATTTTTGAAAAATACAGCTGGCAGGAGGTCAGGGAAAGCATTCTTGCAAAAAATACCAGGGATGTGGAAGATGCCCTGCATGCACCCCAACGCAGTTTGGAGGACTTCAAAGCATTGATTTCTCCTTCCGCAGCCCGGTACCTTGAACCGATGGCACAGCTGAGCCGCAGGCTGACGCAGCAGCGTTTTGGCAAAACCATGCACATGTATATTCCGCTGTACCTGTCCAATGAATGCACCAACATTTGTACTTACTGCGGTTTCAGCATGAACAATAAGGTTCGCCGGCGGACACTTACGGAGCGCGAGATCATGCAGGAAGTGGAGGTAATCAAACAAATGGGTTACGAGCACGTGCTCCTGGTGACCGGCGAGGCGAACCAGACGGTGCATGTGGACTACTTTAAAATGGTACTCGAACTGATCCGCCCGCACTTCACACAGATTTCCATGGAGGTACAGCCGCTGGATCAGCAGGAGTACGAAACATTGATCCCGCTGGGCCTGCATTCCGTGCTGGTTTACCAGGAAACGTACCACAAGGATGAATACCGCAGACACCATCCGAAAGGGAAAAAAGCACATTTCCACTACCGGCTCGACACACCCGACCGGCTCGGCAGGGCCGGGATTCACAAAATGGGACTTGGCGTGCTGATCGGATTGGAGGATTGGCGAACGGATAGTTTCTTCACCGCGCTGCATTTAAATTATCTTGAAAAAACCTACTGGCAATCCCGGTACGCACTTTCATTCCCCCGATTACGCCCTTTTTCCGGTGGTATTGAGCCGAAGGTCAACATGTCGGACCGGGAGCTTGTACAGCTGATCTGTGCTTACCGGATTTTCAATGCGGAGGTGGAACTGTCTTTATCGACCCGCGAATCTGAAAAGTTCAGAAACCATTGCATCCAGCTTGGGGTAACCTCCATGAGCGCCGGTTCCAAAACCAACCCCGGCGGCTACATCGTAGCACCCGAATCCCTGGAACAATTCGAAATCTCCGACGAAAGAAGCCCCCAAGCCATGGCCCAAATGATCAGAGGGGGCGGATATGAGGTAGTTTGGAAGGATTGGGATGAAGGTTTGATGATTTAGCCCCGCGCTGGCAGGAGCTGGTGATTTTGAAGGGTTGCGCAATGTCTTTTTACGCAAACATTGCTGTGGTTCAATAAGAATAATGATCTTAAAAAGTTAGCTAACTCGTTCGGGGAAGCTGAATATGAAAACTAGGAATTAATATATACAACTGAAATTTTAGAAGTTTATAAATACAAGCATTTTCAACTTTTCTTTTACCAACATTCTACAATTTCGAAAGGTAAGAAGCGACAACATCTGCTTTTGAAACGTCCATTATCTGATCGGATATATCACCAGGGTATCTGTCGACGGAGTCGATTAGCAAGTAGTAAACATACCTAAACCTTGTATGAAGTTTAACGAACTATATCAGAAAACGATTAAATACTTCCCCGCTAGTATTGACATTTCAGATGGGATATTCACTGCGGAGAGCAAGGGATTTCTCTCTCCGAACCTCTCTGAATCATGGAATTTGGCTGAGTCGTATGCTGAAAATGAATGGGAGGCACTACTTGTCTGGGTTATATATCAGAAATTACATGCAAAGGCCATTTCCATATTTAAAACCGATAGTGCCAGATTGATCGAAACAGACAAAATAGGATTATCTGGTATCGAGAAAATGTTCTCAGCAGCTTTACAAGACGAAGGTTATGAGGATATGCTTAAAGAATATCAGGACAGCTAAACAGTGTTTTTAAGAAACTGAAAGGAATTAGTCATTTACGTTTAACAGGTCAAAAATCGTAACTCAACATTTTGACGGGTCGGTTTCCCATCTATATTTTTGAATTGGCGGATTAAGAAATGTCTCACCTTTCTGCACCAAGCAAAGAAGTTTTTTAAGACGCTTCTAATCCTCTCTGTTTTTAGTGTTTAACATTCCTGCAACCCCCAAAGTACCGGCTTTCCTCCCGGTAGTATATCGCCCATTCCGGCTGCTGCAACCTTTAAAAGTAAACTCACTTCTGCCGGTAGTCATTGTACGTTATCCTAGCCGCAATTCGAATTCAGAGTCAGAAACAGTTATAAGGGTCCTTTTGCTTCGTCTATACGGTAGATCAGGCTAGAAAGAGCCCAGCTGCGGATTCGTATCAATCCAGTCACATCCATCAACCCGGAACTTCAATCAACACGCTCATACTGTTACGTTAATCCGATTGTCTGCGCGGGGATTTACATGATGATGCATTTGAACAAATTTTTAAGCCAGGTGTCCCATTTTCTCAGACCCATTTGTAATGGAGATGGAAACAGTTTTTAAACATCAAACTTTAACAAATGGGAACGCTCAGCACATTCAATTTCATTACCCTGAATGGGTTTTACAAAGATGCTCAAAACGATACTGGCTGGCACCGTCATGGCGGCCAGGAAAGCGGCTTCGCTTCTGATCAGCTGGAAGGGCGTAAGTCCATTCTGGTTTTCGGCCGCATTACCTACGAGCAAATGGCCGGATGGTGGCCGACTGATGCCGCGCTGAAAGCAATGCCGGAAGTTGCAAAAGGCATGAATGAATCCCTGAAAATTGTGTTCTCAACGACCATGGAATCGGCCGGGTGGGAAAATACAACCCTTATTAAAGGCGACCTTATCGAAGAAATTAAAAGGTTGAAAGCTGACCCGGACGTTGAAATGACTATACTCGGAAGCGGCAGCCTGGTCGCCCAGCTTGCTGATGCGGGGCTGATTGACCATTATGCCATTATGGTCGATCCTGTCGCTTTGGGCGATGGCAAGCCTCTATTTTTCGGCATGAAGTCCAAATTGGATCTGCAACTGGTGGACACCAGGACTTTCAGCAGTGGTGTTATTTTACTAAATTATGTACCCATGAACGTCCACCCTTAAACCGTGCCAAATGGAAGAATATATCGTTTTCATGCGTTTAGACCTGCTCACAAAAGATGCTCAGCCCTCCCCCGAGCAGATGCAGGTTTATATGAAGCAATATCAGGATTGGGTTAGCGGGATCGCTGCTCAAAACAAGTTTGCAGGCGGCAAGGGGCTGGCTACCGAAGGTAAGGTCATCACATCCAACGATGTGGTGACTGACGGTCCTTTTGTGGAGATCAAAGAATCTATTGCCGGTTTTATTATTGTGAAAGCCGCGAGTCTGGATGAAGCCACCGAACTCGCACGTGGTTGCCCGATCCTGAAAGGTGCAGATAACAGTGTGGAGATCAGGAAGATCAGCACGGTACATCCGGCAAGTTGATTTTCTCATGAACAATTTAATCCCCCACCTTTTCCGGACCGAGTACAGCAAAATCGTATCGGTTTTGTGCCGCCGCTTTGGGTTTCACCAAATAGAGGTAGCAGAGGACATTGCCAGCGACACTTTCCTGACGGCCTGGCAGTCCTGGGGTATCGAAGGAATACCGCCCAACCCGGTGGGCTGGCTGTATCTGGTGGCAAAAAACAAGGCTAAAAATCAGTTGCACCGCAATACAATTTGGCAGGATAAAATAATGCCGGGTATACAGCATGATCAGAACATTGCCGATGAAGAGGACATTGATCTTTCTCTTGAAAACATCATGGACAGCCAGCTGCAAATGATGTTCGCTATATGTCATCCGGCAATCGCGGCCGAGTCCCAGATTGCACTTTCCCTGAGGATATTGTGCGGGTTTGGGATTGAGGAAATTGCTGATGCATTCCAGACAAGCAAAGATGTTATTAATAAACGTTTGCTGCGGGGGAAGACGAAATTGCGCCAGGCTCCGATCGAAATTAATATCTCAGAGCCGGAGGAAATCAAAGCTAGGCTGGAACCTGTGCTGACAACCATTTACCTGCTTTTCAATGAAGGATATTATTCGATGAGCACCAATAAAGCAGTGCGCCGGGACCTGTGCCTGGAAGCGATGCGACTCTGTATTATGCTCATTGAAAATACGTGGACCAATGAGCCCCAGGTAAACGCTTTACTTGCATTGATGTGCTTTCACGCGTCCCGGTTTGACACCCGGCTCGACGATCAGGGTGAGCTTGTTGTCATGGAGATGCAGAATACGGAGCTCTGGAATACCGATCTGATCAGCAAGGGAGGCTATTTCCTGAGGAATGCTGCCAAAGGTCATATACTATCGCGGTACCATTTGGAAGCCGCAATTGCCTGCTGGCATACCGTCAAAGGTGACACTGTCGAAAAGTGGGAGAATATACTCCAATGCTATAATCAACTGCTCGACTTGCATTATACCCCGGCAGCGGCCCTCAACCGCATTTATGTATTTGCAAAAGTGTATGGGAAAAATGCCGCCATTTGCGAAGCAGAAAAACTGGCTTTGAAAAACAATCACTTTTACGATTTACTTCTCGGTGAGCTTTATACCGGTATCGACGACAACAAAGCCCAGTTCCATTTTGATCATGCAGTTAATAATGCGAAAAGCGAACTGGAAAAACGGGCAATTGAAAAGCGCGCTTTTAAGGTCTGCCCATGAGAAGCGCTTTATCATTGGGCTTAGGTCAAAAACAAGCTTCGGCAATTTGCATTTCAGATGCATAATGCTAAATCATACGTTGGTTTTGAATGGTGACAAGCCAATCTGAAAGCTGAAAAGTTTACCGATGCACATCGTATATTTGAAAAAACGATATCGATACATTTTTATGAACCTGAAAATCATAACGTCTACAACCCGGCCGGGGAGCAAAGGTATCACCATCGCAAAGTGGGTACACATCCTTGCGCTTCAGGAGAAAGACATTTCTGTTGAGCTGATAGATCTGGCAGAAATCAATCTTCCATTGATGGATGAACCTAATCACCCCAGGCTTGGACAATACCAACATCAGCATACCAGGGACTGGAGTACAACCATAAAGGAGGGCGATGCCTTTGTGATTGTATTAGCGGAATATAACTTCGGATTTCCAGCTCCTATCAAGAATGCCATTGACTATCTTTTTCACGAATGGGCATATAAACCGGTAGCGATTGTAAGTTATGGTGGCATATCGGGTGGAATGCGATCAGCACAGATGCTTAGACAAGTGCTTACAACGCTTCAAATGGTTCCAATTGCCCAGGGCGTAACAATCCCATTCTTCGCAAAAAACATTGATTCTGATAATACATACATTGGTGACGAATCTCAAAAGGAGTCTGCCGTCAAAATGTTTTCTGAGTTACAAAAGTGGACATCCGCACTTCGTCCACTTCGAAGGTAAATTGCAGCTATTTAATCATTAAAGTTTTTTAAGCTTTTTCCAACATATAGGGAGCTATGTGTACAAAATTTAATTATTTGCTTCATGTCCGATGAAATGCTTGCGCCGATTGGTGAGATTATTGATTTCGAAATCCAGCTGCTGAAAGGGGCTGCCTTGTCTGCCAGCCTGGAAATTAAAGTAGGTGAGCAATACCTGGTCTTTGGCGGTCCGGACATGTATGAAAGCACCCCCAATGCAGGAGCAGACTTAACCGGGCATTTTCTCAAAAGATGCTTTGAACTTTGCGAAGCAACCGATACGCGGCAGCTTACTGGTGAACTGGTCAAAGTGCGGTTCTCCGATCAGCGCATTGAAGCGATTTGCTCTTTGAAAAATGAAGATTGGTTCTACCCTGCTCTGGAATTTACCGATTTAAAGAAAGATTTTGATAAAACTTAACTGGCATCATTTCTCCACCAAATCATGATGAGATATTGTAGAACCGCATGCAAGATTAAAGAAATATAACTGCAACAACTTATTCTCTGACATCTCCTTAGAACCCGCCTTTTCCATTTGGTTCGCAAACATCTTCTGTTGCCAGGTGCTCTTTCGTGCCTTTCTTCTAAACAGCTTAATTTAAAAGCTTCTACAAATCTGTATGGATTATTGTAAATGTAAAATGGGCTTTGAAGTTCCCATTTTGTAGGCTAGTCTTATGTGTTAAAGTGCGTGCTTTTTGCAGTGGGAAAGTCCAGCAAAACACTACTCCGCTGAGCTTCTATTTAGCTACCTTCTTTTACAATTTATAAAGATCATTGCGCGAGAAAGTAATTCTTCCCATGCAGATCATCTCTCATTTCTGGACATGCAAAGCATGCATGTTTACCGGAAACTACTTATTTAAATTAAATAGAAGTATTTAGTAAACAGCTATGTACTTTTAAATGCAATTAATTACAAGGCAAATCCGCTTTACTTCAATTAATCCTTCTCAACGCCTGCTATTCTTTTCCAGCACCGCCCCTGCTCTACTTACTAGTTGTAATCATACTCCAAACTTTTTTCTTCTAAACCAATCTTTCTACCAAACCAAAGCTTTTATGCAGCGCAACATTTATCATGTCGTTCATCTATTTACCATTCGGGCAGGAAATGTTTGTACCAGCCCTTTGATCAGGTATCCCTGGCTGGCAAATCATTTTTCTGGAAAAACAATGCTGGCCGTCATGCTGGCAGGCGGCAGCATCTATCCTTCCACTGCCGGGCATACTGGTTTCAACACATTCGCTAATGAACCGCAGGGTACTTTTGCGATCGTAAATGAAACAAAGGATGCTTTTACCGCTGATCTGGATGGAAATGCTCATCGGGACTTTGCAGTACCGAAGCAGAACAGGCATTGGGTTTTTGCAAGAGTCGCCACCGGTACCAGCACCTTTGCCGGTAGTGCTGACGTGGCTGCCAACCCATTTCCTCATCGGGATGTCAGCAACAGCTTTGATGAAGGTGATCAACCTGGGCTGGTGAGTCAGAATGCAGCTTCTGGTAATATCACGTTTCAGAAATCTCTTTTCTTTGCCGATGCGGATGGTGACGGCTTCGGCGATCCAAAGGTCAGTACTCTTGCCAACCAGGCACCCGCTGGCTATGTGGAGGACAACACGGATTGCGATGATACAAATTCAACCATTAACCCTGACACAGAATGGGTGCTGGATGCCGACAATGACGGCTTCTTTTATGGTGAGCCGGTATGGAGCTGTGCCCAACCCGGGCCGGGCTTTAAGGTGCGCAACCGGCAGTATTATGCCGGTGATTGCAATGACAGCAACGGATCAGTGAACCCCGTGGCTGGCGATACGCCCAATGATGGTATCGACCAGGACTGTGACGGACTGGACCTGAAAACGTGGTACCGCGACGCCGATAATGATGGTTATGGTACAACCAACGAACAAGTGAATTCCAACTACCAACCCGACGGCTTTGTTGCAGACAACACAGATTGTGATGACTGGGATGCAGCCGCACATCCCGGCGCGGTAGTATGTCCGGTAACCATGATCCAGCCTTACCATGCTACGGGCAAATACACACTTGAAGCCCTGAACACGGAGTATGAATGTGGCATTACCGAGGTTCTTTATGCCGTTAGCGGCGCAACGGTGCGGTCGGGCAGCGGCAGGGATGCGAGCGGCACTTTCAACCCGGGTACCAGCACCATTACGTGGACGATCCGCCGCGAGGATGGCAACAATACGATCTGTGAAAGCAGCGTCATCATCAGCAGTCCTGGCGCAGTTATCCGTATCAATGCAGGCGGCGGCGCCGTCAATGCTTCCGGAGACCGCTCTTTTGCAGCCGACCGGTACTATGGCGGCACTGACCGGGTAAGATCCATTGCCAACCTGGATATCCTGAATACCACGGACGATGCGCTCTACCAAAACGAGCGTTCAGCGGCCAGCTTTCATTATAGTATCCCTGTGCCGAATGGTAAAACAAGCGTGGTCCTTCACTTTGCAGAGATCTGGTTTGGAGTGCCTGGCAAGGCAGTAGGTCAGGCCGGCAAGCGCAGGTTTAACGTCAACATCGAGGGAATCAGAAAACTGACCAATTATGACATCTTTGCCAAAGCAGGAGGCCCTTTGCGTGCCATTCAGGAGACCTTTCAGGTGGTGGTAAAAGATGGTGTTTTGAATATAGATTTTCTAAGTGGGGCGGCCAACTTTCCGACGATTTCCGCTATTGAAGTAATCACACAGGACGCTGGCAATCAGCCTCCGGTACTGGCAACCATTGGAAACAAAACCGCATTTATCGGGCAAGAACTGACCTTTACAGCTGTTGCCACCGATCCGGATGCAAGTCAGACCAGGCACTTTTCACTAATGAATGCGCCTGCAGGTGCCAGCATTGAGCCGACTACGGGTGTGTTCAAATGGACGCCGGCTGCTGCGGGTACGTCTAAGTTTACAGTTCAGGTTACCGATAGCGGGACGCCTTCGTTGTCAGACTTTGAAGAAATTACTATAACGGTCCCCAGCGCCTCAGCCGGTAACGCGATCCGGATCAATGCAGGCGGAACAGCTTTTACCACTGCGGACAACCGTACTTTCCTTGCCGACCAGTACTATACCGGCATTGACCGTGTGCATTCCATAACCACAGGTACTATCGCTAATACGAGCGAGGATGCGCTCTACGGCGACGAACGTTCATCGGCAGCGTTTGGCTACGCAATACCTGTACAAAACGGGAAGATGGATGTAGTGCTGCATTTTGCCGAAATCTGGTTTGGCGCTCCGGGCAAGTCCGCAGGGGGCGCCGGAAAGCGCAGGTTTCATGTCAACATAGAAGGAACCAGGAAGCTGACCAACTATGACATTTATGCCAAGGCGGGCGGCGCATTGCGGGCCGTCAGGGAAACATTCACAACCACAGTCACCGACGGAGTCCTTAACCTGGATTTTCTAAGCGGCCTGGCCAACCTTCCCACGATTTCAGCCATTGAAGTGATCCCGCAGTCAAAGGCTGCAAGGATTGCGGCAGACGACGAAACTTCAGAATCGTCACTTAGCAAGTCGCAAGTTTTTCCAAATCCAGCCGGCAGCAGGTTTACAGTATTGCTGTCCAGCTTGCATTCGGGTAAGGTAAACTTGCAGCTGACAAGCCTTGCAGGCTTTACGTTCTACCCTCCGGCACCCCACCAGCCTGTTGAATTGCAGCTAGAAGCGGATCTTTCCAGCTTACACCTCAGCTCAGGAACGTATATTTTGCAGATCAAATCAGCAGCCTTTACAGAGCACATCAAAGTCGTGATCTCGGAGTAGAAATGCTTCCAACACGTATAAAGAGCCTTTTAAGCGGATGCTTGAAAGGCTCTTTGCAGTTGAGCACAAGTGAACACAAAGAAATAATTACAAGTTGGCGCTCACTGAGCTGACACATCCATACAAGCCAGAATCGCGCAGATTGATGCTATCGTACAGATAGATATGCAACGCTTCGAAGTAAATTGGCTGTGCAAACTTGAAGGTCAGCAGCTGCTCGGCAGATTGTAATTCAGCTGCTTTAATGTTCCTGTTAACAGTAATGTGAGGGGTATAAACAGGATTTGGATCGTTATCGTACGCTGCAAACGTTGATTTGACCACCTGGCTCAACGTTGTCACCTCACCTTTGCCCTCTGATATGCTCAGATACATCACGGCCAGTTTTCCTTTTTTATAAAATCCGGATATGCCGTCAACTGAAATTTTGAATGAATTGAAAGTAAGGCTTTTAAACTGTTCAATCACTTCGCTCAGGTTTGAGACTTTGCCCAAGAATTGGAGCGTAATATGATAATTTGTAAATGCAGAGCGTTTTAGTAATTCTCCACCAGGTAGCATCTCCCAGAGCTGCTTTGCAATATCAGCTGGTACTGGAATTCCGATGAAAATGCGGTTCTTAGTCATCCTTATTTATCCGAAGATTGCTTTTAAAAGGCAAATCAGGCTGAGTTGCATCAAGGGCTTTTGAATTTATAATCTATAAAAATGTCGGGATTAAAACTATTCATGGTACTGCTGGGCTGCAAGCCGGAAGGCAGGCATGTGGAACAACACGATGTATTTTTTGGAATAGCCACTTCGCTGAAAGAACTGGCTGGCGAAATGGAAGCATTCTGGCCTGATTCCGGCAAGCTCCATATCGATGCCTGGCGGGAGGTGACCGTGGTAGAGGGATTCCAAATTCAGGTTGTTGCCGTAGATAAAAGCGAAGCGCCCGGCGAAGGGAGAAAAAATAAGTTGTTTTTCATAAACCTGGGAGGTTACCAGCCATTCAGGTTTGAAGAGCAGCATTACATGTTACTTACCATAAAATCCGATAAAGCCTCAGCAATCAAAGAGGCGAAAAAAACCTTGTTTTTCCAAACCAACCATTCCCCGGGAGCCAGCTCGCATATTGATGACAAATACGGTATCGACGTCGACGAGCTTTATGAAATTGAAGAAATATTGCCGCCGACTCAAAGAGGAAAATTTCGGATTAATATATCACTGAATGATAAATTAGATGCCGATGAGATTCATTTGGGCTACTTGAAGATGTCACTTTTGAAAAAATAAGTATGTACTGCCATTTAACGATTAAATCCTGCCACTCTCAGTTTTATTATCGGTGTTGTAAAAGGGTTCAAAAGCAGTTTAAATTTTGGAACTGAGAGTTTTACAAAAACTTTGTGCGAATTGCCTTTCGTCAACTCGCCAGGGCTTCATCATGGTTTGTTCCCAACACAACTAATAGGTAACATACATAGTGATGCCTGCAAGATATCCGAGCACTTTCCGGCAGATTTATATAAATTGCTTTTTTAACCAAGCACCTTTTCCACATGGCGCATACTACCTCCAATCTGAATAATTCAATGGATAGTGAGACCCAAATAGTTATTCAAATTTTTATTATTGATTAATCATTTCTCAACGCCTGAGTAGGATTCATAAGTGCTGCTGTAAAGGATTGATAACCAATAGTAAGTAATGTTATCAGAATTATAAGAATTGCCGCGCCAATAAAGACTATATAGTTTATGTAGATGTGATAAGCGAACGTCTGTAGCCACTGATCCATCAACCACCAAGCAACAGGAAACGCAATGCAAACTGCAATTAAAGCAAGGATTAAAAAGTCTTTGGTTAGCATCGAAACTACATTACTAACCGTTGCTCCAAGTACTTTTCGTACGCCAATTTCTTTCTTGCGCCGGTTTGCTGTAAAAGCTGCAAGTCCATATAATCCGAGACAAGAAATAATAATCGCCAGCACGGCAAAGTAACGGGCAAGTTCATTCACAAGCTTTTCCGACGCATACTGGACCTGAAAATCGTGATCCAGAAACCGGTAATTAAATGAATACCCCGGATTGAACGTTTTGTAAAAATCCTGAATGCGCGTAATGGTTTCCTGCTCCTTTCCTGCATTTATTTTGGCCATCACCAACATTGTTTCCTGAGGTGACAGATATAGGATGAAGGGGCGGATCTCGTTGTGTAGTGAGTTAAAGTGAAAGTCTTTGGCAACGCCCACAATGTGCTTTTCTACGTCTCCAAACATAACCGTCTTCCCAACCGGTTCACTTAACTCCATAGCCTTTACCGCTGCTTCATTGAGAATAATATTTGATGATTCTGCTCCATACTTCCGCGAAAAACTACGCCCTGAAGTAATCTTTATTCCCATCGTTTCAATCAGATTAAAATTCACCGGCATTCTAAAAAATCGAATTTTGTCATCTGCATTTTTCCCGTCCCAGCGTACGCCGGATCCATTTCCAGGCAGCATATCAGGTAAAATAATCTTCTGCTGAATGCTCGAAGCATTTATGACTCCTGGTAGGTTTTTTAATTGCGACAGGAAGGCTTCTCCCTGCATAGCTACACGTCCTTCCATTTCGAAATAAATAACATTGTCTTTATCATACCCCAGGTTTTTATGCTGTAAGAAATGGATCTGTTGATACACTACCAATACCGAAATAATGAACACAGCTGATACCGTAAACTGGAAAATTACTAGTCCTTTTCTGAGTATCAGCTCGCTAAATGAATTGGTGAGCCCACCTTTTAAGGAGAATGCGGGATTAAACCTCGAAAGATAGAATGCAGGATAACTCCCAGCGAGCAATCCCATCACGAATGCAATTCCGAGTATTGTCACAAGTCCTCCTAGTTCAAGTTGGAGCGGAAGGTCTTTACCAGTTATGTTATTAAAAACGGGAAGCAATGCCCAGGTGATCAATAGGGCAATGATGAGCGCCAAAAAACTCAGGATCAGCGATTCACTTAAAAATTGAACTATGAGGGTAGACCGTCCTGCTCCAAGGGCTTTTTTAACACCTACTTCTCGAATTCGCATAGAGGCCTTCGCGGTAGACTGGTTCATGAAATTGATACATGCAATGATCAATATTATGATTGCGACTATCGTGAAAAGTCGCACATAAGTGATTTTGCCGCCCGCCTGCACACCATTTTGGTAACTTCCAAACAGGTAAGCATCCGAATATTTACGTAAAAAGAATCGCGAGGTGGGGTCGTTAAAATTGGTATTGGCGAGAGCCGCTATTTTTTTATTCAATAAACGAATGTCTGCTCCTTCTTTCAAAACAATGAAGTTGTCGAAAGGCCCACCAGCCGATTGGGTAGTACCAGGTGGCACGATCTGGTTCCATGCGTCCATCGACAGCAAAAAGTCGTATTGTTGAGAAGAATTCTTTGGGAAGTTTTTGAAAACACCACTGATCAAACACTTTTCGGAGTAAGCTTGCCATTTCCATTCCAGGACTTTCCCCATTGCACGTTCGGGAGAATGAAATAGCTGGGTAGCCAGCTTTTCAGAGATCGCGATAGATTTTCTATTAGTCAAAACCTCTTGCTTATTCCCTTGAACTAAGGGAAAAGAAAAGGCATGGAAGTAATCCTTACTTGCAAAATTTCCGATAGCGCTTACCGTATTGCTACCATACGATATACTAAACCGTTGAAACCAGGCCGCAGGCGTTGTCATTACGGCTGTTTCGACCTCCGGCATCGTGTTCAGGATGGTTTCACCAATATATTCACCGGTACTATTTGTAGTTGCAATGCCATCGCCAATTTTTTCATGGATCATGACCTCGTAGAGCCGACTGTCTTTTTCATGAAATTTATCGAAAGCAAATTCATCATGAACCCATAACCCAATCAACAAAGCTGATGCCAGGCCACTAGACAGACCAATGGTATTGAGCAGCGAAAACTGCCGTTCTTTTAACAGGTGGCGGCTAGCCGTTTTAAACTGATTACGAATGAGGGCGAAGGTCAGCATTAGTAAAATGTCTACGTCAGAATTTTATTTGTCGCCAATATTAATAATTTTTATACATATAAATAAATTATATATTTTTGGTTCGCAGATGGTCGTCACTAGGCAGGTAGCCTGTGAAAGTGCTACGATCATTTACTACGATCAAAGAGGCTGTGGTAAAAGTGAGGGTGGCGACAGCTACACATGGCAGGATCATGTGAAGGACTTGCGACGGCTGATTGTCACCCTGGCTCCTAAAAAAAGATATTCCTAGCCGGGTCATCGTGGGGAAGCTTACCTTTGCCGTTGCTGGCCATGATCCTTGGTTTAGCGATCCAAGAAACTTTGCAAAGCAATGCATTGAATTTGTTTTGTAAAACAAATAATTGCGTTCAACTGTATTTCATGAAAATCTTTATTGAAAGCCCGGGTTCCAATGGTAAATCTTTGACGCATTACCATTGATTGAAAATCTGTTGCAGGCGAGCTAGACAAGCTGGATATAAAACGCAATCCCGGTATCAAGACTTATTTTTACGTGTAGGTGTTGGACTGCCATTTCATGCCTCACCTTTCTTAAACTAACCGGATTCAAACAGAAATTAATAGGTGTTACAAATAGTTTCAGATTAAATTTCTCCTAAGACATCATAGCCATACCGAAGGATCATCAGCGAAACAACAATCAAAAATATCTTCCGTACAAATCCATTTCCTTCACGCAACGCCATTCGGCTTCCGATCACATTACCGGCAATGTTAAAAACAGCCATCATTAGCCCAATACCTAGTAAGTAATTTCCATTACGGATAAAAACCAGCAATGCTGAAATATTGGTGACACAGTTGATGAGCTTTGCATAACCCGATGCGGTTAAGAAATCAAACCGCAGCAGCACGACAAAACCCAGGATCAGAAAACTTCCGGTGCCCGGGCCGAAGAATCCGTCGTAGAAACCAACTACCAGGCCGATCAGTGATCCTATTAACAATTGTTTGGCGAATGGAAGTACGCGTGTTTGTGCCGCGCCCAGGTTTTTATTGGTATAAACATAAATCAGCATCACGATTAGAATGATCAGAATCACAGGCCGTAAAACATCTGCTCTTACCATACTGACAACTCGGGCACCCAGAAATGAAGCGGTAAAAGCGGCCAGACTGACCACAGCGAGAAGGCGGTAGTCGAACCTGATGCGGTTGCTATATTGGTATGCCGCCACAGATGTTCCTGAAATGGCGGCGATTTTGTTCGTGCCAAAAAGCGTCGCGACTGTCTTATCGGGAAATGCGATCAGGAGCGCCGGGATCTGTATCAGGCCTCCCCCTCCTACCACGGCATCGATAAATCCGGCTACAAAAGCCAGCGAGCTTAATGCGATGAGCAGGGCAAACGAATAATCTGTGCCGAAAGAACTTAGATCCATGATGGGCGCAATTTACTGTCCTTGTGGGCGAATCAGCAGAAGAATTTCACTTTTTTGAATCATTCCAATGTCCAAACCAGGTTTCCAGTTACTCCGCATATTTGTTTACTTTATGACAGCCGACTTTCATTAAATTTGATAAGCAAACAAAGTATGATCGTGAATCCCGCTATTGCCGGAAAACACAAAAGCCATGGAACAAACGGATCTAAACGAAGCCCTGTTTTTGGCGGAAGCACCGCTCGAAGACGTGATTAATAGCTTCTATCACATGTCGGTTACCTCCGATGGAGATGCTGTCACTCAACATGTTTGTCCCAATCTGGAAATGATGCTGGTATTTAATTTTGGAGTACCTGCACGCATTTCCTTTCACAATCATCCGCTGGAAACCCAGGTGATCAGCCGTACCGCTGTCATCGGGCCGCTCCGCCAGATGCTGAACTATGAGCTGCGGCCCGGAGCAGACGCCATCGTTGTTAACTTCAAGTTTAATGGTTTTCAGCGCCTGTTTGGTATGCCGTTAACCGGACTGACCGGCGAGCGCCTCACAGGTTCGGAGATTTTAACAGATGATGTTCGTTTTAATCTGCTTTGGGAAGAATTGGCAGCCCAGCCCAAAACGGAGCAAAGAGTACATTTACTTAAACAGTCTGCCGTAGCCCTTTTAAAAGAAAATGATCAGGTGATACAGACGGTGATCAGTAACCTTGCCCAGTTTTTCGACCCTTGTGTGGACCCCATTAAGGCCATCGCGGCTGATACCCGTCTTTCGGAAAGAAGTATCCAGCTGAAATTTCAAAAGCATACCGGCTATTCTGTGAAAGAGCTGCTCCGCTTTTTGCGCTTTAAAGAAGTGATTGCCTATATCCTCGCCCGGAGCAATCAGAAGATCGCTATTTTTGATCTGATCGAAAAGCACGATTACCATGACCAGAGCCACCTGATTAAAGACTTCCAATATTTCCTGGGCATTGCGCCTCAGCAGTTTATCAAAAACTTAAATAATGGAAGTTTCTGCGTGGTTGCCGACACTTATCCGGACCAGCTTTAACTTACCTGCATTTCGTTTTCTTACAATTTTCCAAGGTTCCGTGCCTATACATTTGTACTGTTCGATCAAATCACAGCAGCAAATATGGAATCCTTAACAAAAAATGGAAACAGTATGGAGGTTAATACCGGTAATCTCCAAAACATTACAAATTCAGAGCAAACCAGCTTTAACACGACCGAAGTAATCATGCCGGGTATCGTTGAGCCGGAGGGTTTCCTGGTTAAAACCCGTGTGCTTAATGCCCCTGCTGCCGGTCAGGTAAGTGTAAAAGTGGAAGCCAGCGGCATCAGTTTTGCCGAGCAGTCCATGCGTCGCGGCAGGTATTATGAGCAGCCCAAATTCCCTTTCGTTCCGGGTTATGACCTGGTTGGCACAGTAGCCGCAACTGGCCCCGGCGTTGATCCCGCTTTACTGGGCAAACGCGTTGTGGCCCTGACAAAAACCGGCGGCTGGGCAAGTTACACGCTGCTTTCCGCCATCGACCTGTTGCCTATACCAGAAGATATTGATCCGCTCGAAGCTGAAACATTAATTGTGAACGGCATTACGGCCTGGCAAATGTTGCATAACAAAGCCCGGATCCAGCGCGGACAGACGATCCTCGTTCACGGTGCCAATGGTGGCGTCGGAACAATTCTCACACAACTGGCCCTTCATGCTGGCGTCCGGGTAATTGGAACTGCCTCACCCCGTCACCATGAAGCGTTGCGGGCACAAGGTGTGGAACCCATAGACTATAATGATACGGATTTGGCTGGGAGCGTACTAAAACTTGCACCCGGCGGTGTCGATGCCGTGTTTGACCATCTGGGCGGCGCAAGCTTTGCCAGATCTTTTGGCCTGCTTGCCAAAGGCGGCGTGCTGGTTTGCTATGCCATTGCCTCGGAATTAAAGGAAACCGGCAATGTCCTGATGCCGTTTGTAAAAGTGCTGGTACAATTAGCGTGGTGGAACATGCTGCCTAATGGTCGCAAAGCTTATTTCTACAATATCTGGGACGGAAAAGGCACCGAAAAATTTCAAGGGCAGCTTAGAGACAGTTTTGCAGCGCTCACGACATTGCTGGCCAGCGGAGTACTCAAACCGCAAATTGCCGCCCGGTTTCCCTTGACCCAAATCACAGCCGCCATGAAATTAGCCGAATCGCGGACGGCTTACGGCAAGGTTGTGCTTGTACCTTGAATTGAGGAACCACATTGTTTAGATGGGGAGAATAAAATCTATCGGAAGCGTACGCCCATGGCTGTTCATACTTGTGCTTCCAGCCGTAAAAGTTTATTGTACCCAGCTAAAAACACTCACTTCTTCTGAATCATCCCAATATCCGTTAACCACCCAACAAAACTGTCAGGCCAGTATTTCAGGGTTTCTCCTTTTGTAAAATCCATGGCGAATCCGTGAGCACCTTTGTTGTAAATATGCATTTCAGCCGGGATTCCTGCTTTCAGCAAGGATGAATAAAAGTCAACACTTTTGGCGGCCGTGGTCAACTTATCATCGTGGGCATTGATGATAAAAATGGGTGGACAACTTTCCTTTGTAACCGAATAATTTTTAAGAAATGCAGCATAAAAAAGACCAGCAAAATTGGGTTTCCAGCTAACCTGGCCGGTGCTCTTACTGCCTTCGTCTGCTGTGGCGAGTTCTACCGCCAATGTTCCACCAGCCGAAAAACCTGCTATGCCAATTTTGTTGGGATCGATTTTAAGTTTGGATGCATCTTTTCGCAAAGTAATGATGGCCTGCCTGGCGTCATCGAATGCAGCTTCAAGATAGGTATCTCTGGATATTACAAAGTTTTTGGTGCTGTCCCTGGTATTCAGACGATATTTTAAAACCAAGGATGCCACGCCCCGCTCTTTCAGCCAAAGCGCCAGGTCTGTGCCTTCCCGATCGAACCAGTTATCTACAAAACCGCCGCCGGGACAGATCACTACGGCGACCCCGGTCTCCTTTCCGGGCGGCGGCAGATGAAGCACATATGTCGGATTGGATACCTTGCGAAAGACGCGGTTCTTTTTGGAAAGTGACTGCGGATTTACATCGAAATCCACCACCTCCTCGCCCGTATATTTCACGGGATTATCTTTGATGCCCGACGGCCAGAGTGGCTTTTCTTCGGATGTCTGTGCATCAACGGTCACTCGCAGGGTAAGCGAAAGGGCGAGTGTTAAAAGTGTTATTGATATGTTTTTCAGGTTCATAGCGCAAGATTTATCATCAACAACTCTTCAAAAAATTAGCACCCTACATTGCCTCAATTTCAATCACCACGCTTGCTCTCCCCGCATTCACAACCGGATTAAACCCAGCAGTCATCAGATATTCCCCGGAATAAACCTGATCTTCCTGGATAGCCGATTTCGTTCCGGGATACAGATTCAATTCTTTTACTTTATAGTTTTTTGCTGCATCCAATCCTTCCAATCTGATCGGCGTGTCGGAGCCGTCTCCATTTCTGTTTCCAACCAGGTAAGAAAATAGAATCGCTTTGGATTTGTTTTTTGCAGCAAACATCAGCGCGGCGTAATCATTTTTCTTGGGGTCAACCAATCGGAAAAGATCGCCCTGGAAAATGATATCTTTTATAGCATTGTAATTCACAACAGCTTGCTGGCTGAATTGCAAATCCTTTTCATTCAGATGACTGACCACAATGTCATAACCCAACCGACCCATCATGGCCACATCGGTACGGAATTTTAAGGGTTGTTTGCCCCAATCCGTCACGTGCGCACTCATGGTAATAGCGGGAAAGAAATACGAATATTCCCATTGCATAAAGACCCTTTCCAAAGGATCGGTATTATCGCTCGGCCAGAATTCTGTAAAATATTTCAGCGCTTCGTAATCAGCGCGACCGCCTCCGCCGGAGCAAAGCATCATCGGGACTTTGGGATATTTAGCACGCAATTTTTCCAGAACTTTATATAACCCTTTTACATAATCCACATAAAGCTTGCCCTGACTTTGCTTGCTTTTTTCAAGGTAGGCGGAATACGCATTAAACATGGTCGCATTGCAATCCCATTTAATATAGGCGATCACCGGATTTTCGGTAAAAAGTTGATCCAGAATGCCATAAACAAAATCCTGTACTTCGGGATTGGACAAATCCAGCGGGAGCTGATTTCGCATATAATGTTCCGGGCGCTGCGGCTGTTTGATCACCCAATCCGGATGTTTTTCATACAATTCACTTTTTGGATTGACCATTTCAGGTTCCACCCAAATCCCGAATTTGATTCCCGTTTTTTGTGCTTCCTTGACCAGATAACCAATTCCATTGGGCAACTTCTTGACATTTTCCTGCCAATCTCCCAAACCGGCCCCGTCACCATTTCTTGGATATTTATTGGCAAACCAGCCATCGTCCAGCAAAAACAGGTCAACGCCCAGCTTCTTCCCATCTTTGAAAAGCTCAGAAAGTTTGTCCTGGTTAAAATCAAAGTAAGTGGCTTCCCAGTTGTTCAAAAGCGTCATTCGGGTGCCTTCGCCATCCAGCACGCGATATTTTCTGGCCCAGTTATGCAGGTTACGGCTGGCTTCTCCTTTCCCATTTTCTGAGAATGTATAAATAAAAGAAGGCGTTTTGAATTCCTGTTTTGAAGTCAGCGGATATTCTGATGCATAGGGATTGATTCCGGCGATCAACCGCAAATTATGGTAAGAATCAACCTCGAATTCCATCTTGAAATTGCCAGTCCAGGCCAATGTTCCTAATAAAACTTTTCCTTCGGTTTCCGTGGCAGGTTTATCAAATGAAAGGGAGAAACTAGGCGACTGATAAAGGTTGGCGCGTGTTCCAAGTTTGGAATCCAACACCCGGATTCCGGCTGTCAATTGTTCCTCTTCCGGGTTCATTTCTTTGGCCCAGGTTCCATTGTAATGCGTGAGATAATAATCTTTGGCAATGAAATAGAGATTCGCGGAAGCGTACTTTTGAAGCGTAATGGATTTCTTTTCTTCGCTTTTAATGACACTCCATTGCTCCACCACATTTTCCTGGAAATAGATTTTGTAAAAAAGCGTCACTTCCACCGCATACACCGGGTCTTTCAATACAATGCTCGTCAGGCTTACATTGTCATTTTCCTTTTTCGTATTGTGGCTTGCATAAATCAAATCCAATGATTTGTTTCCATCGCCATGCGTCAGTTGCAGCGCGGGTTCGGACACATTCCAGGTTCCCGCAGGCGTATAACCCGAATTGTAAATGCCCGCATTTCCGTCGCGTTGACGGCTCTGCGATGGAATGAGTTTGTACTCCGCTGGCTGACTTAATTTTTTTCCAAAATAGGTGATGCCCAAATGGTTTTCCCGATCTGTTTGCAGCACCAGAACATTTTGTCTGGTTTCTATCGGAATGATGATTGGCGCTTGCTGGGCAAAGGAACTGGTTCCTAAAATTCCAAGAAAAACACTGGTAAAAATATGCTTATACACAACCTTAAAAATTTGATTTGAAATGAATTACTCCCCTGCCGCGAACCAGATAGCCTTGATTCTGATCGGAGCTCCGGTAAAGGTAAAATAAACATCTTTTACACCAGATGCTGCGCCAGCGGCGATGTCAAAAATCATTGTATCACTGTATTCACCCGAAAACTTACCTAACAGCATTCCATCTGCGCTCCCTGCATGCGCCTCGATCGTTCCCGCAGGAGGCGTCGGTGCATTCCGGCCGGAAGCACGGACCACTTCAATTTGCCTGATACCCGTCAGATCCAATGCTTTGAGCCTGAAAGACGCGCCGGAATTCCTGACAAATGCTATTGTACTATCATTGTTGAAACTGATGTCTTTCACCTGGTCAGCCAATGTGACCGGCACAATGGGATTCCGGAGAATCACAGTTACTTCCGAGGATTGCGAGGCCGCCATTTTTGTACCACGGTCCGCATATGCAGCGCGGAATATGAAACTGCCTTCCGTATCACTTTTGGGAACAGCCGTAGTATAGGTGCCTTTTACAGGTAAAGTTTTGGCCGGTTTCGGCGCATCCGACAAGCTCATAATGTAGCGGACAATCCCTTTTACGTCGCTTTCAGCCATGGTAGGGTGTGCGGGCATAAATGCATCGCCCCACACGCCCGAACCACCATTTAGTATTTTTTTGGACAAGCTTGCTACTGCATTTGGATCACCCTTGTATTTCGCGGAAACTGCCGTAAATGAAGGTCCCAGTACCTTTTCATTAATGGCATGACAAGCCTTGCAATCGCCATTATTAATCAGCGAAATCGCAGTTGCGTATTGCGCAGAAGCATCTACGCTCATTTGCTTTTGCGCAATCCTCGTCAGATTAAAGCCCTCTGACAAATAGTTGGTACTAACAGAAACCTGCGAAGGCAATATTTTCTTGTTTGCCAGACTTCCATCTTCCTTATCATTTACAAGCACTTCATACTGGATGCTTTTTCCAGGAAAATAGAAAGTGGAGTTTCCTTTTGTTATCTTAAAATCTACCACCGGAGGTTCATTACCAGCCCTGATTTCAACCGATTTGGAATTCTTCTCCCCGGCTTTATCCGTGACAGTCAGGGTTGCTTGATATGTGCCCGGCGTAGTAAAAGTGATGGACGGATCAGCCTCTTTCAATGTTTTGAAAACCGCATTGTTTTTTCTCACCACCCATTCATATTGCAGCGCGTCGTCTTCGTCAAAGTCTTTCGTGCCCTCCGAAGACAGCGTAACCTGCATGGGAAGTGCGCCTGCCGTTTTGCTGGCTGATGCTTCTACCAATGGTTTCCTGTTTCCGCTGTTGTATTCAATCCGGATCAGTTCGGCCTCCGGGTTATCTTTAAAATATCCGTTTCCATATTCGAGCACATACAGGTCACCGTCAGGCCCGAACTTCATGTCGATCGGCCCTTTTAATTTCAGATCAGGCAGAAAGCGCTCCATGGATTTGTATTCGCCGTTTGCATCCATTTCCACCACATTGATCCAGCCGCGTACCCAGTCGGTGATAAACCATTTTCCTTCGTAATATTCCGGGAATAGTCGCGACGCATTTTTGAAATCATCTTTTCTGAAAACCGGCCCGCCTACCGCACTATTTCCGCCACTTTCCATCAGCGGAAATTCCTGACTTTGCGCTTTGGAATACCAGATAAATGCCGGCTGTGCAGCAGGAAGCTCTTTTAAGCCGGAGCTGTTGGGAGAATTGTTGACCGGATGTGCAGGATCAAAGGGCGCCCCGGAAATTTTGGTGGCGAAGTCATATTTCACGTAAGCCTTGTTATTGGCTACGAAATACGGCCATCCGTAAAATCCCGGCCCTTTGGCGCGGTTGAATTCATCGTATGATTGCGGGCCGCGTTTTTCGATGTCGTCGCGGGACCCGTCCGGGCCGACTTCTCCCCAGTAAAGCCACCCCGTCTTCGAATCGATTGTGGGCCGCCACGGGTTTCTGTTGCCCATGGTATAAATTTCGGGTTTAGTCTGCGACGTTCCCGGAGGAAAAAGATTGCCTTTTGGAATGGTGTAGCTACCGTCCGGTTCGGGATGGATACGCAGGATTTTCCCTCTTAAATCATTCGTATTTGGGGACGATTTTTGCGAATCCCGGGGTGATTCTCCGGGTCTTTCGTCCAGGGGTGCGAAACCGTCCGAAGCACGGGAAAATGTATTATCACCCGTAGTCAGATACAGGTTCTTGTCTTTGTCAAAAAGCATCCCTCCGCCCACGTGGCAGCATTCCTCACGCTGCACCGGTACTTCCAGCATCACCTTTCTAGAACTTTCCGATAATTCCTTACCATGCCATTCATAGCGCACCAGCACGTTTTTGGCCTCGTCGCCAGCCAATGAATAGTAAATGTAAATCCAATGGTTTTTCTCATAATCAGGATCCAGGATCACGCCCTGCATCCCATCTTCACCCTCGGTCACTTCGCCTGCCTTGTTTACATATTTTGTGCTGACGGCAAACTCAGCCACTGTTTCCATGGCTTGCGACTTTGGGTCGAACACCTTCAACTTGCCTTTTCGCTCCGCATAGAGCACCCTTCCATCTTTCAAAACCTGAAACTGCATGGGCTCTTCAAGCCTTTGCCCCAGAACCACTTTGGCGAACCGGTTGCTTTCGGGTTTTTTAGGTGTTTGTGCAAAGGAAGTTTCAGTATTTAAAAGCAAGCTCAGCAATGCAGCACAAAGTTGCACGGGCTTCATGATTGCGCTACTGTAATGAAAATTGGGTGTTTTTAATAACATAAGATGGCTTGAATGATTTGGCAATGTGTAAGCGTCAATGGCTTACTTGACTATTTGAAAATTTGATAAGCTCCATCCTCTTTACTAGCTGTCGCCACCTGATCGGAGATCCCGGGGAAATATTTAGAAACCGGATCATCCACCGGAACCAGGCCTTTCTCCACCAGCGTCATAAAAGGTATGGTCGTTACAGCTTTGGTTTGAGAAAACAGGATATAGTGATCATCCACAGCTGCGGGAACCTTGTTTTCAACGTCTTTGTAGCCAAATGCTTTGTTATAAACCACATTCCCTCATTTTCCATAATAATGAAAGGTTTAGGAGTAGCAAAGCTTACTTCTCACCAATGAATTTAAGTGTGATAAACAGCGCTGTTTCGGATGTTATGGAAAGCGGTTCCAACTGCACTTACTTGATTAGAAAAATCCCGTTTGCTAACCAAAATGGTTTACAAACGGGATTTTTGTTGGTTAATTGCCGAGCAAAGGTGGCTTTAAGTCTACCTTCTGAATAAGCGTTTCCCCAGACAAATCGAGTTTCTTATAGTCTTTGATTAATAATGAAAATGGACTGCTTATGATGTTACAGGTATCTTCAATACTTTTAAAATCAAGCAGTAATCCTTTCCGGGGAAATCGTCTCAGACTATTTTAGTGCTTAACCTATCAATCGAAATCGGTCGACTTCGTCAATGCTTCCCATTGCTTGTAGGCTGACGAAAGAAGGTCCATTTTACTAAATGCTCGCGCATAAGCGTCGCTACCCAAAAGTAAATACAAAGGTGGCTGTGCCATTTCGGTCACTTCAATCATGGCCTTTGCAGCTTTTGCTGGATCGCCTAGCTGCGTGCCGCTCTTGGCCGCAAACTTTTCCTGCAAGGACCGTACTTCCGAATAAGCATCAATTTTGCGCTGCGACAATACCAGCGAATCCGGATTGTTGAAGTTTGTGCGAAAAGCGCCGGGGGCCACCAGCGTCACTTTGATGCCGAGGTGACGGACATCGTCGGCCAGCACTTCGGTCAGGCCGATCACTGCGTGCTTGGCGGCGCCGTAAATGGACCACCCTGCACTCGGGGCAATACCAGCGATCGAAGAAATGTTGATGATGTGACCCGATCCCTGCCTGCGCATCACAGGCAAAACGTGGCGGATGACATTAATCGTACCGAATACATTGATGTCAAAACTATCGCGGACTTCCTTGTCCGTCAGCTCTTCCATACTCCCGCCGATGCCGTAACCGGCATTGTTGACCACCACGTCGATCCGGCCGAAATGCTGATCCGCCTGCCCGATGGCAGCCGCGACACTTTCGTCGCTGCCCAGTTCCACACTTAATGGTAAAAATGCATCGCCCTGAAAGCCGACTGCCTCAACGAGGCTGGCTGTGTTGCGGGAAGTAGCCGCTACCTGGTGCCCTGCCTGTAATAACTGCTTCACTAATGTCAATCCCAGGCCTTTTGAAGCGCCTGTGACAAACCATGTTTTTCTGTTTTCCATATCCCGTATCTTGATATGGCAAAAGTAGGATGCCCATCCAGCCCGGGCATTACCAGGATCAAACGGATGCTATCGAAATTCAAACATCCCGCACGGCGCTGGGCGTAAGCTTGGTTTGTTTCCTGAAAAAATAGGCAAAATGGGCTGGCTGCGCGAAACCGAGGCAATAACTGATTTCGGACACATTCCAATCCGTATGCTTTAACAATGCGGTGGCTTCGGCGACGATGCGCTCGGCAATGTGGGCTGTCGTCGTCTTTCCGGTAGCCGTGCGGACAGCGCGGTTCAGGTGGTTTACATGCACGGAAAGCCTGTCGGCAAAATCTCCCGCTGACCGCATCCATATGCATTGATCCTTGGATTGAATCGGAAGCTGGCTTTCAAGCAGCTTTATGAAAATCGAGGTAATCCGCGCATTGGTATCGGGATGTTGGTATAACTGCTCGTCAGGCATCATTTTCAATGCCAAATGGATGAGTTCGGACACATGGTTTCGTATCAGATCAAACCGGAAACGATAATCTGAATGAACCTCATTCAGCATTTTCTCAAACAGCGCGGCCACTTCCTGATCCTGCCTTTCATCCAAATGGTACACCGACTTATTCTCAGGCTCAAACATCCGCAGGTGACCGATGCCATTTCTCAGATTTTCTATGAAAAAGGCTTCTTTAAAAATGCAAAAAAACCCGGTCGAGTCGGTATCCAGCCGTTCAAAACTGTAAGGCGTCGCAGGATTGAAAAACAGAAGCGTACTGCCATCGAACTCGATGCTCTTGGTTGCATAATGGCAGCGGTGCCTGCCTCGGATCAGCATAATCTTGTAGAAATCGTAGCGGGCATAGGGCATGGTATGGGAAAGCCCATCGGAAAGATCCAGTCGAAAAACATTAAAGTCCCCCGCGCCTGGTTCCGGCGGTGCATCGTCGAATTTAAATGCGTAAAAGGCGTCCAGGGTTTGAGTTTTCAGCATATTCTAGCTAGATATTCATCGCGTATCAGCAACAGCCTGCTATCTATTTTGGTGCCAGGTTAGCAACGTTCCAAAATAACAGGTCCCTGGCAAGACGCAATCAATGTCCGAGTAACTGACATCGATTGTCGGTAAGATATCCGGGCACTTCCCGGGAGATTTATATAAATTGCTTTTTTTAACCAAACACCCTTTCCACATGGCACATACTACCTCCAATCCGAAGATCCACGAAGGGCGCAACTTGAAGAGATTCAGGGAGCTTCTCGGCCTGAAACAAGACGCAATGGCATTTGAGCTCGGCGAAGATTGGAACCAGCAAAAGATTTCGCTACTTGAACAGAGGGAAAAGATTGATAATGATATTTTAGAGCAGGTGGCGGCGATTCTGAAAATCCCGGCTGAGGCGATTCGGAATTTTGATGAAAATCAGGCAATCAATATTATTACCACTACTTTCAATGATCAAGCTGTCGGAAGCTCTGTGAATTACGGGACTATACAAAAGGATCCAATTGACAAGTTAATGCAGCTTCATGAGGAGAAGATTGCTTTGTATGAGCGGATGTTGAAGGAGAAGGATGAGATGATGGGGAGGTTGGAGCGGTTGATTGGGGGGAGGTGAGGTAAAGATTTTAAACACACTATAAAAAATCCAGTGACACGTGACACGTTCCGTGTTACATTTATGTTATGATCGTAAGTTACCGACATAAAGGCTTGGAGCTTTACGCGACCAGGGGCGACCGTTCAAAGTTACAGCAACAGCATATTCCCAGAATAAAACTAATTTTGACCCGTTTAGATGCGGCAAATGCACCAGACAAAATGAATGAAGTAGGGTATCATTTTCACGCCCTAAAAGGGGATTTAAAAGGGTTTTATTCGGTCAGGGTATCAGGAAACTGGCGTATTATTTTTCGTTTTGTCGGGGAGAATGCCGCAGATGTTGATTTTGTAGATTATCACTAAACAGGACGACTATTATGGCTTTATTTGATCCAGCCCATGCGGGCGAGCTTATTAGAGAAACCCTTGACGGGATTTATGAGGAAACGGGGCAAAAACTTACTGTTGAGCAGGTGGCCAAAATATTGGGAACAACCCGCAAAACGCTGTCTGCGATTATCAATGGAAAATCCGCGGTATCGCCAGAAATGGCAATTCGATTAGGTGCTGCATTCCCTAACACGGATGCCGAGTTTTGGTTAGCCGTACAGAAAAATTATGATCTTGCACAAGCGAGGAAGCGTGTGGATGCTTCTAAAATTCGTGCGATTTGGGAGCCGAAGGTGTTGCAACCAGCCTAGTTGACACACTGAATATTAGGCATAGGAAAAGCTCTAATAATTGATTAAGAACGCCTCGCGCGAGCCGAGTAATAAATTTGATATCTTTCCTGCTACAAACAGGTAGGCACTCGGTTGCTAAGCCAAATTATTTGTTTGAATCAGCCTTATGCCAATTAAAAGAACCCTCTATTTAAACGAATTTTCATTAGATAATATTCCAGCGTGGATTTGTCCAAGTTGTCAACGGGGAGTGTTGACAAACAACTGCAAGGAAGTTAAAACGCACGAGACAGCGTCATCGAAGAGTGCCCACAGTCACGAAGCCTGGGAACCGGAGTGGATGGAAGGTTATTTCTCAGGATCATTAACTTGCAGCAATTCCACTTGTAATGAAAAATTGGGATTCTTGGGCACTATAGATGTATTGAACACAACTACTACGACGAAGACACCGGTGAGCCAAGATTTGACATTTATGAATTTCTCACTCCCACAACATTCAATCCTCCAATTCACATATTTCAGGTCAATGATGAAGTACCAGAGGCAATCCGTACGGAAATAATTAGTGCCTTCAATTTATATTGGATGGATACTGCATCATGTGCAAATAAAGTTCGTGTTGTTGTCGAAAAAATGATGGATGACTTGAAAATTAAAAAAACATACACATCCTCAAGAAGCAGAAAATCTTATTCTCTCCATCAACGAATAGAGTTTTTTAAAACTAAATATCCTCAATTTGCTGACTCTGTGATGGCTATAAAGTGGATTGGAAACTCTGGAAGCCACAATAATGACCCGATAAATAAAAATGACATTTTAGACGCATTTGAGATTTTAAATTATGTATTGGCAGATTTATACGAAACTCATAAAAAGAGAATTCATAGACTGACCAAAACTATTAACAAAAGGAAAAAACCGGTTGGCTTGCGGCTTAGTCGAAAACCTCCTTTCTGAAAATGCTTTACCAAATACCTGCCTATGTATATCACGATGGTGAGCCAATTGATAAAGGTACTGAAACTGATATTTTTTATTCAGACCCACAAGTGTTAAATGCCATTAAAGAGGGTATTGATCAGGTGAAGGTTGGAAAATCGACTTGCATTCGCGATCTCAAAATGTATGGACAAATTTCTTTGAGATTACTATTATTCACTTAACCTAAACCCCAATCAACTCCACACCCAAAACCTCCTCAATCCGCACAATCGTCTCAATTGTAAAATTGCTATTCCCTTTCACCCGGGAATTCACAGTTTGAGGTGTTACCTGCAACTTCTCCGATAAATCCTTCTGGCTCATGCCAAGCTTTCGCAATTGAGCGAAATATTAATTGCGTAAATCTCGACTTTACGGCTGCGTTCGGATTTTCGGCTTGGCCAATTACATGATTTATATCATAATTGCGCAGTCCTAGTCTATGCCGATAAACCAAAAATCACAGAATTGTAATCGTCAGCTGAGAAAACTTTTGAATACGCTTGAAGTCGGATTTGTTGAAAGTGACTAACTCTGTACAGTGATCTTCGGCTATTGCTGTATGAATGCAATCACTGATGTTTTGAAAACCAACTGATTTGGCTAGTTCAATGCCCCGCACCATTTGGCTCAAATCATATGGCGCCGGTTCTGATGGTAAAAAGGTGTTGAGCATTCGCTCGATGTTTTCTGGTTGTCGCCCCAACCGATGCAGGACGTAAGCCACCTCCTGCAGACAAAGCAATGAGACGAAAAAACGGTTATTATCTGTGGCGTCCTTGTAGCGTGCGTAAGCGAGCTTTCGTTTGTCCGTTCTTGCGAAATAAGCAAATGGATCAGAACATCTGTATCAAAATAGACTTTGTTCATTCACCCAGCATTTCGTTTGCCAGGTCGGACAAATTTAAATCAGCCGGGACACGCACACCTTTAAACAACTCTCGCAATTCAAGCGTTTTTTTATAAAGCTCTTTTTGGTCAACGGGGGCAACGATAGGCTCGTCATCAATGATGAATCGAAACGTCCGACTTCCAAACTTAGCTTTGGCGGTGGCGAGAATACGCTCAATCACTTGCGCGTTGATATTGGCGGGATTTATCTGAAATGTTTGTTGCATGGCACTGATCATTTATTTCAAAAATATCATTTTTGCAGGAAAAACTCAATACTACAATTGGATAAGCCAGTAATACCCTTTTCTATAATCCCTAGCTGACTCCTTGTACCTAAATATTACTGTTAGCATTCTCCTCACCCCTCTCATATCTTGCTAAACCTGACAAACGGAACGTTAATGAAAACCCTACCACAAAAACTCAGCTACATCTTCCTCCTTGCCGTTCCCGTCATGGTGACTGTGATGGCTTTCGTTTTTGGGCACCAATCCCATTGGGTTTACCTGCCGAGGTGGTTCCTGAATATGCTGCTCATATCCCTGCCTGTGAGGACGCTGGGAGATGCAAAAAGTGAGACTGTTCGCGGCATCCCATGGCCCTTAATCCTGTCCTGGGTGCCAATCTCAGTCTTTGCCGGAATGGGGCCGCCGCCCGGAACTGCCGAGGGATGGGCAGTGCTGGCCTGGGGCAGCAATTGCGATACTGCATTCTGATCGTGAGCGGTTCGTTCACCACAGTCGGTTTTTTGAGAATGTATGATATGCTTAGAAGCGGCCCGGGTGTGCGTTTCGCAAAGGTCGGCAAGACGATGTTTGTAATAGCACTTCCCCTTTTCATCGCAAACATGATCTACTGGGGATTTTTTCTGACGAATGTATTTGTGAAATATTCCCAACCAGGGGCGCCCGCCAAGCCCGACTGGCTTCAAACAGTATCCACCGCCTTCACAGCTGTAAGAATGATTGAAGTAACATTGATCTACTTAGTCACAGCAGTGTTCGCTTATGCGTTAAGCAGAGCTGGCCATCTCAGTCGTCTTGCAAGTTCTGTTTACATTTTCTTCTGTTACTTGGGCGCGCTATTAAATCTACTACCCGCCAACCTCGCAGCGCCGCTTGCCATTGCCAACTATGTGTCCTATATCCCGGCTATCACCTTGCTTATGCCATATTGGATAGGGGTTATTTTCTTAACAAGGCAAAACTTTGAGAATATTGAACGTTTTGGTATAGCAGAGACAAAAAAAAACCTGCAACTATTTGATTTGTAGGTTCCTGATGCTTTTTGTTATTCTTGAAGTGATGCCGCTGGGATTATACTTTTTGAGGTAACAAATTACTTATTAATTACCTGTATCCTGTCAAATCTTTTACTCACCTTGTCACTCACCAAATTGTGGTGACAGGCTTGCAATTCAGGTAAAGATAGGAAAATGTTAATTCGCCCTGCGCACTTTTCGAGAAGCATTTTTGCTATTGCACACGACGGCAATACCACCAGTATGATAACAGCCCTTGGGAAGTCCTTCTATAAACGCAGCCCATTTTTCGCGCATTCCTAACGTTGTTTCTGTGAAGGCTTCAAATTCAGTAATTAATTTAGCCTCTGGCACTGCAACCTGAAAGTTTGGCGACCAGTAATACTTCACACTATACCTTAATGGACTTGCGAATTCTAGTGACACGCTATAACCATCTGTTCCTTGTTTCCAGCCTTTAATTTTTTTTTGAGCCGGAATATCGAAAAGCGCGATATCTATCGCTCGCTCGTAAATTCGCTTTGCTACAATTGTGTCAATGGCAAGATGCTTAGTCAAAATCTTTTCCTCTTTTCCTGGATTCAAGTATGCGTTCGGATCATACTTAGATGTGTAACTTATCAGTTTACCAAGATATGTATTCTCACCGCCACTCCATATTTCGACTAACTGATTTTTACACCAGAAGCGAAAGCGAAGTTTGTCTTTTGAATTCATTAAATCTTCCAGCCCAATTTTGGCGACCTCGGCCTTAAACCAGCTGAATGTCGCAGTGGTGTCTATAATCTTTCCTGATGACATTTCTAATGACGTTTTCTGTGCCATTGCCGCAATACATACTGCAAGCAGCAGGAACATAGTAAAGGGTATTTTCAATCTCATGCAAGGCCAGTTTAGGGAGAACTTCTATAAATATCAGCGATTAATAATTGCTATGCAATTCGTTACACTACGTTACTTAATAGACGTAACAAAAGCTATTATCGCGAAGCGCATTTTTACATTCTCTATCTGTCATTCTCAGAATATTTATAAAAATCTCCCGCCAGCCACTTCGGAGCGTTTGGGCGGGCCAGATTAGTTTGTAACACAAACTGACATCTGGCCCATTGCGGTTAAGAGGCAATCATTAGAATTCTCACAATTAATAAGCCTATTTGGAAGGAATAAGAAAAGTGATAAGACGATGGTATATGCTTCCTAATAGTTCAAAGATATTATTGTAGATTTCGCGTGTTTACATTGAAGCAGCCTGCACTAGAATAGATATGGATACTTTTCAAATAGACATACGAACCGCCCTAGGTACATTATCCAAGAAGGGCCAGTTACTATTCAGCGCTATAACGTGCGTCCATCTTTATCCAAACTATGAGTTCTTTGCCAAGACTTTCAATTGGGGTAGCCCTCAGGTAATCCAACAAGCAATTGATGAAATTTTTATAATTCTTAAAGAGGACAATCCGTACTCTGCGCGGCAAGTTCAGGATTTGATCGATGCTGTTGACTTGGTCATTCCCGACACAGAAGATTTCCCAGATATTGCTTGTTCTCAGGCATTAGATGCTGGCACTGCCGTTTCATACACTCTCGAATATATAAAATCGCAGGATTTAGAATCGGTCGTCAATGTGGCAGTATGCGCTAGGGATACAGTCGATATGTTTATTCAGGTGCGCGATGATTTTAATAGCAATGATCCATTGTGCGAATCTCGTATTGAATCAGACTATTTAATGGTGCGGGAGAAAAATCGGCAGGAGCTATTAATAAAGCAAATCGCTATTTTAAAGCTTAACATAGTAGATGACGAGCTGATCAAAAGCCTACTACCACGAAGACCCATTATCGAGTAATCTTGCTTTTAAATTTCGTCCTTGTTTCACCTTCTCTCTCGCGATCCGCTCTAACAAATCGGAGGGGTCGTGAGAGAGAAGGTGCGGCGCTAACCTTCCGTGCCCGATCGTTTGGAAAGCTGCCCCTTCAAAGCCTGCATATACTCGCTAACCTTGTATCCAGAATCTTCCCAAAAATCTGCGTAGTGCGAATGTTCGTATGCCCAAGCATTTTAGAAACAGTCTCAATCGGCACACCATTTTGCAGCGTTACGGTTGTGGCCAAGGTATGCCTGGCAACCTGTGAATTGAGAATCTTAGTAATCCCACAGATTACGAAAATCTCTTTCAGATAATCATTCATCTTTTGATTACTCGATACAGGCAGCACCAACCCGCAACTCGCAAACAGAATGGTCTCTTTGTATTTGTCAATAGTTTGAAGGCTTTAGTAGCAACAGTATATCGGCAAAGAAAAAAGCCTGCAATCGTTTGATTCGCAGGCTTTTAATGCTTTTTGTTTTTTCTTGAAGTGATGCCGTCAGGATTATACCTATTTAGGTAACCTCCTATTAATCAAAGTTTTATAGCCTTTCAAATCTCTTACTCACGTATTCACTCACCAACTAGCTTAACTAGCATGCAATTACATCAAAGATAATGATGTTTAAATCTGTGTGCTTGCTTATTGGACATAATGTTAATTATACAACAACGTGTATTACACTGAAATAGCCTTACAATAACACTGCATTTATCAAGATAAATGGGTTAATTGTTACCAAGAAAACTATTGAGTCAGCAATTAAAGATCAGAAAGCAAAACCAACCCCGGCTTTTGCATTTAACTCGCCGTATCTGACCTTGAATACGCTTTGATAAAAACCTATTGCAGACATGCTCAGGGCTGAATCAAAGTATAGCTTGTTAAACAAGCGCTGCTGGTATCCCGCTGTTAACCCTGCTATGGGTTCCCGCAGCAATTTATTTCTCCTGTGATTAAAGTATTCATAGGTCCATCGGTATCCAAGATGCGGCCCTGCATACAGTCCGGAAAGGTTGTCCGATGCTTTTCCTTTTCTTATCTGACTTTTTTGAAGGTAGTAAAACCGGAGTTGGCCATCAAATTCGGTTAAACCCTGCCGTGAAGTATAGCGGGCTTCAAACTGATTATTCTCAGACCTGAAACCAAGATTCACTGAAAAAGGACTTTTGCCCATTTTTCTTTCATATCCAACTTCAAGCCTTGCTGACTGGACCTGGATGCCGATATTCAGCTCTGGTAACCTTACTTTGAAATGCTGTCTGACCATGTAGTCACAATGTAGAATATCACATAGTGGTCCCCTATCTGTTCTCTTCCAGTCCCCAAATGCGAGTCCGATTAACGATCTGGACGCAAAAACAAGATTATTCATATTGAACCTTGATGGCACTGAACCCACCGTAAACCACTGCGGGAATGGTCGCAAGTAATACATCCCCAAAGAGAAATCCAGAAAACCGTT
This sequence comes from Dyadobacter sandarakinus, assembly GCF_016894445.1. NCBI lineage: Bacteria > Pseudomonadati > Bacteroidota > Cytophagia > Cytophagales > Spirosomataceae > Dyadobacter > Dyadobacter sandarakinus. The sequence goes on from NZ_CP056775.1 coordinate 1,961,501, forward strand.
CGCCAGAAAACGGCTTTGAAATCCATAGGTCAAACTGAAATGATCCCGTACCCGTCCATCTTGTATGGCAGCCAGCGATCTTTCATATAAAACCGACACATAGCTTCCGGTTAAGTTGTTGGCACTTTGCTGACGGACAATCCTTTTTCTCATATTAGGGTACCACCGGCTGCCGCCGCTTACAAATAAATTCTCACCGCTTAATTGCCGGAATACATTTTCCATGTAAATACCATCACCTTCCCGGGCTGCCCGGGAGTAAACAGCAGCTTCCAGTGACAAAAAAGGAAAGACCTTGTATTCAAATGCAGCAGTAAGTCCAATCCCTTTGTAAGTGGAGGCCGTATAACCCAGCTTGAACATCCGCCTGGTAGGGATTTTTGTCATAAATACGTTTTCATACCGGTCGATAAAACGCTGATCTTCAATGCCGCTCGTATCCTCTGAAAATGCAACTGACGTGGTATCCTGGGCACAAGTCAGCAGCGCCAGCGATAAGAGAACCGGAATTAAAAGGAAGGCCTTTAACATTCAGTGAATTGAACTGTTTACAGGTTATGGTTGCACATTTTGTTAAACAAAGAGGAATGATCGAAGGAAAATGGTTGTATGTAACCCACAATTTGTTTAAAAATATTTATGGGTTCTGTACAACCGTTTTTGCTTTTCAATGCCTCTTTGACATGACAGATCTAAAATGTACTTTATCACCATAAAGTCGAAGTTGATTTCAGGATGCCATTTACAGGACCGGCTTGCACGAAGGCAGCTGTATGACCGGTACAAAAATCCGATCAATACGTTGGTTTACCGGATCACGGGCGCCTTTGACAATGCCAGCAACGTGCTGCACGACGTATTTTCAGATGTATTCCGGCATCAGGATCAGTTCAGGGCAGAAGCATTCATGGCTGTCTGGATTAAAAGACTGGAACTTTGGTCTGTGAAGGAAAAGATTACAAGCTTTTCAGACTCACTTTTCATGGGCAAACACATCTTGGTTTTCTGTCTTCTGCTTAGTATATCTCCTGCGTATAGTCAGGATAGTTCAGAGGTGAAATTTAGTGAAGAGCCTGACATACTGACCCGTCAACGCTTCATTGACCGGTATGAAAATGTGTTTATGACCAATGTCCCTACCCGGCATATGTTGAAGCTGGGCTTGTCGCAGTACTACCAGGCGATCCCGTATGCATTGAGTGATGATAAAACGTTAAACAACTTATCGCTTCACCTGGGGTATGAGATCAAATTCCTTCCGGCGTTTTCACTGGCATTATCAAGCCATTTCCCACTTTATAGTGTTAAAACACCAGTAAAAGAATCTTTGCAGAGTATAGTGCGATGTAATCGTAAAGTCTTTGCAGGTGAAAGATTATTACCCATCGGACAGCTTGCAGCACCTTGATTCACTTCTGGCTCTGCCCGCCAGTACTGTTAATCATTTCTTAGTAATCAAGGAAATCAGAAGGATCAATATCAGACTCGCCAACTATTAGTTTCCGCTAAACACAAATGCTATGCCCAGCAATCTCAACCGCCTTACAGCTATTCTAAAAGGACTTTGGCTAGTATTTACCACCTTGACAATGTCAGGCTGTGATCATTTTGAATTTAGCCCTAATCAGACCATAGACAAACACACTCCCCGGAACCTGAATGCTGCAAACCTGCAAAAGCTAAATCAAAATCCAGTTGATGATACTCTAACCATTGCCTTTGTGGGGGATTCGCGGCGTTGGTATAGCGAGCAAGAACGGTTTGTGGCCAAGGTCAATGCGATGCCGGAGATCGATTTGGTCCTATTAACTGGTGACATTTCTGATTTCGGCCTTTTAAAAGAATTTAAATGGGTAAGCCAAAGGCTGGCCAAATTGAATAAACCTTACTTCGGTGTGATTGGAAATCATGATTTGGTCGCTAATGGTGAAGCAATATATACAAGCATCTTCGGTCCAACAGACTATTCATTCGTCTATGATAGCATCAAGTTTATTGCACACAACACCAACAGCCTAGAATACTCAGATCGTAAGGTCCCAAACATGAATTGGCTTAGCTCAGAAATGAGTGAGTCCAGCACAGTCAACTATATTATTACTATTTCGCATGTACCTACTTTCAGTCCACTGGAATTTAATCAGGAGTTGGTGGAGTCATACACAACCTTGCTACAACACAATCCAAAGGTGCTGCTTTCATTGCACGGCCATGTCCATCAGCATATGGACAACCTTCTTCAACTGGGCGTTTTCCTCCTTCAACTGACGCAACTTTCGCAGTGCGGCAACGCCCATGCCGCCGTACTTTTTGCGGTCCGCCGCCGCGGTTCCAGATGGTGGCTATTCTCAAGCAGTATGAGGGTGACCGGGAAGCAATGGATGTTTGCCGTGAATACGGCATTTCAAAGGTGACGCTGTTTAACTGGCGTAAAAGTACAGTGGACTGGAGGCCGCTCAGTTGAAAAAGTTAAAGGCGTTCCAAGCGGCCGCCGCGCGGATGAAAAATGAAGATTGAAGCAATTGTTTGCTGAGCTGAGCCGCGCGGCGGTCCGACTGCATTATAAACTCGCTAAAGACATCATCGAAAAAAGCTGTGGAGCCTTGTCGGCAAAGGGAACTCGTAGAGTGGGCTGTTGAAGAAAAAGTGTCGTTGGTATGGCTTGCCGAGTAATTGGGATACACCGTTCCAAGTGGTATTATCGAAGCAGAAAAGATGATGAGCTGGTAATCGAAAGATTACGGGCATATGCCGAAATTTACCCGACAAGGGGCTTTGATGATTACTTTGGCAAGCTTCGTAATGAAGGTTTTGCTTGGAATCATAAGCGGCGGGCCGCCGGGCGGTCTTACGGGTGTATAGACTGCTAAATTTGAAACATCGCTGTCGTCACAAACGCCGTTTACCAGCTCGGATCAAGCAGCCTTTACAAGTCCCTAGTCAGCCAAATAAAGGCTGGAGTATGGATTTTGTGTCGGTTGCGCTTGTGAGTAAATGTAATTACATTCAGCCCGGCAAACCGATGCAAAATGGTTGCGTTGAAAGACTAAACCGCACCTATCGCGAAGACGTGTTAGATGCCTGTTACTGGATGTTGAAAACTACAAGTAATGGTGATCGTAGCACATCATTTGTGCCAAGGAATAGAGAATTACATCAGGACTGAAAGCCAAAGCTTGGAAGGTGATTCAGTCGAAGCAAACTAGACGAGCTAGGTCGAACACATAACGAGTGCAAAACCCATGACTACGAAAAAGCCCGGTCTTAATAGACCGGGCTTTTTGGTGGGATCCCCGCACGCAGGGATTGAACAATAATATTCCATTCGAAGGCCCTGCAAGGCTGGGGAGATATGTAATAAAGCCTATTTGAATTTTGCTCCTGAACTACCTACTTCACCAGCAATTTTTTGGTGACTAGTTGATCATCCAACTGTATTTGTAGCAGGTACACTCCTTTGCTCAACTTAGGTAAGGCTATCTGTACTTGATTAAGCCCTTGCTGAAGTGGTTTGCTTCCCGATTCCACTGGTTGTGATTGCAAATTAATAAGCGTGTAATTTAAGGTCTGTCTGCTTGCTGAGTGCAAACGCAGGTTGACATACTGCTCGGCTGGAATTGGATACAATACGGACGATTGTAGGCTGGTATCGTCAATAAATTCTTCGACAAAAGCCGACATGCGTCCTGCCTCACCGTTCGGTTCATCAACCGTGGAGGTGATCAGAATGCGATCTATTTTGGTTAGGCTTTCCCGGTACCCCAAATCAAGCGTATGAACGCCCCGTGTAAACGTTTTAGTGTCAATCTTATCCCATACCCAAGCCGTGTTCAACGTTCCCGAACTTGTTTCTATGTTCCATACCCCATTTTCTACTCGGCTAAAATAAGAGTCACCGGCTGATGAAGGATACTTGCGTCGGACCCAGATAGCATACTCGCCTGTATCGGCTAGCGTAAAAAAGCTGTAGGATGCGTCTGCTCTTGGCGTATCATTCCGTGAACCTGAGGATTTCCAGATGTATTTATCTCCTGAGGCTCCTATCTGCGGATCGTCCACAACCGAAAAGCTGGTAGTAGTGGCCAGGCCATCTTCTGCCTCGAGTCCAATTTTTATAAACCAGTCAGGGCCTACCTCTGTGCCAATGGATTCTTTCGTGTAGGCGCTACGCAGGACTGATGTCGTTGAGTATTCATCAGCGCCATAGTCCGTGGTTTGCCCTCTCGTTTGGCCGTCAATATCGTCCGTAACGTTTGCTAACAAGGGGACTTTGTCCCGGGCATTAGCTGACGAAGATTGAAGGCGAAACATTTTTGTTGTTTGATTAAGCAACAAACTAGGGTCGGCTTTTACAAACCGTGTAGTCGAACTAGTAGGCCCATCACCAATAATACTGTCCGGAGTCGCTGTCGTGCAACCAGCGACCATCGCATCGTAGTAGGCTCCAGGAGTTCCACCAGTTCCACCAGTTGCCCACGCTAAGTTCTTTACCCAGGTATTATTTGCGGTGGCTTTGGCGCGCACATTCGTAACGGCGCTTCCTGGTACTGTGCTGTAAAACAAATTGTGTCGGAACTCATTGTTCGTAATAAACGAGCTATTCTGTCCACCCGTTTGTCCGAAGTTGAGAGCAATACGATTGTTGACAAAAGTATTGTGTATGAATGAGCCGTTCGTTAGCGGAGCATATTCAGTAGTACCCGCCTCTGAAGCACTAATACCTTTTAGACAAGTGGCATTCGTACCATCAATGTAATTATTGATTACTTTATGGTAAGCGCCAAACATCCTTAGGCCAGCTCCGAAAAGGGCATTTCCCTTTACCGTAACGCTATCGGCGTACCTCAATGTGATATTGCCATAGACCGTACTATTGCGAATGGTGTTATACTGGATGGTATTGCCAGAGCTTTTAACCGAAATGATTTCTTGCTCTCCTCCCGCCGCAGTTAACACATCCTCAAAGTAATTGTACTGAATTATCGAGTTAGATGAAGAACCAGATGCGTTGCCCGAGCCGAGGGCGATAGGCTCATTACCATTATCTTTGAGTCCGTCGCTATTTGACCAATTAAAATGATGAAAGTAATTACGCTCAATTGTGATTCTTTTTGGTACCCCAGCACCAAATTTTATACCACATACTCTTGAGTTATAGAAGTAACAGTGATCGATTGTAGCATCGGTTATTTCTCCGCCACCATCACGATTGTCGATTCGGATATTGCCTGCATTAGTCTCCTCTATGTTATCACTGCCACAGGAGATAAAAGCGCAGTTTGTAATGCGTATACTGTCGGCACCTGCTGCAGGAGCTCTTAGATAGATCACATAACGTATTTCATCTTGAGTCCTTTCAGGATTAGTAATGTTGTCAAAAACAAAGCCATCCACTGTGACTTTGCGGGCGCCAATGATAATACGCGTATCTACGCCTCTAAATATAACCGTCCCAGGTGTTTGGGCTCTTAATTTGAGGCCTGCCTTTGTTATTGTAATTCCACCGCTGTAGATTCCGCTCGTAAACAGGATGATATCGTCTGGTAAAGCAGTGTTGTTTATTGTACTGATATAAGTAGTTGGCGTTACAATTCGGATAGTGGCATTAGCTGTTGATACTCCCAAAAGCATCAAGCCCATACTTACTAAATAAGCGAAGAGTGGATCAAATCGCGGAAGCGTGAGTTTTCTGTTAGTTAAAGAAAAGTTTCTCATCGGATATGTTAAGTAGGTGAAATAAGTTATTTGTAACAGTTGTGCTGCTGCTAATTGCTCCTAGTTGGTAAGGAGTTTGAGCCCTGGCAAGGTTCTGGGCACATAATAGTAGTAGGGCCGCTGGTGTAGCCCTAGGTAAGTTTACATTCATAAGCGTTACGGTGTTTTTAGTTAATAAAATGGTACATAGACAACCTTGGAATTAGGTATCCAAATACTGTTAGACGTGAGGGACGCGGCGATACTGCTTGTTACAGAAATATTTTGTAAAAATTTTTCAAGTATTCTATTCCTGAAAGCTGAATAGTTCTCTACGAATCCTTCTGAATACTTACTGTACTTCTTGTAGTGTTATTTGACGCAATGGGAGTTACCCAAAAGAGGCAGATAAATACGCTTCAAACTATGGAAACGCAGAAACGGAGGCTCTATGCCAGTGGAGCAGTGAGTTGTTACCTGAGCGTCTCAGTAGCCGATCACCATCCTTGACGGACAAATCACCGCAACGAGAATCAGCACAGCCCCAGTAGAGACAAAGACTGTGTTGATCGAGAAGAACACGCGCTTAGCGCTGTTTCACCTGGCTGCGATCAATGTCAATACTCATGAGCTTTTCGAGAAAAAACCGGATTGACAACATCAACCGGGTCCTGAGGTAGGATATCCTGCGGGCGATTGGACGATAATAAGTTAGCCATTTACAATAAATGACCAGTAGATACCCATAAACAAGTATCTACTGGTCATTACGAGTAGCTACTTTCCTTCTCTAATCACCTATAAAGGGCAAATACTTTTTCCTTCCTTGCTTCACTAAACCATTGACTGTAAATATTGCTGATGGTCCACTACCTTTCAATGTTCCAAAGCCATCAGACTCCAATCTCGAAAAAGCTTGGAAAATTTGCTCCTTATCGAGTGAAATAAGCTTTTCTAGATCTGCTGCGCTAGCGTGACTAGCGTTGTTCTCGTCAAAATACATGAGCACTTAACCGGATTTTTCTCTTAAAGTTTTCATACTAATTTGTTTGATATAGCGAACGTACAAATATATACGTATCGTGGAAATTTCCAAACCAACGTAGCCCCAATCAGCTCTTAATCACTTCGTTGTAGGTATTCAATGAAAACTTACTTTACTTTCATCTTGCCGGCGCATCGGGCATAGCACTCGCTCCTATCTATACCTAGCCAAACACAAAACGAATTCATAATCTCGGCACAATTTAGATTCTCAGGGTACTACTCGTCTTGGTTGCCGAGATATAGGATAAGAAATGTTAGCCGTAGAAAATGGCCCATGTTGCTTTTTTACCGAGTGCTCCGTGAGTTCCTCAGAATGTTGCTTTACCGTGAAATCCATTATGCCCGGCTCAGACTACACCATCCTACGCGAGAACCCAAGCTTTAACCTGGACCACTACATGCCGTACATCGGCTGGATCGGCAACCCGCAGCCGTATAAGGTGTACACACTTGAAGGATCAAACCTGTTCTATTTGTATGATGAGGCGCAGGACGAGCTGTTTGCGTTTACGACTGAGAAGAAGGGCAAGGAGATGAGGCTGGAGGAGGTAATCCAGGCTTATATCAATCAAGTATACAGAGAATGAAAAAGGGCTACCTTTTAAGTAGCCCCTCCATGTTACTGCCCTAATACAATCTTTCGGGTTGTTTCCGTACCATCCGAAAGAGTCACCTTGATAAAGTATAAACCGGGCTCAAGTGACCTGGCATTAATATCCTGAGAAGGCTTATTTCCTGAGCTGTACAGCGCTTTCCCTTGGTTGTTGAGAATCTGCAAGCCCTTTACTTTTGACCAGTCAGCAGCTTGCAAATGAATAGTTTCTGTGACAGGATTGGGGTATACTGATACAGAAATGCCTTGATTAAACTTTAAATGCTCCTTTTTGGAATACGTAAAAGTCCCATCTGTATCCACCATTTTCAGGCGGTAGAAGTTGTCGCCATTTGCAGGATTGACATGGGTAAATTGGTAAGTTTTCGATTTTGTACTTTCCTCTGCTGCATTGATCATGGCTAATAAATTCCAGGCCTTAGCATCTGTGCTGTACTGAACTTCGAAGTGATCATTGTTAGTTTCGGACGTTGTCGTCCAAGATAGCATTGTGGATGTAAACTCTTTCTCAACCACAAAGCTCGTAAGGTTGACAGGCAGCGGATTTTCAGAAGCTAACTTTATAACCCATCCGTCTGAGCTAAACTCATTACCTGTTCTGTTATCTTCTGTTTTATCACCAGACGCGTTGGACCCGGAACGTCCCGTTAGAAAAAAGCCTCCATCTGTGGTTTGATGAATATAAGTGAGTTGGTCTGATCTATTTCCTCCTATTGTCTTGTCCCACTCCTTATTCCCTAATTCACTTATTTTGACAATCCAGTAGTCCGTTGTGCCATAACTCGCTGTACCCTTATTATTTTCCGTTTTGCTTCGCCCTGCTTGCGCAGATGAAGATCCTCCTACTAGATATCCGCCATCTGACGTTAGTGATAGGCTGGAAAGACTACTACTACCGTCAATGTATCCGCCCGCATCATAACTTGCCCCGCCAATCGTCTTTTCCCATTGTATTTTGCCACTAACATTAAGCTTTAAAATCCAGTAATCAGATAGCCTACTCGTTGAGCCATCAATTGGTAGCGATTCACCGCTTTTATCTCCATCTGCATTCGTATTGGACGTACCGCCAACCAGATATCCACTATCTTTCGTTTCGATGATACTGGTCGCATTATCACTACCGGATCCGCCATACGATTTCTCCCACTGTATTGAGCCATCAGATGATAGGCTGAAAACTTTATAGTCAGGCATATCGTCTGATTGAAAATAATTTATTGTTCCCGCCAAGATATATCCACCATTACCAATCTGCCTGATGTATCCTCCGGAGTGTAAAGTTCCTGGCCGACCGTAGCTCTTATCCCATAACTTTGAACCATCTGCGTTAAGTTTAACTACCCATAGGTCATATAGACCCAATTTCGCAGTTGTTTTGTCAAATCCTGCCGAAGAACTGGAAGACCCGGAAACAATATAACCTCCGTCCGAGGTTTGCTGTAACGAGCGCAATAGATCCTCACCATTGCTACCAAGCGTCTTGTCCCACTCCTTCACTCCATTGGCAGAAATCTTTATGATCCAATAATCCGGATAGACATACCCTTCATTAGATCCGCCTCTGCAATCCTCACTTTTGTCGCCGCCTGCATCTGAGTTAGAATGTCCTCCCAATATATATCCGCCGTCCGACGTTTGCTGCATCGTTATCAGCTGATCCTGGCCAGGGCCGCCAAATGCGTAATCCCATTCTTTTCTTCCGTCAGCATCCAATTTGGCTATCCAATAATCTGATGCCCCCGAACCAGGATCGCTTTTATCATAACCTGTCCCATTGCTTGCCGAACCACCAAGTATATATCCGCCATCGGCCGTTTGCTGACTGTAAGAAAGGAATGCTCCATTTGGACCACCAATTGTTTTCTCCCATTGGATAGCTGGCTGCGCAAGAAGGCTTGTGATAGCTAGGAAGAAAATAGCGACGTTGAGGAAAACGTAGTTCATATCTCGTAGTTTAAGATGTTTCATTTAAATCCTGTTAGACAGTAGCTCAGGGTAGATACTGCATTGAATAGTAAATTGTTTGAAAAAATTGCTAAATCAACCCGTGCTTGTAATAGAAGGAGCCACCTCATCTTACTCGACAGGCGGCTTCTTTAAGTTGAAAGCGGATTTACTTACCTAAGCTGTCACTCTGCTATGAGAATTCTGATCACTTCGGTAAATGTATCCGATTTGATTTTCAGCAGATAAATGCCCCCACTGAGGTGATCGCCGGAAATATCCACCTGCACCCGCTGGCCTGCTACTGCTTTTTCAACAGGAATAACCGTGCGGCTGGTGCCCGTCATACTAATCAGGTCAAAGCCAATGTCAGCACTGTGACGGCCGGAAACCAAAACCGTAAAGTGCTTGCCTGCCGGATTAGGATAAACGACTGATGACTCATACTGAGCGATGGAATCCTCGCTAGCTTCTTCATCACCCAACCGCGCAGCAGCATTACCCTCTGGGGCTGGGGTAATGATTAGTTGCGGCGGATTGGACGCATTTTCGCGGCTATTAAAGGCCAGCAAAGTTTTTTGATTTTGTGAATCGTACAGTACCAGGGTAACCAAAGCTTCACCCGCTTGTTGCTGTGACCTGATGTAGCTGGTAACATCCACCTCGTAATATCTGGCTACATTATTTACCTGTGTTGAACCCAATGCGGACGTCGTCAGGTTGGGTGTGTTGCTGGGAGAAGGGGACTTTTCAGACCCGGCGCCGACTATTTCATTTTCAATCCAGTTATTATTGGCGGCACCATAAGCTTCCAGGGTCACATTGTTGCTATTTTCCTGGTTGCTGCCGTATACCCGCAGTTTTGCAGATCCCACCCGTCCCACTGTGCTGATTGGAAATTTCAGGTACGCCCGGAAAGAACCCCAGCTACCATTGCTGATATTTTTTACTTCTAGCTTCGTATCCGAGCCGTAATTTTCGTACGCTCCGCCACCGCCGTTAATAGCACCATCTACAGAAGCGTCTGCTATTGGTTTTGAAGTGATACTGTTGGTAGTTACTTCAATGGCCGCAACGCGCGGCATATCGGCCGCCCCGGAGAGAAAGTCAATGTTGAGGACATTGTCCGTTACCGTAACGGTGATCGTCTTTTGAACAGCGCGCATCGCGCCGCCGGCTGCGGCAAAAATATCGAAGTTGGTGAGTTTGCGGCTTTTTTCAATATCTACATGAAACTGTCTTTTACCGGCTCCCCCCGCTCCCCTGCCCGGCACACCAAACCAGGTCTCTGCAAAAAGCAGTTTGACAGTCACGCGGCCATTTGGGACAGGGATATTATAGCTGAATGCAGGCGAGCAGCGCCCCGAGCGGTAAAGTTCGTCGTGGATCGTGTTCTCTATTTCTCCGCTGGCTATTGACGTGGTACGGTCGGTGCCGGCATAGTACTGGTCTGCACGAAAAACCCTGCCTCCTGGTGTTACCAGCTCCCCTCCTCCGGCATTAATACGCACGTAAGTGTTGGCAGCTTCCTGGCTAGCCACAACAAGCCTGACCGGCACGGCGACACGGCGGTAGTCAGCGGCATAAAGGTGGACCACAGCTTGGTATGCGCCCGGAGCAACACCGGCAGCGTTTACACTAAATGATATGGTGCCATTGGCACCCTGATTGACCGTCAGCCATTTGCTGCTTTCGGATTTTATAATGCTTAATGCTGGGATTGCGCCTGCACTGCCGGAGATAGTGATGCTTTGCGGCGGTGTCATTTGATTAGGATTATAACTAAAAGACAACGCTGACACGGATGCAGTTAGCGTTTTGGTCGTTGCTTCACTGGAATACCTGGCAATCCAGTAATCAGTTCCACCTCTGGAATCCTCACTTTTTATTGCATCCGCAGGACCTGACAGCGTACCATACGCGAGATAACCACCATCCGTTGCCGCTTTCACTCCAAACAGCCCGAATGTAGTATTCCAAACTGTTGCTCCGCTGGCATTAAGTTTTACCATCCAAGTCCCTTCCAAATCACTGGTTTTATCCTCACTGGCTTTGGCATTGGTGTAACCTGACAAGATGAAATTGCCGTCTTTATCCTGGTTAAGCGTGCCGAGATTGCTGTACCCGCGCTCTAACCCGTAGTTTAAGTATTTGGAGCCACCAAGTGTTCTTTGCCACTGAATGGTTCCTGTGTCCGTAATTTTTACAATCCAGGCATCGGTAATACCGTTGGTCACTTCGGTTTTATCCCCGCTGACCGGCGAGTCAGATATGCCTGTGATCAGATAACCTCCCACATTCGTTTCGTAAATATCGTAGGCAGTTTCATTGCCGCTGCCTCCGTAGGTTTTGTCCCAAATTTTAATGCCCTCAGCGTTGATTTTGACTATCCAGTAGTCTTTCTGACCTTTTGAGTCCTGCGTTTTGTCTCCTCCTATACTGTAATCAGAATTACCGATCAACATATAGCCACCATCGGACATAAATTTGATATAGGGCGCAGAGGTCGTTGTACCGGTGCCTGTACTTACATATGTTTTTTGCCACAGCACTGTTCCACTAAGACTTAGCTTTGTTACCAGGTAGCCACCAGATACGGGGCTGCCTAACATCAATGCATTGTCAGAAGTTTGAAGGCTGCCGCTCTGGTCGCTGCCTAGTGCGTATACACTGGATCTGTTCCATTCAATTGCGCCAGCCGCAGATAATTTTACCAGATATCCGCTTCCCACTACAATATAACCACCGTCCGTCGTCTGGCTAAGATGGGTCATCTGCTCTTCTCCTCGACGCACAATGCTTTTTTCCCATTGCAATGAGCCATTTGCTGCAAGTTTTACAATCCACATATCCGGCTGCCGGTCTTCGGGATTGCTCGTTCCACCATTGGGCTCGCTTTTATCCCCACCCACGCCCGAGTAGGATCCGCCACCTAAAATATATCCGCCATCAGTAGTCTCTTTTACACTGAAAAAGCTTTCAAAGTCTGTACCCCCATACGTTTTATCCCACTCCTTGGTGCCATTAGCAGACAGTTTAACGATCCAGTAATCACTTCCTCCCTTACCAATCGTGGTTTTATCACCATCGGCAGCAGACTGAGATGTTCCGCCAAGTATATAGCCGCCATCCTTTGTTTGCTGGACCGAGGACAGCCTTTCACCTTTTGATGATCCTAAAACTTTGTCCCATTGAATGGAAGGCTGAGCGCAAAGCCTTGTGATAATTAGGAAGAAAATAATAGCGTTAAGTAAAATGTATTTCATATCTCTTAGATTAGGATGTTTCATTTAAATCCAGTTAGACAGTAGCTCAGGGTAGATACTGCATTGAATAGTAAATTGTTTGAAAAAATTGCTAAATCAACCCGGGCTTGTAATAGAAGGAGCCACCTCATCTTACTCGACAGGCGGCTTCTTTGCGTTGAAAACTGATTTACTTATCTAAGCTCTCACTCTGCCACGAGCACCTTAATAGCTTCCGTAAATGCATCTGATTTCACCTTCAACAAATAAAGGCCTGGATGGAATGATTGTCCAGCAATGTTAAGTTCTGTGTTTTCACCCGGTTTGATGTTCTGAGGTGCCGGGATAGAACGGCTTTTACCAGCTGCATTAACCATTTCAAAAGAAATTGACCCTGCATGTTCCGGTGAAAGGGAAACTATAAACTGATCTTTGACAGGATTCGGAAAAATGGTTGAGTGCTGCTTTTCTTGAACTTCCGTAATCACTTCTTCCTGGCCTATGCGCGCAATGCCATTTTGAGCCTGTACAATCGGAGTAGTTTGATACACGAGCTGAGGCTCCTGAGCGCCTGATTCCTTGCTGTTCACAGTTACTGGAATACTCGTTATGTTTGGATCGTCTAACATAAAACTTACCAGTACGTCACCAGATTGCCGCTGTGCATTCACATAACTGGTCACATCAATTTCTCGATATTGGCTAACATCATTGACGGTCATAAATCCAAGTGACGAAGTTGAGGCGGCAGGCGCATTGTTTCCGGTAAGGGTCCCCTCTGTCCAGCTATCATCATTGACGCCATAGGCGTGGATGTCAACGCTTGCATCGCTTACATAAGTATCCCCATAGATACGCAGTTTGGCCGAGGTAATTTCAGCCTTTCCGGCAGGGAGCTGAAATTTTATATAGGTTAATGCATCACCGAGATAGGTGGGTCCTGGGTTAAGATACCGATTAACGTCTAGATATTTCGCGAAACCGTAATTCGTATTGCTATATTTACCCGTATTTGCCATACCATCGGCCACTGGTGACAAAGTTGGACTTGCAGTAACTTCGATGGCCGAAACGCGTGGAAGGTCAGCCGCTCCTGTGAGGAAATCGATGTTTAGCATGCCGTCGGTAACCCTCACCGGAATCGTCAGCTGAACTGCCCGCAGCGCTCCCCCAGCCTCGGCAAAAATGTCGTAATTAGTCAGCTTGCGGCTTCCTTCTATGTCAACATTGAACTGCCTGCTGCCCGCGCCGCCTTTTTTTCCCGGCGCGCCAAAATACGTTTCAGCAAAGTGAAGGGTTACATTCACCAGCTCATTGACAACCGGAATGTTGTAGCTGAAAGAAGGCGAACAGCGTCCTGAGCGGTAAAGCACATCATTGGTCGTATTGAGAATATCGCCCGATGCTATGGAACTCGTGCGGTCGATACCGGCATAATACTGATCAGCAACAAATAGCTTCTGGGTTGCAGTCGTAAAAGCCGGTCCGCCGGCATTAATGCGCATCAGTGTCTGAGGTGTACAGGTTGCCGACAACCTGACTTCCACATTATTGGAACAACCCGCAGCATTTCCCGAAATCCTGATATTTCCTGATGATGCAACCTGTTCACAGACGAACCTGACAGCACAATCGGACAGAAGTGGATTATTCGTAATGGTTACAGAATTGGTGAATTTCAATTCAGCCAGCTCAGAAATGCTGGTTAACGCACCATTACCTGTAATTTCAAGATTTATATTCACTGATTCAAGCCGTGCTAATCCTTTCAGGTTTTTAATGTTCCTGTTATTAACGACATACAAATAATCAACTTCTTTAAGTCTCCTGAGGCCGTTCAAATCCCTGATCATGTCGTTTTGCTTTATGGAAACGACTTTAAATACCGTGCTCACATTGTGAAGTCCCTCCAGGCTGGTCAGGGCTGGATTGCCACTGATGGACAATGAATTATACATTCTGGTAACGCCACTAAGCGCAGTGATACTTGTGAGCTTCTCATTGTTAACAACGCTGATACGCTGTAGCGGTCGCACGAGTTTTTCCAGGCCGGCCAGGGTAAGCAGGTTATCATTGTCTTCAATATTGAGTGAGCCGTCCAGTTGTTCCAGGGAAGACAAACCTGCTATGCTCACCAGATATGGATTATGATCAATGTTCAGTCTTCCGTTAATCCGTGTCACATTGCGTAACCCGTCCAGGTTTGTAATGTTTGTTGAAACGATGCCCACATTGCCATTAAGTACGGTACAACCCGGATAGCTAGTACTAAAATTGTCAATCTCTGCCTGCGTTTGAAACGTTGCAACGCTGCACGTCTGCGACCAGGCCGGGATTGTTGAAAAGGCCAGCAGTAATGCGATTTGTAAAATCTTTTGCATAAAATGATCTAAGTAAATGTGAATGACTAAGGATATTGACCAAGCGTCTTTTCATCTATTAGACAAAAGTTTGCCCCAGATACTGCCTGGTAAGAAATAATTTGAGAGATTCCTGAATTTACCCATTTTTAGTAGAGGCGGGATCATTCGACCAATGCTACCAAGTAGCCATATCGACATTCACTTAGCACACAGCTAAAATGGAGACGAAATGAGGTTCAATGAGGTACTGAGGCGCAAGAAAATCGGGTTTATAGCGAACGACAATAAAAAAAGGCTACCGATTAAGTAGCCCTCTGCATTCCTAAGTTGTCACTCTGCTTTAAGAACCCTGATAACCTCCGTAAATGCATCTGATTTTACTTTCAACAAATAAATGCCTGTTTGGAATAACTGTCCGGCAATGTTAAATTCTGCACTTTCACCAGGCTTGACGTTCTGAGGTGCCGGGATTGAGTGGCTTTTGCCGGCTGCATTGACCATTTCAAATGAAATATTGGCGCCATGATTTGGAGAAAGTGAAACGGTAAAATGATCTTTTACAGGATTGGGGAAAATGGATGATGGCTGCTTTTCCTGTACTTCGGATAAAACCTCTTCCTGGCTCAGCCTTGCTGCACTGTTTGTTACTTGAATGACCAGCTGCGGCGGGTTTGAACCTGCTTCTTTGCTGTTAAAAATAACCCGGGTATTCCGGTTGTTGGGATCGTTCAGAAGCAGGCTGACCAGAGTTTCACCCGATTGCTGCTGGGCTTTGACATAGCTAGTCACATCAATCTCGTAGTATTGGTAAACATCAGTTACCGCTGCAAAACCGAGCGATACAGTCGATGTGGCCGGGGCGTTGGATTGGGTGATGCCGGCTTCGGTCCAGCTGTCTGTATCCACTCCGTAAGCGTGCAGCGAAATGGGTTTTGTGTTTTCATGGTTACGGCCGTACACGCGCAGCTTGGCAGAAACTACGGGTGTTTGGGCAGGCAGCTGGAATTTGAGGTAGGAGGCCCGTCTCACCGCAGGGTCAGTAGACAGCGACTTCACTTCCAGACTACTGGTGAGCCCGAAGTTGGTCGCGCTGTAACTTCCACCCCGCACATAAGCATCAGCAACCGGCGTGAGTGTCACACTGACCGGGACTACCTCAATGGCGCAAACCCTGGGTTGGTCTGCGGCGCCAGTCAGAAAATCAATGTTCAGCACACCATCGGTGACGGTCACAGGAAAGGTAATCTGATTAGCGCGCATAGCACCGCCTGCTGCTGAGAAGATATCATAATTAGTCAGTTTTCGGCTTCCTTCCATGTTGACGTGGAACCTGCGACTGCCTGTGCCACCTTTTTCACCTTTCGTCCCCGGCACTCCGAAGTACGTCTCGGCAAAGTGCAGCGTAACATTCACCTGGCCACTACCTACCGGAATATTGTAGCTGAAAGAAGGCGCGCTACGGGCTGAGCGGTAAAGCACATTGTTGGTCGTGCCCAGGATGTCACCTGATGCGATGGAACTGGTGCGGTCGGTGCCGGCGTAGTATTTGTCGGCGATGAAAAGCTTTTTGGTCGCGGTGGTAAAGTCCGGCCCGCCGGCATTGATGCGGAGGGTGGTTTGGGGTAGGGGAGGTTGTGGATTTGCGAACTTCGTGAATCTGTAAGTGTCACTAAAAAGAACAAATCCGCTATCGCTTGTTCTTCTGAAATTATATCCGGTGCTTGGCAGCGACAAATTAGACACAATGGATCCGTTGTTGTCCACCGTGACGATCCATGCACTGGTACTGTTCTCTGTCTTATCAGGATTAGCTGAGGCAATGCCTGCCAGTACAATATGCCCATTTTCCTTTTCTTCAAAAAAAGAAAGTCTTCCATTTCCGATCCGGTTTTCCCAGGCCAGGCTACCGTCGGCATTCAGCATGAGGATCCAGGATTCAAGGGCACCCGGAGTAAATGGATTCTCAGTTTTATCCCCGCTAATCGGGGAATTGGAACTTCCGGTAACTAAATATTTGCCATTCGACAGCTCTGTGACGTCTTGCGCAGTATCGTAATCTGATCCTCCGTAAACCTTGTCCCAGAGCACTGTTCCGCTCGCATCCACTTTGATTATCCAATAATCATAACTTCCTTTTGAGGGCTGTGTTTTGTCAAATCCGACTCCGTCCTCTGAATAGCCAACTATGATGTAGCCGTTGTCAGCTGTTTGCTTGATTGTTCCAAAGGGGCTGAATCCATCTGCTCCAACATAAGTTCTTTCCCAGTCAACACTTCCATCCGATCGAAGTTTGATTATGTTATAACCTCTTTTGGCTCCGCCCCCCAGTATATATCCACCATCAGAAGTCAGCTGGATTGTCTTGAAGTAGTCTTCTCCAAGCCCTCCGTAGGTTTTGTCCCATTGTTTTGTTCCATTGGCAGAAATTTTAACAATCCAGTAATCAGGCGGCATGCCGCTTTCACTGTAACCGCCTTTGCAATCCTCCGATTTATCAAAACCTGCATCCGAGTTGGAATTCCCGCCTAACAAATAACCACCATCCGCTGTCAGTACGATTTCTTTCAGCTCATCTTCCCGCGAGCCGCCAAATGTTTTATCCCATTCCACCGTTCGGTCAGCCCTGAGCTTGATCACCCAGTAGTCGGTACTGCCTTTATTAGGCGCGGTTTTATCCCCACCGATGCCCCCATCGGCCTGTCCCCCAACGATGTAACCACCATCGGGCGTTTCCGTTACCACCCACATATAGGTGTAGCCATTACTAGGCGCATTGATAATCTTCTCCCATTCAATAGCAGGCTGAGCAAAAAGGCTCACAGTTAAGCCAAGGCAAAGCATCAAAAATTGTAAGCGAAGCAAAAATCGTCTCATATGTCGTTAAATGTTGAGTATGTAAAATGAGTCCCAAAAACTATTAGACAAAAGGTTGGCCCTGATACTGCCTGACCAAAAATAATTTCAGAGATTCCTGAATTAACCAGTTTCACAGCAGAGACGCACACATGGTGCTATTTACCTAAGTCGCGCATCTACAGCTTTTTATTAGCAAAAGGAAGGGAAACATGGTATCTTACAAGCTTCCTGGCAAAGTAGTTGCAATGCTGGATTCATGAAAATAAAAGAGATAATTCGGGAAATAGTGGACAGGCACAAAAAAGAAAAAGAGTGTCTGACCCAATCTGGCAAACAGATACGAACCGACTCTGCTATAGAGTTTAAAAATGGAGTGTCTAAGCTGGCCAGAGAAAAGAACTTCGACCATGCGAAGGCATTGCTGTTAATCAAGTATTCTCGCGATGTAAAAGAGAGCTTTGAAGATCAGAATAAAAGGTCAAGTGAAATGGATATACGACACAGGAAAGAATTTACTAACAGTGAGGAAAATTAGTCTCTTAGGTTTTTCTGGTACTCTTCCATCCTGGATTGCAGTTTGAAAATATTCGAAAGTACGCCAACAGCAGTACGTCTATTCACCCTATCAACCAAGAAAAGAGCGACTGTAATGAAGCTGGATGAGGCAAGTAACGCGTATGTCAAATAAGTTAATAAAGAAGAAGAATAAAAAAGGGCTAACGATAACGTCTTTTATTAGTCGTATGATGACAACAGATTTATGGCCGAACTAATAGAAAATGTCGGCACCGCGGCGCTGGTGACCAATAATGATAAGGAGACTTTGAGGATTGTTCTGACAGACCAGTAAACTTAGAACCTATTTTACTGCTATGAAACCAATTATCCCCGCTACATATTCAACGCTTTGCCCGATTGCCCTGACGATTTATCTTTCTGAACGCTATCCATTGACAATAATTCACTGCACCTTTCTGGTACGAGGTGTGAGAGATACTTATTTGGTTGACGCATTGCAGGGACGCTTTATTCTACGGGTTTATCGGTCAACACACCGAAAGCTGTCACACGTCCAGGCAGAAGTTGCCCTGCTGCTGGGCCTTAAGAAGGAGGGTGTGTCGATATCTTATCCCGTCGCTGATTTAATGGAAGAGTGTATTCAGCAACTGCAAGCGGTAGAAGGGACACCTACGCGGTGCTTTTTAGCTACGCTGCGGGTGAGCCAGCGAAAATATTGAGCAATAGCCAGCTAAGCGCTTTTGGTAAAGAAATGGCTCGTCTTCATCAAGTGTCATCTACAATTGCCTTATCGGGAGAGCGATGGCTTTTTGATCTTGATACTACTCTTTTCAAGCCATTGGACCGATTAAAGTCTGCCTTTACCCAAGATCAGGAAAGTTACCTGTGGTTGCGGACAGCGGCACGCTAGGCAGAGACGAAAATAATGCAAGTGAATACAACAGACATTGCCAGTGAAGCCTGCAATTCCAGGGAAGCCTACAATTGAATTTCAATAATTTAGAGAGTAATAACGACAAGGTTCTATAAGATCAAAAAGATGGTTTTTTAAATGCAAAGTTGTGGAAATCCCTTTTTTAACAACATTGCAGATTATTCCAGGTCTACTAGGAGCTGCACACTCTATAGGCAAAGCTTCGTTAGATGAGCTGGTGCCAAGCCGCCGGGCCGAACTTCAAAAACCGGCTGCTACCAATAGTTAAGCATTCTTGTTTTGTTGACCACTTCGTAGTCAAAGGCATCATTTTTGAAGTTGGTGCTTAGCAACAGTACATTCAAGCTCTTCTTTCCAGGCTTGTTCGGTTAAATCAACCCACTATGATCAAACACATACTTTCGGAGACTACCTTTAAAAAGGGCATTACTGTTCCCAGCCTTCTGTTTATCCTTTCAGTAACTTTCCTGGCTAGTTTCTTTCCTGAAAGGGCTAATGCCGTACTTGCTCTGGTGCAAGACTGGATTTTCACAAATTTGAATTGGGCATATGTATGGTCGGTAACGCTGTTCGTGTTTTTTCTGCTGGCACTTGTTTTCAGTAAATTTGGCTCCATCAGGTTGGGAGACAATGATGCGGAGCCGGAATATTCTTTTTTTTCGTGGCTATCCATGCTTTTTGCAGCGGGCATGGGAATCGGGCTCATGTATTTTAGTGTGTCTGAGCCCATTTCACATTATTCGGACCCTACCTTTCAGGATCTCAATCAAATCCAGCGATCAAAGAATGCGCAGTTATTTACCTTTTTTCATTGGGGAATACATGCCTGGGCAATTTACGGTGTAGTGGGGCTTTCGCTGGCGTATTTTGCTTTCCGTTACAAATTGCCGCTTTCTTTACGCAGCTGTTTCTATCCTATTTTAAAGGAAAGAATCAACGGCCCAGCTGGAGATGCAATTGATACTTTCGCATTGTGTAGTACCTTTTTTGGTATCACTACCACGCTTGGTTTCGGGGTAGTGCAGCTCAATGCAGGACTGGTCGAGGTGGGTTTTTTAAAAAGCACCACATTCAGCTCGCAAGTGGTGATTGTAACCATCATTATGGCGATTTCAATTTTTTCAGCCACTACGGGGGTAAGTAAAGGAGTAAAATTCCTGAGCCAGCTGAACATTTCTGGCGCAGTGCTGTTAATGCTTTTTGTACTGGCATTCGGGCCCACGGCCTTTTTGCTGGGCTCACTATCGGAAGGTGTCGGCGAGTACCTGAATCAATTCCTCAGTCTTACCTTTAACACACATGCCTACGAGCCTGAAAGCCAACGCTGGTATTTTCGGTGGACAATCCTGTATTGGGCTTGGTGGATTTCCTGGGCGCCCTATGTCGGCCTTTTCATTGCGGGTATTTCAAAAGGAAGAAGCATTCGTGAATTTATTTGTGCAGTTCTGGTACTGCCCACCGCATTTAACTTTTTGTGGATGACCGTCTTCGGCAACTCTGCAATTTGGTTAGACCAAAACCAAGCCGAGGGACTCCTGAGTGGTCTTTCCGGCAGGGCCGACGAACTACTTTTCCGCTTCCTGGATTACTTTCCAGCCCCTAGTCTGAGCAGCTTCCTGGCTATTTTTATTATTTTCATCTTTTTTGTCACGTCTGCCGACTCGGGTATTTTCGTAATTAACAGCATTGCTTCCAACAATGCCGAGAAGTCGCCCAAATGGCAGCTTATTGGCTGGGGTGCGCTGCTGGCACTGCTGGCGCTTGTCCTGCTTAATGCAGGTGGCTTGCAGTCGCTTCAAACCATGACGCTTATTACAGCTCTTCCATTTGCAGTGGTTATGATACTTTTTTGTTACAGTCTTGTTCAGGCATTAATTATCGATAGTTATTATTATGAGCGCGAATTTTCACCCGCAACCAGCAACTGGTCCGGTGAGCGCTGGAAAGAACGACTGCAAAAAATCTTGTCGGTAAGAAGCAAGGATTATGTAAACCGATATATCATGGACACGGTAGTTCCGGCACTGGAAGAGCTCACCTCAGAGCTAAATACCAAAGGTATCCACGCTATCACGGAGCTCAAGAGTGATCCAACCGACATTGCATTGACGATCCGGCACAAGGAAATTGAGGATTTCGTTTATGGTGTGCGCAGCCAGAACAGACCCATTTCAAACATACTGGTCAAAGAACGGAACGTACCCAATGTAAAGGGAGTAGAGAGATACATTCCCGTCAGTTACTTTGGGGACAACCGGCCGGGATATAACATCGAGTACTTTACCAAAAACGAAATTATCGCTGATGTACTTAAACAATATGAACGGTTCTTGGAACTAACTTCGGAGGTAAAGAATGAAATTTTTACAGATACTGGCTCCAAACGCAAAGGCTGAGCCCAATTCAGAATGTGAGTAAGGCCCCAATGATGACAGAAGACAAATTTATTTTTTACCGGAAGCAGCTTGATAGGGTTATACTTTTTACGAGCCTGATATGCACGCTGGCAATCCTGTTTCATATTGGTTACAACCGCAATAATGAAATTGAGCGCCTGATCAATGCCGGACTGGAATGGTGCTTTTATTTTTTTGCCGTAGCGCTTTCACTTAAAACCCTAACAGCCTTCAAAAGCCGATCGGCAGTGACCCCGCGCGTAAGTGAGGCGATTCTCTGCTTTTATTTTGTGGCTGTTACGCTCATTGATAACTATCATTTTGCCGGGGCAGCGGGTACGAAACTTGTGAAGCCAGAGTGGATTTACCTGGGCATATTTGCTGTGCTGGTGGTCGAAGTCTCCAAGCAAACACTGTTTTTCGACCAATTTTACTTTAATCCTACCCTGCTGTTTGTACTCAGCTTCCTGCTGCTGATCATCGTGGGAACTGCGCTTTTGCTGCTTCCGAACTCTGCCGTTCACGGTCAGTTGCATTTTGTCGACGCGCTTTTTCTGGCTGCCAGCAGCGTCTGCATCACTGGACTTTCCGGCATCGATGTAGCCAATGATCTTACGCGTTTTGGGCAAACAGTCGTGCTCGTACTCGTGCAGGTTGGCGGCTTGGGCATTATGACCTTCACGGGATTTTTCGGATACTTTTTCTCAGGTGGGTTTTCGTATAAAAACCAGCTGATGTTTACAGAACTGATTGGGGAAAATAAAGTAGGTTCGGTCATTTCAACGCTATATAAGATCGTTTTTGTAACCTTTCTTCTGGAATTCATCGGGGCGGTTTTGATCTATTTCACGCTGGACAACGATATGTTTATAAGCAGCGGTGAAAAGTTTTACGCTACTATTTTCCATGCAATCACAGCATTCTGCAATGCTGGCTTTTCCATCTTTGACGGCGGGCTAACACATCCCTACGTGAAGTTTAACTACCCTTTCCAGCTAGGTATCATCTGGCTGTACATCATGGGCGGGCTCGGTTTTCTGGTCATCTTTAACTTTTATGAACTTGTAAGCCGGTTTTTAGTAAGTCTTTACCATCGTATCTTTTTTAAGCGGCCGATCAAGCATAGATCCGTAGTGATAGCCTTTAATTCAAAAATTATAGGTTATACTACACTCTGTCTGATCATAGCCGGGTTTCTGTTCAGCTTTTTTCTTGAATACAACTACACCCTGCGCGAGCACGAAAGTGGATTTGGAAAGGCCGTCACGGCGCTCTTTATCGGTACAAGCCCAAGGTCTTCCGGCTTCAACACTGTACCCATGGAAGGGCTTGCATTTTCTACCGTGATGATTATTCTTCTTTTAATGTGGATCGGCGCGGCGCCGGGCTCCACTGGTGGCGGTATCAAAGTGACCACTTTTGCGGTCGCAGCATTGAATATTGGCAGGCTGGCGCGGGGCAAAGACAGTATTGAAGTAGCTGGAAGAATGGTTTCTGAGGATTCGGTCGCGCGCGCTCTGGGGATCATTACCTTGTCGCTGCTTTTCCTGGGCCTTTCAATTTTTGCATTGACGGTAACGGATCCTGAAAAAACGCTCCTTTCACTTGCATTTGAGAGCTTTTCAGCCTTCACTACCACAGGGCTGAGCCTGGGGATCACACCCCGGTTGAGCGATGCAGGCAAGTTGGTGGTTATACTTACGATGTTCATCGGCAGGGTGGGTTCGATGACCTTGTTAATTGCATTGGTTAAAAAGGCAAAGCCGGAAAACTATCACCTTCCGGCTGAGCAGGTAAATCTTTAATCTGATATGAAATTCATTATTCTTGGACTTGGAAACTTTGGCAAAGCATTGGCTGTCAGGCTTACAGAACTCGGCCACGAGACCATTGGAGTGGACAATAATATGCAGAAGGTATCACAGCTAAAAGACCGGATTACGCATACCGTGTGTATGGACTGTACCGATCGGAGCGCAGTCAGCTCGTTGCCTCTGAAAGACTGCGATGCTGTGGTGGTCGCCATTGGAGAGGATGAAGCATCTTCCCTGCTAGCTACGGCTTTGTTAAAACAGCTTCATGTCAAAAAGATCATCGGACGCGTGGTTTCGGATTTGCAGCGGACCGTATTGGAAGCTATGCAGATAGAGGAGTTTTTTATGCCCGAGGAAGAGTCGGCCGACCGACTTGCTATGCGGCTTGACAATTCAGGGATCGTCGATTCTTTCAAAATATCTGAGAAATACAGCATTATTGAAACGAAAGTTCCTGAGCGTTACATCGGCATGACTCTGGCTCAGGCAGACCTGACGAAGCGCTACAATGTGATCGTACTCACCGTGCTTACCTTGTCGAAAGGCTCCGAGGATGGATTGGCCAAAATATTCCGCCGCGCCTCGGGGATTGCCACCCCGGATACCGTCCTGCGCCAAGACGAGGTACTCGTTCTCTTCGGCGAGCTGAGCGATATCGAGCGGTTAATGCATTGAATTATAGATTAGATGCAGGAAACTAAAAGGTTGATTTATATGGGAATCTCAGGTTTTGAAATGGACCTCAGGTAAGTAACACCTGCCACGCCTGAAATAATTGATGCCAGCAAAATGCCATATTTTGCTGCATCAACATGGGCTTCATCAGTGAAGGCAAGGTTTGTAACAAATAATGACATAGTGAAACCCACACCCGCCAGCAGTGAGACGCCAAAAATATGTTTCCAGTTGACTAAATTTGGAAGGTCTGCCAATCCGGATTTGACCATCATCCAGGTAAACCCAAATACGCCTACCATTTTTCCTATAATCAGACCAAACATTACACCAAAGCTGACCGGATTGGCCAACGCCGAGAAAAAGTTGCTTCCGATATGCATCCCTGAGTTAGCAAGCGCAAAGATGGGCATGATCAGAAATGCTACCCAGGGATGAAGCGTATACTCGATCTTTTGGAGTGGTGTTTGGGCATCCAGGCTCAGGCTTTTTATCTTCTCAATAATGTGGTGCTGATCAGCTGTCATCAAAGGTCCGTGCAGCGGGATTGCAACTTCAAACTGGCGAGATTGTGACCGAATTTCACTAATGTATTCTTGTTCGTCAATCCTTGTCCTGGCCGGGATAGTGAACGCAACTAGTACACCTGCGATGGTAGCGTGAACGCCCGAAAACAGAAAGCAAGCCCAAACGGCAATGCCAATCAGCAGATAATACAGCGTTGACCGGATCCCAAGGAGGTTGCCGCTCAGCAGGACTGCCAGAAAGCCAAAGCCGAAAAGCAGGTAAGTAAAGTCTATATGTGCAGTATAAAAAAATGCAATTACCAGCACGGCGCCAAGGTCATCAGCTACGGCAAGAGCGGATAGAAAAACTTTAAGCGAAGTTGGCATATTCTTGCCAGACAAAGATAATAAGCCAAGTGCGAAGGCAATGTCCGTGGCCATTGGTATTCCCCAGCCGTGAGCAGATAAAAGGTTCAGATTAAACAATAAATAAATTCCAGCGGGAACGAGCATCCCACCAATTGCTGCGACCATTGGCAGTGCTGCTTTCTTGATGCTGGACAATTCTCCGGCCATGAATTCCCGCTTTAATTCAAGTCCGATCACGAAAAAGAAAATGGCCATCAGTCCGTCGTTGATCCAGATGTGCAGTGGCTGGTTGAATATATTGCCGGCAAAGCCTACTTCAAGACTGGTTTCCCAGGTATGGTGATAGCTCTCTCCAAATGGGAAATTGACCCAGATCAATGCCGCGACAACGCAGAGAAAGAGGACAATTCCGCTGGTGTATTCTTGGTGAATAAATTTGCTGACGGGTTCTATTACCCTTTCGATGGGGGTTTTTGCCATGGTTGTAGAAGTGGTGCTTTCCGGACAAATATAGGTTTGAATTCGTAAGCAGCCCGACAAAACAATACTGAATGCAATGTTTTGAACCTATCAAGGTAGTGCTCGAACGTCGAATTGTAATGCTTGCCTTAGTCTAACACCTGGTAAGTCGCGTCTTCAATGATATTTACTTCAATCACGTCGCTGGCATTGTACAGGAGCCTGCGGCAATCATAACTTAAATGTTTCACAACTGTCTAAAATTGTTCCAACTGTGACCGGAAGATGATCACAGCCAGTCCGTTTACAAAACCGTACATTACCGGGTGTGGCACCAGCCTGATAAATTTACTAAACTTAAAGATGCCAACAACGATTTGAATGACACCAGCCAATGCGGTAGCTGCAAACACATATTCAATCCCATGCGACTGCATCAGTGCAATAGGTACAATGACTGTCGGGCCTGCTCGACCCGAAATCAGACCGGGCCTGCCTCCCAGCACGGACGTTACCAATTCGATGATAAAGGCAGCATATAAACCGGCCAGTAGTGGAAACATTGCCAGGATGGCAAATGACGGCGATTCAGGCATCATCGTCATTGCGACGGTCAGACCGGCTAGGACCTCTTTTTTATAATTGATCTTTTGTTTAAAGTCAAATATGTTAAAGTAGTTTATCATGAACCTTCAAAATAAAAAAGACTTCCTCTCGAACTGAGAATGATCATCATGATCAAAAAAATACATCGACTGGACTGTTTCATCATGGTTCCATCATCTTGTTTCTATTAGAGCGCTGGTAAAAGTTGATGCTTAGGAAGCTGGTCGTCCATGATAGTCTAAAAAGGAACCATCACTCAAGATATTCACTCTGCCTTGCGGATCATAGCACTGTAATTGTCCAAATTCCTTCTTTGCCATATTAATGTTAATGACTAATACTGTCCAGTTAATCGTATTAATTAACTTTATTGGAATCAGAACCTTTTGTGACCGAAACAATCCCCCAATTTCAATGATTAAATAGTCTATTTTCCAGTACTTTGTATCTAATATATAATCGATTACCCTACCTAGGTAGCTATCAGTTCCATAAATTTTGCAGCTAAGTAAAACTTCTAAGCTTCTTAAGTTGATGTTGCTAATGCCTCTATTAGCTTCTTTATCCAATAACACGCCATGTTTAATCGGGAGAAACCAGTAATTTCGAAAGTGATCCGATATAATTTCCTGTTGATTTGATTCTGCTTTATTTGTATCTATGACAGGACTGTCTTTTATTTGATTTCGACTAAGACTTGTTTCAAATGTTTTATTTCGACACTCGATACCCAAAACCGAGTGTGCAGCAATCATAACTTTTCTTTGGTCTAACAGTGTTCCGGTATCGACAATCCAATAGCAAATATGCCATGTTGCGCCATCAACGTATACATCGCAAATTTTACCAATTTCGCCATCAATTGCGCCAAGTCCGTAATGGGTCAGGCTTTTAAAGCTTCTTTCCACTTAGATAATCTTGCTTTACGCTACCTTGTTGTCATGACAACTTGACCTTCAGGATATGAGATATCAGCCTCTTTTTCGGCAGTAATAAAGAAGTTTTTGGGCTCGAAGATAGTAACTGTTTGCAAGTCACTCTTCAGCTTCTTTGAGAATAGACCCCGACTACTATTCAACCGTCCCATGTTACGAATGCCATTGTCCTTTGTGTCTGCCCAGACAACATATACATTCCTGGCCTCTACTAACCTGTCTGGTGGTGATAGATGACGAACATCAAGGTTTACAGCATAATTTTTATTTTTATCTTTCTTAACCTTGACATAACCCTGGGCGGCAGGAACAATAGCAGACTTTGAAAATGTCAGCTTTCTTGAACAAGCTGTTACTATACAGAGTGTGATTATAAGGCATGTGAGGCTTCTGGACACATGTAAATACTGTTCAGGCTTCATAAGTAGTATGGGTTGATTCATACATGCTTGTTTATAATCATGCCAGAGAGATCAAACCTAAGGGATTGGTAATGCAATCTTTTCTTATCAACTGAATCGGTTTGGAAGCTATATCTAATCTATTTCACTTATTGGAAGACTTCAGAAAGTAAGCGTACGGAAATAGAACTACCTATCTAGACATCAATCCAATATGCAATTTCAAGCACCATGCTTTTGCCTGAGGCAACACGCTATAAGAGCATAGTCAATGGTCTTCAACTTAGTGTCCTGGTTTCAGGATATTACGAATTAACTTATCTCCGGTTTTACCAATTTGAGTAAACCCTTTTTGAAGCATTTCCCCAGTTCGCTCAGTCTGACCTGTTTGTAAAAAGTCGGATTGAAGATCCGGATACATCAACAAATAATTGTATTCACTGAAGTATTTAGCAAGGTGGCGGGGCACATCTGCCAAAGCATTGTGATAACTTACATTGCCAGCCCGGGCGCAAATCACTACAAACAAGTCCTCCTTCCGAACATCCCGCGATAGGATCAGGAAGTCATTCCAGTTGTCAAATTGTGTAAACTGTGCCCCCGGCCCTTTGTTCGCCTGATTATATGTCTGGATGGAAACGAGGGAATCTTCGGTACCGTAATAGTGGACGTCGCAATTAAGCTGTTTCCCAATCGTTGAAATCCGCTCGATTAATGTAGGAAAAGAGGCTTCCAGTTCCACCCGGTCAGAACAGACCACTGTGATATTGCCAATGGTGTTCAAAGGTTGCATACCATGGATCAGGTACACAACCTGCTGGCACCTGGCAAGCAGTTCCTGGGATTTTAAGCCAGTGGCCGAGTCAGAACCCTCCTTTTCTCTTTGCTGCCCAATAATTACTTCATGAATCCTTTTTTCTTCCAAGGTATGCTGAATACCTGAAAGATAGCTGACGTCATAGCGGATCAGTGGCGACACGATCACATCTGTGGCAGCCGCAGTGCTTACCATTTTATCCTGGTACTGTCTGAGCCTGCGTTCTTCCGACTCCCGGTCGGCGGTTTCCGAACTGATCACCGAGAGCACAAAAATGTTCTGTTCCTGTTTTCTGGGCTGCATCAAAAGTGCAAGCTCAATCATTGAATCTATCGTATCTTCTTTCGATGCCGCAATCAGGATATTCCGCATATCCTCACCCATCGCTTTGTTTGCACCTTCATTCGCTTTGCGGGCTATTCTAACCGCGGCCCGGCTGGTTTCTATGGAGGCAATGGTACATGTGATAAGGATCATGATTAGACAACCATTTAAAACATCTTCATTCAGTAAACGAATGGGTTCGCCCAGTTCATTTTGCCCGATGATGATATTGTAGCCTACCAACACCGTTGCCAGTGTGGCAGCTGCACGCGCTGCACTGAGTCCGAATATCAACGTGCGCTCGTCCCCGTTCATCTTAAACGACTTCTGCGTCAGTAATGCGGCCAGCCATTTTGAGCCTAGGGCCGCAAGAGTCATCACACCAGCAACTTTCAAGGATTCTGTGCTTTTGAAAAGTACCTGAATATCGACCAGCATGCCCACCCCAATCAGAAAAAAAGGAATGAAAAGCGCGTTACCGACAAAATCAATCCGGTTCATCAAAGGAGAATGATGGGGAATCAGCCTGTTGAGCGCCAGTCCGGAAAGAAATGCACCAATAATGGGTTCAATGCCCGCAAGCTCCGCGAGAAATGAGCCGAGAAACACCATTGCGAGCACAAACGTATATTGTGCAACATTATCGTCGAAATGCTTGAAAAACCAGCGGGCTATGATCGGGAACACAAACCAGACGATAAGCGCAAATACAATAACGGACACGATAAGCTGAATCCAAAATGCCTGGTTGATTTCACCCTGGCTCATTTTTGCGATCACTGCAAGGACAAGCAGGGAAAGGATGTCGGTAATGATCGTCCCGCCGACAGCGATAATGGCTGCTTTGGTCTTATGCACATGAAAACGGGCGGCGACAGGATAAGAAATGAGCGTATGCGAAGCCAGCATACTGGCAAACAGGATACTCGACATCCAGCTGAAACCAAGCAGGAAGCGCGCTGCCGGAGCTGCGATCAGCATGGGCACCGCAAAAGTGAAAACCCCGAATATTAGGCTTTTGGAACTGTTTTTTCGAAACTCTTTCATGTCAATTTCCAGCGCGGCCAGAAACATAATGTAAATGAGGCCAACCGTTCCAAAAAGCACAATGCTGCTGTCACGCCGGAGCAGGTTGGCACCATGCTCACCAACAGCTACCCCGGCAAGGATCAGGCCTATCACGTAGGGCACCTTGATCCGGTTGAGCAACAACGGGACAAAAAGAATGATAAAAAGTACCAATGAAAATATGAGTACCGGATTGCTAAGCGGTAGCTCAAACATGTTTTCAGCGTTGAGTAATATAGCCATGAGGTCTATTTTTTGACGGAAGGATTTACCGGAGCCTGCCTGTCGAGAACCGTGACAGATTTTTTACCGGTGTCATAAAATGCACTTTTTAAAACGATCCTGCCACTGTCTGCCAGCATCTTTATTTCCGGGCTGTACTGCACAATCTTTTCAAGTGTGAGCCGGGATTGGCTCTGCGCTATGTTATTGATAAAATCCTTGTTGGCAGAAGAACGGTCTGCAAACTCGGGAGCCGACTTGGTAGCCAGGGACAATTCGTTTACGATACTTCCAAAATTGGGCGTCTGCACATTGTCAACCGCCGCACCGATGATACGGCTGTTGCTGCTGGATAGAATGAGGATAACCTTCGTACCACTGTATTTGACCGCATACTCCATTACGGCGATCTGTTTAGGATCAATCAGGCAGGCAGGACTGGATAACTCTACAAACATCGAGCGCCGCAAATCAAAGATTTTTTCAACTGACTGATTGAGATCTATATCAGTTACGACCAGCACCGGCCTTATCCTGGCCAGGCTGTCGGGTACCATTTTATCGGAACTATATACAAAAGAGGAGTCTTTTAAAAACCTGCGATGACCATCCATTAAAGCCTTGAACACATGCTTTGGTGAATGCTGGTACACCGAATCCAAAACCATGGTAAAGGTAAAATGGGCAGAGTCAGTCGGGACCGTGCTGATGATAGTGCTGTTGACTGAATCCGCCGAAGTGCTGTCAGAAGCATTCACTGTCTCATTCTTGCCGGAATTACAGTCTGTCAGCCCCAGCGCTGTAATTGATAGCACAGTCGCACATAGAAGATACTTCACAAATTTAAACATAGGCTTATTGCATTTTCGCGGTGAATATGGACCATAATACATAAAAGCGTCCGGTCTGAAAACTAATTACACCAAAAACATGACAAACTCGAATTACGCGCCGTCCCCTAGCTGGATCCTGTGTGAGTGTAATATCCTGATAAAATCCTTTCAACAGGCGAAACCATTAACTTCGTCTTTTACGGCAACTATAGCCGCGGCTGCAAACTCATCGACCTACAATCACACTCCCCATTTCCTTCATCCCCGTTGGCGCCAGCTATTTTTCTTTTATGACCGGAACAATCACTTCGTCTGCTTTTACGCTGAATTCGTAAACACCCGCTTTTTCATCCCATTTTCTGACAACCGGAACGATACGTGTACGGCGTGGTCCTACTTTTCCTGGTGAGTTGTGAATGTGATAAGTATAATATAATTGTTTTCCGGGCCCATCAAAAAGGTCGCCGTGCCCGGAGCCATTCTCACCAACAATCGATCGATGAATTATGGGATTACCTTTATATTTTACCCATGGCCCGTAAGGCGAATCGGCGACTGCATAGCCGACCGCATAATCGATATTTTGGAAATGATTGGCTGAGTAAAACAGGTAATATTTGTTTTTAAGTTTGACTACCGTCGGCCCTTCCATTATAGGGCTGGATTTAAAGTTCGGTGTCGCTTCCCAGGGTTCTGTCTGGTTGAAACATCTTTTTAGAGTAGCCGGATTAATCTTTCCGGTTTTCAAATCAAACTCGGCCACATGCAGATAATTTCCTTTATCAAAGCGAACATGATACAGATAGTATTTACCATCGGTATCCTTGAAAATATAAGAATCAATATTCTTTCCAGAACCATCAATCGGCCCGACTTCTTTTTGTTGGTAAGGACCCGTTAACGATTTTGATTCGGCCAATACAGTTTGTTCGTCGGCTGTATACGTAATGTAATAAGTGTCTTTTTCCTTAAAAATTTGCGGTGCCCAAAAGCCTTTGGTCCCAAAAGTATGGTCGCCTTTGGTAAGGATCATACCTTGCGGATTTTTGGATTGTGCAGGTACCCTCCATGTTTTCAGGTCTTTTGATTCTAGAAAAGAAAATCCTTCCGGCCCGTCACCGTCACCTTTCGATCCGGTGAGGTAATACGTGTCTCCTTCAACATAAATAGTCACGTCGGCAAAGAAAATCTCACGCTGCTGTTGCGCCAGGGTAACTAATGAAGAAAGCAAAAAAATATAAAGAATAAGAATCGATTTCATTCCAAAAGCTATGTTGGTAAATGCCTTAAGGTAATTGGAATTTTTATCAGCTCAACGGCAATGCAGGCAGTTTTACAGACACAATAGTGCCTGCCATATTTCCGGAATGAATGATCAGCTCACCCGAATGCAGGTCAAGTATCTTTTTTGCCAAAGTCAATCCCAGCCCGAAGCCCGACCTATTGCCCACATTTCCGGCACGCATCATGGGCATAAACACGTCTTTCGACTGGGCTTCCGGAATACCGATTCCCTGATCTGTGATTGTGATCATTACCCATGATTCGTCGCAATCCACTTCCAGGTCAATGGGTTTTTGCCCGGAATATTTGCTGGCATTGTCCAGAATGTTTGTGAAAACGGTACGAAGCAAAGTGGTATTTCCAAGAATGCGGATTCTGGAACTATTTTCTGTAAACCGGTCCGAAAGCTGGAAGTTGATTTCCTGATCAGGGTACTTTTCGCCGAAATAGCTTATGGTATCCAGGACAGTATCGACGATATTAATGTCCTCTTTCAATCGGTCGGATTGTAAAACCTCTACCTCGGCGAGCCGCAGCAAGGAGTTGGCAAGATCAATGGCACCTTCCAGCCTGACCAGTGCTTTTTCAAGGCTTTGTTTTGCTTCAGGCAAGCTTTGGTCATAAGCCAAAGATGTTTCCAGGATCCCTTTTACAACCGTTAGCGGCGTGCGGATTTCGTGCGAAGCATAGGATACAAAGTGTTCCTGGCTAACGGCCAGGCTTTGCAGCCGGCTTAAAAGTTCGTTAAAAGAATTGGCCAGATACCCCGCCTCATCCTGCCGGTTGTCCTGACGCAGCCTGAATGTAAAATCGTTTACCGCTGCCGGGTTCATTTGCCTGATCAAACCATCGAATGGGCGCATGGCGCTTTTGGCAAACCAGAAACCGACTAGCGAAATGATGATTAGCAGGATCACATTTCCGCTCGCCAGAATAAACAGCAGGCTTTCGCTAGCTTGGCGGCCGACTACGTCAAAGGCAGTCACGACTGAGATATAACGCATCCCGCCACTTTCGAAAGACAGTGCAACGCCCTCCTTTTCGTCCTGCCAGGGCCCTGATTCATAATCGAAATACACTTCTTTCTCTCGCGCCTCACTGAGCAGGGCCGGTGTCAATTGATAATCATTTTTGCCCGATGATTGATAGATTACCTTGTTGGTGTTATCGAGCAAAATCTCGTGCTGATCAGGAAGCGTCAGGTAATTGGAGCGGTGAAACTCCGGCCTGTTTTCCAGGTAGATTTGCCCCGCCAATGCCCTGCGTTGCAGGCGCGTATGCATCAGTGACTCACGGTAAGATTCGTAGGTTTGATAAATAAAAATGGAGAACAGCAGCAACAATGTAGCTACCAGTAATCCAAACCCAATGGTGATGCGCTGCTTGATGCTCATGGCTCGGCTCCCAGCAAATATCCGACACCAAACACGGTATGCAGCAGTCGGGGTTCATATTTGTCGATCTTCCGGCGCAGATAATTGACATACACGTCTACCACATTGGTATTGGTGTTAAAATGCACATCCCAGACGTTTTCAAGCAGGTCTACACGGTTGATCACCTTGCCCTGATTAAGCATAAAATATTCGAGCAGCGCGTATTCGCGAGCAGTCAGCTCGACGCGCTCGCCGGCACGCCACACGCGGTGCGAATCGGTTTCCACTTCCAGATCAAGCAGCTGCAGACGCTTCGGACGCGGCGCGCGGGAAGGATGCCGCCGGGCCAATGCACGCAGGCGAAACATCAACTCCTTGAATGCAAATGGTTTGGACAGATAATCATCGGCGCCGGCTTCGAAGCCTAGTACCTTGTTGTCCAGACTCCCTAATGCTGTGAGCATAATCACCGGTACGGCGGGCCAGTTTTGTTTGATAAAGCGGCACAGGTCAAAGCCATTCAGACCGGGCAAATTCACGTCCAGCACGATGACATCGAATTTGTTTTCATTGACCATACTTCTACCGACTACCCCGTCGAAAGCCACGGACACAGTCACTCCCTCGGATTGTAAGCCCTTTTGAATGAACTGCGTTAGCTCGATGTCGTCTTCCACAACCAGGACATGCATACGGATTTTACGCGTTGTTTGATTTTGTAAAAATAAGGATCACAACCCGAACCGACGACAAATCTCGGGCTTCTCACCAAATTCTAATGACCTTCTCAATACCCTCTAATCGGCTCGCTATTTAATTTGAAACTGAGCCAGTCAGTGCGCTGGCTACCATGTAAGTGCCGAAGCAAATCATTTCATGAAACGTACCCTGTTCTTATTCCTGCTGATTTTCCCGATCCTCGGCCCGCCTGCCACAGCGCAAATGCTGAGCATGGAAGAGGCGGTGGAATCCACCATTAACCATTACCCCACGCTGGCCGCACAACGGTCGGCCCTCGAAGCATTTCGTGCCAACCTGCAGGTGCTGCGCGACAACCGCCTGCCCAATGTGCGCCTGCACGATCAGGTGAATATGGGTACCGCCAATGGTCTTTCCGGTTCTTATTTTTCACTGGGACTTATTGTACCAACTGCCGGAGGTCGTCGGCCGGATAACAGTGCGGAACTGGCTTCGGGCAACATTGCACTGGCCACTGCCGACTGGGAAGCGTACAATTTCGGCCGGTTCGAGGCAGAGAATAAGCTGGCGCGCGCCGACATCGCTGTGGGTGAATCAGGCCTGGAACGCGAGCAGTTTAATTTAAGACAGGTGGTGATCAACACTTACCTGGACTTGGTGTGGCTGGGACAAAATCTGAAAATAGAGCAGCAAAACCTGGCCCGTGTGGATACGGCGCGCAGGATTATTAATAACCTCGTGTTTAATGGAATCCGCCCCGGACTCGATTCGTCGCTGGCGGCTGTGGAGCTGTCGCGAGCCAGGTTGAGTTACTACCAGTTGCAGGAAGAATATCGCCGCGCGAATGTGCAGCTGGCAACGCTGACGGGCAGGCCGATCAATGAAATGCAGATCGATACTGTTTTTAATGCGCGGCTACTGCTAGGCGAGCCGTTGCCCAGTGACGTGCAGTCTGGACATCCGCTGCTGCGCTATCGGGATAACCTGCTGACGCGCCAGAATGCGGAGATCGATTTGATCCGAAAGTCGGCGCTGCCGAGGGTTTCGCTGCTTACTTCCGTCTGGGCAAGGGGAACAAGTCTGGACATCGACAACAACTTTGGTCCGTTGGGCCGCGGCTTCGGTTACAGCCGGAGCAATTTTCTGGTGGGCGTCGCTGCTACGGTGAACCTCACGGATTTCAAACGTGCAAAGACCCGCACAAATCAGCAACAATGGCGGGTCCGCGAGGCCACGAGTCTGCTCAATGTCGAAAAATTGCAGCTTCAAAATACGGTTACCATGGCCGATTCGGTGATGGCGACGATCCGGCTCGCTTTGCAGGAATTGCCTGTAACCCTACGCTCAGCCAATGCGGCCTATCAACAGCGGTTATCCTTATATAACAATGGGATCGAAAACATCCTTGCGCTGACCGACGCCTTGCAGCTCCTGACCCGAACTGAAAGACAGGTCATTGAAGTACAGCGACGCGCGGTTTCGGCACGGTTGCAGAAAGCTTACGCAACCAGCGATTTCGATCCGTTTTTTCAACTTTTCCGTCGACCCTAAACCCGGCTTAATCCAAGCGATATATGTTATCAGCCTCATTAAAACGTCCTGTATCCGTGATGGTACTCATTGCAGGACTTGTCATTTTTTCAATCTTATCGGCCACCAAAATCCCGATAGATATTTTTCCCCGGCTCAATTCGCCCGTCATTTATGTGATTGAGCCTTATGGTGGTATGTCGCCCGCGCAAATGGAAGGTTTCTTCGCGACCCGGATGCAGGACCAGTTTCTGTATGTTGGCGGGATTAAGGAGATTTCCAGCAGAAGTGTGCAGGGACTTACTGTTGTGAAGCTTGCCTTTTACGAAGGCAGCGACATGGCGCAGGCGGCTGCCGAAGTGGCGATCCAGGTGAACCGCGCTATGAAATTTTTCCCGCCAGGCGCATTGCCGCCCCAGGTGGTGCGGTATGATGCGTCCTCGGTGCCGATCGGCGACCTGGTTTTCAGTAGCAAAACACGCTCACTAAAAGAAATTCATGAGCTGGCCGTTACCCGAATCCGGCCGCTGTTTTCGACCGTGCCCGGCCTGACAGCGCCGCCACCGATCGGAACCAACTCGCGGACCATTGTCATTAACCTGGACCCGCAAAAGGTACGAAGCCTGAATATTTCACCCGACCAGGTAGTGGAAGCGCTTGCGGCAAATAACGCCATGACGCCATCGGGAAACATCCGGGTCGGCAATACATCTTACATTACTACCCTGAATTCGCTCGAAGAACAGGTCTCCGATTTCGGCCAGATTCCTGTCACCACCGACGGGCATCGAACCGTTTTCCTTCGTGACCTGGGTAATGTAGCCGATGGCTCCGATGTGACGGCCGGGTATGCCCTTGTCAACGGCAGCCGATCGTCTTACATTCCGGTGGTCAAAACTGCCGACGCGTCCACCTGGGACGTGGTGACCGCATTGAAAGCCAGGCTGCCTGAAATGCGGAGCCTGTTGCCTGACGATATTCAGGTCGCTTATGAGTTCGACCAGTCTGTTTTTGTGATCAATTCTGTAAAAAGCCTGTTGTTTGAAGGGGGCCTGGGGGCCATTCTTACAGGCTTGATGGTACTGCTTTTCCTCGGCGACTGGCGTTCTTCCCTTGTGGTAATCATTACGATTCCCGTCTCGATCGTGGCCGCTGTGCTGATGCTCAATCTGGCTGGTCAGACGATCAATATCATGACTTTGTCCGGGTTGGCATTGGCGATCGGTGTTTTGGTCGACCAGGCCACGGTGACGATCGAGAATATCCACCAACACCTCGAAATGGGCAAACCCAAGAAGCAGGCGATTTACGATGCCTGTAAGGAAGTCGCCCTGCCTTTGCTGCTGATCCTTCTTTGTATTATTGCCGTTTTTGCACCGTCATTCATCATGTCGGGCGTGCCTCGGGCGATGTTCCTGCCGCTTTCACTTTCGATTGGGTTTGCAATGACAGTATCTTATTTCCTCGCGCAAAGCCTGGTTCCGATCCTGGCGAACTGGATGCTGAAAGAGCACGGACATTCGGAAAATGAACTTGCAGAACCGAAGATTACCTTTTTTGACAAAATCAAAAACGGCTTCATGCGGCAAAATCAGCGATTTGTAAAAAGTAATAAACTAATGGTCTGGATATATCTGGTGGTCATTTTCGCATCAGCCGCAGCGGGTTTTATGTGGATTGGAAAAGATATGCTGCCACAACTGAACTCTGGCCAGATGGTAGTACGCATGAAAATGCCGGACGGAACACGGCTGGAACGGACCGAAGAAAAAGTCAGCCAGCTACTCGCGCTGGTAAACGAAGCTTCCGACAATCACCTTTCAGTATCGTCGGCCTATGTGGGAGTAGTGCCGACCAACTATGCGACAACCAATTTGTATATCACCACGAGCGGCTCCAATGATGCGGTGATGAAAGTTGGCCTTGACCCTGAATACAAAACCAATATGCAGGATTTGAAAGAAAGGATCCGAGGATTGGTGGCAGAACAAATGCCCGAAATCACCCTGTCTTTCGAACCGGCGGGCCTGACTGAGAAACTAATGAGCGGAGGCGCATTCACGCCCATTGAAGTGCAGGTAGCAGGGCGTGATATGAAGGAAATTGAGGGTTATGCTAATAAGCTGGTAAAAGGGCTTTCGGAGCTGGACCACCTGCGCGATGTGCGCATTATCCAGCCGCTCAAATTTCCGGTGATCAACATCAAGCTCGACCGTCAGAAGCTGGCGACAATGGGACTGAGCCTGCAACAAACCGCCCGCTCAATCACCGCGTCCACATCGTCCAGCCGCTATACCGAAAAAAACCAGTGGCTCGACCAGAAAGCGGCTTATACCTATCAGGTGCAGGTGCAGATTCCTGAATATGCGATGCGTAATATGGCGCAGTTGCAGGAGATACCTTTGGTGGCAGGACAGCCCAGGCCGGTCCTCGCGGACGTAGCTACATTTTCGGTTGATACTTTGCCCGGCGAATACGCCCGGATCGGGCCGCGGCGCTTTGTGACGGTATCGGCCAACATTCATCACCAGGACCTGGGCAATGCGACTAGATCCGTCGAGCAGGTGATTGCCAGCCTGGGAGCAGCTCCGAAAGGTTTGGTAACGGAAGTTAAAGGAATGTCGTCGCTGCTGACCGAAACACTGGATAGCTTGCAACTCGGATTGGGCATTGCCATCGTCGTGATTTTCCTGCTGCTGGCAGCTAATTATCAGTCGTTCAAATTATCCCTCGTGATTCTCTCGACAGTGCCGGCTGTGATTGTCGGCTCCATTGTATTGCTGCTTTTGACCAACAGCACTTTGAACCTGCAATCCTACATGGGCATCATTATGTCGACGGGTATCTCGGTCGCCAATGCAATCCTGATCGTGACCAATGCGGAAAGGCTCCGCTGGGAATACCGGGACGTCCGAAGGGCCGCGCTTGAAAGTGCCGGCCTCCGGTTACGACCTGTTTTGATGACAACATTCGCAATGGTGGCTGGGATGGTACCGATGGCATTGGGCACAGGTGAAGCCGGAGAACAGGTAGCGCCGCTCGGCCGCGCGGTGATCGGCGGACTTATCGCCTCCACTTTAGCCGCACTTTACATTGTACCACAGGTTTATGTGTTTTTACAAAATAAAACAGCCTACAACGACCCTTCGCTGCTGCCAACAGACAATTCCATTTTAGACCTAAAACCCGATCATTCTTATGAAAAACATAGCATTTAAATCATTGACATTCATGCTTGGATTGGCTGCATTGAGTAGCTGCTCCTCTTCGGAATCAGCGGATTCCAAAACAAAAAATAAACCCGAGAAAAAGCAGGCAGCTACCAAAATCGGTACAGTGACGGCCATGAAAGTGGGCGAGCACGTCCAGCTACCCGGCGAATTCCTCGCATTTCAGGAAGTAAGCATTTATCCCAAAGCCGACGGTTTTGTGGAGAAAGTACTGGTGGATCGCGGCAGTAAGGTCAGCAAGGGACAGGTGCTGATGGTGCTAGAAGCGCCTGAGAAGGAAGAGCAACTCGTGGCTGCGAGGTCCAATTATCTGAAAGCGAAAGCCATGCTGGTAGCCAGTCAGGAACATTATAAAAGACTCAAAGCCAGCAGCGGCATTCGTGGCTCGGTGTCAGCCCTGGACCTGGAAAGCGCTCATGCCAAGATGATGGCCGACAGTGCAGCGGCCATGGGCGAGCAGGCAAATTTCGGTGCATTAACCAAGATAAAATCCTATTTGGTTGTCAGGGCACCTTTCGATGGCGTGATTACGGAAAGAAATGTCCACCCGGGCGCATTGGTAAGTTCAGGCGTGCGTATGCAGGGTGCAATGCTTACCTTGCAGCAGCAAGACAAGCTCAGGCTTGTTGTAGACGTTCCTGAAACATACAGCGTCGGATTAAAGCAAGGCAAAGAAGTTACATTTACCGTTAACGCAATGCCTGGCGAGCAATTCAAAGGCAAGATTAGCCGGCGCTCGGGCAATATGAACCAGAAGTTTCGTTCGGAAACGGTGGAAGTGGACGTCAGCAATGCGGGCCGCAAAATCAAGCCTGGCATGTTTGCCGAAGTGGTGTTTGAACCCGAAACCACGCACGGTTCGCTCACAGTGCCGACATCGGCAATAGTGACAACCACGGAAGGTCAATATGTAGTGAAAGCCAATGCAGGTAAGGCCGAGTTTGTGGAAGTACGCAAAGGCCAGCAGTCTCAGGAAGTGACTGAAGTGTTCGGGGCACTGAGCCTGGGTGATAAAATAGTGACCAATCCTCGCGACAATCTGAAAAATGGATCCTCAATATAGAAAGCAAAACCCGAACGATCATCTCGCTAATGAACGCACATTCCTGGCCTGGATCCGGACGAGTATCGGAATCATGGGCTTTGGCTTTGTCGTGGTCAAGTTTTCATTGTTCGTCCGGCAGATTACTGCGGTGCTGGGGCACAAAGCGGAAGCGCCATCAACGGGTTACTCGCCTGTGATTGGCATTTTACTGGTCGCCCTTGGCGCCGTGGCTACTTTGTTTTCCTATATCCGGTATATAGATACCAAAAAACAGCTAAATGCGGGCACTTACTATCATTCCTCGCTGCTGATCCAGATCATGACAGTGGTAATTTTTCTGGTTAGTGTTTTGCTGATTTTTTATCTGGTGAAAAGTATTTGAGAGTTGTCATTTTGAAAAATTGAAAAGACACCAAGCGCTGAATGAAGGACAGCTTCTTAGAGAGCCTGCCTAGGTCGAGCAAGTGATTGGGTTGGTTCACGTCGAATTCCATCTGCTGAATAGCTGGTGGCATTTCTAGCACTGCATTATAAGAATTAATGACACTAAATCTCCAATTGTCTTGGGTAAGGTTGTCGTAGTCGTAAGCAAAATACATTTTACCCATCTTCGGAGGGGCAGCGGCATAAGTTATAATCTGCAAACCACTATAACGGACCGGTAAATTTTATCTGGATAAAGTAGATGGGCAGGCAGGATGCGCCAACAGGACTACTACTGCTCGGGAAGGGCTAAGGCCACTTTTTTTCCAAAAATCCTGCAAAAAGCAGATTAATGCTCCGCGGCGATGCACGTTCCAGTGATTTGCTCCCTAATTCAAAAAACCAGCTGCTGCTGCTCACTGCCATTCATTCAAAAGGCATTGCGGTCAACAAGATTCGTCAGAAGAAAACTGAACTGGCGCGAGCTAAGTAGTTTGTTGCTGCCAGCTTCCTCAACCAAGGCAATGCATCAGAGCTGAGCAACAGCATTTCGGAAAGACACCGGAGACACTCCTGTGTATTTGCGAAACTGTTTGCAGAGATGACTTTCGTCAGTATAGCCAAATTCGTCAGCAATTTCGGTAAGCGTGCGATTGCTGTACAACAGGCGCGATTCGATAATCCGGACCTTATAGCGAATGATATAATGTTTTAGAGATTCGCCTGTGTGTCGCTTGAAGAATAGACTGACATAAGTAGGTGCGTAGTTAAACGTCACCGCCAAATGCCCGATCGTCAAAAATTCTGGCTGAAAGATGTGCTGCCTGATGTGCATTAAAATTGCTTCGATCGATGCCTTTTTTACCTTATTGCTAGACGACTGACTGAACAAATTTCGCGCAAGCACCAGCAGCATGCTTCTCAAAATACTGTCGCGCACTATTTCGAAATAAGCCGACCGCTCATTGGCACATTCCGCTTCCAGCGTAGCCAATAAATGCAGCAACTTTTGCTTTTCCAATTTGTCGATCACAATGGAGCCTCGGCTTTGAGATGAGGTATTGAGTAAGGCTTTGATAATCGGCTGCCAGGCAGGTTCTGACTGCCCAAATTGCTGCTTATCAATGGATTCTTCGAACCGGACAAAGCAAAATTCAGTAGTTTCTGCGATCTCAAAATGGTGAAAATCCTCGGGCCCAAGTAGGAATACGTCATCGCTAGCATATTCATAGGCGTGTCCGTTGATGTGGTGCATGCCGCTTCCGTTCAGGATAAAAATGATTTCAAAATATGTGTGCTTGTGCACCGAATGCTCCCAAACATCGGCTTCAAAATGATAGATGCT
Organism: Dyadobacter sandarakinus; assembly: GCF_016894445.1. Classification (NCBI taxonomy): domain Bacteria; kingdom Pseudomonadati; phylum Bacteroidota; class Cytophagia; order Cytophagales; family Spirosomataceae; genus Dyadobacter; species Dyadobacter sandarakinus. The sequence goes on from NZ_CP056775.1 coordinate 2,003,076, forward strand.
GAATGGTGCGTGGAGGATATATCTTTTCATTTATTCAAATCTTCATGTAAACCTACCGCTGGATAATGGATTTGTACTGAATGCCGGTAACGTGCATTCTTAATTTTGTCAGATACACGAACAATCTATTTAACTAATCTGACCCGAATATGCGAGCAGCTATTTTACTTTTAACGGTACTTTTAAGCCTCTTTACTTTGACCTCGTGGCAAAAGAAAGAAGAATGGACTGTTTTGCTGGATAAAGATATGAGTCAATGGGAAAATTATCTCAGCTACAAACACAAAAACAACTATAATGGAAAGTTACCAGTAGATGCGGCAGGGAAGGAAGTTGCGCCAATGGGTTATAACAAGGATAAAGGTCAGGTTTTTTCAGTGCTGAATGAGGCGGACGATCCCGTTTTGCGCATCAGCGGGGAGATTTACGGTTGTATTTTTACCAAACAATCCTACAAAAATTACCACCTCAAACTGCAAACCAAATGGGGCACTAAGAAGTACGAGCCCAGAGTTACTAAGCTACGTGACTCGGGTATCCTGTACCATTCAACGGGTGAAGCAGGCGCTGAATACTGGCGTACATGGATGCTCTCGCAAGAATTTCAGATCATGGAAGGGCACATGGGCGACTACTGGTGCCAGGCCAACTCGGCGATCGATATCCGATCGTTTCCTTCGGAGGGCGTGATGAGCCGCGTCGCAGATGATAAACAGCCTTTTGGTACCTTCAAGTCAGGCAGCGATTATTTCTGCATGCGGTCATTTAATGACGAAAAGCCTGATAATGAATGGAATACGCTGGAACTGATCTGTTTCGAAGGGCAAAGCTTACACATTGTGAATGGACATGTGGTCATGGTGCTGAAAAATTCGCGCTATATCAAGTCCTACGGGCAGGAGGTGCCAATGATCAGCGGTAAAATCCAGTTGCAAAGCGAAGCAGCAGAAGTCTTTTACCGCGATATCCGCATCAAACAGCTCGACGCCATGCCGGCTGCATACCTGCAGTATTTTCAATAAAACAGTATATTGTTGTCGCGGATAGTGAATGGCAATGGTTTCTGGATATGATTCTGCCAAACGATAAACATGAGCAAAGATGTATTCACGACTCTGAAACGAGATTTATTGTTGCCATTCCTGCTGGTTTGTATCTAATGGATTTAGTGTTTTAATCAACAACGAAAGAAAAACATAATGTCTGACAATTTCAATGTAAGACATTGTCCAATTCAGAGAAGCCTACAAATTTTAAATAGAAGTTTCTTATTAAAAAGGGGCTAGTAATTAGTGTTCTTTATTATTAATGTTTAGCTTCATTCCCTCGTGGCTGTCTACAAACCCCAATGTGTAGTAAAATTTTAATGCTTCCGGTCGCCTCTTATCAGTGGTCAATTGCACAAGATAACAACCTTTACTTCTTGCTCGATCAATTGCGTAGTTGAGCATCTGTCTACCAATTCCTTTACCGCGATATAGTGATCCTACCCTTACTGCTTCTATCTGAGCTCTTAAGCCTCCTTGATGTGTAAGGTATTGAATGAAAGTAAGATGATATGTTCCCACTATCTCGCCATCTAATTCAACAATTGTCAACTCATGGTTTTTTTCTTCCTGAATATTTTTGAAGGCTGCAATGTAACGCGGACTGATTTTTGTTCCCGCATTTTCTCTTAGAGCCCCTAGAGAGTCATCTAAAAGCATCTCAATAATTTTGGTTAAGTCGGACTCGATGGCTAACCTATATTTCAAATTTAACGTCATATCTTTGATATTAACAGGATCGGATAGTCAACTGGATAAAGACTTTAATTGCAATATGAAAATTTTTGATGCACATTTTCACATCGTCGATCCACGATTTCCGCTAGTCGAAAATAATGGCTACTTGCCTGACCCATTTTTGGTGAATGACTACAAACAATCGTTTTCGAAATATACAATCTCGGGTGGAGCTGTGGTGTCCGGATCATTTCAGGCCTTTGATCAAACCTACTTGATTGATTCCCTCAATTTGCTAGGTGATAACTTTTATGGGGTTGCAAATATTGCGGCTGATACCCCTAAGCAATTACTAGATGAATTAAATAATTCGAATGTCGTCGCTGTGAGATTTAACGTGAAAAGAGGCGGATCAGAATCACTTGACAAAATAGAATATCTCTCGAACTACCTTTACGATCTCTACCAGTGGCATACTGAATTATATATTGAGAATAAGGATTTACCCGCACTCCGATCTTTGTTAGGTAAACTGCCCAAGTTTTCAATTGATCATTTAGGGCTTACCTGCGAGGGCATATCAGAACTTCTTTATTGGGTTGAACGCGGTATTAAAGTGAAGGCGACTGGCTTTGGGCGGATCGAAAATGACCCGGTTGAGACAATGCGGCAAATACATTCTATCAATCCAGGTGCATTGATGTTTGGGTCGGATTTACCTTCAACGAGATCAAAAATGGCGTTTACCGAAGCAGATATTGACCTGATCATGACATCGTTTGACCAAGCTGACCTAAGTGCCATTCTCTACGACAATGCGCAAGGCTGGTATACCAGTGGATAGTGTAAGCTTCGCTGAGGCGCATCAAATTACCGAATAAACACACTGCCAACTCTAACATAATCATCCTTACTTCCGTACACCGACTTTTTCTTATCGCTCCATGCGGGGTGTTTTCCCAACGGCTCAATGATGAGCCGATAATTGCCAATGGCCAATGACGGACTGACAAATTTGAATGATGTTTCCGTAGCCTTACTATAAAAATCGGCCACTGACGAATAAATAGCGGCGCCAGAGCTGTCTTGGAGCGTAATTTTGGCGTAGCCACTATTGCTGTCAGATGATCCCTTTAACGCGACCTGATGACCATAAAATGGGATCGTCAATTCGGAGCCTTGTCGTTTTACTTTCAGACCGGAATTTGCCGGCTGCCAATCACCAGTAATTTCCATTTTTTCTACCGCTTGGGCTTTAAAGTTGTGATCTACCTGGTACCAGCGGCCAGTTTCATTAAAATACCAGCTTTCATAAAAGCCTGGCATACCTATCTGATCACCCTTGGTCCATAGCGGCTGCCAAACTTGTGTCGCTGCCGATCCTTGCATTGGATATGACCACCGGTCACCCATATACATAAAAAGGGTGTCGCTACCATTGATCAAAGGAAATACAAATGAGCACTGAGAGTTCCATGTTAAAGAGCCTTCCGGCGCGAAGTTCCCTTTCTTTGTCCACGGTCCCTCCAACGATTTCGATGTCAGATAGTAATTGTCATTCCTTTCCAGCTCGTCTTATTTGAAAGCAGCCAAAAATACTGCCCATTAACTCTTAACATAGCGGGAGATTCTCCACCGGGGGCAGCTCCCGAAACAACCGTTTTAACGACTGATTTATAGTCGGATTCCCAGTATTGCTCCACCTTTTTCCGGTTGGTGACGAAATTGAAACGGCCCATTGTTTCCTCATTCCATTCGCTCACGTTATTGCGCAACATTGGCTCGGCGTGCGATGAACCAACTACAATTTGATAATCCTCTGCGGCTTTGATATTACTGGAATAATGATAAAATGCCTTTGTACTCGGATGCATCGCCGGCCATATCAGGTTAGCTTTAAGACGCAATAGCAGCTCGAAGACCTTTGCATAGGTTTTCGGGCCGATGTCTCTGGTTTCCGGTTCGAAGGTTCGGGCCGCCCACGGTTGTAACCCCCAGTCCTAATCATTGATAAATATTCCCCGGAATTTGACCGAAGGTGACGCGGACGTATGGTCCGGTATATCCAGCGACAATGTTTTCCGGCTTACCGGCACCGCATCCGCCCACCAGTACCAGGGCGTAACGCCGATCTTCTCCGAGATCGCGAATACACCATAAGCAGTTCCGCGCACGTCGCTGCCGGCCACAATCAATGCCTGGCCAATATTTTTGAGAGGTTTGTTCAAAACACAGAGGGAGTACCGCTCCCATTGCCCTTTCAATGCGTGGTCGACACCTTTCTTTACAAAATGGTTTACAATGGAAGAGTCGACACGCCCCAGAACGATCACGCTCCCTTTCGCTCCGGCCAGGTCTGTTCCTACTTTCGGCAGATAGCCGCTCACCCTTTTAATACCGGCGGCCAGTAGATGCGCAGCGATCGAGTCGAGTGCCGGCCCGCCTTTTTGGTAATAGATAAAAATTTTTGTTTGGGCGGTAACAAGGTCTAAGCGCGTGGCAAAAGACGCCTGAGTCATAAAAATCAGTAGCGCAACAGCCTGCATAGCCCATTTACAAGCTAAAAGTTTCATTTCGAATAAATTAGTATAGCAAATTACGGTAGCCAGGCATTTCTGCTGGCTACCAGTTGGGGTTAATACTCAGGATTTCGCGGATATCCTTCCATATCACGGTCAATAACCGACTGTGGAATAGGACGTAGGTAATATTTCTCGCTCATCCCACCGGGGTTGGCTATCCGGGTGAGTGGGTTGTGCTCGGATACCCGGTCCAGGCGGGCGTGCGTTTCAGGTCGAGCCAGTGCTTGTATTCGCCAGCCAACTCCCGGGCGCGCTCATCGAGGATGAAATCGGTGTCGACACTCGCTGCGTATTGTGGGTAAGAGAAGGAGAAATGCTGCTGGTAGGAAAGAATCAGGTGGGCACCCTGACGAAAACACCGACTCTGGGCGAAAGCTATGAAAGCATCATCATCACACTGAATGAAGATATGCTGCGCAAGATTGCTTTGGAGGAACATCTCGAATCCCGCACGAAATATGCCGGTTTGTCCAACATTCCGATCCCGTCCAATCCTTTCCTGGAAGGTTATTTCCAGTCTATCATCCCATATATCCGAAACACTTCGGAAAGGATGACCGAGGTGATGGAGATATTGAAAGTGAAGGAGCTGATCAAGCTGCTGCTGCATCACCCGCCCCAGCTGCAATCGTTTCTGTTCGACTTCTCCGAACCTTACAAGGTGGACCTGGAACGCTTCATGCTGCATAATTTCAAATACAATGTACCCTTAGAAAAGTTTGCGTAGCTTACCGGCCAGAGCCTGGCTGGACTCAAGCAGGGATTTCAGGAAAACGTTCGGCATACCTCCATGGCACTGGCTGCTGGACAGGCGCCTGACGGAGGCAAAACACCTGATTGAACACAGGCAGCAAAAACCATCGTCGATCTATCTCGAAGTCGGATTTGAAAGCCTTACCCACTTTTTACACTCCTTCAAATAGAAATTCGGGAAAACACCGACGACGGCCGGATCCGACGCTGCCTGCATATCACCTTTATATGTAAAAGGGAAGGCTTGCGCCTTCCCTTTTACATGCATGATCATCGGTTAACTATCGGGTAATTATCAGCTTATGTGAGCTCGATGTGCCGTCTGCATTGGTCATCTGGATGATATACAATCCCGGCTGGGCACGGGACAGATCGATGGTCTGGTTTGCCGTGGCTTTTGAGCGGTAAAAGATGTTTCCGGCAGCACTTGTTACCGTCACCGTTTTCACCTTTGACCCGTTTTTATGATCAATCGTTACCCTGTCTGTGGCAGGATTTGGATACACGCTGGTCGTTTGTACCTGATCAAATGTAACGTTACGAATGCTGCTGTATGCAAAACTGCCGTCCAGATCGACCATTTTGAGCCTGTACAAGTTACCCTCGTAAAGTGCGGGCGTCAAATGGGTCCAGTGGTAGGTTTTTGTAAGTACACTTTCGCGGGCGGCCGCTACATTTCCTACTGCTTTCCAGGAAGTACCATCCACGCTGTGCTCAATCAAAAATTTGTCGGCTTTCTGCTCCATAGTGGTTACCCAGGTGAGGTTTGCCGTGTTGCCTTCCGCCTTGGCGTCAAAGGATTGCAATACCACAGGCAAAGGCTTATCAAACTTGACCGTGTAAGTCGCAGGCGCACTTTCAGCTCCGGAATTATCCAGCATTACATAATCAAAGCTCAGACTGTCATAACCGGCTCCGGAAAATATAATCCGCAAGGCCCCGGGATAAAATTCGAAGGTAGACGTGGTATCTGCCGAACTGAAATTAACCAGCAGCTGTCCGTGTTTAGGCAACTTTGAAATTCTGAATCTTTTGTAATAATTCGTCTCCCCGTCTTCCGTATCAGATCCTTTCAGTCCCGGCAAACCCTGCTCGGTATCATCCAGTGAAATCATCTGGTCCATGGTCGGGGTAGCGATCGGAAGCGTCATTGGCATCGCCACGGGCCTTCTGTTGATGGCAAAAACAATTTCTTCATAGTTCTCCTGGTCTGCCATCAGGGACAACGCTCCGTCCCCATCTGTATCCGCCTGCCAGTTCCAGCCCATTAATGCTTCGCCGCTTGTACTCCACTCACTGTCGAGCGCCCGCAGCGCAGATTTTATATTCAGTTTGAGCGTATAATATCCCGGCAGAACACCTTCCATTGTAAAGGCTCCGTTTTCGACCGGTACTGTGGTAATCACTTTCTGATCTTCCATCAGCGAGATGTACAAACCTCCCGGCAGGTCATCTGTTTTTTGGTCAAAGCCATCATAACCTCCATTGCCGTCGTGGTAAACCATACCCGACAGCTTAATACCCCGTACCGCGCAGGCGGCCAAATCTGAAGAGCTTACGTTCCCGTCATCCGTATTGGAGAAGGTATTGCCGCTTCCGAGAAACGCAAATGCAGAAGGCTGGGAGTTATCCTGGTTCTGGTAAACCGACGCAGCAGATAGTTGTAGTTTGGAATCAGAAATCAGGAAGTTGCCCCTCGAATTGTAGTTGGCGATATCACTGCCTTTTATATTAACCTGGTTGTTGATCTTATTGCCTGCGAAGAGCGTTTTTTCAAGAGAAATAACAGATGAGAAGTAGTTCATGATCGCACCGCCCTGCTCTTTGTACATGGTGAAGTTGTTGACAAACCTCGACCTTACAAAATTCCAGTTACCTGCATTGAATGTTCCTACTGCTCCACCGCGTGACGCTCTGTTTTTGTAAAAAACCGCGTCCGCAACAACGCTGCCATCCTCATTCAGTGACTTTTCAGCGAAAATAACCCCACCATCGGCGTAGGAAAGGTTGTAGTAAAATCTGCAATTATTGGAAACCAGCTGCGCCTGATACAGGCCGATTGCCCCGCCACGGAAACGCGCATTGTTACCGGTAAAAGAACAATCGTTCACAGTCAGGCTGGAAGAATAAGCGTAGAGCGCCCCTCCTCCTCCATCGGAAAAGTTGTTACAGAAAACAGAACCCTCGATCCTGACTTCATTATAGCCCGCCCCGGCATTGTACACTGAAACAGCTGTACCACCAGAACCGGAGTTATTGGAAAATGTAGAATTTGAGACGATCAATTTGGTGGGGCTGCTAAATTCCATGGCAGCATACCCGGTCAGCAAAATACCCGCCGGACCCTGTAAACCTTTGAGGTTGTAAAAGTTACATCTTTCAAATGTAAACGTCGACCCGCGAAGACCTACGTAAACTGCGCCCTGGGAAGTAGAAAAATCATGCAATGAAATATCCGTGAAGGTATAGCTGCCATAACCTTCGGTTTGTAAAAACAGACCGCCGGAAGGCAGGCTCTGATCCGGAATCTGGCCGGCATAATCGATGCCTTTGATATCGACTACGTTGCTGATGTCCTCTGCATTGGTTTGCTGCGCACTGTAAAACGAAATGGAGTTGCCATCCTCCATGAGAATGTGGGTAGGATACTTGCCGGGGCTGTTGCTGGTCAGGTCTGTGCCGGCCGAGCCTGGCCAAAATCCACCCTGAATGAGAATATCCCCTTCCGAAAGCTCGGTAGTGGAACTTACGGTGTAGGTACCGGCAGCAATATAAATACGGGTGCCGGCTGCCAGCGTACCGGTGGGAATGGTGCCGGTAGCATCATCCCAGGAGTTTCCAGTGCCTAAGGCACCTTCCTTCACAAAAATGGCCGTCTGGGCGTGCGAAAGGCCGACAGTCAACAAAAAGAGCATGAGTGATTTGTAAAATACCCTCATAAAGAAGTCATACAGTTTTAGTTAGAAGTTCCATGAACAAGACAAATGTAGAATTCTGAATCAATAAATCGAAGAATTTTTATGAAATAATTCTACATTAGTTTACCGCCATATTTTGTAAGCACCTATGACTATTTCTAAAATCACAGAAAAATAACCTAATGGCCACACTGTGACTACCAGCTGTAATGAAATACCGGCCATATGCTTCTGAATTCCCTTGACACTTATCCCGTTTGACATACCCGCTGGGGTAGTGGACGTTGCAAAAACGGTTTTTTTGTACGGATACCAATTCAGGGCGAGCAACCCTGACCGAAAGTGCGCCTGGTTAGGGGTAAGGTAGCCTAGTGAAGCATGTGGCCGGACCGAATTATAATGGTTGATTGCTTTTCAACGGCGGCTTGTGCGGATGAAAAACAAACAAAACCTTGGAGCCGAAAATCCTCCTTTAAAGTCCGGAACACGCTCGGCCCATGGCATTTTCGTTGGAATCACTGCTTTGGGTTATACTGATGGTGATATCATTATTTCGAAGCAGATCAACATACTTTCAGGAGCAGTATTGCACGCCCCGGTCTGAATGGTGAACCAGTGTTCCGCCAGCTTTTGCCCGCGTCCAAATCGCCATTTCAAGGGCACATACCGAACCTCTCGCTTCCATGGTTTTGTCCAGGTGCGACCCGACAATCTTGCGGGAATAAGCGTCCATGATTACCAACAGGTAGACGAAAACCAAACCCATTGAATATAAGCGGCCGCCGCGCGGTCATGTCTGCCACCAGAGCATATTAGCACATTTCGGTATCAGGTTCTTGGCAGGGTTAGAATACTTGTAAAAACAGTGATCGAAGTCCGGTGTTTGGACTCGTTTTCGCTACTTATAGGACAATACATTGTTGTATTTTAATAACTTATGTAGTTTTGCCTGTCCCAGTTTCAGCTGGTGACGTCCGATAAAAATCCCGCCTTACTTCTCGTAATTTGCTGTTCCGATCCCGGGGATCTTACAGTGGATGCGCCGTACTTTTTCCAAGATTAGGTTTATTTGAAAGGACTGTTTTTCCTTTCGCCTCGCAGCCGCATACCAAACCTGTCTTGTCAAACCCGCGCGGCGTCCGCGAACAATTTTGTGAGCTGCTCCATACCCACAAGTGGGTAGCAACTGGTCTGCTTTTCTGTTGTCCGGTTCGGACCGCCGATGCGGCCAGACTTTCTAAAATAGGAATTTTAAACCGCGCTGGCGGCCCAGTCTTTTTCGGCAATTTGAATGGCAATTTCAAAAGCTTCGGCCTTAAATCTAAAGAATTGATTTTCCTTTTCAGATTCTAAAAGCCGCTTTTCCAAGGCTTTCAAATACGACGCGTCAGTTTTCTTTTTCATAATACGGTTGAAAGTTAAATGGGAAAATAAATAAGGCTGTAACCGGTGTTTGAAGTACTGCCCGGCGGCATAGCACCGGTTCGTCCGGCGAAGCCTTGCCTGAGGAATGTGCAGCTCCTTGTGGATCTGATGCTGATCAGTGATTTCAACACGATAAATTTCCACAACTTTCCTTTTAAAAAGCACTGACTTGCTACTTTTTTATTTCTTTGTAAATCATCAATATACAAGATTTACCAAGGTATTGTAAGGCTATTTCAGTGTAATTCAATGTTGAAAATCCTGTTAAGTCCGCCAAGTGCCGAGATGCTGGTAAGCCTGGCGTTCTTGTAGATACTAAGAATTTCAATGGGGCTTTTAAGATAATCCAGCCGATTCAATGTAAGCAGATTGTCATTGCTGCCAATGCTGATGCTACCATCTACTTGTATCAACGAAGATAAGCCGGGAATGCTGGTCAGGTTTGAATTTTGATTAATTCTAAGTGAGCCCGATACTGCTTGGCGAGAGAATAATTTCAGAGATCTCCGAGAGTTTACCAGTTCACAGCAGAAACGAGCACATAGCGCTACCTTACCTAAGTCGCCCATTCACTGTCTATTAACAGCAAAAGAAAGGCAAACAAGGTATCTTACAAGCTTCCTGGCAAAGTAGTTGCAATGCTGGATTCATGAAAATAAAAGAGACAATTCGCGAAATAGTGGACAGGCACAAAAAAGAAAGAGAGTGTCTGACCCAATCTGGCAAACAGATACGAACCGACTCTGCTATAGAGTTTAAAAATGGAGTGTCTAAGCTGGCCAGAGAAAAGAACTTCGACCATGCGAAGGCATTGCTGTTAATCAAGTATTCTCGCGATGTAAAAGAGAGCTTTGAAGATCAGAATAAAAGGTCAAGCGAAATGGATATACGACACAGGAAAGAATTTACTGATAGTGAGGAAAATTAGTCTCTTAGGTTTTTCTGGTACTCTTCCATCCTGGATTGCAGTTTGTAAATATTCGAAAGTACGCCAACAGCAGTACGCCTATTCACCCTATCAGCCAAGAAAAGAGCGCCTGTAATGAAGCTGGATGAGGCAAGTAAGGCGTATGTCAAGTAAGTTAATAAAGAAGAAGAATAAAAAAGCGCTACTGGTTAAGTAGCCCTTCCTGTTGTTCAGTGTTCTATTGTAATCCTTTGCATTGTCTCCGTTCCGTCCACATGGGTGAGTCTGACGAAGTAAAAGGCAGTTTTCAACTCATCAAGCAGCTCAACTGCATTAGCCACCCTGTTGCTTTTTGTAGCTTTATACACCGAATCACGTCATCTACGTCTATTGTAAAATAAGTACCTGAGCCTTGGAAATGCTTTGTGAAAAACAGGTTGCTGCAAGGGGTGGTCCGGAAGCAGAAAACTGATTTCGGACTATTCACCAGGGGTATGTAGCAATAAATAAAATTCATTTTCGAAGAATACACCCAAGACAAACTTGCTTGTATACAACTCTTTAATCTCAGCCATCTTTGACGTGGTAATTCACGTGTTCAGTTCATCTTATTACCATTTTAGCTTTGCGTTTAAACCGTTCTTAAATAAAAGCTTTCAAGTTCGTTGGCTGAAATGTCGTCCGCTTTGATCACTGCCTGCAATACACCTTCTTTCATAATGCCGATCCTTGTTGCTACTTCTTTGGCCCGGAAAATGTCGTGGGTAGCCATCAGGATTGCCGTTCCCTTGGCTGAAAGTGCCTGCATAATTTGTGAAAATTCATTAGATGCCTTCGGATCCAGGCCGCTTGTTGGTTCGTCGAGTAGCAGCACTTTCGCTTCCTTGGCAACGGCAATAGCGATCCCGACTTTCTGGCGCATTCCTTTCGAGTAGCCTCCAAGCCGCTGGTCAAAAGCTTGTGCTTGCAGGCCCGAAGTAGACAAGAATCTGCGGAGCTCGCCTGCGGAGTAGTCAAACCCTGCCAGTGAAGAGAAATATGCTAAATTCTCAAGTCCTGTCAGGTTTGGGTAAAGCATGACCGTCTCAGGAATATAGGCCAGATATTTTTTGATTTCCTGCGCATGCTCGGCCACCGATATACCTTTTATAAAGGCTGCACCTCCACTGGGTTCGATGAAACCCAGGAAAAGGTTGATAGTAGTCGTTTTCCCTGCACCATTTTGTCCTAGCAAAGCAAAGATTTCTCCCGCGCCGATGCACAGATTCAATTTGTTCAATGCAGTATGACTGCCATATCGTTTAGTCAATTCTCTGGCTTCAAGCATTTTGTAAATCTTTACTTTGTATGAAATTGATTTTAAATAAAAACAGGGCGCAAGCTGCCAACAAGATATTCCATACCGCAATGCTCGCCACGCTGCTTGCAAGTGGCTCAGCCACGTAACCAACTGGTTTGTAAGCCGGATAACCTGCCCAATCAATGTTAGACGTGGGTACATTCTCAAAAATAAACGGATAAAAATACTCGCGGATTTGTCGGTGGTGAGTCCTGACAGACTCCAGGTAGCGCACCTGGCTTGCTAAATCTGTATTGGCTATTTTGTTTAAAGCCTGCTGGGCTGTGATTACCGGATTGAAAACGCCGATTGTTTCACTAAACAATTGTCTCTGATGCAGTTTTTCAAAAAGCTTTACGGCAGAATGGGCAGATTCGAGATCGCCCGAGAACTGCATGGCGTAATACCACCCCGGGGAATATTTATCTTTTGCAATTGGATACTTTCGGTATTGCGGGTAAACTGCATAGAATTTTTCCATCGTTGGTCCTTTTGGCAAGTCCCATTTTTTATGATAACCTTCACGCTGACGCAAGGCCGTCTCTGCCGCCTCCGGAACTGGAACCGCAATGTTGACGGCAATGTTGGCAATGCCCGGGAAAAGAATCGCCAAAAAAATCCAGACACACACCAGCGTAGTTGCATTGAAAGCAGAGCTTTTTCCCATCCCCACGACAAGGGTCCCTACCAGCAGCCAGAATAGTACGTAAGGCAGCAGGATCAGCATCAACTGAAAAGTCGGTCCGGTTAGTGGTAACTGTAATGCTATTACTGACAAAGCAAAAATCGCAAGTGTAATTAGAATTACAACTGTGTACCTGATCAGCAACTTTCCGGCGATTGTCTGTCCAATACTGCCGGTTGTGGTCCTGACAAATTTCCATACACCACTTTCCACTTCATCGGAAATTACATTGTACAATAATGCGATAATCAGAAGTGGGAAAAGGAATATAAAAATAAACGATGTGTCCAGGTTTCCAACAAGTAACGTGAGCGGATTATTTAGTTCCGAATCATAAAGCTGGCCTTCAATGGCAAGCATCTTGACTTTTAACGTATAAGGGTTTACGTCACGCTGCCCGATGGCAAACCTGGCCCAGGGTGCAGGCGGGTTACTGGTGTAGAAAAACGGGTAATAGGCAGTGGTTCCCACAGTTGCCTTGGAACCGTGTTCAACAATCTCCTGTAAATGTTCTTTTTGAACCTGGGGAATCTTATGGATGGTTTTCTGATGCTGTCCAATAAGGTGGTTGCCGTAAAAAAAACCATAGGCAGCAAAAATCAGTAAAAAAGCGGTCCCTGTGAGCACGGTCCTGCCTAGTACAAAATTCTTGGCTTCCAGCATTAATACTTTGCGGCTGGTAATCATCATTGATATTTGAGTTTAGAGGACACAATATTTAACACAATGAAGCCTCCGGCAGCCCAAAACAAAAGTGCGATCAAGCTGGCAGAACTTGCGATCAGGTTTTGACCTATTGGCACCGGTTGAAATATGAAATCCGGCATTTCCCGAAAGTTCTTAGCGCTGACACGCTGAGTAGCGTTGTTTTTGAATGACACCTGAGTCAAATGAATATTGTTGAGCCTCTTGGTTTTTTCAAAACGGAACTGCTCGGTTTGTTTCTGAAATGCAGTAAACGAATCGAAATCCGTTCCGGCCAGGTTCATTGATATATTTCGAATTGCCAGAAACGGATCAGCGAAACCAAAGGCGGTCGAAACTGCATTCTGTGACTTGTAAGTGCTGATTAATCTGTCGAAATGCCTGTTGAAAATGGCCGAAGTGATATTTTCTCCTTCCTGCATGACTAACGCCCCGTAGTTGAGCGGCAAGGCCTGGATTGAATCGACGCCATGTTTCTTTAAGGTACGCGCTTTAAGGTTAGCGAAATGAGGGTCATCAGGGTTATGACTGTCTCCTGCTTCACTCACGTCCGCCTCGATGGCCCGCTCGAATTCAATCTTACCCGGTGCTTCAAACAAGCTGCTTCCTAATGTTTGCGCACTTTTTGGCATCACCACGAAGAACAGCATCCAGATCAGCACCAGCAGTATCAGCGCATTCTTAGCGGACGAGCTCATCGCAGATACGGTGACCACAATCAGAGTAATAATCAAAAAGTAAACTGCATATGAAAATACGATCAATACTATACGTATTGCCATGTCTGCCGCTGCACTGCCGGGTACGAGTGTAATACCTGCCGCCAGGCCTAGTATCAGTAAGGGAAGGAACAGCGACCACGTCACTGCTGTGAGTCCAGCCGTTTTACCAACCAGCACGTCCATATAAGAGGCTCTTTGGCAAAGTAAGATCTTTAAAACACCGTTTTCTTTAAGTCCGGAAACTGTTTGAAAACCAATGAAGATGATAAACAGCGGCACAAGCAATTGCAATACCATAGCCATACTCAGTTCGCCAAAGCGGAGCATTCCGTTTGAAAACCCGGCTTCACTCATGTTCAATGTATTTTGGCGGTGCGCTTCCAGAAATACAGAATTTCCGACATAGCTATCCAATCCGAAATCGAAAAAACTAAGTGGGGACTTTTCTCGAAATACCAGATAGCCATAGTGCGCCACACGGTGGGGATGCCGGTTGGGCTGGCTCATCCATTGCTTATGCACCTCGGAGCTAGCCGCAGCTTGTTGCAGGTTGAATTTACCGGCATACTGCCAACCTGTGTACACAGCGAGTAGTGAGACGGCCAACAACACAAAGAACAGTACAAAAGTAGTTTTACTTCGGAAAACAGAATTCCACTCCTGCCGTGCGATGGTCCTGATCAGTTTGAAATGCATGTCAATTAAATAAATATCATCCGACAAAGGAAGTGTAAATGCATCAATGTTGCAAGTACATATTACGGCAGAATTGAAGTTTGCATTATGACTGTCTCAGGTACAGTTACCAAAAAGCCTGATTTTTTAACAGGTAAATTCAGGTATGGTGTGAACATGAAGGCATTGCAATCCAGTATATTCAACCGGAAAAACCTATGCAAAATGGCCGCGACGGTGCACCGCTATATGGAAAGGTTGAACCGCACTTATTGCAAGGATCCGGGCCGTCGAGCGGTCCTAGATGCCAACTAATTTGAATTGCTTAAACAGCCGGGGAGACGATCCCATTGCCATTTTATCAGACGAATGGATGGACGATTACAATCGCTGTCATCTGCACCAAGCACTGGCTGGCTTGGCACTGGCAACGTTTACCAAGAAACTAGAAACAAATAAGTCTATTCTACACTGTCCTCTTGAGGGTAAGGATTCAAATCTCAGGGAAGCTTTCAAATCTGAGAAAGCTTACAACTTTTATCCTGTTTTGTTTGAAAACCAAACTAGTATTCACTTTAAACAAAATGTACTTTAAAAGATGGAATGGTTTTTTAGAAGTAGTTTTATTTTCTTATAAAAATTAAACTACTTCGGCATGACTCCAATATTCCTTAAAAAGCTTTCAACATCCTTAAAGCTATACTTATTGGTTTTTATAGGATTGACATGTGTGCAATTTGCAGAGGCGCAACCTCCATCGGCATTTACCTATCCTTCTCCGGTCGCCTATGTTGCTAATGTGAGCAATGTGTTTATTTCTCCAACAGTTTCAGGAACAGTAGCACGCTACTCCATGCCCGCTTCTCCGGCACTGCCTGCCGGGCTCACGTTCGACCCCAATACGGGTGTGATTTCGGGCGTACCCACTGAGGCGCTACCTACAACTGTGTACACAGTGACTGCAACAAATCAGAATGGAAGTATTAGTACTACTTTTACGATGACAGTCACAAACAATTATCTTAATAACAATAACAATCAACTGCATTTTGGTGGAGCAGGTGTTATTATATCACATCCAAATGGTACCTCTTCTGGGCAGGTAGCAGGAGACATCACACTTTACCAAAATGTAACCAACATTAATGGACAGGCAATAGATTGTATCATTACTACCAAGGAAGTAAACAATGTAACTTCCTGGACTTCCTATGACCAACCAGAAGTCTCTGGGTCTTCTTTCAACTCTAATTTACCTGACTTCTTTTCACCTCAGGTTAGCTTTGGTACAAACGGGGGGAATGTAAGCTACGAGTTCCAGTTTATTTTTGGTGGTACCTATAACAGCACCACCAGAGCTGGGCAGAATGTCGTCTTGCAAAATGTCAAGCTAAATACCTATGACATCGATGGAAATGGTACTGCTGGCGCGTTACAGTATAATGAATTTAGTGGGTTTACCAGCAGTGAGCTTGGTACTTCCCCAACAGTACAAGCTCTCTATAATACCGTAAGTGGTTTAACCAGGTTTGTTTCTACATCTTCGGCTAATTCAACAATGGTTACAGCGGCTGCAACCCGCATTCGGGTTACATACGCCAACATGAGCAACTTTTCTATCGTAGTGGGCTCGCAAGGTGCAGGACTGGCTTTTTTCTTTTTAGACCTGTCAGTTGGACCAACCTTTACCTCCGTCACTACATCAAGCCCGTCGGTAGACCTGAACACGAGTATAGTAGGTGTAGGTAATGAAGGTGCAGGATGCGCAGGAAGTCTACCCCTCACCCGCCCTTCCCAAACCAACATCAATGCCCAGGGTAGCCTCACAGGCATGGAAGTAAGCTACCCGGCATCCGACATCCGCGACGGCGCTGCCGAGCTGCTGACGGCTGCGGGCGCTACCGGCAGCAATGTATTGTCCCTGGGTTTTACGACAGGCTCATCGGGCACGCTGACCATAGGCGGGGTTACCTTCAATTACACCAAAAGCGTATCAGGCGTGCAGGGAGCTGCCACCAACAAAATTGCATTTACAAGAAGCACCGGCGGCACTACCTTCACCAGTGCAGAAGCTGAAACGCTGCTCGATGCGCTGCAATACAGTAACACGGCAGCCAATCCGACGATCGGGGACCGGCACCTGTCGGTACTGGTATACAATGCGGTTTTCAAAAGTCCGAGCGCCATGTTCTCGGCTACGGTAAACTGCGTAACGCTGGCCGGACATATCTTTAAAGACCAGAATGGACTACTGGGAACGACCGACTTCAATACCATCAGCGCGAATGCCACCACAGGCCAGTTTGCCGCAGGAGCAGCTTACGCGGTGGTGGTTGACCCGGCAACAAACCAGGTTATCGAATCGCGCGCGATTGCTGCGGGAGGTGCATTTAACTTCGGTACGGTTACGCCCGGCAGCTATTTCCTGTATGTATCCGCAACCGCGCCGGCAGCCGGATCCGTATTTACGCAGGCCACTTTCCCGTCCGGCTACGTCAGCGCGGGCGAAAACCTGTCGGCTGCGCCCGGAAGTGACCTGCTTAACGATGGAAAGCTGATCGTGACGGTAGGCACTACGCCGGTTACCAATGCCAATTTCGGCCTGAACTCGCCACCCACCGCCAATCCGCTTAATGCAGCTGCCCTGCAAAATCCGGGTGGAACGCAGCGGGTGGTCGTGCCGGCACTGACGGGCAATGATCCCGAGCAGGGAGCACTTGCGGGCGGCACTGGAAATGGTATTATTATCACAACTTTTCCTACAAATGCCCGCCTGTTTTATAACGATGTTGAAATTACCCCTGAAAGCGCGCCCATTCAAAACTATCAGCCGGCCTTGCTGAGCATAGACCCCGATGATGGTGCGCTGACGGCTTCATTTACCTACCGGCAGGTGGATGCTGCCGGCCTGACGAGCGAGCCCGCACTGGCAGTGATCCCATTTACCGACTTTACGATTGGTGGCAGGCTTTTTCATGATGTAAACGGAGTTGAGAACAACACGATTGATGGCGACCCCATCAGCTCAGCCGGACAAACGCCCCTGTATGCAAACCTTGTGTTCCGCTCCAACCGGGTGGTAGCCGGCAGTGTACCCGTCGTGAACGGAGCCTTTTTGTTTGGAACACGCAATGGTTTACAGGCAAATACCAGCTTTTTCGTCGTGATCAGCACCTTGGAAGGTATTGCTGGAACATCTATCGGGGCTACTCCCCTGCTGCCGGCAGGATGGCAGAATACAGCCGAAGGATCCGGCACGGGCGACGGCATTCCAAATGGCGCATTTGAACTGAATACTGCATCGGAGACGACGCCTGAAATCAGTTTCGGTATACAAATGCCGCCGGTTGCATATCCGGTTACCGCACTGACCCAGGTTAATCCCGGCGGCAGCAAACGGTTGCCGGTACCTGCCCTGAACGGCCTTGACCCCGAGGATGGCGTACTCGATGGCACGGTGCAGCCTGGTACGCCCGGCAACCGGGTACGGATCACAAGCTTCCCGTCCAATGCAACCCTCTATTACCAGGATGTTGCACTCGACACTGCCACTGCATTGATCACGAACTACGATGCCACCCGCCTCTTTGTGGATCCGGATCATGGTGCTATGACGATTACATTTACCTACCGGGAAGTAGATCAGGGCGGACTGGCCAGCGATGATGCGCTGGTGACGATGCCTGTCACAGACCTGTTTGTAAGCGGCAGCGTGTACCAGGATGCAAATGGCACGACCGACAACCTGCTCAATGGCATACGCATCAGCCAGGCAGGATCAGCCAGTCCCCTTTTTGTAAATCTGGTTAATACAGCCGGTCAGGTAGTGGGCAGTGTGCCGGTCAATGCCGGTACCTTCGAATTGGGAACTGCCGCGGGCCTGGAATCGGAAACGGATTTTACGCTGGTACTTTCGGCCACGGAGGGCATTGCGGGGACGGATACGGGTGCCGGATCGGAACTGCCTGCCGAATGGGCCAATACGGCAGATGGCGCCGGAACCGGGGACAGCAATGCCGACGGAGTACTGGCTTTCACCATGGGATCGGAAACTGTTGAAGGTGGATTTGATTTCGGCATTGAGCAGCTGCCCACAGCCGGAAGCGGCAGCCATGAGATGCGCAATGAGCCAGGCGATATCCTGATCAAAATTCCAGCCGATGCATTCAGCAACGACATAGCCAGCTCAGACCCGGACGGTGATGTAAGCTCACTGCGCATCACGTCATTTCCCGCCGGGTTGGCCGCTATTTCCATCAACGGTACAAGCTACCGCAGCAATGTGCCCGAAGAAGCGGAAAGCCTCACGGCATTGCTGCTCCCCACAGACCAGAGCGGCAACCCCTCGGCCAGCATGGCCATTGACCCCGGGCTCACAACTGAAACCAGGATTGATATTCCATTTGAAGTGGTTGACAATGCCGGCAAGGCAAGTACCAATACGGGTCATGCGGTCTTTGTCCTGACTGCGCCCCTGCCGGTTACGCTCGTGCATTTTGATGCGGTGAAAGAAGGAAATACTGCACTGCTCACTTGGGCTACCAGCGAGGAAAGCAACAGCCAGTCTTTTGAAATCCAGCATAGTGCCGACGGAATCACCTGGGCAAAAGCCGGGCAGGTAGCGGCAGCCGGAAATAGTATTCACATGAAGGAATACCGATTTGTGCATGCACAGCCTTTGGCAGGCAACAACTATTACCGCCTGAAAATGACGGATGCCAATGCTTCATTTGCATTCAGCAGGATCAGGACGGTAGACTTTGGTCATGCGGGAGAAATCAGCATTTATCCTAACCCTGCGCGGGATATCGCATCCATTCAACTGGAAAACTGGCAGCAGGTAAGCCGTGTTACCATCATAGACAGCCGCTCCAATGTAGTTTATACTATCAACAATCCGGAAAATAATAAAGTCAACTTGCAAGGCTATATGTCGGGTATGTATCTAGTTCGGATTGAAAGACAAGATGGGAGCTTTGTAGTACAGAAACTAGTAATAGAAAACTGAAATCTATAAGAGCGGGCAGAAATAGCATATGATTTAGGTCCCGCTCTACTTCTATTTTCATTACTCTTCTCCATATACCCGTACCCATAATAGGACAATGTGACCTTCGAATATTTTGTTTTCTATCCTCTTTGTGAATACGATGGGTGCCATTCCAGCAAGGGCCTGAAGCAGATGTAAGCGATTGTAATTATCCATCTATATAATTAACATTATGTTAAATAGATCATTTAGAAAACTGGATGTTATGGTTCTTTAAGTTAGTGCGAACCTTAACTCTCTTGAGCGGGGTATAAAACTTATTATTGAAAATTATGCAGGCTATATGCATGATCTGGACTGTCCTTTCACTTGCCATACGGTAACTGTGTTATTTGAGAAAATGACATCCATATTTCCTAAGTATCAAAGATGATTAAGAAAAAATCACTGCTATTTCTGCCAAAAGTTCATGATGTAAAGTCTAGAGAACAAGACCTGACAATATCGTAAATTCTCAAATTCTAACAACGAATACAGAACAAGAAGCGAGCCTTCAAATGTCCGAAGTCCTTAGAAAATTCGTACGCACCGGAGTACTCTGCAAATATCATTGGTAGATAAACAAATACCGCTTAATAAATTTGTCCGCCGCATAATAGTAAATGTAGTAACGGTCAATAATAGACAGATACGCAAATTTCGTCGTATCTGAGGTGAACGATCATGTTGTGAGGCTAAGTGTGATGACCGAAAGTTATCACTGGCACTATCATCCCAATTCAGACGAGACGTTCATGACCATCGAAGGGACGCTACTTATTGATCTGGAAACAAAAACCATTGAGCTACTTCCCGGTCAACTTTTTACAATTCCCAAAAACGTCGTCCACCGCACCCGGCCGAAGGGAGCGCGTTCAGTGAATATAACCATGGAACATTCTCAGCTGAAAACTGTCATCACAGAAAGTGAACTTGACTGAACTTTCGTAAGTGAAATCGCCTATGGCCTGGGCTTCAAATACCCGCAATCTTTTAGCAAGCTTTTCAAGAAACAGCAAAGAACGGAGTTGGTCGCGTGGATTGGCTGTCCTCTAAGACTAAGACTAACGGCCTGTGCGGTGATAGGGGCCGGTCATAACGCTCATTCTATTCACATGGTCATAGATACGTGCCAGCTCCACATTGGCATATTCTCCCTGCATCGTGTTTGCGAGACCGGTGAGATCCGCCGGGTAATATAATGAGTGGTTTATCAGGCATTTCGTCAAATCTACCGGCGGCCGACGTTAAAGTAAGGTTTGATTGCGGCGGGGTAATCAGGGAACGCAAGCTCAGGTTCCGGGATTTCCGGATGCCACATTTTCTCCCATTCAAAGCTGTAATACCCCTTATATCCGCCTCCTTCGAGTGCATTGATCGCCTCGGTGAGCGGTGCCTCGCCTTTTCCGATGAAAGTGTAAGCCAACTTGCCATCCACCAGTCTGCCGTCTTTGATGTGCGCGTGCCGGATGTATTTTTTCAAGGCCGCATACACTTCTGCAGGCGGTTCTTTAGTGACCGACCACATATTGAATATATCCCAGATCAACCCCACATTCGGGTGCTCGGCCTGTTTCATAATGCGCAGCAGCATGTCTTTCCAGATGACCTCCCCGTGAGATTCCAGAAGGACGATCACATTCTTTCCTTTGGCATAATTGGCAAGTTCCAGCAGCCCCTCTCCAATCATGTCGATCGTTTTCTCGCGATCCTGATCTTTGGGAAGATCATTGGGGAACACCCGCACATAAGGACAGCCGAGCTGCTGCGCGAGGTCGATAAAAGCCCGCCCTTCGTCCAGGTTCTTCTTGCGTTTTTCGGCATCGAGTTGGTGCAGCGCCGTAGAGGCGCCCAGGTTGCATATCTTGATTTTATGGTCGGCAAAAAGCTTCCGGGTTGAAGCAATCTGCTCGGGCGTGCTGAATTCAGGGCATTTGGGAAGATAAAGCTCCCCCTGCAACCCGCGAATCTCCACGGCATCGTAACCCTCTTTGGCCGCGGTCTTCACGATTTCGGTAAGCGTCCATTTAGGACAGCCCAATGTCGAAAAAGATAGTTTTTGTTTGTCTTTTTTGACAGGCAGGTCAAGAGTGGCTACGGCGGCCAGCGCTATGCTGCTTTTCAGGAATGTTCTGCGGGTATTCATTGGGGTAGATGGGTTAGGGGCTGTAGATAATCATTCCAGAAAGGCTAAATCGGGTAAAATATACCGGTTAGCATTTAGCGTAGAACCTGGCGGTCCGGAGCCGAAAAATACCCACTTTTGTGTAACGTTCTTGAAAACAAACATTGTCAGATAACGATACCTCCCGACTTTCCCGGCTTGTTGCCATTGTGACGCAGCTACAATCGAAGCGAATGATAACTTCCACTTACCTGGCCGAGCAGTTCAATGTCAGCGTACGCACGATTTACCGTGATATCCGTACGCTGGAAAGTGCAGGGGTGCCGGTTGTGACCGAGGAGGGGAAAGGGTATACCCTTATGGAAGGTTACCGGCTTCCTCCTGTCATGTTTTCCGAAGAAGAGGCAAATGCATTGATCACTGCGGAAAAGCTGGTGCAACTCAATAAAGACTCCTCATTATCACAAAACTATGTCAGTGCTGTCACAAAAATAAAATCGGTACTGCGGAGTAATACCAAGGATAAAGCGGCGCTCCTTTCTGAGCGGGTTGCTTTTGAGGAAACATCACCATTGAGCTCAGGCAGCAACTTGTTATCGTCATTACAAATTGCGCTTACCCACTTTGATGTCGTTCGGCTTGCTTACCGCTCATCGGCAAAAGATGATACGACATTACGGTTTGTGGAGCCATTTGCCGTTATTAACCGGTTAGGAGAAAATTGGTATTTAATAGCCTGGTGCCGCTTACGTCAGGATTTTAGGCTATTTCGATTCGATCGGATTATCGAATTTGAAATCATAAATGAGACCTTCAAGCCACACAAAATAAGCCTGGAAGAATTTCTTGAAAATTATAGGAGAAAATTCTGACCACCCCTGACATAAGGCTGTCACCTGACGCAGCTTATTTCGTGTAAACTTTAAAACAAAGCACATGGAAACCAGCAATTCAGTAAACATGACGCCCGAAGGCTACACCGCTATCACGCCATGGATCATCTCGCCATCTTCGGAAAAGTTGATAGCGTTTTTGAAAGATGCATTCGAGGCCCAGGAAATCCCCAACAGCAGAATCACGAATGATGTGGGACAAATCATCCACGTGGTTGTAAAGATCGGAGATGCTCACGTCATGCTTTTCGACGCGCGTGAAGGCTGGGGCGCTACGCCGACATTCCTGAACCTGTATGTCACAGATATCGAGAAGACTTATCGCCGTAGTCTCGAACTGGGTGCACAGTCGGTTACCGATATCACATTGTTATGGTTTGGCGAGAAAGTCTGCCGGATTCTCGATCCGTTTGGCAATTTGTGGTGGATCAACCAGCGGGTGGAAGAAGTTGACTTTACTAAGCCCGAGATTGCAGAACGTGCTGCGACGCATGAGGCCAAGCAAGGAATCGCATACATTCAACGATCTCTTGATGAAGCATTCAAAGCACAGAAAGCTTTTTTTGAAACTCCGGAACAATAGTGCCTGGCTGATTATTTCAGCCACTTACTTAACGCCGTTAGAAACAATGCCTGCTGATCAATAAATAAAGTATGTGAGCACTGATCCAAATATTTAACCCGATCAGTTCCGATCACGCGCCTCAGTTCACCAATCTGCTCATTCGAGTAAAGACCATCCTGCTTGCCATACAGGGCATAAACGGGAATCCGCAACTCCCGCAAATATTTGAGCTGTGGCGCAACATCAATGTTAAGTCTGGGTTCATGCTCCCAGAATGTTGCGACCGCATGGTCGTTTTTTACATAGCCAGTTATGAGCGGGTCTGTTGCATAGGAATTATAAATCGCTTTTGCGCGATCATTTGGCGCAGGCAATGAAAAGAATCCGTTCGCGGAGGCATGTTTGAAAACCAACGTGCGGTAGGCAAGTGAATTTGTGTCCATTGTAGCTATTGCCGACAACTCTTTCAAATTCACTGAATCCTTCTTGTTTTCGTAAATGTCCCTTGCAGACCGGAGAATGGTTCCGTAAGATTTCTGTTGCGATACCAACGCGCTGCACAAAATCAGGGACGCGATCTTTTCGGGATGTTTCCCGGCAAATTGGGCAGCTACCAAGCCGCCAAAGCTAAATGCAAGGAGCGACGCATTTGTTAGCTTATACTGCACGTATATCTTATCCAGGTCTTCAAAAGCTTCTGCATAGTCCATCCGAGCTTGCGTATCCGCCGACCGACTTTCTCCCCTCCGATCGTAAATGATCACAAAAAATCCTCTGTCGGCCAGTAACTGAGCGGTAGTTGCTTCGAAATATACGCTGCTGCTACCCGGTCCTCCGTGCAAGAAAATGATTGGGTGATTACTTCGACTCCCAAATGATCGGCTATATAAATGCTGAGATCGGCAAATGAAAGATGATAGAATAATGATGAATGACAGACATAATCGTCTGGCCAGCATTGGATAAAATGATTGGTTGATCAAATTCATTTGGCCAACCTTAAACCGAAATCATATCGCTTTTCAACCACCCGGCTAATCAGTCCGATCTGCCCGCAGTGATACATAGTGTGCTTTATATTCCAGTCAATTGCCTCGAACTTTGTGGTTGCAATGGGGTGCGGCGTGGGTGTGGGCTCCAACGGATCGTCGAGCTCAGAAGCAGATAGCGAGGATAAGACAGCAATTGATTTTTGCTGCATTACTTTCAAAGCATTGAACAATGTGTCTGGGTTTACCTTTCCAGCTGAAATCTGGGGACCGGCTACTGTAAACATCTCGCTATATTCCTTCATGGGGAGCTTCTGGAGTACATCCATTTGATGTCCCCTGATAACCATGATTGAATGGAAGTAGTGACTGACAATCAAATGACCGACCTGCCAGTTGATGTTGGAATCGACCACTTCGGGGATCACTTCCCATTTGTCGACGGGAACTGCATCGAGAAGCCGGTTCGTCCATTAGTACGCATTGATTGTTTGATTGATTAAGAGTTCGATTTCTGTCATGAGCGTTAAAGGCCTTTTTTTGCAATTTCCTCCTCAAATATACGCATCGCAAAAAGACCATTGCCGACAGCTCCACCAGCTCTAAGTGCCGCGGCGATAAACACAGTTTCCCCGATTTCTTCCTTTGTAGCTCCTGCCTCGATCGCATTTTTCATGTGGGCTTCGATACAGTACGAACATTGCGTCGTCAATGCCACTGCCACTGACATCAGCTCCCTGTATTTAACAGGAATGACACCGTCGCTCCGTTCAGTAGTATACTTCAAATTTAAAAAAGCCGCCGCCTCCTTCGGTGCGGAATTGATCAGTGTTTCAGTGTATTTCCGATCCTTGGGCGATTGATATTCGGTCATCGTAGTGCTGATTATGTGATACAATGCGAAGCTCCATGGTCAGTTTCTATACTCATTTTGAATGCTGGACATCGACTCTCATGCCAGTCGCCGAAGGCTGTTGAACGCACGCGGTCGAAGGTCCTGTTGACCGTTTAATCAATATATTCTCGTGGGAAGATAGGAAGGTTACACCGGATACTTATCCCGAAAAGCAAACCCAACTCAACCTCCCAAAATGCTCAACACCTCCTACTTCGACACTTACGACAGCGGCTCGTTCCGCCAATTCTGCGGACCGGCTCAGATTCACAAAGATTTAAACACGCTCTATGGGCTGATCGTCGGCATACAGGCCGACGGTCATATTAATGACAGCGAGATTGAATTGCTCCGCGCCTGGATCGAATCTGTTTCCAGCTTGCAGACAAAGGCTCCTTACAACAAGTTTGTCGCCAAGATCAATGCCATTATCAGCGATGGCGTTGTGACGGAGGAAGAGGCTGAGGATCTGATCTGGCTTTGCAAGAATTATTTGGATTACAACCGGAATCCGTATTATGATGTGATCACCTCTTCCACGCAGCAGCTCGGTGGGTTTCTGGCCGGGATTGCGGCGGACCAAACGATCAACATCGAGGAGCTTACCGCTTTAGGGAATTGGACGTCCAATAATGCGCCAATGTTTAAGACCTGGCCGTTTGACACCCTGTTGCCCGCCATTGAGCGCATTCAAGCCGAGCGACAGTTATCGGCTGACGATCACAGCGAGCTGCTTACATTTTGCCAATCCATTACTTCCATTAAACCAGCCGAGCAGGAGAAGGTTATCATTTCCGTCAAGCTACCAGAGCAGCAGGTTTCAATCCTGATCCAGGAATGCACCTTCTGTTTTACAGGAGAGTCTTCGAGGTATACGCGGAAGGAGCTGGCGCAAATTGTTGAAATGTACGGAGGCATTGCCGCCGACTCGGTGACCGCAAAGCTTCACTATCTGGTAATATGCGACGTGCGGAACCCTGCCTGGGCATTTGAGATGTACGGGCGAAAGGTGGAGAAAGCCATGAATATGAAAAAGAAAGGCGCCGGGCCGGAAGTGGTTTTCGAGGAAGATTTGTTTGCGGCGTTGAATGTGTTCGGATTTTCTCATTCCTGACCACCAAAGGCGTTGAAAGAGCTATTGCACCAAAATCAAGAAAGGCAACCAGCTTTGAGCCGATTGCCTTTCCTTAATACGTCAGGGTTTCATCTTTCCAACATCCTGGAAGAAAAATACCAGTTCTTTGAAAGATACGAACCTGTCGTGGCCTTTCGGATCGTAACCGGCTTCCTGACTGAAAAGGGTAAAGCCGGTGTACATGTCCCAGAGTTCATCGACCCAGGTAGCCGCGTCACTTTGCGAAAGCAGCTCCTTGACTTTGAGCCCGTAGGCGCGGAGGAGGTTGTCGGCTGCTGCGGAGTCCTCGGGCTCACGTAAGTATGAACTGCCCGTTTGTGATTGTGTATTCATTTCGTTGATTTTAAGTGTGGTACAAATTCTCGCCTTACGGTTTCTGCAAAGCACATATTGTCGCGTTCCGTTCTCAAAAGCATGGCCTTGTAAATTACGCCGCGGAGCCTGTAAAATATCCGGTAACATCCCGGCAGATTTCCATAAATTGCCTTTTTAAACAAAACCCGATTTGCGCATGACACATACTACCTCCAACCCTAAAATCCACGAAGGCCGTAACCTAAAACGTTTCCGCGAAATGCTGGGTATCAAGCAAGACGCGCTTGCATTCGAGCTCGGCGAAGATTGGAACCAGCAAAGAATCTCGACTTTGGAACAAAAGGAAAAGATTGATTCAGCAATTTTAGAGCAAGTATCCGCAATTCTGAAAATTCCGGCCGAAGCGATTAGGAATTTTGACGAACAACAGGCTATCACCGTAATTTCCAGCACTTTCAACGACAATTCTCAGCTAGGTACGCTGATAAATAATTACAACAATCCTATTGATGCGGTGTTAAAACTTCATGAAGAAAAAATGGCACTCTACGAACGGATGTTGACGGAGAAGGATGAGATGATGGGGCGGTTGGAGCGGTTGTTGTCCAGCCAATAATTTAAAACAAGATGTTCTTTTGGGATATGTAGATTCCATCATCTCAGGTCAAAATTCGTCAACATCCCATCCGATCTTAGAAAACTTGCTTTTGTAATTCTTAATTAGGATTTCTCGAATTTCATCTTGCCAATCAAAATCAGTTTCTTTTAAAACATCGATCGGCCAGGAACCATTTGCTACGTTCCCAACTTCTTCGTTCAATTGATCAATGAGATCGTCAGAATTCTCTATTGTAAATGGATGGCCATAATCAGCGTCGGTTCCGATTAAGGTATTTCCGTCTTCATCCCATTCTAAATCGTCCATATACGAATTAACAATTCCCTCGATGTTTAAATCAAAGGGATCATAATCATCGTACATCAAATTGGTTAAAAACTCCCTTAAAACCTGCGCAACTTTGATACTGGATATTTGATCCGGATTTAGTCTTCCTGTTAGTAGTTTATTCTTTAGCGTAGAATCTATAAATAAGATAAGCGGACGAAATGGGATTGACGCTTTTAACAATTGATCTTCGACAAATTCCACAATGCCTTCAACCTGGTCCTGCACATCGTTATCAAACATAGCGATTACACCCCTTGTATTACTGTAGATACTAAACTCATTCATTAGCGCCGGCAGCTGTCTAAACCTACCAACACCGTCAAGCACCTCAATCTTATACGACAAGTTGTTTACTCCCAACAACGTCACTAAATTATGAGCCATTTTAATATCACTTTGCCCTTCGACGAATATTAAAAAGTCTATCAACCGATGAGCGCCTCGTTCGTTTGGTTCGTCTTCTGAGTTCTCGTCAAGAGGGAATTCAACAATTCTAATAGGCTTGTCATTCGCAATCAACTTTGCCTCCTCTTTGAGTTCATATCGTGCATTGATCACACCCGTATCTCCCGCTTGTCTAAGCTTGAATCGCAAAAGCTCAATAAATGAGATTTCTCCTTCAAATAGCAGTTGAACATCTTTATCATCAAACAAAAGAACATTCAGCTCCTTTCCGTGTCCCAAAACACTAATAATATCATCTGAGAATCCACTAAATGAGATAAAAATACCACTCGTGGTATGAAACTTGCCATCAACTTTGCCCTTAAAAGCGTAGACATCTGACGCAGGAACAGGTGACCCGACCCATTTCGCCTCGAAAAGGAAAGTCTGTCCTTGCCAGAAAAATGAGCCGTCCACCTGTTCCCCCTTCGGCCTATAACTTGTCCTTGGATCCAACTTGTCTACTTGCAAAACAGACAATATTAGCTTCTCAAATAAATAACCGCGGTGCTGCGGTTTCACATTGTTTTCTTGCAATTCCTGAAAGTTGTATTTGACCTCATCCAAACTCCAAAATTTATCAGCCATGGCTAGTCATTTATGTTTGTAGTTCTTATTGCATCTACTTTGATAAGGAACCCAAATCTATCTAAAATGAGAGATTGAGAATATATTTGATTTGCCAAGCCAAGATTGCACATTAGTTAATGCGTGTTCCCCCATTTCTGACAAAGACAGAATAACGAGATTTTCCTTCGCACGAGAACTACAAACGTAAAATAGATTTCGTGTTCTCAGAAATCGCTCCTCGATCGATTCTGATCCTCCAATAAAATTCTGAAAGTTGTACATTGATTTCCAACTTGTGTCATCAATGATGACTAGTACATTTCTAAATTGATCTCCCTTAGTACCATGCTTAGTTGAAAAAACTGTCTCGTTTTTAACAAACTTAAATAACTCAATTATTTCATTATAAGGTAACTCTCGAACCGATGTATAAAATTTAATATTATCTTCATGTCTTATCCTCTCATCTGGATCCGGAATGTCTGCTGGTAAAACGGCGATCTTTTCTAGATATCTGGCAAATGGTTCGGCAAGAGCCAGTAAGTTGTTTTCAATGAGGTAGTCCAACACTGACCCAATATTGGATCCCAGTCTTAGAGATTGAAGTTTGTCGATTGTATCGAAAATTCTTTGCTTGTCCTCATGCTTAACCAATTTAAAATAACGATTTGCTTTCGGGCCGCTGATTATTTCACTCCCATTTGAATTTAGAAACGAAACAATACCATTATAATCTCCCGAGGTATAGTATTCGATTAAATGTTCAAGCCCGTCTCCTCTCTCCACTCCGGACTGCCTGTCGACAGAGCCAGTGAAAAATTTGATCAAAACATGCTCTCTCTTAATTATTTGCTCAGTCGCCCCCTCTCCGTACTTAGACGAAGCAATCTTGTACAGTTTTCCAAATCCACTCCTTTCGGCAACTCTGCTGTTGGCGATGATCAATATTTTATCCTCACTATTTTTACCAAAGTTCCAACCCTGACTTTCTAAGCTGGAAATAATCTTGTCGTAGTTAGCATCCTTATATGGTTGAAGTGACTTTTCATAGTCGGTTTTGTTCTGCCCCTTTACTATTGGAGGATAGTTGTCACAATTGATAAATGATACAGAACCACTTATTCGATTTCTCTCGCTCGGCAGAACTTGTTGCAGACTGGTTCTGAACTTGTTCAAAAATTTAACTATCGCGGCGGAAGAACGATAGTTTTCGCTCTTTTCTACTAAAAAGAGTTTATTTTCATCAATGTATGATGCCATCGTGCCTACGCCACCATCATATATTTTTTGGAAGGAGTCACCAAAAAAACCGAAGCATATTTTCGGGTTATCGATAAAAAGCATGGAATTTAGTAAGGCGTCTACAACTCTGGGAGATGTGTCTTGGTATTCATCAATAAAAATGTAAGGGTACTTGTCAACAACAATCTTGGTAAGAAGCGGATATTTTTCAATCAAGTTGGCCGCTATTTCTATCACGTCATCATGATGCAGTCGCCCCTTCTCGAAATCACGATATCCAATATCAGCATATGTGACTTGTAGAAACTTAACCCTATTCTTCAAATCAGGTAGGTACTTGTCCGGCTTTGTTACCGCTCTCTCCTCATTCAATAAGCATATTTCATCGAACAATTGACTCTGAAAGTTTTTAACTGTGCCCCATAAAAATTCATGAATAGTTGATATCTCAAGCAATGGGTTGTATTCAAGACGCTCTACAATCTCGTTTCTCGCGACATTTGTATACGTAATACAAACTATTTTTTTGTTATTGTAACTGAGAACTTTCCCTTTTTCAGCTATAAGATGGGCTATTGTCTGAATAAGTGTAAATGTCTTGCCCGAACCAGCACCTGCTTCGAGAACAAAACTTTTATTCTTGACAAGGAGGTCTTGTATTTTCTCAAATGCCACCATTTTTTTTATGTCTATATTGCCAACCATTCAAGACCCTCTTTTATATATAGGGGGACTTTCCATTTACCAAACTCTTGTTCATTAAATGACATTACATCAAAAGCGAATCTAGTCTTCGCCTTAGACGTCTTGGGGGCCAAATCAAAACTATCTAATGTTTCAAATGACTCTTCCGAAATGACACGAAATCTAGAAAATTCATTTTTCACAGATTTTTCCACCTCTTTGCCGCTCTTCAAGACTTTCTTTTTACTTCTTAACAGCGAAGAATTGACTTGAATAAATGACTCTTCAAAACTTCGTGAATAATATGGTGGTGTACTTTCATTGATCTGAAAAGCAACTCGAACTATACCCTTATAAATCTTATCGGTTTCTGTAGATCCAAGTATTTCATGTATTAACGACTTCTTCGGTAACCATTTGGAGAGGGTGTGATTTGACGTTTTTTGTTCCAGTATCTTCAAATCGACGCGACAAGCCTTCTTTGAGGCATCAATTGAATCTAAGTCAGTAATTACAAGTGTCTTTATTTCAACAAAATTCAAAATTTGCTCAAATTTGTGCGTGTAGGCACCTCCCGCTTCAAGAATTGTCACATATTCGTTTTGCAGAGCAGTAGCAACTTTGGCAATCATTTGAGGTAAAAGCAATCGTTCGGTCACACCTTCGACAATAATTACTTTATCTGCAAAAAATAGATCTGACTTGTGTATATTCAAATATTGTTTGAGAAAACGATAAGTTTTCTTCTGATCATCAACATACAGATCGTTAAAGTCCTTTAGAAATACGACGTCATTTTTTCTTTTAAAATATCTAAGTCTGTTAAATCCACGTTTCACATCAATACCTGCTTCTGATATAATGTGAGAAGAATGAGAAGTAATTATCAATTGAACAACGATGCCATCGACAAGAGCCTTTCTTAGTAATTCAACTATTTGTTTGATAAATACTTGCTGCATTTGGGGGTGCATATGTGCCTCAGGCTCTTCAATAGTAACAACCAAAAATTGCGACACTCTTTTCTCGGATGAATTTTTTTGCTTTTCTAAAAAGCTGGCAAATTCCAAAATCATATAAATTAGATTGCTGTAACCCAATCCATTGTAGCTCTCAGGCAAATCGATCTCGTCTTGTTTGTAATAATATTTTATATTATTTTTTATAACTGCCTCGGAATCAAATACTGAGTCTATTACAATTTCTGGAATCACAATAGGAGTATGAGCACCAAATGTTTTCAACTCTGAGAGAATTCCTCCCAATATATCTTTATACTTTAACTTCAACTCCTCCGACATCGATTGTAATTTACTTTCGAGGCTAGTGATGTCTTCTCCACCCTTGTTCCTATATTTATAATATTTTGCAAAGCCTAATGCAAGCGTATTATTCCGATCACCCTTTTTATCATCAAGTATGCGTAGCGCATGAATTTCTTCAAATGAGACAACTTTCGTAATCTTATTCTTAAATGCGCCTTCCAATTCGCGGCGATTACCTGTTGGCCAGTCAACTGCGAAGCATTTAACTCTATAATATTGGGTAATTTTCGTTTGTAAGAATTTGATAAGTCCAACAGACTTATCCTGACGACTTGAGAAATCCTTGAACAGACCTAGTGTATTAATGGGATGATAACTTACACAAAGGCAGGCATCGGTTCTTAGCATGTCAAGATCTGTAATAAATTCACTTAGCTCTACCAATGAATCCTTTTTAGAATCGTATGCAAATCGTAGATACATTTCGATTTTTGGTATCTTACCTTGCAATTCTTTCAAAATTTTATTCTTCTCCTCGTCGTTATTTTCAGCGACATAGCGCTCATAAATAGCATAAGAGTCTCGGAATGTGGGGTAACAATTCTGAGAAAAATCTTCGAAACTAATATTTGTCTCGTCTGACAAGAAAATCTTTATCGCTTCGAACAGTGAAGTTTTTCCAGTATTATTCTTACCAACGACAAGTGTTATATCAGATTCTAGACTTAGATCAACAGCAGCAAGCATTCTAAAATTGCGTATTGAAATGTGCGTGAGTCTCATAGAATTGGGTTTCGTGGTTAACTAAGATAGATGTATTAAATGCCCGTCATGGATTACGACTAATAATTTGTCCATAAAATACAATCCGTTGATAAGACTACTCATATTGGGCGGTGTATGATAGTATATGCTCACCTCATTTTGTCAGCCTTATCATAACAGAGCAAATGCTTTCAACTAATGACAAGGCATTGAGCACTAGGTGCGTCAGTAGCTCTTATAAGTTCAGTTATTGAACAGATATCTCAACGAGAGCAACTTTGCTGTTATAGGAGGAAAATTCTAATAGTTATTACACGATGCACTCATCCAAAAACGAGCAAAACCCCTCCGCCGTCACGATCAAGTGATCCAGCACCCGGATATTCAGTAATTCACCAGCCTTTCTCATATTTTCAGTAACATACTTATCAGCATCACTCGGCACGAGCTGGCCAGAAGGGTGATTGTGTGCCAGGATAATCCCTGTTGCATTGGCTTTCAAAGCGGCTGCAAAAACGATCCTTACATCAGCACTTGCTCCGGAAATCCCGCCTTTGGAAACTTCAAAAATACCTAGCACGCGGCTGGCATTGTTCAACAACAGTATCTTGAACTCTTCGATAAATTCCAGACGATCAGGGTTCCAGCTTTGCATCAGCACTTTGTATGCATCCCTGGACGATTCTATTTTTGGACGCTGGCTGGCCTGCACTTTGGATTTGTAGATCAGCTCAATTTCTGCTACCTGATACAAGTTTGAAACATTCGCGAAGCTTTCCATAATTACCTTGATTTTGAAGTGATTGAATGAATTATGGCGCTTCATTCTGGCACTGGTCAAGCAAGTAGTGGAAGCAACGGAATAAAGGAAAGGTCCGCGGGCAGGAAGTGTGGGCAGGCATTTATGCCGGGCTACGCGCCCCGGTGTTTATGCCGGAATTTCCACTACGCCCCACAGCCCTGTGCCTACCTTTGGGGCATCATTGATACAAGAAACTCTGTCCCGCATGGAATGTCGGGCATTTCAGCAGTCTGCACAGAAATCTTAGCGAGGCTCGTCGTAATTCGTTTTTCTACATCATTGATAATCATTGGGGTACAGTCATTTCGGCAAGGGTACAAGAAAAACTTGTACTTGAAGTGCCTTGGTTTTGAGTGTTGTTTTGTCAGGTAATCAATGCAGCAGCAACCTTAAAACAACATGAGTTATGGCAACGCATTTATCCTGGACAGGCTACTTTCTGGCAGTGGGTGCCGCAGTGGCGATCTACTATGTGATCATCGGCATCCGGTATTACAGGCAAGACATTAAAGCTCTGCTCAATTCAAAGTCCCGGTTCTGGGACCGGCCGGAAAAGCCCCCGCCGATGAGCAAACCCGAGGTTAATCAGCCGGAAGAAACAGCTGAACCTGTTGAAGTAAAAAAACAGCCATGGCAAAGTGAAGCCTTGTTTGCCAAGGTCGAGGAGCTCAGCTCGAATCTCAGGAATAGCATCTGGGAAGCATACCAAAAAGGCTATGAAAAGCGGGATCTGATTTTCCTGATCCAGATATTGATCAAAGATTTTTCTGCTATCAAAGGCACGCCGTTCCGCGAGGCGATCAACAATGTGATCACTTCGGAATCTGCAAAATATGGCTTCATCAACCTCAGTGCTGTAGAGCTAGAGGAGTTATGGAAGGAGGTTTAATGATGAGCCCGCTCTCCTGCGCTCCCGGGTCTTAGGACCTGGGAGCCGCAAGGAGACAAACCCAGCAAACAAGTTCAAAACAATAATCAAAGAGGCGTATGAAATGTGGGAAAGCAGCCCTTTCGAGCAGGGCAAAACAAGTATGGGCAGCGGCGCTGCTCTCAGTAATGGCAATCACTGCCAAAGCGCAGGACGGCGCAGCGGGTATCTCCGAAGCCGACAGCCAGGTGCGTAGTTACTTCGAGCCAGGCACGCAGCTGATGTATGCCATCGGTGCGGTGCTCGGGCTGGTGGGCGCAGTGAAGGTCTTCCAGAAATGGAACGCTGGGGACAATGATACGGGCAAGGTCGCGGCGGCGTGGTTTGGCAGCTGTATTTTCCTGGTGGTGGTGGCTACCGTGCTGCAATCTTTCTTTGGCCTATAAGGTTAAGCGTTATGGCCAGCACGAGCGTTTACCAAATCAACAAGGGCGTCAACACTTCCATTGAGTTCAAGGGGCTCAAAGCACAGTACATCTGGTATATGGGCGGGGCAGCGATCGTTTTGTTTGCAATTTACACGCTGCTGTACGTCTGCGGCATCCGCTCTTACATCTGCGTCGGCATTGTGATTTGCCTGGGCATCCCGATGATCATGGGCATTTATCACCTGAGCTCGGCCTATGGCGAGCACGGTGTCACCAAAATGCTGGCCCGGCGAGGTGTGCCCAGACATGTAAAGTCCAATTCTAGGCGCATTTTCAAAACCAGCACCAACAATGGAAAAGTTATTCGATGATTTGATCCCGATCATGGATGTGGAGCACGATTGCATTTTATCCAAGCAGGGGACATCACGGTGGTATTTCAGGCAGATTTGCCTGAAATATTCACCCTCTCCGACAACGACTACGAAGCTTTTCACCAAACATGGGTGAAAGCGCTCCGAGTGCTACCAGCACATTCGGTCTTCCACAAGCAGGATTGGTTTGTCGACAGCCGCTACGAGCCGGACTTTTCGCGGGAGGACAAAAGCTTTTTGTCGATGCAAAGCGAGCGGCATTTTAATGAGCGGCCTTTTCTGGATCACAGCTGCTACATCTACATCACCAAAAAGCCAGCAAACCGGAAGGGGTCCAGCTCGCTGATACTGAGGACTGAAAGTTTTGATTCCTTTGCTGAGAAAAACTTTTGCTATTGTTACCTATTTGGATAACTTTATAAAATCGAATAACCACACACGATTGATGAGCGTACACTTCATCCGGGAGATCTTTTACTATGAGAATCATTACCGGGATTTCTTCGAGACTTTGAGGCCAGAAGTAAAGAAGAAGTTCAACTGGACGTTGCAGCTCATTGCTACAATTGACAAAGTGCCTGAAAAATACTTTAAGCATATGACCAACTCGTCGGGAATTTATGAAGTCAGGGTTGAAGTCGGATCGGACATTTATCGCGTTTTTAGCTTTTTTGATAAAGGAAACCTGATAGTACTTGTGAACGGATTTAACAAGAAGACACAGAAAACACCAAAAAGCGAGTTGGAACTGGCAGAAAAACTTAAAAAACAATATTTCAATGAACAACGGGACTCTAAATAAAAAGCTAACTTCGTTTTGCGCGCACCTGGACGATCAATATGGCGAACGAGGAACACCAGAAAGAGAACAATACGAAGAAGAATTTGAGGCCTTCAAATTGGGCGCTATGATTCAAGAGCTGCGAAAAAAGCAAGGCTTGACACAGGAGCAACTTGCAGA
This sequence comes from Dyadobacter sandarakinus, assembly GCF_016894445.1. Taxonomy (NCBI): domain Bacteria; kingdom Pseudomonadati; phylum Bacteroidota; class Cytophagia; order Cytophagales; family Spirosomataceae; genus Dyadobacter; species Dyadobacter sandarakinus. The sequence continues at coordinate 2,038,809 of NZ_CP056775.1, forward strand.
CAAATGCGGAACAACGAAAACCTACATTTCGAGGATTGAGAACAATGCAAGCGATATTAGGCTTTCGACATTGATGCGGATTGTTAGAGATGGTTTGGGAGGACATTTAAAATTAAACGTAACTAGCTGAAATTTGTTTCGCTCATTCAACAAACGGCTCATTAGTTAAATTTTTTACCATAAACGAATAGGATATTATGCAGCGAGTTTATTTTGACAAGCAAATTTTCAGCTTTCTTTACAAAAGAGATAAACCTGCATATCAAAGCCTTTTAAACGACTTATTAAAAAATAAAAATAGGTATCTTTTCTGTTATTCACATGCGCATCTGCTGGATTTAAAGAACGATAAAACAGATATTAAATACCGAGAGCTAGATTTCATGGACGACATTGTTGGTGATAATTACTTATCATACAATGCTTCTGAAAAAAGAACGAGTTGCTATTTGGCCCGACCCGTTGAGGCTTTCAAAAGTGTTGATGTAGAAGAAGAAGCACTTTCATTTACAACTTTATTTGATGACATAGATTTGAGCTTTGCGTCCGAAAAAGAAGTTGAAAAAATCCAGGAGTCCATTAATTTCATAAAAAATCAAAGGTTTGATTTTGGTGTTTTGAAAAACATTCAAATGCCAGCAGACTTTTCTGATTCGCTAGGTAGATTTCTTCCGGAAAATTTAAGTACGATTTCTGTCCTAGAATGGGCAGAGCACTTCATGGGTGTAGTCAAGACTTTGGAAGAAGACAAAACTGCATACAAGGGTTTGCGGAACGTCATAGATAAAAATTTAAATGACGGAAAATTTACTATTGAATATAGTGAAATCGACTTTAATGATGATTTGAAAAATTCAGTTCTGCAAAAGACTTTCATTGAATTTGTAAACAGTAACTTGAATCCTGATGGCAAGAAAGTTATTACAGATTATGATTTCTATACACAGGCATACTTTTCGCTCGACTTGCTCGGAATAAGCAAAGAAAAAAATGCAAGATTTCGAAATGTATTGAATGACGCCTTCCATAGCTACTATGGAGCCTTCTGTGATTTCGTCGTTTCAGAAGATCAAGGGTTTCTGAAAAAGACAAAAGCACTCTACCGCTTGTTAGGGATTGAAAGTCAGGTATTTCATATCGAAGAATTTATAAATTACCTAGCTTTAAATAGTAACTTACCCGAAGATGATTTTAGCACGTTCACTAAGCTTTTGGAAAATCAAATAAAAACAGGATTGGTTGTCAGGACAAAGCCCTCATTACAATTTAATCGTCAAACAACAGAAATAAAATGTAATCACAACTTTCTGGGTCATTTTAACAGAATTGAACTCATGAATGAAGATAGAGAAAATTATATCTTATTACGTAAACGGAGTATAAACTATTCATACTTCAATTTTTACAGAGAGTACGAAGGTATAGTTAACAATGCCTATCATATTTTTGGTTATGATAAAAATCTGAAAGGTACGTTTGATTGGCACGTAGAGACCAAGGAAATAGAAGAGCGGAATTGGGAAGGCAGACGGTGGAATATTGGCCAAATAACTATTTTGCTAGAAATCAATGAAAGTATTGACGAAATATGTTTATTAATAACGAAAATCGGTAATGTTTAAGGAAGATGACCAATTTTGCAAAAGCCATTAAAACTGCGAAGTATAACCAACAAAAATATCACACACGAATGAAAACCACCCTCACTCACCTCCCACAAACCAAGCAAGACCAACTAAAAGCCCTCACCGCCATCATCCTGGACAAAGTCCCAGCTGAAATGATCATCCTCTTCGGCAGCTATGCACGCGGTGACTGGGTAGAGGATTACCAGGAAAAGTACGAGTACGTGAGCGACTTCGACATTCTTATCGTCACCAAAGACAAGAACTCCGCCAAGCAAGTCAAGAAGTCGCGAGAGCTGGACAAGGAGCTGATGGCCAATCAGGATATTACACGAACCAGCATTATCTACCACAGCATTGGCTTTGTGAATGACAAGATCGAGCGGAATTACTATTTCTTCGTCGACATTTTGAGGGAAGGAATTATACTTTACGATTCCGGGAAATACAGCTTATCTGAGCCAAGATTGATGAACTCAGAAGAAAGACAGTCAAAAGCGACGGATGCCTTTGAGCATTGGTTCAAATCGGCTGGTGCATTTTTGGTAGGTTTTAAACTTTATTGTCAGGAAGCAGAGAGTGATTCCGTTTTCTACGCTAATGCAGCTTTTGAACTTCACCAAGCGACAGAACGATTTTATACCGCAGTTCTTTTGGTATTCACAGATTACAAGCCAAAAATTCATGATATCCAGGAATTGGGGAATCAAGCGATAAAACTCCATTCCGATTTTGCGACGGTTTTTCCTAGAAATACAGCCGAGGAAGACCGAATGTTTCAACTTCTAAAAAAGGCCTACATTGACGCTAGGTATGAAAAGAATTACAAGATTGAAAAAGAGGAATTGGAATACCTTGGCAGCCGGGTTGCATTGCTGAAAGATTTGACGGAACGGATTTGTAGAGAGCGGATTGAACAGTTTACTGAGAGTCAAGATAAAGATTGAACGCATCATTCAAAGCTTTCATTTTGATATTGATTTCGTTCTTCTTCATGCTTCCTTTCTGATTCTACATCCTTATTCCACTGGCGAAACTTCGACCTTGCCCATTGAGAAATTTCCTCATTCGGATTATCAAATAAAGTAGAAAACAATGTAAGCCTGGCCCGATAGGCGTTTGTCCGAGACCCGACGACAGCTAGCGGTCTTAATGTACCCTCGATTGCATCCAACAGTTCCATAATGTTTGGCGCATTTTCAACTAATCGCCAAAAAATCGGTTTCCAAATTAGATTTCCGACTTCTTCGTTGCCCTCAAAGCTAACCATTGCGCCACCCATAAATTTATAGCGTATATGGGGATCTTCATTGCACCAATTGATGATTAAATCATTTGGTATCCGCGAAATATATAAATTGAATTCTTCAAAACTATCAGCAATGAACCATTCTGTATCTTCATCATGATTGGATCTTTCTAAAAGTCCGTTTAAAAAGCAAATTGGTTGTACTTTGGTCAACTCTATCAAAACACTGGTGGCGCGACTTGCAAAACCATAGTTTTTTCTAAATAAACGAAAAAGCTTTGTGGAGAACTCATTAGCAGATTTGAAAGCGTCTTCACCTTTGAAACATCTTTGAATCACGGTATCAACTTTGTAACTAGCTTCTGATCTCAATTCCCTATCTAAATCCAACTCTACAAGAAGGCGCCTTCCAATTTCGACCAATTCATCAGCCAAACCATCGCATGCGCTTGATTCTATCACCCAACATTTGGAATATATAATTTCAAACGCTGATTGTTGGCCGCCCGGGCGATTCAAGATCTTTCTAACAATATTTGTTAATAATTCAGTTGGGATAGTCGAATTAACGAGTGAATATGCAAGCGATTTAAATTCGTCGGAATCAAACTCCAAGTCTTCAAGGGTTTGTTCTAACAACGCCATTCCATTTTGGCTTACCGGGATCGAGGCCTGGAGTGAAAAAAATAAATGCTTTGTGTCTTCCACTTTCAATACGTGCTTCAAGATTTCATCTGAATAAAGCTCATTGTCTTCATAAGCGCGGTTAATCCATCCTTTCAGCAAAACAGGCTTACGTTTCTCCGGTGGTAATCTCAAATATTGGCTTAACAAGTTGTTCCAACCCGTCTGTTTGTCACTTACTCCCCAATACATTCCTCTACCTAAATGAAACAGGTTGCCATTCTCAGAGCAGAGCAGCAACGGTATTGCTTTATTGCTTGTATAATGATCATTAATCAATTCATTACCTAAGCTTTCAACTATTTCGAATAACTCTTTGAAGTTAATTTTATCATCTCCTGTTAAGGCAAAAGATAAGTCAGCTCCTTTGGCATCTGTCAGAAAGTATACCACTAGCTTATCATGCAAGCTTTTTGGTTGTAGCGATTTTTCGAGCGTTGTTAACCGTTGCTGTAATTCGGCGGCCTCCTTCTTCAAGTCGAATCTGATGATCGATAAAAATTTCAACCATCCTTGTGCCCAGAAACCATTTTGAGTCATCTGTTCACAAATTGATTGAACCACGTCAAACAAACGCGCCTTCGTCCAGATACCTCGCAGTTTTGACGCCAGAATATTGCTAAGTACTGCTTTGAACGGCGTGTTTTCGTTGAACATTCGAATGCATTGCTCAACCACTGTTACAAACCAAATCTTCCTCTCATCTGAATTCTTTGGGACTACTCCGAAATCTCGTGATTTTGAACCAAAGCTTGGACTACGACGAGGCTGTAAGTGCCAAGCTTCTAAGGCAGCATCAATCAGTTCTATTGCAAGTTGCTGTTTATTGGTATCGTTGTATTCCCAGAGCAGATTAATGACTTGCAAGCGCGAATTCAGAGGCGCATATGTACCAGATCCAACTATATGGAACATGTCGGTAAAGTCTTCACGAACGGGATTGTAACTCTCATCGATTTTTTCAGAAATCGCAATAGCAGCCATCACATTTGTACTTCTTACAAATAGATGTCCGTCGTAAGCAATATGCCTCAAAAGATGGAAAAATCGGGAGAAATGTCTATTATCCCGACTGGCAAATCTTTCCGATAGTAACGCTGCCCTTTCAATTGCAGCCAATGCATGTTCCGGAGCTATGGTTGCCAAATTTTCAAAGACTGAAAGTCCGAATTCACTTAAATCACTAACATCATTCATCCACCCTGTATTTGGTGCCAGCCAATTTTTCACAATATCTTGTGCCCGCTCATTATCCGGAATATAGCTGAGCCGCCGACTGAATGAGCGGATCATGCGCTCATTGCCTTCTCGCAGCAAGTATTCATCGATTGAAGAGTTAGTTACAAACGCCAAACCTCGTATTGCCAGCTTATTTGCAATAGCATGAGGTAGCACCGCCCTGAATTTCCCGCGGGATTGAACAAGGTCGCGATCTTTGAGATCGACGGTATGTTTGAAAAGCGTGTGGGCTGTTATGGAACTCATTGCACTAAGTACTCCAAGTTCAGAATTCTCGGACTCACTATTTTCTATATCATAGGAATAAACCAGAGAAAGTATTTCCGCTGAATTTTTTAAGCTTTCATTTTCAGGATTTCTTTGATTAAAGAGTCTGTCAAAAAGCTGATTATTACGCAGATGACCAATTGATTCGCCCGGCTTTACAGTATTTGCCAAAGCGATAGCTACGCGCGCATTGCCACCGGAAACCTCGGCAATTTTCCATGCATCCAGCTCGCTAATCTTAGGGAATTGTCGTAAAACCAATTTTTGAATGAGCTGATCACTTGACGGTTCCAAATGAAAAACTCCGGTTTCATCCGGCAGATCGTCTCTAACGTCATATTCGATCGTCAGCAAACTGATCGAATGCGGCTGAATTTTCAACTTGTTTACCAGATCAGAATGCAGCGTAGGAGTGCAATTGTCGATGATGAGAATGACTTCATTTTGGCCAGCAACAAGCTGCTCTATCAAATTTTGCGGACTGGGTTTGGGATCAAAGGAAATATCGGTGTAAATGACGGTGGACTGATTCAGTTGATTGTCTCCGATGCTTTCGTCGAAAAGAGCCTGCGCGAGCCGGGTCTTTCCTACACCGGACAATCCTGTAAGCCTCAGATAATTTCCTGGTTTAGAAAGCAAATTCCTCATTTCGGAAATGCCACTTTCAATTGTCATTTCAAGACTGTTACCATTTCTTTTATCAACAAGACGGCAATCCTGGTCAAGAATATAAGTCTCGCCAGTTCCAAGGTTAAATGTCCAGTCATTATAGGATTGCCAGCCATAAATAGGTCGTTTGGCTCTTTGGCGAACCCACAAGATCATCGAAGGATTTTCCCGCACCCACGATGCTATACGTCCGCCATGATAGTAATCTACCATTATGTTGAGCTCGCCAACAATTTTCTTCATTTCGGCGATCCTCACGTTGCATCTTTTTGTTTCTAAACTGTGACCTGATACTACAATATAAGCGCCTCCGGTTTTTGTAAGCTCACGAATACTATCGCGAAGTTGACCCGAACGATTCATTTCTTTTCGAATCAAAGACGGAGACATATCTGTGACTTTGCTTTGGAATATCACATTTGAGCGGGGAATGTAAGATCCCGTCGGAAACTGAATTTCAGAGGCCACTGATACGTCTATACCATCATCAGGGGCATCCTGAGGCCCTCCCCATTGGATTGCCTTTGTTGAAATTCCATTCTTTCTGCACTCTGCCTCACACAGTAACCCGATTAAGCCTCGCAAATCAGAATCGTTTAATTCGGCGATATCCTTTTCTGTAATTTCCAACAATTCACTCATCTCTTAATGTTCGCTTTAATCGATCGAAACTCTTATAAATCGGATAAAATTCGGTCTTTGTAAATCAATGAATAGGTCATAAATACTAATAGGATAAAGACTATAAAAACCTGATACCCATAATTGTCTGTGGTCGGGAGAAAGATCCAGTTTAAAAATGTGTAGAGAAAAATTGTAGCAAATACAACCAAAACTGTTAAATGTTTAGTTGCCTGTTTGAGCGATTCCAAATTCTTGATTCGACTAACTCCCACTATACGACAGCTCGGTTCAATATCAGCTTCTTCACCATCGTAAATAACTTTGAGCAGAAAAGTGTCTTTTGAATTCAGGAGAGTCGGGTGAATAATAATAGATTGATTATTAATCGAATGATTGATTTTTAAATTTCGTGGATTCAGCGGTTTTATCTCACAATCAAGAATCCGAAGATTACCATTTAGCCTGATTTCTAAGCCTTCATGGAAATCATCACTTTTGATTGGTAAAAAACCGTAGTTCTTAATTTTAACCGATGCTACTCTCAGCGCTTTGACCGCCTCGCCTTTATAGGAAATAGATAGTTGCTCTGTCAAACCTAAATCTTCTGCAAATACGGACTCTGAAAACTGGATGATGTAGCCAAGTTTCTTTTTACGAAGCTGAATTGCAGCAAGGATCAATCCGACAACTGCTAATATGACGGAAACGCCCTGCCACCAGGGTTGGCCGAGAAAGTGGCTGATTTGATTCATAGGAGTGTAGCAAATATGGGTTTACAATTTCAACAATATATCGATTGGATGTAACTTCCACCAAGATTTTGTTCGAAAACCCGCGCCGGTAATTTCAAGCTTAAACGATTTCACAATCTTCGATGCGAACGTGCATAAGCTGCACAACCGTCAATCTCAACAAGTCTCCCAATCCACTGCACCAAAGCAGGAACAAAAAGCCTCTCAGGATGAGCCCTTCTAACAGTGGCCCCCGAATAGCCAAAAGGAAACGGAATAAGTGCCGGAGGCTGGCGGTGTTTTACTACATCATGCATCAATGAGATACCGCCATTATGCCGTAAGCTTTTGGCTAACCTTATCGACAGGCTCGAATAATGGGGCCACTTATTTAGCTGCCCTTTGGCCGAGTTTTGTTTGTCCAAACATGATATCTTATTGGCAATTACACTTCTTAAAATCTTAATACTTTAAAACAAAGAGAGCCGCCAAATCTGGTTTGACGGCTCTACCTTTTCTGACATACTTTGCTAATGATCTGTTCCGGTCTTCTTAGCTAATCGACCTTTGAGGGCTTGCATGTCTTCACTCACCTTCAAATCCAGAATTTTCGCATAAATCTGTGTTGTGCGGATGTTCGTATGACCTAACATCTTGGAAACGCTTTCGATCGGTACACCATTTTGCAAAGTAATTGTTGTCGCGAATGTATGCCTGGCAACATGGGAAGTCAGAACTTTGTCAATCCCACAAACCACCGCTATCTCCTTTAAGTAATCGTTCATTTTCTGGTTGCTCGGAACAGGGAAAACTCGTCCGCGCGACTAAGAAACTGGATTTTCTTCGTAACGCCTAATTATCGCTAGTGCCTCGGGGAGTAGTGGAATGTGTGATTTCACATTCGTTTTTGTACGGTGGGTAAAGATCCATTGCTCACCATCAATCCCTCTTGAAATGTCGCTTCTTTCCAGACTCTGGATGTCTGAATATGCAAGACCCGTGTAACAGCAGAATAGAAAGGTATCCCTGACCTGGGTAAGTCGATCGCTCGCAAACTCCTTTGCTGCGATCAAGTCCAGTTCTTCTTTGGTGAGAATTGCTTTATCGACTTTTTTAAATTTGCCCTTGAAGTTCAGGTACGGATCAAGGCTGATCCAGCCGTTTCCGAGGCAGATATTTACGATCTTGCGAAACATCTTCATATGCTTCACCATAGCTTGTTCCCCATTTTGCGAACCGAGCGTAGATAAAATTCATAATCTGCGATGAAAGCAAAATCAATGCGTCTAATATCGAAGTCCGTCACATTGTAGTTTGCTTTGAGGAAGTTTTCGGTGTGGCGTCTCAGCACCTCGTACCTTTTGAAAGTGCCGACAGCGTATTCCTGACCAATCAACGAATGCAATCTTCGATTGTGCTCTACGATAACTGCCATAAGCATTCGTTGCTTCGGCCCGATTCCAAGAAATCTGTTTTTAATACTCTCGGCAGTTGCAAGTTCTCCTTCCCGAAATAGGGAAGCTTGGGCATCCAAGAACTGCTGTTCAAGGTTTCCTAGATAGGCATTAAGCGATTTCACCGCTTCCTTGTTACCGAGCATACGCCCTGCTGCGGCGTTCCATACCTTTGGCTCACATTCCCGTCCCGTCTCAATCTCCGACCTCTTGCCATCGACAGTAACTCTTAAATAAATGGGTATTGATCCATCCTGATAATTTCTCGGCTTCTTCAAATAGAAAAGCAGACTCAGCTTTGTTTTCATAACCATTCTCTGGTTTAAAGGTTAAACAAATGTAGTCTTGCAAGCCTGGTCAGCGCAAGATGTCCATCGCGTGGACATGTTGTCTTTCAATTAGTTACGTGATTCCTGGTGAGTCAACTTTGCAGGCTCATTGACTCACCGAATTAATCACCAAACCTTTGAGAATATTTGAACGTTTTGGTATAGTTGCGGCAAACAAAAAAGCCTGCAATCGTTTGATTTGCAGGCTTTTGATGCATTTTGTTACTTCTTGAAGTGATCCCGCTGGGATTCGAACCCAGGACCCATACATTAAAAGTGTATTGCTCTACCAGCTGAGCTACGGAATCGGTTGGCGCAACTTGGATATGCACAAGCCATTTCCGTAATTGCGATGCAAAAGTAGAGTTTGTGGACGTATAATGCAAATCAAAATAACTAAAAATGCCTTCTTATGGCCTGTCATAGCGCTCCTGAGCTGGTCTTTGCCGACTGCCGCAGCGCCAAAGAGCGAGCTTAAAATCGCTGATTCTCTGTTCGCTATGGCCAAGTACCCGGAGGCGCTCGCCCTGTACGAAAAAAACTTCAGCGAGGATAAAAAAAACAACCAGAGCCTCCTTCTCAAACTGGCTTTTCTTGCTGAGAAAACCAATAATTATACCGACTGCCTGTATTACCTGAGCAAGCTGGCACTTGTTAATCCGTCGCGCCGCCTCTTTGAGAAAATGGATAAAATTGCCGGAGAGCAGGGACTTACCGGCTATGAGTTTGACGACTACAATTACTTTATCATCTTCTACCGGCGCTACGGCGACTATGTTCCGGTTTTCCTGCTTACACTAGGTACGTACATCGTTGCAATCATGGTGTCCAAAGCGCGGCGGAGAGAGCCGATTCTGCAGATCCACAAGGTGTCCATCGTCGTGTACCTGCTCGTGCTGCTTGGAATTTTGAATGCTCCGTCACTTTATAAAACATGCATTATCATCAACGACAACACCTTTCTGCGGGACGAACCTTCGTCAGCTGCGCCTGTTGTGGAACGGGTCGGTAAAGGTCATAAGCTAACTATTTTGGGGTCTGTAGACCATTGGAACAGAGTTATATGGAACAACCGGATCGTTTATATTCGCAAAAGTGATCTCTGGAATATTTAGAATGCAAATTGGTATCATTTTTGTACTGCCGTAAGTTTGTATATATTTAGGCGTAAAATTTTTTCAAAAAATTAAAGAATGTATGAAAAAGCCAATGAAACGTTTTTTACTATTGATCGCAGGAGTTTGCATGCTGGGGTTCATTTCTTCCTGTAAGGAAGAAGGTCCGCATAAGAGCGATATCGTGACTTTCACTGCTGTAATAAATAGTACTCCAACCGTTCCTAAAGCTACATCTTCCGCACAGGGCACTGGTGTTTTTGAGTACAACAAGGTGACCAGGGACCTGAAGTACAATATCAATTATCAGAACATTACACCTACTTCGGTGACGATCAATAATCCTTCGCCTGCATGGGCGGCCGGACCTATCCTGTTTACACTGGCCGAAAATCCGGCAGGTGGCCAGGTACAGGGCACAATAAAGCTGAATACTGACCAGCAAACTGTCCTCATCACCGGCGCACTCTATGTGAATATCACTACTAAAGAGAACATCTACGGCGAAATCCGCGGGCAAATCATTGCTGATAAAACCAACGAGTAGGATCATCAGCATACAAAAAAGGCAGCAAAACTAAGTTTTGCTGCCTTTTTTGTATGCTGATCTTAAAGCTTTTTCTTCTTCTTCCGCGATTGCTCCATCGCCTCAATCTCCTTCATCAGCGACTTCAGATCATTCGGGCTGTCTGAGGTAAAATCCAGTGTTTCAGAGTAGGCCTGGGAGGTAATGTCCATTCTGGTGATGGGTTTATCCAGAAAGCTTTCAATCTCCTCCAAAACCGCCTCTTCCTCGGGCGCGCAAAATGATACGGCTGTACCTTTGTGAATCCCGCGACCGGTACGTCCCACACGGTGAACGTAATTCTCAGCCTGCTCCGGAAGGTCATAGTTGACTACATAATCCACATTGGGAATGTCGATGCCGCGCGCACTGACGTCTGTGGCAATCAGCACCTTTACGTCTCCTTTCTTGAATGCATTCATGGCAGTAAGGCGGTCACCCTGGTCTTTGTCGCCATGAATGGTAAGACTGCCGATTCCCATGCGTTCCAGCGCCGCAAATACACGTTCGGCCCGCACTTTGGTCCTGACAAACACCAGAATTTTACTGTCCGGATTTTCCTTGATCACTCTTTCCAGGAAAAACCGCTTGTCGTCCATCGCAATAAATGCAACCGAATGCCGGATATTTTTTGCAACCGGATTCTTGGGCGAAACCTGTATCCTGATTGCATTTCGAACGAGCGAGTAGGCGAGCTTTTTAATGTTTTCATTGATCGTAGCCGAAAAAAACAGCGTTTGCCGCTTTCCCGGAAGGAACTTGATGAGGTCACGGATATCTTTGATAAACCCGAGGTCGAGCATGTGGTCAGCCTCGTCAAGCACAAGTACTTCCACCTCATTCAGCTTGATATAACCCTGACTTACCAGGTCAAACATCCGCCCCGGCGTCGACACGAGTATGTCAATGCCCTTTTCCAGCCTGGCGATCTGTGGCCCCTGCTCTACCCCTCCGAATACGCTGAAAGGTTTCACCCGGGTATGTTTTGCAAGCTGCGCAAACACTTCCGTGATCTGGATCGCCAGTTCTCTGGTCGGCACCATCACCACACATTTGATCCCCTCGGAACGTGCCGAGCTTTTCTCACGATGCAGCCGGTCAATAATCGGGATTGCAAATGCAGCGGTCTTCCCGGTCCCTGTCTGCGCGATGGCGAGTACGTCCTCCCCTTTCATGATCGCAGGAATCGCCTTAAACTGTATATCAGTAGGACGCTTGAAACCACCGGCTTCCAGACTCCTCTTGATCTCGGGGGCTATACTATAATCGTCAAATCTCATGTTTCAAATCATTACCGGCTCAAAGGCAGTGCCGCAAAGCCGCAAGATACGTCCGTTTACCCGCAAACACTACTCATAAAGCCGGAGCCGGTTCCTCAATGCCGTGATCTCGCGGTTCATATCATCCATGCGTTCCAGCAGTGTATGGATTGCACCTATTCCTTCCATGTTGATATGCAGGTCATTGTGCAACCTCACCATGCGCTCGATCCGTTCGAGGTGCGGCACGTGCAGAAAGCGCGTCTGCTGCATGACTACCAGCTCTATCAGACCACTCTCCTGCAGGGAATCTACAAAATCATGCTCCACGCCGTAGTAGGTGCAGAACGTTTCAATGGATATCAGCTCGTCATTTTCCATGATCTTACGGATTTAGGATTTGGAAAGTTCGGTAAATAATTCTTTCTGGCGGGCAGTCAGGTTAACCGGTATTTTCACGTCAAATGTGACATAAAGATCGCCAAAGCTCCCCTCTTGTTTGTACACCGGAAACCCTTTTCCTTTCAGGCGTACCACGGTACCATTCTGCGTTTCGGGTTTTACAGGCAGCTTCACTTTTCCGCTCAATGTTTCCACCACCAGCTCTCCGCCCAGCACAGCCGTGTAAAGATCCACCTCTGCCTTCACATGCAGGTCATTCCCCGAGCGGCGGAAATGTTCGTCCGGCTCAACCTGGAATGTAATGAACAGGTCACCCGCAGGGCCTCCGTTGGCGCCGGGCCCGCCATGTCCCGCGATCTTGATCGTCTGGCCGTTTTCAATCCCGGCCGGAACGGTTATACGGATATTCTTTCCATTGACCATCAATGTTTGCTTGTGTGTTTCGGCAGCCTCACGCAGGTTCAGCCGGAGTTCAGCCTGAAAATCCTGCCCGCGGAACCGTGCCTGCCTGCCCCCGCCGAAACCTGCCGATCCGCCGAACATTGACTCGAAGAAATCGGAAAACCCGCCTTCTTCACCCGAAAACCACTGTTCCTGCTGCCCGCCTGACGGACTGCTCCGGCGCGCCTGCCGGGCTTTTTCAAACTCTTCCCCGTGCTGCCAGTCCTTTCCGTACTGGTCGTACTTCTTACGCTTTTCGGGATCGCTGAGCACCTCATTGGCCTCATTGAGCTCCTGAAATTTCTTTTGTGCCTCCTTGTCGTTGGGATTCAGGTCCGGGTGGTACTTCCGGGCCAGTTTTCTGTACGCGTTTTTAACTGCCTTTTCATCGGCAGTCTTATCAATTCCGAGTATCTGATAATAATCTACGAAAGCCATAATACATTCAGGTTAACGTCAGTAATACTATCCGAAAAAATGTTGCCGGTCAAGCCGCGCAGGCTAATCCGGTCGGTTATGCAGATTTTTCTGTATAAATAATTATAATGCGAAGTGATAAGTTCAAACAACATGTACAGTATGGATCAGATCAACTGGGGTATCATCGGGTGCGGTAATGTAACGGAAGTAAAAAGCGGACCGGCATTCGGGCTCGTCGGCAATTCACGCCTGGTAGCAGTGATGCGGCGCGATGCCGTCAAGGCAGCCGACTATGCTGCCCGTCACCAGGTACCCCGCTGGTACTCAGATGCCGACGCGCTTATCGCCGATCCTGATGTTAACGCGATTTACATCGCCACTCCGCCCGATGCCCACGAAGCCCTGGCATTAAAGGCGATTGCAGCAGGTAAGCCTGTGTACATAGAAAAACCCATGGGCCGCAATGCAGCCGAGTGCAACCGCATCAATGAAGCCGCAAAACTGGCCGGCGTGCCCGTATTTGTGGCATATTACCGGCGTGCACTCGACTATTTTCTCAAAGTCAAGGAGCTGGTAGACAAAGGCTTAATCGGCGATATCAGGTTTGTGGATATTACCCTGCAGTGGCAGCCGTATGAAGAAGAAACCGGACCGGATGCAAGTCCGCGCTGGCGTGTATTTCCGGAGATTTCAGGCGGTGGGCATTTTCACGACCTGGCCTCACACCAGTTTGATTTTCTCGAATTCCTGCTCGGGCCAGTCCGCTCGGCCCAAGGATTTGCAAAAAACCAGGCTGGCCTCTATCCGGCAGATGACATTGTGGTAGCCAATTTCGAGTTTGAGTCGGGTGTACTTGGCAAAGGCAGCTGGTGTTTTACCGTCAGTAAAGAACAGCGGGAAGACCAGGCTGTGATCGTCGGTTCTAAAGGCCGTATTACGTTTTCCTTTTTTGAAAAATTTGATATCAAACTTGAAAATGAGGAAGGTACTGTTCTATTTCACATCCCCTACCCGGCCCATGTGCAGCAGCCGCTGATCTCGCAGATGGTTGCCGAGCTGAGGGGGGAAGGTACCTGCCCGAGCACGGGCGTTACCGGTGCCCGCGCCAACCTGATCATGGACCAGATATGCGAAAATGGCAGCAGGCATGAAAATCAACAAATCTGAAAAAACAATAAATTAGAATTACGGGATACAAATTCTTTTAGACGCACAGTTATCTCTAAAACCACAAATCCAAAATCAGAACATCATGGCAAAAGGTAAAAATCTTGACAAAGGGAGCGCGAAAAAGGAACCTGAGAAAAATCTTAAGGAAAAACGCGCCGAGAAAAAGGCTAAAAAGGACGGTAAAAAAGACTACTAAGCCTCAGCCGGGAGCCAGGACAATGCAGCCGGAGCTCCCGGCGCTTCATTCATCAGCAAGTTCCGGGTTGGGGTACTGCGGGTTTACTCCGACATTTACAGCCTGACCTTATACCCATATGGAACAAGATACCTACAACTACGATAAAGTAGCCCGTGCCATTTCGTACATCGTGTCCAATGCCCGCGAGCAGCCCACGCTTTTTGATGTGGCCGATGAAGTAAATACCAGCCAGTTTCATTTGCAGCGGGTATTTTCGGACTGGGCGGGTATCAGCCCCAAGAAGTTTCTGCAGTACATTACGGCTTCCTATCTCAAAGAAAAAATACGCGAGTCACAGAACCTTGCCGAGCTGGCCGAACAGGCAGGGTTATCCAGCCAGAGCAGGGTGTATGATCATTTTGTCTCTATCGAAGCTGTCACTCCGCATGAGTTCAGGAGCGGCGGACAGGCGCTCGAAATTTCCTACGGCTTTCATCCTACCCCGTTTGGGGAGTGCTTTATTGCGGTAACCAGCCGGGGGATCTGCGCGATGGCGTTTGTGGACGAGGCTACCCGCGACCATCAGCTGGTACTTTTGGAAAAAAAGTGGCACAATGCACTGATCGTACCCGATGCCGAGCGCACGCGTCCTTTTATCAACCAGATTTTTAGTCCGGAAAAAGCAACGCACAAACTGCCACTGCTGGTGCAGGGCACCAATTTCCAGCTTAAAGTGTGGGAAGCTTTACTGACCATTCCTCCCGGTGCAGTCACCACTTACCAGCACATTGCGCGGAGCATCGGGAGTCCGGGAGCGGTCCGGGCCGTAGGAACCGCCGTGGGAGACAATCCCGTCGCCTTTATCATTCCCTGCCATCGGGTGATCAGGAAAGAAGGTGTGCTGGGAGAATACCGCTGGGGAAGCGTGCGCAAGAAGGCGCTGATCGGCTGGGAAGCCTCGCGTATTGCAGGAGACACGCTCGTAGAAGACATCATCTGAGGAATAATTTTCACAAGAATACAGGCGGACAGAATAAGAATAAAGCAATACCTACTTTTCTAATAGTCTGATAATTAATTTATTAAATAAAAAGCAATAAAATTATTCTGCTATTGGACTGATATTGGTACGGGTATACGCAAACTAAAAACCAATTATTAGTCACATGAAGAAGTTACTTATTAAATCCTTTACTGCGGCTGCATTGCTGCTGACCATCCACACCGCCAGTCAGGCACAGTTCTCCCTGGGTTTGCAGGGAGGTGTTGCCAAATCCAATGTTGAAGATTCAAAAACCGTAGCCGGTGGCGGCATCAACCTTCGCGTATTTCCGTCACCGCAGCTTGCCTTCGGGGTAGCGGGTAAAATTTATGCTGACGGAAGCGATTACCGCGTAGCCGGACAAACACTGAGCACAACCGGAACACTGACCCCGGTGACAGGTACTGTGGACTACTTCTTCACGGATGGCTTCATCCGCCCGTATGTAGGTGGTGACGCCGGTGTTTATTTTTCGAAATACGATGCCAAGTTCAATGGCAATACCGTACTGGAATCCTCCCGCCACAGTAATTTTGGTGCAGCCCCGCGTGCCGGTCTTGTTTTCACATTCGGAAACCTGGGCATTCAGGTGGAAGGTATTTACCACTTTGTGTTTGGGAATAAAAATTATAGCTCCACCACAGGCAATGTGGACAACATCGACTTTGAATCTACTTCCCGTTTTGGCGGTGTGAACGTAGGTGTCATTTTTGGTCTCGGAAAGAAATAATCCGTAGCCCCCTTGTTAGGAGAACGCGCCCCTGGTGGCGCGTTTTTTTGTTTAAAACGATCCGCTGTGCAAACTTTGCACGCGACTTGACCACGTAGAATGCTGAACACCGACTTTGCTGCCGAACTTACGCAATGGATTGTATCCCGGACTGCCGGTCTGAATGCATTGCATGAAACTGCGGAGTCAGGCATATGTATTCAGGTGTATGCCGGGAACCTGCTCCGGCTCGAAGTACTCGCCATGTCGCCCGCACAGTGGCAGCATACAGGGTCAGAAATTGCCTGGAAAAAGCAGGTAGAAAACGTCAGGCGCAAACGGGCGGAAGGAACAAAATGCGTGATTGTATGGGAAAATGACTGGATTTTCCGGCGAGAGGTAGTCGCATCAAGGCTTGATTCCATGCTTGGGCTGGCACAAGGCATTGCTGGGCGCCTCACCCGGGTTGTACGCATCGACCGGACTACCGCGCTCACATTTTTAGACAAAAACCACCTTAACAGACCCATTGCGGGCAAGTACCGGTATGCGCTCGTGCTGCCGCAAAGATATTACCGCACCATCCCGGATACATTTTCGCTGGATCGTTCGGCGGAACGGCTGATCGTGGCCGTGGCAACGTTTAGCCATGCACGTGTATTTTTGAAGGATGGTAAAAGCTTCCGCTCGCTGGAATTGTTGCGGTTTGCCAGCCTGCGGGGCACCCACGTAACCGGTGGCCTGAGCAAGTTGCTGAATGCCTTCATCCTGGAAAGGCAGCCTGGCGATATCATGACCTATGCCGACCTGGAATGGTCTGATGGAGAAAGTTACCGGCAGGCGCAGTTCACGCCCGTATCTGAGCTCCCGCCCATTGCTTTCGACATTGATCCTGAAAACGGAATGCGGGTACCAGCTGCTCAGCCACGGTATCCCGAACTTGCACCGGTGTGGAACGCGGGCAGCATCAAATTTGTCAGAAAGGTTGAAAATGATTGATCCGATGTCCGAAGCCAATATCCCACTGCTGATCATACTGGGCCCGACTGCCTCGGGCAAAACGCAGCTGGCCGTACAGGTTGCCGAACAGCTCGACGGAGCCATCCTCAGCGCTGACTCGCGTCAGGTTTATAAAGATATGAACATAGGGACCGGAAAGGACCTGCATGAATATCAGGTAAACGGGCGCACCATTCCCTATTACCTGATCAACATCAGGGAGGCTGGCGAGCAGTACCATGTGCATGACTTTCAGCATGATTTTGAGCATGCATACCATGAAATTGCCAGCCAGGGTCGCTGCCCGGTGGTATGCGGAGGGAGCGGGTTCTATTTGTATGCCCTGCTGACCGGGCATGGTTATACGCAGGTTCCGGTGAATGCAGAGCTCCGTGACCAGCTCGAAACATTAGCGAATGAAGAACTGCTGACCCGCTTCCAAAACCTGCACTCGGCTTACCGGGAACTTGCTGATACGTCCACACGCAAGCGACTTATCCGTTCGATCGAGATCTCGGAGTACCTGATTGAAAATCCGGCCCTTTCCTCTTCTTTTACAAACGCTGCCCCACCCTACCCGTATGCCGCTTTCGGGCTCAATCCGGCAGTGGAAACACGGAGGGCACGCATTACGGCAAGGCTGGAAAAGCGCCTGCAGGAAGGACTTATTGAGGAAGTACAAAGTTTGCTGGCCAGCGGACTTACAGCCGACCAGCTGATCTACTATGGTTTGGAATACAAATACATTACCCAATACCTGACAGGCACGCTGACATACGCCGAGATGCGTGTCAAGCTTGAAACCGAAATCCACCGTTTTGCTAAAAGACAGATGACGTTTTTCCGAAAGATGGAAAAGGACGGTATCTCCATTCAGTGGCTGCCCGGAGAAGCAGATTTGCAGGAGCAAACCGAATGGATTACAAGCCGGTATAAAACTTTTGTTGAAACACTCCGCTAAAACAAGATTATGAACCGAAAACTAAGCAGTATCATCCTGCTGACTGTCCTGAGCATTACAGATGCCTACCTGCTATCACATCCGAACCTGATCGGAAAGCTGGGCATCCTCTTTTACAAGCACAGCTACATTAAGAACTTCCCGCGCGCACTGGTGACGGTGTTGCTGGTTGTGGGTACATCCTTGCTGATCTGCGAGGTCGTGACACGTTTTACCAGACAGCGGACGTCGGTTGGTGTACTCGGATTGCTGTTTACACTTTCGCTGCTCCTGTTCGCATATGTTTACAATACCTTCACAGCATTCAGTTACAGCATGACGGGCAAGGCCTTCATCTACGGAGCCCACCTGCTGCACGTGATCCTGACAGGTCTTTACGGCCGGTATCTTTTCAGGCAGCTGCTGCACCGCCAAAGTGACCCAGCCAGCCCGGTTTCGGAAGCCGGCAATATGAGGATGGAACCGCCTGTACCCGAGCCGTGAGTGTGTTTAAAAAGGCCCTTTCGGACCCTGTTCAATGGCAAATGTCGGGGCCTGGCGATTCACAAATAAAGCAGCGGCATTAATAGAAAATACGCGGTTTTTTAAGATATTGCGGCTTGTGTTACCGGCTCTGCAAGGCCCTGGCACAGGTTTGTGGTTAACACAAAATTAATTTCTCGGATAAGTAAATCGGCACGCCGTAAAATCTTTGGATTGAATTGCCCGGTTTAATCTTATCTTGTCATTAACCTTTTTTATAATATTTTTAACCATATGTCCCAAATAGCTGAATTAACCCTGGACGGTAAGAAGTTTGAATTTCCTGTGATTGAAGGAAGTGAACACGAAAAAGCAATTGATATTGCCAAATTACGCGACCAGTCAGGGTATATTACAATTGACGCAGGTTATAAAAATACGGGTGCTACCAAGAGTGCAATAACGTTTTTGGATGGAGAGGAAGGTGTACTGAATTACAGGGGTTACTCCATAGAGGATCTGGCCGAAAAGGCAACGTTTCTGGAAGTTGCTTATCTGCTCATCTACGGCGAACTTCCGACTGAAAAGGAGTATGCCGACTTTGAACATGAAATCCGCACGCATACGCTCGTGAACGAGGATATGCGCAAGATTTTCGAGGGTTTCCCGGTGAATGCGCATCCTATGGGCGTACTCTCGTCGCTCGTAAGTGCAATGAGTGCATTTTACCCGGATACCCTGGACCAGAACAATGAAGAAGTGACGCAGCTGCACATTATCCGGCTGCTGTCCAAACTGCCGACCATCGCAACCTGGTCTTACAAAAAGTCACAGGGCCATCCTGTGAACTATCCGCAGAATGACCTGGACTACTGCTCCAACTTTCTGAATATGATGTTTTCGCTGCCGGTAGCCAAATACAATGTGGACCCGGTAGTATCTGCTGCGCTGAACAAACTGCTGATCCTGCACGCTGATCATGAGCAAAACTGCTCTACTTCGACGGTAAGACTGGTGGGATCGTCACACGCAAATATCTATTCTTCGATTTCTTCTGGTATCAGCGCCCTGTGGGGTCCCCTGCATGGTGGTGCCAACCAGGAAGTAATTGAAATGCTGGAAGCGATTAAAAATGACGGTGGAGACATTCAGAAGTACATTGATATGGCCAAAGACAAGAGCAGCGGTTTCCGCCTGTTCGGGTTTGGTCACCGGGTTTACAAAAACTTCGATCCGCGTGCGCGCATCATTAAAAAGGCAGCGGATGATGTACTCAACAAGCTGGGAATCAATGATCCGGTTCTCGAAATTGCGCAGCAGCTTGAAAAAGCAGCCCTGGAAGATGAATACTTCGTGGCACGCAAGCTTTATCCGAACGTTGATTTTTACTCAGGCATTATTTACCGGGCACTCGGAATTCCGACCAACATGTTTACGGTGATGTTTGCCATTGGCCGCCTTCCGGGTTGGATCGCACAGTGGAAGGAAATGCGCGCCAACAAAGAACCGATTGGTCGTCCGCGCCAGATTTACGTAGGTGCCCCGAAGCGCGACTTTGTCGAAATAGGCCAGCGGTAAATAGTAACTACTTTCGTGCTCAGAGATGCCTTGTCACCCTGAGCGCAGTCGAAGGGCAGATGCGGCAGTTAAGACGCTCAAAGATCATTGTGGCGGCCGCATTACTCCATCGATTGCGCTCAGGGTGACATTTTTTTAGATAACCAGCTTTCTTCAAAAAGATTAGGGCGACAGCCTTTCAATTTTCCACAATCCATCGGCACCCAACGTATACACCAGCCTGTCATGCAGCCGGCTCGGGCGCCCCTGCCAGAACTCCATATAGTCGGGAATTACCCGGTAACCACCCCAATGAGGCGGGCGTGGCACGTCGCGGCCTTCAAACTCCCGGCTGGTTTCAGCACCCGCTTCTTCCAGCGCTTCCCGCCCACCGATTACCGAGCTTTGCCGTGACACCCATGCTCCCAGCTGACTACCGCGGGGCCTGGATGCGAAGTAATCACTGGATTCCTCAGGAGACGTTTTTTCGACGCGTCCTTCCACACGCACCTGGCGCTCCAGTTCCTTCCAGAAAAAGGTAAGCGCTACCTCCGGATTCCCGGCCAGCTCCCTGCCCTTCTTGCTATCATAATTGGTAAAAAATGTAAATCCCGACTCATTGAGGTCTTTCAGCAGCACCACCCGGGCCGACGGCCTGCCCCCTGCGACAGTACTCAGGACCATGGCATTCGGCTCCGAAATACCCGCTTTTAAGACCTCATTAAACCATATGGAGAATTGTTTCAGGGGATCCGGATTAAGATCTTCTTCCCTGAGTCCGTTGAGGTTATAATCCTGCCGGATTTTAGCAATATTATAGTCCATTGTTTGGGAATATATCAATGTTAGGTGTCAAAAGTAGCCATTTTGGAGGAAAGATTATTAGATTTGTAATTAGGAAGAGACGTACTTACGAAACCAGGAATCAGGATGGCACAAGAACAACAAGAAGGGCTCACAAGCGCAGAGCAGGAAGACCTGACGCAAAAAACTGTTGACACCCTTGAAATTGATCTTAGTAACGATTTGGCAGACGAGCATGAGCATGAGGAAGAAACGCCGGATGTGGATTACAGTGCCTTATCAAAAGAACAACTGGCTAAACTGCTGGAAAACGAACTCGCAACCATCAGCACAGAAGGTGTAAAACCCGGCGCGCTCAAGAAGGCTGAGTCTATCGTAAAGGAAATCCGTCCTGTTCTCGACCAGATCAAATCCAGGGAAAAAGAAGGCGCGCTTGCCAAGTACATTGAAGAGACCGGCAGTGAAGATGGTTTTGAATTCAAATACGACGCCGAAACGCAGCGCATAGATACCCTGAGCCGTGAAATCAGGGGCATCAAGAATTCCTTTTATCAAGGTCAGGAAAAAGAAAAAGAAAAAAACTTTAATGTTAAAACGGCCCTTCTGCAACGCTTGCGTGTGCTTTTGGAAGAAGAGGGAACCCGTGAACAAGACGCCTCCGGTCTGAAATCAAGCTGGGAGGAGTTCAAAAAAATACAGGACGAGTGGAAGCAGGCAGGCAACATTGCGTCACCGCACAACGGTACGCTCTGGGCAACTTACAATGCCCTCATCGACCGTTATTTCAGTAATAGAAACATTTACTTCGAGCTGAAAGAGCTTGACCGCCGCCGGAATGCAGAGCTCAAAGCAGAACTTTGCGAGAAAGTGGAAGAACTCGGGAAGTCGCTCGACGGCCGGCCCATGACGCGCGAAATCCTGAACGAGGCCAATCACATTTTTGAGGAATACAAGCATCTTGGACCAGCTCCCAAAGAGGACCAGGAAAAGCTCTGGCAACGGTTTAAAGAGGCTATGGATATCCTGTACAACGCACAGCGGGGACAGTTTGCCGAGCAGAAAAAATCAATGCAGGATAACTACGAACAAAAGCTCAGAATATACGAAGCGATTGTTCCTTTTACTACCTACAATTCGGGCAGCATCAAAGAGTGGAATGCCAAGACCAAGGATATCATGGCGTTCCAGGATCAGTGGGTGGCTCTGAAAGGTATGATGCCGAGAGAAGAAGGAAAAGAGCTCAGCAAGAAGTTCTGGGCTGCATTGAAGACTTTTTTCAGTAACAAGGGTGAGTTTTTCAGGCAGCTGGAAGCAAAACGCGAGATTAACCTGGATCAGAAAACCAAGCTTTGTGAAGAAGCAGAGGGGATTTTGGCAACCGGCGAAGATTCGGCTTCGAATACGCAAAAAATTATTGACCTTCAGAAAAGGTGGAAAGGGATCGGACAGGTTCCCGAGAAGTATAAGGATTCCATTTACGATCGCTTCAAGGCTGCCTGCGATGCTTATTTCGAGCAGAAACGTGCCAAGAACCGGGAAACCGAAGATGAGTTTGAAACAAATCTGAAACGCAAGACGGATCTGATCGAAAGGATTGAAGCTGCTGCAAAAGATAAGGATCAATCATCACTGAACCTGCTGAATGCATTCAAGAGCGAGTGGTCGTCCATAGGCTTCGTCCCTAAAAAAGACATGCAGACGATCCAGAAGCGATATATTTCGGCTATCAACACGTACGTTGGAGCGATCGGCCAGTTGTCTAACAAGGAAAAAGAACAGGCTGTGCTTGAAAGTGAAGTGGAAATGGTGCGGGATGGAGAATCGAGCCGCGGACTGTACCGGAAGGAAAGCGACATCCGCCGGAAAATTACACAGCTCGAAAACGACATTGCGCTTTGGCAGAACAACATCGAATTTTTTGCAAAATCCAAAAGTGCTGACCGCGTCAAGGCCGAGTTTGAAAGAAAGATCACCAATGCGGTTAATCAGCTGAATGACCTGAAACATCAACTGACTATTATTCAGGAAGCTATCTGATAAGACAAAAAAACTTTTGCAAAAATGCACCTGAAATGTTGCGCTGTATGTCTCCCGCTGCTACTTTTGCACCACGATAACGGAATAACAAACGCTGTCGACCAGAAATAAAAGCCTCCATAGCTCAGCTGGTAGAGCAACTGACTTGTAATCAGTAGGTCGTTGGTTCGATCCCGACTGGGGGCTCTTAAAAGTCAAGCACTTATAAGGTAAAACTTGTAAGTGCTTTTTTCATTTGCAAACAATTTGCAAACATTTACAGAGATGTAAATGCTCCGCATACTGTTTTATAAATCAATCCTGCATTGGAACAAAACATATTTAAAAGCAGCCAATGGACATTTATTAACTACCAATGATGTAATGTTTAGGTTAACGCAAAACCCAGGGACGCGGTAGATGCGGCTGGTGCATTGTTTTGTCAATGCAACTCTTCGTCCAGCTGTCTTATGGACGTTGTAGGCGTGTACGAAAATGCTTTTGGCGTTGTGATAATGATGCTCGTAAATGCGCAGCTTGGCTGATGTAACGGCGTTTTTAGTAGACAGCTGGAATGTTATACATGAGGTACGTATTACCGAAAGATTACCAGCAGGATATTTGATATCCAGATTCGGACCTATAAAACGAAAGCCGCCCATTTCTGAGCGGCGTCTTTCCGTACTGTTGGTAAAACTTATTTCGTGACAAGTATCTTAACCATCTCAGTGAATGTATCAGATTTTATTTTCAGCAGATAAATGCCAGGATCAAACCAGTGACCTGCGATGTTAACTTCTGCATTTTCGCTTGGTTTGGCATTTTCTACCGCTGAAACCGTTCGGCTTAGACCAGCTGAATTGACCATTTCAAATGAAATTACCCCGGCGTGTTCCGATGAAAGGGATAGAGTGAAATGGTCTTTTACAGGATTCGGGAAAACGGTAGAAGGCTGCTTTTCCTGTACTTCTGACAAAACTTCTTCCTGGCCTGTCCTGGCGCTGCTGTTTGTTGTTTCTAAAAACAGTTGTGGCTGAGAGGAACTTACTTCCCGACCAAAAAAAGATAACACGGCAGTGCTGTTATTCGGAGTATTTAAAAGAAGGCTTACCGTTGAATCACCGGCCTGTTTCTGGGCTTTGACATAGCTTGTTACATCAATTTCATAGTATTTATCAAAAGAATTAACCGCAATGGATCCCAGAGAGGGTGTGGAAGGCGAAGGTGCATTGTTTTTAGTAATGCCAGTTTCGGTCCAGCTGTCATTATCAACGCCATAGGCATGCAGCAGAATACTTTCGTCATTTGTATGATTTCTACCGTAAATACGGAATTTTGCTGAGGTAAAGGAGGCCTGTGCAGGAAGTTGAAATTTTAAATAAGAAGCTCTTTGTGCAGTTGGATTGCCTGTCTCATTTGAAACAGTCAAATAATGGCTTTCGCTATGGTTTTCATTGCTGTAAATTCCGCCCACCACATATGTATCTGCGACAGGGTTTAATGTTGCAGTCGCCGCTACCACTTCAATAGCAGAAACCCGGGGCTGGTCTGCGGCTCCGCTCAGGAAATCTACATTTAGCACACCATCTGTAACCATGACCGGAATAGTCAATTGATTGGCCCGCATAGCACCGCCTGCTGCGGCAAATATGTCGTAGTTAGTCAGCTTGCGACTGCCTTCCATATTGACATGGAACTGGCGGCTACCTAAGCCACCCTTTTCGCCT
Source organism: Dyadobacter sandarakinus (assembly GCF_016894445.1). Classification (NCBI taxonomy): domain Bacteria; kingdom Pseudomonadati; phylum Bacteroidota; class Cytophagia; order Cytophagales; family Spirosomataceae; genus Dyadobacter; species Dyadobacter sandarakinus. Next base: position 2,063,507 of record NZ_CP056775.1, read on the forward strand.
CTGGTACCGGGAACCCCAAAATACGTTTCAGCAAAGTGCAGCGTAACGTTTACCTGCCCATTGTACACCGGTATGTCGTAACTAAAAGAAGGTGAACTACGCCCAGAGCGGTAGAACACGTCATTGGTAGTGTTAAGTATATCGCCTGAGGCAATGGAGCTCGTGCGGTCAATGCCGCCATAATACTTATCGGCAATGAAAAGCTTTTTAGTTGCCGTGGTAAAATCTGATCCACCTGCATTAATTCGTATAAATGTTTGAGGCTTGCAGTTCGCCGACATTCTCACCTCATCTTTGGTGGCACATCCGGCAGCATTTCCTGAAATAATAGCCAGGCCGGCCCCAACCCTTGAACAGACAATTTTAATTGAACAATCGGAAAGACGCGAATTATTTTTAATTATGATCAGCCCGGGATCTTCCAATTGTGCAAGTTCGGAAATGCTGGTCAATGTACTATTGCCTGTAATTTCAAGTGTCTCGGGCACAGACTCGAGCCGTTCCAGTCCTGAAAAATCTTTCAGGCTTTTGTTGTTTACAATGATCAAATCTCTATCGACTTGTCTGAGATTTCTCAGGCCAGTCAAGTTGACAAGATTGTCATTTGAATCAATTTTCAGGTTAGAGGCCACGCGTGTGACATTATGCAGCCCCTCTAAACTGGTTAATGCAGGATTGGAAATGACATACAAAAGGCTCAGAATCCTGGTAAGCCCACGCAGCCCCGAGATGCTGGTGAGCCTCTCATTATTGACAATCCTGACGGTTCTAATGGGACTCTTAAGATGATCGAGCCCGTCGAATCTAAGCAGATTGTCATTGTTGTCGATGCTTAGTGTTCCATCGATCTGCGTCAGCGAAGACAGTCCTGCTAGACTTGTTAGGCTTGGATTAGATTCAATGTGAAGTGAGCCGGTGACCCGGGTTATTGTTTGCAGGCCATTCAGGTTAGTGATGCTGGACAAAACAATATCGAGGTCTCGATTGACGACTTTGCAGCCGGGGTAGTTAATACTGAAATTATCGACGTCGGCCTGGGTTTTCAGGGCGGCAACGCTGCATGTCTGCGAATGGGCGCTGATTGCTGAGCATGTGAATGATAAAAAGAGAAAAATCTTTTTCATAAAAGAATGATTCAGGTGGTTTGGTTCGTTGAGATGATAGTAAATAATTACTGCCCCACCGCAATCTTCCGAATGGTCTCCGTGCCATCTACAAAAGTGAATTTGATAAAGTATAACCCGGGCCGAAGTAATTTAGCGTTGATATTTTGAGGCGGCTTATTTCCTGCACTGTAAAGTGTCCCACCCTGGCTGTTGAGGATTTGTAAACCCTTTACTTTCGACCAGTCAGCAGCCTCCAAATGAATGGTTTCAGCCGCCGGATTTGGATAAACGGAAATATCAAAGTCAAACTCAAACTTCACCTGCTCAATGCTTGAATATGCATAAGTGCCGTCCGTATCCGCCATTTTCAACCGGTAATAGTTGTCACCTTTTACAGGACTGGTGTGAATGAATTGATAAGATTGGAGTGCATTACTTTCTCTATTTGCATTTACGATTGCAATGCGGTTCCAAGTCTTTGCATTCGTGCTGTGCTCAACCTCAAAGTGGTCGCTGCGCGTTTCAGAAGTAGTTTGCCATTGAAGAATGGCAGTTGCATTTTCATTTATAATATCAAATGCATTTAGCTTGACGGGTAGTGGCGGCGGCGGGCTTGAATACTTTGTAATTTTATAGATGTAGTTATAAAGCAGAAATCCTCCATCACTTGTTTTTACAAAGTGATAATCTCCGAATTCATTATATGAAAGCGACAAATCGGAAACAATCATTCCGGTCGTATCTAATGTAACCATCCATGCACCTGAAGTCTTTTCGGTTTTATCAGGATTCGGGCCTGAGCGGCCGGCAAGTACCACGTTTCTATTCTTCTGTTCTTCATAGAAAAAAAGAGGCCCATTAGCTCCGACGGTATTTTCCCATAGCAGTTCTCCATCGGGATTAAGTAATAGAATCCAAGGGTCAGGACCGTACTTTGAGCTAAGGCCTTCGGATTTCTCGCCACTCTTTGGTGAATTGGAAGTGCCTGTAATAAGATAGCTACCATTTGACAGTATTGTGACGTCACGCGCTTGGTCAGTCCGAGATCCACCATAAACTTTATCCCACAAAACTGCTCCGGTTGAATCTGTTTTTATAATCCAATAATCATCGTTACCTCTTGAAGGTTGAGACTTATCATTTCCCACATCTGCATTGGAAAGTCCCGCCATAACAAATCCTTTATCTGCGGTTTGTCTAATCATTTTAAGGCTACTGATGCTGGTTCGGCTTTGCCCGGTATAACGTTTCTCCCACTCTACGAACCCGTCCTGTGAAAGTTTGAAGACATTATAGCCATTAGAACTTCCTGCCAAAACATACCCGCCATCAACAGTTGGCTGAATGGTTTCAAAATAATTACCATCCGGTCCGCCGTAAGTCTTATCCCACTGCTTCTCACCATCTGCCGTGATTTTCACCAGCCAGTAATTCGGCGGAAGACCGTCCTCGGTGGGTTGACTTTTACAGTCCTCCGATTTATCAAACCCGGCATCGGAATTCGAATCACCGGCAAGTAAGTATCCGCCGTCGGGTGTCAAAACTATGTCCCATAACTGATCATTTGCTGTACCACCGTACGTTTTATCCCATTCTACGGAGCGATCCTCTTTCAGCTTTATAACCCAATAATCTGTTTTGCCCTTATTAGGCGCAGTTTTGTCTCCTCCAATACCTCCGTCCGCTTGACCGCCAATAATATACCCGCCATCAGGCGTTTCCTTGACCACCCACATGTACGTGTAGCCATTATTTGGAGCGTTGATAATTTTCTCCCACTCAATGATCGGCTGGGCAATAAGGCTTGTAATGCTCAGGAAAAAAATAGTGACGTTTAGCAAAATGTATTTCATATTTTATTTGGTAAACTCCTCTTTGATCTGTTAAACCCATCTTACCCGACAGGCAGCTTCTTTGAGTCGAAAATTATTTCCTTATCTAAGCTGCTAATCTGCTATAGCCATTTTGACCACCTCAGTAAATGAATCGGATTTTACTTTTAATAAATAAATGCCTGCGCTGAATAATTGTCCGGCAATGTTCACCTCTGCACTTTCGCCAGGTCTGGCATTTTGGACCGCTGCAACGACGTGGCTTATACCAGTCGTATTTATTAATTCAAAAGAAATTTGCCCTGCATGCTCCGGCGAAAGTGATACCGTGAACCGATCTTTAACCGGATTTGGGAAAACAGTTGAAGGCTGCTTTTGCTGCACTTCTGTAATTACCTCTTCCTGGCCCAGACGTGCAGCGCTATTCGTAGTCTGGATCACTAGCTGCGGCGGGTTTGAACCTGCTTCTTTACTATTGAAAACAAGCCGCGTGTTGCGGTTGTTGGGATCGTTCAGAAGTAGACTTACCAAACTTTCACCTGCCTGCTGCTGCGCTTTCACGTAGCTCGTTACATCGATTTCATAGTATTGGTAAACGTTGGTTACCGTAGCAAAACCCAGTGAAGCCGTCGATGCGGCAGGTGCATTGGATTTGGTGATGCCCGTTTCTGTCCAGCTATCATTATCGACGCCGTAGGCATGTAAGGAAATGCTTTTGCTGTCCTCATGATTACGGCCATAAACACGCAGTTTGGCCGAAACAACCGCAGTTTGTGCAGGAAGCTGAAATTTCAGATAGGAAGCCCGTCTTACCGCAGGGTCAGTAGACAAATATTTGATTTCAAGATTGGCGCTTGTGCCAAAGTTGGTCGCGCCATAACTGCCGTCCCGCACGAATGCGTCTGCAAGCGGACTTAACGTCACACTTGTCGCCACTACTTCAATGGCGCAAACCCTGGGCTGGTCGGCCGCCCCGGTCAGGAAGTCAATGTTCAAAGTTTCATCTGTGACGGTCACAGGAAAAGTAATCTGATTGGCGCGCATGGCCCCGGCTGCCTGGGCGAAGATGTCGTAGTTGGTCAGCTTGCGGCTGCCTTCCATGTTGACGTGGAACCGGCGGCTGCCTGTGCCACCTTTTTCGCCCTTTGTACCAGGAACTCCAAAATAGGTTTCAGCAAAGTGCAGCGTAACGCTAACCTGACCATTAATTACCGGAATGTTGTAACTGAACGAAGGTGCGCTGCGCGCCGAGCGGTAGAGCACATCATTGGTTGTGTTCAAAATATCGCCCGAGGCGATGGAGCTCGTGCGGTCGATGCCTGCGTAGTACTTGTCGGCGATGAAAAGTTTTTTGGTGGCCGTGGTGAAGTCCGGCCCGCCGGCGTTGATGCGAATGGTCGTTTGTGGGAGCGGTGGGTTTTCCGGGGCGAGTTTGACGACCCAAAAATCCGTTGTAAAATTTTGTTTCGTTTTTCTGTTTTCAGATTTATCACCTGATGCGTCGGAATAGGAAGATCCGCCTAGCAAATACCCGCCATCGACTGTCTCCTGGACGCTCATTGGTCTGTCATCCTTCTCCCCGCCTATTGTTTTGTCCCACTGCTTATTTCCCTGAGCATCTATTCTTACAATCCAAAAATCGTCATCCCCCTTGCTGTTATTTGTTTTGCTTCGACCAGCTTGTGCTGATGAGGTACCAGCTAGCAAATATCCATTATCACGAGTTTGTACCATATCGTATAATATGCTTCTGGATACATTTCCTCCAAAGGTTTTATCCCACTCCTTCGTACCATTCGCTGTCAACTTTATGATCCAATAGTCATTAGGAAAGTTTTCGCCTGACGTGCCTGCGGGCAGGGATGGCTCGCTCTTATCTCCGTTTGCATCCGTATTGGAATAACCGCCAACGAGATATCCACCATCATTAGTCACAAGAATCTCGGTTGCTATTTCCCTTCCGGTCCCGCCGTAGGTCTTCTCCCATATCACTGAACCATCTGCTGATAACCTGAATACTTTGTAATCCGACTCACTTCTTGGAGCGTAATAATTTACACCTCCCGCTAAAACATATCCACCGTCACTAAGTTGTCTTACTATCCCTTCTTTGTGCGAAGTACCTGCGAGTCCGTAGCTCTTATCCCACAACTTCTTTCCATCAGCACTTAGTTTTACTACCCAAAAATCATAAAGACCTAATGTTGCACTTGTTTTGTCAGATCCTGGTGGGGAAGCAGATGACCCGGCGACGATATATCCTCCGTCCGAAGTTTGTTCCAAAGAGTACAATAGATCCTCACTGTTGCTACCCAGAGTCTTATCCCATTCTCTTACTCCATTGGCATCAATCTTTATGATCCAATAATCTGGATATTTATATCCTTCATTTATTCCGCCTCTGTAATCTTCACTTTTATCACCTCCCCTGTCTGAACTGGAATTACCGCCCAAGATATATCCACCGTCTGCGGTTTGCTTAGCACAAACCAGCTGTTCTCCTCCTGGACCGCCATATACGTTGTCCCATTCTTTATTTCCATTAGCATCTACTTTAACAACCCAAAAATCACTACTGGCGCCCGGATCTGTTTTATCAGAACCGATCCCCGGGTACGCATCTCCAAAAAGCAGGTAGCCGCCGTCGGCAGTCTGCACCGTGGATGCAAGACTGGTCCCTCCCGGCCCGCCAATGGTTTTGTCCCACTCAATTGCGGGCTGGGCAAGCAGGCTGGCGGACAGCGACAGACAAAGAATCAAGAAACAGAATTGAAGCAAAATTTTTCTCATTGGCTTTGAGTGTTGATTTTAGAAATATGAATGTTGCTACCGTCCTATTACAATCCTGCGCGTAGCTTCAATGCCGTCGGCAAAAGATACTTGTATCAGATACAATCCCGCTTTAAAGGCTTTTGCATTGATATCCTGCGAGGGCGTATTTTCAACATGATAAACGACTTTCCCCTGGCTATTTAAAATCTTTATGCTTTTCACTTTTGACCAGTTAGTGGCTTTAAAATGAATATTTTCCACAGTTGGATTTGGATAAACCGTCACATCGAAATCAGTTTCAAACCGGAGATGCTCAATTTGAGAAAGTGTAAATGAGCCATCCGTATCCATCATTTTCAGGCGATAATAATTATCGCCATTTACAGGATTGACGTGGGTAAAATTGTAGGTTTCCAGCCTGTCGCTTTCCCCTTTTGCATTTACAACTCCGATGCGATCCCAGCTTTTTCCATTGACACTATGCTCGACTTCGAAGCGGTCGCTTTGTGATTCGGAAGCGGTTTGCCAGGTGAGCAGTGCGGTGGTGCCTTCTGCCCTGGCATTGAATGAGGTGAGAGTGACCGGCAGAGGGGATTCAGGCGCAAGTGATACGATCCAGAAATCTGAATCATCCCGGATAGGTGCACTTCGGTCGCCACCTGGCAGTGACGATGTGGACCCGCCAAGCAAGTATCTGCCGTCCGGCAGTATGTCAACAAAATAACATGCATCGTCGCGTGCGCCGCCCACTGTTTTGTCCCATTGCTTGGTTCCGTCTTCGCTCAATTTTACAATCCAGATATCCTGACGGCCTTTTGAGTCTTCACTTTTGTCCCAGGTTTTATCCGACCCGGAGATACCTGCAAGAATGTACCCGTTGTCCGGCGTCTGCCGTAAGGCAAACAGCAGATCATCCTCGTTGCCCCCGATCATTTTATACCATTCCAATGCACCGCTTTCCGAAAGTTTCGCTACAAAGTAGTCTGCGCCTCCCTTACCTAGTGAGTACTTGTCGTTATAGCCACCCAGAATATATCCGTCATCCGCAGTTTGTTGAATGGCGGTGATGCGTCCATATTTATGATCGTAGTAGGAATCGAAATTCTGAGCCCACTCGATTTCGAAAGTCGAGCTGAGCTTTGTGATTAAATTTGAAGTGTAGAATTCGGGATACGGACTTGGCATGATGCCGTTTGTGAGCACGTAGCCACCATCACGCGTCTTTTCCAAAATAATTTTGCCCCCCGCATTTTCCACAAGAAGCGACTTGTCCCAGATTTTTGTGCCATTGAATCCGATTTTGACTAGCCAGACTTCCGGCACATAGGGACCGGGACGCGGCACAGTCCTGTCACCACTGACACTCGAAGCTGATACCCCCGCCAATATGTAGCCGTCATCGACCTGTAATATTGAGCCCAGCCGGTCCTGATTATCTCCGCCGATGGTTTTGTCCCACTCCTTTGTCCCATCTGCTGCAAGTTTTATAACCCAGTAGTCGTCAGTATAAGGATTGCCCCGATTAGGTTCGGACTTGTCTGCAACTGCTTGTGACTGCGATCTTCCTCCGACGAGGTAGCCTCCGTCTAAGGTCTGGATAATCGACGTGAGCATATCGTAGCTTTCTCCGCCAAGGGTTTTATCCCATTGCTTTTTGCCATCAGCGCCAATCTTGACAATCCAGTAATCCCACTCGCCTCTGTCCGCTTCTGACTTGTCAAAGGCAATGCCTGCATCAGTATTTGGCCTGCCACCCAAAATATAGCCCCCGTCAGCGGTACGCACCATGGCAGCGAAGTTATCATTGTAACGGCTTCCGATAACATGATCCCATTGCACTATAAGCGGATCTTTTACCGGGACGCTTGTGCTCCGCATCCTCGTGTACCAAACCTCATTCTGGGCGGTGGTAACTTTCAGGCGATAACTGACTTCTACACCGGGGACGGGTTGGTCATGTGTAAACTGATACGTATCATTCGATTTACTTGATGTAACTGTGCCGGTCTGCGTCCACGTTAGTCTGTCCAGGCTTCGTTCGACATTAAACTTCTTGATCACTGAGCCTGCCGGACTAACCCAGTCAAGTCGTATAGATTCATCTTTTGCAGTGGCGGTAAATTGTGTGATCGTGCCTGGCTTACCCGGACTTTCGGATTCCAGCTTAACCACCCAGTAGTCGAACCCGTTTTCCGGACCATAAAAATCGCCTGTTTTCTCCCCACTTGGAGGGGAACTGGAATATCCTCCAAGCAGGTATCCGCCATCTGCTGCCTGACGCATGCTCACCAAAAAGTCGTTACCACTTCCACCGATTGTTTTGTCCCAAAGCATAAAACCATCCGATTGCAGCTTGTAGACCCAAAAGTCTTGCCCTCCCCGGGAGCTTTCTGATTTCCCGGCACCCTTGGCTCCTGGTGAGTATCCGCCGACCAGGATCCCCCCGTCGGGCGTTTGCAGCAAGCACGTGACGTAGTCATGATATGTGTAAATATCATCCGTCATTTCATCAACGCTGCCTATGATCTGATGCCACACCCGGTTTCCGTCTTTGTCTACTTTGACAATGTAGTTATCCCTGCTTCGCTCTGTTTCAAGCGGCCTGCCTCCTTCATCCGTGTCCGTGATGCCGGCCAGCACATATCCTCCATCAGACAGTGGAAGTATTGCATTGATCTCACTGTACTGATTATCAGGACCATACCTCTTATCCCATTGCCTTGCAAATGCCGGTGTAAATTTGATGACGTGAAATATCGCCGAATGCTCTTCATAACCTCCTTCGTCGCTTCCAAGAATGAAACCTCCATCAGCTGTCACTTCAAAACTTGACAGCCTTCCTAAGCCTTGTCGCTCGATGGTTTGTTCATTTAACAACAATCCATCCTTCGAGAGCTTTACAACCCAGTAGTCCACCATATTATCTTCGAAAGACGGCGGCCGGTCAGACGATTTATCACCGCTTTTATTAGATTTTGATTCTCCTGCAAGAATATAGGTTCCGTCTTTGAGTTGTCTTACCGATATAAGCGATTCGCGGGACGATCCTCCCACGGTCTTATCCCATTGCCTAGTGCCGCTGCTGTCAATTTTAATTACCCAGTAGTCGGAATCACCCCGGCTTTCTTCGGACTTATCAAGTCCGATTCCTGAATAAGAATTACCTCCAAGCATGTATCCGCCGTCGCTGGTCTGCTGAATATCTGTCAGGTAATTGTTGGTAGTTCCTCCATAAGCCTTTTCCCACTGTTTGGTCCCGGCAGCGGAATATTTAATGATCCAATAATCATTGGTTCCCTTTTTGGGAGCGGTCCGGTTCCCATCCGTGGGCGATGATGAAGTTCCTCCTATTATATATCCGCCATCCTTCGTATTGAGCACTTTGGACAGCCCGTCACTGCCGGAGCCGCCCAAAGTTTTATCCCATTCAATGGACGGCTGAGCCGAAAGTGAGACTGATATAGCAAGGTAAAATGTCAGAAATGACAAGCAAAGCAAAGGTTGTTTCATAGTTGTTGAGCAGGTAAAATGACTATTCTGTTACTACTAGAGAAAAAGCAGGAACAGATACTGCTAAAAAGCTTTAATTTTTTTAACTGATTTATTGCCAGCAAGCCGCTACTGTTGGAAGATGTAGCGGCTTGTCGGGCATCGTCAATGTTTACAGTAAGGATTATTCAGTTGTAAGTATTTTAACAGTTTCTGTAAATGCGTCAGACTTTATTTTCAGCAAATAAATGCCTGGATGAAATAATTGATTGGCAATGTTAAGTTCTGCGTTTTCGCCTGGTGCAACGTTTTGAGGTGCAGGCATTTTTCAGCCTTTACCAGCTGCATTGATCATTTCAAACGTAATTACCCCGACATGTTCCGGCGAAAGTGATCCTGTAAACTGATCCTTCACCGGATTTGGAAAAACGGTTGATGGCTGCTGCTCCCGCACTTCTGCCAAGACTTCTTCCTGTCCAAGTCGCGCGCCACTATTGGTCGTCTGGATCACCAGCTGCGGCGGATTTGATCCTGCCTCCTTGCTATTGAAAAACACCCGCGTATTCCGGTTGTTCGGATCATTCAGCAGCAGGCTTACCAAGCTTTCACCGGCCTGCTGCTGCGCTTTTACGTAGCTGGTCACATCGATTTCGTAATATTTGTAAACATCATTTACTGCCGCAAATCCCAGTGAAGCCGTTGATGCGGCTGGTGCATTGTCTTTGTTGATCGTGCTCTCCGTCCAACTGTCATTATCGATGCCGTAGGCATGTACAGAAATGCTTTTTGTATTCTCGTGATTATGCCCGTAAATGCGCAGTTTGGCCGAAGTAACAGCGGTTTGCGCAGGCAGCTGGAATTTCAGATATGAGGCTCGTCTAACAGAAAGACCCCCAGCAAGATACTTGATATCCAATGTTGGGCTGGTGCCGTAATTGGTCGCGCTGTAACTTCCGTCTCTCACAAATGCATCGGCAACAGGCCCTAGTGTCACACTGCTAGCGACGACTTCAATGGCACAAACCCTGGGCTGGTCGGCAGCACCTGTCAGAAAATCAATGTTCAGAACACCATCAGTGACCGTAACAGGAAAAGTGATCTGGTTGGCGCGCATTGCACCGCCTGCTGCAGAGAAAATATCATAGTTCGTCAGCTTGCGGCTACCTTCCATGTTGACGTGGAACCGGCGGCTGCCCGTGCCTTTATTTTCGCCCTTTGTGCCAGGAACTCCGAAATACGTTTCGGCAAAATGCAGTGTGACATTCACCTGGCCACTACCTACCGGAATGTTGTAGCTAAATGAAGGCGCGCTGCGCGCCGAGCGGTAGAGCACATCATTGGTCGTGCCCAGGATATCGCCTGATGCAATGGAGCTCGTGCGGTCTGTGCCTGCGTAGTACTTGTCGGCAATGAAGCGTTTTTTGGTCGCGGTAGTGAAGCCCGGCCCGCCGGCGTTGATGCGGAGGGTGGTTTGTGGGACGGATTGAAATTCGGGAGCTAGTTTGATGATCCAAAAGTCATTTGCTCCCCGGGATGGCTGGGTCTTGTCAGCTCCTACCGGTGCATCAGAGAATCCGGCCAGCAGAAAGCCTCCATCATTGGTTGGTACTAAATCGGTGGCAGAGTCGTATAAAATGTCTGATGCACTACCAATAACTTTATCCCAAATTTGGTTTCCATTTGCATCCAACTTGACCAGCCATCCATTCACTACTCCCGAATTGGCATCTGTTTTGTCAAGATCTACCACCGATTGAGTATCACCCCAAAGGAAATAGCCGCCGTCACTACTCAATTGCATACCTTCAAAACGTTCGAAATCGTTTGCCTGAATTGTTTTGTCCCACTCGATGACTCCATCTGCAGTGATTTTCACTACCCAATAGTCTCCATAATAACTGTCTTCGGATTTATCATTTCCTGCCTGGTCGCGGGAAAGGCCACCCACCAGGAACCCGCCATCCGGAGTAGCAAGAATAGATCGAAGTGCACTGTTCCCATTATTACCACCATTAACACCCCTTATTTCTTTGGTCCAAAGTGTAGTGCCCTCGGCGGACACCCTGATCAGATAATAGGCGCCGCCAACGTCTTCTCCACCACTGGTATCTGCACCGAGCAAGTAACCTCCACCGGGAACAAGCGTGACGGCCGCCAGCTGCATAAAGTTAAAGTTCACATAGTAGTCTCTGCTCCATTGCAGCTCACCGGATGCACTCAGCTTTACAAACCAGCCATGATTATAGCCAGAGCCCAAAGGGGTAATTGGAGAAGAACCTCCGGCGATTGCCAATCCTCCATCGGGAGTAACCTCCATGTCGTTCAAAAACTCATGGTTCGTCGTGCCAATCGTTTTCTGCCAGTTGATTGTTCCATTGGCCGACAGATTTAAAATCCAGAGATCACTGTATTCGCCATGAATTGCATCCGTCTTGTCTCCGCTTATCCCGGAGCTCGAAGATCCGGCAACGAAATAACTGCCGTCCTTTGCCTGGCGGACCGAAGAAAAGACCTCACGCCCCGTCCCGCCCAGTGTCCTGTCCCACTGCTTGGTTCCATCGGCGGCTAGTTTGACGATCCAATAATCGCCAAGCCCACGCGCTGAATCGGACTTCTCCCCCGAAACTCCGCTGAAAGAAGTTCCTCCAAGGATGTATCCTCCATCAAGGGTTTGCTGGACTGAGTTCAGGCGGTCTTCACTGTTTCCGCCAATGGTTTTGTCCCACTGGATAGCAGGCTGAGCAAGCAGGCTCGCCGACAAGCCAAGGCAAAGCGTTAAAATCTGAAAGCGAAGCAAAAATTGTTTCATAGGTGATTAGTTAGTTGAACATGCATACGGTAATCATATACTATCAGGCACCAGATCGCGCCAGATACTGCCGGAAAGCAAATTATTTTTTAGCATGAATATCCCGATACAAATTAAAATGTCGGCTTTCTTCAAGATAGTAAACTGGTCATTGCGGCCGCTGTCAGACTTGGCAATTTAAGCGGTACGTTTCTGGTATGATGGCGTTATACTTATTCCAATGCAGTGCCCAATTGCTGTGCACCCAAAGCTTACCAAGTAAATGGAGAGCGGTTTGTCGTAAATAAGGTTACAGCGAAGGAAATTTCCCGGCAACGTGGATCAGTAGATTGTATGGGCTGCGCTATGTAAAACATTATACAAACAAACAACGACCTAATTGTATTTGCGGTTGTGAGCCTCGTGTGTCGACGAAGAAATATATTCGGGAGTAGGTGTGAAAAATGCTTTTTTCATTAATTAATGTTACAGACCTTTTTCTGAGACAACTTTGCATTTATCTCATTCAAACACATTTCCACGTTGAACAATGTCTTAGGCATTTACCGCCTTTTAAGCCTAGCGTGATCACTTTTCCGCCCTTGGCTAGCCATACGCATCCACGCATGTCGGAGCGAATCAATTGGAGGTTGACCAGCTTCGTAAAAACTAGTATCAATTAGGCTGGTCAAACCAGGGGCCAACAACTGTGCAACCTCATATTTGGCAACAGTACCTTGGTTGCTTTCCAACTCACTATGCGAGCATCTTACTGCTGTAAGCGATGCAACAGTCGTGCATAGCAGCGCCGCTATTGAAATAAAGTAGGCTTTCGTCCGAAGGTTAAGAGCAACAGACCTGGGATTTTGCTGAGCGTCCGATATTCTGCTAAGCTGTTTTTCGATCCCGGCCAATTCAGAGATGAGCATATTCCCGGACGGCATCTTTGCTAGATTCACCTGGATATCCGCCAGCATTGTCTGTGTTGTTTCATCTACGCAAACCTTTGTATCTGTTATGCGGCCTTCCAATACCGTGATCTTCTTGATTAAAATTGATAGCACCTGCTCGAAGCTATCGAGTCTATCTTCAATGTTTTTCATAAATGTAACCCTATTGATTTTTTACGCTTTTGCTTTTTTCTAAGTGCTGGATTCGTTGCTTCTTGCTGATTTACCGGATCCATCAAATTTTTTAGCAGGTCTTCCTCTGGTTGATGCGGCATTAAATGGCCGGGAGTTTGCTCCTCTGCTAGTTTTGGCTGCGGCCCGCCGGCCACCCACATCCGGTGACCGATGACCACTTGCCGCTGAGCATTATTGCGCAGCCTACTATCCAAAGCTCGAAAGCTCATGCTCCGATCGATTTTTGACCCCTTCAACACCGTTCCATTTTTCTCAAAGCTGACACCTTCCACATGATCGGTCCCTGACTTGTATTTATAGAGGATTGCAATCCCATTTGTGGAAAGCGCGGCTTCCAGTTGTTTCCAGTTCGCTGCGGCCCTGCTTGCCATTCTTATCTGGTCAGCCAGCTCATACCCCACCTAATCTACCCCTTTCAGCTTGCTCTGATTGACCAGCTGTTTTCCTTTTCCCATATGGTAGCCATGTTTCAGGGTCATCTGTTTACATACCTTTTGGTTCATTCGCTTCTGGAACCGGTCGGAAATGGACTTGCCGGAGTTGCCGACCCGGTTATAAATGATATGGATGTGCGGGTGGCTGGTATCGCGGTGCTCGACAACCAGGTACTGGGTATCCTGGATTTTCATTTTGGCCATATATTCGGTGGCCCTTTCGACCATGACCTTTTGTGACAGCTTACCTCTATCGAATTCACTCCAACTAAGCACCAAATGGCCGACCGCCTTGCCAAGCCCTGGATTCATGCTGTGCTGTGCATTGAAATCCTGGATGGTCGATTTTACATCCTGGGTCCTGACCCCTTCGCCATGTAGCACGATTGCCTGCTCTTTTTGCATGACATAGCGGACTGCCCCACCAAAGCTTGATCCGATCATTATCTTACCGATCATCGCAGTTCAATTTGTTTAGTAAGACATCAATATCCGATAGAAGTTGTGTGGCCTTTTTTGTCTCATGCAGCAGCCCCTGCATGTTGGTAAACCTGAGCAGCTGGTTGAGGTTGTTTGCCATACCGGCGAGCATTCTCATGTAGCCAGCCTCTTCCACCGAGAGGCGCGCAACAACCCTGGCTTTCCGGGCAGCTTGCCTTAGCCAGGTGCTTGGACGTAGGCCCGCTTCCCGCGCTTTGGACTCGATCAAAAACCGCTCGGTTTCCGAAAGCCGGACCATCAGCTGCGCGTGCCGCTTGACCTTTTTAGGTGGTCTACCACCTTTGGATTTATGTGACTTTTGCTCCATGCTTGCTACCTCTTTCATATCGTTTACGGAGTTTGTTAAATATCTTTTGCGACCATCGGGAGTAAAAGCAAGTTTGAGTGCTCGCCTGGGGGCGGCACGGGTTTTTGCGAAGCGAAAACACAAACTTGCTCCCTGAAAGACACTCAAATGCTCAGCCCCTGGGACTGCTTATATCCCTGTTGCTTTTTAAGCGAATTACTCTTACCCTTTTCTGTCATCAGCATCTCGTTCAGGTCTTTGTAATGCCGATAGCTTGCTGAGACGTCAACGGTATTAATCCCGGCTTTCCGGAATGTTTCGATCAGCTTCTGACCAGCCGGGTCATTGTCCGGATAGATGAACACGTTCTCATAATTCTGTGCGATGCTGGTCCCCCGATCTGCCAAGGCGACCGAGTTCAACACCAGGAAATCACTTTGGACAGTATCCGGTTTTTGGTCTGAAAGCAAGGACAGGAAATCCATAAACCCTTCCAGTACGCAGACTGACTTTGCCCTATTTTGGATATGCGTAATATCCTTCGGTGATGAAGATCCCTTGAAGTATTGGCTCCGTAATTCATAGCCGCCAGCCCTGTTCTCGAACCCGGCAGCGAAGTAGCTTTTGCCTCCTACTTCATAGTAGATCTCCTTACAGAATTTCCTCGCTACGGCAAGGTCAATTCCCCGGGATTCCAGATACCTGCTAATAGCGGGGTTACCACCCAAATCCTTGATAGCTGTAATCTGGATGCTCCCCTGATTATCTGCCGGGGTAACGCTTGGGCGTATATGCATGGGCTTCTCTAAGCTTTGTTGCTGGTGAAAGAAGAAATCTTCTGACTCCAATCTCGGCAGCACATCCTTGGTATCACATCCAAAGAGCTGTCGGCCTAGGTCAATAATGTCGCCTCCCTGACCGATTCCATGGTCATAATACAGGTTCAGCCTGGTGTTCACTTTGAACGAAGGCGTTTTCTCCGCGCGGAATGGCGACAGGTACCAGTATTCCTGTCCACGGATATAGTCGGGCTGGATATTGCAGCTTCTGAGAAGCTCGACAATAGGTATTTGTTTGGCTTGCTCGCAAGTCATAGGTATCGTTTTTAGTAGTGAAAATGTGGGCGTATTTATGCGCCTGCTTTTTACGGGGTGACAGGCACCTGTTTTTTGATGAAATGATGAAAATAGGGGCTAACTCTTTATATTACAGTAATTTACGCTTCATCAAAAATTCATCGGCTTCATCAAAATTTTGTCTTTTCACCAGCGCTTTTTCATCAAAATCCGATTTTGATGAAGCTTTGATGAAAGCTTATTTATTACTAATCAAGTACTTATATCTTATTTTCATCAAATCATCAATTTATCAAGTTGCTCCTGGCTGATTTGATAGAACCGGCCCCGGTGCTGGTTTTCAAAAAAACTGCTGTCTGATAGCAGGGTGTAGCGGGTGTATGAATTCGAATTTGGGCTTGGCTTCAAGCCCCAGTCCGCTTGGAGCACCCGCTTGATTTGGGCCGAATCTATGTTGCGCAGCCCCCGGACAGAGAGCCAATTCAACGCGTCCGCCGTGCAGAAGCATATCCTGGAAAGTTCCCGGGCATCCATGATGTGCTGTAACGATTCGGTCAATTCCAGCTCGACCCGGCTGCGGTTGCGTTTGATCAGTCTTTGTAGTGCCGGCGTCCGAACCTGCTCCTTATCAAACCACATGCGGGATTGGTTGGTCGTAGAAAGTGGCCGCTCAATGAGGTAATCCAGAAAGGCCGGGATTTGGGACCGCAACTCGGAGAGCAGCCGGATATTTTCCTTTGCAAAAGGCTCAATTTTCCGTACCCAATACCTGGTCTCCCCCGGCTCGATGAAAACGAAACTATCTTCGTTATTCGAACACAGGATAAACTTGCCGAAGAATTCGACCTCATTTCTGTCTTTTCCCTTGCCCTCGGATTTGTATTTGAGGGCCGTGCTCAGGTTTTTGATCCTTTCACTATCCTGCTTTCTTTCCAGGAAGGTTTCATCAATAGCGATGATCAATGCCGATACCCAGTCATCATTAAAGTTAGAGCTGAACTCCTCGTTGGTATTGACCGTCATATTACGGCCAAACATCGATTTCAGAAAGTTCAGGAAAGTGGTCTTACCTGTATTTCGCTCCTTACTGACCAGGCAAAGAATAGGAAGCTTTTGGAGTGGGTTTTTCAAAAGCAGGGTCAGGTAATCCAAGCCTAGCTCGTACTGGTCCCCGAAAATGTGACGGACAAAATCAAGCGTAACCTGGCAGTCTCCCGGGCTGGGTTCATGCTCAAACGGATGGTACAGGTTATAGAATTTGCCGACCACCTGGTTAAAACCAAAATGGTCCGGGAACAGGCAAAAACCATGCAGTTTAGGAATGCCTGAAACAAAATCCCTTCCATAGTCAGCCTTGATGCATTCAACTGACCATAGTGCCAGTTTGCTTTCAAAAGAGCCATCCATATTGGGGCGGTCGACCAACTTATAATAGCTGGTAGCGATCCGGACGTATCCGGTCTTGGATATCAGCGCGCCGATATCCTGGTCTTTGTCTACTTTCATAAGATCGTTGGTTTAGCGGTTCGAGCGGAGCCACTCGATCAGCTCTTTGCGAAAGAAAATGTTACGGCTCCCGCTTTTATGAAATGGGATCTTGCCCTGAGAGCAGTAGGCATAAACGGTCTGTTTCGATTTTTTCACCAGCAAAGCCGCTTCTTCAATCTCCATAGTATGATCGGTGTCATCTGCAATCTTTCTGGTAATGACCCGCTCGACCACGGTTTCGATCAAAGGCTCGGAGACGTTGAGCAAGGCTTTCTCTACCAGCTTTTGCACCAGTCCGTCAAAGCTGGCCTCGTCCTCGTTAGCTGTGGCTGGGTGCATGTTTAAATGGGAAGTTTTCATTTTGCCAATGGTTGATAATGGTTGAAAAACATTGGCAAAGGAAAGGGCACAATAGGCCCAAACGGGCCATCTGACATGACCTGCAACCAGACAATAATAAACAGATGTAAATGCGTGGGGCTTATTTACTAGCCAATCCGGGCTGATTCGACAGAAGCAGCGATTTCATTGTAGAATTCCCAAGCAATATCCGTTTTCTCTTTTTTTGCAAGCTGGGTCATAAAGTCGGTCACTGCAAGATCGGACAGCACGTTCCGGCCAAAGCGGATTGAAAAACTGGCTGCATAGATATCGACCCTTTCCAGCTGGGTACATTCAAAAAAGCTGGCATCGATAACTCCTAGGTGCTGCAACATGTAGGGCAGTGCCAGAATATGGGTGAGCTTGTGAAAGGTATTTTTCCTTGGGATAAATTGGTCTGGGCCACTAAGGATGCCCCGTTCGAATAATTCCCTTTTGAAAGATTCCATGTCGTTCCCATTCAGATAAGCGTATAGATCTGACCGGGGTGGTTTGGTGCTGGCAGTTCCGCGTGCCGGGGCGGCTGGCGTACCGGGGCCGGCTTCAAAGTGTAGTAATAGAATATTGATGGCCTGCCGCCAGAACGCAAGTCCGATCCTAGGGTATTTACTGAAACCGTCAATGGCGTTAAACCGGTTCTCTTGCCCACGAAGGTCAAAAAGGGCTAGCCTGGCTTTGTGCCCGTCCAGACCGTCCGCAATCTGTTGGCAGGATTCTGACCAATGATCGAATAGGCAAACATTGGCAAGGGAAGGCTGACCGTAGGTGACGTAATATACCACCTCCCGGATTTCTGTCCGATCAAATTCGGGATCATCTTTCCCAAAGAAGGTGATGCCGGAAATACGTTCTGAGAAAGCAGCCAGCCCAGATTCTTTTTGACTCTCCCACTCCTGAAAAATCTGTGATCGGAAGTCGAGCAAAGCCGACCATTCCGCCAGCAGCAGCCCCAGCTCTTTGACTACGGCTTCCAGGTCAAGCCCCCATCGCTCCAATACGGTGCATTCACTTTCGATAAACTCTATAATATTGGGATCGTCAATTTGAAAAAAACGGAAAAAACCATGCATTTCCAGCAAGGCCAAACGATCTGGTTCCTGCATGGTCAGAAGTTTAGAAGGCGGCTCGTAATTTCTTTCAGGCGATCGTCTTCAATACTGCCCACATAGCCTTCGGTAGTGGTGATACTTTTATGGTCGGTCATGGACTTGATTTCCATCAAAGTGCCGCCCTCTGAAATTAGTTTGGTCACAAAGCTGTGCCTGGCCACGTAAGTAGTGATCTCTATCAATTTGCAGCTTTTGGCCGATCCGGCGCATGTACTTATTAATCTGTTTGACAAATTGCTGGACTGTGCGTTTTCTTTTCAGCGCGTCCATGCCTGGTTCCAACACCTGGAAAATGTAATTGTCCGGGTTTACAGGGTTGCCCCAGGCCTGGATGATTTCTTTCATTTTAGGCAGCAGGTGCACTTCGATCAATGTGCTTTCTCGGTTGGTCCTTTTAGTCTTCTCCCGCACAAACAGGATCCTGTCCGATCGCAGGTCAAGATATCTAAGCTGGGCCATATCGGTGGGGTTCATCCCGTTGCCGATATACATGAAAAGCCAGTAAGCTAAATATTTTGCCTCCGTTTCATCGGGCTGATAGCCAATGATTTCGAAGGTCATCATTGGACAGGGCGCGTTTTGAATTCTTCTTGGTAGGGATCACATAACGGCGCGGGCCAAATGGGTATTCGTCCAGCTTTTGCTTATCATTATCGATCATGATATTGACTACCGCACGCAGGTTACGAAGGTAAAACCCGACCGTTGTCAGCGAGCTCCCATTTGCTACCATCCATTTTTCATATTCGCGCAAAAAGCGGACAGTGATGCTGGCCAGGGAAAGCTTTCTTTTTGGATAAAATTTTCTCAGGCTCGTCAGTGCATTTTCATAAGTCAGCGCAGTCCCGATCCGTTCTTCGGATTTAAGGAGCGCGATCTTGTTTTCCATCGCGATAAAGACATTGTCCAACTCCACCGAAGGCTGCTCTATCCTACCCTCAAAAAGGTCAAAGCTAAACACCTTCATTTTTGCAATCACACTATTTGCTTCATCGACATGTTTGTTCAGGCTTTTGCTGATTGCAGAAAGCTGGGCGTATTCCTTGGTGCCAATGTACTTTTTTGATCTCATCAGCTCGCAATCGCGCTGCCTGACAAAGTCCTCTTCGGTCATGTCCTGGCCGGTCGGATAGTACTTTGACTCGCGTTTGTAGGTGATCCGGAGCTTAACGGGGTATAAACCCTCTTTTTTTGCAAACCTTTTGTCAAGGATGAGTGCCAATTTCGGGGTCGCTGCTATCATACTGCACGTTTTTGCCACTGATTATTTGCAAACAATTTGCAAACATTTTCAATAAATGTAGGAAAACAGCAGTAACCGCCAAAATCAGAAACCGCGAAATTGGCGCATATCGGCAGTTTTGTTTATCACCCTTTACCCCTATTTACCACTTTTCGCTGACTTGTAATCAGTAGTTCGTTAGTTCGATCCCGACTGGGGGCTCTTAAAAATGAAGCACTTAGCATTAATTTGCTAGGTGCTTTTTTCTTTGGTGAAGTACATTGTATCTTGAACTTGACAGTACGGTGTTCGACAGTCACAGACTACTGTAACATCCCTTTATGAAGTTCCGAGATCACCTTTGTATATCATGTTCATTGGGCGGAAGCTTCTGACACTTTTCATATTCGGTTTGCTCCCAACTTACTCGTTGACGGGAATCAAATTGCAGATCCTGGATCTTCTGAGTCTTTAAACGCGAAGGCATCCAGTTCCAGTTGGCAACCGCTCGACCAATCATGTTCGCATTGTGTCAAAATGCAAGCAAATTCCCCCGGACAACTTTTTTCAGAGGCCTGGCATTTACATTCTACTTACAACAAGTCTTTTACTTAAACGGTGAGGTAGAATTATGCCTTAGCGATCCTTCCGGAAAAGGCTATCAATGCCTTCCACGGTGGACCTACTATGAAATAGATGTGACCAATTTTGTTCGCGCTGAAACGATGGGAGACAAAGTGGCCACTTTCAACAAACACCTCATGAAGGTTTGAATTAAAAACGCTACAATAAAACCCCTACCCCGGCCTTCGCCATTAGTCCATTTGTAAATACTGCCCGGCAGTTACAACCAAATACATCCAGCTTGCATCATTAAAGTATATTCTCAGCCACCTTAATCAAACTGCATCATGAAGATCTCGAAATCGGTATTACAGGCAGTTGCTGTTGCTGTTACCGTAACAACACTTGCCACCGCTTGCACGGAGAGCACAATTGGCCCGGACGGTAAAAAAACGAGCAAAAACAAGAAAATAGACAACTGCCCGGCTTGCGGAATGGGATAATCCTGCTTATCCATGTCTGAAATTTACTCATCAGTCGTCTGCAACCTGGACATGCACATGTTGCGGGCGTCCCTGCCCTTATTTGAGCAGGAAAAGGTAGAGGCTATCGAATGGTCATTTGACACGCTCTTCAGGGTTGAAGAGGTGCCGGCCTGGTTTACGAATCTGGTAAGCGAGTTCAGTAACCATCACCGGTTGATCGGGCATGGCGTTTATTTCTCTTTATTTTCGGGTAAATGGGCTCCCGAGCAGCACGATTGGCTTATCAAGCTCAGACAACTCTCCCGGGAATTCCACTTTGACCACATCACGGAGCATTTCGGTTTTATGACCGGCGAAGACTTTCACAAGGGTGCCCCCATCAGCATTCCCTTTACCTCCACCACACTGGCGCTTGGAAAAGATCGTTTGCGCAGGATTCAGGATGCATGCCAATGTCCGGTGGGGCTGGAAAACCTCGCCTTTTCCTATTCCCTGGAAGAGGTGAGAAAACATGGAGACTTCCTGGGCCGGCTGGTGGAAAGTGTGAACGGATTCATCATCCTCGACCTGCATAATGTCTACTGTCAGGTACACAACTTTAACATCCCTTTCGACATGCTCATCGAGCTTTACCCGCTGGACAGGGTCAGGGAAATCCACATCTCCGGTGGCAGCTGGGACGAAACACTGGCTGGCCCGGGCAAGCCGGTGAGGCGGGATACCCACGACGATTATGTTCCGGAAGTAGTATTTGATTTTTTGAATAAAGCCATTCCAAAATGCCCGAACCTGAAATACGTAGTGCTGGAACAAATGGGTACTGCCCTTTCAACCCCTGCCGACCAGCTCGCTTTCCAATCTGATTTTCTCCGCATGGACAACATCGTCAAATCGTGGGCACCAAAAATGCTTCAGAGTCCGGCAGACACATTCGCACCCATACCAGGCATTGCAAGTGCCACTCCACTCGAAGATCCCGAATTACACGGGCAGCAGATGCAGCTTTCACGCATCCTCGAAACAGCCGGAAATGCTGGCGAAGCAAGGTCAATGCTGCTATCGTCCAGTTTGCACAATACTGCCTGGGAAGTGGAGAACTGGGCGCCCTACATGCTTGAAACAGCTATATCTATTGCTCAGAAGTGGAAGAACGGATTTGCGTAAAACAGGGACAATCAGTGCATCAGGTAACATTACAGCAGACTGGTAACCATCCTAATCAGTAGGCAGGATCATGGATACAGTAGTCCCAATCCCCGGCTCCGACTGGATGGTGATCAGTCCGGAGTGATTACGGATGATTTTCCGGCTGATACTTAATCCTATCCCCGAACCTTCCAGAAAAATCTCCGTAGGAAGTTTAGAAAACACATCAAAAATCGTATCCAGCTGAGACGGCTCTATCCCGATCCCATTATCGGAAAACATGATTCTGATATAATTCTTTGCAGGTAGAAGGGCGGCATTTGCTTCCGAAATATAATCTTCCGATGTTACCTGAATACACAATGGAACATCCGGTTTGGCAAATTTGATTGCATTATCGAAGAGCTGAAAAAACAGTTGCTCCATCTGCTCGGGAATTGCCTTTACTTTTGGAATCGGGCCGATGGTGACTGTGGCATCCTTCGCATCCAGTGCCGACCGTAGCTTTGCAGCCACCACATTGTTGATGTATTCCAGGTCAACCACTTTAAAGACTGTATGTTCATCTTCTATATTCGCAAAATCCGACAGGTCAGCGATCAACCCCGAAAAGCGCATAGCTCCTTTCTGAATCCGTTGTGCAAGCAGCTTTGCATCGTCGAGCTGCTGTACCTGCAAAGCGTCCAGCAGCATTTCGCTGAATACCCTGAGCTTTCGCAGCGGCTCCTGAAGAGTATGGCTTGAAATATGCCGGTACTGCCGTATTTCATCTACATAACCCGTAAGCTGCCGGTTCAGGCTTTTTACCGCATTGTCACGCTCTTCAAGCATTTGCACCTGCTGTAAATGGAAAGAAATGAGGTCTGAAAAAGCCGAGAACATGCCCATGATGGCCGGATTTTCGACATTCCGTGGCTGTGGGTCTATGGCGCACAGCGTGCCAAAAAACTCCCCTGTTTTCAGGATAATCGGAAATGAAATGTAGCTTTGAAAGCCATACATCAGCGGTGTAGGATGATTGCGGAAAAGCGTACTTTCACTTACATGATCAATCACCACCGGACTGTAAGAATCCCTGATATCATTACAAATAGTTGTTTCAAGGCGTAATTCGCTGCCCGGGACCAACCCGAACTGAATATCGTCCCGCACGCTGCAGGTAATCCAGCGGCTGTCCGTGACCCGTGCCACTGCCGCAAACCCCATTCCCGTTAGCTGGCATATTACATCGAGCAATGTGGGTATAATGCCAATTTGCCTGATACGCTCCACATCTTTCTGAAGTTCCTTATCACTGTATTCCATAAACCATTCGGGGGCTTTGCAGCAGGTATTTGAATTGACGGTTACCGGCAGTATTGTACAGGGTGGGATCAGCCCTGCTATTGTCATTTTTTAAGAACCAGTCAGCCGGTCAGACTGCTTACGTGTAAGGTAAAAATTATTTTATACCTGACCAAAGTCATAACCCCAACTACCCCATGTCATGTCCCTCTCCTGCCGGTATCTCCAACTTTGATTTTCCAAACGCAAAGGATTATGGAACGCCCGGAACAACTGACAAAGTACGAAAAAGATGCGGCAGCTTCGATCCGTGCGTGCCACCATTGCGGGGAGCAATGCCGGGAGGACATTCTGCTGTATGATGGACATGCTTTCTGCTGTGAAGGATGCAGGACCGTTTTTGATATCTTACAGGAAAGCAACCTGTGCAGGTATTACGAGCTCGACGGTCCCAAAGGCCTGACGCCTGCTGAAACTTTCCCGGGGAAGTTCGACTACCTGGACCTGCCGGAAGTGGCGTCCCGCGTCATCGAATTCACCGACGGTAAACTCGCCCGCGTAAACTGGCTGCTACCGAAAATCCACTGCATTTCGTGCATCTGGCTCCTCGAAAACCTCAACCGGCTCCATCCTGCCGTCCGCAGTTCGGAAGTGAATTTCCCTGAGAAAAAGGTCAGCATTGTTTTTGAAATGCATCAACTGACGCTCAGCAACCTGGCGAGCCTGCTGACGTCCATCGGCTACGAGCCTTACTTGAGCCTCGACGACCTCGATACAAAGCAAAAAGATCCATGGCAGCGCACCCGCCTGTACAAGACCGGGATCGCAGGTTTTGCCTTTGGTAACATCATGATGCTGAGCTTTCCCGAGTACTTTCACCTCGGCACGGGCGGAGGCGATCAGCAACTCCGCAAGCTGTTTACCCTGCTTAATTTCGGCCTTAGCATTCCGGTACTTCTGTACTGTGCCTCCGATTTTTTCCGCTCGGCCTGCTCGGCCTGGCGGGGCAGGTACTTCAATATCGATGCTCCACTTGCCCTTGCATTATCCTCCGTGTATGCCGTAAGCATCTACCAGCTTGTGACCCAGTCCGGCCCGGGATACTTCGATTCCTTTGCGGGATCGGTGTTTTTCCTCCTGCTCGGCAGGTACTTTCAGGATAAAACCTACGCCGGTATTGCCTTCGACCGCGACTATAAGTCCTACTTTCCCGTAGCCGTAACCGTGGTCCGGGAAGATGGTACTGAGCGTCGTACCCCTGTGTCTGCTTTGCAGGAAAATGATGAAATTTTACTTCGCAACCGCGAGCTCGTACCTGCCGATGCCACCCTGCTGAGCCCCGCTGCTTCCATTGATTACAGCTTTGTATCGGGTGAGTCGGAAAAAGTTGAACGTACGGCGGGTGACGTCATTTATGCAGGCGGCCGGCACACGGGTACGGCTGTACGCATGAAAGTGCTGCGCAAGGTTTCCCAAAGTTACCTGACCCAGCTTTGGAACAATGAAGCATTTGCCGGTAATAAGGAGGAACAATCCGCTACCCTCGCCGCCCGCATCAACAGGTATTTTTCAGTCGCTGTGTTCCTCCTCGCTGTGACAGCATTCGGCATCTGGTTTTTTGTATTTCAAAAAACGGAAACTGCTTTTCTCGCATTTGCCACCACGTTGGTGGTAGCCTGCCCCTGCGGCCTGTTTCTGTCGGCTACTTTTACTTACGGCAACCTGCTGGCCATATTGGGCAAAAACAGGTTTTACTTTAAGAATGCGCATGCCGTAGACCGGCTCTCCCACATTGATACCGTCGTTTTTGATAAAACAGGCACCATTACGCAAACCGGAGAGGCAAGCGTAAACTTTAATGGTGTTGTACTTACACCGGAAAAACGTACCATCATCCGCACCATCATGGCCCAGTCCTCCCACCCGCTGAGCCGGCTAATCGTACAACATCTATCTGCGGATCCTGTAAGCCGGCGGGCGCTCGTCAGCTTTGAGGAAGTGGAGGGTAAAGGCATCCAGGCACAATGGGGAAGCACAAAGGTGAAGATAGGTTCAGCCGACTGGACGGGTGCAAACTTCACAGGGGAAGGCGCTTCCAGTCAGGTGTTTGTGGCTTTTGACGACGTTATTGCGGGTTTTTATGAAATCAAAAGCAGCTACCGCCCGGAACTTGAGTCCGCAGTGGCGGCCCTGCACCAGGCGGGCATCCGTACTTTCCTCCTGTCGGGCGACAAACCCGTGGATGTTCCTTTTCTGTCCCGGATTTTCAGAAGTAAAACCGTACTGCATTTCGGTCAGACACCGGCTCAGAAACTCGATTTTATCAAAGCACTGCAATCCGAAGGTAGCAATGTGATGATGGTGGGCGACGGCCTCAACGACGCCGGTGCATTGCGCCAGAGCAATGTGGGCATCGCGGTGAGCGAAGATGCCAACAACTTTTCACCCGCGTGTGATGCCATCTTGGAAGGTACCGAACTCACGCGGCTCCCTGCGTATGTGCGCCTGGCCAGGAATGGTCAGCGGATCATCCGCGCCAGCTTCTGCATATCGCTCCTGTATAATGCCGCAGGATTGTCTTTCGCCCTGGCAGGCCAGCTTTCACCCGTGATCGCCGCCATTCTGATGCCGGTCAGCTCGGTGACAATTGTTGCATTTACTACCGCAGCGAGCAGCCTCGCCGCACGCAGGCTGATAACTGACCAAGGTCATAAAAAAGCAGGTCGCAGGTCATGAAGCTGCCGCCCGTGCGCAGGTACTTTTGACAAATAAATCACAAACCAACTCACTGCATCATGGACGCGCTTTACCTGCTCATCGGGGCCAGCCTGCTTGTTGCCGGCGGCTTTCTCGGAGCCTTCATCTGGACAGTACGCAGGGGACACTACGACGACGACTTCACCCCTTCTGTCCGCATCCTGCTCGATGACGCCGGCACCCCTGAATCCTGAAATCCTCTAACCTGTCATTTACCAAATCTTTACACAATATGTCTAACGTTCCTCATCCCGACGTGGCAGCGGTGGAGCTCGACGAGTTCCGGTACGACAACCGGCTGGTGCGCGACTTTGCCATTGCTACCATCCTGTTCGGGCTCATCGGCATGCTGGCCGGCTTACTGGCAGCATTCCAGCTGGTATTTCCGGATCTCAACATGGATCTTCCGTATCTCACATTCAGCCGCATCCGTCCGCTGCATACCAATGCAGTGATCTTTGCATTCGTCGGAAACGGTTTTTTTACAGGTCTGTACTACTCGGTGCCCCGTGTACTCCGCACGCCGCTGTGGAGTGACCGGCTCGGACGCTTTCATTTCTGGGCGTGGCAGCTCATCATTGTCGGGGCGGCCATTACCCTGCCCATGGGGCTCACCACCTCCAAGGAATACGCCGAACTGGAATGGCCCTTTGATATCGCGATCGCCGTGGTTTGGGTATCGGCTTTGGTCAATATCGTGATGACTACCCTCAATCGGCGGACCGAGCACATCTATGCGGCGGTGTGGTTTTACATAGCGTCTTTTGTAACCGTTGCCATGCTGCATGTGGTCAACAGTGTTGAGCTTCCCATCTCGCTTTTCAAAAGCTACCCGGTGTATGCAGGAGTACAGGATGCCCTGGTGCAATGGTGGTATGGTCACAATGCGGTGGCTTTTTTCCTGACCACCCCCTACCTCGGGCTGATGTATTACTTTTTACCAAAAGCCGCCAACAGGCCTATCTATTCCTACCGGCTCTCCATTGTACACTTCTGGGCGCTCATCTTCATTTACATCTGGGCCGGACCGCACCACCTGCTGTATACCGCATTGCCCGAGTGGGCACAAACGCTCGGCACGGTCTTCTCCATCATGCTCATTGCACCGAGCTGGGGTGGCATGATGAACGGACTGATGACACTGCGGGGAGCCTGGGATAAAGTACGGGAAGATGTTGTACTGAAATTCCTGGTTGTAGCCATTACCGCTTATGGTATGGCCACGTTTGAAGGCCCCATGCTTTCACTCAAAAATGTGAATGCCATCGCCCACTACACCGACTGGATTGTAGCCCATGTGCACGTTGGCGCATTGGGGTGGAATGGTTTCCTGACCTTCGGGATCCTTTACTGGCTCTTTCCCCGCTTGTATAACCGAACATTATTTTCTCAAAAGGCTGCCAATTTCCACTTCTGGATCGGCACGCTGGGGATCATATTCTATACCGTGCCTATGTACTGGGCTGGCTGGGTGCAAAGCTCTATGTGGAAGGAGTTTACGCAGGAAGGTTTACTCAAATACCCTAATTTTCTTGAAACCGTCACCCAGCTTAAACCCTTGTATTTCCTCCGGGGCGTAGGTGGTACCCTCTACATTATTGGGTTTGCTGTGATGATTTACAACCTATGGATGACGGCCGCAAAAGGCCGGCTTGTAGCCACAGAATCCGCGCGTGCCATGCCGCTGAAAGCCATCTGGCATGCACCGGCCAATGAATACTGGCACCGCAGACTCATGGAGCGTAAGCCACTGACCCTTACGGTATTCTCGCTGGTAGCAGTAGCCATCGGCGGAATGATCGAGATGGTACCTACCTTCCTGATTAATTCCAATGTACCTACCATTGCAAGTGTAAAACCCTATACTCCCCTGGAACTGCAGGGCCGGGACATTTACACCCGTGAAGGCTGCTACGTGTGCCATACTCAGATGATCCGGCCATTCAGGTCCGAGATTGAGCGTTTTGGGGAATATTCCAAATCAGGCGAGTTCGTGTATGACCACCCGCATCAGTGGGGCTCCAAGCGCACCGGGCCCGATCTGCACCGCATTGGCAGCAAGTACCCTGACTCCTGGCATTACAACCACATGGAAGATCCCGCAAGCATGTCGCCAGGCTCCATCATGCCGCGGTACGGCTGGCTGCTCGAAAATGAGCTCGATACCACCAACACAAAAGCGAAGATCAAGGCTATGCAAACACTCGGGGTACCTTACGCCGAAGGCTATGAAAACATCGCCAACCAGGACCTGCAGAAACAGGCTCGCGAAATCCAGACCCGGCTGAAACAAAGCGGCATCAGAACATCCCAAAACAAAGAAATCATCGCCCTCATTGCCTATATGCAAAGGCTGGGGACGGATGTGAGGAATAAGTGAGGGAGTTGTTTAGTGAGTTAGTTAGTGAGTTAGCGAGTGAGTGAGGGTGTGAGTGAGTGAGTTTTGAATGACTGAATGACTGAATGACCGAATGATTATGTGGTTGAGTGGTTGAGTAGTTGTTCTCCCGTTCACACCTCCCCTTGTCACCCTGAGCGGACCGGGCCGCCGGGCGGTCGAAGGGCGGATGTGGTACCGAAGACGTTCGAAGGGAGAATTTACAACTACGCTGGCCGTAAGAGCGCCGTGGCGAGGGCACCCGCCCTTCGACTGCGCTCAGGGTGACAAAGGCGAAGGTAGTGTTAACCGCCCGACTTGGTTGATGCCGCATCTGCCCTTCGACCGCCCGGCGGCCCGGTACGCTCAGGGTGACAAAGGTGGGGTGGTGTTCACGGACGAACGTTGTGGCTGCCGCATCTACCCTTCGACCGCTCGGCGGCCCGGTCCGCTCAGGGTGACAAAGGTGGAGTGGTGTTCACGGACGAACGTTGTGGGTGCCGCATCTACCCTTCGACCGCCGCGGCGGCCCGGTCCGCTCAGGGTGACAAAAGTGGAGTGGTGTTCACGGACGAACGTTGTGGGTGCCGCATCTACCCTTCGACCGCCGCGGCGGCCCGGTCCGCTCAGGGTGACAAGGGAGTAGCAACACCTTTCAATCATTCAATCATTCAAAACTCAACCACTCAACCATTCGGTCATTCAGTCATTCAATCATTCAAAACTCACTCACTAACTCAATAACTCCCAATTCAATCATTCAGTCATTCAATCATTCAAAACTCACTCCCTCACTCCCTCACTAACTCACAACTCAATCACTCAATCATTCAATCATTCAGTCATTCAATCATTAACAACTCCACTCCATGAAATTCAAAACCTACCTCGAAACCATTGCGGGTGTTGAAATTTTTCCGCTGATATCATTGATTATCTTCTTTGCCTTCTTCCTTGGTTTGCTCGTCTACATCTTTGCGCTCGATAAGAAGGCTCTGCTGAATATGAAGAACCTGCCTTTGCAGGATGGCAGCATTGGTAAAACCCTTTTCATTCTTCTTCTCAGCGGCCTTATGCCGGCATTGGCGGAGGAAGAAGCCCCGGTAACCCGGGCAGTGAGCGGTACCGACCTGATTCTTTATGTGCTGCTGGCAGCACTTGGGCTGGTGATCATCCAGCTGGTTATCCTCCTCGTCAATGCGCTGGCTACCTACCGGAAATTCAGGGCACTTACCACGCCCGAGCCGTCCAGAGCAGTTTTCAGTGAATACTGGTGGAGAAAGTTCCGGGGCGTGGCGGTGCCTTTGCAGGATGAAAAAAGCATTGTCATTGAAGGGCATGACTACGACGGCATTACAGAACTCGACAACCGCATGCCGCCCTGGCTGCAGTTCCTGTTTCTGAGCACCATCGTGTTTGCAATCGCTTATGCGACCTACTACTTCAGCGGGCTGGGCGACATGCAGCTGGCCGAGCTGGACAAGGAAGTGGCACAGGCGGAGCTGGATAAAAAAAGCTACATGGAAAAAGTGGGCGCCAGTCTGGACGAGAGCAGCGTAACCCTGCTTACCGACAAGGCCGGTGTTGAAGCTGGCAAAGCCATTTTCCAGGAAAAATGTACTGCCTGCCATGGTGCCGAAGCTGGGGGCGGCGTAGGTCCCAACCTGACAGACCCCTACTGGCTGCACGGTTCCGGCATCCGCAACCTCTTCAAAGTCATCAAGTACGGAGTGCCCGAAAAAGGCATGATAGCCTGGGAGAAACAACTGTCCCCGGTGGATATTCAGAAAGTCGCCAGCTATGTACTTTCCATCCAGGGCACCAAACCTGCAAATGCCAAGGAGCCGCAGGGCGACATGGCTACCGAAAGTCCCGTAGCTGTAAAATAAAAAGATCAGAAAAGCACAAGGATGATGAGCGAATTTTCCGCTGCCGGCCGGGCGCAAACTCCTGACAAGGACGCTTTCCGCGATACCTTCAATGCCGTCAATGATACAGGCGGGCGTGTGTGGTTTTATCCCCAGCAACCTGCGGGCAAATGGCACCGGCGCAGGGCTGTGTTTGCGGCGTTTGCGCTCGGGCTCCTTTTTGCGGGTCCCTTTATCAAAGTTGGCGGGCAGCCCCTGCTCCTCTTCCAGGTGCTCGAACGCAAGTTCATCATTTTCGGCATTTTCATCGGGCCGCAGGATTATTGGCTGTTTGGGCTTGCCATGCTTTGCTTCATGGTGTTCATCGTGCTGTTCACTGCCGTATTCGGCCGCCTGTGGTGTGGCTGGGCCTGCCCGCAGACGGTGTTCATGGAAATGGTTTTCCGTAAAATCGAATACGCGATTGAAGGCAATCCGAGTGCCCGGAAACGCCTGGACAATGGTCCCTGGACCCGAGAGAAGATTGGAAAGAAAGCATTGAAATACACCACGTTTGCATTATTGTCATTTATCATTGCCAACCTGCTCCTCGCCTATATACTGGGAGCTGATGCCTTACTGCAGATTGTGCGGGAGCCGCTTGCCGATCATGCCGCATTGTTCGGCAGCCTGGCGTTTTTCTCGGCCGTATTCTGCTTTAACTTTTCATGGCTGCGCGACCAGGCTTGTACCGTGGTATGCCCGTACGGGAGGCTGCAGAGTGTGCTGCTCGACAAAAATTCCATCAGTGTCGCCTATGATCACGGCCGGGGTGAACCGAGGGAAAAATGGCGGAAAAATGTGACCCGGACATCCGGTGACTGCATTGACTGTCACCAGTGCGTAGCCGTATGTCCCACAGGCATCGACATCCGGAATGGTCTGCAGATGGAATGCGTCAACTGTACAGCCTGCATCGATGCCTGCGACCATATCATGGCCAAAACAGGTCAGCCCGCAGGTTTGATCCGGTACACTTCGGAAAATGCGATTGAGAAGAAAACCAACCAGCTTTTCACGCCTCGCATTGCCGGTTACCTGGCTGTCCTGATCTTATTATGGGGCGGATTTGCATATCTGATCGCCACCCGGGATCATACCCAGACCACCCTCTTCCGGGCACCGGGCACAGGGTACATGATTGATCCAGATGGAACCATCAGCAACCTTTATACCTTCAAGATTTTTAACAAAACCAACCAGGAACTCCGTCCGGAAATCAGGCTCGGTGAGGGCAACGGAAAACTCACCATCGTGGGCCAGTCCGCGCTATACCTTCCGCCAGCCGGGATGGCAGAGGGTTCATTGTTCATTACCATGCCGGCTTCTGCATTCAGCAGGCGCAAAAACACGGTCCACCTTTCGGTTTATGTAAATAAAAAGAAAACAGAAAGTTTCCGGACAACTTTCATTGCGCCGGAAGGTCCACTATAAAACAGCAGAAATCATGAAAATCAATTGGGGAACAGGCATTGCGGGTATGTACCTGAGCTTTGTTGTAATGATTGTGGTGCTCGTGAGCATGAGCGCCGCCGAAAAGATCGACCTGGCCACGGACAAGTACTATGAGGAAGAACTGCATTTTCAGGATCGTATTGACAAAGGCGAGC
This sequence comes from Dyadobacter sandarakinus, assembly GCF_016894445.1. Classification (NCBI taxonomy): domain Bacteria; kingdom Pseudomonadati; phylum Bacteroidota; class Cytophagia; order Cytophagales; family Spirosomataceae; genus Dyadobacter; species Dyadobacter sandarakinus. The sequence continues at coordinate 2,095,266 of NZ_CP056775.1, forward strand.
GCGCCAGGCTCCTGCCGCAGCCACTGAGCTGGCAGGTTACCAGAGAAAAATTAACAATAGCTTTCCCGGATCAGTTTGCCGGCTCGGTCATCCAGGGAAAGATCAGCCTGTACTGTCCTTCCGATAAGCACAATGACCGCAGCTTTGCGATTCAGGCCGAAAAAAGCAGGCAGGTTGTGGCGCTGGACCAGGTACCTGCCGGCCGCTACAAGTTGCAGATCGACTGGCAGGCCGGCGGTACCTCCTACTGGAATGAAGGAGTAATTACTCTCAGCAAAAAATAATCAGGTGGGGCCGGTACTTCCATATCTCGCGCTCAGCATGGGGATGATGAGCAGCCTGCATTGTGTAGGCATGTGCGGCCCCATTGCGCTTGCATTATCCGCCGGACCCGGGAGCAGGCGGCAGCAGCTGGCACGTATCAGCATTTACAATCTCGGACGGGCCAGCTCTTACGCCATCCTGGGCCTGGTGGCCGGCACGCTGGGAGCGTCGCTGGCCTGGGCAGGTACACTCCGGTTTTTGTCGGCCGGCGCGGGCATGTGCATGCTTGCCTACGTGCTCTGGCCTGCCTGGCTGAGCCACGGTTTACGGCTGCCTGTGTGGTGGACGCGCTGTATTTCAGGGGTGAAAAAACAAATGGGAGCGTACCTGCAAAAGCCCGGCCCGGCAGCCCGCTTCCTCCTGGGGCTGCTCAACGGACTTGTTCCCTGCGGCATGGTATACATGGCCCTGCTGAGCGCATTGTCTACCGGCAATGCATTTTCGGGCGGTATTTTCATGTTTTTGTTTGGACTTGGTACTATCCCAGCCATGCTGGCAGCCGGGCTGGTGCGGGAGCGGCTTTCACCGGTACTGCGCAGGCACGCCGGTAAGCTGACGCCCATACTGCTCCTGGTAGCCGGCAGCTTGCTGATCCTGCGCAGTGTTGCTACTGTACTTCCGGATGCCGTGGCACAGCATCCCGCCCTCATGACGATCTGCAGGTAAGCGGCCAAAGTAAGTTTCAGATATGACTTTCGTCATGTTTTGTAAATGGCGGCACCAGTAGTTTTGGTTGATTATCAAGCCAATCTTTCTACGTCATGGACAAGGACCTGCTGTTCAAATACAATATTCCCGGACCGCGCTATACAAGCTACCCTACTGTACCCTACTGGCAGAAAACCCCGCCGGATCCGCTGCGATGGACTGAGATGGTACGGGAAACGTTCCACATTTCCAATGCAGCCGAAGGGATCAGCGTATACATACACCTGCCATTCTGCGAAAGTCTGTGTACCTACTGCGGCTGCAATACGCGCATCACCACCAACCATGCCGTGGAGAGCCGGTACGTTCAGGCCGTACTTGCAGAGTGGAACATGTACCTTCAGCGTTTTGGTGGAGTAAAGCCGGTGATCCGCGAATTGCACCTCGGCGGCGGAACGCCCACCTTTTTCAGTCCTGAAAACCTGGCCGTGCTTGTCAACGGAATTTTGCAGCATGCCGAGGTACCCTCCCAGCATTCCTTCGGGTTTGAGGCGCATCCGGGCAATACCACCGGGGCGCATTTGCAAACACTATATGACCTGGGTTTTCGCCGGATCAGCATTGGCGTGCAGGATTTCAACCCCATTGTTCTGGCCCTGATCAATCGCCACCAGACCTATGAGCAGGTATGCGACCTAACCCGGCAGGCACGCGAAATCGGTTATACTTCTGTGAACTTTGATATTGTATATGGTTTGCCCCAGCAAAAAACCTGCTATATGATGCAGACCATGCTGCGGGTGATCCAGCTGCGGCCCGACCGCATTGCATTTTACAGCTATGCACACGTACCCTGGATCAAACCGGGTCAGCGGAGCTATACCGAAAATGACCTTCCCGATGCCGAAAAAAAGATGGCGATCTATGAAACCGGACGCAATGCGCTGGAACTCGCCGGGTACCACGATATTGGCATGGACCATTTCGCACGTTCCACTGACCCGCTTTACGAGGCACAGCAAACCGGTACGCTTCACCGCAACTTCATGGGCTACACCGAGCGGAGCACGCGGCTGCTGATCGGACTGGGCGCTTCCGCAATCAGCGATACATGGAGCGGGTTTTCCCAAAATGAAAAGAAAGTAGAAGACTATTACCGCCGCATTGCAGAAGGCATGCTGCCTGCATTCAGAGGACATGAGCTTACCGGTGAAGACCTCGTGCTGCGACGCCGTATTCTTCAGCTGATGACCCGGTTCGAAACAAGCTGGCGGAATACCGGCGAAACTTGCGACGGTCTGTATGCAGCCCTGGAACGGCTGTCGGAAATGGAGGAAGACGGGCTGTTGGAAATTACACCTTACTGCCTGAAAGTGACCGAAAAAGGCCGGCCTTTTGTCCGGAATGTGTGTATGGCATTTGACGCACGCTTGTGGAAAGACCTTCCCCAGACCACCCTTTTCAGCCAGACGATTTAACCGGTGCCTTGTTGCGCTGCTCACCTATGTCCTGTACCTTGGTATGTTTGATACAGATATTTTAATACATACGCAGGTGATGACACGGCATATTGAAATGCTCGACGCACTTTTCAAGCATGCGACGGAGGGTATTGTAGTGGTAAACAAGGCTGGCACCATTGTCATGCTGAACCCCAAGGCCAGGGAGCTTTTTGGCTACCGGGATACCGAGCTGATCGGCAGGAAAATAGAAACGCTTATTCCAGGCCGCTTTGCCGAACGCCACGTCAGCTACCGGGACCATTACCTGGAAGCACCCAGGGCTCGGGGCATGGGGCATGCTATGGACCTTTTTGCGCGCCGGCAGGATGGCAGCGAGTTTCCGGTAGAGGTTAGTCTGAGTCCTTTTAAGACCAGTGACGGCGAATTCGTGGTGAGTTTTGTCATTGATATTACTGAAAGAAAAAAACAGGAAAACCGCATTATTGAGGCCAACCTGGAAATTCAGAAGCTCAATGCCGAGCTGGAAGAGCGTGTCGCCCGCCGGACCCAGGAGCTGGCGCAGGCGATCAGGCGCGTGGAGCTGTCGCAGGAAGAGGTGATCCGGGCCTTACAGAAGGAGCGCGAGCTGAACCACATGAAAAGTCAGTTTGTAACCATTGCCTCGCACGAATTCCGTACACCGCTGGCAACCATCCTGTCGTCGGCCTCGCTGATCGGCCGGTACTCCCGGACGGAGGACGAAGAAAAACGGCAGAAGCACGTCCGTCGGATCAAAAGCACCGTCACCAACCTTACCGAGATCCTCAATGACTTTCTTTCCATCGGCAAGCTTGAAGAAGGCCGCGTACACAGTGTGCCGGTGCTGACGCACCTTCAGGAATTCTGCGAGGGCCTGATCGAAGAGATCAGGGGATTGTGCAAGGAGGGTCAGCAGCTGCATTTCGAGTACCTAGGAAATGCAGAAGTGTGGCTTGACAAGCAGCTTTTACGCAATGTGCTGTTCAATCTTTTATCCAATGCAATCAAGTACTCCCTGCCCGGCAAGCCCATTTTTTTACGGGTCAATGTGACGCCCGGATACGTCGGCATGGAGGTGCAGGACTATGGCATTGGTATTCCGGTTCAGGATCAGCAGCATGTTTTTGACCGCTTTTTTCGTGCCAACAATGCGGGTAACATTCAGGGTACCGGCCTCGGGCTCAACATTGTCCAGAACTATATCAGCCTGATGGGCGGAGAAGTAACCTTCACCAGTCAGGCAGGCAGCGGAACGGTTTTCAGGATCAATTTGCCCAATCATAATCCCCGGCCTGCTGCCTGATACAGGCCGGAACTAACCCAGTGCATTCAGTAAATTACCATGGCTTTGGAAAATAAAACCATTCTCCTCATTGAAGATAATCCCGAAATGCGGGAAAATACGGCCGAGATCCTTGAACTCGCTGACTACCGTGTAGTTACAGCCCAAAATGGCAAGGAAGGCGTACAACTCGCCCATCAGCACCAGCCCGACCTCATCATCTGCGACATTATGATGCCCGAGCTCGATGGGTACGGCGTGCTGCACATGCTGGGCAAAGATGAAAAAACCGCGCAGGTACCTTTTGTTTTCCTTACCGCGAAAGCCGAGAAGGACGACTATCGCAAAGGAATGTCCATGGGTGCCGACGATTACCTCACCAAGCCTTACGACGATGTGGAGCTGCTCCACGCCGTGGAGATGCGCCTCAAAAAAAGCGAGCGCCTCCGCAGGCAGTTTGATCGTTCCTCAGAGGGTTTTGACCAGTTTCTGCGGGAGGCAGGATCATTTGAGCTGATTGAAAAACTGGCAGAAAACAAGAAAATCCGCTCACTCCGTAAACGCGATACGATTTACACCGAGGGCAGCTTTCCGAGCAGCATTTTCTTTTTGCAAAAAGGAAAAGTGAAAGCGTACAAATCCAATGATCATGGCAAAGAGTACATCACGGATCTGTACAAGGAAGGCGACTTTTTCGGGTACCTGGACCTGCTTCAGGGAGAACCTTACCGCGAAACCGCGATTTGTCTGGAAAAGTCCGAAGTAGCCATCGTTCCGAAAGAAGACTTTTTCAGCCTGCTTCAGGGTAGCCGGGAAGTTTCGTCCAAATTCATCCAGATGCTTTCCAACGAGATCAAGGAGCGGGAGGACCGGCTGCTGCAACTGGCTTACAACTCGGTTCGCAAGCGCGTGGCGCAGGCACTCGTCATGCTGGTACAGCGCTACCAGGAAGATCGCTCCAAACCGTTTTCCATGGCTATCACGCGTGAAGACATTGCTTCCATGGTAGGCACGGCCACTGAAACGGTGATCCGGACCCTGTCCGACTTCAAGGATGAGCGCCTCGTAGACATGAAAGGAAGCCTGATCACCGTACTGGAATATGAAAAATTGGTAAAAATGCGAAATTAGAGCTTGTTGAGCTCTGATTCCGCATTTACAAGCTGAGTCTGCATTTGTAATCTTTCTTCTTCGTGTTGGAAATAAATGTCAGGAACAAGGTTCTGGTAGTAGCGGATACCATCCAGGAGCTGCTGCCTGAACCTTGCGAAATAAGCCTTCTTTTTGTCGGTCAACGCCTGGCGGTGGTGCTGCATTTCCTCTTTCAGATAATCAATGTAGAGGCGCAGCTCATTCACAAACATGTGCGGCCGCTCCACTTTTTCCAGCAGGTCCGTTTTTCCATAAATGTGGCCGGTCATTTCTTCAAGAGAATACGTTTTTGAAAACCAGGCCAGGTTGGGTCCGGGGCAAATGGCCACAGCCTGGTTTTCGCGCGGCCGCAGCAGGTGGTTCCTGATCAGGGCGGAAGTACCCAACCCTTCGCAAAGGCAGATCTTCTCGGACACGGCCCGTAACTGCTCTTGTAAGTCCGCCGGGCGCGGCTCGGTTTCCTGCAGCTGCCTCATTTTCAAAGCCTGGTATTGGCGTGAGGCGGTACAAATGGGCTCTTCCGTAAATTCCGTATTGGATACCAGGTAGCGCTTCTGGCATGGACTGCCGGGTCTGCCTTTGGCGATACGTTCGAGCCGCTGCTTTTCAGCGGAGCTTTTTCGGAAATTATTGAACAATATGCCCAGCGGTGAAGCATTGCTGAGGTAGTAATCGTCGTGGCTCGCCTCGGTCAGGCTCTTCAAGGTTTGTTCATCCACATTGGTAGCCTCGGGTACCAGCAGGAATGCGCTTCCCCAGCCGGTTCCGTCGAGACCATAGTGCTCCCGCAGAAACTGATCTTCATACACATTTCCAATACCCCCCTGTACCGTAATGCGGATTGCAGGCGTGTCCGTCACGACCCTGCCGCGGGCTGCCAGGGCAGTTTTCCACATGCCGAACAGCTCGGTGGTAAGTGCCTCGCGGTTCCGCCTGAACTCTTCCAGTACGGGTCCGAGCAGTAATCCCTCGGTTGCAAATGCATGTCCGCCGCAGTTCAGCCCCGACTCGATGCGGAACTCAGAAACCCACAATCCCTTTTTTGCCAGGAACCTGGCCTGGATGCTCGCCGAGCGGAAGTCACTGACTTTCAAAGTGATCTTCTTGAAAAAACAACCGTCAGCCTTTGGAAGAAACTCCGGAAAAGATTCGAGATAGCTGTACAGTTTCGGGTTCATGCCTGCCGAAAGTACAAGAGAGGCGCGAAGGGTACTTTTAGCAAATCCGCGCAGGGCTGCCAGCGCATCGCTGAACTCTTCGCTCAGCAGCTGCCCCGACGTGCCCCGGTTCATCTTATCGACTTTTGACATGATGTTCACATCAATCGCCCCAGGCTCCATGGCCTGCCTGATCCACTTTTTTTCGGCGTCCAGCATTGCAGGCTGATGATGGATGTGCAGGGTTTTGTATCGCTGTTTCAATGGTGCATCGTCCGGCAGCAGGTTAAAGTACCGGGCGAGGTCGTTGTTTTCGCCAAATGATTGCTGCCGAAGCTCGGCAAACTGCCTGGCTACGATCACATTGAGGAGATTGAGGTAAGCCGTGATCCGCTTGCTGCGAAAATCAGTTTCAGCATTGGGAATGGACGTAAAGGCCGTGCCGCTTTGAACGGCATGAAACTTACGCATGCGCTCGATCAGTTCGTCATCGACAATGGACACCGTAGAAGAAATTCCGTAACGTGCTACTTTGAGCGGTGTATCAATGGAATAACCCAGTCCAAGGACCGGAATATGAAAGGAATGCGGTGTTTGTGCTGCGGAGGTCGGAGTTGAATTCATAGTACCGTTTGTCTTTAATCAGTGGGCAGTAAAATTCCGCCCGGGAACACTGCAAATCCATGACGATGGTCAGCTTTGAATATGAAGCTCAGCCGGATTTACCTGATTAAAGAGAAAAACGGATCAGAAAACGCATGCAAGCGCTTTTTCCAGCAGGTTCCTGGAACGGGCATTGAGCTGATATACCTTTTTTTCTTCCGGAAAAAAGATCTCGATTTCGGTAGCACCCTTCATTTTAGCAAGCTCAGTAGTGGTGACGGGGCATGAAAGTGTGAATGAACGGTTGAAAAACGTACGGTCGGAAGTAGTCGTATACAATGAAAAGTTGCCCCCCGGCGACTTGAAGCGTACCTCGGTAAACATCGGGACGTGAAAGATGAGCTCTACGATTTCATTATGGTAGGTAAAGATCTTCTCTTCTCCGGTGCGTGACAAAGAGAGGTACTCTTCATTGCCGATCAGTGGTATGGTCTGGTACCGCATTTTGCGGTTATTGGACTTGCTGATTTTCTCCATGCATTGGGCGGAACACCTGTCCGTACCGGCCAGCAGCAGGCTCATGGCCAAGGTCAGCGTCAATATTTTCATCATTGGTTTCTTATGGCGTTATTGGAAAGCTACATCATCTTCAACGATACGTAACATATCTATACCGTTTGAGTAGCTAAAAATACAAATTCTTCCTTTTTTTCGGGTTGTCAGCAATCATCCTGCAACAAACTATATCTTTAAACCGGTAACCAAAAAACGATTTCAAATGCAGATCAGCGATCTTAAAATACTATTTTTCGACATTGGCGGCGTGTTGCTGAGCAATGGATGGGGACATGAGTCACGGCAGGAAGCGGCCCGTAAGTTCGGGCTGGACTATGAGGAGATGACGGCCCTGCACAACTTCATTTTCAATGTTTACGAGGTGGGCAGCATTACCCTGGACCAGTACCTGGATACGGTGATCTTCAATCATCCGCGTGACTTTGTCCGGGAAGATTTCAAAGAGTTCATGTATGCACAGTCCGTGGAGCTGCCGGATATGCTTGCGTGGCTCAAAGAATGGAAGAACGATTGTGGTTTCAGGATCATTTCGATCAATAATGAAGGTAAAGAGCTGAATGACTACCGCGTTCAGAAATTTAAGCTGCACACCTGTTTTGATGCATTTATATCATCCTGCGAGGTGAAAATGCGCAAGCCCGATCCACGCATTTTCGAGCTTGCGATGGGCATTGCACAGGCAACGCCCAGCCAGTGCGTGTACTTCGACGATCGGATCATGTTTGCGAATATGGCAAAAACCCTGGGCTTACGGGCTTACCACCACACAAGCTTTGAGGCCACCAGGGACATCCTCGAAGGTTTGAAACAGGAAAGATTTGAGCGGCTGAGCTCGCGCCGGTAGCGAATAACTCAAATGCGAAAGCAGACCACAGTTCCCGGTTTGCTTTCGCATTAAAAAAGTCCCCGGGTCACATTCATCATGATGTTATCGTGCCTTGTGCGCTTTCAGCATGGTCGCCCGGTTGAGCTGATCGGTGGCTTGTAAGACTTTGTTTTTGAGGAAATACGGATAATCCGGACGTTCTTTCAGGAAATCGGCTGCGATGCGGGCCGCCTCGGGCGAGGAGTGGCCGGAAAAAGTAACGTTCGTCCACCGCGTAGGAAAGAAAATGTCACCGGTAAGCTGGATTTCCTGCAACAGATCCAGGGACGGGCGCAGGTACTTTTCAGCAGAACGTGCCCGCAGCGGGTGATGCAGGTAACCCAGGGCTTCCAGTACCCAAGCTTCCTTTTCCCTGTTTTCTTCCTTTTTCAGTGATTCAAAAAACGCATCCCGCACCTTTTCATCCGGGCTGAGTGCCGGCATCACAAACTGCAATTTCTGGCGGCGATCAGGATTTTGGGTTTCAGCGAGCTGTTTTTTGAGAATTGTACTGCTTTTTGCGGGTGCTTTCAGGGCAAGCTCGCAGGCCAGCGCAATCTTGTCGTCTTCGGACAGGACCAGATCTTTCACCACCAGTTTTCCACTCCATAGGCTTTCCAGTTTGCCCAATCCCTGCTCCGACCTAACCACATTCCTGAACGAACGAAAGTAAGACGATTTGATTCCTTTGTCTTTAACCTGCACCAGCAATTTCCAGAGCAGCGCCTCCACTACTGCCTGCTGCTGCTGACGGCTATGCTCATCCAGGAAATTCCACCAGGTTGTCTGGAGATTGCCCAATAAGTAGTCGATCAGCAATGGATTTTCTTCTTTGGGCAGCATCATGAGTACATTCCCGAACAGCTTCTGCGGATCAGAACCATAATTGCGCAGCGTATTTTCCCAGATATTCACCAGCATCGCGCCCCGGAAAACAGGATCGGAGGCGAGGCTGTCGCCTGCCTCGTGATAGTGCCCCGCAAAATGATCCATACTCGCAGGATCCATTTTAAAAAAGCCATACGCAAGCCCGTCTGCATTGGGATAAATAATGCCGCCGGGAAGGGTTTTGACAAGGACAGGCTGCTCCCAGATCCTGGCTGCAACCGTATCCGCAGCCTGAACAGCAGCGAAATTGCCACCTTTGTGTTCCAGCTCATACACCGGCATGCCGCCGGTTTTTACCCAAACATTACTCCATTTTCTGATCTCCTGCGAAGACTTACCATCCATAATACGCACCAGGTCGTCCCAGGTAGCATTCCCGAACTGAAATGTCTTCAAGTATTCCCGCAGCTTATCACGCATGGCATCCTCTCCGATTTTCCTTTCGAGCTGGCGCATGACTATGGGGGCTTTCAGGTAAATGATAGTCCCATAAAGTGTCCCGGCATTTTTCAGGTTATCCAGTTTTTGTAAAATCGGGTTGGTGCCGGCAGTACGGTCGACCTCGTAGGCACCGGGATAATGGGCCAGCAGAAAGCGCAGTTCGTGATTGATCTCTGGAAATGCCGGGTGTACAATCTTGGCAGCCATAAAGTTGGCAAATACCTCTTTCAGCCAGACGTCATTGAACCAGTCCATCGTAACCAGATCGCCAAACCACATATGGGCCGACTCGTGAGCGATGACACTTGCCCGTGCCATTTTCCGGTTTACGGACGCATTCTCATCCAGGAAAAGGGCGGATTCGTTGTAGAAAATTGAACCCGGATGCTCCATTCCGCCGTATTGGAATGAAGGCAGAAGCACAAAGTCAAATTTACCAAACGGATAATCGATCGCTGTGTACGCTTCGAGCCAATCCAGTGACCGGGCATGCAATTGAAATACTTCCTGGCGGTTCCGGCTTACTTTGGCGGTATCTGTCTCGCGATAGTACATGGTCATTTCGCGCCGCCCGACCGTCTGTTTTGTCTTGAAAAATTTTCCTGCGGCAAATGCAAAGAGGTACGAACTGATCGGCTTTGTCTGCCCGAACGTATAAATGCTCCTTCCTCCCTCATCCTTTTTCTCCTGCAAAACCCCGTTCGATACGGCCTCCCATGCATCCGGTGTTTTCAAGGTAAGCTGGTATACTGCTTTGAGGTTGGGCTGGTCAAAAAGCGGGAAACAGGTAGATGCACGATCGGGCACAAAGAGCGTGTACAGGTAGTCGTCGCTCCGGTTGAGGGAAAGATCACCCGCTACAAATGCAATGCTGATCTCATTCCGGCCCTTTTTCAGGTTCTTCTGGTCGATAACAATATGCTCGTTTTCAAAGGTATAAGCCACCTGCTTCCCTCCTGCCTGCACACGCAGCACGGAGGCCGAGTCAGAATTGAAGTCGAGTACCAGGGGCGAGTCCACAGACTTCATCAGAAATGAAATGTTGATCGTCCCGCGGATGCGCTCCTTTTTCTGGCCGGGAATGTCAAGGGTAATCGCATACCGTACACTGTCCAGGGTTTCCCTGCGATGCTGATTGAGCTGGAACGATACACCTTTCTCCACGCTTTGAACAGGCTGCTTTTGGCAGGATATCAGGATTGCAGTGACATAAATGAGCAGCAGGGATACGTACTTGTGCATGGAAATTCAGTTTTCTTGCAATAAAATAAGCTGGGTTCGCTGTTTGTTGTCGAGCCCGGGATTGTCATCGGTAATCAGGAGCAGCTTGCGTTTGCCCCCGGCAGTGGGCCACCAGCACATGCCTTCCAGGTTGTCGGGGGCAAATGGCAGGTTTTTGAAATCAAATGCCGGCTTAGGCTCTTTTTTCAAATGTTGCTGTGCGGCATTCACCTCCCACAGCTTTGCCTTGATCCTGTTGGTGCCGCCCGGTCCGTTGTCGAAGCATCTTTCCAGGACAAGCAGCTTGTTCTCGCCGGCAGCTACGATTTCCGAAATGCCGCCCCGCTTTTCCTTGTCGCTGTTGGGACACCCGGACCGGTCGATCACGTAGCTGAAAAGCTGCGGGGCACTGTACCCGGAGGAGTTCCTGATGAATTTCCTGAAATGAATGGTATCCTGCCCTACCTCGGTCTCTCCGGCCCAGCCTGCTTCCGGCGCTACCCACACGTTTCCGCTATCGGTCACGGCCAGCGACTCTATCCCTTTATTATCGGCTGGTAGCGGAAGCGGGGGAATCAGGTAAACAGGATTGACCTGGAGAGGCGGGAAAGGTTCATAATAAGCCACATAGGTAGTAGTATCATTCGTCTCCTCACCAGGCTTGTACTCATTTTCTACGGCATACAGGAAGTTGCCCGATACCGGATCGTAACGCAATGCTTCATACCACAACCCGGTATGACGCTTTTTTGCCAAAGGAAGGCGGACCTTAAAATCGCGGATGCCTGTAATACTGTCGAAGATAAAGTATGCCCCGCGGTCACTCGCAAGATGCCACTGCTGGTTTGCCGCTACATACTCGATTGCAGAAATACCGTGGAGTTCGCCGGTGGGTTTCAGGGGAAGCAGCGCACTGTCTGCAAATGAGAAGCGAAGCGACTGGCAGTCTGCAAAACAGATTGGAAAAAGAAGAAGAATGATCAGGCGGGCAACTTTCATGGCATGCTCCGAAGCTAAAATGCAGCCTGAATTTAGAAAAAACCTGCAAAAAACCCCGACAATCGCTTTTTATGCAAGTGCCGGGGTTTGGTAAGTCAGGCTGCGTTGCCGACAGGACGTACCAGCGGATGTCCGCCGAAGTTCTCCCACAGGTCGGTAATGAGGTTTTTCTCACGGGCATTGTGCAGCCCGAAGTCAATCAGGATTTCCCCACTGCGAACGCTGCGCTGAAAATATTCCGCATATTCGTCAGACAGGATGGTATCGGAAATGGTTCTCAAACCACCTTCGGTGAGGTTTCCGACCACCATGAAAGACAATCCGGGAATACCTACATAGTGTGCGTACTGGTCCAATGCCTCCCTGAAACCGGCGCTCCGACCCGGGCGGCTGATCACGAATGTTGGGTGGACATTCTGCTGCGTGTGTGCCTGAATCAACTCTTTGTATGCCGCTTCCGACATAACAAGTGTGATTTCTTCTTTATGGTAGCCTAAGTCCAGCAGTGTCTGGTAGGCTTTTTCTGCGTCCTTCCCGGTTGCAAACATTCCTGTTACGGTACTGACGCTCTCTTGATGATCAACGGTTTTCATGGCAAAGCGTACTGATAAGTTTAAGAAGTATTAAAAATCTAATGTTCAGGTTTACATTTCGTAAGGCCAACTACTCCCCAAGTGACAAATTCAAGAAATCACAATGGACAGAGTAATTAGCCCGCATTAACATCTTATATTTTCGTGCCAAAGTTTGGCCACCAGAACTAAACGGGTTACCCTTATGAAGCTTTTGATGAAAAGAATTGCGCTGCTCGCCGCCGGGCCTGCGCTTGCTGCGACGCTTGCGCAGGCACAGGTAGGTGTGGGCACCAGGATGCTCACCGGTGCAGAAATGTACCTCGATGGCAGCCGGAAAATGCTGGACGAAAAATGGGTGTACTGGGACGGTCCGCGCCTGAAAGCCAAACCGCCCATTAAGTGGACAGTCGTGAAAGACCCTGTGGATGAGGGCACTGTGATCAATTGCAATGATCCTGCGTCCGCAGGAGGACTGTATGGATCGGCGGACATTGTTACCAAAAAGAAGTTCAGGGATTTCAGGGCGCATGTGGAATTTCTGATCACCAAGGAAGGCGGCAACAGCGGTGTGTACCTCCAAAACCGGTACGAAATCCAGGTGCTGGATGGTGATACCACGTCCCACGGGATGGCGGCGGTGATCAACGAGTCGCGCTCGCCTTATTTCGCCTATAATGGCATCGGAAAATGGAATGCCTACGATATTCTTTTCCGCGCAGCCAGGTTTGAGAATGGAAAACTGGTGGAGCAGCCGATGGTCACTCTTTATTTTAATGGAAAAAAAGTACACACCAACCAGCGCATTTCTCAGGTTTGGGGAGGCCCCAACTCGGGTATTGATGGCGGAAATGATGGCGGCAAAGGCATCACCGACACACCGGGTGGACTCAAACTTCAATCAGAAGGACATGACGTGTACTTCCGTAACATCTGGATCAAGGAAATGGAGCTCACCAAGCCGGATACTGATTTTTAACCAATGATGAAAAAACTGCTGCTCTCCACCACAGCCGCATTCGTGATATGCATTCAGGTTCGCGCGCAGACCGTCAACACTGCCGGTCTTGACAGCTTGTTTGACATATTATATGCTAAAAACAAGTCGATGGCCAGTGTAGCAATTGCCAGAAACGGGAAGGTACTTTATGCAAAAGCCACGGGCCTCGCAGCCCAAAGTCCTGCGCCGGTACCTTCCACCGTGCACACGCGCTACCGCGTGGGTTCGATTACCAAAACCTTCACGGCTACGCTGATCATGCAGCTGGTAGACCAGAAGAAGCTGCAACTTTCCACGCCCCTCTCGCAATTCTTTCCGCAGGTACCCAATGCGTCGGAGATCACGATCCGGCAAATGCTCAACCACCGGAGCGGGATCCACAACTTTACTGCGGATCCGGAATACCTGTCGTACATGCTGCAACCCAAAACACACGCCGAGATGGTCGCGATCATAGCTGCCACGAAGCCCGATTTTGCACCAAATGAAAAAGCATCGTACAGCAACTCCAATTACGTGCTGCTCGGCTACATTGTGGAGAAGCTTACCGGCAAAAGCTACGCAGAGAATATTACGACGCGCATTGCCGGGAAGGCAGGCCTGAAAGAAACCTACGTGGGACAAAAAGCGGATGCAGGCAAGCAGGAAGCCATTTCTTTCGCGTATGACGACGAATGGAAACCATTGCCCGAATCGGATGCCGGCATCCTTGCGGGAGCAGGCTCAATCGTTTCCACGCCTACGGACCTGACCCGCTTCATTACTGCCTTGTTTCAGGGAAAACTGGTGTCGGTTCAAAGCCTGAATGAGATGAAAACCATTTCGGATGGTTTCGGGCTGGGTTTGATCCAGGTACCTTATGAATACCGGAAAGGTTATGGGCATAATGGCGTGGTCGACGGATTTTTATCAAACCTGTTCTACTTCCCGGATGACAGCCTGGCTGTATCGGTGTGTACCAACGGATCCACGTATTCGATCAACGACCTCGTGATTGCGCTCCTTAACGCCTGCTACCAGAAACCCCTGAAAATTCCACAGTTTAAGGAATTCAAGGTAAATGCGGCTGACCTGACCCAGTACACCGGTACGTATTCCAGTGCGCAGCTCCCTTTTTCAATTACCATTAAAAAAGACAGCACCTACCTCACGGCCCAGGCAACAGGCCAGGCGGCATTTCCGCTGGAACCCAGCGCCAAACACGAGTTCCGATTTGACCAGGCGGGCATTGTGATGGAATTTAACCCGCAGCAGAACCAGTTTTTACTTCGGCAGGGAGGCGGAAATTTTGTATTCAAACGCGAATACTGAATGTAACTGGCACAAAAATGATGGCATAACTTCCTCAACTCGGACTACTATGTTATCAGAAAAATTCAGGTTAACAGGAAAAACAGCTTTGATCACCGGATCCAGCCAGGGGATCGGACAGGGAATTGCGGCTGCATTCGCGGAGTATGGCGCCAATGTAATTATCCACAGCCGGAATGATCCGCAGGAGGCCGAGGCCACGGCTGTTGAAGTAAGAAAATACGCCGTGAAAGCCGACATCATTGCGGGAGACCTTACGAAACCCGGAGCTGCCGAAAAGCTGTATGAAGACGCTATTGCAGCAGCAGGTCAGATCGACATCCTGGTACTCAATGCCTCCGTGCAGATTCCTAAATTGTGGTCAGAGGTAACGCCCCAGGATTTTGATGACCAGGTGACGGCCAATGTACGTTCCTCTTTTTTCCTGATGCAAAAATGTGGTCCGGGGATGGCCGAACGTGGCTGGGGACGCATCCTGACCATCGGCAGCGTGCAGCAGGAAAAACCCCACCCTGCCATGCCGGTGTACGCCGCCACCAAGTCTGCGGTACTGAACCTGGTGCAGAACTTCGCCATGCAGCTGGCAGACAGAGGAGTGACGGTCAACAACCTGGCTCCCGGTGTGATTGGTACGCAGCGCATTGAGCAGGATGTACCTGAAACCGCAGAGCGGATCAATAAGCGGCTGGAAACACCTTCCGGCCAGATTGGGGCGCCCGAAGACTGCGCCACACTCGCCGTACTCCTTTGTTCGGAGGCCGGGCGGTTTATTACGGGCCAGAACATCAATGTGGACGGTGGAATGAGCCTGTAAGTGTAAGGCCGGGCGTCAGGCACGATTTTACAGTAAAAATTTACCTCTATGAGGGCTAAATGTGAAAACTTAATCAACAACTAAATACTACATATCATGAGTGCACCAGGCAATGACGACGAACTGTACGATGAGAACCTCCCGGGCAACTATCCGCCGGAAGAAGATGTTTTCAGCCGCGGATTGATCGAGGAAGATATAGATCCGGAAGATATTACACGCGAGAAAGAAGCCATCGAAGGCAATCCCGACGACTGGAATGAGCAGACATTTCGCGATGCCATGACAGGCGACGACCTGGATGTTCCAGGTTCTGAAATTGACGACGATGCGGAGGCAATCGGCAATGAAGACGAAGAAAACAATTATTACAGCCTGGGTGGCGACAACCACGAAAGTCAGGAAGAACACATCGGAGACTAGCCAAATACGAAAAACCGCAGAGAGGCCCGGCAAATACGCCGGGCCTTTTTTTGCTGCATTAAAACAGCTGCCTGCCTACGAAACTCCGGTACTGACATGTGCGGAGCACATTACATCCCGGTTGCACAAACACACCTATAAGTATGATTAAAAGGCCGCATTCTTTTCCTGTAAAACAGCGAAGAACATGGCGGCTTTTACCCCGGAGGCATTTAAAAAAGAGTTTATAAATATCCTGGAATATTGGGAAAAACATGCCCCTGATATGGAAAAGGGCGGTTACTATGGTCAGGTTAATTATGAAAACCAGCCCATCAAGGATGCTGCCAAATCGGTCGTACTGACCGGGCGCATACTCTGGACATTTTCCCTGGCGCACCGCCTGCTTCGCGAGCACAAGTATCTGACCCTGGCCGACCGCGCCTACCAGCAGCTTGCCAAAAACTTTTTTGATCCCGAACACGGAGGTGTATACTGGTCGGTAAATGCAGACGGCTCGCCCGCAGATACCCGGAAGCAGATTTACGGAAATGCATTTGCGATGTATGGCCTGAGCGAGTACTATCGCGTCACCAACTACCCTCCTGCCCTGGAAAAAGCACGGGAATTATTTACACTGATCGAAAAGCATGCATTTGACCCTGTGAATGGTGGTTACCGGGAGGCATTTGCACGTGACTGGTCAGCGACGGACGATTTTATATTGAGTAAAAGTCCGTGGATCAAGAGCATGAACACGCACCTCCACCTTGTGGAAGCCTACACGAACCTGTACACCGTATGGCCCGATAAAAAGCTCAAATCGCAGACGGCCCATATGCTCGATGCGATCATTACGCATATTGTCAATCCTGAAACGGAAAGTATGGAGCTGTTTTTTGATGAACAATGGAAGCCGAAGGATCATATTATTTCATTCGGGCATGATATCGAGGCTTCTTGGCTGCTGTTTGAAACAGCCGAAATCCTGAAAGACGAGGAATTGATCACGAAAATGAAGCAGAAATCCATTGCAATGGCCACGTCCGCCAGCAAGGGACTCAGCCCTGACGGTGCCCTGAACTATGAATTTGATCCTGCAACAAAGCACTTGCAAACCGACCGGAGCTGGTGGGTAGCGGCCGAGCAGCTGGTGGGATTTTACAATGCATACCAGCTCACCAAAGATCCCGGGTACAAGCGCAAGGCCGAAAAAAGCTGGGACTATATTGTCACAAAGTTCATCGACAAAGACAAGGGGGAATGGTTTGGCACTGTCAAATCGGATGGTACTCCTGTAAAAGGCGACAAAATCAACTTCTGGAAATGTCCCTACCACAATGCACGCGCATGCGCCGAAATGTGGCGGCGCACCAGTAAAGCCTAGTTCAGGAACATTTCGTCCACGAGCAGCAATGCGCGGTTTCCTTTGGAGGGATGCCAGGCGGGGATCTTCTCAATGGGTTTGGCCACGATCTTAAGGCAGGATATGGTTTGGGTTTTGAATGAACCTTCCGCCGTCCGGAGTGACGGGGCCTCGCCTTTGACCGGCATCTGAGCTTTGAATGTGGTGAGCAGCTTCATGCTTTTTGCATCAGCCCCTCCCCAAACCTCGACGGATTGAGGCGGAAAAATACCCGTCGCTTCTTCCACCATATAATGCACGCCCACTGACGAGAGTGCCACCGGCTTTTTGAACTCCGATACAAAAACCATATCATTGTTGCGTACCCCGGCCCAGTTATTGGCCCAGGCCGGGTTATTGGCCCCGATCACACCCAGTTTATGGTCAAAGAATGTGCGCGCTCCTTCTGCCTGGTGCACGGCATTCAGAGGTGCCGCCAGACTGATGGTATCCGGCTTGTAGGCACTTTTATAGAAGCTGAAAGTCACAGGATCACTGCCCAGCCACCCGTTTTTATAAGCCCGCGCCTTAATCGTCTGACTTTTTACAAATGTTGTTTTATGATCAAATAGGGATGAATGCACGCTGTCCGGCTCGGAGCCATCTGTTGTAAAGCGGATGTCCACTCCTTTGATCGGGTGCTGCAGGTCGAGTGCAAGCACATTCCCGAAGATCACGGAGGCATTCTTTACCTGGGGTGGATTCAGTTTTAAAGGAGTTCCGCCCGTGTCGCGGAAGCCTCCGATCACTTCCATTTGCCTGTTTTGCTTTTGCAGCCGGGCAACCTGCTCGCCTGTGAGCCCGGTATCCCATACCGTCACTGTTTTCAGCTTTTTGAACCCCGGCAGGTATGTTTTCAGATCATCAAACGTGACTTTCGTACCCGATAAGGTAAGACTGTGCAAATGTGGAAGGGAAGCCAGTTGCCTGAGACCGGCACCCGTAATATCGGTAAAGTTAAGGTCGAGCTTGCGCAGGTTTACAAAACGTGCGATGGTTTTCAAGTCGGCGTCCCTGACGGGTAATTTGTTGAGGTTTAAAGAAACAATCTGCTCCTTGATATCGCCCAGGTCTTCCAGCTGGGCAGCATTGAATGCCGAACTATTGTAAATGTTAACTGCCAGTGCAGGAGACTCGCGTGCCAGCGGAAGAATGGTCCGGTAGTCTGTGTTCAATGCATTGATCTTTTCTTCATCGGCCGCAGCAAAGTCAAAAGCCTCTTCTTTCACTGACCCGCCGCCAAGATAGCGGGTTGCCAGCAAGCGCAGCGAGTCACCGGCAGGCAGGTCCGTGACTTTGGACTTAAAGCTGGCCTCCTGCTTAACCCACAGCGAAAGCAAGGTAATTTCATCAGGCGTAAGCTGTGTTTTGCCAGCGGGTGGCATATGCTTCTTTTCTTCCTGCGGCAGATGCACGCGCTGCAAAAGCAGGCTCATGGCAGGATTACCGGCAATGATGAGCTTTCCGGTTTTACCGCCTTTCCGGATGCTTTCCGGGTCGGTGAGCACCAGCCCGCCCTTGATCTTGCCGGGATTATGGCAGGTTGTGCATTTCTGGTCAAGGATTGGTTGTATTACCTGGGCGTAAATGGCCGCATTTTCAATAGAGACGGCATTTTGTTCCTGCTGTGCCAGGACCGGTTCCCATATAAAGTCAGCTCCGTGGGTAAGCGCCGCACCATAGTGGCCAGTCATGACAAGGCCCGCAATCGTACCGAGTGCACCCAGTCGGGCGGCAGGCGCCCGGTACCATTTGGTATTACGCACCCAATAAATGACAGACGCCAGGAAGAAAATGCCGGCACCCGTCCATTTGTGAAAGTTGAGCGTATCGCCCGAATAACCCTCTTCCCGCGACAAAAACAGGCCCATCACTACGGTTATGGCCGCCAGCAGTGCGCCCACCAGCAGCAGGTTTTGCAGGAAGTTTTTGTAAAAAGCATTGGTCGCATACTCCGGCTTAAAGCGGAAAAATTCCAGCAGCATGGCCAGGAGCAGGATCACGATCGGGAAATGCAGGATCAGCGGGTGCATCCTGCCAATCGTCTGCAGCCAGGCCGGAATCACCAGCTTTTGCTCAAAAATCAGGAGAAAAAGTATAAAAACATTAGCGGCTACCAGCAGCTGCTCTGCCAAAGCCCGGAACCTTACATGCATTAAACGCCCGACGGGTTGAAGTGAAAAATTGAAATAAATCAGCCGATGATGTCATTCACCACCTTGCCGGATACGTCCGTAAGCCTGTACCGGCGGCCAAGGTGCTTGAAGGTCAGCTTTTCGTGATTAAGCCCGAGCTGATGCAGGATCGTAGCCTGAAAGTCATGCACGTGCACGGGATCTTTGGCAATGTTGTAGCCGAGTTCGTCCGTCTCTCCATATACCATGCCCGGCTTGATGCCCCCGCCGGCCATCCAGATGGTGAAGCAACGCGGATGGTGATCACGACCATAGTTTTCAGTAGTGAGCTTGCCCTGAGTGTAACTCGTACGTCCAAACTCCCCGCCCCATATCACCAGCGTTTCGTCCAGCAGGCCACGTTGTTTAAGGTCGGTGACCAATGCGGCCGATGCCTGGTCTACGTCCATCGCCTGCTTGGTAATTTCAAAAGGCAGGTTTCCGTGCTGATCCCAACCCTGGTGGTACAGCTGCACAAAGCGGACCCCATTTTCGGAAAGCTTGCGGGCGAGCAGGCAGTTGGCTGCATAAGTGCCCGGCACAAGGCATTCAGGACCATAAAGCTTGATAATGTCGTCCGGTTCTTTGGAGAGATCCATAACCTCGGGTACCGCTGTTTGCATGCGGTACGCCATTTCATACTGCTTGATCTTGGTTGCAATTTCGGGGTCACCAAACTCCTGGTACGACAATTCATTCAGCTGTGACAGATTGTCGAGCATCTCGCGCCGTTCGTGCCGGTTCATACCTTCGGGATCACGGAGGTATAGTACAGGATCTTCGCCTTTACTGAACTGCACACCCTGGTGTACCGAATCCAGGAAGCCATTGGACCATAATTTGGAATAAACCCCCTGCCCATTGCCCACGCCGCGTGATAGCAACACGGTAAAGTTCGGCAGGTTTTTATTCTCATTTCCAAGCCCATAGCTCAGCCAGGAGCCCATACTGGGCCGGTTTCCCTGCTGAGAGCCGGTTTGCAGGAACGTAAGAGCCGGGTCGTGGTTGATGGCCTCCGTGTACATGGAGCGCACAATGCAGATGTCGTCCACGATCCTGGATGTGTACGGCAGCAGGTTGCTTACCCAGGCTTGCGACTGGCCATATTGTTTAAAGTCAACAAAAGAACCCACAAGCGGGAAAGAAGCCTGGTTGGCCGTCATTCCTGTCAGGCGCTGGGTACCACGCACGGAGGGCGGAATTTCCTTCCCGAACATTTCCCGCAGCTTAGGCTTATAGTCAAAGAGTTCCTGCTGCGACGGAGCGCCATTCTGAAACATGTAAATAACGCGCTTCGCTTTGGGGGCGAAATGCGGAATGCCGGGTGCCAGGCCGTCATCGTCCATACCTTTACCACTGAGCAGGTCGGGCATGAGCAGCGAACCCAGGGCTACGCTGCCGATACCCAGGCTCATCGTCGACAGAAAACGGCGCCGGTTGAAATTGAAGCCATGTTCTAGGATTTCCTTTTCCATATGATCAGTGCACGACCAAGGCCGCTATGATTTGGTGATGGTTTCTTCGAGATTGTAAATCGTTGAAATGACGCGCATCATCGCTGCGACTGTACGTTTATCAACATTGCGCATCAGCGGGTACTCACCTACTGAGAGCATCTTGTCAGCAGCCTGCGGACTGAGGGTTTTCAGTTCTTTCTGGTAGTAGGTTTCGAGTACCTCCAATTCTTTGTCCGACGGCGTGCGGCATACGATCATGCGGAATGCCTTGCTGATCTTCTGGCGGGCACCGCTGTTTTCCTGCGTAAGGCGGGAAGCCAGCACGCGGGAGGCTTCCAGTACGGTCGGGTCATTCATCATGACCAAAGCCTGCAGCGGCGTATTGGTCTTCAGTCTTTTTACTTCACACAAATCACGGTTACTGGCGTCGAAAATGCCCATCGTAGGCGGTGGTACCGTGCGTTTGATGAGCGTATACATACCGCGGCGGTACAGGCTCTGGCCATGGTCCTGATTGTAAACGGAAAGTAATCCGCGACCCGAAGTAGCACCCTCCCAAAGTCCGGCCGGCTGGTAGGGCTTGACGCTCGGACCGCCGATAGTCTTGTTCAGCAATCCGCTGCTGGCCAGTACCAGGTCACGCACAAGTTCCGCATGCACGCGGTAGCGCGCTCCGCGGGCCAGGAAAACGTTTTCAGGGTCCACAGCCAGCTTGTCTTTGGTGAGTACGGCAGACTGCCGGTAGGTAGCCGACATCACCATCATTTTGACCAGCCTCTTTACATCCCAGTCAT
Organism: Dyadobacter sandarakinus; assembly: GCF_016894445.1. Lineage (NCBI taxonomy): Bacteria > Pseudomonadati > Bacteroidota > Cytophagia > Cytophagales > Spirosomataceae > Dyadobacter > Dyadobacter sandarakinus. The sequence goes on from NZ_CP056775.1 coordinate 2,116,832, forward strand.
GCTCCATAAAATCGACGGCGAGCCAGTCGAGCAATGCAGGATGGGTAGGCAGCTCACCCTGCATCCCGAAATCACCCGACGTTTTGACAATACCCCTGCCGAAGAATTCCTGCCAGAGGATATTGACATACACCCGCGATGTCAATGGGTTACGTTTATCAAAAAGCCATTTAGAAAGTCCCAGCCTGTTTTTTGGGTACCGGGAGTCAAAAGGGAGGATGGAAGCCGGGGTACCTGCCTGCACTTCGTCTCCGTGCGCGTCATACACGCCTCTTTGCAGAATATAGGTTTTCCGGGTTGTATCCAGGTCGCCCATGACAGATACGATCAGACGATTGGTATCGGGTTTGTTTACAAAATTCAGAATGCTTTTCACATCGTCATTGGAGATCTCCATGAGCGGGCGCTTGGCGTAAGTCTCCGGCCCGCCGATCACCGACTCAATCCCTACCTCGCTGACATTATTGAAAAACGCAAAAAGCTGGTAGTATTCCTTCTGCGAAAACGGATCGTACTTATGATCATGGCAATGCGCGCATTCCATGGTGACGCCGAGTAACCCTTTGCCAAACATATCATTCCGGTCAGTGACATACATGACCCGGTATTCTTCCGGTATGACGCCGCCTTCTTCGGTAATCTTATGGTTGCGGTTGAAACCCGTCGCGAGCAGCTGTTCTTTCGTGGCATTGGGCAGCAGGTCGCCTGCGAGCTGCCAGGTCACGAAGTCGTCGTAATGCATGTTTTTGTTAAAAGCATGAATCACCCAGTCACGCCAGGGCCACTGGGTGCGGTAACCATCGTCCTGGTAGCCGTGCGAGTCGGCGTAGCGTGCGAGGTCGAGCCAGTGAATCGCCATTTTTTCACCGTACGCAGGATTCAGCAGCAGCTTGTCCACCATCTTTTCATAGGCAGACGGACTTTTATCACCCATGAACTCGTCCATCATCTGCAAGGTGGGGGGCAATCCGGTGAGGTCCAGGCTCAGCCTTTTCAGCAGTCGCTCCCGGTCTGCTTCCTCATTGGGTGCAAGCCCTTTTTCTTCCTGTTTTTGCAAAACAAAAAAGTCGATCTCGTTTTTGGGCCAGTCGGCTTTTTCAACGTGCGGCAGGGCGGGCTTTGCAGGAGCCACGAAAGCCCAGTGCTTCTCATATTTTGCACCTTGTTTAATCCACTTTTCGATCAGCGCAATTTCCCGTGAAGTGAGTTTGAGATTGGAGGCAGGCGGCGGCATCAACTGGGTTGTATCCTCGGATACAATGCGCAGGTACGCTTGTGATAGTTCGGGCTTGCCCGCTACCAGGGCATGTGCACCCGGACTGTCCTTTAAAGCACTGAATGCACTCTTCGGGTCGTCGAGGCGCAGGCCGGCCTCACGTTTGTTGGCATCCGGACCATGGCAGGCCAGGCATTTATCCGACAAAATGGGCCGGATATCAAAATTATAGCTCACCTCTTTCGGAAGCTTGTCGGCCGAACGACCTGCCGGAGCTTTGTCACAGCTTTGAAAAAGTACAAGGCCAATCCAAAGCAGCACCAATACGGGAAACGATTTCTTTAATACCATCATAGCGGGTTCAGGAACTCGTCAGTCTTTTAATCAATATAACTAATTAATTAAAAAAATGTACATTTATTGGGACAATATAGTCAACAAGCATGATGGCAACTGTCCTGCTCTATGCTGTTCGTATCAATTTACATCCGGTTAAAATGCTTATGAAACACCATTTTACGCGCTCCTTATTGCTCCTGGCAGCAGCATTTACCAGCTTTGCCCCCTCTAAAATCGGCCAGTTTGAAAAAAGTACGGATGTAGGTCACCCCAAACTTGCGGGCAGCTCGCGCTATGATGCTGCGGGTAAAACTTATTTCATGAAAGGTGCCGGCTACAACATCTGGTTTGAGCGGGATGAGTTTCAGTATTTGTTCCGGGAGATGAAGGGTGACTTCACAGTCAGAGCCGATTTTGAATTTACAGGCCAGGGAACAGATCCACACCGGAAAACAGGCTGGATGGTGAGGGAATCTGCCGAAGGTGATGCCTCACACCTCAGTGCAGTACTTCATGGCGACGGGCTAACAGTACTGCAGTGGCGCATCGCCAAGGGTGAAAAGATGCGTGACCCGGAAGATGAAATATTCAGCAAGGACAAGAACGTCCAAACCATTGAAATACAACGCGCTGGAAATGAATACACGATGAGAGCCGCAGCCAAGGGTGCTCCTTTGCAGCTGGTCGGCTCTCACCGGATGGAAAATCTGGGCGAAAAAGTGCTGGTAGGTCCTTTTATCTGCTCCCACAATCCCGCGGTGGTTGAGGAAGCGCGTATTTACAATGTGGTGATTACCCAGCGGAAGTAGCTCAACGGACCAGCACTTTGAATGATTTGGCAGTTCCGTCATTCAGTACCACATTCACAAAGTACAGACCTTTGGCAACGTGGCGGATATCGAGGCCGGATGCAGGCAGTTGCTTGCTCGTATATACCGTCCTGCCATTCAGATCCGTCAGGGTCAGCTGCCGCAAATCAGAAGCATTCACACCTTTGACAAAGAGCACGTCAGACACAGGGTTCGGAAAAATGGCGAGCTCGCCCAATCCGAAGTCCACGGAGATAATGCGGCTGTAAGCAAATGTACCATCCTGATCCACCATTTTGAGGCGGTACAGGTTGGCACCTGAGGCAGGCGCATGATCCGTATAATCATACCGCAGCTGCCCTTTTCCGGAGCCGCGCGCGTCCACTTTACCAAGCGCATTCCAGACTTTTCCGTCTTGGCTTCGTTCTACATCATAATAGTCACTGTTAAATTCAGTTGCGGTAACCCATTGCAGGTAAGCCGATTGCTCCTGCACAGCGGCTGTGAAACTCACCAATGTCACGGGCAGCGGACCATCTGATACCGCAGCCAGGGTGTATACATTGTAACTGTCCGGTGTAAGACTGGCATTGGTAGTGATCGAGCCCGCCGATGCTGTGGTATTTCCACCCAAAACCGACGTGACATCGTAAGTGGATGGAATAATGATCCATTGACTGCCATTCCAGCCGGCGATCGTAAGCTTGGCAATGCCCCGGCCGGCAGTGAGGTTCTGCACATCGCTGGCAGCATTCCACGTCAGGGTAATCCGCGTGGTACCTGACCCATTAATATCCCAGTACTCTTTCTTGCTTACGCCACTTAGTCCCGAGCCCAGTGAGGATGTCTTGAATGGTCCGCCTGCGGGAAGTACCGCATAGTTGCCGCCTTCGGGATTACTGGTAACCGCCACGCCGGCATCGACACCATAGTAGGCACCCGAAATATCGGATGCGGCTGCGGAAAACGGCCTGAAATTACCGTTATCACCCACCGGGAAAATGAATGCATTATCGCCTTGCTTTTTGACATAGCCGTCGATAAACTTGCCGGTACCCAGCACGCCCGAAGTAATGGACGAACCAAAAGTAACCATACCGGCGGGTGCATTCCGGTCTGTTGAGATAGTACCCTGCGCATGTGTTTTGCCGGTGAAGCTGATAATCAGCGCGGCGAGAAGAATTGTATACCTGGTATGCATAGTTTGTGATGCCTTAAATACACTACAAATATATTAATAGTAATATCCAATATAACTAATTAATTCTACAAAAAGTTGCGTAGCTGCCTGCCTATTTACAACATGGACACACCCGGACTTACAAGCATAGGTTTTCCGTTAAAAAAATTTGGCCGGGACAGCCTGCAGGAAATAAGGGAAAGCTGCAACTGATCGTGTAACTTACCACCGTGTCTTTTATAAAAGTGAACAAAAACATGGGAATAAAAACCTACATCCGCAACAATTTTCTAGCAGACATCAAACCTTACACACCCCGCTTCCTGCAGGAGCCAAATCAATCGCTCGACATCGTTTCTGCCTGGAAAGGATTGGAACTGATCATACCGGATATTATGAAGCGTTTCAACCTGAAAAATGACAAGTGCATTGAATTTGGTGTTGAGTTTGGTTTTTCGACAGTTGTTTTTGCCAATTATTTCAGTTCAGTGATTGGCGTGGATACGTTTGAGGGAGATCAGCATACGGCCAACAAATCGGAGCATTACGAGCAGACAAGCCAGAGACTGGCGCCATATAGTAATATCAGATTGATCAAAAGCGATTACCGTGATTGGATACATACCGACCATACCCGGTATGATCTCGCTCATGTGGATATTGTACATCATTACGACGAGACTTACGAGTGCGGACTCTGGGCAGCGCAGCACAGCAGCTGTACGTTATTTCATGATACGGAAAGTTTTCCCGAGGTAAGGCGTGCTGTGAAGGATATTGCCAGGACAACCCGGCAAAAGCTGTACAATTATCCACTCCATTATGGGTTGGGAATCCTGGTGGACCGGTAAAGTTGCATGTTCAGGCACATTCGAACTTTGAATTTTTGATCGACAATGGACAAGATACCCGTAATCATCGACTGTGACCCGGGACACGATGACGCCCTCATGCTGATGCTGGCTTTCGGAAGCGGAAGGTTTGATGTGAAGGCCGTGACCACATCTGCCGGTAACCAGACCCAGGAAAAAACCGTCAACAATGCACTGAAAATACTCACGCTGATCGGTGCCGATGTGCCGGTGTACCGCGGGGCCGAAAAACCGATCTTCCGCGAACTCGTGATCGCTGACTTTGTGCATGGAGCAACTGGGCTCGACGGGCCGTCGCTTCCGCAGCCTGCGTTCCGCGAACAATCTGAAAGTGCAGTGGAAGGCATGGTAAAAATACTGACGCGCAGCAGCGAAAAAGTAACGTTGGTACCTACCGGTCCGCTCACGAACATTGCAGCCCTGCTACTCTCCTACCCGCACCTGAAAAATAAAATTGACCGTATTTCATTAATGGGCGGCGGAATTTTCAGGGGAAACATGACGCCACTTGCTGAGTTCAACGTGTTTTGCGATCCGGAAGCCGCGGCCATCGTTTTTCAATCGGGTGTACCCATTACCATGTGCGGGCTGGATGTGACCCACCAGGCGCTGGTTTTTCAGGAAGATATTGACGCTTTCAGAAAGCTGGGGAATCAAACCGGCCGGGTGGTTGCCGATCTGATGGATTTCTTTTCCGTGTTCTACCGGGCTCACCGGGCCGAACTCCATGGAGGCGCTGCGCTGCACGATCCCTGTGCTATCGCGTGGCTCACGCGGCCGGAAATTTTTAAAACAAAATCATGCTATGTAGCCGTAGAAACGCACGGCTTGCTGACAAGGGGTACAACCGTGGTAGACTTTTACGATGTGCTGGGCATGAAGCCGAATGCAGAGGTAGCTTACGAGATTGACAGGGAAGCTTTTATTGAAATGATTTTCGAGGCGGTACGTACGTTGCCGTAAATATCAGAGCAGTACCGAGACTTCGTCCTCTACCTGACGACGACTCGCCTGATGACGCACAATTACATTTCCTGCGTGCAAAATAATAAGCCCGCCGACAGAGCAGAAAGCCATCATGGCGACCATAGGCAAAGCGGTGTTGTTATGTAAAAAGCTGACAATAGCCGATATAGCCGCGCCTGCACCCATCCGCCAGCTGCCCATCAGGGCCGAAGCACTGCCGGTATGTTTCCTGAATGGGGCAAGTGAAAGCGCGGAGGCATTGGGCCCGGTAAGTCCCTGCCCCGAGAGAAACACGAACATCATACCGATCAGCGAATACAGCCCGAACCACTGGTTGTACACGCCGGTAACCAGAACCAAGCCTACGATCGTCTGGTAGCAAAGCGTAAACCGGATGATCTGCTCACTGGTAAACTTCTTCAGAAGCACATGGTTGAGCTGGGTAGAACCTATCATCGCAAATGCCAGAAATGCGAAAATCCACCCGTACTGCTGCTCAGTTACGTGGTAAATGTTCATGAAAACATCCGATGAACCTGCTATGTAGGCAAAAGGCGCTGCGGTGGCAAGTCCGCCGGCAAGGGTGTAAATCATAAACTGTGGCTGCCGGCTCACGGTAAGATACCCGTTCAGCACCGCAGCTGGCCGAAGCGAAACACTGCTGTCCGCACCCCTGCCAACAGGCAGAAAGAAGTAGATCGCGCCGATGATCAGCGAGACAATCCCGGCAAGGATGATGAAGACCCACTCCCAGGCTATGCTGGCCGTCACATACCCGCCGATCGTTGGTGCGATCATGGGTGAAACGGCGATCACCAGCGTAATCAGCGAGAATACCTCAGCCCTTTTGTCTTTATCAAACAAGTCGCTAACCAATGCCTGCGAAGCCACAAGTCCCACGCATCCTCCCATTGCCTGGAAGAAACGCATCAGAATCAAAGCTTCTACGGACGATGTCATTGCACATCCGAAAGACGCCAGTACATACAGCGACAATCCCGCGTACAATGGTTTTTTTCTTCCAAAACGGTCGAGCAAAGGACCATAGAGCAACTGCCCGAGGCATATACCGATCAGGTAACTTGTCAGCGAGAGCTGTACTTTGTCAATGGATGTTCTGAGGTCGGACGCAATCCGGGGAAAGCCCGGCAGATACATGTCAATGGAAAACGGACTGACTGTGGCAAGTGATCCGAGGATCAGGATTATAAAGAAGTAATTTTTACGGTTCATGGCGTAGAAATGCTACTCCATGTTAACGGCCCCTGATTTCCATAAAGTTCCACGCTCCTGATAAGTGCAATGTTTTCACATTATCAAACAAAAATCCCGGCCTCAGCCGGGATTTTGTTCAGGAGATTGCAAATCCTAATCGTTTACTTTCTCTTTCATGTTCTTTTTGGCTTTTTTCGCCTCTTTCTTCGTGGCGTCGTAAGCATCTTCGGTACCATCGGCTACTTTCTTAGCACCCTTTTTCGTTCCGTCCTCTACCTTATCGTAGCCTTCCCTGGTTTTTTCGCCTACTACCTTCGCATCTTTTTTCACTTCCTTGCCGGCTTTTCTACCTGCTGCTTTGGTTTCTGAAACAGCCTGATCGGCTTTATTCTGGGTTGCATCCTGTGCAAATGCTGCCGTTGACAATCCTATCATTGCGGCCAGTACAAACAACTTTTTCATAATCGGTTTTTTTCTGTTGATAAAAGGTCGGCAGGCATCCTATGCCCGCCGACCTTATTTGATAAAAAACCATTCCTGAATAACCGGCCGCATCCCGGTAGCTACCTGATCACCGGGAAAGTTGCCTGAGCACCGTTTGAAGAACTTTTCAACGCGGGCTGTACCTTCACCACTTCGACTTTTCCAGCGGGCATATGCCCCACTTCGCTCTTTTTTGCGCCAATGTGCGGCGCGATCACCAGCGATACAATGGACATCAGCTTGATCAGGATGTTCATGGAAGGTCCGGATGTATCTTTAAACGGATCACCTACCGTGTCACCTGTCACCGCAGCCTTATGAGGTTCTGATTTCTTGTAAAATGTTTCTCCGTTAATGACAGCTCCCTTTTCGAAGGATTTTTTGGCATTATCCCAGGCACCGCCGGCATTGTTCTGGAAAATCCCCATCAATACACCTGATACCGTCACCCCTGCCAGCGTACCTCCCAGCACCTCGGGCCCGAACAGGAAGCCTACGAGTACGGGAACGATCAGTGCAATGAGGCCCGGCGCTACCATTTCGCGGATAGATGCCTGCGTGGAAATCGCTACGCATTTGTCGTACTCGGGCCGGGCGGTACCTTCCATAATCCCGGGTATCTCGCGGAACTGGCGACGAACTTCCTCCACCATTTTCATGGCCGCACGACCTACTGCCGCAATCGCCAGTGAGGAGAATATGAACGGGATCATGGCACCCACAAACAGGCCGGCCAGCACATTGGCTTTATAAATATCAATGGAACTGATGCCCGATACCCCACAAAATGCTGCGAACAGTGCCAGGGATGTCAGTGCAGCGGAGGCAATGGCAAAACCCTTGCCCGTAGCAGCAGTGGTATTTCCCACAGCGTCGAGAATGTCGGTACGGCCCCGTACTTCTTCCGGCAAATGCGACATTTCGGCGATACCGCCCGCATTATCTGCAATCGGACCGAAAGCATCAATCGCCAGCTGCATGGCAGTGGTGGCCATCATACCGGCAGCTGCGATCGCTACGCCGTACAATCCTGCGAATTCGTAGCTGATAAAGATACCCGCTGCCAGTACCAGTGTGGGAATGACGGTAGACTCCATGCCGACCGACAATCCGCCAATGATATTGGTAGCATGACCGGTGGATGACTGATTGACGATGGACTGCACAGGTCTTTTGCCCATAGCCGTGTAATATTCCGTAACACCCGACATAATCGCACCCACCACCGAACCGAGCAAAATCGCCCAATAGACATCCATGGCTGTAAAATCAACGCCGCGGATGGTGAGCGCACCTTCGGGCAGCATCCACATGGTCAGCGGGTAGGTGACAATCAGTACAAGAATGATAGCGCCCCAGTTGCCCCGGTTGAGAGCGCCCTGCACGTCACCCTGATCATTGCTGACACGTACCAGCAGCATACCGAGGATGGAGGCGATCAGGCCAATGCCTGCAATAACCATCGGGAGCAAAATGGGTGCGATACCACCAAAGTTGTCTGTGCCTTGTGACACGATTTCACGGCCGAGTACCATGGTTGCCAGGATAGTAGCTACATAAGAACCAAAAAGGTCGGCGCCCATACCTGCCACGTCACCAACATTATCACCCACGTTATCAGCGATGGTAGCCGGGTTACGGGGATCATCTTCGGGAATTCCGGCTTCTACTTTACCCACGAGGTCAGCACCAACATCCGCTGCTTTGGTATAAATCCCTCCGCCTACCCTGGCAAAAAGCGCAATAGATTCGGCACCAAGTGAAAATCCTGCCAGTACTTCGAGTACCCGCTCCATGGCCAGCCCATTGACGTCGGCACTATCGCCGATGAATGCGGAATACAGAACAATAAACAGGGTACCAAGACCGATTACCGCAAGGCTGGCAACTCCGATTCCCATCACCGAGCCGCCGGTAAATGATACTTCCAGCGCTTTGGTCAGGCTTGTACGGGCTGCCTGTGTGGTACGTACATTGGATTTGGTCGCGATGTTCATGCCGATGTAGCCGGCAAACGCAGATATGAATGCGCCGATCAGAAAGGATATGCCAATGAAAGCGCTTGAATTTGGAACAAGAGTACCTGAGTAGCCGAGTAAGATGCTGACGATGATCCCAAACACAATGAGTACCCGCCACTCGGCTTTTAAGAATGCAAGAGCACCGTCGGCTATGGCATCGGCGATGACTTTCATCTCCGGACTGCCACCATCCTGCCGGATCACCCAGCTTCTTTTGAAAAACATAACCAGCAGCCCGATGACGCCCAGGGCCGGTACTAAGAAAGTAATGTTACTCATGTGCTTTTCCGATGTTTGTTAAAGGTTCTATGAATTCTCGTAAATATAGAGAAAGGCTCCTCACAACAAAATCGAAAAAGGCCATTTTTTGGCGGATTCGTATACTTTTTATAAAATTTTATAGACAAAAACCAGCCAGAATCAAGTTCCAGCAAAGCAACAGGTTGACCATCAGACACATCTGAGCGACAATACCATCACACTCATTTATATACCTATTCGCAGAATAAATTGCAGGAAATAAATTAAGAGCTATGCTACGACCCGCCTTTTTGACCTGAATACGGCCATCAGCACGTAGGAAAGGAGGAAGCCGGCAATACCAGCCGCAAAGGCCAGCAGCGTACCGCCGACAACGTATTGTACAAAGTTCAGATGAATGGACTGCAGCGTCAGGTTTCGGGCAGAAGAAGGGGCCGCGCCGGTATCGTAGAACAGCCTGCCAAACTGGTAGCTGGCAAAAATGATCATGGGTATGCAGGGAGGTATGCTGATGTTGGCTGCGGCGAGAAACAGCACTTTGTTCATCCTGAAAAATATAGCCAGCGGAATGCCGACCAGCAACTGAAAGCCCCAGATCGGCAAAATTCCCATAAAAAAGCCGAAGCCGATGGAGAGGGCCTTGCTCAGGCTGGTCTCTCCCGGCTTTGCCGCTTCATCGCGGATCATCCGCCACAATCCTTTTTTTTTTACCGTACCCAGCATGCGCTTGGGCAGGTAGTAAAGCAGCGTCAGGGTGACGAGCCAGGTATTCAGAATACTGATGCGGGTAAAATCCCGGATCGGCCGGAAGTGCGAGACACGTTCATTTTTGTCGTAAATGACATGGATGTTGACCGGGATAATCGGCACGTCTTTCCAGGCCAGCTTGACGATAACCTCAATCTCCGTTTCAAACTTGGTTGTAAAAAGACGGGTTTTGCGCAGCGGGCCGAGCGGGTACAGCCGGAAGCCGGTCTGGGTATCAGGCAGGGTAATGCCCGTTTCAACCTTAAACCAGAAATTAGAAAACTTGTTTCCGAAAGAGCTTCTCCCGGGAACCCCCTCCTGCTCCATATTGCGCGATCCCATGATCACCGCGCCCGGATGTGCCGCAGCTGCCTCTACAAACACGGGAATGTCCGAAGGAAGGTGCTGACCGTCAGAGTCAATCGTAATCACATTTTCATAGCCCAGGATCAGCGCTTCCTTGAACCCGCGCCGGAGGGAGTAGCCTTTTCCCCGGTTTTCGACGTTGTGAAGTACCCGTATCTTGACTCCGTAAGTGGACAAAATAAGCAGGGTACCGTCTGTCGAACCGTCGTTTACCACCACAATGTCCTGTCCGTCGGCATACTTGAGGGCTTCGTCAATTACCCTGCGGATGGTTGCCTCATTGTTATAGGTAGGTATTACAATGCAGCATTGAATGTCTTTGAGCGTCATTTGTTTAAAATCCAGATAGAAAAAAATTAAACATCATGAGTCGCGCTGAGTACTGAAAGGATATTGGGAGTTACAAATAAGTTGCTTGTGCTTTGAAAAAAACTACATCGCCGCTCGAAGCCGAGGCATTCACCTGAATTTGTTCGGCAACTTTCACCTGTATGTCAAAGGTAATTTCAGGATACCTGCCCGGATCGAGCACCTCAAGAAACTTGCATGTACGCAGGTTGCTAAGCCGCACCTCCCTGGCGAGGCAGTGTTCCAGGATTTCCTTGACAATCGCAAGCTGTACGACACCGGGTGTTACGGGAGCGCCGGGAAAATGCCCCAGATAAACCGGATGTCCGGCATCCAGCCTGATCCGGGAGGTGATTTTTTCGGGCGTTGACCGGAGACCGATGATTGCGTACAGGTCATTAAGGAACATGAGCAGCTTATATATGGTACTTACAAATTCGAAAACAGGCTATTGTCAATGGGTTCGTTAAAAACCTCATTCTGGAAGTGCATCACGCTGTGATCACCGTTTTTCTCGTAAAATGACAGCTCCTTCAAACGGGATGTCTTTTTCGAGAATACGAGTGTGATCTTTGCATAGACGTTTTTCATGCGGCGATTTGCCGGCACAAGGGTTACCATATGCTGAGCCTCGTTTTCGGCGCATGACAATGCAAAAGCCTTGTTTTCCTGAAAATCGCCATTGACCAGCCCGATCATGAGACTTTTAATCTGATCCGCCATTCTTCCCGCCGCGCCGGTGTTCTTTTCCTTCCCGTTTTCCGCGATCCGCAGTTTATCCCCGTTGATCAGCACGACGTATTTGACGGGCAGCTTCTGCTCCCACCGCATCTTATCACTCTTCTGATAGTAGAACAGGCCCGAAGACTGCTCCGGCGTCTTCAGTACGGAAAGAAACTTTTCCTCCGTATAGGCAGCACGGATGGAGCTGGTGGCCTGGGCTGTCTTCCTCAGCTCCTGCAAAACCTTCTCCGGATCTGCTACCGGCCGGAAATTTTGCGCCATCAAACCTGTATGGACAAACAGGCAGAGCAACAATATGCTAATCTTGTTCATAAGCTTCTTTCCTGATGAGGCGGGGCAGTGATTCAATACGGATTCCTTTTTGCTGACAATGCAAAATAATGTCTTCAAGACTTTCTGCGGTTACTTTCAGGGTATCATGCAGCAAAACAATATCCTTTTTTTTAAGCCGTGACAAAATTCTGCTGATCAGCTGGTACTTGTTGGACGCGCGCGTATCCAGGCTCCTCAGCGACCAGCCGACCGATTGCAGGCCGAGCTCCTCCATGACTGCCGCATACCTCGGATTGGTCACACCAAAGGGCGGGCGAAAGTATACAGGTTTTTTTCCAATGGTTTGGTAAACTACATCACGACACTTGGCAAGGTCACTTTGAAGCCGGTCTTTTGAAAAAAAACCTATCCAGTACGAGTGGCTGTAAGAATGGTTGGCAATGATATGCCCGTCCTCATCAATCTGCCGGACCAGGTGCGGGTACGCCGCTGCTTTTTTTCCGATAACAAAAAACGCAGCCCGGACATCATGCCGCTTTAATGTTGCCAGAATGTCGGGCGTAGTTACCGGGTCTGGGCCGTCGTCAAAAGTCAGTGCGATCGCGCGCCGCTCCCCTTTGTTAACCGATTTAAGAAAATAGTTGGAGCCGATGTTGAAGGCACCGTAGCTGACCAGCCCGAAATACACCACTGCAATCAAAGTGAGTACCAACCAGGCGAAGCCTGTTTCCCAGAAGATGATACCACTGAGTGCAAATACAGTAATAAAGGTGTATGTGGTAAAGTTATGCTTCAATGGAACGGAGGGCTATCAGGCCAAGATTATGTTTGTTCAGGTTATTACAAATCAGGATGTTACCGCTTGCAGGACCACTGTGGATCAGGTCGGCAGCCATATGCAGCCCGAAGGCCGCAGCCGTAGGATACACGCCCGAATAGTCAATCAGGTTCACGCATTGAGCTGGGCTGATGCCCATATCTGCAAAATGCTTTTTCATCTCATTTAACTCCTCAATCCCTGCCGCAAGCAACAAAACCATGCCTGTTTGATCCGGCTCCCAGGCATGTTGCGCCAGAAACTGGCTTGTAGCCGCCTTCCAGTCGCGCACCCCTGCCTCACTGAAAACATCCACGATTTCGGCCAGCGGATTGGCTGGTTTTTGATTTGTAACAACAAAAAAAGATGCGCCCGAAGTAAGCAAAGCCTGATCCATAAAGCCCAGGTTTGCAGCCACATCAGCCAGCAGCTCTATGGATTCATCCGCAGCGCCGACCAGTATGTCGGTCGTACCTTCCTCAGCAAGGAGCATGGCATCCAGCAATGCATTTTCAAAAGACAGGCTGTTTTGCGTGTGCGTCATATTGTACTCGTGATTACCGATACTCAATGAAATCTGACCTGCGATGGTATTGTGCGTTGACTGGATAAAGGCAGTAGGCGGCAGCAATCCCTGTATGGTTGTTGCATTGTTCAGGAACTTCTCGGTGTCGTGCAGACAACCCAGACCCGTACCCACTACGATGGCACCGGGCTGCTCCGTGCCGGCTTGCTGCAGACAGTCTTTGGCACATGCCACTGACATTCGCAGGATCTTGCTCATCCGCCTGAGCAGCCCTGCCTCAACATACTGCCGGTAATCGGGTGCAACAAGGGCCGAACCTGCCTGCAATGGTACCAATGCATCCGAAAATCCCGGATTCCCGAAGGCGGGCTGGTGACTGATGGTGGATGCGGCGGAAAGATATACCAAGGTGTGTGAGGTTTCGGGTTATTGCTCAGCAGGAGCGGAAAAAACAAGGGACGAATTATTACCGCCAAAACCGAACGAGTTGGAAAGTACTGCGTCTACCTTTACTCCTTTTTGCAGCTCTGCGACGGGTTTAAGCCCAGCTTCCTCAATGGGGTTCTGAAAGTTGAGGCTTGGATAAACAAGCTGGCTGGCAATAGCCTGCACGCAGAAAACCGCCTCGATCGCCCCGGCTGCTGCGAGGGTATGGCCGGTAAAAGGTTTGGTAGAACTAAACGCCGGCACTGCGTCTCCAAAGATGTTTTTCAATGCTACCGACTCGGAAAGGTCGTTGTTTTTCGTGCCGGTACCATGCGCATTGACGTAGCTGATACCCGATAGCGGCACACCGGATCGTGCAATTGCCTGACCAATCGCCAGCGTAGCGCCGGTACCTTCCGGCGAGGAGGCTGTCTGGTGGTAGGCATCAGCAGCATTAGCCCAGCCGGTAACAAGCGCCAGCGTTTTTGCACCGGAAAATGAAATGCTTTTTTCATTTTCCAAAAGCAGGAATGCAGCACCTTCACCGAGGTTGAGACCACTACGTGACTCGTCAAATGGACGGCACCATTGCTCATCATAGATCATCAGCGAGCGAAAACCATTGACTGTAAACGAAGTGAGCGCGTCGCTTCCTCCCACGAGCACGCGGTCCAGCTTGCCCTGGCGGATCATTCGCGCGCCGAGCATGATGGCATTCGCACCTGACGAGCAGGCTGTGGACAAGGTGGTGACGTAGCCCCGAATACCCAGGTAATCCGCTATTTTTTCGGTGGTACTGCCGCTATCATGCGTTTTGAGCAATGCATAATCCGGTTCAGAACCTGAGACCAGGTTTTTGTAGAACAACTCGCTGCGATCCATTCCCCCTACTGACGTGGCGGCAATCAGACCTGTGCGCAGTTCCGGGTTGTGCCGGTGACTGCCCCAAGCTTCCCGGGCGGCCAGCATACCGAGCAGCGAGGTACGGGAAACGTATGCAGTGTTCAGCGCAAGCATGGCCTTCAGCTTATCATTGGAAGCCTTGACCTCACCAGCCAGCAGCCCCTCATGGCCAGGCAGGTGGCGCGCCAGTCCGATGCCGGTTTTTGATCCGGTCAGCGATGCCAGGTTTTCCTCCGCCGACAACCCGGTGGCCGAAACAATGCCAATACCCGTAATCCGTACGCCGCTTTGCATGTGTTAATCCCTTTTGTTCCGGATGTACTCCGCCATTGCATTGACAGAGCGGAATGCATTTTTTCCCTCGTCCGGATTGGTTACCTGAATGCCGTGGTACTTATCCAGCAACACGATAAGCTCCAGTGCATCAATGGAGTCGAGGCCAAGCCCGGCGTCGTTGAAGAGCAACGTATCGTCCTGGATGTCGGCCGGTGCAATTTCTTCCAGATTCAGCTGTTCAATAATCTGTTTTTTAAGATCCTCCTTTAATGTATCCATCGCTAAGGTAAGTTGAGCTTTCTTTTAAGTCTGATAACGAACTATCCTGCTGCTTTAACGACTCGATGCTATCTGCACTGAATTCCAGCACATTATCAGCAGTATGTTCAACTAAAAATAACAAAACGTCGACCTTGTTTCCCACCACTTCAATCCAGCCGCAAAGCAGTGCGGCAGCTCCCGTTGACATCACTACCGGCGCATAATCGGTGTAAAAAGAGCCTGCGAATTTAGGTAAAACAGCAAACATCTGCTCGCCGTACCATTTGTTCAAAATTGCAATTTCTCCCAGTACAATATTGGGTAGCGTGTACACGAACAGCGAAGGACTGGGAGCGCCGCCTTGATCGTACGAGCGTATAAAACGAAGGTCCGTATCTGCACTGGACGAACAATTTGCAAAAAGCAGGGCAATACCATCATCCGGGTAATTCATGATACCGGGCCTTGCGCGCCGGATTAGCTCGCATGCCAGTACCCCTGCCTGGGTGAGCATATCCATTTTGTGGAATTTGGGATAAACAAATTCCTGCTCCTTATATATCTGTTTGAGCCAGGGATCTTCTGAGCCGGCATCCCGGTGTACGAGTACCTTGTAATCGACAATGCATTGCATCTCCGTGATCCGGCAAAAGCTGGTGATGGATGTCATAGCTGTCTGATCATCAATGATGCATTGCCGCCTCCAAAACCTGATGCAGTTTTTAACATCGTGCTAATCAATGCATTACTATTTTGTCTAACAACGTTAAGTTTTTTAGAGGTTCCAGATTCTTCAAAACCGGCGCTTTTCAACATGGTTCCTGCTTGCATCATCTTGACCGATGCGCAAACTTCAATCACGCCTGCAGCACCCAGCGTATGACCGAAATATCCCTTCATACTATTAAGCGGAACATCACTTAATCCTAGCCTGTCAAATGCAATCGACTCCATTTCATCATTGAATACCGTTGCGGTACCATGTGCAGAAATAAAGTCTACTTCATCTTCCCCTACGTTGTTCATCTTCATCGTTTTTACTACCGACCGGTACAGTCCCTCCCCGGTTCTTGACGGACCTGAGATGTGGTTGGCATCATTGGCGCCGGCACCAGCCAGTAGTACGGCAGGTTGTTCGCCATATACGTCCCTGCTTGCCGAAACAAGTACTGCCCCACAGCCTTCTCCCAGCGTGATACCATTCCGGTTTGCATCAAACGGTTTGCAGGGCTTATCGCTCACGGCAAAAAGTGACTGAAAACCATAGACGATAAAATCCGAAATCACGTCGCAGCCGATCACCAGTACGTGCTCATACTTTCCACATTTTATGAGCTGATATGCAGTATTGATCGCCAGTACCCCTGAAATGCATGCATTTGAAATAACGACGGGCGTATGTACCAGTTGAAAAATCCTCTGCAGCGAAGCAAGTGTTTCTGTAAACGGATCTGTTGTATGCGGGTCGAGTGCCCCTTTGGTGGAGCTGATGAGGAGCAGCGTTTTTTCAGACTGTATGATGGCAGGGTCCATACGCGTCTGAAGCCTCTTGATGATCGTATAAATAAGCGTCTGGAACTTGTTGCAGACAATCAGGCCGGGTATTCTGGAAAGGTAAAGCGTACTCTTATCAAACCCTGCCGACGGAACGGCCGCAATTCCCGAACGGTTTTCAGTCAGGGCTTTCCAGTTGCTCTCTATACCATCGCCCAAAGGACTGATTATTTCTTCGGCGCCTATAAAAATCATTTTGGCAATTCGGCTGCTATGGGTGGTTGTCTTTGAAAATGCAGTTTTAAACGTTGTTATCCTCTTTCCACTGCCTGTAAAAATCGGGGTTGATCAGTTCAAGCAGCCTGGTTTCACGTTCGAGAAAAACCTGTACGGTCTTCCCTACTGCACACAATTCTTTGGTGGTGAGGTTTACCACTTCATACTCGAACTGGATTTTGGCAGATTTGGCGGGCACGTACCGGGTAATTACTTTAATCACCTGCCCATAGTATACCGGAGCTTTATGATCTATTTCGGAGCGGACAATGGGTGTAAAGTAACCTTTGTCAAATATAGTCAGGTACTCAAGGCCGTATGTTTTGCCGAATGCCTCCCGGCCGTCTTCAAAAAATTTGAGGTAATTGCCATGCCACACAACACCCATGGCATCGGTTTCACTAAATCTTATATCAATTTCTATTTCGGAAGCAATCATAACCCATTCACAATGTCAGGAGCGTCATGGCGAGACCACAATTTTGATCTCACAACCGAGCAATATACGTCCTTCCATGAAACTTTCCCCTTTTACAAGGTAAATATTTCCGAGCTGATGGAGGGGAGTCACCACGGTTTGTATCACCGCTCCTACTGGCGGAAGTTCGGTAACTTCCAGCCTCCCGATCGCCCCTATAAACCCTATTTTGGGTTCTCCCTGAGCCGCTCTGTCGAGGTATGCAAATGATGCTGCACATGTTTGCGCCATGTTTTCAATCAGGCCGGTTGCCTGAAAAAAGCCATTTTGTACCAGCATATTCTGATCATGGATCAGGAAATCAGACTTAAACTCCTCAGCGGATGCGCTTAGCAGGTTATCAATCATGATAAAGGGTGCGCGATGCGGGATGTAACCGGAAATTGCCTCTTTACTGATTATCATTCACTAAAAAAATTGAAGTAATTAAACCACTGTTCCGGATAGTCGCGGACTTTCTTTTCCAGTTCCGCCACGTACAGGAGTGCCATTTCCTGCGGCTTCATACGTCCGTATACCGGCTGGGTGGCGCTCAGGTGATAGCTGCGGCTGCCATCCTTAGCAGCAAAAACAAAGGTCACCGGTGCATCAAACTTGGATGCAATCACAAACGGGCCCATCGGAAGCTTTGCCTTATTTCCAAGAAAATCGACTTCGAGAAAGCGGGCGCCTTCCATGTAACGGTCTGCATGGATCGCAATCAGTTCATTGTTGATCAAGGCATTGCGGATTGCGATCACATGCGAAAGGTCATCTTTGATGGCGATAATCCTGAACCTGGAACCTCCGGTGGACACATCCATAAACTTTTTGATACTCTCCACTTCAGCATCCAGCATAACCACGTTGATTGAAGCAGTAATGCGGCCTCTGAGCAGATTGCCGGCAGTTTCCCAGTTACCCAGGTGTGCGCTTAGTAAAATGCCACCTTTCCCCTCCTCCCGAATGTTAATCAGGTACTGCTCATTCTCAAAGCGGATCCTGAACTCATTTTCTTTACCCAAAAGAAATGCAGCCCTGTCCACCAGGGTCTGACCAAAAACATAGAAATTCCTTCGGATAAGTTGTTGCGCTTCCCTGCCCGTAATTTGGAGGGCCTGGCTGTAAAATGATTTCAACGCTGCCCGCGGCCGGGCAGCGAAGAGATAATAGTAGAAAGTGACGATTTTAAGAAGTCCGTAAGCAGCACCAAGACCGAATGTCCTGATAAAATACAGAAATATTTTGTAACCCGTCAGCGACCCTCTGGTCTTCCCATCCCAACGGCTCATGAACTATAATCCAAGTTTCCGGCGAACAAGCTGATAGAAGTCCCCGAAGGTGACAATTCCCCTGAAATCCTCCCCTGTGATCTTGACGTTCAGGTTTTCTTCAATGAGTACCACCAGGTCCACGTAATCCAGACTATCCAGATCGAGTGTATCTTTCAGGCTGTTCTGCGGGATGATCAAGTGCTTGTCTACCTCAAATTCTTCCGCAAGAAAATCCCTGATATCTTCAATTACTTCTTCCCAGGTCATTTTAACGTCGTTAGCATGCATGGCTTAAATGGGGTTATAGTTACTGATAGTTTAAAGGATATCCAAATTTTGCCGCACCTCAAAAATAGCTTGTAAAGCTTCTTTCCTGCTATCTGCCGCAGTAATTTGGTTTACAAATTTAATGATTTTTGACAGGTGCAAGCAGCCGCTTGCGAAAAACACACGAAGCCGGCAGGCTATACTTTGCGCAGGATCAGCGTAGAGTTGGTGCCGCCGAAGCCGAAGGAATTGGAGAGAAAGCAGTTGACAGGCTGCTGCCGGGTTTCTGCGACGATGTTGATCCGTGCGGAATCCTCGTCGGGGTTCTCAAAGTTGATATTGGGGGCAATAAAAGAATTTTGCATCATCAGCAACGTGTAGACGATCTCGCTGGCACCTGCCATCCAGCACTCATGTCCTGTCATGGACTTGGTGGAGCTCACCGGTACATTGCCGCCAAAAACCTCAAATATAGCCCGTGCCTCACTCCCGTCACCCACCGGCGTGGAGGTAGCGTGCGCATTGATGTAATCGATGTCGGATGTAGCTACGCCGGCTTGTTTCAGGGCCATTTGCAAGGATCTTACCTGGCCGTCCATGCTGGGGTTGGAGATGTGATCCCCATTCGAAGAGAAGCCATATCCCAGAAGTTCTGCAAGGATCGGCGCACCGCGTTTCTTTGCAGCTTCGTAGGATTCCAGGATAACTGTCGCGGCACCGCCGCTCGGAATAAGTCCGTCGCGGTCGCGGTCGAAAGGCCGGGATGCCCGCGTCGGCTCTGATTCGCGCACAGAAAAGGTACCAAGACCGTCGAAACTGGCCATCGCAGCCGGATTGATTTCCTGTGCCCCACCGCATACCACACGTTCCTGCAGACCCTGACTGATCATCAGGTAGCCCATTCCAATCGAGTGGGAACCGCTCGCACAGGCAGCACTCAGGGTAAAGTTGATGCCTTTCAGCCGGAAAATCGTTGAAAGGTTCATGTTGACCGTACTGTTCATATTCTGGAATATCGCGCCGCTCCCGATCAAAGTGGTATCACGTTTTTCCTTCACCTTGTCCACCGCCTCTACCACCGATGCGGCTGTACTGTCATTTCCGTAAATGATCCCGGTTTCGGTCTTTTCGAGATAATCTGCATCCAGCCCCGACTGCTCCATGGCTTCGCGGGTGGCCATATATGCGTACATGGCCGGCTGGTGCATGCCCATGCGCTGGCGGCGCGAGAGATAATTTTTCAGGTCTGGTTCAGAGACCATACCCGTCAGTGCAGAGCGGAAGCCAAAGTCTTTTCGTGCCGGATCGAAAACAATGCCGCTTTTACCCGAATATAACGATTGGGTCACCTCGCTCAGGTTTTCACCCAGGCAGGAGTAAATGCCAATTCCGGTAATAACGACACGATGACCCATGTATTAAGAATAAATTCCTCCGTTGATGTTGATGACTTCGCCCGTAATGTACGCAGCTTTTTCAGAAACCAGGAAACTGACCAGATGTGCCACCTCTCCGGCAGTGCCAAATCGGTTCATGGGTATCATTGGTTTCAGCTCGGCTTCGTTGAGGTCCTTGGTCATATCACTCGTAATAAATCCGGGCGCCACCGCATTCACGGTGATCTTCCTTTTTGCCACTTCCTGCGCCAGTGCTTTGGTGGCAGCTATGATCGCCCCTTTCGCAGCGGAGTAGTTTGTTTGTCCTGCAACGCCTTTCATACCCGATACCGATGCCACATTCACAATCCGGCCGGTACGCTTGCGCAGCATTTGCTGGATGGCGTTCTGCGTTACATTAAACAAGCCTTTTGCCGAAGTATTCATCACATCGTCCCAGTCTTTCTCCGGCATCCACATGAACAATCCATCCCTGGTAATCCCTGCATTGTTGACCAGAACACTGATGTGCTTGTCTTCGTTCTGTTCTTTCCAGGTATTCAGGGCTGCATCTACCTCACTTTTGACCTCTACATTAAACTGAAGAAGTACGCCGTCACCGCCGGCAGCCCTGATCTCAGCCAGTGTTTCCTGTGCGGCTTCGTGATTGGAGGAATAATTAACCAGAATATAAAGCCCATGATCGATAGCCAGTTGCACTGCAATCGCACGGCCCAACCCTCTTGACGCACCTGTTACCAATGCACAACTCATAGTGTAAAAGGTGTTTCTTTGATGTATTCAAAAACTGCTGCGATATTATCAGACTGAGGCACATCCTCGATCACGAATGGTGCCAGCCTGCGAATCTGGTTGTAAATGGATTTGCAGTTGGGGCTCAGCCTTTCACGCTCTTCCGTATCAAGCAGGTCCACTGCCTGGCAGATCGCCATGATGTGGATGGACATCACCTGGAAAGTATTGTCCAGGACCTGCTTGGCGATGACCGCACTGTTGGTACCCATACTTACAATGTCCTGATTATCATTGTTATTGGGAATACTGTGCACATATACTGACGTGGACAGCGACTGGTTTTCCGCGGTGGTAGAGGTAGCAGTAAACTGTACCCCCTGAAAACCGAAGTTGAGGCCCCAGGTTCCTGCATTGAGGAAAGGTGGAAACTTCCCGTTCAGCTTGCTATTCATGAGAAAGTTCAGCTGCCGCTCCATCAGCATCGACAATTTGGTCAGTACAATCTTGACCTTATCCATTTCCAGCGAAATATAATCCCCGTGAAAGTTACCTCCGTGAAAAACATTGTTTTCCTCAGGACTGACGATCGGATTATCATTCGTAGAGTTGAGCTCATTTTCAATTACTTCCTGTGCATAAAGTAAGGTATCGAGCACGGGACCCAGGATTTGGGGTACGCAGCGGATGGAATAATACTCCTGTATTTTGCGGTCAAATTCTTTACGCTGCATGGCCGTGTCGTCCCTGAAAAGTTCCTCACGGCTCCGGATCATCCTACTTCCCGCTACGAAGTTGCGCATTTGCTGAGCGATGGTTTGCTGGCCGCGATGGTGCTTGACGGCATTCAACTCCCGCGAAAACGAATCGTCAAATGCCTCAATGACCTCATTCAGCATGGCCGAGGCCGCTACCGCCCATTGCAGCAATCGTTTGGCATAAATCAGGTTCACAGCCGCTATGCCGGTCATGCATGAAGTTCCGTTGATCAGCCCGAGCCCGTCACGGAGTTCGAGCCTGAGCGGCTTGATGCCTTTCTGGTCCAGAACGTCACTGGCCTTTGTCCGCACGCCGTTTTGGTACACATATCCCTCCCCAATGAGGTTCAGACCAAGATGTGAGAGCTGCACAAGATCGCCGCTCGCCCCTACACTGCCATGTTCCAGAATTTCGGGCACAATGCCTTCATTCAGAAAGATCACCAGCTGACGGATCACGCCGGTACTCACGCCCGAGTTGCCCTGAAGAAATGCATTGAGCCGCGCCACCATCACACTCCGGGCATAAGTTTCGTCCAGCGCACGGCCGATCCCACTCGAGTGGCTGCGGATGAGATTGTACTGTAAGTGGTTCAGTTTATCAGATTCAATGCGGTACTGTGCCATGGGGCCGAAGCCCGTATTGATCCCGTAAATAATTTTATCTTTCGAAAAAGTAGTTAAAAACTGGTAGGATTCTGAAATTTTCCGGAGGGCGCTGTCTTCTAATATAAATTCCTTTTTTTCAAGGGCATACTGCTCAATTTGAGCTAATGAAATGCGATTCATTTAGTGACGTCGTAATGTAAGTGGGTGTAAAATAAACCTTTTTTTGCGGCTTTGGCAAACCGGAAGCACCAGGGTCAGAACCCTCCAAAAGTTGCCTGAACTATTGATTTGCTTAATTTTGTGATACACTCGCTTCCCTTTTTCGATGATCGGAGATTTGCTTTTAAGGCTGCATAAATTACTGACCGGTCACAAATCCGTTTTCTTCTCCGCCCTGCTTCTCCTGGTCATTTTCCTGTGCTTCGGAATATCGCGGCTGCGGGTTACCGAAAGCATCTTTGCTACCCTGCCCAAAGGCAAAAGCTTCGAGGAGTTCAACCGCCTGATCGAGAGCAAAAACATCATCAATCAGATCGTTTTTTCCATTCATGTACCGGAAGAAAGCACCACAGATGACGCCCGCGCACTTGTACAGGCCTTTGCCGACTCCATGTCGGCCCACACAAGCGGGCTGGTGACCAATGTACAGGCTGAGCGTCCGTATGTGCAGGAAGATCTTTACCAGTACGCATTTGCCCATTTTCCCGAGCTGATCGACAGCGCTTATTACCGGTATATTGCCCTGAAAATCCATCCAGATTCGATCAGGAAATCGGTGGCAGGCGTTCGCAAGCAGCTGCTTAATCCGGGCGGCAGCTTTCTCAAACAATTTATCATCAATGACCCGCTCAACCTCACCACTCCGTACTTCAGATTGCTGAATGCGAATAACAATGCGGGCGGGATGACACTGGACGACGGGCTGATGTTTTCGAAAGACCGGAGTACGGTACTCGTTTTTGCATCCACTGCCTACGACTCGGGCAACTCGGACCAGAATGTGGTGCTCTTCAATAAAATGGAAGCTTTCCGCACACGATGGAACAAGCATTATCCCAAGCACCAGTTTAGCTATTTCGGCACTTTCGAGATTTCAGCCCGGAACGCTTTACAGGTCAAGAAAGACTCCTACTTCACTTCCATGGTGGCCATGGGACTGATTCTGCTCCTTTTGGTTTTGTACTACCGCAAGCTCCTCATTCCATTGTACCTCATCCTGCCAGGACTGTTTGGATGTGTGTTTGCCCTGGGAATCACTGGCTATGTCAGGCCGGAAGTTTCCGGCATTTCGCTGGCTACCAGCGCTGTCATTTTCGGCATATTGCTGGACTATGCATTTCACTTCTTCACCCACCTGCGACATACACGATCTATCCCGCTGGCAATCAGAGAAGTTAGCTCACCTTTGCTTACAGGAAGCTTTACCACCATCATGGCATTCGGCGCATTGACGTTCGCCAACTCTGCCGTTCTCAAAGATTTCGGTTTTTTCTCCTCCCTCGCCCTGCTTGGGGCCGCAGCTTTTACCCTGATCGTCCTCCCCGTCGTACTTGCCGCATTTTCCTTTGACTACCGGAGCTCGCCTGCGGTGCGCATTTTTACTCTGCCTTCCCTGCCCAGGTTTTCCAGGAAAATACTGGCTGCAATAGTGGCTGTGCTCACCCTGGTTTTCCTGTATTACGCCCAGTTTACGCAGTTTGACAGCAGCTTTGACAATCTGAGCATCCAAAACCCTGACCTGAGCCGGCGCGAGGAGCAGCTGACGGGCATTAACCCGCATGCAGAAAAAAGGTTGTATGTTTTCGCCACCCACGCTTCCTTCTGGCAGGCAGCAGGGATCAACTACCGCATTTATGAAGAACTGTCCCGGCTACGGTCGGCCAACCAGATCACCAGCTTTGCCTCTTCCGGCACCTTCCTGCTTCCCGCAGAAGTAAGCCTCGCCCGCAACAGCGCCTGGCACAGCTTCTGGAACATGAAAAGAAAGGAAAAGACCTTTGGCGCACTCGACCGGGCGGCGGCACAAAGCGGGTTCAATGCATTTGCTTTCAATGATTTTAAACAATGGATTGCGGGCCAGTACCAGGCTCCGGTACCGCTGGATACGATTTTTACCGAGCTCGGCATTCATAACCTTATTGATACCAAGCCCGAAAAAACCACATTGATCTCCACCCTCATCGTGCCCAATGAAAAGCTTGCGGCGGTGAAGTCGGAATTGCGGCAGATTCAGGGAGCCGAGCTATTTGACCGCGGCGAGCTGGCCGGAGAGCTACTGACTTTGGTGAAAAACGATTTCAACTATCTGCTGCTGGTTTCCGCCGGGATCGTGTTCCTGACCCTGCTGCTGGTTTACGGACGGCTGGAACTGACATTGCTTTCATTCCTGCCGATGGTGATCAGCTGGATCTGGATCCTGGGCATTGCAGCCCTGCTCGACATCCGCTTCAACTTTGTGAATGTAATTGTTACGACATTCATCTTTGGCCTGGGCGACGATTTCAGCATTTTCGTGACCGACGGACTGCTCAGCAAGTACAAGTACGGGAGGGACACGCTCCGCTCCTACCAGTCGGCCATCCTACTGTCGGCTACCACCACCATCATTGGAACTGGCGCATTGTTCTTTGCAGAGCACCCGGCCATACATTCCGTCTCGGTGATCAGCGTGCTGGGGATCCTGTGCATTCTTCTTATTTCCTTCATCGTGCAACCTGTATTATTTGGCTTGTTTGTGAGCCACAGGACCCGCCGCGGGAAAGCACCCGTTACCTTACTTCCGTTCATTCTCAGTGTATCAAGTTTCCTGTACTTTCTGGTGGGCTGCCTGCTTCTTCAGATCATCCTTCTGATACTTATTTTGCTGCCGTTTTCACGGAAGAGAAAAGTGGCGATGCTCAACCGCTGTATTGCATTTTTTGCAAAAACAGTGATTTACTCCGGCCCGCATGTAAAAAAGCGCTTCCGGGGCCTTGAAAATCTTGATAGTTCCAGACCGGTCATCCTGATTGCCAACCATACCTCTTTCCTGGATATTCTGCTTGCCATCATGCTCAGCCCGAAGATTGTGCTGATGGTCAAGAGCTGGGTGTACAAATCACCTTTCTTCGGGCCGGTCATCCGGTATGCGGGGTATGTGTACACGGATGACGGCGCGGAGGAAAATATAGAAAAGCTGCGGCAGCTGGTTGCTGATGGATATTCCCTGCTGATTTTCCCCGAAGGTACCCGATCAGATCATGGGGATATGGGGCGTTTTCACAAAGGTGCATTCTTTCTGGCGGGGCAGCTCGGGCTCGACATACAGCCCGTACTCATTCACGGCCCGGCAGACGTGCTTCCCAAAAACGATTTTCTAATCAGTTCAGGTGAACTGCATGTGCGTGTATTGCCGCCGCTGCAACTTCACAGTGGCGCCTGGGGAACACAGCTGCGTGATCAGACCCGGAACATCAGCGCTCATTTTAAAAGTGAATATGCAGCATTCAGGAATGAAGTGGAAACGACTTCGTACCTGAAACACAAGATTTTTACCAACTACGTCTTCAAAGGTCCGGTGCTCGAATGGTATTTCAGGATCAAGTGGAGGCTGGAAAGTGCGAATTTTGCACGGTACAATACATTGGTCGGCGCCAGGAACAACATTCTGGATATTGGATGCGGCTATGGTTACCTTTCTTTTTACCTGCATTATAAAAATGAAAACAGGCTGATCACCGGGCTGGACTACGATGAAGAAAAGATCAGCATCGCACAGCACAGCTATCACAAAAACACCCGGCTAACTTTCCACCAGGGCAATGCACTGGATACCGATTTCGGCCGGCAGGACGTCATTTTTCTCAATGATGTATTGCACTACCTTTCGGCGCCTGACCAGCATAAGGTGCTGGAAAGCTGCGTATCGGCACTTAATCCGGGAGGCATTATCTTTCTCCGGGACGGCGTAACCGACGACCAGCAGAAACATCGCCAGACGCTGACTACCGAGCGGCTTTCGACCGGGCTGTTTTCCTTTAATAAAAAGGAAAACGATTTTCATTTTTTTTCCTCAGCTTACATCCGCGAATTTGCGGGCAGGCACGGACTAAGCTGCGAAATGCAGGCACATTCCACTACCACCTCCAACGTTCTTTTTATCCTGAGATCGGCCGGCGAAATGCCTGCCGAAAAGTAAGAATCGTCTTTTCAACTTTTCCATTGAACTTTTAAATGCAATCTTCCACAGCCGAAAAGGAGTTTGACTTCGTAATCCTCGGGAGCGGACTGGGCGGACTTGCCTGTGCTGCGATCCTGGCCATGGAGGGATACAGCGTGGCAGTGCTTGAAAAAAACCACCAGATCGGCGGCCTCCTGCAGGTTTACAGTCGTGACAAAAGGATTTTTGATACAGGCGTGCATTACGTGGGCAGTATGAACCCGGGCGGTAGTCTTTACCAGTTTTTTAAATACTTCGGCGTGCTCGAACACCTGAAACTTAAACGGCTGGATGAAGACCGGTTTGATGTGATCCGGTTTGAGGATGGCTGTGAGTACCGGTATCCTCAGGGAATGGAGAATTTCAGGGCCACGCTGATCAGCTCTTTTCCGGAGGAAGCTGACGCAGTAAACCAGTATTGCGACAAGATCCTGGAAATATGTGACAAGTTTCCGCTCTACAACCTGCGTACCTCGGGTGAGAATTACCAGATGGACAAGGAAGTTATGGAGCTGAACGCGCACGATTACATTGCGTCTGTTACGGATAATGTGCGTTTGAGAAATGTGCTGGCGGGATCTAATCTGCTGTATGCCGGCGTGCGGGAGCGCACCCCGTTTTACGTACATGCATTGATCCTGAACAGCTATCTTTCAGGAGCTTACAGGTTCGCGGACGGCGGGTCGCAAATTGCAATCCAGCTCAGCCGTACCATTCGAAAGCACGGCGGACACATTTTCAAGCGTCAGAAAGTAGTGTCTGCCAACTATAATGAGGAAGGCCTGGTGACGGAGGTAGTGACAGAAGCAGGTGATCGTTTCCGGGGCAAAGAGTTCATATCGAACATTCATCCGGCAGTTACCATTGACATTTTCGGGGAAGACCGTTTTCTGAAAGTGTACCGGAGCCGTGTTCAGGGTCTTGAAAATAGTTTACCGGCATTTCTGGTGCATGTTATTTTTCATGAAAAAACATTTAAATACCTGAATTATAACATTTACCAGCATCATATTGAAGATGTTTGGGGCAGTGTAACGTATGAAAATGACACCTGGCCGCAAACCACCTTTATATGTACACCCTACATCACGAAAACCGGGGAATATGCGGACTCCATGTCCATCATGACCTATATGAACGTCGCCGAAACCGAGCGATGGGCGCACACCGTGAAAACGGTCGCAGAGCCGGGAAACCGCTCCGCAGAATATGAAACGTTTAAAAGAGAAAAGGAAGCCCGGGTTATGGCAAGGCTCGAGACGGTATTTCCCGGTATCGGGACAATGATCAAGTCCGTCCATAGTGCCACGCCGCTGACTTTCCGGGATTACGTAGGCAGTCGCGACGGCGCAATGTATGGGATTATGAAGGATTCGCGTACACCCGCCCGCACGCAGATTAATACCCGTACCAGAATCCCAAACCTGCACCTGACCGGCCAGAACGTGTCCATGCACGGCATATTGGGAGTGACAGTGAGCGCGTTTGTGACCTGCTTCTCATTTGTTGATAAAGAAAAACTGATACAAAAAGTTAAAAATGCCTGATATGCAAATTGTTGATGTCGTTGTGATTGGGGCCGGTCCTGCCGGCAGTGTGGCAGCTTCATACCTGAAAAAACAGGGATACCATGTCACCATCCTCGAAAAAGAAAAATT